>BJGH01000001.1 GCA_014190355.1 Alphaproteobacteria bacterium
ATGATTGCTACTTTAGTTTTGTGAATATTTGCCATAAATTTTATTATTTAACAGGTTTTAACTATTTTTAAGATTTTATAATTAAATAATTATTTAAGAATTTTTTTTGGTAATTCAATAGTTAAAAAATTATTTTATAAAAAATTTAATTCATAAACATTCCACCGTTAACATGCAAGGTGTTGCCGGTAATATATGATGATTCTTCGCTTGCTAAAAATGCCACAGCATAAGCAATTTCATCAGCGCTTCCCATTCGCGCTGCAGGAATTTTAGTGAGAATTGCTGATTTTTGATGCTCAGTAAGAATATCAGTCATTGGGCTAGTAATGAATCCTGGAGCTATGCAATTAATAGTAATTCCACGACTTGCAACTTCTTGAGCCATTGATTTTGACATGCCAATCATGCCTGCTTTTGAAGCAACATAATTTGATTGCCCTGGATTGCCAGTGCTAGCAACAACTGAAGAAATATTGATAATTCTGCCATATTTTCTTTTCATCATTTTTTTAATGGCATTACGATTAAGGATAAAAGTTGATTTTAAATTAACATCGATAACATGCTGAAAATCCTCATTTTTCATCCGTAAAATTAGGTTATCTTTAGTGATTCCTGCATTGCAAACCATTATATCAACTTGCGAAACAATCTCTTCAGCTTTATCAAATAATGCATCAACTGCAGAACTATCTGCTAAATCGCAAGCAATATATTTAACTTCACGCTGAGTTTTTTCAAAAATTTCTTTGGCTAATTCTTGTAATTTTTCTTCTTTTGTTGCCGAAATAATGATTTGTGCACCTTGTTTAGCGAGATTGAAAGCAATTGCTCTACCAATTCCTCCTGTTGCTCCGGTAATTAGAGCGTTTTTACCTGTAAGTCGAAACATATTAATTAAATTGAATTAATAAAATTTAAAAGCTTGATTAAGCTTTTAATTAAAAATTAATTTAATCAAGGATGGGTAAAAAAAATTTTTTTGCAAGTGATTATTTCTTATCAATATTTTCAATTAAATTATTGATTTTATCGATGTCTTTGGGTTGATATCCAGATTCAATTTGATCTTTTAATTTTGATAAATCTTCGGGATTACCAACTTGATTGATAACATCATCAAGCTTATCGGGATCAAGAGATTTATCTTCAATTGCTTGATTAATTTTATCTTCAAAACTCATTGATTTAATAATAGCAAATTCAATATTTTTAGCTATGGCATCAAAAAATAATTTAACGGCCGGATCAACAAATTCTCCCCAGCTTTGAATCATGTGAAAAGATTTAGCTTCAAGAAATACTTTTGGATGTTCAATATTTTCCTTGGTGTTTAATTTATTGCCTAATAAAAATCCGTACATATTAGCATAAATTGAATAAACACAACCAAAAATAATTAGAGTTTTGAATACTGCAAAAACTGCACCAAGTGTGCGATCTATTGTTTTAGGAGTAGCTTCACGAAGTGATTTTACTAAACCAGAAGTTGATAAAGCGATAGTTAGAAATACTACCAAAAAAATTAATCCTCGAGCTGATAAATCAGCAATAATTTTGGTTTTAACATAACTCTTCATAAACTCACCTAGATAAGGAGCTAATAGATATGAAAGTATAAATGAAATTATCCAGTTGGAAAAGGCAAATACTTCTTTTATTAATCCCCGAAATACTGCAGTTAAAACAAAAATAAAAGTAAAAAATAAAAATGCTAAATCTATGAAATTAAAAGCTGACATAATTTTTTAAAATTTTAATAAACGGATAAAAGGCAGTGATTTAAAAATTTCTTTTGGGCTTTTTATTTGACCTTTTTCATTGTGAATATAGTGATCAATTTTTTCCTCAAGATTATCAAAACTGCTAAGAATTTGATATTTAAATTTGGTAAATGATAAAACTTTTTTAAGTTCTGAATCTATGATGTTAGAGGTTTTAATCAAGTTTTCATCATCTTTGATAAAAACTAAAAAACAGCGCATTAGAATTTTCGATAGAATCAATCTTTTAGTATAATAATTAAAATCAGTTGACTGATCACTAGCAAGTTTCCAGATTAAATCACTAATTTTGAAAGCATTATTTAAGCCAATTAATGCAGGTTTTGAGCTTAAATGATATTTAGAAATATTTTTAGGATTGAGATAAAAATTTAATAATCTTTGCAAGGCTAGTTGATTATTTTTCTCGATAGCAAATCTTTCAAAAGTTAAAATTTTAATTTTTTCAGAAAGTTTTTTATCAGTTAAATCAACATTATTGGCGATATGTTCTGCATATTTTTGATTAAAATAATCGATATGAAATTGATTAAGAGACAAGATATTGTCTTCAAAAATTATTGGCAGATATTTTTCATCAATTTGTAATTCTTGAAATGTTAAAAGCAAGGCATGGTCGTTCCAACCTTCAATTTCAGCAATTTTAAGGAATTTTATAAGAATTTTTTCCTTGGTTTCAAAAGAGTCTAATATCACAAAAAAAAACTTTATTATTGAAATTTGTTGAATAAAATTAATAAGGTTTTAACACTAGAGCTAACCTTAGTAAATCTAGAAAAAATTAAGTAAAAAAATTTGCTAAAAAATTTTAAATAATTTTAAGGTTATAATTTATAATAATTTAATTATAAATAGCTAACAATAAATAATTTTTTTTAATTATTATTTTAAAAAATTACCTTGTTAGCTTAGTTAAAAAATTGCTAATTTGCAAATTAATTTAAAGTAAAATATTTTTTTGACAATGACAACTTCCAATAAACTCCTTCCTGTTCATAAAAGATTCGATCTAAATTTTGTAAAAGGATCAGGGGTTTATCTTTTTGATGATAAAAATGAAAAATATTTAGATTTTACTTCAGGGATTGCTGTTAATTCACTTGGTCATTGCCATCCCAAAATGGTTGAAGCTATTGCCAATCAAGCTCAAAAATTATGGCATGTCTCTAATATTTTTAGTAACAAAGAATTAAACAATTACGCAGAAAAATTAATTGAAAATACTAAGATCTTTGATTATGTTTTCTTTTGCAATTCAGGAGCTGAAGCAGTTGAATGTGTTATAAAAATGATACGTCGCTATTTTTATACCAAGCAAATTGCCAAGCATCGAATCATTACTTTCAAAGGAGCATTTCATGGACGAACTATTGCTACAATCTCAGCTTCAGCAAAACAGAAATATCTCGAAGGTTTTGAACCTGCCCTGCAAGGTTTTGATAATGTTGAGTTTGGCAATATTGATGCAGTAAAAAATGCTATAAATTCTCAAACAGCTGGAATTCTTATCGAGCCAATCCAAGGGGAAGAAGGAATTAAAGTTGCCGATAAAAAATTTATTCAAGATTTAAGAAAATTATGCGATGAAAATCAGCTAATTTTAGCATTTGATGAAGTGCAATGTGGTAATGGTAGAACTGGTTATTTATATGCTTACGAATATTATCAAGTTGAACCTGATATTATTTCAACTGCTAAAGGAATTGCTGGAGGTTTTCCTCTTGGGGGATGTCTGGCAAAAAAAGAATTTGGTCAAGCTATGACCTATGGTGTTCATGGAACAACATATGGTGGTAACCCTTTGGCTATGGCTGTTGCCAATAGTGTTTTAGAACAAATAACTAGCGATGGTTTTTTACAGCAGGTTAAAATTAACGGTGAATTTTTTATAAAAGAATTAAATAAAATTAAGGATAAATTCCCAAATCTTATCAAAGAAATCAGAGGTTTGGGTTATATGATCGGAGTTAAAATTAACGACAAAATTGAACATGCTCAAATTGTCAAAGCTTTCATTTCTCAAAAATTTTTAACAGTTCCTGCATCTGATAATGTTATTAGAATTTTACCTCCTCTTATTGCCAACAAAGAGAATATCTTGGAAGCATTAGATAAAATAGAAACTTCTTTAAATTTATTTACAGCTAATTACAACGCTTAAGAAAAAAATAATAGCTTAAGAAATATTAATAAAAATTTAAAATAATTTAAATTTGTTTATAGATCTTCAAGCACTAAAAAAATTTTAAAAAAAATCGTTATTTTGGCATGATTCTTTTGATTTCATCTCGAACTACCTTTTCAACTATCTGGCTAAGATTTTCATTTAACCATTGTTCTAATTTTGGTTCCATCAATTGAATAGCAATTTCTAATGGGTAAGGTGATTGCATAAAATTATTAATTCCTGACATCAAGGTTTTGGCATTTAATAACTGCTGAACTGAAGTAGCTGATTGTATAATCACATCTTCATTAACCAATGGCTTAGAAACTTGTGGTTGATAATTTAAATTGGTATTTTGCAAATTATGTTGATTGCGATCTATTTGCGAATCAGCTTGATGATTGATATCAGAATCATGATCGATAATATGCTGATTGCCAATATTTGAAAAATTATTATTTTGCGAATTGTCTTGATGATTAATAAATTGCGATAGATGATCTTGATCATTATCTGCATGATGCTCTAAATCACTAATAAAATTTGCTAATTGAGGATTGGTTTTTTGTATATTTTCCTGCGAATTTTCTTTTGGAGCAAAATTTGAAGTTGCAGTATTTTGCCTTAAAATTGGTGATGAGTTTTGACTATCTTGAGTAATGTTATTTGCTAATTGATTTGGCTCATTAAATAAACTATTTTGTGACAAATCATTGTTGAATGTATTTGCAATATTATCATCAAATTGATTTTTAGCTATACTTAATTTTGAATCTTCACTAACAGGGCTATTAATGATTTCTTCTTTATTATCAAAAATATTATTATTATTAAAAATTTTTGATTCTGCTAGCTCAAGGTCACTCAAATCATGTTGATCATTAGAATTTTTATTTTTTGATTCTGCTAGCTCAAGGTCACTCAAATCATGTTGATCATTAGAATTTTTATTTTTTGATTCTGCTAGCTCAAGGTCACTCAAATCATGTTGATCATTAGAATTTTTATTGATCAAATTTTTAAGATTTTTTTGATTATCAGTAATTTGCGAAATTGATTCAAGACTACCACTAATACCGGTGTTTCCTCTAAGGGCTGAGAGCATTCGATTAGAATTACTGATATTGTTTTCTTGCTTTACAACATTCATACTGTCTTGAATAATTTCTTTTTCAAATTCACTGATTATTTTTTGTTTTTTAAGATCATTTTCATCAGCTAAACTCATTGGTGAAGATAATTTCTCAGCATTTGAATTATCATGATTTATATCACTAGGATTTTTTTCAAGGTCATCAACAGAAATTGATAATGAACTTGGTTGTGAATCATGATCAAAATTATCACCAAAGTTAAGATCAAAAGAATTATCGTGGCTAAAATTTAGATTGAAATCAAGATCGTTATTATCACTTTTGATATTTTGATCTTGGGATAAATTATTTTTTAAAGGTAAATTTTGGTTATTTTTGTTATCTTGCGGTGATATGTTTGAATTTAAAAAATCATTATGTTGGGTATCTTGTAAATTAAAATTATCAGCATTTAAATCGTTGTTAAGCTGCAGATGATTATTAGTTGATAAAGTTTCATTATTATTTGATTGAGAATTAGAAGCTCTAGGTTGATAAGGAACTTTGGGTTGATTAATAATTGAAGAATCCCCAAAAAGTTTTTGCTCTGCTTCTTTCATATCGTTATCAAAAATAAATTCATTACTAGTCTCTAAAGAAGAGTTACTGGAAATATTATTATTAAAATTATTAACATTCAAATTACTCGAGGGATTTTCTTCAATTTTGCTGTCAACTGCAATTGAATTAAAATCAAAACTAATACTATCATTATTTTCTGAAAAGCTTAAGTCATTACCCTCAAGATCATTATCATCTTTTTTCACAACTTCTCTTAAAGTAATATTAAAAATAGAGTTCATAGCACTTCCACCATCTAAATCAGCATCACTTAATTCATCTTCATATTCTTCAATTATTGATTCTAATTCTTCATCAAAATTTGTTAAGGCAATATCAAGTTTATCATCTTTTTTATTATTTGCTTCAGTGTTTTTGTTAGAGGTATTTGCAGAACCTTCTTGCGGTTTTGCTTCTTGATTATTTGTCTTAGTTTGATTTACTTCCTGAGCTTTAGGATCAAGATCTCCAAGACTATATTCATTAATTTTATTTTCTTGATTTTGATTATTTGTAGAGTTGTTTTCTGCAGAATTTGCAGAGTTTTGATCAGAATTTAGAGAAACATTAGAATTTTTTTTCGCAGGGACAACATAGTCAAACTCGCTTGATAAATCAAGTGCAACTTTATTTTTAGTATTGCGATCGAGATTATCTAATTTCTTTTTTATAACGCCAAGTATTGAAAGGGTTTTTTCGGTCATTAAATTTTATTTTATTAAAATAACTATTTGAATTTTTTTAAAATTTTTTTATAATTCTGATAAACAATATTTTTTATTTTTTTAAAAAAAACAACAATAACTTTTCAATAATGAAAAAAAAAATTTTTAATTCGTGTTTTTGGATATTTATCGGAATTATTGGAGCATCTTGCCTTGGAGGAATCGCTGTTATTCGTGGAGAAAAAATTTCGTCAATATGGTTTATTTTGGCTACAATCTGTTGTCAGTTAATAGGTTATCGCTTTTATAGTGCATGGATTGCCTCAAGAGTTTTATTTATTGATGGTCGACACTCCACACCTGCACACAAGATTAATGATGGCAAAGATTTTGTTCCAACTAATCGTTGGATTGTTTTTGGACATCATTTTGCAGCAATTGCTGGACCTGGTCCGTTGATTGGTCCAACCTTAGCAGCTCAGTTTGGCTATTTACCTGGAACTCTCTGGATTGTTATTGGTTCAGTTTTAGCAGGAGCAGTTCAAGACATGATTATTTTATTTGCCTCAATGCGAAGAGACGCAAAATCACTTGGCCAAATGATTGAGGATGAAATTGGCAAAGTTGCAGGATTTTGTGCATTACTTGGAACATTTGCCATCATTACAATTTTAATCTCAGTGTTGGGATTGATAGTTGTCAAGGCATTAGCTCATAGCCCGTGGGGAAGCTTTACTGTTCTTATGACTATTCCGATTGCCATGATGGTTGGAATTTATCTTTATTGCTTTAGACCAAGTGGAGTTCTTGAAGCAAGTATAGTTGGATTTAGTTTATTTTTATTAGCAGTGTATGGAGGAAAAATAATCCATCATCACCCTACTTTATCTTTATTGTTTGATCAACAACCAAAACTAATTGCCTTTATAATTATTGGTTATGGTTTTTTAGCTGCAGTTCTTCCAGTATGGCTTTTACTTGCACCTCGAGATTATTTATCGTCTTTTTTAAAAATTGGAACAATCTCCTTAATGGCAATTGCCTTACTAATATTTCATCCTCAGATGCAAATGCCTGCTGTTAGCCAATTTGTAAATGGCGAAGGTTTAATTTTCAGCGGTAAGATTTTTCCATTTTTATTTATTACCATTGGTTGCGGAGCAATTTCAGGATTTCACTCTCTAGTTGCATCTGGAACTACTCCAAAAATTATTAATGATGAGCGTGATATCAGATTAGTTGGATATGGCAGTATGCTTTTAGAAGGTTTTGTTGCAATGATGGCATTAATTACCGCTTGTGTTTTAGATCCAGCGATTTTTTTTGCGATTAATACCTCAAGTGCAACTTTGGGAGTTGATCCAGTTGCAACCCTTAAAACAATTGGATTTAATCTCAATCATCAAGATATGATTGATTTAGCTTTGCAAATGGGTGAGAATAGTTTGTATTCTCGAACAGGTGGAGCGCCATCACTAGCAGTAGGTATGGCCAAAATTTTATCGTCAGCTTTTGGAAGCTCAATGTTAGCAATGTGGTATCATTTTGCGATAATGTTTGAAGCAATATTTATTTTAACAACTCTTGACGCAGGAACAAGAGTTGCCAGATTTATGTTTGAAGATCTTTGCAAATTTCCAAGCATTAAATTTGGTAAATCACGATTTGCGACAATTTTTTCAAGTGGATTTGTAGTGTTATGTTGGGGATACTTTTTATATGTTGGAGTAATTGATCCGAATGGAGGAATAAATATTCTTTGGCCATTATTTGGCATGTCTAATCAAATGCTCGCTTGTATTGCCTTAACTTTAGCAACCGTTATATTAGTTAAAAAAAATAAAAAACATGCTTTGATAACCGCTCTCCCCTTAATTTTTGTAACCTTTAACACTACCTTTGCAGTGTTAAATAAAGTTTTTAATGCGGAAAATAAAATTGGCTTTCTTGCCATGGCTAAATTATGGCAAATGCGTTTAGAATCTGGATTAATTATTGATAATTTTGAAATTATTAAAGCTAAGCAAATTATTTTTAATCAATATTTAGTAAGCTCTTTGGCATTATTTTTTCTGTTAATATTATGGATTATAATTATTAATGCTTTATATAAAAACTTTAAATATTTCAAAGATATTTTTTAAAAAACATTTTTATGAAAAAAATAATGCAGATATTTTTAAAAAATTTTAATTTTTTAAAAAAAATTTTTTTGAATTGGTTAAGTCATGTTAATGGAGAGTTTGCATACGAAAATTATTTACAAAAATATCATCAAAATCATCATCTTCATTACCGCTCTTCTAAAGTTCTAAGTAAAAAACAATTTCTTCGCCAAAGAATTCATGAAAAATATAATAAAATCTCGCGATGTTGTTAAATAAATAATAACAATTTATTTACTTTTAGTGAATTAATAAATTTTTCAATAGTTTTAGTTGAAATATAATTTTTAATATTTTTATAATTAAATTTATCGGGAATGCGTCAGAATAAAAAAACACCATTTTTTATTTATAAATGATTGTGAATATGACGCACACGCTTGGGTTTGTGTGGTGGTGATTCCCGATTTATTAAAAAAGATTACTTGGTAAAGATTGCTTTATAAAAGCTGTTTTTAAATCTTAAAATAGATGACACAACACTTCATTTCACCTGAAAAAAAATATCTTCAAAGCTCAAGTTCAGCTAGTATTTTATCCAATTAAAATTTAATAAATTAACAAATATTTATTTTTATTATTTGCAAAAACCAATAGATTTTTAAACAGATAATTAACGATTAGTTATTAAAACGAAAATGAAAAACATCACCATCCTGAGTAATATAATCTTTTCCTTCCAAGCGCATTTTTCCAGCATTTTTTGCACCTTCTTCTCCGTTTAAAGATATGTAATCATCATAGGCTATAGTTTCAGCACGAATAAATCCTTTTTCAAAATCAGTATGAATAACACCTGCCGATTTTGGAGCATTTGATCCCTTCTTTACAGTCCAGGCGTGACATTCTTTAGGACCAACTGTAAAAAATGAAATTAGTTCAAGTAGACTAAATGCTTGGCGAATAATTTGCGATAAACCAGTCTCTTGCAATCCAACAGCTTTTAAAAATTCTGTTTTCTCTTCTAAAGATTCAAGACTAGCAACCTCTGCTTCAATTTGAGCGCAAATATTTAAGACTTGGAAATTATTTTTTTTAGCAAATTCTTCAACCATTTGCGAATATTTATTGCCCTGTAATTCGTTTTCTTTGAGATTACAAACAAACATCTGAGGCTTAAAGGTAATCAATTGAAGATTTTTTAAAATCTTCTCTTCGTCAGCATTTTTAATTTCTGTCATTCTTGCGCTATGACCATTTTTCAATACTTCTAAAACCCGTTTGGCCATATCAATTTGGATTGCAATTTCTTTTTCGGTTTTTAATTTTTTTTCTAAATTAGGTATTCTTTTTTCAAGACTATCCAAATCTGCAAAAATTAACTCAAGCTGAATTAATTCAATATCACGAATTGGATCGACATTATTTTCAACATGCGTTATATTTTCATCTTCAAAACATCTTACCACATTGATAATTGCATCAACTTCACGAATATGAGATAAAAATTGATTTCCTAATCCTTCCCCTTTACTTGCTCCTCTAACCAAACCTGCTATGTCAACAAATTCTATTTGATTAGCAATTATTTGCGCTGATCCAGCAATTTTTGCTAATTTTGATAATCTATCATCTGGAACATTAACTCTGCCGATATTTGGTTCAATAGTACAAAATGGATAATTTGCAGCTTGTGCACTAGCAGTTTGGGTTAAGGCATTAAAAAGTGTAGATTTACCAACATTTGGTAGTCCAACAATTCCACATCGAAGAATCATAATTAAAAGAATTTAAATGTTAAAAATTACAAAATTTTTTTTTGAAGAAATATAAAAAAATATAAAAAATAATAGAAAAATTTAATTTCATAGATACAAAATTTAAAAAAAATTAAATTTCTTTTGCTTTAATAAATTATAATTTCTATAAATTTGAAATAAATATTTTATTATTTTAAACTTAACTCTTCAGAACTATGTTTTTTCGTTCAATTCTTATACTTTCTCTTTTGTTAACAACAAGTTGTTTATTTTCCAAAAAAGTTACTATTAAGGCTAAGAGTAATTTAAAATTAAAAGAAGTCAATTTTTCTGATTTAGATAATTGGAATGAAGATGATCATATTGAAGCTTTAAGGGCTTTTAGTCACTCATGTCGTAAATTCGCAAAAATGAATCAAAACATTGTTGTTGCAGGTCAATTAGGAAATATTACTGCTGGAGATTTTAGAGATGTTTGCGAGATTGCCGAAGTTTTAAGAAACCTTGGTTCAAAACAAACTAAAAATTTCTTTGAAAATTGGTTTCGTCCTTTTTTAGTTCAAGGCAAAAATGGTAATTCGCAAGGGATATTCACTGGTTATTATGAAGCAACCCTTAATGGAAGTAAAAATAAAACTGAAAAATATAAATATCCAGTCTATAGCAAACCAAAAAATCTTTTAGCTAATGAAGAATATCTTACGCGAGCAGAAATTGAAAATGGAGGTCTAAGTAATAAAAAATTGGAAATACTTTATGTTGATGACAAGGTTGATTTATTTTTTGCTCATATTCAGGGCTCTATGCGAGTCAAAATGAATGATGGTAGAGAAGTTAGATTATCTTATGCCGGAAGAAACAATCAACCATTTATTCCAATTGCTAATAACATGCTAGAAAGAAAATTAATTCCTCGATCAAAAACAAATTCAGCTGGAGTAAGAGAATGGCTTAAAGAAAATCCAGATGAAGCAGATGATATAATGAATATAAACAATGCCTATACATTTTTTAGAGTATTTGATGGTGAATATGTAATAGGAGCGCAAAGCGTTCCTTTAACTGCTAACAGATCAATTGCAATTGATGATGAAATAATTCCTTACGGCTCATTACTATGGGTTGAAACTAAACTTAAAAAAAGTAATGGAGATCAAGAAGATTTCAATAAATTAATGGTTGCACAGGACACTGGTTCAGCTATCAATGGATCTGTTCGAGGAGATATTTTCTTTGGCAACGGTAAAGAAGCTGAAGAAAATGCTTTTTATATGGCGAGCAAAGGTCAATATTTTATCCTATTGCCTATCAATATTGTTGAAAAAATGCTTGCAAATTAGACTCAATCTTTACAATTAAATTTAGTTATTTCAAACAATTTAAAAAATTCTGTGAAAATTTCAATAATAATGACTGTCTTTAATGGCGAATCATTTCTTGATCAAGCCATTAATTCCTTTTTAGAACAGGAATACGATGATAAAGAATTATTAATTGTTGACGGAATTTCTAAAGATAGATCTCATGAAATTATCAAAAAATATGCTCTTCAAAATCCAACTCAAATTAAATGGATTAAAGAGCGAGATACCGGAATATCAAACGCTAGAAACATTGCGCTAAAATATGTTAGCGGTGAATTAATAGGTTTTTTAGGTTGTGACGATATTTTGCATAAAGACTTCTTTAAAAAACTTAGTTACTACCTCCAAATTACTGATAAATTTGATGTAATATACTTTAATAACTATTGCGTTGGCAATAGCTACTCATTTAACTTGGGATGCAATTATCCAATAACATTTCGTAATTTAATAAAATTTTGTCCTATTGTTAGCGGTGAAGCATTTTACTATAAAAAATCAATATTTGACAATTTTAAATTTAATGAACATAATTATTATAGCATGGATTATGAACTTAATGTTGCAATATCAACCAGCAAGAAGAAATATTTGTTTTTTCCTGTTAATATTGAAGCAGTAATTAATCGCGATACTGGATTAAATCAATCAAGTCTTAATTCAAAAAAACAAAGGCTTGAATCAATTGCAGTCCAGTTAAAATATGCTGATAGTTTTTTTAAAAAAATAAAAATTATTATTCGAAGTAAAAAATTATTTTTTAAGAATTATCAAGCAATTATAAATTATCTAAATATTTTATCTTAAACATAACATAATTTTCAATGAAAAAAGCATTAATTTCAGGTATAACAGGTCAAGATGGCTCATATCTTACTGAGCTTCTTCTTGCCAAAAACTATCAAGTTCATGGAATAATCAGAAGATCAAGCAGTTTCAATACTGGGAGAATTGATCATCTTTTTAATGATAATGAAATAATTAATAAAAAACTTTTTCTTCATTACGGTGATCTTTCAGACTCATCATCAATATCAAGATTACTTGAAAAAATTGTTCCAGATGAAATTTACAATCTTGGAGCACAAAGCCATGTTAAGGTTAGTTTTGATATCCCTGAATATACATCTGACATTGATGCTACAGGAACTTGTAGAATTCTTGATGCAATTCGTGATACAAGAATTAATACCAAATTCTATCAAGCTTCTTCAAGCGAAATGTTTGGAAAAGTTCAAGCCATTCCCCAAACCGAATCGACTCCATTTTATCCAAGAAGTCCGTATGCCTGCGCTAAGCTCTACAGCCATTGGTTAACTGTAAATTTTCGTGAAAGCTACAATATGTTTGCTTGTAGCGGTATTCTCTTTAACCATGAATCTCCTCGTCGAGGAATTACTTTTGTAACAAGAAAGATAACTCATACTCTTGCTGAAATCATTGCTAAAAAAACTGATAAATTATTTTTAGGAAATCTCGATGCTAAAAGAGACTGGGGATTTGCTGGTGATTATGTTGAAGCCATGTGGTTAATGCTTCAACAAGACAAAGCTGATGACTATGTAATTGCCACTGGTGAAACATATTCTATTAAAGATTTTCTAGATGAAGCATTTGGATATGCTGGATTAGATTGGAAAAAATATGTTGAAATTAGTGAAAAATATTTTCGCCCTGCTGAAGTCGATTTACTTATCGGTGATGCATCAAAAGCAAGGGCAAAATTGGGCTGGAAACCAAAAGTTAATTTTAAAGAATTAGTAAAAATGATGGTTGATGCAGACTTAGAACTTCTTGGTGTTAAAAGAAAATAAGTTTTAAATTCGCTTACAAAAATGATTAACTAACTAAAATTATTAGCTTTAGTTCAAAGATAATATATTTAACAATAATCCTTGATTTCATTTAACTGCAAATTCTTTTAATTGAAATTATGATTTTATATTTTTTTTAAAAATTTTATCAAATTTTTTTACAATTTTAATTTTCATAATTTCTAAATCCATAGCATGGAAGAATGATTTTACTTAGAAGAAATCTTTTTGAAGAAAACATATGATTATCGAAATGTTTACTATCTTCATTGCAGTAATTTTCTAAACCTTGAAACTCTTCATCTTTAGCAAAAATATAACATTTTTTCTCAGTAAGATATTTCTTTATTTCACTGTTGCGTTTCTGTTGATATAATTTTTGAACTTCATCAAATGAATCTTGCGAAATACATCCAATAACACCTTGTTGTAAAATTACTTTGAAAGTAAATTCTTCATAGGTTTTTTGACCAGACTTATCTTCGCTAAATAAAATATGAATAATTTGCGTTATGATGAATGATAAAGCCATCATAATAATAAACTTACTCATAATCTATTTTTTTTGTGTTGAAGCAATTAATTGAGCATTAATGCGATGCCATTTTTTTATTGGAATGGCTGGAGAACCAGCAACAATCTCTTTACTTGCAACATCTCTCATAACACCACTCATTCCAGCAATTTTAGCCATATCGCCAACAACAATATGACCTCCTACGCAACATCCTCCTGCAATCTGGACATATTTACCAACAATTGTACTTCCTGCAATTGCACTGCAACCTGCCATAACTGTTCCTTGACCTATTTTCACATTATGAGCAATTTGACAAAGATTATCTATCTTAACTTGATCAGCTATTTCAGTGTTTTCAATGGCTCCACGATCAATGCAAGTATTTGCTCCGATTTCAACATCATTACCAATCTTAACTATGCCAAGTTGAATAATTTTATGATTTATTCCTTTATCATGAGCAAAACCAAAACCATCTTGCCCTATTCTCACCCCTTGATGAATTATGCAGTTATTTTTTATTTCACAAAAACTCAAGGAAGAATTGCTGTGAATTGTGCAATTATCTCCAATTGAACAGCCATCCATTATAGTAACATTTGGATAAATAAGGCAATTATCACCAATCTTAACATTTTTTCCAATATAAGCATTATTGGCAATACGGGTATTTTTACCAATTACCACTGATGAATGAATATTTTGATTTGAAAATTCTGGAATAATTTCTTCATAAAATTCGCTGGAAATTTGTGAATAAGCAAAATAAGGATTAGCGGTAAACAAGCCAATTACATGATGTGGTAATCGTTGAGAATATTTTTCTTCGATTAAACAAATACCTGCTTTGGTATCGACAAGCTTATCAAGATAATTTGACGATGATAAAAAAGAAATTTGATTTGACGATGCATTCTCTAGAATATTAATATCTAAAACTTTTAATGATAAATCAATATCTTTAGTTATCTTTGCGTTAGTTATTGCAATTATGCTAGCAATAGTTAAATATTCTTTTTTTTTCTTGAAAAAATTAGATTTAATCATATTTTGTTAATCTTTCTTTTTGTTGAAGTTAGGATCATGCAAAGGTCTAAAATATACTTCAGAAATAAATCTTCTTCCCTTGTTACCTCTTTTTAACTGAACAATAACGTCAACAACGTTGCGGATATATGAAACAATCTCTGATGGTGTCATACCAAGACCGGCTTGCATAACCATCATTTTCAATTGCTCGATTGCCATTAAAGGAGTATCGGCGTGTAAAGTTGAGATTGACCCAGGATGTCCAGTATTTATTGCTCTTAAAAATGAAAAAGCTTCTGTTCCCCTTAATTCACCAACAATAATTCGTTCTGGACGAAGACGTAAACAAGCTTCAATTAAATCCTGAGTTGTAACTTTCGATCTTCCTTGTCCGCCTTTTGAAGCTATTAAATGAACACGATTTGGATGCGAAGATAAATCAATTTCTCGAGCATCCTCTACAGTTATTAATCGCTCTTCGAAAGGAATTGATCTAATTACTGCATTGGTAAAGGTTGTTTTTCCTGTTGATGTTCCTCCTGAAATAATAATATTTTTTTTATATAAAACTGATCTTTGAAGAAATTCCTTAATCCGATTCAACTGCAAAAGTTTGGTTAGTATTAATGAATTTTTATCTTCAATTTCTCCAACTGAGGTTGAATCAAACATTCCCATTTTATCGTAGTCCTCAAGGGTCCATTTTAAAACTGATGGTTTACGAATTGAAATAATAACACAACCTTGTTCACAGGCAGGAGGAAAAACAATTTGAATACGAAACCCATTAGGTAATGTAGCTGATAATAATGGCTCTTCTTCACTTAATCTTTGTTCAGTAGCTTGAGCAACAAGTCTTCCTAATGATTTTAGGTGATCAATATCAAAAGAAGGTAAATCTTCCTTAATCATATCGCCCTTTAACTCAACCCAGACTTCATGAGGTCGATTAATTGAAACTTCGTTAACACCATCTCTATCTAAGATCTGTTTTAAAGGTAACATAAATGAATCTAGTGCTGCAATGCTACTCATATTTAAAAACTATATAAAAATCCGATTAAAAAAATATTACCACTATTGTTTTTAAATTGCGAAGCTTGATTGTCAAGACTTGTTTGATTAATTAAATTGCTTGCAATTGGTTGATTTACTTTAAAATTAAAATTTGTAATTTCAAGATATGGTGTAAGATTTTTTGAATATTTATAATCTATACCAAATGAAGTAGCTTGGTAATAGTTCTTTTGAAAATTACTTTTAAGATTAGTTAAACTTGCAAAGAATGGACCGAACTGATATGAAAGACCTAAAGTGTAATAAGATGGATTTTTATATTTCTTTTCTAAAGTCGAGCAGTCTTGTAAAGATAAATCAAGACTAGAGTTGTATTGGCAAGAATAAACGCCATTTTTTGCTTGCAATGACTTCAACCAGTTGCCATAAGATCCTGCAATCTTAAAACCAAAATAACTTAAAATTAACCCAAAATCATAAGCAAACAAATCCTTTCTCTCAACCGCTATCTTACTTGCCGAGTTTTCAATTTGAGCTTTCTCAGCAGTTGAAGATATTGCCAATGAAAAATTATCAAAATCTTCAGAATAATTTAAGCCAATTGCCAAAATATTTTTTAAATGAATGTCATCAATATCATGAGCAGTGTTTGCACTTAAGCCATTAAGATTAGAATCATAAGCATAACTCAGACCATATTGAAAACCATTTATTTTTGGGGAATAATAATTTAACTTTAAAGCATCTTCAAAACCTTCGTAACTATCATCTTTAAAAGAACGAAAATTTGATCGGCTGAATGCTGAATAACCAGAATTGGATGAATCAAAATTATTATTTACTGTTCTTTGATAAAAACCTTTAGCATATCCACCATGTCCGATTGGCGATTGGGCAAGAGTAATAAATCTAGGCATTTTTAAATTTAAACATGATCCATTGCCAAATTGATTGCATCCAGGACTAGAACTGTTTGTAGGACTTGCTAGCATCGGAAAATTTACATATTGCAAATATTTACCATTAATACCTCCAGAACCCCTTGCAATTCGTGCTGGTCCAAATTTCATTTTTTGATTAACCGCTTGATAATTACCAAATTCAAACCTTCCGATGTTACTTTGCGAATAAATAAAAGCCTGATCAATATTAGGACTTTCCTTGATTTTATTTGTAGAATAATTAAATTCTGTTTTAAGAACTAAACCAATTTTATTATCATTTTTAAATTTATAACCTGATTTAAAAAAAATCTGAGTATCATTTCCAAAGCTAAAGTTATTAATTTTGTTTTCAGTTAAATTATCAGCGAGGATTTTATTGTTATATTCGCTTGATTGATTAGAACTTATCGCAGAAAAATTGCTATAACCATCAATTAAATATATCAATTTTTTATTTGTAAATTTATGGTCAGCGATAAACTGAGCCATTGATGTTTTCTTGGTAAAACATACCAAAAAAATAAGTAATGAAAGATTGGCTAAAGTTAAAAAAATTCTTTTCAATTATTTTTCTTTTTAATTAATATGATTAAAAAAAATCTTAATCGAATAATTTTAATTAGAAATGGTTTATTTACCTCATTGGCCAATTCCTGCAACTCTTGGAAGAAGACAAGTTGATTTTGAAACCGTGTTTGAAAGAATGAATGTGGTTTTAAAAAGACTTAATAATCCTCATCATAAAATGCCTCCAACTATCCATATTGCTGGAACTAATGGCAAAGGATCAACATCATCATTAATTGCAAAAATTTTTCAATGTTCTGGATATAAAGCTCATTTATACACCTCGCCTCATCTTCATCATTGCAATGAAAGAATTGTTCTTTCTGGTGAAAAAATATCTGATAATTTTTTATATGAAGTTCTTGAAGAAACCAGATTAGCTAGTGAAAATGTTAATCTAACTTTTATGGAAAGTTTTACTATCGGAGCATTTTTAGCGTTCAGTAAAATTCCAGCTGACGTTGTAGTGCTTGAATGCGGGATGGGAGGAAGAATTGATTCGACCAATATTGTTGAAAATAAAATTGCTACCGTAATTACTCCAATTTCTTTTGACCATACCGAATATCTTGGCGATACCATCGCTAAAATTGCCCTTGAAAAAGTTATGATAATACGACAAAAAGTGCCATTAATTGTTTCATCTCAATGCCAAGAAGCAAATAACTTAATTAAAATTATAACTGCTGATCAAAATATTGAAAGCTATTTTTTTGATGAGGACTACACTGTAAGAATGGATCCAATTACCAAAGAGTTTGATTATTTTTTTGCAGATATTTTTTTTGAAAATCTTGCAAAACCAGCTCTTCTTGGTAATCACCAATATATCAATTTTGCAACAGCTATAACTTGTGCACTAGCCCTTAAAAACTTCAACTTAAGCGAATCAGCAATTCGTAAGGCAATTCAAACTGTTCAATGGCCTAGCAGACTTGAAAAAATTAACAACAATTTAAATAAAATTTTTGAGAATAAAGCAAGCGAATTATGGATTGATGGAGCACATAACGAAGGGGGAGCAACATGCCTAAATCAATGGCTTAAAGAACAAGATAGTACTTTAAAAAATTACATAATTTGTGGATTTAGTAGAGGCAAATGTAAAGAGGGTTTTATTAATAAATTTCAGGATACTGCCAGATTAATTGCCGTTAGAGTAAATGGTGAACCTTATGCCGAGG
Source organism: Alphaproteobacteria bacterium (assembly GCA_014190355.1). Classification (GTDB taxonomy): domain Bacteria; phylum Pseudomonadota; class Alphaproteobacteria; order Rickettsiales; family UBA1997; genus CAILUF01. Next base: position 18,618 of record BJGH01000001.1, read on the forward strand.
ATCCTCAAATAATATGCAACATTGCCAAGAAATATTATGATCAAATCCAAGGTTTTGAGGATCTAATTGATGCTTTAAAATATATAAGTAAAGAACAAGCAGATAAACCATGTAGGGTTATAATTTGTGGATCACTTCATCTGGCTCGCGATGTAAAGAAGTATTCACAAATTTATAAAAATAACTTTGATAATAAAATTACTTTTAAAGATTTTTAATAAAAATATTAACTTAATTAAGTTCATTATTCAAAAAATCAAAAGCTGGACTAGTGTGATTATTAATTAAATCACTCAGTATTTTTCCTGATGCAAGAGACAAAGTCCAACCTAATGAACCATGACCAGTATTTAAGTAAAGATTGGGATATTTTTTTGAATTACAAATTAATGGTATCGAATTTGGACGAAGTGGGCGAAAACCAGACCAATGTTTACAACTGTCAATATCTCCAAAATTACTAAAAGTTGACAATAAATTATTTTTTAAAAATTTTATTGGTTTAGAATATGAATTTTTATGAATATCAGTTGATGCAAATTCTGCTACACCTCCAACCCTAAAAACATTACCGATTCTGCTGTAAACAATTCTTTTTTCAACATCTGTTAGACAGCTTGTGGGAGCTATATATTCCTCATTGCAATTAATTGATAAACTGTATCCTTTTACCGGCAATACATCAGTATTAACATTTATTCCGGATAACATTTTATTAGATAGAGCTCCTAAGGCATAAACATAGGCATCAGCGATATAAACTTTGTCCTGAGTATTAATTCCAGTAATTTTTTGATAATTGTTTAACAAATTTTTTACCTCAACATTGTAAACAAATTCAACCCCATACTTTTCCTCACATAATTTCGCTAAATTTTTAGTGAATAAATAGCTATCTGCACTTGCATCTTCAGGATACAATATTCCGCCAGCTAATTGTTTTTTATCAAGCAATTTAACCAAATTAGCCTCATGCTCTATGCATTGATTTGCAGAATAAACTATTGGACGATTTCCAGATAATAGATTATATTGAATATTCAAAATATCTCTTTCATATGCTTTTTTACTTCTGTAGAAATGAAGTATTCCATTTTTCTTATAATTAAAATTTCTACCATTAGACCAAGATGAATTATGTTGCGACTCCTTATCTAAAAAAACCTTCATTAAATCCTTACTGTAAACGGCTATTGAGTATAAGTTTTGACTATTTATCAAAGCTTTCTTTGGCGATGAATTTTTTGTAAATTTTACTAACCAATTGAGGGTTTTTTTATCAAATTTTTTTATTGAAGCAAACGATGTTGGATGTAAAACTGTTTTAACAAATTTGGAAAAAAAAAGGTCTTCAGCCCAAGTCTTAGTATGTGAATAGCTGAGTTGCGAACCATTTGCAAAAGAACAACCCGAACCAGGTTCATTATTTTTCTCCAAAACAGTAACTTTATGACCTTGACTTGCAAGATAATATGCGGATGAAACACCAATAACTCCCGCTCCTAAAACTATAATTCTCATTAAAAATATTATTTAGAGTTTGAATAATTCGTGGGAAAATAAAACCTAACCAACTTATTATAAATTTTAAGTTCTTATCAATAGCAAATAAACTTAAAAACTTAACATGAGTATTTTAATAATTTACAGTAATTAATATTGGCTTTATTATTTTAAAAAGTTAAAACTTATATGTTTATTAAGCAAGTTTTTTTTAAAAATTTCTATGTTTTATAATTTTAATAATATTTACAACATCTCAAGTAATTATAACTTTCTTGAAAGTCTAGGGTTATGGGTTAACTCAAACTTTTCAAATAATAGAGATCTCAACTTAATCTTGCCAAGTCAAAGAGCTTGCTCAAAATTTAAAAAAATACTAGCTAATAACAATTGTAAAATTCTCCCTAAAATTATTGCAATTTCAGACATTAATTTAAATGATTTTGCAATTTTTAACGATTTAGAAAACTACCAAAAAATAAGCCATGAAATAACTCAGGCAAAAAAAATTGATCAGATAGAAGCTATGTTTTTAGTTGGTGAAGAAATTGCTAAAGTAAATTTTTTCGGTAAATTAAATTTTGAAAATTGCTGTAAATTGGCTTTAAAATTTCAAGAGATTTTTGACGATATCGAATTTGAACAGATTAATATTTCTAATTTTAATAAAATTGAAAACATTAACTTAGCTCTTCACAGACAAATATCTCTTGAGTTTATTAAGGATTTTTATTTGGAAATAAAAAATAAAATGATTCAAAATAATCTATATTTTAACTCATCATATCAAAATTTTATTATCAATAAATTCGCTAATTTTCTTAATCAAAAACAACTTGAATATCCAATTATTATTGCAGGTTCAACAGGTAGTACAGATTGCGGAAGAAATTTAATTAAATCAATTGCAAATCAAAAAAAGGGATTTGTTGTACTTCATAATTTTTATTCAATAGATCATCGCAAAAAGAACCATCCACAATTTTTAAATAATCAGCTTGTAAATTTTTTAAAATATGAAAAATCTGCAATAAAACAAATTGAATTTAATGAAACCATTCTTAGCAATGAACATCGCTATAACTTTACAAAAGAAATAATGAAAACAGATGACGAAAGTGAGTCATGGCAATTTTTTGCTAAAAATTCAAATTCTCATAAAATAATTGAAGATTTACAAGAAAATTTTCTATACTGTGAAGCAACAAATCAAATCAATGAAGCCGATATAATTTCTAAAATAATTAATGATAACATTAGATATAAATATAATATAGCCATTATTAATAATAACGAATTCTTAACAAAGAATATCGAACATAATTTAACTCAACTAGGAATAAATTTTATTAATAGCAATAAAATTAATTTAGTAAACAATAGTTTAATTAGTTTTCTTAACGATTTAATATTACTTGCTGAAAGCGATTTTAACTCCCATCTTCTTCTTAATATCTTACGCAATAAATTTTGTAAATTTTCAAAAAATCCGCAAATAATTAACTTATTCGAAATTGAAATAATAAGACAACAAAGAAATTTTCATGGTATAAAAGGAATTTTAGACAAATGTCAAAATAATGAAATCTTAAAAGAATTTATTGAGAATTTTATTAAATGCCTTCCCAGCGACAATTCTATAAATTCCTTAATAGCTAGCATTGAAAATATTAGTGATGAAAAATGGCATGAAATTCTCTCAAAAAACAATGCTGGAAATCAAATATCTACTCTCTTTGCTAAACTAAAACACTTTAATTATCGCTATAGCAATGCTAGTGAATTTAATTTTATTTGCTCAACACTCAAATATAACGATAATGATATTATTGATTGCAAAACTCATATTATCTCTAACATTGAAGCAAGGCTATTAAATTATGATATGATTATTATTCCTAGTTTAAATGATGGAGATTTTCCTGAAATTGTTGAAGAAAATTGGCTTGGAAAAAAAATTCTTTTTGATTTAGGTATTGATAGATCGACAAAAAAATTAAGTCAAAATGCTTTTGATTTTTGTAATTATTTAGGCAATAAAAAAGTTGTTTTAACAAGATCAATTAATAATTCAAATTCGTCAACTATAGCATCAGCTTTTTTATTAAAATTTTTAACTTTATTAAAAAAAATTGGACCTAACTTTCAATTTAAATATCAATTTTCTCATGAAAATAAAATAATTTCTCGATGCAAAATTAATATTCCATCATTTAAGCCTGAAAAAAAATACCTTCCCAATAAATTATCTATTACTGAATTTACTCCCTTAATTAACGAGCCATATTCATTTTATTTAAAAAAGATTTTAAAACTTAATGAAATTAAAAAAATTGATTATCAACCAAGTTATGCAGAATTTGGAAGTTTTGTTCATAAAGCCTTAGAAAATTTCATTAATAATAATTCAAATGTTACAGATTTTAAATTAATTTTTCAGGAATTTTTTACTAACAAAGAAGCTTTATATACTTGGTATGCAAGGTTTAATAAAATATTTAACAACTTTATAATTCATGATCAGGAACTAAAAACTTCAAAAAATTATTGTGAACTTAAAATTGAATTTAATTTAAATGATATCAGAATTATTGGCAAAATTGATCGAGTTATCAAGGATAGTGATGGTAAAATTTCAATTGTTGATTATAAAACTGGTTCAATACCATCAATAAAATCGGTAATTTCTGGTAAAGAAATTCAACTTCCACTAGGAGCAATTGGTATGATTAAACAAGGATTTTGTAAATTAGAAGAAATAAACAACTTATTTTATTGGAAATTATCAGTTAATAATAGATTTGAATTAAAATTAGTAGATAATAATATTTCCTCACAAGAAATTATAAATAATACTATCAAATTAATTGAGGAGATTTACGAAAACTATTTTTTTAATAACAATCCTTTTTTTGCCTTTAAAAAATCAAACAATCAATTTTATAATAATCTTATGAGGTATGAAGAATGGAGCAATTAATTCAAAGATATCGTCTTGAAATAGAATATGATGGAACAAATTATCATGGATTTCAAAAACAAAATAATTTAAACATTCCAACCATTGAAAATTCCCTACTTAAAGCAATTAATAATATTTTTAATCAAGATCCAATTATAACAGTTAGTGGAAGAACCGATGCAGGTGTTCATGCTCTCTTACAAACAATTAATTTCGATTTAAATAAAAATTATTTCCCATATCAAATTATTTCAGGTTTAAATCATTATTTTAGGACAAATAATCATAATATTAGCATTATAAAATGCCAAAAAGTTAATGATGACTTTAATGCAAGGTTAGATGCAAAGATGCGTCACTATCGATACATTATAATTAATCGTAATTCACCATTAACAATTGATAAATATCGCGCATGGCACATTACTAAACAACTCAATGTTCAAGATATGATTCAAGCAAGTAAAATTCTAATTGGAACGCATGATTTTTCTTCTTTTCGTGATGCAGATTGCCAAGCAAATTCTCCAATTAGAACTATCAATAAAATTTTTATTGATAAAATTGATAGTAAAATATTAATTGAAGTTAGTGCAAAATCTTTTCTTCACCATATGGTAAGAAATATTGTTGGTACTCTAGTATACGTTGGAACTGGAAGATATCAAGTCGATTTTATTAAAGATATTTTATCTGCAAAAAATCGAAACAGATCAGGTCCGAACGCTCCAGCATGTGGTTTATATTTCTTAAAAACCGATTACTAGTTCTAATAATTTTTTTAAATTAATTTTAATTGGCATGAAAAAAACTTCGAAAGCATTTGCAGTTATTGAATTATCAATAATTATGATGGTAGTTGGGATATTATTACTTAACGAATCGTCAGATAATAAGTTAATAAGAAATATTAGGATTCTTTCAGCACAAAATGTAACGAGAAGTTCTCCGATCAACTCAATGAGAGGATTATTAGTATGGTTTGAAACTTCACTTGAATCAAGTTTTCAAATAAGCGAACGACTTGATAAAAAAAATATTTCAATTTGGGTGGATAATAATCCATACTCATCTTTTAAGAAGAATTTTATTCAATTACAAAAAGCTAATTCTAGGCCTAAATTCATTGAAAATGCAATAAATGGTATACCTGCTTTAAAATTTGATGGGACAGATGATTATATGGTAATTCCCTCAATCAAATTTAATAGCGAAAATATTTCAGTTTTTTTAGTTGGAAAAAGAACATCATACTCACATTACCAAGGATCAATTTCAGGATTCAATTCAAATAACAGTGACGATATGGCAAATGGATCTTTAGTGGCATTTTACGATCAGAATAGCTTTACCTCGATTGCCTCAGGTACCAATTATTCAAATGTGAAGGGAGTTGGTGATAATAATCCTTACATTCTTTCAACAATATTTAATGGTAAAAAAAATGTAACCTATATTAATGGAAATATCGGAACAAACTCAAAGGGTAATCCGGTTTTTGATTTTAATAAAATACTCGTTGGAGCAAGATACAATATGAATCAGCCAGATAGCTTTTTCAATGGTCATATTGGCGAAATAATTATTTTCAATAGAGCGCTTAACAGCGAAGAAAGAAAATCTATTGAATATTATCTTGCTAGAAAATTTTCAATCAAACTCGACTATTCTTTTTAAAATTTTAAAAATAGATTTAAGCATTATTACAAATGTTAAGAAAATGCCTAAAAATATTGTTATCCATATTAAAAAAACGATCTCTTGCTGAATCAATATCCTGAATTATTTCAGTTAGATGATCATAATTTTCATCAAATGCATTGCCATAAATAAGCTCATATTTACTTATTCCAATTTGCAAAGAACACAAACTTAACAATAAAGCAGATATTGACAGCCAGTGGTTACAGTTTGAACTTGCTACTCTGTATTCAATTCGATAATCTTTAAAATTCTTAAATGTAGGAATTCTAATTGCACAGGTTCTATTATTACTTCCAATACTTAAATTCACAGGAGAATTATATTTACCTAGACTAAATAATTTTTTATTTATTTCTTTATTATATCTTAAATAATCTAGTTGTGATGGAGCAAGAATAATTAAGATGTCGTTAGTTTTGTCCAATAAATTATTACATATTAATTCCTGAAACAATGAGCAGCTTCTCAAAATATTTGTTTTGTTTTTATCTAGTACTGATAAATTAAATTGAAGCGAATTTGGACAATCATCTAAACTATGAAATGCTTTATAACTAATCTGATATCCATTTAAATTTGCCAAATTAGATAAATTTTCTTTGAATGAATCTAGATCTTCACATAATTCCAAGATATTATCATATGGGAAAGACGAAAACTCAAGCTGATTTATACCCTGCTCTCTTTTAATTAAACCAATTTTATTAATAAAAAAATGATCGTTACATAGATCAATAAATTTATCTAATTCATCATCTTTAATATGTTGAACAATTTTTTTTTCATCACCATCGTTGTTTATTTTATTATGATTTCTGGGAGTTAAATAAAATTCTAACTCAACTCCTATTACCAGATTATATCCAAAAAAGTTAATTCTTAAAAAATCTTTTAGATGGGTATATGAATATTCAGTAATTTTAAGTTTATGTTTAGAAAATTTATCTAGATATAAATCATATTTAGTCAAGGCTAAATAGCTAAAGTTTTTTTAATCCAATCATTAAGAGCAGCCTTAGGAAGAGCTCCAACCTTGCTATCCATAAGTTTACCATCTTTAAAAATCATTAACGACGGAATTCCTCTAACCATTAATTTTGAAGGAGTTTCAGGATTGTCATCAACATTACACTTAAAAATATTTAAGTTATTCTGCATTTCAGTAGCTAACTGCTCAAGAACTGGAGAAAGTTGTTTACATGGTCCGCACCAGTCGGCATAAAAATCAAGCAAAACAGGAACCTTTGAATTTATAACATCAGTTTCAAAAGTTTTGTCAGAGGTATATTTAATCATAAAAAAAAATTTAAAGAGTTAACACCGAAGCTGTTTTTAAGTTTTAGAATTTCCAGCCTAAGTAATTGATTCCCTGATTAACGGGGTATATGGCCTTGCCACATTCAAAAAATTATAACAAAACCATAACATTATTTTAATCATGATATGACTTTTTATAATTTTCAAATTTAATCTCATAAATTTTTAAAGGAAAGATTTAAATTAAATGTTTTTTGTGGTTTGGTAAGATTGCTTGGATTATTTTCAGAAATAGAAAAGCTAAATATTGTACAGCAACCATTTCTAGTAAAGGTCATTCCTCTTTGAAGAGTTCTTTTAAGAGCTAAATCATGATTTGCAAAAATTTTAATTTGCCATTTTTTATCAAGGTTTATCCCAACATTAAGACTTAACTGTTCTTTTTTTTGGGGATTTTGAATTGTCTTTTTTATTAGTAGATAATCACTTAAAAGTGAAAATTTTTCAAAACTTATTCCAGATGTTAATTGATTCACCTCGTTATTATAACTTGATTCGTTAAGCTGGAATAAATAAGAAAAATTAAAATATTTTTTAGCTTTATAAAATGCTTTACCAACTATATTTGATTTATTATTGTCAGCAAAACCTCTGATTTCAACATCTTGTTTACCATCTGATATTCTATGACTTTGTCCTGCAAATAAACCAAATTCGCCGTATTTATTAAAAAACGCACTCTTCAAACCATAGCTAAATCTTTCACCAATTTCATTACGATCATTTCCAGACAAACGATCAGCAATAAAAAGGTTAGAATAAGATAACTCACTATTGTTACTTTCTTCGTTAGGCAATGTATTAAAATTTTTTTTATACGCACTTGAAACTAATGTGAACATAGGTTCTAACATTATCGTATTATTTTTTGACTTACGAACCACAGGTAGTCTCCAGTTAAACACATATTCTGTTTTATAGTTATTTACAATACTTTTATATTGGTTATTATTAACGTTTGATAATTTATAATTATTTTCTAATGAATATAAATCATTTTGTAATCTTGCTGATATATCAAAAAGATTACCTTTAAAATTAAAAGGAATCTTTGCTTGCGGCGAAAGTGTTAGTCTTCGATATTGCAAACCATCATCTCTTTGTAAAGCAACAAAATCAGAATTTAAAATAAATCTTTCTTTGAAAAAATATGGTTTTGATTCAACATTAGCCTGTATCTGAGGAAGAATAAATGGTGCAGATTTTTCTAAATTTTTTGATTCCAACTCCTGAAATCTTATTGTTTTAACTGCATAATAATTACGACCTTTAATGTAATCAAAATTAATTTTAGATAATGTAAATGCTGAATAATTAAAATGATAATCTCTTTGATAATCTCGATCTGATATTGTATTTAAATCAAAATCACTGCCTAAATTATGATTTATATTAAAGTCGCCTTTGCCTTGAACTTGCCAGCGATATTGTTGATTAGTTCGATTAACTATTACAGTATCTACATTATTAACAACTCTATTGTTGGCAATTTCAAAATTTAAAATATATTTTCCATATTTTGAATAATTACGAAATGCATTTTCAATTAAAAACTGATTGTTATTAGAATACAATAAAGGAGTAAATGTAAAATCCATGCTATCAGAAATTGGGTAATAGTATGGAAGCTTAATACCAAAGCCAAAATTTGAATTTTTAACATATGATATAGGTAGTAAGCCTGATTCTCTTTTTTTAGCAGGTAATGGCGTACTTAGGTAGGGAAAATAAATTAATGGAACATTCATTATTCTGAAAATTCCATGTGAGGTTTTGAGAGTTTGCTTATCACGATCAATTTTTGTTTTATGGGATAAAATTGAAGCAAAATCTATTTTTTTTCCAGCAGATTTATAATCATTTACCAACTCCTCATTTGGGCAAAAAGAAAAAACAGTGTTATAAAGAGAAGTTATATTTGCTGTTTCACGATCAATTCTTTTTGAATGAATATATGATCCATCATTAAAAAAAATCTTACTATCAAAAAAACTTCCTTTGCTAAAATCATCTTTAAATTCTGCTCTTGAACCATAAACATTGCCTATTTCAAGATTGTTAACTTTTAAATTACCTATGGCATTTATTAATTTATTATTTTTATCATAAGTTATTTGATCTGCATAAAGCTTAGTATTTCCTTTTGTAATTTCAACATCACCAGAGGCAATTAATAATTTTTTTTCATTGTCACCTTCTACCATCTTTGCTTTTAAAACTGTAGGTAGGTTATTGTCATTAGTCTTGATAGAAGGGATGGCTAAGGCATTCTCAGATAAAAAAAGATGAATCAAAGCAAAAACAACAAGTAATTTGCTGGCTTTATAAAATTTTTTTTTGCAAAAAAACATTAGATTAATTTGAGTGATTTAGGACGATTTTTTTTAAGCCAAATTGCAATCATCATCCTAGTCAACAAAATAGCTGAAAACATTGATGATATAATACCAATAGATAAGGTAACTGCAAAACCCTTGACTGATCCATTACCAAAAACAAATAAAAAAAATGCTACAATTAGGGTTGTAAGATTTGAGTCAATTATTGTTCGATAAGCTTGATCAAATCCCATTTCAACCGCTTGAAAAACAGAACGTTTTTCACGCAATTCTTCTTTGATTCTTTCAAAAATTAATACATTAGCATCTACTGCCATTCCCATTGTTAAGACAATTCCAGCAATTCCAGGAAGAGTTAAAGTAGCATTAAGTAAAGCAAGAGTAGTAATTATAATCGCCACATTGATTACCATCGCAATATTTGCAATAAAACCAAACAAACCATAAAAAATTATCATAAAAATTCCTACAAAAAACATTCCCATAACCGATGAAATTTTACCACTGCGAATTGAATCTAAACCTAAAGATGGACCTACCGTTCTTTCTTCAATAATTTTTAAAGGAGCGGGAAGAGCTCCTGCTCTCAGCAAGAGCGCAACTTGACTTGCTTCTTTAGTTGAAAAGTTTCCAGAAATTACCCCTGAGCCTTGAGTTATAGTGCTATTAATTTTCGGAGCAGTAACAACATTGCCATCCAGAACAATAGCAAAAATTTTTCCAATATTGTCTCGAGTAATTTGAGCAAATTTTTTTGCACCAATGCCATTAAAACGAAAAAAAACTGCAGGTTGACCCTCATGATAAGTTGCGCTAGCATCAACTAACATATCACCGCTTAAAACTACTTCTTTTTTTAGAACTAAAGGGTATTTGCTTTGATCAAAAGCTGTGAAGTTTTGGGGATTAAGATTATTTTGATCGGTTGCTAAAAAATGAAAAGTTAGTTTAGCAGTTTTCCCTAAAAGCTGTTTTAATTCATCAGAATTTTGCATGCCAGGAACTTGCAGTAAAATTCTATTATCTCCCTGAGCTTGAATTGAAGGTTCTTTAGTTCCATTTTCATCGACTCTTCTTCTGACAATTTCAATTGATTGAACAATTAAACGCTGCTTCATGGCTACCAATTCTTTATTGTCATAATAAAGCTTAAATTGGTCATCATCTTCATCAATAATAATTTGACGATCTAACTTTCTTATTAGATTTATAATTTGTTTTTTTTGCTCCTTATCATTAAGATTAAAGATTATTTTATCATTGAAGAGTTGCGGAATAGATCTAATAGAATTTTCATTAAAAATATTCTTTATCTCTTCGTTAAGATTGTTGATTTGTTCAGTTAAATAATAGTCAAAATCAACCTCAATCATTAACTGAGATCCTCCTTGCAAATCCAATCCCATATTTACCTTATTAGAAGGTAATATACTGATTAAAAAACTCTTTATTTTGTTAGAATTTTTATCAGCTTTATCAAATTCCGAAATCTCATAAGCACTATTTTGATCGTGATGAATAAAGGTTGGTAAGGCAAAATAAATGGATAGAAATGCAAATACTGAAATTAAAACGATTTTAATCCAAGAAAAATTTAGCATATATTTAACTGTTCAAGATTAATTTTTTTTTGTTTGTGAATTATTTTCTTTTTCGTCTTTTTTTTCTGAAAATTCTGTAACATAATTTTTTAACATTTTAACTATTATGTTTGGAGCAATTTCTATATCTATTATGTTAGTCTTTTTATCAATTTCTCGGATTACACCAATTATTCCACTGTTGGTAATAACTTTTGAACCAATTTTTAAGTTATTAACGAATTCTTGGTGTTCTTTAATTTTTTTATTCTGTGGACGAATTATTAAAAAATAAAAAACTACAAAAATTAGTATCAGAGGTATAAAACTTCCGGCAGTAAGACTTTGGTTATTTGAAACTGTCCCAACAGTTTCTTGCGCTTGAGATGATTTAATAAAAATACTTTCGATCATTATGTGTAAAATTTATGTTAATGTATGATATTTCAGGGTTTACAAAAAAATAAAATATTCAAGAACTACTAAAAGTAATTATTGATTATTCTTCGTTTTTCAGTAATAAACTTTTTAATTTATTAACTTCTTCTATATTAACCCCTTTAGGTTGCTTTTCTGGATTATTTAAATCAGGAATTTCAGAATAATCTGGGGGTAAGATTAAAGGATCATCCTTAGATTTATCACAAGAAATTGTAAAACAAAACAAAAAAATAGCTAGAAATATTTTAAACATTTTTTTTAAATTTATTTATAAAAAACTCATCAAAGATTAAAACCATAATACCTATAAAAATAGCTGAATCAGCTAAATTAAATGCTGGCCAATGATATGATCCAAGATAAAAATCTAAAAAGTCTGCTACCGCTCCGTTCATAACTCTATCAACAGTATTACCAAACGCTCCACCGATTACCAATCCAAGAGCAATAGCTATGTATATTTTTTTTACTTGATAAAGCCAAAACATTAAGGCTAGACCTATTCCTCCTTGAATTATAACAAATATAATCTCACTATTCTCGATCTTGCTAAACATTCCAAAACTTACACCAGTATTCCAAACCTTAACCAATGAAAAAAATTCAAAAACCTTTATTTCAGGATAATTTTGTTTAGTTAACGAATTCAAATTTGTATAGTTATCAATTAAATTAAAAATATATTTTTTGGTGTAAAGATCAAGCGAACATATAATAACAGCAATAACTATTCCAACAAAAAATAATGAAGAAAAATTTTTAAAAGAAAAAGTTTTTAAAGTAATTTTTTCAAAAACCCTTGAGATAAAATCTTTGAAAAAATTATTTTTAAAAAAAGTTAAATTTAAAAATTTATGTAGCATTGCAATTATATTTTGATCTATTAAAATATCTTAAATGTGATAGGTTTAAGCTATTAATTTTATTGTGTAATTTTATGGATATTTTTTAATATGTCTATAATAATAATTACTTTGAATCTTAATATCATATCAAAAAAAATTTTTCATCTAGACATAAAATAAAATAATATCAATAATGAAAATTATTTTTATGGGGACAGCTCTTTTTGCCTGCCCTTCTCTTAATAAAATTTTACAAGAAAAAGATTTTGAAGTTGTAGGAATATACACACGCGAACCAAAAAATGCAGGACGAGGTCAAAATATTCAAATTTCACCAATTCACCAAATTGGAATTAATAATAATATTCCAATTTTTTATCCCAAAAATTTTAAAGAAATTGAATCAATTAAACAATTTAAAAGTTTAAATGCTGATATTGCTGTTGTGGTAGCTTATGGGTTATTAATCCCTAAGGATATACTTGATATTCCAAAATATGGTTGCATAAATATTCATCCTTCGCTTTTACCAAGATGGCGAGGTGCTGCCCCAATTCAAAGAACCATAATTGCCGCAGACAAAATAACTGCTGTTGACATAATTCAAATGAATGAAGGGCTTGATACTGGAGACATATTAATGAGAAAAGAAGTTATTCTTAATGGCGATGAAACATATCAATCACTTTCATTAAAATTATCTTCAATAGGTGCAGAACAATTAACAGAATTACTAAAAATTATTAAATCAAACAAATTTAATCAAATTAATGTTATTAATCAAAACAATAAAGATGCTACATATGCATCAAAAATTACCAAAGAAGAAACTATTATAAACTGGCAAGAAGATTGTGAAACCATTATCAGAAAGATCAGGGGCTTAAGTGGATCGCTAACTGCTCAATTTAACTTAAACAATAATATAATTAAAATTTATGATGCTAAAATTATTGATAAATTTAGCACTAACTACCCACCTTCCACAATTTTAAATAATAGCCTTCATATCCAATGCTCAAGAGGAGTTATTCAGCCCACAATCCTTCAACGGCAAGGCAAAAAAATTATGGAAATTAAGGAATTTCTTTTAGGTTTTAAATTATAGAAAAACTTAGTTTTATAAGTTAAAAAATAATTGATTCAATAAAAATTCCATAGAGACAAATTTCAAAGATTGAATATTAGAACTACTCTTTAAAAAATTTAATTATTTTTTGACAATTTTTTATTTCAATCTCTGATTTTTTTTGATTGTTTTCAAGTTTAGAAATTAGTTCATTATAACAATTAACAGCATTTGATTTTAATTCTCTTTTACATTTATGAAAGTTTTTGCATGCTAGGTCAGTCTTGTCTATGGGAATTAATTTAAAATTTTTAATTGAATGCTCAAATATACAATAGTTACCGTAATTAGGAGGAGTTTTTTTAACAGTTTTGACAATAAATAAACTACAACTCGAAATAACAAACACCGAGGATATTAACAGAGTTTTTTTAAAAATATAATTAATCATAATTTGAGTTTTTTTAATATTATTTTTTGTTATAACATCTTATGTTTTTTAATTCTTCTAAAATCATCTCAAAAACATGGTAAGTAGTTTCAAACCTTATTTGCGATCTACTTCCTTTGAATTGGAATTTTTTGACTTTACTCTTATCTAAAGTTACTAAAGCAATATAAACGGTTCCAACTGGTTTATTATTATTTCCTCCAGTTGGACCGGCAATACCAGTAACCGCAACAGTAATATCAACATTCGCTAATTTAATAAGCCCATTAGCCATCTCCAAAGCTACTTCTTCACTTACAGCTCCAAACAAATCTAGCGATCTTTTTTTTACACCCAAGAAATCTATTTTTGATTGATTAGAATAAGAAACTATAGAGCAATCAAATATATCTGATACCCCTGAAAATTCTGTTATCAAAGCACCTAATAAACCACCTGAACAAGATTCAGCAAAAGCAATTTTTAGTTTTTTTTCTAACAATAAATTGATTATTTCATTAATTTTTTTATGTAAATTTTTTTTTAAAAATCCATTTACAATCATTGATAATATCCCCCGATTCTTTCAACTTGAATTGTTTTTTTTGAGATTCTTAAAGTTGATAAAATCTCCTCTAAATGTTCAACATTTTTAACATTAATGTCAATCACCACTTCAAAAAGATCTGAACAGCGATTAGTTGTTTTTATATGATTTATATTAATTTTTTTCTTGGCAATAACGCTTGTAATCTCAGCTAAAGCACCACTGCGATTTTCTACAACAACCCGAATTTGACTAGTATAGCTACCTTGCATATTTTCATCCTCATCCTTCCAGCAAACATCAACAACTAACTGGGGATTTAAAGCAAAATTTTTTAAATTGCGACAAGTTTTTTGATGAATTGTAACTCCCGTCCCAGTGTTAATTATCCCTAAAATCGGATCACCTGGAATTGGATTACAACATCCAGCATATCTTATCGCCATTCCATCAACTAAGCCTGTTATGGGAAGATGAAACGAGGTTCTTTTTTTCTTTTTTTGCAATGGTTGAGCATAGTTGATAACTCTGCCCTCCTCAATGTAATCAGGGTAAACAATTTTTAATATTTCATTACGATGAATTGATCCATCTGCAACCTTAAAGTAAAGATCGCTAAGATTTTTTTTCTTAAAATGACTAATTTTTTTTTCAATTAATTTCTCATTAAATTCTAAATTTTTAGATGAAAAATATTTTTGAAGAATTGCACTTCCCAAAGCTGTATATTCCTGATATTTTTCATTTCGAATAAAATTTTTTATTGCTGATTTTGCTTTTGAAGTAATAACAAATTGGAGCCAATTTGGAGATGGTCGTGAATTTTTTCCAGTAATAATCTCAACTTGATCACCATTTTCTAAACTAGTTCTCAATGGGGTAATCATGCCATTAACCTTAGCTGAAGTACAAGTATTGCCAATTTCAGAGTGAATAGCATATGCAAAATCAATTACAGTCGATCCATGTGGTAAATTAAAAATATCGCCATTAGGAGTAAAACAAAAAACCTCATCTTGATGCATGTTAAGTTGATGATGTTTAAGAACGTCACTAGCATTTTCTGAATTTTCAAATAAAGTTATTAACTCTCTAATCCAGCGATATTGATCTTTGTTAGGTATTTTAATATTTTTACCAAGAGATTTTTTTTGAGACATATCTTCTTTGTAATTCCAATGCGATGCAACGCCTAGCTCAGATTCTTCATGCATTTGCTGATCACGTATTTGAATTTCAATTTTATTTCCTTCAAATGCCAATACTGCGAGATGTAAAGAGCGATAACCGTTTTCTTTTGGAGTGCTTATATAATCATCAAAACTACCAGGAATCATATTGAAATTTGAATTAATAATACCAAGTGATTTATAACACTCAGCAACATCTTTTACAACAATTCTAAAGGCCATAATATCGTGAAGACTATAAAATCCGATATTTTTAACTTTCATTTTCATCCAGATTGAGTAAGGTTTTTTTTCTCTCCCAGATATTTCACATTCAACATTATTTTTGACAAAAATTTCTCGTAAACTCAAAAGAATTTTATCAATAATATTTTTATTTTTTTCACGAATCTCATTTAACTTTTCAGTAATACTACTTTTAGC
Organism: Alphaproteobacteria bacterium; assembly: GCA_014190355.1. GTDB lineage: Bacteria > Pseudomonadota > Alphaproteobacteria > Rickettsiales > UBA1997 > CAILUF01. The sequence goes on from BJGH01000001.1 coordinate 34,968, forward strand.
TTGAGGATTAATAATTTCAAAAGCTAAATCTTGAAGCTCATCTTTAATTTTATTTAAACCAATTCTTCCAGCGAGTGGTGCATATATTTCTAGGCTTTCATTAGCTTTTTTAATTTTTTTTTCACGACTTGGAACGAAACATAAAGTTCTCATGTTGTGCAAACGATCAGCAAGCTTAACAAGCAAAACTCTAATGTCCTGAGACATTGCCATAGTTAGTTTTCGAAAGTTTTCCGCAACCCTCTCACTTGAATGAAGGTTTTCCATTTTACTTAACTTTGTAACACCATCAACCATCTTGGCAATATTTTCATTAAAATTTACTGAAATGTCATTAAGCGAAAAGGAAGTGTCCTCAACAACATCATGCAAAAGAGCCGTGATAACCGATTCTTCATCAAGCTTAAGATCGGCAACTATCTGGGCTACTGCAAGTGGATGAGAAAAATATGAATCTCCGGAATGTCTTTTTTGATTTCCATGTGCATTTTTGGCAAAAATATAGGCTTTATGAATCTGGGACTCATTTAAATTAGGATAATAAACCTTAACTTTATCGACCAAGTCTTGTGATGAGATCATTTTTCGATCCCCTAAAAAATGTTTTTATAAAATTTAATCGTCAACTTCAACATTCTCATCGACAAAGGTACTGTCTTTAAGAACAATATTAACATCTGGATCATCTTCTTGACTAATATTGCCAGCTTCGTCAGCGATATCATCATGAATCTGTTGGTTGTTAGAAACTACCTCCACAATACCACGATTTTTAATTGATTTTACGATATTCTTTTTTTGCATTTCGATATCAAGAATTCCCTCCGCAACCTCTCTAAGAGCAATAACTGCTGGTTTTTCTTTACGATCAAGATTTGTAGGTGCACCAGATAATATACTTTTAGCTCTATTGCCTGCAATCAAGCATAACTCGAAACGGTTTGGAACAACTTCAATGCAATCTTCAACTGTAATTCTTGCCATAATTCTGTGAAATAATTTTTTAATACAAATAATGTAACAGGTCCCATGTTAAAGTCGAAAATTATGAATGCAAGTTTAAAATAAAAAAAAAGTAGTTTTTTAATTTACATTATTTATTATTTAAAAAATTTTTTTAAAAATTATTTTTTTTAAATACTCCATAAAATTTCGTTACTTAACAATGACCGTTAAAATTCACAATTCCGAAGATTTTGAGAAAATGCGAAATGCCGGCAAACTTGCCAGCGAGATTTTAGACTTTATTGGTCAATTTGTCAAAGCAGGAATAACAACGCTTGAATTAGATCAAATTTGTCATAAGAAAATTATTGATTCTAATGCTATCCCTGCTCCTTTGGGCTATCATCCAAGTAACTTTATTTATCCCTTCCCTAGGTCAATTTGTACATCAGTAAATGAAGTAATTTGTCATGGCGTTCCATCTGAACAAGTTTTAAAAAATGGCGATATAATCAATATCGATGTCACAGTAATTGTTGATGGATGGCACGGCGATAGCAGTCGAATGTATTATGTTGGAAAACCATCAGTTAAAGCTCAAAAACTTACTCAAACAACATACGAATGTTTAATGCTTGCTATTGAAGAAGCAAAACCCGGAAATCATCTAGGAGATATTGGTTTTGTAATCCAAAATCATGCCGAAAAAAATGGTTTTTCAGTAGTTCGAGATTACTGTGGACATGGCATTGGCAAAGTTTTTCATGATGAACCAAGCGTTGTTCATTATGGCAAAAAAGGCCAAGGACTTGAGCTCAAAGAAGGAATGTTTTTTACCATTGAACCTATGATCAATGAAGGTAACTTTCATGCCAAAAAAGATGAGACTCTTAAAAATAAAGATCCAGTTCTTTATGAATGGACAATAATTACAGCTGATAAAAATCCAATTAATGGCAAAAGATCACTATCAGCCCAATTTGAGCATACCATTGGAATCACTTCAACAGGTTGCGAAATCTTCACTAAATCAATCAAAGATTTGGAATTACCAATTTTTAAAAATAATTTATAACCTTTAATTAAAATTTATGACCGAAATTATCCCTTTTGACCTTCGCGATGGAACAATATTTTACAATGGTGAATTTGTTAAATGGCAAGATGCCAAAGTTCATGTTCTCAACCATGGCCTTCATTATGCTTCGCTGGTTTTTGAAGGAGAGAGAGTTTATAATAAAAAAATATTTGAATCAACTAAACATTCGCAAAGACTTCATAACTCTGCACAAATCATGGATTTTAAAATTCCATTTTCTGTTTCAGAAATTGATAGCATAAAAGTAGATTTAGTTAAAAAACAAAATATTGAAAACGGATACATTAGAGCATTTGCTTGGCGAGGTTCCGAAAAAATGGCAATCTCAGCTCAAGGTAATAAAATACATTTTGCCATAGCGTGTTGGAAATGGCCTTCTTATTACACTGAAGAATCAAAAAAAGCTGGTTTAAAAGTTAAATTTGCTCAATATCGTCGACCTCCTTTGGAATGTGCTCCTGTTCATGCTAAAGCTGCAGGACTTTATATGATCTGCACAATTTCAAAACATCAAGTTGAGCGTGAAGGATTTAATGATGCACTAATGCTTGATTATCGTGGATATTTAGCTGAAGCTACTGGAGCAAATTTATTTTTAGTAATGAAAAATAAGGAACTTCATACACCACTTGCTGATTGTTTTTTAAATGGTATTACTCGTCAAACAGTTATTGAACTTGCCAAAAAAAGAGCAATTAAAGTTGTTGAAAGACATATCCTGCCAGAAGAGCTTGAAAAAGCTGAAGACGTATTTATTACTGGAAGTGCTGCGGAAATTACAAGAATTAGCAATATTGAAAATAAGTATTTGTATCCAACTCCCAGTAAGACTACCTTAGATTTAATGGAAGATTATCAAAAACTTGTTCATAGTTAAAAAAATGACTATCATAAAAATAAAAAAGATATTAACTTCAAAATTTTTTTTGTCTAAAACTAAATTTTTTTTTAAATTACTTTTAGTAGATAGACTTTCCTATTTTTTTGCCCTAAGCTTTATAGTTACAACTTTTACAATCGCCTGTAAAGATTCAGCAATATCTCAAAGCGAAAACTTAAAGGTTAAATCTCATCTAAATTTTAGCGAAAAATTTTCAGGAAAAGCCTATGTTCTTGACGGTGATTCAGTAAGAGTTAGTGGAAAAGAAGTTCGTTTATTTGGTATTGATGCACCTGAATATAGCCAAACTTGTTTTAATAAAAAAAATATTAAATATTATTGTGGACTTAACAGCAAGGAATTTCTTATCAAACTAATTGGTGGAAAAAAAGTTGATTGTTTGTATGCTCAGAAAGATAAATATGATCGTTTTCTTGCCAAATGCTATCTTGATAATTTATCAATTAATGAAGAAATTATTAAAAATGGAATGGCTGTTGTCTATAATTTTACTGAAAGTGATGAAAAAATTGATAAACTTGAAGAGCAAGCTAAAAATAAAAAAATTGGAATTTGGCAAGGAGCATTTGAATTACCAAAAAATTATCGAAAAAAAAACCCTAACTTACATAAAAAATAGGTTTTTATAGATCATAATAATTTTAATTAATAATTTAACTAATAAAAATGAAAAAAATTCGTGTTGCAATTCTAGGAGCGTCTGGTTACACTGGAATTGAATTAATTAGACTTCTTCTTAACCATCCATTGGTCGAAATTTGTGAATTAATTGCCAATAGTAATGCTGATCAAGAAATTCATGAACTTTATGATCATTTAACAAATTTTAATCTTCCCAAGTTAAAAAAAATTGATAATTCAGATTTTAGTAAAATTGATGTTGTTTTTGGATGCCTACCGCATAGCACTTCCCAGCAGATTTTTAAAAATATTTTAAGTGATAAAAATAATTCTCACCTTACAATTATTGACCTTTCAGCAGATTTTCGTTATGACAATCCCGCTAATTACCAAAAATGGTATGATCATCCCCATTTGGCTACAGAATTGCAAAAACAGGCAGTCTATGGTCTAAGTGAAATTAATCGCAGTAAAATTAAAAAAGCAAGAATCGTGGCATGTCCGGGATGTTATCCAACCTCAGCCTTATTGCCGTTAATTCCTCTATTAAAAAATAATTTAATATCAGCAAATGACATCATAATTGATTCCAAATCAGGTGTTTCAGGAGCAGGAAGAAATCTTAAAACATCCAATTTATTTTGTGAAATTAATAACTCCATAAAAGCTTATAGCATTGGTAAACACCGTCATATTGGCGAAATTGAACAAGAATTAACTAAAGCCAAAAACCACACTGTTAACATCGAGTTTACCCCTCACCTTTTACCGGTTAATCGCGGAATAATTTCAACTATCTATTGCAAAACCAATGATAATATCACTATCAATGATATTAAAAATTGCTTATCAACAACTTATGATGATGAATATTTTGTTAAACTAGTTGAACATGAGATCGCTTTACACAATGTTGTTGGTAGCAACTTCAGCCTGATAGCTGTCAATCAAGGAAATTGCTCAAAATCAATTATCATCACTTGCGTTATTGACAACTTATGCAAAGGTGCATCTGGACAAGCTATTCAAAATATGAATATAATTTTTGATCTTGATGAAAAATTAGGACTGGAAATTAATCCACTTTTTCCATAAACAAATGTCAACAATCTTTGCCTTAATAACCTCGCCAAGTCGAGCTGGTGTAGCAATTATTAGAATATCTGGACCTGATGCATTAAATTGTCTAAAGGTATTAGGTTGCAAAAAAATTCCGCAATCTCACCAAACTTTTCTTCAAAAATTATATAACCCTTTAAATAATCAATTACTTGATCAAGCTTTAATAACTTATTTTAAATCACCAAAAAGTTATACTGCAGAAGATGTCGTTGAGATCAATCTTCATGCCTCTCCATTTATAATTAAAACCCTGCATCACATTCTTTTACAACAAAAGAATATTCGCTTAAGCCTACCTGGAGAATTTTCTAAAAGAGCATTTCTCAATGGTAAAATTGATTTGGTTCAAGCTCAAGCAATTCCAGATTTAATTGCTAGTGAAACTGAAATTCAACATCAACAAGCCATTAAACAACTTGCTGGTGAATTAGGAAATTTGTACGAAAAATGGCGAACAATGCTTTTAGAAGCAATAGCTCTGATTCAAGCAAATATTGATTTTCCTGACGATGATATTCCAACATCAACAATTTTAAGAATTGAAGAAATTGTAAGAACACTAATAAATGAAATCAAAAATCATCTTGATGACAATTACATTGGTCAAAAAATTAAAGATGGTTTAAACCTAGTTATACTTGGTTCAGTTAATGCTGGAAAATCTACTTTAATTAATTTTCTTACTAAAAGTGAAATTGCTATAGTTTCTGATATAGCAGGAACAACCCGAGATATTATTGAAACTCATTTATCAATAAAAGGGTTAATGGTCAGAATTGCTGATACTGCAGGAATAAGAACAACCAGCGATCCTATTGAGCAAGAAGGAATTAATCGGGCATTGAAAAAATCGCAAAATGCTGATTTAAAAATTTTAGTGATAGATTTACAAAATCCAAGTTTTGACCATCACCTAATTGATAATAAAACTATAGTTTTATTAAACAAAGTTGATAAGATAAAAAATTTTAATTTAAAAAGTTTTATTGAAAAAAATTCTCTAAATAATTACGCTGATAAAATTTTAGAAATCTCACTAACCAATAATATCAACTCATCTCAGCTTATCACATTAATTGAAGATGAGGTAGAAAAATTAATTCCAAAACTTAATTATCCAGCAATCACTCAAGAAAGATATCGAACAATTTTACAGAATTGTTTAGAAAATTTAAAAAATTTTTCATTTACCAATAACATAGAAATATCAGCTCATGAATTATGGCAGACTAGCGTTGAACTTGGAAAAATTACTGGCAAATTTGATATTGAAAGTATCCTAGATATAATTTTTTCAAGTTTTTGTATTGGAAAATAATTATTCGTAATTAAATTCATAATAATTTTTTATTAATAAATTAATTAAAATACTTGTGACATTTGTTATTGTTCCACAAATTGAAGCTTTAGTTTTTGATGCCTCATCCTTTTTTAGCATGCATCCTGGCTTGGTTCATGAAATTGGTGGACACTCCATTGCTCATGTTTTATATAGCTTCATCAAAAGAACCTGTCATCGTCGTGGATTAAGCAGAAGAGAAATGCGTAAAGTTATTAATCGCAGAAATCGTTGGTTCGTTGATAACATTATAATGCACCATAAAAGGCTTCATGATCACAATCGAAAAGTTATTATTAGCGATGCCAGAAAAAGAGCTCTTACTAAAAAAGAAAACAACTCTCAAAACCATTTTAATGCTGAAATTGAATCAAAATCACATGCTAATAAAATTAATACTCGAAGTCATTTTTATGATTCGCAAAACTACAGTGAAAGTGCTGATGAAAAAAAGAACAGAAAAGAGCAATCTCAATTAATTACTAATCGTCTTGAAATGCGTAAAAAAAGAGCCAGAAGTAGATGGATTGCCCATTTCAATAACCAAACTCGAACTAAACTCGATGATAAGGATGATTGTTAATTATTGTTTGAGCACGATATATTTGTTCAATTAAAACTATTCTTGCCATAAGATGTGGCAAAGTCATTTTACTTAGCGACATAACTAAATTAGCTCTTTTAATAATCATTTGATCAAGACCATCAGCTCCACCCAAAATAAAAATAATGTCCCTTGAGCAATTTATTCGATAATTATTGATAATTTTAGAAAATTCAACGCTATCTAGTTGCTTTCCTTTTTCATCTAAGGCAATAATAACATCATCTTTTTTTATATTGTTTAAAATTATCTCACATTCTTTTTGCTTTAGTAAATCTGAATTTAAATTATTAGCGTTTTTTAATTTCAACTCTCTTAATTCAATCTTAAAAGTAATTCTTTTAATAAATTCTTCAAAAATAATTTTATAAGGAGAGTTATTAAAACTCCCAAAAGCAAAAATAATAATTTTCATAAAAAATTAAATTTATAATTTCAATTTATTTTTTTAAATTTATTTTAATTGTAGGCTAAAACTTTTTTTAAAAAGCTAAAATCTATTTTTTATAAATTTTAGAAATACCTTAAAAATTATAAGCAATAAAATCTTTATAGCAGATAAACATTATTTATAAAAACTTTATTTTTAAAATATTATCTCAAAAAATTTTACTAAATTTAATATTTGTTCAGCAAAAATACTAAATAATTAGCAAAATATAATTTTATCGAATCGCCAATAACAAAGCAATTTAAAAAACTTTAGGAAATTTTTGTATTAAAAATTTAATTTATTTTTGAATAATATTAAATTTTTTAAATTTAAAAAAATACAAATTCAAATTTAAAATTATAAACATGGTAAATGCAATATTCACCGAATATTTTGTCTTACGAGGTTTACTAACAACTCAAATAAAACTTGTTTAAAAAATTTATTAAACACTATCAAAATAAATTTAATTTAATATCAATTCTTGTTCTTGGCTTATTTTTAGTGTCTTCCTGCACTTATAATGGTTGTATAGAAGCAGATGATTTCGGTGAATTTGAAAATCAAATTTTAAGAGTTTATGCCAATACCACAGATAATAGTTGTAAATTTGATACTTCAAAAAAAGCAAACGATACTATATTCCAAGGCTCAGGAATGATCAAATGCCTCCGAGAAGATCTTTATTCTAATTACAAAGGTTGTGATAAAATTAATGATTACGATACACGTTATCAATGCTTTGTATCATGTTATGATAAATGTCAATTAAATTTAGTAAAAGATTCTTTAGGAACTGAACCAGCTTGGATTGCAACCAACTCAATTAGCTCAGGACTAAAACCCTCCATAACAATTATGCCCGACAGTGAAATAAGTATTAAAGTTAAAGGTAATGTTAAACTTGGAGAAGAAATCTATTCATCCTACATATTCACTAATTCCAAAAGCAATGCATATGACACTATTAAATTAGACAACGAACCAAGTTCTTCATCAATTTATACAAAATACTTTATTGATCTAGTCGCGGGATCGTCAACATCAATAAGATTTTACTCAAATTGGGTTGATACTGCTGATCCATCTCCCGACACAGGCGCAACAAGAACCATTGGTCCAGGAACATCCAGATTAGTTTCTCCAACAACTGGCATTACCGTTGATTCATCAAGTAACACAATAATTAACGGCATTAAAAGAGTCTTAATTTATACCATTCCTCATCCAAATGGCTATGTATTATCTAACTCTTGTATTGGATCGATTCCAGCAGGATCTTCTAATAAAGAATCAACATGTATTCAAGGATTCCCATTACTTCCCGATCCAAGAGTTTGGGGATGTACTTATCCATCAGCAACTGCCTCCAACCCTGCGACAACTGCCAACTGTTCAAACAGTTTGCTTCCAGCAAATAACTATCGAGCCTTTTATCCACAATCAACTTATTCAGCTGCAGACATAAATAATTATTATCCGGTCTCAAACTCTTCTAAGCTTGCCCAACTTAACATCTATGGAGGTTTTATAAGGTGGACTTCAGATATGCTAAAACAAACAAGTTTTGATCCATTTGTTAGAGATAATGTTAGTTGTGATTCCCTTGGAAATTGCTCTAATCTTGAAACTATGGATCAATATATTGATGGAAGAATTTTGGGAAATATTTCTTCAAGAAATGCCGAGATTACAAACCGTAATAACTTCGCTAAAAGATTATATTTTCGCTCAATAACATCTGATGCCAATTGTAAATCAGGTTATTCCCTTACAGTTACTAACCTTGATCAAAGAAACATTAATTATAACATTCCTCAAGCTATTACAATCTCTTCCTCATGGAGTTCAAATTTTGTTGATCTCGAGCCAAATGGTGGAAAAATTTCAATTGGAGCATTAACAAGAGCAAGCTCTTCGGGAGTTAATTGTGGCAATTTCATAGCTTTAAAATATATTCCATATCATGATATTCTTATTGAAAAATCAGGATTAGTTAAATTTACTAATGTAGGCGCAACTGGATCATGCACCTTAAATGCCAGAATTATCAACACTTTAGCAACAGATGAGGAATATTACGAATTTCCCACTGACTCTCAAGATCCCTTTAGCTCTCTAAGCGTTCCTGGTTTATCTGCTGGGGGCTCAATTAATTGGTCAAATGAGGTTTTTGTTAGAAAAAACCAAGCTATTCGAATCAGTCCAACTTCTTGGAATAGTAGCTTCATAACACCTAACGGCTTTGCTCAATGCGGAATTGGTATGGCAATGTTTATTAACCCAAAACCTGCGGCAATATGCAAAGGAACAGCTAATGACTATGTTTTTAATAGTCTTTGTGACATTGATTATAATTTAAATAATCTTATTATTGGTTGTAAGCCTACATCAATAGACTGCGAAGACCCAGAAAAAAACTCATATTGCCCAAAATCATCAAATTGCCAATTCAAATTAGAAAATTGTATTGATGGCACTGAAACTACCGCTAAAACAGGCTGTACAACTCCCAATACCAATACAATTGGTACCTGCACCTACACCACCACTATAACAGCAGCAAAATGCACTTCATGCTCTTCAAAACTTTTAGAGGCAACCAAAGAAGTTCCAAAATACGCAATTTCAAATGTTGATGCTTGTTTTGATTTAGAAAATTATCGAGGAAGAGTTTCATCAATAAGTTTAAATGCCAATGGAATTTCTGATAATCTTAAAAATAAAGGATTGAAATTTTTAGAATCATTCAATGGTAATTATGGAAGTCTATGGCCAAGTGCTGAAAGTAACGAAACCGTAAGTAGCAATATTGTTCATCAATTAAAAAACCCAATTATTGTATCACAAAATTCTCGACTAATATTTACTTATATTGATGGAGGAGATTTTACTCAAAGTCAAACTGCTCTTAACAACAACACCGGAGGTTTACATATCAAGCTTGGTAATTCAATGAGTTTTAAAAATGGCGATTGGTTACAAATTATGTTATGTAGTGATTCTGGGTATAATTGTTATGGATCTAATCCAACCCACATCTCAGGTCAGAGTAAAATTACAAATCATCGTCAACCAACCACAGATATTGAAAGACAGTACCCAAATTACGCCTTAGGAAATTATAAATTTGATATTTATGGTAATATTTATCGTTATACCCCTCCAAATCCAAATGAAGACTGTAAAATTAATGGCGTAGTAACTCAAATTGGCTCTAGTTTTTATTGTCACACCTATGAATCAAGAACTAATAACGATTTAAATGCAATGACCACCACTCAAAAGCAAACCAGATTAACAAATATAGAAAAATTAAGATTATCTTTTAAAATTCTTGATCCAGATCAATTAAATTGTTATGTTGATAAATCTTTAGGAGGTTTTGCCTATGATGGCGTTAACCCTCCTTTTGATGGAGTGTTAATTAATAATCCATATGCTGATAAAGTTAGTGATGCTTCAAGTTATTGCGATAAGAAGAGCTTTACTAATGACGCACAATGCACAAAAAAGTTTACCTGCGTAAATCCCTACACCAACAATTCAGGATACTATGATGTAATGGTGAGCATTAAATCTTCTGTGAACAATAATATTTCAAAAATAATTAGCGGAATAATTCAACCATTTTCGGAAATATTTGATGGATACAAAATTGGAGATAAAAATTATCCAGGAGAAACTGAAAGATTGTACCGCAATATAATTACTAATCCTCAATATGTTGTTATGATGCAATTTGCAATAGTTCTAATGTTTGTCTTTTATGGGGTTGGATATTTAATGGGAGTTAGCGAACTAACTCAAAGCGAGTTGGTATCTAGATTCTTTAAAATTGCCATGATTTATTTGTTTACTAACGAAACAGGTTGGGAATGGTACAAATTTCTAGTAGTTAGATTATTTAAAGATGGTACTGACTTTTTAACCTTTTCGCTAGTTGGAAATTTTGATGACTCTCCTGAAATACTTAGTGCAATTAGTAACAATGATTATAGTAATAAAGGTCTTTTATTTAGAAGTGTTGACAAGGTTTTGAATATAGCTTTTTCAGATACTGTATCTAAAAAAGTTAGCAGTTTTTTATTTTCAAGTTTTTTTGGCTGGGCATATCTTTTTATTTTTTATTTTGGAATTCTAAAATATGTTTATGCTGTTGCAACAACATTAATGCTCTTCATTACTGCCAAATTTTTTATTTCAATTCTTTTTATCGTAGGACCAATATTTATCCTTTTTACTCTCTTTAACCAAACCAAAGAATTATTTGATCGATGGCTAAATTATATGATTAGTTTTTCATTGCAGCAGATTTTAATTGCAACTATTATGACGTTTTTTAGCTTATTAATTTATGAAATAATAAAATTAATTTTAAGTTTTAAAATTTGCTGGGAAGAAATATGGGTGATTAGCTCCCCTATAAGAATTTCCTTAATATCATTTTGGACAATAAGTAATGTTCCTAAAAGCACTTTCGTTCAGGCAGGTAGTTACAGTGCAGGAATTAATGGATCAATACCATCTTTATTTTCAATACTTCTCTTCTGGCTTGTTTCATCAATGATGAAACACATGATTACTTTCATGGACAGTGCCGCTTCTTCACTGGGAAATGGACTTCAAGCCTCAACTTTAAGTTCAGGATTAAAATCTGCAGCTATTAAGATTAAAAACACCGCTAAAAGTTACGGCAAAAAGTACATGAACAAAGCCCTAAAAGAAGCAGGTCTAGAAAAAACAATATCAAGACTAGATAATTATTTATTTGATACCGGAGAAATTAGCGAAAAGAAAAAGAAGCAGGCCAGAGCCAATAAAGTTAGGGATTCTATGAACACTAGTTCAATGAAAGAATCTGGAAAAAATGCCGTAAGTGAATATAAAAATAAAAATGCTGATGAATTATCAAAAATGACTAGTCAAGATCGTGAAAATAAGCTTCGCGAAGTTCGCGACGAAGCAATGAAAAATAAAGGTAGGGAACTAGGATTAAGCGATGACAAAATCAAAGACTTTATGAATAAAGGTCAAGATTTTAAAGCAACCTCGACAAACCCACTAGTGAATGGGGCAAAATATTTAGCTCATGCAGTTAACAACATGAGAGGTAAAAATAAAGGATTAGCTAATAAATCAATTGATACATCATTATCTCAATCAGATATGAAAAATAGCATTAAAAAAATGGATAGCGAACAAAGAGCTAATTTCTTGAATGATTTAAAAAATAGTCCTAATCAAAATAATAAAGACAAAATTAATGTTGATAAATTAGAAAAATATGCTGATAGACAAAATCGAAAAGACGATGCAAGCGATAAAAAAGAAACTAAAATAGGAGCAAAATTAGCAAGAATGAAAGTTGGGGCTGGCGATAAAATTTCTAATGCCCTTCAAAAAGGTAGAGCGGCTGTTAATGCCGTTAAAAAATTATTTAAATAAACTTTATTCTAACCACATAATTGTTGCTTAAAATTTTGAAAAATATTGCAAACAAATAATATAAATTTAGCATTCACAAGTTTTAAAAATAATTTAAAAAATTTAATTATGAAAATAGCTATATACCCTGGAACCTTTGATCCTATAACATATGGTCATTTGGATATTATTAAAAGAGCCAGTGAATTATTCGATCACTTAATTATTGGAGTAGCAATAGACAATAACAAAAACCCCCTCTTCTCAGCTGACGAAAGAGTAGAAATTATAAAAAAAGAAATTATTTTACTGAAGAATTTTAAAAAAATTTCTGTAGAAAAATTCGATGGTCTACTAATTGATTTCGTTCAAAACAAATCTTCAAAAGTTATTGTTAGAGGCTTAAGAGCGGTATCAGATTTTGAATATGAGTTTCAAATGTTCGCAATGAATTCAAGGCTAGATAATTCAATTCAAACTATTTTTTTACCAGCTTCTGAAAATCATCACTTTATTGCTTCTAAATTAGTTAAAGAAATTGCAAGACTTAAAGGAGATATTACCAATTTTGTATCTTTAGATATAGCCCAAAAATTATATAACAAGATTCATGGATTATAATTCAAATTCAGACAAAAAACCTGCCAAACTTTGGATATTAGCTGACGATAGACCTGGAACATTTTCACAATCACTAGCCCTTGCTCAAGCTTTGAAAATCAAATATGAAATTATCAAAATAGATTATAATTTTTTTAGCAAATTGCCAAATTTCCTTCTTAAATTATATCCACTGCATTTTAATAGAAATAATTTAAAGCAACTAGTAGAGAAAACTATTAATAATAATCTTCAACCTCAAATAATAATTAGTGCCGGAAGAAAAGCATCATTAATCGGTATTTTTTTAAAAAAAAAATTTGAAAAAACTAAGTTAATTCAAATCATGCAACCCGAAATTAACTACAATAAATTTGACATTGTTATTTTACCAAATCACGACAAACCCAAATATAAAAAAGGCAATATTTTGTATTCCGTTGGCGCATTAAATCAAATAAACCCTGAAATAATTATAGAAAACAAAGAAAAATTTAAAAAAATCTTTAATAAAATTAACCAAAAAATTGTTGTTTTGCTTGTAGGAGGCAATTCTAAAAAAAATTACTATGATAAAAAATCGGTAATCAAGCTTTGTCATGAAACTAATAATTTTGTAAAAAAATTAAATTGCCAACTTTTAATTCTAAATAGTAGAAGAACTTCACCAGAAATTACTCAACTTATTAAAAAAAATATTAATTGCCAAAATATTTTTTTTGAATGGGATAAAGTAAAAAACAACAATCCATACCTTGCCTCTATTGGTTTTGCAGATTATTTTATTGCAACAGGTGATTCGGTATCTATGATTTCTGAATGCTGCTCATCAGGAAGGCCAGTTTTTATTTTTGATCAAAAAAAAATTTCTTCTAAAAAACATCGAATATTTCATCAAGAACTTTATAAAAATGGTTATGCTTTTCCATTAAATAACATTGAAAATTATGATCTTAAATCATTTTATAACATGATTAACGAACTTAAAGTTAGTAAGCTTAACGAGGCATACAGAATAAGTAAAGAGATTATAAAAAAATTTAACATACACTAAAGTCACACATAATTTTTTTATAAATTCAGTTAAAATTAAAAAACCTGCTTAATTTAATTTTAGCTGATAATTAAAATCTATTTTTTCAACAATTTGTGGGTGAATTAATTTTATATCTTAGCATTTGATTAAATTAGTAAAATACAGAAATGTGTTAATACCATAAATTTTAAAAAACTTTCGAGCATTAAGTTAATAAAAAAAATAGTTTAATACCAATCCAAACAAAGTCATAATAGTTATTTTCTATTTCGCTTTAATAAATCAAAATTATAATTTAATTTTTGGTATTATATCTTTTTTAATATGAATTTCAATATAGTCTTTTTAACAAAAAAATATAGCATCTTATTAAAAAAAAATTTAAATTAATAACTAGTTATTTTTTAAAAAAATTTGTTTTTTATTTACCATACCATTAACTATAGAATTAAGATATCTTCAATAAATAAATAGAATTAAAATTTATTTATCAATTAAATAATATTGCCATATTTTTATTTTAAATCTATAAAAATAACTAAAAAATTTAGGTTGTTATAACCATAACTTAAATTATCTTTTTTCATATAATTTCATCAAATAACTGTGAATTTATTAAAAATATTAAAAATCTATAAAAAATATTTTTCAGTTAAGTTTATTGCCCTTGGCTTAATTTTGTTGTTAACCTCTTGTTCAGGAAGTGGATGCGTAGAAGCGGATGATTTTGGTAATCAAGAAAATCAAACCATAAATGTATACTCTAACATTAATCAATCTTCTTGTGACTACGATGCATCTGTTAGCGATGAAGATCAGACTAGTGAAATTATCAAAACCTGCCTTACTTCAGGAACCAAAAATATTACCGATGAAAATCAAACAACTTATACTTCTTCAACTGGCTGTTTAGGATTTTCTGGCGACGCTAAAATTAATAAATTATGCAGAGATCAATGTATAAATGAATGTCAGGTAACCTCCACTTCTTATTCATCCAAACCTAGTTGGGTATCAAATTCCGCTCTTCTTAGCGATTCAGGATCTGGTGTTAATATTTATCCTAATTCTGAAATTTCAATTTCTGCCAAAGGTTCATTAAATTTGGGCAATAACATTACTTTGCCTCCAAGTACAATATATTTTAATGAAATAATGCCTAATTCTTATGGCTTAGGTGGCTATAATTCAGCCAATATTATTGATGTTGGCAAAGGGCAATCAATTGACATTAAATTTTCTAAATCATCAGACAGTGGAGTTTCTCCAGCACCAATAGATGATTATAATTTTGCCCGAAGATTAGTAGGATATATCACTCCTCACCCTTCAAAGTATGAATTTGATTATTCAAACCCACTTGCAGGTGATAAAAAAGTTCCTTTAACACCTCGTTTTAATGGATGGAAATGTAAATACAATGGTATTGATTCGAATGAATCATCTTGCAGTAATACTACTCCATTGAAAAATCTTCCAGACAATAAATACTTTAATGACAACTATAATTCTGACGACTATCAAATTTCCAGCGATATAATTCTTGGGGCAGATAATTTTGATTCCTCAGTTAGTTTTAATGTCGGTTCTGATTCAAAAAAATTTATAGATTATGGTGGATTTATTCGCTGGAAAAACGACCCCTTTAAAAACTACAGTTACGATCCATTTGCTGATATGTTATGCTCAGCAACAGGAATATGTTCAGCAGTTAAGGATTCATCGGAGGGGATTGTTGTTGGGGATGTATCAAGTGGATTTTCATATACCAATAATGATATTTATTCCAAAGAAATATCTTTTAAATTAGTATCAGGATATTGTTCAAGCTTAACTTTTAGTGAACTAGCTATATACAATGAAAATAATACTAAAATTTATTTTATAAACAATTTCTCAGTTTCAAGCTCATATTCACCAAACAAAATTCCTTTTTATGCCGGATATAAAGTTACCTTAACACCAAACACCACAAGCGTCGCCAACACCAACCCTGTTGTAAATTGTGGAAAATATCTTGTAATGAGAATGTTAAAATATAATGATATAACCGCTACAAAATCAGGCTTTGTAAGCTTTAGAATTGTCGATCATGATTCTAGTCAACAATCTAAAAATCCAAATTGTACAATTTATGCAAGAATAATAAATCCTCGTGGCATTCATCCATTAATTAATGATTCATCTTCACTTCCTGATAAATATATTTTTAATAAAAATACCGGATCACTTAATTTACCTTTACCCTCAAGTTTAGGCTTTGAAGTTAAAGTAGACAACAGTAATTTTGGAACTATTACTCTGGGTAGTGAAGGAAAAAATTCTATGATCTCTAATGATAAATGTTCAATAAAAATTGATGATTTAATCAGAGCTCGTTATAATGAATGTTTAACAAGCAATATTAATCCCTGCATTCTTAACACAACAACTTCATCATTTTCAACATTTAGCGAATGTTCTAGCTCAGGAATTGGTGGACATGGTCAAGAAAGCTCTGACCCTACTGGAGGAGGAAGTGGAGGTGGAGGTGGCGGAAACAACAATGGTGTCGCCACTTTAAATTCATCAACTGGATCAGGAATCGCTGGTACATCTGGAACATCTTTTTACAATCTATTTTTTCATAACAGTGTTCCAACAACTTCATCACCAACTAGCTCACTAAATGGATATAAAGGTGTGTCAGGAATGAATGGTAACAATGGTCAAGTTAAAATTTATAACTGTGCAACTGGAGTTAGTTGTACTCCAACAACTTTTAATTACAACTCCGCAGTTCAATATCAAACTTACAACGTTCCTGCAAGTGGACCAATTCGCTATGAAATTTATGGAGCGGGTGGAGGCGGAGGTGGATCAAGTTGTGGATTAGCATCAAATACCTTAGGAGGCGAAGGGGCTAGTGGCACAATAATTACTGGTGAATTAAAAAATATTGATGCCACTAAAACCCCAACACTTAGGATTTATGTTGGTGCTGGTGGTCCAGCTGGTTATTCTGCTTGCTCAACTAAATATAGTAACACCGTTTCTTATTCAACACCATTTTCATTCACTAGTGTTTCGCCAAGCAAATTCTCTAAAATAAAATTTGCCAGCTATGGCTTTCCTGTAATCTCAACTCGAGATTTAACATCATCTTTAGCGACTCATAATTTTGCCATAAATCCTTATTGTCACTCAAGCGCTTCAAAAGTTGTTGCTGTAGACAATTGTATCGGAAATTCAACTTGTAGCATCGTTCTTAACAATTCAACATTTAACAGCCTTGATTTAACAAGTAATTGTGCTGCAACGGGAAATGGCGAAAACGGAGCAAGCAATACCTCAAGTGATAATAATGGTTCTGGTGGAGGAGCGGGAGGTGGTAATGGTAGTCTAGGAACATCTGCATCTGCAACGGGAACAATTGCCGGAGGAGTAATAGGATCAAATGGTGACGGTACCGCTGGAACTTCTGGTGACTCTTACTACGATCCGGGCTACCATTCATCGCAACCCACAGTTGCATCAGCCAGTAATGCTAATACAAATGGTTCAGCTACTATTACACCATCGGGAGGTTCTGCAACAAGCTTTACCAGTGTTGGACCTTCAACTTACACTGTTCCCGCCGGAACTACCAGTCTTTCATATGTTATTAAAGGAGCAGGAGGAGGAAATGGTGGTAATGCTAGTGTTTCAAGAAATGGTGGCACAGGAGCAAGTGGTACACAACTTACTGGCTCAATAAGTGTTTCAGCCGGCGATGTTATTAATGTTAATATTGGCGAAAAAGGATATGATGGTGCGGGAGTTTGTTACTATGTCTCTAAAGTTGTTTTTGAAGGTTCATCTGTCAATTTAAGCACTCATGTCTCTGCCACTTTACCGCTTTATGGAACGCCTCAAAGAAGTACTGACACAACCTATTTGGCTAATACTTATTGCAATTCCTCGTCAGCTTCAACTAATTTTAATTCAAACCTTTCAAATACAAGCTATACTGTAAATGATACCAACCTTGGAATCCCACAAAACACTGGAATTTCTCCAGAAGAAACTTGTCAAAGCGGTCAAGGAAGCTCGGCAAGCTCATCAACTTCTTTAACTAATGCCGGTGGAGCTGGAGGAGCAGGTGGAGGAAATGGTGGAACATCGACTTCAGGAAAAATTAATGCAGGTGCTGTAGCAGCCAATACCGTTGGCGGTGCTGGTACATCTGGAGAATCATTTTTTCAACCTTATTATCACCAAAGCGCTCCAGCATCTGCTACCACTGCGACAAATCAAGCTAATGACTCGCAATCAGCTAGCGATGGTGTAGCAATTCTTAAACAAACTTCAAGTTCTGGAACAGTTTTAAAAAATTTAACATCAGCCACAAGTGATAGTTATACCGTTACCGCTAATGGCACAATTTATTACGAATTAACAGGAGCTGGTGGTGGCAAAGGTGGTAAAAATTCTAATACCCAAACATCTACACCTGGCAATGGAGCAGGAGGTGCAAAAATTACTGGTACACTAAATGTTAAAACTGGCGATGTTATAAAAATTTACGTTGGCAAGGCTGGAACAAATGGACAAAATTGTGGAGCCACTAAATATTTCAACACTTCAGAATTTACTCCACTATCAATTTCTGGTTTAGGTTGCAATATTTCAACAATTGATTTTGCCAATTATGGAACTCCAAATACATCAACAACTCCCTATACTGTCAATGCTGCTTGTAGCTCTGGATCTCTCACTGCCAACACCAACATAACAACACCTTGCTTTGGTAACGCAAGTTGCTCAGTTTATGCCACAAATGCTAATTTTGGTGACCCTTGTCCAGTTGCAAGTTCTACAAATACCTTTTCATCAGCAGGGACAAATGGTTCAAACGGTAATGATACAGGCAGTTTAGCTGGCGGTGGCGGTGGCGGAGGTTCATATACAACTACTTCGGGAGGAGGTATGTCACAACCAGGCGCCACAGGGCCATCTTTTTATAATACCACATACATTTCAACAGCCCCAACATTATCAAATTTATCAAACAACTCTACAACTTCTGTAAATTCAAATGGAAGTGCTGGAGCGAATGGAGCAATTAAATTATGTGACAGCAATACAACCTCCAATTGTCAAAATTTTTCTGCAGGAATATCTGAATATACAATACCAAGCAATGGGAGATTTTATTTTGAAATATCTGGTGCTGGTGGGGGAGCTGGGGGAAGTGGTGATGCAGGAACTGGTGGATCTGGCGCTGGCGGAACTAAAATAATTGGTAGCGTAAATCAAGGAGTTACAGCTAATGATAAAATATATGTTTATGTTGGTGGAGGTGGGGCAGGAGGAAAAAGTCATAGTGGAACTGGAAATAATGATTTAGGAGGTTCAGCCTCATCAACTTCACAATATTTTTTAGGAGCTAATGGAGGAAATACTGGCGGTAACAACAGCTCCTACACTGGAAGCGGAGGAGCGGGTGGTGGGGCTTCTTTTTTAAATTATAAAGGCAATCTTGTAGCTTTAGCATCAGGTGGTGGTGGGGGTGGTTCCGGAGGTGCATCAAATTATAGTCCAGCTTATTACACTAATGGAACTAATGCCTCATCTAACTCTACCCTAAACTCTGGATCATCATCCTCTTCATTTTTCACTTACACTTTAAAAAAACTTGCTGTTCAGGCATCATGCGGATCTGCAACAAATTCAAAAGGAATTGGCGGAGCAATTAGTGTATCTGGTTCAACCATAAATATTCTTAAAGGTGGCGATGGTAGTGAAACAATCAGTGGAGCAACTTGCTCAGGCGGAGGTGGTGGTGGTGGAGGTGGAGCTTCAGCTTTAATGATTAATGATGAAACTGTTGCTATTGCCGGAGGTGGTGGAGGTGGAGGTGGTAATAATTCCTCAAGCGGGGGAACTAGTGCAACTGCTAACACCAGCTTAAGAAATTATCTCAAAGTTGTGCCAGATAAAAAATATTTAGTTTTTAGATATGTTGGATCTCCAACATCTTCACCTTCAAAATCATCCTTAGATACCAAAGTCCTAGGAGGATCTGGTGGAACAATAAGTATTCCAAGTGGTTCATATTGTAGCATTAACAGCAATGGTCAAGGTGGGGATGGAGGTGGTGGAACAATGTTGTCAATAAATAGTCGCGTTATTGCAATTGCCGGTGGAGGCGGTGGCGGAGGTGGTGCCTCAATTAATGGTAGTGCCTCATCTTCAAGAAACGCTGCAAACTCTAACAATATTTTAGATAAACTAAAAGCTGGACCATTTGGACCATATATGGCAATATCGGCTGAATATCGAGATGGAACAACTGGCTATGTCAATTCTTCACAAATCAGCAATGGCTCAAATTTAGTTATCAATGCCCCTGCTTCATCTTATTTTAATGACATAGCCTTTGCTTCTTATGGCGATAATTTTACAACACCATTTTTATATGCAAATAGCTGTTCAAAGGAAGACAATTTAATTTCCCTTTTGCAAACAAATTGCCTTGAAAAAAATACCTGCACCTCAGCAATTTCAAATAGTTTAGGGGGTGGTCAAACCTGCTCTAATCCTGCAAACTACAAAGGATTAGCAAAATTAACTTATCAAAGTTCACTACAAAATTTTGCTACAGCACCAGTTTCCACAGGAATTTTACTTGGTGGCAATGGTGGCAAGAATGGTTTAAAAGAATGTTCCGGTGGCGGTGGAGCTGGCGGTGGAGCAACGGCAATTTCAGTTACCTCTCATAGTGATTACACCGATGCACAAGAACAATTTGTGGCAATTGCTGGAGGTGGAGGCGGAGGGGGAGGAGCAAGTTGTTCAGGGGCCGTCTCAACAACTGCAAACGGATCAAATTTAAATGAAATGGTTAACATTTTAACCAATAAAGCCCTAGGAATATGGATATCAACACAAGTCTCCTTCCCTCGTCCATCAGTAAGAAATGTTCCTGAGGATTATTATGAATATGATGATTTTGCTATTACTGATCAAGGGTCTGCAGATCCTTTAAAAGCATTAAAAGTTTCTAGTTCTGCGTTTATAAAATTTAGTGGAAGTAATTTAAATTCAGAAAAAATTTTTGTACGCAAAGGTCAGATTATTAGGTTTTCCCCAAGATCTTGGGATTCTAATTGGAATACAAAAAATAACCTGACAAGACAATGTGGAGTTGGGATGGCTATGCAAGTCGAACCAAGACCTGCTCTAATATGCGCTGGCTCAAAACAAGAAAAATTATTAAATCCAAGCTGTATTCCTGATTTTGATCCAAATTCTAATACAGCTCAACCTTTAGGATGTCTTGCTCAAAGTTCAATTTGTAACGGAAATAAAATTGATAATGTAGATCATAATGTTTGCACTAATATTTGTTTCAAAAAAATTACCTGCTCAACATCTGCAACTGAAGCAAACAATTATAAAAAGTCAAATTGCTCTTTCACTAATCAATACGAAAATAATGGTTCAACTTGCTCACTTCAAAGCAACAGCAATACAAGTGTTCAAAATACTATCGCAGCGTGCGAGGCCTGCAATAATGCTAGACTTACAGCAATTCAATTACCATATTATCTAGAAGGTAATTTTGACCAATGTTTTGATTTAGAAAATTATACAGGAAAAGTTATAAATATTGCCAAAAATTTTAATGATCCAAACATTATTAATAGCTATATCGCAGATAAAAAATTATCATTCCTTAAACCCTTTAATGGTGAATATGGTAATTTTGAAAATTATCGTAAAATTTCTGACAATAATTATGAACTAAAATCACCTATAAACTCATCATTAAAAGGAAGATTAAGATTTTTAGTAGTTGATGGGAGTGATTTAAATGTTTCTTCTTTACCTGGAGCAATAACGCCAAATTCATACAGTGATAATAAAGGAACTGCAACAATCAATCCCAATGTTTCCCTTTCGGCACGCAATGGACAATGGCTTCAGATTAAACTTTGCAAAGAAGATAGTCAAACCAGTAAAAATTGTAAATCACACATGATCAATCCATCTCATGATTTATCAACAAGCAATAAATCTCAAGCAGCTGTGGTTGATATAAGTAAAATCAGTTCTTTGTCATATAACTCAATCAATTATAATTTTGATAGCAATGGAAATCTTTATCGTGAAACTGATCCAATTTCTGGAATAGATTGTAATGCTTCATCAATTGATAGTTCTGGAATTTCATCAACAGTTTCCAGCATTTTATCACCTAATGCTTCAGTAGCCACAACCAAAGATGCAAAATTTTATTGTCATACCGACACCACTGACCCAAAACTTTTGCGTTTATCATTTCAAATTTTTGATCCAGAGAATGAAGATTGCAACACTGAAACAGGTTCAGCAAATCAAAATTATAATGGAATTAAAATGAGTAACAAAAATTTCGATAGCAGTAACAATAGTAATAAAGGAGCAATATGCAATAGCACTGAGATAGCAGCAGGAGATTGTAAAAAAGAATTCATATGTGTAGATAAATACACCAATAATTCGGGAAAATATGAAGTTAAAATAAAGGTTAAAAAGAACACGGGTGTAACTCAATTAATTAATAGCATAATTCAACCAATACTCTATTGGCTAGATGGCAATCCATCAGCAATCAAAGAGAAAGACAGAATTGGTTTTGCAGAACAAATTTATAAATCTTTAATAACAAACCAAGTTTATGTTTTGATACTAAAATTTTCAATGGTTCTAGCGATATCATTTTATGGTCTTGGTTATTTAATGGGAATGAGCGAACTAAGCCAAACTCAAATTATTGTTCGTGTCTTTAAAATTGGTTTTATTTATTTGTTTGTTGGGGAACAGGGTTGGAATTGGTTTAAAATTATTTTTGTAAATTTTTACAAAGATGGAGTTGCTCAAGCAGTATTTTTAATGACTTCTTCTTTTAACAATTCCCCAGAATTAACTCAAGCAATTAATTCAGGAAATTTTACAAATAAAGTAGTACTATTTTCTGGAACAGATCAGGTTATAACTACATTATTTTCTTCAGCAATTCACAAAAAAATCTGGGCTTTCTTATTTACTGGAATTTTTGGTTGGAGCTATGTATTGATCTTTTATTTTAGCATAATGAATTATATTTTTGCCCTAGCTAATTCAATTTTATTATTTATCACAGCCCAAGTAATGATCTCATTACTATTTGTAATGGGTCCAATATTTTTTATATTTTTATTATTTAGTCAAACCAAAGATATGTTTGACAACTGGCTCAAAGCTATGACAGGCTTTGGCTTACAACAAATATTTTTATTAACTACCCTAGCCTTTTTTAATATGCTTTTCCTTGAAGTTATTAAAATGTCATTAGGTTATGCAGTTTGTTGGGATGATGCTTGGGTAATTAATTTAGGAGTAAGATTTACTATTACTAAATTCTGGGTAATTTCAAGTTTACCTCCAAGAATAAATATGAGTGATGATTTATTGGAAACAGGTAACCCAGAATCAATACCGTCATTATTTAGCATTTTATATATTTGGGTAGTAGCGTCATTGATGAAAAAAATGGTTACCTTGATGTCTGATGTTGCATCTACTATTTCCGAAGGGATCAAAGCAACTGAAATTGGTGCTGGAATTGCGGCAATTGGAAGCAAGATTAAAAGTGCTGGCATTAGCGCTACAGGTAGTGCTATATCTGGGGCAACTGGTCGAATTGACAGTATGTTATTTGATTCAGGAAATTTTGCCAAAAAGAAAAAAATAAATAAAGATAATCAAGCAAAGAATGATATGGCAGCCAGAAAATCCTTATTAAATGCCGCTGATAATGCTGAAAAAAAATATAAGTCTGATCCAAATAATGTTAAAAAACTTGCCAACATGAATAAAGAAGAGCAAATTCAAGATATCAAAAGAGTAAGAAATGAAGCAATTGAAAAAAAGGCCAATGATATGAATATTAGAGGTGCAAACAAAGAGAGGATAATGAACGATGCAGGCTTGAAATATCATGGCAATAATTTTTTTGGAGCTTTATATCAAGCTGGAAAACAAGGTTTTTTTACAGGTGGAGCTTTGCTCAAAAATAAAATAAAAGAGCAAGATGATAATACTGTTAAGATTGGCAGAGAAGATGCTGAAAAAGCCAGAGAAAATATGTCACCAAGCGAAAGGGATAAATTTGACTCAGCAGTAAGAAATGGAAGACTCAAAGTTGAAAAAAATAATTTAGAAATGTTTGGAGCTAAGAAAAAAAGAATTGCTGGAGGTATTTTAACTGCTGGTTTGAGTGAACTTGCAATCAGAACACAAAGAGCAATAAAAAATAGATTTGCTGAATCTAGATATGGTACCTTAAGAAAAGAAGCAATTAAACAACTTGAAGATCAGGGGCTAATATCACCAAAAGGTATCAAAGAAAAAAGAAACAGCCATGAAGAAGCAATTATTCGTGATAAAATAAGGGTATTAAAAGCAGAAAAAAATCAAAAAAATCAAAGCAAAGTTGCTGCTAATATTGCCAAAAAAACTAACAAAAATATTCAAAAAAGATTTAAAAATAACAAGAAAAAACTTCTAAATGCTATTTCAAAAGCATATAAGAAAAATGATGATGAAAAAATTAATAAATTAAATGATATTCAAGATGTTGTCGATAACTTAGAATTTGATTCTGATGATAATGAGGAGTTTATTTATGATTTTAACAAAACAGACTTCGATAATGAAGAAAGCATTGATGAGTTAATGAATAAAGATAGCTATAATGACATCAAAAACAAAATGAATAATTGATTGGTTTATTTGATTTAGATTGGTTAAAAAAAATTTAAATTATTCATCTTTTTATCTAAAAAAAAGCTTAAGTGTTACTTATTTTAACTTTGTTTATCATTTAAAGTTTCTAAAAAAAACTGAGTCTAGATGAATATTAAACTTAGTATTTTTTTTAGATCTTTTTATATAAAAAATCTTATTGTCGACTTCAAAACTCCTTAAAAAATTATTTTATTTACATTAATCAATACTTAAGTTGAAATATTCCAATAGTTTTCTTATGGAAATTTTGTCAATTTATCATTTAATTTAAATGTAAAAAATCTTATAATACTTTTATTTATTGTTGGTTATAATAAATAATTTATCATAAAAGATATTTTTAAAAATTAAATTAAGGTCATTATAAAAACCCTAGAAATAATTAAGAAATATTGCAATAATAAACCCATGAGCTTAATTTAATTTAAAAAAAATGACAAACTATTTTACAAAAAATAGAATTTTAATTAAGTATAAAAATAATTGATCAACTAATATTTTTAAATAACTGATGCTATTAGGATTTTTTTTTACATTAAAATTAAGATCATATATTAAAAAATTAATTTTAGAAAAATAAAAGATTTATATTTAAATATAACTTAAATAAAAATAATTACTTCCAATTTTTTCTTTAACTTTAAAAAGAAATAATAAAATTTAAAAATATGAATAAAAAAAATTCATTAATGACAGCCCAACAACATTTTTCTGAATTAAGAACAAGATTAATTATTTCGTTAATTTTTTTTATAATTATTTTTGTAGTTAGTTATTTTTTTTCTCAGCAGATTTATAATTTTTTACTTCAACCATTTAGTGAAATTTCTCAAAATCATATTAATCGTAAAATCATCTACACTAGCCCTACTGAAGCTTTCATGACCTACATTAAATTATCATTTTTTTGTGCAATATTTTTTTCTTTACCATTTTTTATCACACAAATTTATCTTTTTTTATCTCCAGCATTATATAAAAATGAAAGAAAAAATATTTTTTTTCTATTTTTGACAACCCCTTTTTTATTTTTTTGTGGAGCAATTTTTGCGTTTTATTTAATTTTACCTCAGGCACTAAAATTTTTCGCAAGCTTTGAATATCAAGACTTTTCAGGACCATTAAATTTATCAATTCAGCTCGAAACTAAAATAAGCGAGTATTTAAATTTTGTCGCAAATTTGATAATTGGATTTGGAATTGCATTTCAATTACCAAACTTCTTGATTTTTTTAATTAGATATGATTTTGTGTCTATTAATGATTTAAGAAAAAAGAGGAAATATTGGATTGTGATAATATTTATATTATCCGCAATCCTTACTCCCCCTGATGTCTTAAGTCAGTTAAGTCTAGCAATTTTGTTAATTTTATTTTTCGAAATTGTTATACTTATTGGTAAAAATCTTAACAATAAAAAATAAATTTTATGGCTACTAAGAAAAAAACTACTGCAAAAAAACCAGTAAAAAAAACTGCTACTAAAAAGAAAACAACTGCTAAAAAGAAATAGTAGTTTTTAAGCTTAAAAAGTAAAAAGAGCGGAAGTCTCAATCGAGATTTCCGCTCTTTATTTTTTTATTTTAATATTTTTTAAATTTCAAATTTTCATAAAAAACTATTTTTACTTTTGCTATCTTAAAAGATTTTTTTCTGGACTTGAATTTGCATTTGGCTCTTTTTTTAATTTATTCAAAAGTTTATTTTTAGAATTAAATACTCTGGTAATTTTAACATTTGATGGCGAACGCTGAGGTGTTCTTTGCGAATTTTCTTCATTAACAATTTCACACAAAATATCCAAAGACGCACCCCCATCGGCAACCATTGCTAAAGTAAATGTTTTTTTATCTAAATGATTCACTACATCTCTTTTAATAGCAATTGTACCATCCCTAAGAGATAGTCGAAATAACCTGTTTAGTGTTGAGATATAGTTGTTTATTGCTGGATATTTATTACTAAGAGGAATTCTACCATCTCTTAATTTTTCATCTTCGATATCAACTAAATGCTCAAATATTTTTTCAGCCAAATCAGAGGCATTTTTGTTAATGTTATCAAAGATACTATTAAGAGATTGCAAAAAAGATTTTTGATCTAACTTTTGGTAATTAGTTACATTATTTAATTTTTCATTTGGGGTATGTATATCATTATTTTTAAAAATTTCATAATTACTTTTTTTTATATCTGCCATAACGATGTTTTTTTGTTATTAAATTTAATTAATTATCAATCTTATTAGACATAAATCAGTTAATGAAGTTATTTAATAAAATTTTAATATCATTGAAAATTGGATTAGATGAATTAAGTCTGCATTCAACAAAATACTTAACTCTTGGGATATAATCAAGATATTTATCCTTCTTGTCTCTTAAAACTAATCTTGCAAATATTCCTAAAATTTTAACATTGCGTTGCAATGAAATAATTTCACAATCTTGAAAAAAATTTTCAGCTTGATAATTAGTTTTAGCAATAAAGTAATTGTATAGCTCTAGACGATTTTCTTTAGCAATATCCCTTCTAATATCATCTAATAGTGAAATTAAATCATAAACAGGAGATCCTATTAAGGCATCTTGAAAATCTAGTAAACCAATTGATTTATAATTATCTTTGTTATTTAATAACATCAAATTATCAGCATGGTAATCTCTTAAAACAACTACTTTTTTGGTAATAGAAATTTTATCAAATAGCTCAAACCATAATTTTTTATAATTAGCAATTTGCGATAAAGAAATTTTTTTGTTAGTAAGTTGCAAATACCAATCAATAAATAACATAACTTCTCTAATCATAACATGATTATTATAACTTTCTAAGGATATCTTGTCATCAATGTTATGAAGCTCTACTAAAACATCGCAAGCTTTTTTATAAAGATCTAATTCCAACTTGGGATTATCTTTTAAAACCCTAGTAAAAGTATTATCGCCAAAATCTTCTAAAAGTAAAAAACCATTTTCTTCATCAATTGCTCTGATTTGTGGAGCTGATAAATTGTGTTCTACTAAAAATTTATCAACATGAATAAAGTGGTCAATTCTTTCATGAGTTACAGGAGCATACATTAACATTAAGCTAACTAAATTATTCTTAAATTTAATGCGATAGTATGATCGAAATGATGCATCAGAAGCAAGTTTATTAATATCGTATTCTTGCGAGGCAAGGTTCAATGATGATAAATTTCTGTCAATAAATTTCTTTGCAAGTTGATAGTTTAATTCAATCATAATTTAAAAATCTAATTTTGAATACCACTCTGGTGGAGTAAGGTTAGGAATACGATCTTTCAAAACTTCACTAAAAATTTTATGGGATTTAATTAAGCTATACCACTCTTTTGCAACTTGAAAATGATGCCAATTAATATCACCAAAGTAATCCAAAACAGAAATATGCGAAGCTGCTGAAAAATCTGCCACAGATATTTGATCTCCTGCTAAATATTTTCTATTTTCTAATAAAAATTCTATATATTTAAAATGAACCTCAAGATTTTTCCGAGCAATTCTTAGAACATCTGAATTCGGTGAATGCGATCCTGGTAAAAATCTACTAAGATATCTTTCATTGAGAACATGTCTGGTAATTTCATTATAAAATTTATGATCAAACCAATCTTGAAGTCTTCGTGCTTCGCTTCTTTTAACAAAACTATCTCCTAAGTAATTTTTGCTTTCATTATGCTTTTCTTCTATATATTCAATAATAGCTGATGAGCAAGACACCGAAACACCATTGCTGTTATCAAACAATATTGGCATTGTTCCTGCTGGGTTCATAGCGATAAATTCTTTTTTTCGTTCCCAGAAATTTTCATTAACCAACTCAAAGCTGGTGTCTTTAGCAGATAGATGAACCCTGACTTTTCTGGAATATGGACAAATTGGGTGATAATATAAGCGATACATAAAAAAATAAAAATTAACAAATTTAACTAGTCATTTAAAAAAAATTATTGATAAACTTTAAAAAACAATCAAATTTTTTTACTAAATTACCCTTTTAAAAGTTAAAAATCAAAATTTATTTATGAAAAAAATTGCCTTAATCGATGCCTATGGATTTGTTTTTAGAGCATATCATTCTCTTCCTCCTTTGTTACGTAAGGATCAAACCCCTGTTGGAGCGGTTTTTGGCTTTACCAACATGTTAATAAAACTATTAGCCGGACTCAATGTCAGTCATGTAGCTGTTGTTTTTGATTCTGGAAGTAAGACATTTCGTAATGAGATTTATCCAGCATACAAAGCCAATCGACCTGAATGCCCCGAAGATTTAAAACCTCAATTTGCAATTGTTCGCCAAGCTACTCAAGCACTTAATTTGAAATCAATTGAAAAAGTTGGATATGAAGCTGATGATATTATTGCTACACTTGCTAAACAATCAGCGCAGCAAGGTTTTGAAGTGTTAATTGTTTCTTCAGATAAAGATTTAATGCAATTAATTGATGATAAAATTTCGATGTATGATGCTATGAAAAATAAAATAATTAAAGAACCTGAGGTTATCGAGAAATTTATGGTTCCAGCTCGACAAGTCCTAGATATTTTATCACTAATTGGCGATAGTTCTGACAATATCCCTGGGGTAAAAGGAATTGGCCCCAAAACAGCCAGTGAATTATTAAAAAAATTTGGCAATATAGAAAATATTTTTGCCAATTTATCAGAAATTACCCAAGAAAAAAAACGACTACTTTTAGAGCGTGGAATTGATGATGCGATGATTTCAAAAAAACTTGCGAGATTAGATGATAAAGTTGAACTAGATCTAACTCTTGATGATCTTCAACTGCAAGCAATTAATCCTGAAAAACTTATTAATTTTTTAAAAGAACAAGAGTTTTATTCTTTGATGAACAGAGTTAAAAAAGAATTTAATTTAAATATTGAAAACACAAAGCAAGTATCAAATCAAAATATTGATGATTATCAAAATAATTTATCGCCAAAAAACAATAAAAAGAAAATTATTTATCAAAAAATAACTGAATTTTCTCAACTAAAAAACATCCATCAGCAAGCTAAAAATAACGGTTTAATTGTCATAGATTATTTTCTTATAAATAACCAAATTGATATTGTTACTTTGAGTTTACAAATTGAAAATAAAGATATTATTGAAGTTTTCTATTTAAAAATAAATGATAACAATAATAACCAAAAAAATCAAAATCTTGATTTGTTTAGTAATGAAAATTTTATACCAAATAATAGTTCTAACAACAATAATAATTTAGATTTGTCTTCATTATTCGAAATTCTTAATGATAATTCAATTCGCAAGATTTTTTTTAAATCTAAAGATTTTTTAAAAGAAATAATAAACTTTAACAACAACTCACAAATAAAAATTAATATCAATAATATTGTTTTTGATGATTTAGAACTAATGAGTTATGTTTTAAACAGCACTAATAAAAAAACTTTAAGAGAATTGATAGATAGTGAACTAGATAGCGATATTGAAGAATTAGGATATGGCAAAATTTTTGATGACATTCAAAAAAATATCGTTCCAGAAAAATTTAGTGAACAAGATTTTAAAATTAATTTTTTATGTTTTAGTAATGTTAAAATTTTCGAACTTTATCAAATCTTAAAAAATAAACTTTTTATCGCCAAGCAAACTAACAGCTATCAAAATTATCAGTTACCGCTTATTAAAGTTCTTGCCGATATGGAAAGTAAAGGTGTCAAAATTGACCTTCTTAAACTTCAAAAATTATCTCATGAATTTGGCGAAAAAATTAAGAGCCTAACCAGCGAAATATACAAATTAGCTGGACAAGAATTTAATATTTCTTCAAGTCAACAACTAGCAGAAATATTGTTTAACAAATTAGGACTTCATTCCACTAAAAAATCAAAAAAAACTCAAGCTTTGTCAACAGCTGTAAAAGTGCTGGAGGAACTAGCTGAAGAAGGTTCTATGATTGCTTTAAAAATAATTGAATTTCGTAAATTTTCTAAATTAAAAAACACTTATAGCGATGGCTTACAAAAAGAATTAAATTTTAAAACCAATAGGGTTCATACCCACTTTTCCAACACTGCTACATTTACTGGCAGACTAAATTCAATTAATCCTAATTTACAAAACCTTCCCATTAAAACACCAGAAGGAAGAATGATTCGCCAATGTTTTATTGCTGACAAAAATTATAGCTTAATTTCAGCGGATTACTCACAAATTGAATTAAGAATTATTGCTCACATTGCCAAAATTGAAAATTTGATCAAAGCTTTTAAAGACAATAAAGATATTCATACCATTACAGCCTGCGATGTTTTTAATGTTACTGAAAATCAAGTTGATGATAATTTGCGAAACAAAGCCAAGGCAATAAATTTTGGAATAATATATGGAATAAGTGCATTTGGGTTAGCAAAACAATTAAAGATTTCCAATAGCGAAGCTGATCAATATATTAAATCTTATCTTAATTCATATCGTGGTATTGATGATCATATGAAAAATTCAATTAAATTTGCTGAAGAAAATGGATATGTTTGCACAATATCAGGAAGAAAAATTTTTATTCCTGATATTGCTAGCAAGAACCCAATTATTCGTAACGAAGGAAAACGCAAAGCAATTAATGCTCCTATTCAAGGAAGCTGTGCAGACATTATCAATAAAGCTATGATAAATATCTATCAAAAATTTACTGCCAAAAACTTAAAATCTAAAATGCTTTTACAAATTCATGATGAGCTAGTTTTTGAAATTGCCAATGACGAAAGAGAAATTGCTAAAAAAATTATTAGCGAAGAGATGGAACAATCATATAATCTTGATGTAGCTCTAAAAGTGGAAATTAGTGATTTTATTTAATTTTTTAAATAACAAAATATTATTATTTATTGCCAACAATTTCTAATAAAACATTTTTAAGATTATCATAACTAAATTTTTCTAACAATCTTTTGTAAGCACTATTTATCATAGAGTTGCATAAATTATTATCACAAATTAATTTTTCAATTTGAAATGAAAATTGTTCTGCTAATTCTTTAACATCAAACAAATCGACTATTAAACCATCAATTTCATTTCTAATAATCTCTTTAGAACCATCAGTATTTGTACAAATAATTGGTTTTTTAAACTTCATGGCTTCCAAGGTAACCAAACCAAATGTTTCAATACTTGAAGTTTGCAAAAAAATATCAATTTGATTAAAGAATTCAGCTTGATCAACCCAGCCTAAAAATTTAACATTATTTTCTAGTTGATATTCCTTAACTAATTTTTTGAGATTTTTTTCTTCTTCACCAACTCCCGCAATCAGCAAATTAATTTTTTTTGACAAAAGTTTATCTGAAAAAAAATTTTTATTTTGAGGATCTAAAATAAATTTTAAAGTTTTAATTGCTTGATCAAAACCTTTAATTTTATGAAATCTGCCAATAACTCCAAGATTAATTTGCGATTTATTTTCCAAATCAACTAATGTTTTAATTTCTTGAAAGTTATAAAGATTTAAAGCATTTGAAACAACAAAGGAGTTGCTAGAATTTCGCCCTAGATCAATAGTTTTATAAAAAATATTTTTATTAACCGAAATAACCAGATCAGCATTGATAGATCTTTTAACATTATTGCTATGATTAATACCAACCAATAAAATTTTTTTTTCTGAAATTTTAGCAATTGCCTTTTTAGCAAATGTTATAGACCTTCCAGCATGAGCAAATACATAATCAATATCATTTGCTAATAAAAAATTTTTTATTTTGTTAATTAATAACAAATCATAATAACCAAAATTATTGGTTATCTTTAGAGTTTTGTGACAGAGTTTTTCAATGATACCAGCATAGGGTGCGTCATCTTTAATAATAGCAAAATTATCATGGGACAATTGATTAAAAATATTAATGTAATCTATAAAAACTTGCTCAGCTCCACCATTTACTGAGGTTAAAATAATATTAGCTATTTTCATTAATTTTCTCTTTGAGTTTGAGATATGATACTATTGGATATAATGCACAAAGTAAAGCAATTAGAACTCCTAACACTCCTTCTTTGTATCCTTTTTTAAAAAAGTAAGATTTATAAAATCTTATTTCAGCTGAAATTACTAATTTTAAAAAATTTGGTAATTTTTGCTTTTTTAAAAACATATCATTAGCTCGCCAATTTGTATATCTATTGAATCTTAGCCATAAATCTGCAATATTATCATCAACCAAATGAATAATATAATTTTGCAAATCATAAACCTTACCATCAAATGAAAATGTTGGGTGAATCTCTTTATCTTCATGATATTTTTTTAAACCACGATAACTTAAACTATGTCTTTTTAAAACTCCCATAGTTCTTAACCAACCATATTTAATCCATCTTTCTCCAACAAAATTTGCAATACCTACCTCAAATCCACAAGGATTTGCAGTTTTAATAACTTCAAGAATTTCTTCTTTTAATTCCTTGCTAACTCTCTCATCTGCATCAATCTCTAAAATCCATTGCCCTTGAGCCAAATTCAAACCACAATTGCGGCGCATTCCTTCTATATTCCATGATCCTTCACAAATTACCACATTAAATTGCTGAACAATCTGCTTGGTATTGTCACTGCATTTATCCAACACCACAACTATCTCATCGACAAAATCTAGACTTTGTATACAATCTTTGATTTTTTTTTCTTCGTTATGGGCGACAATAACCGCTGAAATTTTTTTCATAATTTATTAAAATAAAATTTGACATCATTAACATCTACCATTAAATTTTAACTCATGCAAATGTCAAAAAGAAAATTCATAAAATTTAGTTTACTTGCTCCAATGCTTGCAATGAGTGCATGTAAATTTAGTTTTATGGAAAGAAATTTACACAAAAAATCTCTAATAACAACAAAAAATTTAGGAGTTTCTATGCCTTTTGAACTACCAACACTTCCCTACACCAAAAATGCCCTTGCTCCTCACATTTCAGAAAATACTATAAATTACCATTATGGTAAACATCATCAAGCATATGTTACTAATCTCAATAATCTTATTGTTGGAACCGATCTCGAAAAAAAATCTTTAGAAGACATTATTAAAATTTCAGCAAATGACAAAACAAAAGCTGGAATTTTTAATAATTCAGCTCAGGTTTGGAATCACACTTTTTACTGGCATTCTATGAAGCCAAATGGAGGCGGTAAACCAAATGGAACAGTTTTAAAGAAAATCGAAAGCGATTTTGGTTCATATGAAAATTTTGTTAACGAGTTCAAAAATGCCGGAGCAACTCAATTTGGATCAGGATGGGCATGGTTAATTCTCGAGAATAACAAACTTAAAGTAGTTAAAACCGGCAATGCCGAAACACCCTTAACAACCTCAGGTAAGCCATTAATGACTATGGATGTTTGGGAACATGCTTATTATTTAGATTTTCAAAATGCTCGTCCCTCATACATCGATACTTTCCTTAATCACCTTGTTAACTGGGATTTTGTTGAAGAAAATTTAAAAAAATTTTCATAAATTTTAATGATTAAATATGCGTCAAGCTTCTATCGAAAGAAATACCAAAGAAACTAAAATTAAAGTCAAAGTTAATCTTGATGGTAAAGGAATTTACAATGTTTCTACCGGAATTGGTTTTTTTGATCATATGCTTGAACAACTATCATGTCATAGTCTAATAGACATTGATCTTCAAGCCCAAGGCGATCTTCATATTGATTTTCATCATACCGTTGAAGATTGTGCAATTTCACTTGGTGAAGCAGTTAAAAAAGCACTTGGCGATAAAATTGGTATAACTCGTTTCGCCCATAGCTATGTTCCAATGGATGAAACACTAACTCGCTGTGTTATTGATCTTTCGGGAAGAGCATATCCAATTTTTAATTGCGAATTCAAACGCGATAAAATTGGGGAAATGGACTGCGAACTTTTTCGCGAGTTCTTTTTTGCCTTTGCTCAAAATCTTGGTTGCAATCTTCATATTGAAAATTTTTATGGCACAAATAATCACCATATCATCGAGTCATGTTTTAAATCTTTGGCAAGAGCTTTAAGAGTTGCAATTTCAATAGATGACAGAAAAAAAAATGCCATTAACTCAACCAAAGGTTTATTGTGAAAACTAGTGAAATTCTCAAAGCCATTAGTCACAATAAATCGCTTACAAAGCCTGTAATTTACGGTATAAAAGGCTATGAATTAAACGATGATGAGAAGTATTTTTTTAGTAAAAACTCTTGCCTAGGCTTTATATTATTTGCTCGTAACATTAAAGATAAAGATCAGGTTAAAAAGCTTACTAGATCACTTCGCGAATTAATGAATGGCGAAATCTTGATTTTAATTGACCAAGAAGGAGGGAGAGTAGCAAGACTTAAAGCACCTCATTGGCCTAGTTATCCAACTGGTCAACATTTTTTTGAATTATATCAAAAAAATCATGATAATGGCTATAATGCTTTAAAAGAAAATTTTCAAAAAATTGCTAACGATCTTGTTGAAATTGGTATTAATGTTGACTGTGCACCGGTTTTAGATATTTCATGTCCGCAAACTCACCAAGTAATTGGTGATCGTGCTTATGGTGATGATCCACATGCAGTTAGCGAACTAGGAAAAGCAGTATGTGAAGGTCTTTTACACAATAATGTTTTTCCAGTAATTAAACATATCCCAGGTCATGGCAGAGGTTCATGCGATAGTCATCTTGAGTTACCAAAAGTCTTATGTTCATTTGACGAGCTAGTTAATCATGATTTTATTCCGTTTAAAACTTTGAAAGACCAAAAATTTGCTATGACTGCCCATATTCTTTATCAAGCAATCGATCCTAAAAACTGTGCTACCCTTTCCAAAACAGCAATCGATATAATTAGAAACGAAATTGGTTTTAAAAATATTTTAATGAGTGATGATGTCTCAATGAAAGCATTAAAGGGAAGTTTTTTCGAACGAAGCAAATTAATTTTACAAGCAGGCTGTGATTTAGTTTTGCATTGCAATGGCGAAATGACAGAAATGCTTGAGATTAACTCAGCGTTGCCGTTTATTAGCGAAAATTTTTGGCAAAAATTTACTAATTAAATTTTATTTTTAAGAGAAATTTCAAAATAATTATCTTAAAAAAATTTGTTGTAAAAAACAAAAAAACTCTCTAAATTAAACGCAGTTATTTAATTTTTCCTTTTGGATTATAACTTAAAAAATTTAATTAATATTTAATAATAAAATTAACAATTAATAATTAAAATAGTTAAAACCAAATATTATCAATAAATTATCTAAATAATGTTAAAAAAGAAAAAAACCCACACCAACCCTGAATACATAGCACGACCAACTTCCCCTCACCTTCAAATTTATCGCTGGAATCTCTCATCATTGACTTCAATTTTTCATCGTTTAACAGGTGTTGCATTATTTTTCAGTGTTATTATTATTAGCTGGTATATCGTTTATTATAGCACACAAATCAATATTGAAAACCAAGAAAATTGTGAATGTTGGGTTATGACTATCATCAAAAACTTTTTTACACTTGCTTGTGTAGCCTTAATATTTTCGCTATATTATCACTTTTGCAATGGCATTAGACATTTATTTTGGGATATTGGCAAAGGCTTTGATATCAAGGTTGCTAA
The DNA here is from genome assembly GCA_014190355.1 of Alphaproteobacteria bacterium. Lineage (GTDB taxonomy): Bacteria > Pseudomonadota > Alphaproteobacteria > Rickettsiales > UBA1997 > CAILUF01. The sequence goes on from BJGH01000001.1 coordinate 71,536, forward strand.
TCGTAATGCCATGATTGTAATATTATTAGCTTTAGCACTTACTGCTCTTACAATTGCTGCAGTAATTTATCTAAAATTTTATTAAAATAAAATTATGAACAAAATCAAAATTGCTCCATCAACTAAATCAGGCTCTCATCATTGGTTAGTTCAGAGGTTCTCAGCGATTGCTTTAATTCCTCTAATTTTATGGTTAATTTTATCTTTTGTTGAAATTTCTCAAGATCCACAAAATTATTTCCCAGTTTTTTTTGCATATCCTTTCAATGCAGTAATGGGAATTCTTTTAATCACTACTTCACTTTACCATGGAGCACTTGGAATGAGAGTGATCATCGAGGACTACATTACCAACGGTTTTAAAGTATATTTTTATATTATGCTTGTTAACTTTATTTCTATTTTAACTGCTGTAGCGTCAGTACTTGCAATACTTCGTTTACATTTTATTGGTTAAAATTTTACAATAATTTAATTTTTAAAAAAAATGTCAGATCTAAAAATTGGCAATTATTCGATAATCGATCATGAATTTGATGTTGTAGTTGTTGGTGCAGGAGGTGCAGGTCTTCGAGCTACTTTTGGAATGGCTCAAAAAGGTCTCAACACTGCTTGTATCTCTAAAGTTTTTCCTACCCGTTCTCATACAGTTGCAGCTCAGGGGGGAATTTCTGCAGCTCTTGGCAATATGGGTGAAGATGATTGGCGATGGCATATGTATGATACCGTTAAGGGTTCAGACTGGCTTGGAGATCAAGACGCTATCGAGTATATGTGTAGCGAAGCAATTGATGCTATTATTGAACTTGAACACTACGGAGTTCCCTTTTCAAGAACTAAAGAAGGTAAAATCTATCAAAGACCATTTGGAGGAATGACAAAAAAATATGGTGAAGGTGGTCCAGCTCAGCGCACTTGTGCTGCAGCTGATCGAACTGGTCATGCTATTCTTCATACCCTTTATCAACAATCATTAAAACATCAAGCACAATTTTTTATTGAATATTTTGCCCTTGATTTGATTATGGAAAATGGCATCTGTCGAGGTGTTATCGCCTTATCAATGCTTGATGGTAAAATTCATCGTTTCAAAGCTCATCTGGTTGTTCTTGCTACAGGTGGATATGGTCGAGCATACTTTTCTGCAACCTCAGCTCATACTTGTACAGGTGATGGTGGAGGTATGGTTCTTCGAGCAAATTTGCCATTACAAGACATGGAGTTTGTTCAATTCCATCCAACTGGAGTTTATGGATCAGGATGTTTAATTACCGAAGGAGCAAGAGGTGAAGGCGGATATCTTGTTAATTCCCAAGGTGAAAGATTTATGGAACGCTATGCTCCAAGCGCTAAAGACCTAGCAAGTCGAGATGTAGTTTCTCGAGCAATGACCATGGAAATTATGGCAGGCAGAGGTGTTGGACCAAACAAAGATCATATTTATTTACATTTAAATCATCTTGATCCAAAGGTTCTTCATGAAAGACTGCCAGGTATTTCAGAAACTGCTAAAATTTTTGCTGGTGTTGATGTTACCAAACAACCAATTCCAGTTTTACCAACCGTTCACTACAATATGGGGGGAATTCCAACTAACTATAAAACCGAGGTTTTGGATATTAAAAATGGTAAAACTGAAGTTGTTCCAGGATTAATGGCAATTGGTGAGGCTGGATGTGTATCAGTTCATGGTGCAAACCGCTTAGGATCAAATTCACTTCTCGATCTAGTTGTTTTTGGAAGAGCTTCGGCAATTCGTGCTAGCGAATTGATCAAGTCAAATACCAAACATGATCGCTTTGAAAATAACATTGGTGAAGAAGCAATTGCTAGACTTGATAAAATTCGTTTTGCTAATGGTCAAAAACCTACTGCACAAATTCGTTCTGATATGCAAAATTGTATGCAAACTCATGCAGCAGTTTTTAGAACTGAAGAAACCCTTAAAACTGGTTTAGAAAAAATGCAAAATATTTTTAGAAGTTTTAATGATCTTAAAGTCTCTGACAATGGAATTATCTGGAATAGTGATTTAATCGAAGCCTTAGAACTTGACAATCTTCGTTCTCAAGCTTTAGTTACAATTGCCAGCGCTTTAAATCGAAAAGAAAGCCGAGGAGCTCATGCTCGAGATGATTTCAAAGAGCGTGACGATGACAATTGGATGAAGCATTCAATTATGTGGTGTGACGAAAAAGCCAACACCAAAATTGATTATCGTGAAGTTATACTCAAGCCATTAACCAATAATGTCTCGGCTTTTCCTCCGAAAAAAAGAGTTTATTAATAAAAAATTATTTTAATTTAAAAACCATAAACATTAAAAACTATGATTAATTATCACAAAAATTCACAAAAAATTATTAATAAAAATTTTTTGATTAAATCCTTTTCACAAATAGCAATAATCCTTACTGCGTTTAATGCCAATGCTAACGCCATTCCTCTTAAAATTAGCACCAAAAATGCTTGTGTTCTTCTCGAACAACATGGTCTAAAAGCTAATGGTCCATGGCAAAAAAATATCAAAACCGCTAACAATTCTATTGATTGGGGATGCTCCAATTTTAATAATAATCAAAATACCTCAGCTCCTATAAACTTTAACTATACTGCTTCAGGTGATGCCAAAGAGGTTCAAAATATTGAAATAACAGCACATGTTAATGACAAAAATTATGCCCGACTTGCCAGTAAAAAATTATTAGATATTTCTGAAATTGTCAGTAAAAGCTCAATTGGATCTTCAATTTCTTCTCAGCTTAAAGAAGCAATAATTAACGGCGATTCATTCGCTCAACAAATCGGCGAATCATTTATAAATTTCACTCAAGTGAAAGTATCTTCTGGTTCAAAAGAAAGTCTGGTTATGATCTTTAATATCAATACAACTAGTAACAATAATTTCCAATAATATATATGGCCGAATTCACTCTTCCAAAAAATTCTAAAATAAATACCAAAGCTGGTAAAACTCATAAAGCCAAAAAAACTGCCAAGAAGGTTAAGGTTTTTGAAGTTTATCGCTATGATCCAGAAGATCAAAAGCAAACTAATCCTTATATTGATCGCTTTGAAGTTGACACAGAAGAATGCGGACCGATGGTTTTAGATGCTTTAATTAAAATGAAATCAGAACAAGATTCAACCTTAACATTTCGTAGATCTTGTCGTGAAGGAATTTGTGGATCATGTGCTATGAACATTGATGGAACGAACACTTTGGCATGTACTAAAGCTATTGATGATTGCTCAAATAACCAGACTGTAAAAATTTATCCACTACCACATATGCCTGTTGTTAAAGATTTAGTTAGCGATTTAACACATTTTTATGAACAGTATAAATCTATAAAACCTTGGCTTCAAGCTAGCGATCCTGAAAATCCTCATAAAGAACGAACTCAAACTCCTGAAGAAAGAGCAAAATTAGATGGTTTATATGAATGCATTCTTTGTGCATGTTGTTCAACTTCATGTCCGAGTTATTGGTGGAATAGTGACAAATATTTAGGTCCTGCAATTCTATTGCAAGCTAATCGCTGGATTTCTGATTCACGCGATGAAGCTACCGCTCAAAGACTTGACGAACTTGAAGATCCATTCAAGCTCTACCGCTGCCATACCATTATGAACTGTGCTCAAGCTTGTCCTAAAGGCTTAAACCCTGCCAAAGCAATTGGCGAGATTAAGCAAGCAATTGCTTCACGAAAAGCGTAGCATTTTTATCAAATTAAACAAGAATATTGAAATAAAATCTTGATCACGAAACTTATAAATATTGCACTTAATAACTTATCAATTTTGATTAAAAAAACGCTAATATCAATTTAATTCCTTGGACTCAGACAACGTAGTGCTTTATCACTAATTTTTTACTATCCTTTAAAAATTCTGTAAATTTTTAGAAATGCCAACTATAATTTTTTAGAAATGCCAATTGCCAATTTGGTAGTAAATTTTATGAAACAATCTAGTGGTTTATATAAAACAAAATCTTTGGCATTATGTTGATAGCCAATATTGCGATGTTCTAATTCTTCTTCACGAAATTTTGAAATTTCAGATTTTAATTGATCAACTAATTCCTTGGTTTTAACTTCGCAATTATCATCTTCTTTAATTTGCTCAAGCTCATTAAGTTGTTCATGATAGTGAACATCGATAGTTTCCTCAACTGCAGTAGTGCAAGCCATAGCCGATTTTTTATCAATCATTGCCGTAATAAATCCCAAAGCAAAACCACCAATTTGCCAGATTGGTTGCATAACAGTTGGACGGATTTTTTGTTCTTTGATTTTATTTTCAAAATAACTTAAATGCACCAGTTCTTGTTGATACATTTTTTCAACAATTTTTAAAGTTGCATGATCGCCTTTAATTTTTAAAGCAGAGATTTGTCCTTCATATATCACCTTCGCTCCAGTTTCCCCAGCATGATTTACTCTAATCATTTCGGCGATTTTTTTTTGAGAATTTTGCTCCATAAAAATTACTTTAAATTAATTATTTTCAAGTATTCCACCAGTTTTAATGGCAAATATTTTTTTTGCCAAACCATTTTTTTCTATTTCAACAACTGTTCCACAAATTGTAGCTTGACCTTGAGCAGGGGTCATTTTGTCAAATTTTCTTTTATGTAAAAAAATTTGTAACGGCGTATTCTTTTCCATACCAATTATTGAATCATAATCTCCACACATTCCTGCATCAGCCTGAAATGCTGTACCTAAACTCTGAATATGAAAATCATTGGTGGGAATATGGGTATGTGAGCCAACCACTGCACTAACTTTGCCATCAAGAAATTTTGCCATAGCCATTTTTTCTGAAGTAGCTTCAGCATGAAAATCAACAAAGATTGCCTCCACTTCTTTTCCTAAAGGGTTGTTTTTAATAACTTCTTCAACTTGCTCAAATGGACAATTTAAATTGTATTTCATAAAGATTTGCCCAAGTAAATGAATCACCAATATTTTTCGATGTTGATGATCAAGATAAATTCTTGCACCAACTCCGGGAGCGGATTTTGGAAAATTTAAAGGTCTTAATAATTTTTTTGCATCATTAATAAATCCAGTAATTTCTTTTTGATCCCAAACATGATCCCCAGCCGTCAAAACATCTATTCCAGCATCAATTAATTCTTGATAACAATTTTTGTTAATTCCAAATCCTGCAGAAGCATTATCGCAATTTGCAATGGTAAAATCAATGTTATAAGTTTCTTTAATTGTTGATAATTTTTGTAAAATCGCTGTTCGCCCTGCTCTACCAACAATATCTCCTAAAAATAAAATACGCATAAATTAATTTTCTTGAATTATAATTTAAGTATCTTAAAGCCTTAAGATTAATGTTCAAGCATAATCAAACAGGGATTTGAATATGAAAAAAAATATTTACAATTAATAATTTTTTGTTAAATTTAATTGGTTATTAAATTAAATTAATATTTTTTTGATAAAAGATAAAATACTCGTTATAAACTACTTATAACAGTTGATAAACTTTATTTGTTATTTATGTCCAAAAATTCAAATTCCTATAATTCCCCTAAAACGCTTTATGACAAAATTTGGGAATCTCATTTGATCAACGAAGATAATTCATCAAGCTTAATTTATGTGGATCGTCAACTTATTCATGAAGTTACTTCTGCTCAGGCTTTTGAAGGCTTAAGAGTTAATAATCGTAAACCTCGTCATCCAAAATTTCACCTAGCAGTTGCCGATCACAATGTTCCAACAACCCCTGCTAACCGTGGCAATGGAACCCATGGAATTAGTGATGAAACTTCAAAAATTCAAGTTGAAACTCTTGAAAAAAACTGCAAAGAATTTGGTATAAAATATTTTGATCTTGATGATAAAAAACAAGGAATTGTTCATATTGTTGGACCAGAGCAAGGTTTAACTCAGCCTGGAATGGTTATTGTTTGCGGAGATTCTCATACTTCAACGCACGGTGCATTTGGAGCATTAGCTTTTGGCATTGGAACATCAGAGGTTGAGCATGTTCTTGTTACTCAAACCTTAATTCAACAACGCTCTAAAAACATGTTGGTTAAAGTTGATGGGAAAACCAAAGAAGGTATCACTGCTAAAGACATAATTTTAGCAATTATTGCCAAAATTGGAACTGCTGGAGCTACTGGTTATGTTATCGAATACGCAGGAAGCGCAATCAAAGATCTCTCAATGGAGGGAAGAATGACAATTTGCAATATGTCAATTGAAGCAGGAGCTCGTGCAGGCTTAATCGCTTGCGATGAAACTACCTTTAATTACATCAAAGGTCGACCTCTTGCTCCTCAAGGTCAGGATTGGGACAAAGCTGTGAAATATTGGGATAATTTAAAATCAGATTCAAATGCTAAATTTGATAAAGAATTTTTTTTAAGAGCTGAAGATATTGCTCCACAAGTTACATGGGGAACAAGCCCTGAGGATACTTTACCAATTACTGCAAATGTTCCAGCAATTGAAGATTTTGCTGATAAAAATAAACAAGATGCCGTTAAAAGATCTTTGGAATATATGGGTTTAAAATCTGGAATGAAGCTTACTGATATCGTTATTGATAAAGTTTTTATTGGCTCATGTACCAATGGAAGAATCGAAGATCTTCGTGCAGTTGCCAAAGTTATTGCGGGGAAAAAAGTTGCCAAAAATATCAAACTGGCCATGGTTGTTCCAGGATCAGGATTGGTTAAGGAACAAGCGGAGCGTGAAGGTTTGGATAAAATTTTTGTTCAAGCAGGGTTTGAATGGCGTGAACCTGGATGCTCAATGTGTCTAGCTATGAATGCTGATAAACTAGAATTTGGCGAAAGATGTGCATCAACTTCCAATAGAAATTTTGAAGGTCGTCAAGGTCGTGGCGGAAGAACTCACCTTATGAGTCCTGTCATGGCTGGAGCTTGTGCTATTAATGGTCACTTAACTGATATTAGAGATTTTAAATAAATATGTTTTTTTTAAAAAATAAAAATTATTTAATATCACGAAACTACCATTCAGCTAGCGAAAGTCTTAGCTTTAATCAACTTCCAATTAATAAACATCAAAAAAAGTTTTCTTGGACTTACTCACATCTTTTTAACTACCTGACAATTTATTTCTCAATTTTTTTATCTGCATTAGCATATGGTATTGCTATGGTTCTCATTGCTTTAAAACTTGAAAGCAATGTCAAAGATGATATTTTAATTACCTTATCAACAGTTACACAAATTTGTGCAGGAGTTATTTTTTCAAATTACCTTCCGCGTTTAACTAATAAAATTGGCGTTATCAACAATATTTTTTATGGCAGTATTTTGGCAGCAATTAGTACATTATTTCTTTCTAAGTTTATAAATTATCAGCTGTGGATTTTGTGTATTTTCTTAATGGGATTATCACTTTTTATTTCCAGTATAAGTAGAAATACCGTAATGATTGATTTCTCAACAGATAAATCCCGAGCTTTTTCAATTTCCTTAGGAAGTCTTCTTGTAGCAATAGGCAATAGTTTAGGTCCAGTTTTAGTTAATTACATTAATCTCAAAGATAATTTTATAACATTTGCAATTGCTGGTTTTATTCATTTTTTATCGGGATTAGTTGTTCTAAAATTAAAAAAAACTGACACGGTAATTCGTCAACAGAAAAAAATTTCACCTTGGAAATATATCTTTAATTCTCCAAAAATAATGTTTTCAGGATTTGCTTTCAGCTTTGCCATGTCTTCATGTAGCGCATTTGCAATAATATTCGGTTTGAGAGTTGGAATGACTCATGAAAACGCATCTCTTCTTCTTTCGGCTTTACTAATTGGAACAATTAGCTACCTTCCTTTAAGTTTATTATGCAATATTTTTAATCTGAGATTTTTAATAATTTTATTTAGCTTAATTTCTTTATTAATTATTCATAAAATTTATACTTTAGAAATATACAATAATCTTCATTTATACTTTTTTATTCTTTTTTCAAGTCTGGCGGGAATGAAACTTCCAACCCTTGTTTTAATTAATGAAAAATATAAACCATCGCAACGTTTAGCTGTAAATAGTTCTTTTTCTAAGGTTACTTTATCTGGGGCGATATTTGGATTAATTTGTACTGGAGTTTTAATAAAAGTTTATGGATACAATGGTTTATGGTTAAGTAGTGCAATAATTTTGATGATTTTTATAGTTTTTTGTTTTGTTAATTACTTTATAAAATTTCTCAAGGGTCAACTACTCGTTAATGATTTATCAATCTTTAAGAAGAAATATGAACCAATTGAATTATAATTATGAAAAAAATATTTTCTAAATCAAAAAAAATTATTAAAAAAATTTTAAGAACAAAAGAAAAAAAATATGTTAGCGTTTTAAATTTACATGGTGTTATTGGCAAAGATTCAAAGCTCGAGTCTGGAATAAATTTTCAAAACTGTGAACAATTAATAAAAAAAGCTTTTGATCAAGAAAACCTAAAAGCAATTGCTTTGTGTATTAATTCTCCGGGTGGATCACCTGTTCAATCAGAATTAATTTATAATTATTTACGTGAATTAAGTATCACAAAAAAAATTCCAATCTATAGTTTTGCTCAAGATGTTGCTGCATCTGGGGGTTATTGGTTATTAAGTGCAGGTGATGAAATTTATGCTCATAATTCTTCAATTATTGGTTCAATTGGAGTTATTTTTTCAAGCTTTGGTTTTGTTGATTTAATAAAAAAGATTGGTATAGATCGGCGTGTTTACACTGAGGGAAAAAACAAAGCAATCCTTGATCCGTTCTTGCCCGAACAGCAAGAAAACATAGCTATTCTTAAAGCAGTTCAAAAAGATATTTTTGAAAATTTTGTTAGCCTAGTAAAAGAACGCAGACTTAACAAACTTAATTCTAAAGATGATCAATTATTTAATGGAGCATTTTGGTCAGGTAAGCAAGCTCTTGAGCTCGGATTGATTGATGGCATTGCTGATTTTAGAAGTAAGATGCAAGAAAAATATGGCCATGATGTTGAATTTGTAAAAATTAGTTCTAAAAAGTCATTCTTGAAAAATTTGTTTAGCGAAAAAACTAATTTGGTAGAAAAATTTTTTAATAATTTAGAGGAAAAAATTTCCTTTAATAAATTTGGCCTGTAAATCTGGTCTGTATATTTAACTAAAAAATTTTGCCTAAAAATTTTATTATAAATTTTATGAGTATTTATCAACAACCAAATATTTTCGATCCAAATAAACTTCCGCGAAATTACCGCGATTTAGAACAATTTAATCTTCTGGCAAGTGCAAGTGCTCAATTTAATGAAGATGAGTTAAAAAACATTGTCCTCAAAGAATCTAATAAAAAAATTACGGTTGTTGATCTTCGATTGGAATATCATGGTTTCTGGAAAAATAAAGAAGTTTCTTTTAAAAACATCTTACAAAACGTTAATTCTGATGCCAAATTTAATTATAATCATAATCAAGAAAAAAATATTTTGTTAGATATTATTGATAATAACTATAACTCTTTATATCCTAATTTTTTTTCATTAGAATTAACAGATTCAAGTAATCAACAAGAAATTTCAACTGAGCAGGAAATTTGTTTAAAAAATAATTGTAATTATCAACGCTTTCCTATGCAAGATCATCATTTTCCAAACATTGAGCAACTTCAACAAATTATTGAATTTCTAAAAAATATTGAATCAAATCCAAATTCAAAAATTCATGTTCACTGCGCTGCAGGAAGAGGAAGAACTGCAATTTTTTTAGTTATTTATGACATTTTAAAGAATCACCACAACTCAACAATCCAGGAGATTTTTTTTCGCCATGCACAATTAGGTGGGGCAGATTTAAGCAATATTCAAAATGAATATGAATGGAGTGATGCAGAAAAAAAACATATCTCTATTCTTTACGACCTTTATTATCAACTTAAAAAAAATTAATTTTATGAAATTTTTTAGCCAAAATCTTGCACAATCTGATCAAGAAATTTTCAATGCAATTGACAGCGAAAGCAATCGTCAAAAATATCAAATCGAATTAATTGCTTCAGAAAATATTGTTAGTAAAGCAGTTCTTGAAGCGCAAGGTTCGGTTTTAACTAATAAATATGCTGAAGGTTATCCTAATAAGAGATATTATGGAGGATGCGAATTTTGCGACGATATTGAAACCATAGCAATTGACAGACTCTGCAAATTATTTAATGCCAAATATGCTAATGTTCAACCACACAGCGGAGCGAGTGCAAATCTTGCAGTCTATCTTGCTTTACTCCAGCCAAATGATACAATCATGGGTATGTCATTAGCTTCAGGTGGACATCTCACTCATGGTGCAATGCGAACTATTTCTGGAATGTGGTTGAAACCTGTTCAATACGGAATTCGTCTTGATGACGGTTTAATTGATTATGATCAAGCACTTCAATTAGCTTTGGAACATAAGCCAAAACTTATTATAGCAGGAATTTCTTCTTACCCAAGAATTGTTGATTGGCAAAAATTTCGAAATATTGCCGATAAAGTTAATGCTTTGCTAATGGTTGATATGGCTCATATTGCAGGACTTGTTGCATCAGGATTATACCCTTCACCTATTGGAATAGCTGATATCGTTACATCAACTACTCACAAAACTCTTCGAGGACCAAGAGGAGGAATAATACTAACCAACAATGAAGAATTAGCCAAGAAAATTAATTCAGCAGTTTTTCCTGGATTGCAAGGTGGACCATTAATGCATGTTATCGCTTCAAAAGCAGTTGCATTTGGAGAAGCATTAAAACCTGAGTTCAAGGAATATAGCAAACAAGTTATTGATAATGCTCAAATACTTGCCAAAACTTTAATTAAAAGAGGTCTAAAAATTACTACCGATGGAACCGATTGTCATTTGATGGTTGCAGATTTAACTCCGCTTAAAACTGTTACAGGTAAAGAAGCAGAACATACATTGGAAAGAGCTGGATTAACTTGCAATAAAAATGCCATTCCTAATGACCCAAGAAGCCCTTTTGTTACATCAGGTTTAAGATTTGGAAGTCCTGCATCAACCACTCGTGGATTTAAAACCAAGGAATTTGAAATGGTTGGAAATATGATAGCTGATGTCTTACAGGCATATGTAAAAAGTCAAAGCACGATTGAGCAAAATAAGAACCAAGAAACTGAAAATAATGTCAAACAGCAAGTTAAAAATTTGTGTCAAAAATTCCCAATCTATTAAAATTTACTTGCGATTAATAAGGTTTAGAGAAATTTTATAAATATTTAAATATTTATAAACTTTAAATCTTATTAAAAATGCCAAAAATAAAATTAGTTACTTCTAAACTCTCACCTTATGGACAAAGAGTTGAAATTGCTTTAATCGAAAAAAATATTCCTTACGAAAAACAAGAAATTGATTTAGCAAATAAACCAGATTTTTTAAGTAAAGATTCGCCAACTTCTAAAGTTCCTATACTATATTCTGATGACAAACCATTATTCGAATCAATTGCGATTTGCGAATATTTGGAAGATGCATTTCCACAAAACCCTCTTCATCCACAAGATCCATTTATGAAAGCTTGGCATCGCGGATGGATGGAATTTAGCAACGGCATTCTTGCTTCAACATTTGCCCTAATATATGCTCAGGATCAACAAAATTTTGATTTACGCAAAGCAGATATTGTTGCAAAATTAAAAATTCTTGACGCAAATTTGAAATTTAATCCATATTTTGATGGCGATCACTATTGTTTGGTCGATGTTTGTCTTGCTTCGGCATTTAAACCATTGATTTTTATTGATAAGAAATTTACACTTGAGATATTTGATTTACACAAAAATGTTGCAACTTATGTTGAAGGAGCAGTAGCTCGTGGATCGCTTCATAAATCTCTAGCAAATGATTATGAAGATGTCTTTAAACGCTTTATCGAAAAAAAGAAATCGCATCTTCTAACCATGAGTTTCAGCCTTTAATTAAAAGGTTTGAAATAAATAAAATATGAATGAATATCCTCAAATTAAGATCAAAAAAGATCTTCAAAATCGATTATCTCAAGGAAGTCCATGGGTATATTCAAATGAAATTCTCAATTTTTCACAGGTCAAAAACTTGCCGAAAGGATCAATTGTTGAAATTGCTTTTGAAAGAAATCAATCTTCTCAAAAATTTGCCCTTGGCTATTTTAATCCCCATAGCCTTATTAGCGCAAGAATCCTGACCTATAATCTGGAAGAAATAATCGATGAAATTTTTTTTGCAAAAAGAATTTCATCAGCTTTATTGCTAAGAAATAAATTCTTTGATAAACCTTATTATCGCTTAGTTCACAGTGAAGGAGATTATTTACCAGGTTTGGTAATTGATCGCTATAATGATGTCTTTGTTTGTCAAATTTCAACAGCAGGAATGGAAAAATTTAGCGACAAAATTGTTAACAGTTTATTAAAAATTTTTGGTGAAAAAATCACTATTATTTTCAAAAACGATAGTGAGTTAAGAAGTTTAGAAGATCTTGAAAATAATTGCGTTACTGCTCATGGTTCAATTAGTGATAAAGTTAAAGTTGAAGAAGATGATTTAACATTTTTTTGCGATGTAATTGATGGTCAAAAAACTGGCTGGTTTTTTGATCAAAGAACCAATCACAAATTTGTCAGAGATCATTCTAAAAATCTTAAAGTTCTTGATGCCTTTTGTTATTTAGGAGGTTTTGGGATCAATGCCATTGCAGGTCAAGCGCAACAAGTTGTTTTTGTCGATTCTTCAGCAAAAGCAATAGAAATAGCTAAAAGTAATTGTAAATCAATAACTAATGTCAATGATCATCAATTTGTAACTCAAAAAGTTTTTGACTATCTTGAAGAAAATAAAAATTTACAAGATAAATTTGATTTCATCGTTCTTGATCCACCCGCTTTTATTAAAAGTAAAAAAGATTTATTTTCCGGTTTAAAAGGTTACGAAAAATTAGTAAAACTATCTCTGGAATTACTGAATGACAATTCACTTTTAATGTTAAATTCATGTTCACATCATGCCAAGATTATTGATCTAATTGATTGCGTAAAAAATGCTTGCTATAAAAATAACAAAAAAGCAAAATTAATTCGCCAATTTGGAGCTGGAATTGATCATCCTATTCACCCAGCCCTTAAAGAAAATGAATATTTAAAATCTCTAACTTTTATAATTTCCTAACACATGGCTGATAAAATTTTAGTTACCGGAGCATTAGGGCAAATTGGTTCCGAATTATGCCTTAGTCTAAAAAAAATATACGGCGATAACAATGTTATAAGTTCTGACTTACGCGATAAAAATATTTCTGAAGAGTTCATGCCCTATGAAATTGTTGATGTTGTTAACAAAGAGCTATTAGTCAAGGTTATTAAAAAGCATAATATTACAATAATCTATCATCTTGCTGCAATTCTATCAGCTACAGGAGAAAAAAATCCTCAGCTATGTTTTGATGTAAATATGATTGGCATGTATAATGTTTTAGAAGTTGCGCGAGAATTAAAAATAAAACAAATTATTTGCCCAAGTTCAATTGCAGTATTTGGTCCTGAAACACCTCAAATAAAAACTCCTCAACAAACGATCATTCTTCCAAAAACTATGTATGGTATTACCAAAGCTAGTGGTGAATTGCTCTGCGATTATTTTGTAAAAAAGTATCAAGTTGATATTAGGGGGTTGAGATATCCTGGATTAATTAGTTATAAAGCTCCCCCTGGTGGTGGTACAACTGACTACGCAGTTGAAATATTTTATCAAGCATTACAGAAAAATTATTATCAATGCTTTTTAAAAGCTGATACAGTTCTTCCAATGATGTATATGGATGATGCAATCCGAGGAACCATAGAACTTGCAGAAGCTGATTTTAATAAACTCAAAAATCATTCTAACTTTAATTTTGCTGGCATTAGTTTTTCTTGTGAAGAACTAGCAAGTGAAATTAAAAAACACCTACCTGATTTTTCAATTACCTATCAACCGGATTTTCGCCAACAAATTGCCGATTCTTGGCCTAAATCTATTGATGATAGCGAAGCTCGAAGCCAATGGGGATGGATCAATAAATATGATTTAGAAAAAATGACTAGCGATATGATCAAAAATTTAAAAATTAAACTAAAAATTTCTTAAGATAAAATAAAGTCTTAATGAATTTACCTAAATTTAAAACTTAAGTCTAATATTACGATAAAAATATAATTTTAACTTTAATATCGCATTCTTATAGTTATTTCTTAAATTGATCTTGATTTAATGCTTCTTTAATTGCTGCAAAACTATTATTTACAAGAAACTGAGAATCTATTTTCCAATTAGCAATTGCTGATTTTTTTACCGATATTTTAGAAATAATTCGCCAAGCCAGATTTTTAGGATCAAATAATCCAACATACATTTCGATTTTTTTACCAGCTAAATATTCTTTTTCTCCACCATTAATAGTTGAAACAGCAAAATAATAATTACCTAAATTGCTGGTAACTTGTTTTGAAAATTTTTTAAATTGATCATTTTTTTCAACCTTTTCAAGGATTGATTGATCATTCATGGTTTTTAAAAACATTCCATAAAAATTACTACCAATTTTACTAGCTAGCTTTTCTACCAACATTCCAGAAGGGATAGTATTTTTAACTCCATATGTTGAAGCCCACCCAGCTACAATTGAAGTATCAACAAATTTTGAGCCATTATTAACTTTTCCATCAAAGCCAGTAGTTGGAAACATAATTATTTTGGAAATTTTACTATCTAAATCATCACGATTATAAATAATTTCCGCCTTTGAACCAATAGAGACCTTGCATGAAGTTAATACCAATAATATAATTGAGATATATAATTTTTTCATAATTTATTAATTATTTTTTATTTTTTTGAATTGACATTTGACTTGTTAGTTGAAGATTTGTTGATGATAGAATTACTCTCTTGCTTCATAATAACATCTTCTTCATCTCTAATTATTCCTATGATAAATTTTTTCTTTTTAGAATGCAATTGCGAAGAAGAATTTGTCGATAAATTTTTATTATAATCATCTTCAGAGAGATTATCTTGAGTATAGGAGTTATTTTTCTTAATCAAAACATTATCTTTGAGATCTGTTTTATTATTGCTAGACAGCTTTGAAGATTTAACAAGCGAAGTTTTCTGATTATCATCAGCAATTTTTTTATTAGCACTTTCCTTAATCTTTGTATCATCATTAATTTTATCATTAATTGTTTTTTTTGAATCGTTATTTACATTAACTATTTGTTTTTTATTTCTATTGTCTAACACTTGTTTTTTGTTATTTTCAATAATTTTATTTATTTGATCTTTAACCTCTATTTGTTTATTATTGCTGTATGGTAAATTTTTTGCCAATACATTGCTGGAACTGCTATAATTAGGACTATTTAAATTATACTTATCGAAAGTTTTTAAGACATATACACGCTTTAGATCAGGATTTTGATTTATACCTGATGGTTTATTTAAAAAATAATTTTGAAGCTTATTATTACCATTTGATACTTTCTCAATATTTTTTTTATTATCTTCGCTAGTTTTTATTAAATTATATTTTACTGGAATTTTTATCAAAGACTCAGTTTTGTCATTTAAAGATTTAGAACTTTCTTTATTTAATAATATTTTTTTAGAAGAATTATTTTTATCGTTAACTTTAGTTATCTTATATTTTTCTTCAATTTCACCTGACTTTTTAAGCCTTTCTATCTTTTTTAAATTCTCTTTTTTATCAATAAAATCAGCAACAATCACTGCTTCTTGATCAGATTCCTTGTAAATAATCTTTTTTTGTTGATCTTTACTATTGAGATCTTCAATAATTTTTGAGCGATTCAAATTTTGCTCATCGGTTTGCGCCATTTTCTTTTTAAAATCTTCATTTGAAATGACGGGAGAGACCTTTATTAATCGATCAAGATAAGACTCCAATAAACCTTGGATTACAGAATTTTCTCGATTACGAGAAATTATAAATGAATCTGTAATTTGTTCTTTTAAAAGTTTAGTAGAAAATTGCTTAGAAAAATTTAATTTCTCAAGCATAATGTTTAAACATTTATCACAATTAGCAAGTGTGGCATGCATTATTACTGACTCCCCTACATTATTTAAACCTCCAGCATTTGCTCCTTTGGTAATCAATAAATCAACAATTTGATGATGGCCATTAAGATTAGCACGCATTAACGGAGTCCAACCTTCATTATCTGCAACATTAACATTTGCTCCACCTTCAATTAAAATTTTAGTAATTTCATAATTACCTTCACGACTAGCAATATGAAGAGCTGTAGCTCCACCAAGATTTTTTTGGTTGATTAAAACTCCCCCAGCTTTACTAAAAAATCTTACCCCTTGAACATCATTATTATTAACTGCCATCATTAAAACATTTATTCCAGCTACATCGTCTTCACTAAAATCATAAATGTTTTTTGAAGCTTGGGTTTCTTCATCTTTATGAGTTAACTCCTCTTTATTTTTTGAAGGAATCGAAGTATCATTCTTATTTTTAGATGGTGAAAAATTTTTTTTAGAAATTTTTGCTAGGGTTTTTGCATCTTGGTTGGAGTATTCACTATCACTTTTTTCTTCAGAAACTACCACAAACTCTTCTTGAGAAAATAATGGCTTTATATTTAAAATTAACAGCCAGAGAATAACTAATAAAAAAGCCCAGACCCTAGGCAATAAAAGCTGGTATCTAGTAGTTGAACTGCAATATTTTTGATTAGTAAAAGGCAATTTTATTTTTTAAAAAATTAATTTAATTTTAATTCTCTTAAAAATAAAAAAATTAGCTAACAATCTCAAACAAAATTAATAAAGAATTTCTTTTTGAACAAAAAAACTTTCTACTTCCAGCGATTCTGTAATTCATTGATTAGGCTTTGACTTTCAGGAATAAATTTTCTCTCGTTCCATTGCTTAGCATTATTTTTTAAAAGATATTGGACGATCACTTCTTTTTTATGACGATATGCAATTGATAAAGCACTAAAACCATCCTTATCAATCGCATTAACATCAATTCCCTTTTTAACAAATAAATCAACCGCTGGAAGAAGTCCAACCCTTGAGGCATGCATAAGATATGTTCGTCCAAAACGATCTAATGATTTAATATCCGCATAATTATCAACTAAAATTTGTAAAGACCTAAAATCTAAAAGCTCAATAGCAATTTCAATTGGGGTATATCCTAAGCGATTTGGAAGATCCGGATCTGCTCCACAGGCTAAAATCTCTGCAACAAGTTGATGGTTTTTAATAAGAATTGCTTGAGTTAAAAAAGTATCACCATATGCATTTTGAATATTAGGATTTTTAACATTTTTGTAAATTTCCTTAAACCTCAAGATGTCACCTTCCCTAACCGCTTGAAATGCCAGATCAATGATTTGTTTTGGGGTATTTATAAAAGGAATATGAAAATTATCTTCAGTTCGATTTGGACTAAGAATTGGATATGCAGGAAGCTCTTCTAAAGCAAAGCGATTGAGGTTTTTTTCTTTTGGAATAATAACTTCATCTTGAGCGAAATCCTCATCAAATTGTTGAAGTCTTTGAATTTTTTCATCTTTTTCGTCACCAAGATACATTCTTCTTAAATCATTAAGAATTTTTTTTCGTTTTTTTTCGTATATTTTTTTTTCTGCTAATGACATTTTTTTAGAATCAAAATTAATAATTTCATTTTGTAGATCATTATCTAAAACAATATTTTCTTGATTAATTGAATCACTATTTGTTTTTTCAAACAATTGATTTTGCCAGTCATCTGGATTTTGAATTATTTTGACATCTTCGTCTTTTCTGATAATTAATTGATTCTTATCAGAAGATAATTTCATTTTGTGCGATTCCTGTTGTAGTCTTAAAGCTAATTTTTGTTTTTTTTGATTATTAATTATTGCAGTTTTAGTTAACAAAGAATCACTTTTTTTAAGAGTTGATGATATAGCATTTTGAGGATTATTTTGATTATTATATTCAATTTGTTTAGCAAGATTGGTATTATTATTTGGTTTTAAAGAATTTTTGTTAGTATTAATTTTATCTTTAATAGAATTATTATTATCTATTTTATTAAATGATTTTTGTGAATTATTAACTATGATTGCAGATTTATCTTGGTAATTATTTATTTTTGAATTATTTTTACTATCATTGCTAACCTCAACATTATCAAGACCCATTGACTCTAAATCGATTTTTGGCTGAGAATTATTTTGAAAATTTTGAAAGGGATCAAGTTCAGCTTTCTTTTTTTCTAAAAAATAATTCATAGAATCAGATTGAGCAAAAGACAAAGCAATTCCATAAAAGGGATTAAGATAGAAAAACAAAAATAGTAAAATATATTTTTTTGTCATTGAAAATTTTGCCATTGAAAATTCTTATCTTTATTTTAACTTATTATTTTTTATAACCGGATCATAACCACAATTTTTATTAAATGGATTACACCGAAATAATCGCCATATTGTCATAACAATTCCTGTTATCAAACCTTTTTTTTGAATCGCTTCAATTGCATAATTTGAACAAGATGGATGAAATCTGCAACGATTAGGATAAAGCATTCTTGCAAAAATAATCTGATAAATTTTTATCAAACTAATAAAAAAATTTCTGATTATTTTAGTTAGGAAATTAGTTTTAACCACTCATCCTCGCTTAATATTTTTAATTTAAGTTCCTCAGCTTTTTTTAACTTTGAACCTGCTTGAGATCCCGCTATAACATAATCAGTTTTTTGAGAAATTGAACCAACTACTTTCATTCCCAAATCCTCAGCTTTTTTCTTGGCTTCGCTTCGCGTCATATTTTCCAAAGTTCCGGTAAAAATCACCGTTTTATTAGCGTAAATTGAGTTAGTGATAACAGGTTTAGTTTCAATAATTTCTAGATATTGAGTTAGATCTTCAACCATTTTTAAATTTCTTGGATCACGAAAATAATCGATTACCGCTTGAGCCATTTTTTCTCCAATGCCATCAATTGCAATAAAATCAAGATATTGATTACTGGCTTGTTGATGATCATTATTTTTAACTAATAATAGCAATTCTTCATTGCTCAATTGCCGATATTTATCTACGAAATTTTTAAAATTCTGATAAGTTAGAAAATGATTAGCTAAAACTTTTGCAGTAGTTTCACCAATATGACGAATACCAATAGCGTAAATAAGTTTTTCAAAGCTTACTGTTCTTTTATTTCTGATTGCTAAAAAAAGATTTTCTACTGATTTTTCAGCCCATCCTTCTTTGTCCTTTAACTTTTGGAAAGGAGAATTTTGTGAATTTTCCATCTCCTCAAGTCTAAATATATCTGCAAAACTTTTAACCCTTCCTTCATTAAAAAAATTTTCTATTTGTTTTTTACCAAGACCAATTATATCAAAAGCATCTTTACTGACAAAATGTTTTAAAGTTTCTTTTAATTGAGCATCACAACTTAATCCACCACTGCATCGAAGCACTACATCATCAGCAGTTTTAACAATTAAGGACTGACAAATTGGGCAATTATTTGGAAAAGAAAAGGGTATTGAATTACTAGCCCGATAACTTAAATCAACTTCTAAGACCTGCGGTATAACATCTCCAGCTCTTTGAATAACAACTAAATCACCAATACGAATATCTTTTCGAGCAATTTCATCTTGATTATGAAGCGTTGCTCTTGAAACAACAACTCCACCAATATTTATTGGCCTAAGAACAGCGACTGGAGTGATTGCTCCAGTTCGACCAACTTGTAAAACAATATTGTCAATCACTGTTTTAGCTTTTTGAGCGGGAAATTTATGAGCAATGGCATATCTTGGACTTCTTGCAACATAACCTAATCTTTGCTGCAAGGCAAAATCATTAACTTTATAAACCATTCCATCTAAATCATAATCTATTTCATAGCGTTTTTGAGCTATTGAATTATAAAGATCCATTATATCTTGCAATGACTCGCATAAGCGTGAATGAGGTTCGGTATTAAATCCAAATTCTTGCAATTTTTGATGAAGGATATTTTGTGAATCGCAAATGAAATCATGGGAATATTCGCCTAAAGAATAAACAAAATAATTTAAATTTCGCTCAGCAGTGATTTGTGAATCGAGTTGGCGAAGAGAACCAGCAGAAGCGTTTCTTGGATTAGCAAATATTTTTCCACCTCGTTGTTCTTGAATTATATTTAACTGCTCAAAATCTTTTTTGCCCATAAAAATTTCACCGCGAATTTCCAAAACTTGTGGTGGATTAGCAGTTTTTAAAATTTGTGGAAAATTTTTAATAGTTTTAACATTTTGAGTTACATCTTCACCTTCAATTGAATCACCTCGTGTTGCACAATAAATTAATTTACCATTTTCATATCTTGCACTAAATGACAAACCGTCAATTTTAGTTTCACAAAAAATTTTAAAACTTAGTTTATCACTAAGGGGATTATTTGATAATTGAGGATTAGTTGTAGAATTTCCAAATAAATCAAACTGTTCTTTAACTATTTTTTTATCTAAACCAAGAAATCTTTCAATTCTTGTAATAAAATCTGCAATATCTTCAACACTAAAACCATTGGCCAATGATAACATTGGCTTACTATGCTTAATTTTAGAAAAAATTTCTAAAGTTTTTCCCCCAATTTTTTCATCAGACTCATCAAAATATTGTGGATATTTTTTTTGGTATTCTTGTAAATTTTTCTTTAACTCATCATACTCCTGATCACTTATCACAGGAGAATCAAAGGTATAATATGCTTCATCATGCTTAGCAATAAGCATTTTTAAATCATTAATTTTTTGGATTATCTCTTGGTTATTATTCATTATTTTTAAAATATTTTTTAATAACTAAACTATTTCATCATCATTAACATTAGCTAAATTTTTATAAATCTTGTTAAAATTAACTCGATAAAAAAACTCTTCATCAATACTGTGAATAACAATATTTTCTTCATTAACTTGAATTACTAAAAGACCTGCTGACAAATTGATTGAAGCAATTAACAGCTCTTCAGAAAAATTATGATTTCTTTTAATCTCAACAAAATGAAGTCTGGGATTCATAGATCGTCGATTAATTGCTAGATCAATTATTAAAAAAATTGCTCTAAAAAAATTTTTAAAGTAAATCACCAGAAAATGCCGATAAAAGCCAAAACTAAGGTATAAAAACTTGCTTTTGGAGTCAATTAGTTTTAGATGATAACAAAATAGTGAAATAATTAAAGAAGAAAAAACTCCTATAAAAAAATAAATCAATGTAAAATTTTTCCCAATGACCATAAAAAATAGCCATACAGCAACTAAAAATAGAAATTGATTGAAAATATTTAACATTTAAGATTAAAAGAATTAATATTTTTATTTTAAAATAAAACTGTTAAATATTTTTTAACAATAAAAACAAAATACAATGAAAAAAATTCTTATTGTTCTTGCCAATTATTACCCCGAGATCTCCAAGCTATTATTGCAAGGGTGTCAAACTAAACTTAAAGAACTAGGTTATGAATTTGAAATTTTAGAAGTTGATGGAGCATTAGAAATACCAGTTGCCATAGCTTATGTGAATGCCAGTAATCAACGAGACAAGTATCAGGGCTATATTGCCCTTGGCTGTGTGATTCGCGGAGAAACATCACATTATGATGTGGTTTGCAATGAAAGTGCTAGAGGGATTTCTAAACTATCGTTAAAATACCAACTAGCAATTGCTAATGGCATTTTGACAGTTGAAAATTTTCAGCAAGCAATTGTTCGTGCAGATCAATTACAAAAAAATAAAGGTGGATTTTGTGCACAAGCATGTCACAATTTAATTAACATCAAAAATCAATTTAACATTAACTAACTTAATTTAACAAACTCAATTAACTATGAAAAAAATATTATATTTCTCAGCTTTAATTTTCTTATCCTCGTGCTTTATAGGTGCATCACAAAATTCACAAATTACAGCCAATAAACCCCAGCATTTTCCTTTTGTTAGTGGAATAGATCTTAATGGCAAAAAATATGAACTTCCCAAAGACTTTGCTGGAAAAATAAATATTATTGCCCTTGGTTTTGAACGCGAACATCAAGATCCAATAAATACTTGGATTCCTAGTATTGATCAACTTCTCAAAAACACTAATCCGCAAATTGGTCTAAAATTCTATGAAGTTCCCTTGATCTATGAGTTAAGCACATTTCAAAGAGGCTGGGTTAATAATGGTATGCGTTTTGGCATTCGCGATGAAATTGCTCGTCAAAGAACAATCACTGTTTATACCGATCGTGAAGAATTTTTCAAAATTATGGATATGAAAGGCGATAGAATTTATCTGTTATTAGTTGATAATAATGGCAAAATTTTATTCAGATGCGAAGGAGAAATGACTAAAGATAATCTTGATAAAATCGTTAAAATTATTGCTAAACAAGTTCAATAAATAATTTTTTACTTAAACTTTAATAGCCCATTTTTTTGCAAGATAGCTCTCAACTGCTTTTCGCTCTTCTTCATTTAGTGCTCGTGAAAAAATAATTATTTCACCAATTCCACCACTTAACGATTCACCACCAGATACTCCTCCCACCCACCACCCACCAATATCAAAGAGATTTAAACTTTTTGCAGGCGTTAAGACATTAGCACTAATCATATTTTGTCCGCTGGTATATAGCCTAATATTCCCTTTTCCATCATCTATTAATTGAGTTATAGTGGGAGTTTTAAGTGGTATAGAAGCTGATGAGTTTAAGCCATAAACTGATGCAGTTCTATAATAAAAATAATTAGCGTTATGGATGGTATAAGTAAATGAATTACTTACCCAATTACCATCAGTAATAATGATACCCTGATGGGTTGCCAAATCTGAATTTGTATAAAATACTGCAAAAATTGTCATTGCTAAAACATCTCCATTATTAACAGTACTTACTAATAAATTATTATTAAAATTTATTGCTGGTAAACCATTTATGGCGTTATCAATGTAAGACGGCTGAAATGTCAAATTAGTTTGAACTGCATGGTTTCTGTAAGAGTCTGTAAGCAATGGATTTAAATCTTTCCAACGGTTTATTTGTTGATTATTATCAGGTCTTTCGAGATCGTTAAAATTTGTAGAACCTGTCGAAAAGATATCAGGTGATGTTGTTTCGTACCAAGCAATAAGTCCAGTTATAGTTGGAACTGGTGATCCACGGGTTATTGATTGAGCCGATGATAACTTCATCTGCCTAATCAACCTTGAACTTTGCGTTACCCCTGCAACTAAAATACCAATAATTAATAATACGATTGATAATTCTATCAATGAGAAAGCTTTAGTGATTTTCTTTATTTTTATCATAAATTGGTATGTAATCATTTTTATTTAATAATTTAAATATTTTTCTATATTTTTAAAAAAATTATTAAAATAATTATGATTCTTTATTTGAATATACTATTTAGTATTTTTTAAAAACAACTTTAATTAAAGCATGTTTTATTAAATATAGTTTAATATTAATAAAAGACTTTAATATATTTAAGTTATTCTTAACAGATATTTCTTAGCGAGATATGACTCTATTGCTTGCCTTTCTTCGTCATTAAGTGCTCGATTAAAAACAATTAATTCTGCCAAATCGCCATTGTAATTACCACCTATTCTTCCAGTTTTAGCAGTGGTTATTGAAGCAATTTGTGTCGCATCAAAAGCATCTGGATTAACTCCACCATTAAGCCAATATTTCTTTCCAGCGGTTTTACTGAAGGTCATGGTATGAATTCTTAATTTAATCCCCGCTAGATCTGAGCAACTTGAAGATACTGATCCATTGCAATCTAAATCATTGGCATAAAATGCCAAAGAAAAATTATTATCACTGCGATAGCCAACATGGAGACACTCATTAGTTGAACAAGCCTGCAAAGGGTGAAATATCCAGAGATCTGCTGCAACATTTTTTCTTTCAACTACAAAAATAGTAAAATTTGTATTAACAAAAATATTGCCATCAATATTGAAAAAATCATTACCATCAAAACGAACCGAGGGAAGTGCACCATTAAAAAAATTTTCAATATATTTTGGTTGACTAGCGGTGCTAGCTGAAGTAAAAACATTATATTTTAATGATGACTGAGCATTATTATCATACCAAGCAGTTAAAAAGGCATTATTTTGTTCTTCGCTATCGTTGAAGCTTTTTTCTAAAGTAGTTTCAAACCAAAATACCAAGTCTTTAACGGTATTGACCGGGGAACTTACGGTGATACTTTGAGCAGTTTGTAAACGCATTCTGATAATCAATCTTGAGCTAGTCGTTACCCCTGCAACCAAAATACCAACAATTAAAATTACAATTGATAACTCAATTAGTGAAAAAGCTCTATAAGAAATTTTTGTCATTTTTTTTTAAAAAAAATTTTAAATAAAATTTATGAAGCAGATAATAAATTATAGCACATGGTATGCCAATTCCTGCTTAATAGATCATTTCACCATAACCCATGAAAGGCAAAATTAACATTGAAATTAATCAAATAACCAAGATATATTAACAACATCCTTTCGGTAAGTTTTTTTTAAGACAGTAACTTAAAATTACTGGCTAAGAATTACAATTTAAAGTTAGCTAACCATAAATAACTAGCAAAAAAACATTTTGATTATCAACAAAGGTAATGACAATAGTCAATAAGATTTTACTATTGCTGCAATTTTGGTAATTAAAAAATATTATGAGTTTTTAATTTATAATTAAGTAATTAGTTATTGAAGCACTGCAACATAAAATTTGCGAATATTGTTAAGACATTTCTGCCAAAAAAATTCCCGCAAAAAAAAGTCAATTAATAATTTTGGTAAAACCATTTCTAACAAAATTGCCCAAAATAACTCTTGATAATATCTGTATTATCGTGATAAAAGTTTAACAAATAGTAAAAGAAATGGTAAAAAGAAATAAAGCTAAACCTTGTTTTAATCTAACCAGATGCACGATCTATAGCTTCAGCAATTATTTTTTTTGCTGATTGAGAATTTTCATAACCCTTAATCTTAACCCATTTACCTTTTTCTAGATCTTTATAATGTTCAAAAAAATGTTTAATACGATTAACTAATCCTTGAGGAAGCTGATCAATTTCTTCAACTTCTTCATATACTGAATTTAATTTTTTTGCTGGAACGGCGATGATTTTTTCATCCATTCCCTTTTCATCTTCCATGATCAAAACTCCAATTGGCTTAACAGCAATAACTGCATTAGGAATAATTGGGTAATCACTAACCACCAAAACATCAGCAGGATCGCCATCTGCAGATAAGGTATGAGGTATAAAGCCATAGTTACAAGGATAATACATAGGAGTGGCAATAAAGCGATCAACCATAATCGCCCCACTCTCTTTATCCAATTCATATTTAACTGGATCAGCATTCATTGGAACTTCGATTACAACATTAACATAATCCGGTGCTTTTTCACCAACACTAATTTTTTCTAAATTCATAAATTCTATTTATTTTGGTTAATAAAAAATTTTTTAAAATATCTTACTTCATTTTAATTTTTCTTCTTGATTTTTGTCAAGATTAAAGATCGCTTAATAAGTTTCAACAAGACATGCTCCACCCTGACCTCCGCCAATGCAAAGACTGGCTAATCCGCGATGCTTTCCTCGACGATGCAATTCACGAAGTAAATGAATTATGATTCTTGCTCCTGACATTCCAACAGGATGACCTAAGGCAATTGCTCCACCATTAACATTAAGCTTATCAAAATCAATTTCACCAATCGCTGAATTTGCTGAGAAATGTTTGCGAGAAAATTCTGGACTTGCAAATGCTTTAACACATCCTAAAACCTGAGCACAAAATGCTTCGTTAATTTCAATTAAATCAATATCTTGCAGAGTTAAATTAGTTTTATCAAAAAGTTTTTTTGAAGCAAAAACTGGACCCAAACCCATACGCGAAGGATCAAGCCCTGCATAAGCAAAATCACGAAGATAGCCGATAATTTCTCCACCAATCACATTGATCATTCTTTTTGCCAAACTTTCTTTCATCAAGATTGCAAAACATCCACCATCGGTGATTTGCGATGAATTACCTACGGTTACTGTTCCCGTAACTTTTTCAAAATATGGTTTAAGTTTTTTGAGATCTTCAATTTTTTGATCTTTACGAACTCCGTCGTCTTCCTCAATCATTAAGGAATTTTTTTCATCATTGTTAAAGACAGGAACAATTTCTTGACGAAAATAGCCATTGGCAATTGCTCTTGTAGCAAGATAGTGAGAGCGAAGAGCAAATTCATCTTGCTCTTGTCTTGAAATCTTAAAATCGCGAGCAACATTTTCTGCGGTACAGCCCATAATTAATCCAGAAATTGGATCTGTTAAGCCGTGCATTAAACCAATTTCAGGCTTTAACATCGCTGGACGAAAATCTGCAATTACCGCTAATTTTTGAGGAAGAGTCTTAGCTTTGGCAAGTCTGGCAAAAATTTCCGTCATCTTATCACCAAAAAATAAAGGAATATTACTCATTGATTCAACTCCCCCAACCGCTATGATTTGTGCTTCATTATTTAATAATTTTGAAGTTGCTGAAGTAAATGCTTCCATACCCGAAGCGCAGTTGCGATGAACGCTAAAAGCTGGGACATGATTGGAAATACCAGCCTTAAGAGCAATAACTCGAGCAATATTAGCGCTATTGGCTGGATTGGCAACATTACCAATGATTACTTCATCAATATCGTTAACATCAATATTTGATTTTAAAATAACCTCTCGTAAAACTCTTGCTCCAAGATCACTGGCATTAAGATTTTTTAGAGCTCCACCAGCTTTGCACATTGCACTTCGATAACCAGAGATTATGGCAATTCTTTCTTTCATAAAAAATTAAATTTGAAATTGAAAAATTATTTATTTAAATTAAATCAATTATTTTAACTTACACTTTTTTTTTAAATGAATTACCAAGAAATTTACAATTTTAGTTGTGAACTCTGCAAAATTGCAGATCAAATATCACAAAAATATTTTCGCCTTAATGATCCTAAATTGCTACAAGAAATTGCCAAAGATGATGATTCAGTTGTTACTTTTGCAGATCGAGAAATTGAAAGACAAATTCGTGAAGCAATAATGAAAAAATTTCCCAATCACGGAATAATTGGCGAAGAATTTGGCAATCACCAAATTGATGCTGAAAATATCTGGATAATTGATCCAATTGATGGAACATCGTCATTTATAATTGGTCGACCTATTTTTGGTAACCTAATAGCTTTTGCGAAAAAACAACAAAACTTATCAAAAAACCCTAACAATATTTTAAATTCGAATATAAATAATAACTCTCAAGAAATTATCTTAGAAAATTATCAAGTTATTCTTGGGATAATTAATCAACCAATCAGCAAAGAGCGATGGATTGGTTGCGAGAATGAATTTGGCGAAAATCTTAGAGGTAGCTGGTTTAATGGCAAAAGAATTACAACTCGACCATGCATAAACATTGCCAACGCTGTTATGAGCTCAACCTCACCAGTTTTTTTTCAAGGTGATGATGCTAAAATTTTTGAAAAATTATGCAAATTAACAAAATATCAAAAAAATGGTGGAGTGATATATGGAGGAGATTGTTATTCATACGGATGTTTAGCAATGGGTTTTATTGATGTTATAATTGAACCGCAGTTAAAAATTTATGACTTTGCTTGCCATATTCCATTAATCAAAAATGCTGGAGGAGTTATAAGCGATTGGCAAGGTAATGAATTATCGCTTGGCAATAATGCCAGATTGCTAGCCTGCTCTAGCTTAGAATTACATAAAGAGATTGTTGATTTGATTGCCAAATTTTAAGAAATATTTAATTTAAGTTATCTTCCCATAAATTGTCTAACCCCATCCAGCTATCTTCCAGATCCTGCATATCGTAAAACTCCCCCGACTTGTCCATCACGCAAAGAAGTAGCTGGACCAACTTCAAAAGCTTTATGTCTTTGATGACTTGCGATATATTGATCTATAATTTGCCTCGTTTTTGATTTATATGGTAAAGCGTTAAAATGAAATGCAAAAACTTCATCAGGAACAAATGTTAATCTGCAACCATAATTTCTTGCCTGTTGATCTGTTAGTTCTTGTCTTCCTGAATAAATCCCTTTTTTTTGACATTCTTTTTGAAAATCCGCAGAAAATTTACAAAATTTTTTTCGATTAGTTTGTGTAAAAATTGAACCACAAAGTTGAAAAAAATTTTTTTCAACTTGGTTTTGTTCTGCTTGGTTTTGCAATGGAGCATTAATTCCGTCGATTTTATTTTTGATTTGCCCTAAAGCTGAACCAATTCCGCCAAATGTTTTAGCAATTGCTATTGCTAACACTAACTCTTCATCGCTCATATTATGTTTTTTTTTAAGTTCTTCTAGAGTATTTTCAATAACATTTTCAACTTCATTAACACTTTTTTTACATCTAATTATGTCGTTATTTCTGCCGTTATAACGTGGAAAAATTTCTGTAGAACGATAAATTTTAATTAGCTCTAAATCACTTGCACGCTGAACTTCCGCATTTTTTGTAAATTCACCATAACTCTGTTTAGATTTCTCAAATAAATCGTCAATCATCATTTGCGATATTTTTTTTTGCTCATTACTTTTCGTTGATAAACTTAAATCATATTGAAGCGATACATTGCTAAGAAGTTCTTGAGATCTTTTTGAGTCAATCATAGTAGTATAATGTAATGAATGATCATTTGAAACGCAAAATGGATTTGAACTTAAAAACTTGAATCTAAAACTATAAAAAGAAAATTGCTTTGTTAAATTTTCTAAAATATTTTTTACAAATACTTGAGCTTTTAATCTAAAACCAAGATTATCATCTAAGATTTGTGTGATTATTGTTTTTTCTTTTTGTCCACTTAAATCCTTAAAATCTATTAATTCTCTTAATGCATTTATAATTAATTCATTATATTCATTATTATTAGATCTAAAATACTTATCATATCGATCATAAGTTAATGGGCAATTAAATATTTGGTCTTTGATTTTTAAAGGATTTAATATTTTCTTTAGCAATAAATAAAATAATATTTCATCTTGTTGATCAGCTGTTTTACTTAAAAAATCATCTAAAGAATCAGATTTTCTTGGCACTAATTCTTGACATTTTGCATCAACAATATTTGTAATACTTTGTAAACGAGGATTAGAATGGGTTGGAGATTCAGTGGTAATAGTTTGTCTTTGACCTTCTGTTGTTTGAGGTTTAAGATTAATATTTTCAATTTCTTGAGACATTGCCATATCCTGATTAGGGAAAAAAACTTTAAAAGTTTTTTTTAAATTCTCTGCAGTAATAAAACTTTCTGCTGAATTTTCTTTAATAGGCTCTTCAATATCATTAGATGACGATTCATCATCAATTGCCGATTGATCATTTTGCTGATCGGAACCATCAAGTAATTGATTCATACTTGTTTTTACAATTTCTTTTCCAAATTCAGATAATAAAAACCCTATATCTCTCTCAAAACTCTCAAATTTTTTAGAGTCCTTTGAAATATTATTTTCAAAAGCTTTAAATTGCTTTGAAATAAATAATTCTAAAGATTTTTTTTTTAAACCCACAATCGATGCAGGAGAGTTTTCATTTAATTTTTTTAATAGTTCTTCGTAAAATTTTATTCTTAAATTATATGGCAAAGTCATAATATAATTTGCCATAGAATAATATCCACATAAAGCTTGATTTCCAGATGTTTCGATTTGTTTAAGTTCTATCATTATTTTTTTATGACTTAATGTTTATGAATATTGTTAAAATAATTTAATTAATTACCGTAAATTTATAGGCAAAGGTTATATAATTTTTTTGTCAATCTTAGTTTTATAAGTTTTGAAAATATAAATTTTAAGCTTTTAGCAAGATACAATTTTACTAAAATAAGATAATTTAATATTTTAGGAAAATTTATATAGCGATATTTTAAAAAACAATTCTTTTATTAAAATTTAGTTATAAAGAACATAACCGTAATTTCTTACAGTTTGTATAAATTCAGGCTGTTTTGGATTTGACTCGATCTTTCTTCTTAATCTAGTAATTTGAACATCAATACTTCTATAATCAATATTTCCGCATAATTGCGATAATTTTTCTCGACTAACAGCTTTACCAATTTCTTGAGATAAAATTTTCAAAATTTTTGCTTCACTTTCGGTAAGATGAATAAAGTTTTCTAATTTTTTTAACCGCAAATCTTGGAAACTAAATGTAAAATCACCGAAACTACAAAAATCTTTTTTTAATGCAGAATTTGGATTCAATCGCTTAAGGATGTTATTAATTCGAAGAAGTAATTCTTTTGGTTCAAAAGGTTTAGGCATGTAATCATCTGCTCCCGCCTCCAAACCCCTAATTCGGTCATCTGGCTCACCTCTGGCAGTGAGCATAATAACTGGAGTGGAGAATTTTTGACGAAAGTCATCAGTAAATTCAATACCACTTTTATTTGGTAACATAACATCAACTATCAGTAGATCAAAATTGGTAGCAGCGATAATTTGTTCTGCCTCAAGAACATCTTTTGCTAAATGGACCTCAAAGCCATTGTCATTAAGAAATTTTCCTAATAACGATCTAAGTCTTGTATCATCATCGATCACTAAAATTTTATGTAAATTACTCATAATTACTTTTGTTTACTTATGATTTAATATTTTTCTTAATAATTTTTAACAATTTTATCAAATTTTTTTAATTTAGTTAATAATTTTTCTAAAGAATCAAGTCTTAACATGCAAGGACCATCCGATGGAGCATTATCAGGATCTTGATGAACTTCCATAAATAACCCTGCAATTCCAACTGCAACAGCTGCACTTGCTAAAGTATCAACAAATTCTCTTTGCCCTCCACTAGCACCTCCCAGACCTCCAGGTTGCTGAACAGAGTGAGTAGCATCAAAGACAACAGGGCAAGTTGTTTTAGCCATAATTGGTAAACTTCTCATATCCGAAACTAATGTGTTATAACCAAAACTTACCCCTCTTTCTGTAAGCATTAATTTTTTATTGTTGAAATGATCAAATTTTTTTACAATATTTTCAGCATCCCAAGGAGCAAGAAATTGCCCCTTCTTAACATTAATTATTTTTTGAGTTTTACTCGCTTCTTCAATCAGATCAGTTTGACGACATAAAAAAGCTGGGATTTGCAAAATATCAACCTCATCCCTATTTCCAAGAATTCTACACTGCTCTTCATTATGAATATCAGTTAAAATAGGACAAGAAAAACGTTTTTTAATTTCTGCAAAAATAGGTAAAGTCTTTTCCAAGCCTAAGCCTCTTTTACCAGAAACACTTGATCTATTAGCCTTATCAAATGATGACTTATAGATAAAACCAATATCAAGTTTATTGCAAATTTGGCTAATTTTTTCAGCAAGCATTAACGAATGCTCTAAGGATTCAGTTTGACATGGTCCTGCAATTAAAACAAATGGCAAGTCATTTGCAATTTCAATATTAAGAGCTTGTATTTTACGCATAACAATAAATTTAAATTGAAAAATACTTTAAATAATTTAAGCTAGTTTAAAGTTAGTATTTTAAAACTTCTTAATAAAATAATCTTTTTATTTTAATTAGAAAGCAATAAATATCTTAAAAGCTTTAACTTTTAAAATTCTGGCATTTTTACGATTTCTTTTTTTTAAAAATGATATTTTACAATAGGTATCTTGAATTTAAAATTTAAGATTTTAACAAAACCTACCTTAAAAAATTAATTTTAAAATAAATTAACATTAATAATTGTAGCTTTCTAATAAAATGTTTGCCAAACCCTTCAAATTAATATTAATTTACTTACTTACCATTATCAATATTACCTTTGTTCTTACCCCTCTTCTTGCTGCAATTGCTCCGTTCATCGATTATAGTAAAAATGGCGTTAGTATTGATTATAATATATTTCAAAAACTAAAAATTGCCTTAGCAACAGCGATCTTTTCTATTAGTTTTTTTATGCTCTTATATATGTTTTTAGATTATATTTTTGGATTTTCTTTGCGATCATCATTAAAGAACTGTAAAAGATATGACAAATTGAAAGGCTATGAATTTTTAAAAGAAATTTTTTTTCAAACTCAAGAACGCTTTAATACCAATGGTGTAAAACTTTATATAAAAAATAGCAATGAAGTAAATGCCTATGCAGTTAGTAGTATGGCATCTGGAGCGGTTGTTCTAACTAAAGGATTAATTGATCATTTTTTAGTTTTATCAAAAGATTCCAAAGAATTTTTATTTTCATTGAGAAGTATCATGGGTCACGAAATGTCTCATCTTGTTAATCGTGATTTTTTACCAACTTTTTTTGTGATTTGTAATCAAAAAGCTACTAATTTTGTCTCACGAGTTTTACATTATATATTGTTTTTTCAAATTAATTTTTTTAATCGTTTACCTTATATCGGAAGCTATTATAGCTCATTCATCTATTACACTTACAGCTTTATAAATTTTATCTTAACAATTTTTAATAAATATATAGTTTTAACAATTTATAATTTTTTAAATAAATTTGCTTCGCGTTCAATTGAATATCGCTGCGATTATCAATCAGCCCAAGCATTTGGCGGAGAAAACATGGTTAATGCTTTAGAAAAACTTGGAGAAAATGGTTACTTTACAATATTTTCTACCCATCCTAAAACTCACTCGAGAATTAAAAATGTAAAATTAGTTAAGGTTATCAATAGCAATATAACAGCAAAATTTTTTGATAAAGTTACCAATTATTTAACAACTATGATTCTCATTACAATTTGTTTATATTTTGCTAAAGAAGCACGAATTGATCAGCATGTTCGACAAATTATTCGAAATCATGAATATATTCACAGCAAGCTTTCTTACCTTTGGCAGCTTATTAAACAGATTTATTAAAAACTATGAATAATTTTTTGAATCTTGGTGAATTAATCAGCTATCAACAACAAAACTTCAAGAATTGCAAAGCACTAAACTTTAAAAAAAATAACCAATTACTATCATTTTCTAATCAACAATTTGCTGAGCAGATTCATTATTTCGCTTGTGGATTAACTAAATTAGGTTTAAAAAAAAATAACACCTTAGCTATTTATTGCTATCAAAATCCAATCTGGTTAATTGCTGATTTTGCAACAATTATTGCTGGAGGAATTAGCGTTTCAATTTTTCATAATATCGCAGAGGAAAACCTTATTTATCAAATCAAAGATGCAAGTGTAGATTTTATTTTTACTGATAACCCAGACATAATTAACATCATTAATCGTCATAATTTAAAATTACAAATTATTAGCTACGATTTTGAACATCCAGATGCTCTTGAATTTACAAGATTAATAGAAATTGGCAAAGAATCAGCGAAAGATAATGATAATCGATTAGAAAATTTAATAGCCAAAATTAATTCTCAAGATATCGCAACTATTATCTATACATCGGGAAGTACTGGTAAGCCGAAAGGAGTAAAACTTACTCATCTAAATTTAATTTCCCAGATTAAAGACTGTCAACAATATTTTCCATTTAGAGGTAATGAAATTGCCTTATCTTTTTTGCCATTAGCCCATATTTTTGAGAGAATGGTAATGTGCTACTACATAAGCTCAGGAATTAGCGTTTACTTTGTTAACGATATTAAAAATATCGCTATTTTTTTAAAAGAATTCAAGCCAAATTTAATGACCTGCGTTCCGAGAGTTCTTGAAAAAGTATATGCTAAAATTGTTCAAGGGGTTGATAATGCATGTTTAATAAAAAAATTTCTTGGAAAAAAAGCTCTTAAACTTGCCTTAAATAAAATTCCATTATCTTGCGATAACTCTCTTTTAAATAAAATTATTTATAAAATTTTTGATCTTATAATTTATAAAAAATTTCGCCAAGCACTTGGAGGAAATATGGAAATGATTATCTGTGGAAGCGCTTCTCTAGCAAGTGATTTAGAAAGATTTTATTGGAATATTGGAGTTAAAGTTTATTGCGGATACGGTCTAACTGAATCTTCACCAGTTATAAGCGCTAATTGTCCAAAATATTTTAAATTAGCAACCGTTGGTAAGCCATTTCCAAGTGTTAAGGTTAAAATCGCTGATGATAAAGAACTACTTGCAAGTGGCAGTAACATTATGCACTCATATCATAATCTTAGAGAAGAAACCGCATTAACAATTGTTGATAACTATCTTAAAACTGGCGATCTTGCTGAGATTGATAATGAAGGCTTTATCAAAATTATAGGTCGAAAAAAAGAATTATTTAAAACTTCTTACGGCAAATATGTTTATCCAGTTTTAATTGAACAAAAACTTATTCAAGAATTAGGTTTTTTACTTGGAGCAGTTGTTATTGCTCAAAATCGACAATTTGTTAGCGCATTATTATTTCCAGATTTTGAAATAATAGACAAATTTAAAGAAAAATTCAATTTTAAAGAAGATAATCATAATTTTTTACAATCGCAAATTTTACTTGATTTTATTGAAAGTAAAATTGAATTAATCAATAGCAAATTAGATAATTGGCAACAAATTAAAAAATTTACAGTAATCCTCAAACCAATAAGTATTGCTAGTCAAGAAATTACTCCATCTATGAAAATCAGAAGAAACATTATTGAGGAAAAATTTGTTGAGGAAATTAATAAATTATATCAAACAAGCTAAAACAAAAATTATTAGAAAAATATTTTAATTATTTATTTCTGTTAAAACTTGCGATATTTTGTTAGTAAGCAATAATAATTCTTGATTACTGATGGTAAGAGATGGCATAAGATAAATAGTGTTTGCAAAAGGTCTTATAAAAACTCCAAGCTCAATAAATCTTTGCCGAAGATTTAAAATTTCTTGCCAATTTAAATCTATTCTAACCACTCCAATTGCCCCAATAACATTAATCTCAATTACTCTTTTGAATTTTATAAATTTAGCGAATTCGATTTTTAAAATTCTTTCAATATTGCTAACTTTTAAAGCATAATCCTCTTGCTCAAATAAATCAAGTGAAGCATTGGCAACACTGCATGCCAGAGGATTACCCATAAAAGTAGGTCCATGCATCAATGCTTTATCTAGACTTTCACTCAAGAAACTTTGATATATTTCAGAAGTTGTAAGGGTCGCTGAAAGAGTTAACATTCCTGCGGTTAAAGCTTTACCAACACATAAAATATCAGGCATTAAATCTGTGAATTGATAGGCAAATTTTTTACCAGTTCGATAAAAGCCAGTAGCGCATTCATCAGCGACAATTAAAATTTTATTATCTTTGGCAATCTTAAAAATCTCCTGTAAAATTTTATCATTTTGAATATGCATTCCACCAGCACATTGAACCATTGGCTCAATAAAAATTCCAGCAATTTTCTGATTATTTTTTTTAAGAAAATTACTAAATTCATCAAGTTGATTTAAATCACGCGGAAAATCTAAAGAAAAATTTTCCAGCAATAAGTTTTTAAATTTTTGATGCATTCCACTCGATAAATCAGCTAAAGACATTGCTCCAGTAGTATCGCCATGATAAGAATTTTTAAAAGCAATGAATTTGGTTTTATTTTTTTGATTAATATTGATATGATATTGCCATGCAATTTTCATCGCTACTTCAATAGCTGTAGAACCTGAATCAGAAAAAAATACCCTCTTTAAACCACAAAATTCTGATAAACGATAAGCTAATTTGTAGGTTGATTCCATTGCCAAACCAGCAAGCATGATATGCGATAAATGTTGAGCTTGATTTAGCATTTCCTTAACTAAATAAGGATGATTATAACCATGAGCAACACTCCACCAAGAAGCAATACCATCAATTAAAACTTGGTGATTTTTTAAAAAAATTTTTGAACCCAAGGCATTTTCCACCTCTAACTGCTTTAAGTGATTTTGCATTTGAGTGTATGGAAGCCAAATATGTTGCGATCCTAAATTATAATAATTCATAAAATTAATTAATAATTAATGTTTCTTACTAATAATTATCAATTAAAATTATTTTTTTTGCAAGCTTGAATTTATTAATTTAATCCTAGATAAAAATGATTGTTTAAGAATTGTTTGTACCGTTATTATTTTTTTTCAGGTAAATATATTATCTCTTTTATGATTAAACAATATTTAAATAATGTTATTCAAATTTATTTTTTATAAATTAATTAAAATTGTTATTTTTTAACTTCTGATACCAATAACTGTTTTGGTGATCCCTTTGGAGTATTAAAAATATTTTTTTAAATTCAACTTTGTCACCTAAAAACCAATAAATTTCAGCAAGTCGAAAATAACTTTCAGCAAGCTGTTTTGTATAGCGATAACGATTAATAACAACTTGAAGATTGTTAATTGCTCCAACAAAATTCTTTTGCTTGATTTGTTGACGAGCTTGCTCAAGGATTGATCCTGCAATATGCTCATCAATAAATTCAAGTTTTTCCTTAGCATCAAGAGCGTGAGGATCATCGGGATATTTAACTACTAATTCACGAAAAATTGCTGAAACTGATTTTGAATTATCCTGAGAACGATCAATTGCAGGAATTTGTAAATAATAACACAATCCACGCAAGTATAACATGTAAGGAACATATTTACTAACAGGATTTAATCTTACGAAATCTTCAGTAATATTTATCACCTTATCAAATTCCTTTTCTTTGAAGTAAGAATATCCAGCCATTACCTGCCCTTTTAAAGCCCATTTTGAAAAAGGGAATTCGTCATCAATTTTTTCAAATTCTTTTGCTGATTCTGAATAGTCCTTATTTTTGAGCAATTTATAAGCATTGAGATAGAGGGTTTCAGCTGAAGATTTTTCTTCTTTTGCACTGCAGTTAGAAAGCAATAAAATTACAAAAAATATTTTTAAAAACTTCATAAATTTCTAATGTCTATACTAAGTTGATGAGCAGTTAAACCTTCACAATTTGCTATTGCACTGGCATGAGAAGCTAAAACTTGAAATGATTTTTTATCGCACTGCATAATCGATCGTCTTTTAAGAAAGTCATAAACCGATAAACCGCTTGCAAATCTGGCATTAGCAGATGTTGGAAGAGTATGGCTTGGTCCTGCGATATAATCGCCAATCGCTTCAGGAGTGTATTCGCCAATAAAAATTGCTCCAGCATTACTAATTTTTTCTAAATATGGTGAGTGATTTTTAACAATTATTTGCAAGTGTTCAGGAGCAATAAAATTTATTAACTTCGACGAGTGTAATAAATTATTTAAAACAAAAATCGCCGAATTTTTTAAAGATTCTTCAATAATTTTTCTGCGAGGCAATATTTTTAAAAAATCATTAATATGATGAATTATTTTGTTAGCAAACTCCATATCATCAACAAAAATAAAAGCTTTAGAATCAATTCCATGTTCGAGTTGCGATAATGCATCAATTGCAATCCATTTTGGATTAGCAAAATTCTCAGCAATTATTGAAACATCACTTGGACCAGCAATCATATCGATACCAACCTCACCATAAAGTTGTTTTTTAGCCAATG
Organism: Alphaproteobacteria bacterium; assembly: GCA_014190355.1. GTDB lineage: Bacteria > Pseudomonadota > Alphaproteobacteria > Rickettsiales > UBA1997 > CAILUF01. The sequence goes on from BJGH01000001.1 coordinate 109,179, forward strand.
CAACAAAGGAATTACCTGGACCAACAATCTTATCAACTTTTGATATGGTTGGGGTCCCAAATGCCAAAGCAGATATAGCTTGAGCACCTCCAATTTTATAGATTTTTTTTACTTGGCAAATTTTTGCACAATATAAAATTGCTGGATTAATTTGATGATTAGCTAAGGGGGTAGTAATATAAACCTCTTTGACACCTGCAACTATTGCAGGAACAATCGACATCAAAACGGAGCTTGGATAACTTGCACTTCCAGCTGGAACATAAACTCCAATTTTTTCAATTGCTTGCCAAACATTTCCCAATTTCATTCCACTCTCATCTGTGGTAAAAAAATCTAAAGGAAGCTGTTGCCGATGATAGTTATCAATTCTTTGAAAAGCAGTATCTAAAGCCAGTTTAAGTCGCTCATCAATTTGAATATTTAGATTTTGAATTTCTTGAAAATCAACAACAAAATCTTTGGCATTTTTAAAATTAGCTTTATCAAATTTATTTGATAGTTCAACTAAAGCATGGTCTTTTTCATTTTTAACTTGCTCAATAATTGATTTAACAATTTCATTCGTTTCGATGTCATATGAATAATTTTGATGCAAAAAATTATAAACTTTTTGTGGTAGTGATCTTTCAAGATCATGTGAAATTTCGCTATCAAGACAAAAGACCTGCATTTGATTTATTTTTTAATTAATTTTTCAGTTAAAATAATAATCCCCAAAATACAAATCTTATGATAAAAAACGAATAGGAATTATTTAAATTTTATTTTATTGCCAACTTTAATATTATATTTATTCACTAATCCAGCATTAACCTCTATGGCTTTATCAACTTCTTTTTGTGAAGAAATCAAAGTTTCGTCAAAAGGTTTAGCATTTTTATGGATATGAACTATTTTATTAGATTTGTCAACAAAGATAATGTCAAGAGGAATTGCAGTATTTTTCATCCAGAAATTTGCAACTTGAGGAGTGTCAAATATAAACAGCATAGCGTTATCTTCTGACAAATTTTTAACTTCCATCAGTCCTTTAGTTCTTTTTTCAGCATTGTCAGCAATTGCAATATTTAGATCAATTAAATTTTTATTTTTATCTTCAATTATTATCAATTTGTGATTGAAATTCTTTTTATTTTGATTGAATTCTGTTTCATGAGAATTTAAAGTTGAGTTTAATTCTTGATTAGTATAATCTGATTGCTTAGAATTGTTTTGTTGATTCTTAGGTGAAGAAGAATGACTTGAATCATGTTTATAATTCTTTTTAAGATCATCGGCATAAGAATAAGAGAAACCAATATTTAAAGAAATTGTGCAAGTTAAAATTGTTATTAAACATTTTAAAAATTTTATTTTCATAAATTTAGTTATTATTTGTTTATTATTAATAAGCTTTAATAAAAGCAATGCTAATATATCCACATACAATTCTAATAAAGCTGAGCCAATTAAAAATCCTACGATTGCAAGTAAAAAAAAAATTGCCTCTACTCCAACAAAAATTCGTTCCGAAAAAATTACCATTACCAGAAAAAACCAACTTGTTGAATTTACAGACAGCGTTATTATTGAAAAAGAAGACTCGTCTTTGTTAGCAGACAAAATGATTGTTATATACGAAGAAAATAAAAACAATGAAATTCACAACAAATCTACCAAAATAAAAAAAATTGAAGCAGTCGATAAAGTTAAAATATTCACTGAAGATTCAACTGCTACAGCAGATACCGGCTATTATGATCCAAATGAAAATATTTTTGTTTTACAAAAAAATGTTATGGTTAATAATGGAACATCGATTGCAAGTGGTGAAAAATTTATTTATAATTTAACATATAAAAAAGGTTATTTTATTGGCAAACAAAATCAAACCAACAAACAAAAAGATCAAGATGATCGAGTTATCGTAATAATTAACGATAGCGTAAAAGATTTTAAAAAAACACAAAATGACAATGACCAAAAAAAATCTCAAAGTAAATAACATAGCCAAATCATATGGCAAAAAATTAGTAATTCGCGATGTAAGCCTGCATGTCGAGCAAGGTGAAGTTGTTGGACTTCTTGGACCAAATGGAGCAGGAAAAACCACAAGCTTTTATATGATTGTAGGTCTTATTCCAACCGATTCTGGAAAAATTAGAATTGATGATATCGACATCACTCATTTTCCAATGTATCAACGCTCAAGACTTGGGATTGGATATCTACCCCAAGAAGCGTCCATTTTTCGTGGGCTAAATGTTGAAGAAAATATTATGGCAATTTTGGAAATTTCAGAAGCAAATATCGAAAAACGTAAAGAAAAGCTAGAAGAACTTTTACAAGAGTTTTCAATTAGTCACATTCGAAAATCACATGCTTTAGCATTATCTGGAGGAGAAAGAAGAAGAGTTGAAATTGCCCGAGCAATTGCAACTAACCCTGCTTTTATTTTACTTGATGAACCATTTGCAGGAGTTGATCCAATAGCTGTTAATGATATTCGTTTGATGATTAATCACCTTAAAAATCGCAATATTGGTATTTTAATTACCGATCACAATGTTCGTGAAACCTTATCAATAGTTGATCGAGCTTATATAGTCTATGATGGTAAAATTTTAGTTTCTGGCGACAAAGAACAAATTATTGAAGATCAAAAAGTTAAAGATGTTTATTTGGGAAACAATTTTAAAATTTAATTTTTTAGAATATTTTTTATTAAATTGAAAATGATGATCCGCAACCACAATTAGCTTTAGCATTGGGATTTGATACTTTAAAATATTGAGCCCCTAATTCAGTAACAAAATCTAGTTGCGATCCCTCTAAAAACTGTATTGAGGTTGAATCTGTAACTACTAAATTCTCACAATTTTCACTATAGATCAAAAGATCATCTTCTTGCATTTTATCATCCAAAGAAAAAATATATTGAAAACCACTACATCCTCCGGAGGATATGGCAATTCTTAAGAATTTATGATGATTTTGTTCTTTATTTCTAACTTCACGAATTCTTGATAATGCTGATTCACTTACAATAATTTGAGTCATTTCTTAATTTGATTTCTTTGGTAAAACTCTTGAAAAATATCGGCAAAACTAACTTGGTTTTTTGCCATTAAAATCATGGTATGAAAATATAAATCGCAAATTTCATTGATTAGATCTTGACGCAATTTTGAACATGATTGACTAGTTAAATCATTATTGTCAATTGAACTTTTATTGAGCAATAAGCTAGCAATTACAACCTCAACCGCTTCTTCTCCAACCTTTTGAGCAATTGATTCAACGCCTTTTTGACTAAGTTTTGAAATGTATGAATTTACCTCTGGACTATTTATTTTTTTTTCAATAATATTGATTAATTCTTCAAAGTTTAATTGATTTTTAGACATTATTAGTATTTTTTAATTTTTTAAAATATTTAAATAAAAAACAGATTTTAAGATATTTAAAATAAATTGAAAGCTTGACTTGCATTTTAATCATTTTTAATTTTGATGTTAAGTAAATTTTTAAAATAATTAAAACTTAAAAAAATAAAAAACATCAAAACAATTTGTTGAATTAATTTTTTTAAATTATATTACTGTTTATTTAAAACTAAAGTCTAAATAATTCAGTGTTTTTTTTCAACCAAATAATTTTCATATGGCTACCGAATATACATTATCAATAATTAAACCAGATGCAGTTGAGAGAAATCTTACTGGCAAAATCAACACTAAGTTTGAATCTGCGGGTTTAAAAATTGTTGGACAAAAAATGCTTCAACTTTCAGAAAAAACCGCTCAAGAATTTTATGCAGTTCATAATCAACGACCTTTCTTCAAGGACTTAGTTAAGTTTATGATTTCTGGGCCAGTTGTAGTTCAAGTTCTTAAAGGTGAAAATGCCGTTGCAAAAAATCGTGAAATTATGGGAGCAACTAATCCTGCTAATGCTGATGCTGGAACAATTCGTAAAGAATTCGCATTATCAATTGAAGCTAATTCAGTTCATGGTTCTGATAGTTTGGAAAACGCTCACAATGAAATTTTATTCTTCTTTGCTAAAAGCGAATTAGTTGGTTAATTTTAGGATACTTGTATGGCTTTTCAAAACTCTTAAATCCATAAATAAATTATTCCAAATCTTATGAAATCATTTCAAAAAATAATCAGTGATTTACAAAATTTTTGGGCAAGTAACGGTTGTGCAATTCTGCAACCAATTGATATCGAAGTTGGAGCAGGAACACTTCATCCTTTCACAGTCTTAAAAGCTTTAGGAAATAAACCATGGAAAATTGCCTATGTTCAACCCTGTAGAAGACCAACAGATGCTCGTTACGCTTCCAATCCCAATCGTTTTAGTCATTATTTTCAGTTTCAAGTTTTGTTAAAACCCGCTCCTGCTAATATCAAAGACTTATATTTGCAAAGCCTTGAATTAATTGGCCTAAATCTTGAAAAAAACGATATTCGTTTTGTTGAAGACGATTGGCAGAATCCATCAGTTGGAGCATCTGGGCTTGGCTGGGAAGTTTGGTTTAATGGTATGGAAATCACCCAATTCACCTATATGCAACAAGTTGGAGGAATTGAATGCGAAGTTACACCTGGAGAAATTACTTACGGACTAGAGAGAATTGCTATGCATCTTCAGGGTGTTAATAACATTCTTGAAATTAAATGGAATGATGCTGAAAATCCTCAAGAAATTATAAGTTATGGAGATCTTTATCAGAAAAGTGAATATCAAAATTCATTTTTCATTTTGGAGCAAAGTAACATAGAAACTTTGTTTAAGAATTTTGAAGAATGTAAATCTTTATCGACTAGCTTATCTGAAAATAAACTAGCGGTACCTGCTTATGAACAAGCATTAAAAGCTAGTCATATTCTTAATTTGCTTGATGCAAGAGGATCTATTTCAGTTAACGAAAGAGCCTCTTATATTAATCAAATTCGCAAACTTGTTAAAAACTGTTGTGAATTATCGATTAATAGTAATAGCTTTAATAGTTAACTTTCATTAACATCAACCACTAATAACTATGTTATCATCAATATCATTTATTGAAAGTCTTAGTCTTTTAACTTCAGAAATTCCATACTACAACACCATCGTTATATTTATTGCACTTTTTTTTATTTATAATCGTTTAAGTTCTCCTTTTCAATTTTTGTGGGGTGCACTGTTTTTTTTGAAATTCAATCTTTCTATTGTATTTTGGTCAAGCTATATTATCACCGCCATTTCATTTAGTATTAAATTTTTTAGACGTTATTTAGTTACAAAACCAATCATTTCAATTATTAAGCAATTAGGACTTTTACCAAAAATATCTGAAACCGAAAAGATTGCTCTAACTTCTGGTAATACTTGGATTGATAGCGAAATATTTTCTGGTCGACCAAACTTTAATAAAATTTTTAAAGAAAAATATCCAGTTTTAAATGATGAGGAAAAATCCTTCTTAAATAATGAAGTTGAAGAAGTTTGTAAAATGTGCGTTGATTATGATGTTCAATTAAGAAGAGATTTGTCACCTGAGGTCTGGAAATATCTTGGCGATAAAAAATTCTTTGGCATGATTATTCCCAAGAAATATGGTGGACTTGGTTTCTCAGCATATGCTCATAGCTGCGTAGTTGAAAAACTTGCTTCTCGAAGTGTTGTTCTTGCTATTACCACAATGGTTCCCAATTCACTCGGTCCTGCTGAGTTACTATTGCACTATGGAACAAAAGATCAACAAGATTATTATTTACCTCGTCTGGCCATTGGTCAAGAATTGCCATGCTTTGCCCTTACTGAGCCGACTGCAGGAAGCGATGCAACTTCAATAATTTCCAATGGGATTCTATTTAAAGATTCCGATGGAATAATTAAAATTCGTCTTAACTGGAACAAGCGATACATTACTCTTGGAGCATATGCTAGTTTAATTGGTTTAGCTTTTCAACTTCGTGATCCTCAGCGTTTAATGTTTTCTCAGGAAGAGGTGGGGATTACTTGCGCTTTAATTCCTTACAATACCCCAGGAGTTCGCCAAGGTCGAAGACATGATCCACTTGCTACCCCTTTTGTCAATTCACCAATTAATGGTGAAAATGTTATCATTACTCTTGATGCCATTATCGGTAAAGAAAAAGGCTTAGGAAAGGGCTGGCAAATGTTAATGGAATGTTTGTCAGTTGGAAGAGGAATTTCTTTACCAGCTACGAGCTCTGGAGGATCAAAATTAGTTCTTAGAACAGTTACTGCTTATGGTTTAATACGCGAACAATTTGGAACCCCTATTGCCAAATTCGAAGGGGTAGAAGAAATTATCGCAAGAATTGCCTCTAGAACTTATGCCCTTGATGCAATGCGAAGATTCAGTGCAGGAGCTGTTGATAGCGGAATAAAACCTGCGGTGATTGGAGCAATTGCTAAATATCATTCAACCGAAATCTTTCGTCAAAATATTAATGACGGCATGGATATTTTAGGAGGAAGCGCAATAATTCGTGGACCAAGAAATATTTTAGCTAATCCATATTTTTCAACACCAATTTCTATTACCGTTGAGGGATCAAATGTTATGACTCGTAGTTTAATTCACTTTGGTCAAGGATCAATAATGTCTCATCCTTATGCTTTCAAAGAAATATCGGCACTACAAAACAATGACTTGGTAAGTTTTGATAAAGAATTCTTCAACCATGTTGGCCATTTGTTTAGCAATATTATTAGAGCTTTTTTAATGTCGTTAACCCGTGGTAATTTTAATATTCATCCTGCTCATTTTTTTTCCAAAGATTTAACAGTAGTTTATAGTAAAAAAATTGCTTGGTGTAGCACAATATTTGCAGTTTTGGCTGATATTGCTCTTGCTCGATATGGTGGAAATTTAAAACGCAAAGAAAAGTTAAATGGAAGATTTGGTGATGCTTTATCGGCAATGTATATAGCCATTTCAATTCTTCGTAAATATGAGTTTAATGGCAAAAAACCTGAAGAATGCGATATTGCAAAACTTGCTCTTAAAGAACAGCTTAATAAAGCCCAAATAGCCATAGACGGAATTTTTCAAAATATTTTCTTAGGAATCGGTAAAATTTTCCTAAAACCATTTTATCATTTTTCTCGAATCAATATTTTTACGACTTCGGCTCATGATTCACTTGGAAAAAATGTTGTAAGTAATTTAATTAAAAACTCCCCTCAGCGCGATAATCTTACTGCCGGAATTTTTATCAATAATGATCGCTTGGATAATCTTGGTCGATTAGAAAATGCTATGAAACTGTCTGAGGAAGCCCAAACTGCTAATCACAAAATCAAAAACGCTATTAAATTAAAGTTCTTGCCAAATAAACCAGTTAACGATTTAATTGAACTAGCTTTTGAAAAATCAATCATCAATTTACAAGAAAAGCATATTCTAACTGATGCAAGAACTGCAATGTTGGATGCTGTTCAGGTTGACGAATATAGCCTTGATGATTATCACAAAATATAATTACAATGATATTACTGATCGATAACTACGATAGCTTTACTTACAATTTATATCACTACCTTATCCAAGCCAGTAGCTTAAAAGTAGTGGTTAGAAGAAATGATCAAATTACTATCGCTGAAATTTACAAACTTAAACCTTTAGCAATAGTAATTTCACCAGGACCTTGCTCTCCAAATGAAGCTGGGATTTGCCTTGAAGCAATCAAAGAATTTGCAGGAAAAATCCCGATTCTAGGTGTATGTCTTGGTCATCAAGCAATTGGACAGGCATTTGGTGGTAAAATCATCAGAACATATCCAGTTCACGGTAAAACTAGTGAAATTTTTCACAATCAAAAAAATTTATTTAAAAATATCCCCTCGCCTTTCAAAGCTACTCGTTATCATTCTCTTATTATCGAAAAAAAAACTTGCCCAAAAAACCTTGAGATTACCGCTCAAAGTGCCGATGAGATTATTATGGCAATTGCTGATGAAAAATTAAAAATATATGGAGTTCAATTTCACCCAGAATCAATTGCTTGTGAATTTGGAATGGAAATTATCAGTAATTTTATTAAATTAATTAAATAATAAAGTTATAATTGAGAATAAATAAGCTGTTTTAACAATGAATAATCTGCAAAATTTAATTACCAATTCAAATCTCTCACAACTTAATTCTAAAGATTTCTACGATATTTTCAAAGCTATTCTTGCCGATCAATTTAATGAAAAGCAAATTTTAAATTTTTTAGTTGAATTAAATCACCATAACTTACCAACTCCTGCTTTTATTGGAGCAGTTAAAGCGTTAAAAGAAGAAATGATCAACATTCAAGCTCCTAAAAATTCCCTTGATTTGTGTGGTACCGGTGGAGATCAACTTAATACCCTAAACATTTCCAGTGCTACTTGTTTTGTTGTAGCGGGAGCAAATGTTTGCGTTGCCAAACATGGCAATAAAGCCATCTCTTCAAAATCAGGTTCAGCTGATATTTTTTTTGAATTAGGAATAAAAATTTCAGATAAAATAGATATTATTGAAAACAATTTATTAGAAAAAAATTTAGCATTTTTATTTGCAGTTGATTTTCATCCTGCTTTAAAAAAATTAGCACCAATTCGTAAAAAATTAGGTCATCCAACAATTTTTAATTACCTTGGTCCACTACTTTCTCCAGCTAATTGCTCTAGTCAGTTAATTGGTACTTCGCGTTATGATACGATGTTAAAAATTGCTAATGTTATTGCCCAAGATCCAAAGAATCATGCTTTTATCGTTCATGGATTTGATGGAATGGATGAAATAACTCTCACCAATAAAACTCATTTACTTGAGGTTGAAAATGGCAAAATTAATCAGCAGATAATTATCAATCCTGAAGATTTTGATTTAAAATTAGTTGATCTCAAAGAACTTCAAGGTTTTGATCCGAAAAATAATGCCCAAAAATTATTAGCCCTTCTCAATGGCGAAAAATCTGCTTATCGTGATATTGTTGTTCTTAATAGCGCATTTGCTTTATTGCTTGTCAAAAAAGTTAAAACAGTTGAGGAAGGAATTGCTTTGGCACAAAAAATTATTGATCAAAAACAAGCTTTGGCAATTCTTGAAAGTTTGAAAAATTAAATTTTTTTAACTTGAGCTTTAATTTCTCCATCAAACAACTCCAAGGTAATATTTTGCTCAAGATGCAATTTATTGACACTATTAACAACTTGATTTTGATCATTTCTCACAAATGCAAATCCTCTTTGTAAAATATTTTTATAATGATTAGCTTGCAATGCTTTGACAATTCCTGCGAAATGATTTTCTTGGAAATAGAAATATGATTTAATTTTATTACTTAACTGAATAAAATTATTATTCAAATGCTGTTGATTAAAATTAATTTTTTGCTCAATAACTTGCGAAGAAATTTTTAAAGAGTCAAGATACTGTTGATTTTTAGCAATGATATTATCAACAATAATTTTAATTTTTTGTTGATTTTGCGATAATTTTAAATTATAATTTTGTAAAATATTTTGTGCAGTTATCAGATTTACAGCTTTTATTTTAGCACTTTGCAGGCTAAAATAGTTTTTAACCAATAATTCTGTTTTTGAAAAATATTGCTCAACTTTTTGCAAATAATTTTCAATAATAACTTTAGGATCTGTCAAAAATCTTTTTAAATCACTAAGTTTTCGTGAATTTTCATTAACATATTTTAAAACTAAATCTTCAATATTTTGCGAATAATCTTTTACTTTATTTTTCAAATCGCTGAGTAACACCGTAGCAATTTCTGCCGCTCCAGTTGGAGTTGGAGCTCTCACATCAGCAACTAAATCCAGCAAACAATTATCGGTTTCATGACCAATTGCTGAAATGATTGGAATATTTGATTTAAAAGCAGTTCTAACTAGCTCTTCATCACTGAATGGCAGGAGATCTTCAAAAGATCCTCCTCCTCGAGCAATGATGATAAGATCTGGTCGATTAATTCGCATATTATTAAAATATTTTATTCCCTCACAAACATCTTTAGCCGCTCTTTCGCCCTGAACAGTTGCTTCAAAAAGCAATATTTTAGTTGGACATCTTTGACTAATACGATGTTTTATATCTTCAATTACTGCTCCAGTTGGTGAAGTAATTACCCCAATAATTTTTGGAAAAAAAGGTAAAGGTTTTTTATATGTTGCATCAAACAATCCCTCACTGGCAAGTTTTTGTTTGCGTTTTTCAAGCATTTCAAGAATTGCCCCAATCCCTGCTATTTCAACCTTTTCAACAATTATTTGATAATTAGATCGTCCTTCATATGTAGTAATTTTTCCACTAACACATACTTGTAAACCATCAGCCATTTCAAAATTAATTCCCATAGCAGAACCACGAAAACAAACCGCTGTTAAAGTTGCGTCATTATCCTTGAGATTAAAATATAAATGTCCGCTGGTTGCTTTTTTGAAACCCGTTATTTCTCCACGAATTCTTATGTAACCAAAGGCATCTTCCACTAAGTTTTTAATTGCCTTGGAAAACTCACTTACACTTAATTCTGGAATGTTAATTTTCATAATCTCTAAATTTTTTTAATGATATAAAATTTGAAAAAATATTTGCTTATTTTTTTAAGCAATTATATCTTTGATTTCAAAATTAATTATTTAAAATTATATTAGTCCTAAAATCAAAGCTAGTTAAAAATTCAATTTTTTTGGATATTTTTTAAGCTTATTCGTCAATCAGTATTGGAGAAAAAATTGATAAAAAAAATTAAATCATATACTATTTCTGGAATCGAAACTCTTCCTATCGTAGAGGGGGGTAAAGGAGTTGGTATTACCAATGGGATTACTGCAGGAAATTTTGCCAAAGCAGGAGCAGTTGGAACCTTTTCTGGTGTCAATGCTGATTATATTGATGAAAATCAAAAATATCATCCTTTAGAATATAAAACTCATACCCGCCGAGAGCGTCATGAAGAGCTTATCGCCTACTCAATCAAAGGAGGAATTTCTCAAGCTAAAATTGCCCATGACATTTCATCTAAAATGGGGAGAATTCACATTAATATTCTCTGGGAAATGGGCAGCGCTGAAAGAGTTTTGCACGGCATTTTAGATGGAGCAAAAGATTTAATTCATGGAATCACTTGTGGAGCTGGAATGCCATATCGCTTAAGTGAAATCGCTGAAAAATATCGAGTATATTATTACCCAATAGTTTCATCAATGAGAGCATTTCGCGCACTTTGGAAAAGAAGTTATCATAAAGCTAAAGATTTACTTGGTGGAGTTGTTTATGAATGCCCATGGCGAGCTGGTGGACATAATGGCCTGTCCAACGCTGAAGATCCAAATGCCTATGAAGATCCATACCCACGGGTTGCAGAAATTCGCTCTTTTATGAATTCCGTTGGGCTTAACGATGTTCCAATTATCATGGCTGGAGGAGTATGGCATCTTGAAGATTTTGAGCATTGGCTTGATAATCCTGAAATTGGTCCAATTGTTTTTCAATTTGGAACTCGTCCAATTTTAACTCAAGAATATCCCGTTACTCAAGCATGGAAAAAGAAACTTCTTACCCTTAAAGAAGGCGATGTTTATCTCAATCGCTTTAGCCCCACTGGCTTTTACTCATCTGCAGTTGAAAATGATTTTATCCGTGAACTTAAAGAACGAGAAATTCATCAAGTTGATTATCGTAGTTCAGCCGATGACGAGTTCACTACTGCAATTCCATTTGGACAAAGAGGTCGACAAGTTTATCTTCGCTCTCAAGATAAAATTAAAGTTGATCAATGGATTGCCAAGGGATTTAGCGAAGGCATGAAAACTCCTGACGATACTCTTATTTTTGTTGATAAATCAAAATCTCAGCAAATTATCACTGACCAAATCAATTGCATGGGCTGTCTGAGTCAATGTCGATTCAGTAACTGGTCTGACAAAGAAGAAATGAATTACACAACTGGCAGAAAAGCTGATCCGCGAAGCTTTTGTATCCAAAAAACTCTGCAAGATATTCGCTTTGATGACAATATTGAAAATCAACTTATGTTTTCTGGACACAGTGCATACCGCTTCGCCACTGACGAGTTTTATGCCAATGGTTTTATTCCAACTATAAAACAATTAGTTGACAGAATAATGTTAGGCAAGTAGAATTAGTTTTTAATACAAGTTATTATTAAACAATAACTTATAATTTTTTTAAGAATGACCAAATTCATTTTTATTACAGGTGGCGTTGTATCTTCTCTTGGCAAGGGCTTAGCTTCATCGGCAATTGGAGCACTTCTTCAAGCTCGTGGTTTTAGCGTCAAATTACGCAAACTTGATCCTTATCTTAATATTGATCCAGGAACAATGAGTCCAACTCAACATGGCGAAGTATTTGTTACCGAAGATGGTGCAGAAACTGACCTTGATCTTGGTCATTATGAAAGATTTACTGGAGTTGACACCAAAAAATCAGACACCATTACTGCAGGACAAATCTATGCTGAACTCCTTTCTAAAGAACGAAAAGGCGATTATCTTGGAGGAACAGTGCAAGTTATTCCTCATGTTACAGATTTAATTAAAAAATTTATTTTAAATAATCCACAAAAAGTTGATTTCATGCTTTGTGAAATCGGTGGAACAGTTGGTGATATTGAAGCACTACCATTTTTTGAAGCAATTCGTCAACTAGCATATGAAATGCCCAACAGCTGTGCATTTGTTCATCTTACTTTATTACCATTTATTGAATCTGCAGATGAATTAAAAACTAAACCAACACAACATTCTATTAAAGAACTTCGCTCAATTGGAATTCAGCCAAGTATAATTTTATGCCGAGCAGAAAGAGAAATTACCAAACATCATCTTGAAAAAATTGCCATGATGTGTTCGGTTGCTAAAGAAGCAGTTATAGGCGCACCAAATGTCAAAAGTATTTATGAAGTTCCAATTACATACCATCAAAATGGTCTTGATACCCAACTTTTAAAATTTTTTAATTTAAATTACAAAGCCAAACCCGATCTTAGTAAATGGCTTAAAATTAAAGAAGCTATTGATAATCCACAAACTCAGGTCAATATCGCCATTGTTGGCAAATACACTGACTACCGCGATTCATATAAATCAATTTTAGAAGCACTAGATCATGCTAGTTTTGCTTTAAAAAGTAAAGTTAACATCATCTGGCTTAATGCTCGAAACGATATTTCTAATTTGCCAAAAAATATTCATGGTATTTTAGTTCCCGGAGGATTTGGTTCTGATGGAACTGCTGGAAAAATTAAAATGATCGAATATGCCAGAAAAAATAAAATACCATATCTTGGAATTTGTTTTGGAATGCAAATGGCCGTTATTGAATTTGCTCGCAATGTTTTAAAAATTAAAGATGCAACTTCTAGCGAGATAGATAGCAAAGGAACATATGTTGTAGCAATGATGCACCAATGGCAAGATAAAAATGGTAAAGCTAAAAAAATCTACAACGCTGATCTTGGAGGAACCATGCGTCTTGGTGCTTACGAATGTATTTTGAAAAATTCTTCACTGGTTCACAAGATTTACAATCAAAATAAAATTACCGAAAGACATCGTCATCGCTATGAAGTTAATATAAATTTTAAGGATCAGTTTGAAAAAGCTGGAATGATTTTTTCAGGAATATCAAGTGATGGAAAATTGCCAGAGATTATTGAGGTAAAAGACCATCCATTTTTTGTTGGGGTTCAATTCCATCCTGAGCTTAAATCTAAACCATTTCAGGCTCACCCTCTTTTCAAAAAATTTGTTGAACAAGCTTTAAAATATGACAAAAAAAATTAAAATAACTGTCTTTCTGATTTCATTTTTTTTTATTAATTGTTGTGGTCTTCAGGTTGTTTACAAAGATCAAAATCTTAGTTCTTCACTTTCTCATGAACTTGCTACAATTGCCATCCAAAAAGATCGAACCCAAATTTCTCAACAATTGAGAAAAAATTTATACGATATTTTAAATCCAGACTATATTAAAACCGATACCAAATTCTTATTAGTGTTGGAATTAAAGCAATCAGTTAATCCAACCTTCATAACTACTACAGGTGCATCAGGAAGAAATCGTATATCTTTGAGTGTCAATTACAAATTAAAGGATATTGCTACTGCTAAAGAAGTTGCCAAGGGTTCTAGCGAAGTTAGCGATAATTATGATGTGTCGTTAAATAGATATGCTACAACCATAGCCGAAGATTATGTAAAGAATAATCTTACCAAACTTCTTGCTCAAAATATTCGGGATATGATTATTAATGATTTGGTTGAGCTTAGGAAAAATTGTCAAAACCTCCAAAACGATGAGACAATTTGCATTATTGATAAAAAACAATCTAGCCAAATCCTACCAAAGTAAACTTTGAAATAGTCCAATACCATCTTTTGATCCATTATCTTGATCGATTGCTCTTTCAGGATGGGGCATCATTCCTAAAACATTTTTCTTATCATTAAACACTCCAGCAATATTAAAGATTGATCCATTAGGGTTAGAACTATCGGTTAAATTTCCATCACAATCAACATAACGCATGGCAATTAAGGATTGATCTTCAAGCTTTTTAATCACATCACTTTCAGCAAAATAATTACCATCCATATGGGCAATTGGAATTTTGATAACTTGTCTTCTTTTGTATTTATTGGTAAAATCACTATCAATATTTTCAACACGCAGATGAACTTGTCGACAAATAAACTTCATTTTAGCATTGCGCATTAAAACCCCAGGTAACAATCCACTTTCGGTTAAAATTTGAAAACCATTGCAAATTCCTAAAACCCTAACCCCTTTACCTGCAAGTCTTTTAACTTCTTGCATGACAGGAGAAATTGAAGCCATCGCTCCACTTCTAAGATAATCGCCGTAGGAAAAACCACCGGGAACAACAATTAGATCTAAATCATCATCTAATTTAGTTTGTTGATGCCAAATTTTTTGAACTTTGCAATTGAATTTTTGTAATGCAACTACCGCATCTCGATCGCAATTTGATCCAGGAAATGTAATTACTGCTGATTTCATTTTGTTAAACTGTTAAATTTTATTTTCAAAAATTATTAATTAAAAATTATTTTAAAACCTCGTAGCTATAGTCTTCGATAATTTTATTAACCAATAATTTATCACTTATCTCATCAACAATCTGTTTAATTTTTTTATCATCATTTTCAGCTATCTCAAACTCAACAAATTTTCCTTGACGAACACCACTAATTTGCGGATAACCAAGATTTTTCACAAGCGATGCTTCTATCGCCTTACCCTGCGTATCTAATACTGATTTTTTTAAACCGATAGTTATTCTGACTTTCATATTAATTTAAAATTTAAGATTTAATCTTCTGGCAATTTCCTGGTAAGCTTCAATAAGACTTCCAAGGTCTCTACGAAATATGTCTTTATCAAGTTTTTGAGCAGTTTTTTGATCCCATAATCTGCAACCATCTGGACTTATTTCATCAGCAAGAATTATTTGCTTGTCTAGGTTTTTTGTATTCAAATCAAAACCAAATTCAATTTTAAAATCAACTAAGTTAATACCAATTTTGTTGAAAATAGTTTTAAGTACTGAATTTATTTTTAAACTGCTAATTTTTATTTCTTCTAATTGTTTTTTATTAATAACTTTTAAAACTTCACAAGCATGATCATCATTAATTAACGGATCTTGCAAAGCATCATTTTTATAGCAGATTTCAAAAACTGGTTGATCCAAAACTAAACCTTCATCAACTCCAAGTCTTTTACTGAGAGACCCAGCAGTGATATTGCGAATTATAACTTCCAAAGGAATAATATTAACTTTTTTAACCAATTGCTCACGGTCATTTAATTTTTTTACAAAGTGAGTAGCAATATTATTTTTTGCAAGCTCTAGCATTATGAATTCGCTGATAAGATTATTTAAAATCCCTTTGCCAGCTATAACTGCTTTTTTCTGAGCATTAAAAGCAGTAGCATCGTCTTTAAAATGCTGAATAATTAAAAACTCTTCACTTGTAGCATAAAGAATTTTAGCTTTTCCTTCGTATAATTGTTGAGTTTTACTTGGAATTTGAGTCATTTTATTTTTAAAAATATAAATTAATTTTTCTTTAAAAATTTTAGCAACCTAAAAAAAATTAGCAATTTAATTTTCATATTATTAAAAAATTTTATTCCCAGATTGCTATTGGTGGTAATGACATCAATATTGCTTCAGGATTTCCACCAGTCATCAATCCAAATTTTGTTCCACGATCATAAACTAAATTAAATTCTGCATAAAGTCCTCTTTTAATAAGCTGATGATGACGTTGTTTTTCATCATAACTTTTATACATACTTTTTCTCACTAGTTGCGGATAAATTTTTAAGAAAGCTTTGCCAACATTTTGGGTAAAGTTAAAATCTTTTTTAAAATTTTCTTCATCATCACCGTTATTAAGATAATCATAAAAAATTCCTCCAACTCCTCTTGCCGTTTGACGATGCTTGATATAAAAATATTCGTCACACCATTTCTTGAATTTTGGATAATAACTTTGATCAACATTATCGCAAACTTCTTTAAAAGCATTATGAAAATCTGCGGTATCATCAGGATCTTCAAACATTGGATTCAAATCTGATCCTCCAGCAAACCAACTTTTTTGAGTGCAAATAAATCTGGTATTCATGTGAACAGCTGGAACTAATGGTGATTGCATATGAGCAACTAAAGAAATTCCACTTGCCCAAAAATTTGGATTATCAATTGCTCCTGGAATTTCCTTACTAAATTCGTCACTAAATTTTCCATATACTTCAGAAAAATTGACTCCAACTTTTTCAAAAACATGACCTTTCATTATCGACATCTCACCATATCCTCCATCACTAACAGCCTTATCTTGCCTTTGCCAATTTTTTCTAACAAATTTTCCCTGCCCTTCGAGGTTATTTTTTTGACAATATTCTTCTTCAATTTTTTCAAATTCTTGACAAATTAAATCTCGTAAACACTTAAACCATTGACGAGATATTTGTTGTTTTTCTTTAATATCCATAAAGACCCTACTTGACTATTGATTAATTCAAAACTTAAATGTTAATTTTATAATATAAGTAATTAACGATTTTAAAAATTAATATTAATTTTAAAAAAATGAATTTTAAATCAAAATTTTTAGAAGAATTTTATCAACGCGGTTTTTTAGCACAAGCTACAGATTTAACAAAGCTTGATGAGATCATGTCGCAGCAGAGTATCACTGCTTATATTGGCTTTGATTGCACAGCAACAACTCTGCATGCAGGAAGCTTAATCCAAATAATGATTTTAAGATTACTACAAAAACATCAACATCGCTGCATTGTTTTGCTGGGTGGTGGAACTACTAAAATCGGTGATCCTTCAGGAAAAGATGAGGCTCGACAAGTTTTAAGCTCACAACAAATTAATACAAATTTACAAGGTATCAAAAAAACTCTCGAGAAATTCATTGATTTTTCAGGTCCTAATCGAGCTTTAATTGTTAATAACGATCAATGGTTAGCAGACCTTAATTATCTTGAATTCTTAAGGGATATTGGTCGACATTTCTCAATCAACAGAATGTTAACTTTTGATTCAGTTAAAACTCGTCTTGATCGCGAACAACCACTGTCATTTCTTGAATTTAACTATATGATTTTGCAAGCCTATGATTTTGTAGAGCTTAATCGTAAATTCCAATGCCAACTTCAAATTGGAGGATCTGATCAATGGGGAAATATTGTCAATGGTGTCGAATTATCAAGAAGACTAAACGCTCAACAAAATAATAATGATTCATCATCTGATGTTTTTGGTTTAACCACTCCATTATTGACAACTGCCGATAACAAAAAAATGGGTAAAAGTGCTCAAGGAGCAATCTGGCTTGACGATAAAATGCTTTCTCCTTTCGATTACTTTCAATATTTTCGAAATACTCACGATGATGATGTTATTAAATTCTTGAAATTATTTACCGATCTTGATCTTGATAAAATCGCTAGTTTTGAAAAATTATCAGGTCAAGATCTTAATCAAGCTAAAGAAGTTTTGGCTTTTGAAACTACCAAGATCTGTCATTCTTTGGATAATGCTCAACAAGTTTTACAGCAAGCTAAAGAGATTTTTTTAAATAAAAATAGCCAAGCATTTATTGAAAAAATTATTGAATCTCAAGGCCATGAAATTAAATTAAGTGAAATTTTGCTTGAGATAAAAGCATGTGACTCAAAGAGTGAAGGCAAAAGACTAATCGAAGGCAATGCCATAAAAATAAATAACCAACTTATCACTGATACTAATTTATCTCTTAACACAAATAATGAATTTGAGTTAACAATTGGTAAAAAGAAATTCTTTAAAATAAAACTTATTAAAACTTAATACTATGTCAAAAAAAATTATTGGGATTGGTCATGCTATTGTTGATATATCTTGTCAAGTAGATGATGAGTTTTTAAAAAAAAATAATCTTGTTAAAGGTTCCATGACATTAATTGACAATGATTTATTCCATAAATTATCGCAACTTAAAATTAGCAAAATATCTTCAGGGGGATCAGTTGGCAATTCAATTGCAACAATGGCAAGCTTAAATGCTAATTGTGAATTTTTTGGGGTAGTTGGCGATGATGAATTCGGCAAAATGTTTATTAATGATCTTGAAAAAACTTCAACTAAATTTATTGGCATAGTTGAAAAAAACAAAAGCAGTGCAACTTGTTTTATTCTAATTACTGCCGATGGCGAAAGAACCATGTGCACTTACCTTGGCTGCGCAAGTAATATTGCGGAAGAATTTATTGCTAAAATTGATTTTTCATCAGCAAAACTTTTATACCTTGAAGGTTATTTATGGGATGGCAATACCACCTCTAATTCACTAAAACTTGCAATTAAAAACGCCAAACAAAATGATTGTCAAATTGCTTTTAGCTTGTCTGATGCTTTTTGTGTTGAGCGTCATCGCGATGATTTTATAAATTTAATAAAAAATGATCTAGATATTTTATTTGCCAATGACAATGAATATTTAGCGCTAAGTCATGATCAAAAATTTGATTTAAAATTAGCAAATGATTTTATAAAAAATATTTCTAGTGAAAATAAAAAACTTTTAACAATCATTACTAGAGGCGATAAAGGATGCTGTGTTTTTAACAATATCTTTAATAATTATCAATTTCCAAGTAATAAAGTTAAAAAAATTATTGACACTACAGGGGCAGGTGATAATTTTGCCTCTGGATGGTTATTAGGTTTTGAAGATTACAGACAAAAATCTGCAAACAATAATTTGCCACGAGATGAAAATTCTAATAGACTAATTATTGAAAAATCAGCTTATCTAGCAAATTTCTTGGCTGGAAAGATTATTCAAAAAATTGGAGCAAGATTTGATCAGCAAGAAATAAACGAAATTAAAAAAACAATAAATTTATAAAATTATGATATTGTGGAATGCCGAATCATTAAATCAAAGTCTAAGAGACATATTAGTGGAGGCAAATTCAATTAACTTTGATAAAAACCTTAATTTTGAAGAGGTATTTATTGATTCTAGAAAACCATGTGCAAATTCAATTTTTGTGGCATTAAAAGGTGAAAATACAGATGGCCATCATTTTCTTAATCAGGCGATCCAAGCTGGTGCAAAGCTAGCAATAGTTAGTCACATTCCTGAAAATTTTTCAGATAGCAATCTAATTCTAATTTTAGTTAAAGATACACTTGAGGCACTAAAAAAATTGGCTCAATATTCTCGTAATCGTTCCAAAGCAAAAATTATTGCAATTACTGGTAGTGTTGGAAAAACTGGTACTAAAGAAATGCTCAAAACAGTTTTTCTAAGTCAAGGTAAAACTTATGCTAATACAGGAAATTTTAACAATCACATTGGATTACCATTAAGTTTAGCAAATATGCCAATTGATTGCGAGTATGGTATTTTTGAAATGGGAATGAACCATCTTGGCGAAATCGAACCACTGTCAAAACTTGCTAAACCTCATGTTGCAATTATCACCAATGTTGGTCCTGTTCACATCGAATTTTTTAAAGACGAACAAGAAATTGCTTTAGCTAAATCTGAGATTTTTCTTGGCCTTCAAGCTGGAGGACTTGCCTTAATCAATCGCGATAATCCTCATTTTGAATATCTTTATAACAGAGCAAAATTATGCAATATCAACGAAGAAAATATAATTAATTTTGGAACCAGCCACCGCGCTAATTATCAAATAATAAATCAAGAAATTAAAGGTCCAAATCATACTCAAGTTAGTCTTAAACTTAAAAATGGCAACGTGATTTCATATCAAGTATCGTGTACCAATCAAGGGGTTGTTGTTAACTCAGCAATTGTGGTTATAGTTTTAGAATTTTTTGCAAAAAATTTTAACAATGGAATTGAAGCTATTAAAGATTATTTCAATTCCGCTGGAAGAGGTAAAGTTTTTGAGATTAATATTAATAATAAAAATATTTTAGTTATTGATGATTCATACAACGCCAGTGTGTTATCAGTAAAAGCTGGAATTGAACATGCTAGCAATCTCAAAAAAATTCTTAACAAAAAAAGAATTATCTGTGCTCTTGGCGATATGTTAGAATTGGGTGACAAATCAGCTGAACTTCATGAAAAAGTAATTGGTTATGTTAAAGAATTTAATATTGATTTTACAATTCTTGTTGGAAAAAATATGGCTCAAGCTAGTTCAGAAATGGAGCCAAATAATTGTAAAACTTTTGCCAATTCTCAAGAAGCATCTGAGATAATAAATAATTTCTTAGAAGATGAAGATATTATTTATATTAAAGGCTCAAGAGGTACTAAAATGGAAAAAATTCTTGAAAAATTAACTAAATACTCAGGTGCTCACTAATTTCATAAACCTAGACAATCTTTGGCTTAAAGCAATACTTTGCCTTATTTCTTCAACATTATTTAGTTATTTTTCTATAAAAAAATATATTAAATTTATGAATAGTAAGTCTCTTTTTCAACCCATCAGGAGTGATGGTCCGCAAAGCCATATTGTCACGAAGAAAAAAACCCCTACCATGGGTGGAATTTTTATTATACTAGCAACTATTTTCTCAACTGCACTTTTTATTGATTTCAGC
This sequence comes from Alphaproteobacteria bacterium, assembly GCA_014190355.1. Classification (GTDB taxonomy): domain Bacteria; phylum Pseudomonadota; class Alphaproteobacteria; order Rickettsiales; family UBA1997; genus CAILUF01. Next base: position 130,319 of record BJGH01000001.1, read on the forward strand.
AATAGCTATATCATAATTATTTCAATGATAATGTTTAGTTTTGCAATAATTGGTTTGGTTGATGATTTGATTAAAGTTTTATTCAAAAACACTAATGGTTTTCGCGGATGCTATAAAATTGTTATTCAATTTATAATTATTGGAATCGCGATTTTATGGCTTGGATACCTTAATATAATTCACCTTGATAACAAAATTTTTATTCCACTAATTGATTATCATGTAACTTTATGGACAGTTCTTTATATCATTTTTATTAATTTTGTCATTGTTGGAACTTCGAACGCAGTCAATCTTACAGATGGCTTAGATGGTTTGGTAAGCGTTCCGGCAATTATTAATCTGTTCTGTTTAATAATTTTAATTTACTGCGTTTCAACTCCAGAAATTGCTGATTATTTACAAATTACTCATATAAAATTTACAGGTGAAATAATCTTTCTTTGCTTAAGTTTAATCGGTGCAATATTTGGTTTTTTAATTCTTAATTTAAAACCGGCTAAAATATTTATGGGTGATGTTGGAAGTTTGGCAATTGGTTCCACGCTTGGATTGATTGCAATAATCATCAAACAAGAAATCATCTTTTTTATAATTTCTTTAGTGTTTGTTGCAGAATCTCTTTCAGTTATAATTCAGGTTTCATCTTATAAAATCCGAAAAAAAAGAATTTTTTTAATGGCTCCCCTGCACCATCATTTTGAAAAATTAGGATGGCATGAAACTAAGGTTGTTAAAGCTTTCTGGGCAAGCTCATTCTTCTTTGCTTGTCTAGGTATGATCATTTTTTTAATTTGACCCTTAAATTTTAGTAACTACAATAGCAATTATAGCTAGCATATATTAATTAAAATTATATCAATATTTTTTTTAATTTATCATTAAAAATTGATAAATAAAAACCATATGCCAAAAAAAAATTTAAAAAATACCAAAACACCGATCACAAAATCTGCAGATGACTCACGAGTATATCTTTACGACTCAACACTCAGAGACGGCGCTCAAACTAGCACTGTTAACTTCTCAGCCTTGAACAAAATCACTATTGCCAATTTACTTGATGATCTTGGCATTGACTTTATCGAAGGGGGATGGCCTGGAGCCAATCCTACAGATGACCAATTTTTTGCTAATTTACCAAAGCTTAAAAACTCTCAATTTTGTGCTTTTGGCATGACTCGTAAAGCAGGAATTTCTTGTCACAATGATCCAAACCTTGCAAGCGTTGTAAACAGTAAAGTTGACAATATTTGTTTAGTTGGAAAAAGTTGGGATTTTCAACTTAAAGAAGCTTTAAAAATATCTGCTGAAGAGAATTTAGCCATGATCAGCGACTCAATCAAATTAGTTATTAAAAAAAATAAAACTGCGATGTTTGATGCTGAGCATTTTTTTGATGGATATAAAGCTAATCCAAAATTTGCCCTTGAAGTTATCAAAACCGCGTATCAGGCTGGAGCAAGATGGGTTGTTTTATGCGATACTAATGGTGGAAGTCTACCTTGGGAAGTTAAAGAAATTATTAGCGAAGTCAAAAAAATTATTCCGGGGAAAAATCTTGGAATCCACTGTCATAATGATACTGGTAATGCCGTAGCAAACTCATTAGTCGCTGTTGAGGCAGGAGTTCGTCAAGTTCAGGGAACCATCAATGGTCTTGGTGAGAGATGTGGCAATGCTAATTTAATTTCTATTATTCCAACTTTGGCTTTAAAAATGAATTGCCAACTTGGTATTAAAAATAATCAACTTAAAAACCTTGTTAAAGTAGCAAATTTTCTTGACGATCTTCTCAATAAAGAAACCGATAAATTTGCTCCGTATGTTGGTAAATACGCCTTTGCTCATAAAGGTGGTTTACATGTTTCAGCAGTTTTAAAAAATGCTCAATGCTATGAACATATTAATCCAGAATTAATTGGAAATCATCGCAAAATAATGGTTTCTAATCAAGCTGGTAGATCAAATATTGTCAATCGTTTGAAGGAAATTGGTTTAATTAAAAATGACCAACAGCTTAATGATAAGGTTAGCGATTTAATTAACAAAGTTAAAGAGTTGGAAGCAATTGGTTACGCTTATGACAGTGCAGATGCTAGTTTTGAAATTCTTGCTAAAAAATCTTTATCAATAGTTCCTAATTTTTTTGAAACTCTTAGTTTTAGATGCGTTGATAACAAAATTTCTGATAATAAAGAGCAACCAATTACTTTTGCTGAAGCTATTGTAAAAATTAAAATTGCTAACAAAAAAACCATGGCAGTTGCCGAAGGAATTGGTCCAGTCAACGCTTTAGATAAGGCTCTTAAAAAGGCTCTTACTAAAAAATATCCACAACTTAAAAACATTATTTTAAGCGATTATAAAGTTCGCATTCTTAATCCCTCACTTGGAACATCTGCAATTACCAGAGTTCAAATCGAATCACAAGACAAAATAACCAAACAAAAATGGACAACTATTGGGGTTTCGCAAAACATCATCGATGCTTCATTTATAGCTATGCAAGATAGTATAATTTATTTCTTACTGAAAAGCATTTGATTATTATTGCTTTGATTATTATTGCATTTTTGGCATAACAACAAACTATTTCACCTTACTTTGTTTTTTATTTAAAAATATAACATTTTTTTTATTATAAAGTTAAGTTTGTAATTAATAATGCCAAAATTTTCTAACAATATTAACTTTCCTCCAAGCTTTTTATTTGAAGAAGAAACTGCTAAAAGCTATATATCTGGTAAAACTGTTGTTGATCTTCGAAAAGCAATTAAGGGTGATGGTAACGCTTTTTCATTATTATTATCACTAAATAATCAACCTAAAAAATCGCTATATTTTGATTATAACAGTTTTTTACTTCTTAAAAGTCATGATGAAATTTCTTTGGTTCTTGCGAAAATAAAATTAGAAGGCTTTGAAGTTTTTTTAGTTTTTAAAAAATGTGATAGAATTATTGCTCAAGAAGTTAATCAAGATCTTTAATTTAAAGATAAAGAGAATATCAAGTTGCAGATTTTGAAAAAATTATTGTTAATTGGTTAGAACAAACTTCAATTCAAGAACAGCAAAGATCAACAGCACCTGAAAGTTATTTATGACATCCAGTCTCTTTACCAAAAAAAGATTATACTTTATCTAAGAATACCCGAATTGCAAAGGAGTTTAAAGATTGCTGCAAAGAGAATCTCAAATACAATCCAAGAGCCATAAAAGAAAAGTTACAAGAGATTTTGCAAGATAAGCATAGCCATAAATTTGGTATCTGATGAAGCTCAACCTCATAAATTTGAGGCTAGTTATATTCATAATCATCGGCGTGATATATTCTAATATTTGGCTTAATAACTACTGAAAATAATTCGTCAAATCCCAATCATTTTTTTCGAAACAACCAAATAACCAATCAAAATATTTCAACAAAAAATAAAGAAATAAAAGAAAATATTTTTAGTATTTTTGATATGCTTAAAAGAGATTTAGATATTAGCAATAAGAAACTAACATTATTTTTCTTTTAGGCAGTAAATATCAGGGTCATAGCAATGTTATTAGTAGTTCAAACTCAAAAAATTAAAGATGATTTTTTTAGATTATTTGGTAATGATGATCATGATAAAATAAAAAAAGCCGTTAAATTTTCTGCATTTTTCCAAAATTTAGCAGATCAAAAAGATTTTAAACTGGCAATTTTACTGAGAATAATTTGAATGTAGGAATGAGTTTAAAAAGAATTGACCCAATACTCTTTCAAGAATATCTGATAAAAGATTGCAAAACCTCAGCAAAAAAGAATTGGTTAATAAAGAATTTTTTGAAAATATTAGAAAAGTTTTAGATAAACAACAATCTGAAAAAATAACAATTGATGTTATTAGATATTACTCATCTTCATCTCCTAAAAAATTGGTTTAATCGTAGCAAGAAAAAGATTTAAATTTTTACAATAATAAAGATTTAAATAATCTATTGCTACCCAAAAATATCAAAACCTAAAAATTCTTTAACAACATTTATAAAATAAAATTTAGATTAAATTTAATTACTGCTTGAATATTTACATAAATGTAAGTACAATATTAGCATTTGTAAAAATAAAATGTTTTTAGGTTGAAGCGTTATACATAGTGTTTTGCATAATTTTTTCAAACTTATTTCTAAAAACTTAAATTTAAATAATTCTAATGGATCTTATTGGTTTTGAAGAAAATAAAACACAACTTAGTAATTTTTTTAAAAATGAAAAACTACATCATGCCAATCTAATCCTTGGCAAAAAAGGTATTGGAAAAGCTAGTTTTATAAAACAGCTCTGCAAGGATTTTCTAGGCTGTAAAAGTGATATTCATCCTGATTTAAAAATTATTTCATGCCTTGAAGATAAAAAAGAAATTATCATAGAACAAATTCGAGATGTTATTGAATTCTCCTATCAAACTCCAGCATCTTCCCCTAATAAATTTGTAATTATTGATTCAGCTTGCGAATTAAATAAAAATTCGAGCAATGCTTTGCTAAAACTCTTGGAAGAACCACTTCCCTCAAACTATTTTTTTTTAATAACTCATAATTTTAATAAAATTATTCCTACCATTCGCTCCAGATGTAATATAGTTAAAATTGAAGAACTAAACAGTCAACAATTCAATCAAATTTTACAAAATCATCAAATGACATTTTCTAAAGAACAGTCTTTATTTTTAGAAATGATTTGCGATAATTCTCCAGCCATTGCCATTGAACATGCTCATGATTTTATAAAGCTATATCAACTATTTATTCAATCAATTCTAGATAAAAAAATAAACGAAGAATTATTAAAAAAAATTAGTGAAAAAAATTATAATTTCTATGTTATTGAAAAAATTATAAATGTTTTTTTAAGTCGATTTATTAAAAATTATCATCAATTACTTGATAATTTCTTTTTTGCGGAGCTAGAATCTTTTGAACTCTTAAAGCCAAATCTAAGTTTTGATCAAGCGATATCAATTTTTGATGATATTTGTAAAAAAACACCATTAATATCTAGTCACTATATTGATAAAAAATTATTACTAATAAATATTTTAAATACAATTTGTTATGAAAAAATTTAAAGCTATTGGCCTTATGAGCGGAACCTCAATGGATGGAATTGATTTAGCTCTAATTGAAAGCGATGGAGTAAATTTTATTAAAAAAATTGCTAGCGATTACCTTCCATATCAACAAAATTTTAAAAATAAAATAATTGATTTACTTAATAACCAACAATGTTTAAAAAACATTAAGATTGTCGAAAATGAATTAACTAATCATCATATATCTCTGGTAAATTCATTCTTGAAAAAGAATAATTTAACAAATAAAGAAATTGATATTATTGGCTTTCATGGTCATACTGTATGCCATGATCCAATAAATGGTTTTTCTTGGCAAATTGGTAATTCTCAACTTTTAGCTTATCAATGCCAAATTGATGTAATTTCTGATTTTCGTAACCGAGACATTTTAATGAAAGGACAAGGTTCTCCTCTTGTTCCAATTTATCATTTTCATTTACTTAAAAACTATCCTCAATTTGACAAAAAAAATATCGGTATTCTTAATATTGGGGGAGTTTCTAATATCAGTATTTTCAATACCTTCGATGAAAATTCTTTATTAGGTTACGATGTATGTTTTGGCAATGCTCCATTTGATGACTCAATTAGAAATCATTGCAATCAAGATTTTGATAAAGATGGTGAATTAACCCTCAAAGGGAAAATAAATTTTGAAATTACCAATGAAATTTTAACTAAACCAATTTTTCATAAAAAAATTCCTCGTTCATTTGACCGCCAAGACTTTAAGGAAATTCTAAAACCTTTGAACAACCTCCATATCAATGATAAACTTGCCTCGATGGCATATATAATTGCACAAGCTCTAAAAATATCATTTGAGATAATCAATATAAAACCACAATTTATTTTTTTATGCGGAGGAGGAAGAAAAAATATTGGAATTATAAATATTATTAAAGAACAACTTAACACCATAAGCATTGATAACATTGATCAATTGGATCTTAATGGCGATGATATTGAAGCTGAAGCATTTGCATTTCTTGCAATTCGAAGTATTTTAAATTTGCCAATTAGTTTTGCTAATACCACAGGATTAAAAGATGCCCTAAAATCAACTGCAGGAATTACCTATAAAAAATAAAATAACACTTTGTTGTATTAATTAAGCAAACATGATTAAATAAATTAAAACAAAATTAAATAACGATAAATATCAATTTCTTCAAAAAATTCATTAGGCTATTTAAAAATAGCCATAAATTTTTAATACCTTATAATATCAAATATTAAATAACTAAAGCAAAAACTTCTCGAGAAAAATAATTAAGGTCAAAATTAACTAGAAAGTCTTTATAATTCAAGATGATCAGAAATATTGATGGTTGGAACAAAAAAATTGAAATAAATTCTTTTAAATTTAAAATATACGATCAAGATTTTTTCACAATTAATTAGCTTGCTAAACTTAGCTATTTGATTAACATTAATTTTGAAGTTAAAAAAACTAATCAAAGTCAAATATAAATAAATGTTAAGTAGTCTAAAAGATTTTTCCTTCAGCAAAGAATTAAAATTTTTATATTTAAGTTTTTTTCTATTTGCCGTAGCATTTGGAATTAATTTAGTAATATTTCCAACTAATCTAAGAAGTCATGGAGTAAGCCCTGCTCTAATTGGCTTTGCATCTGCCATAGAAACCATGGGGGCAATTATCACTTCATTTTTTTTGGCAAAATTTGTTAATAATCTTGGAATTTTTAAAAGTTTAAAAATAACAGCAATTATTTATGCTTGTTTAAGTCTATTATTATATTTTTATTTAGGTTATTTTTATTGGCTATTGACTATTTTTATTATTGGTTGTTGTTGGTTTGTTTATGTGATAACAAGGGTTTCATGGCTGAATATTTTATTAACCGATGAAAAAAGAGGAATTGGCATTGGTATTTTTAGCATGATAATTTCATTAGGAGTATGTACTGGTCCATTGATAGTAAAAATTTTTTCAGCCACTAGTTTTTATTCATATTTAGCATCAGGACTGTTAACAATTTTATCAATGGTGTCATTAACACCTTTAAAAGATTTAAAAAATCCAGTAATTAATTCACAACGAATTAGCCTTGGAGATTTTTTTAAAAAAAATCCTCAATGCTTTTTAGCAAGATTTTTTTTAGATTTTCAAAGTTTTAGCTTAATGACTTTCAGTGTAATTTATGGGGTAAGTTTAGGATATACTTATGAAAGTGCTGGATTATTCATTAGTGCATACTATGCCAGTGGATTCTTTGATCTAATTGCAGGGATTGTATCTAAAAAATTTAAAGTTCAAAAATTAATTAACTTTGGGTTTTTTGGCTGTATTTATTGTTTTTTAATATTATTAGTTTATCACAATTCTTATTGGTTTATAATTTTAGTTTATTTTTTATTTGGAGCATTTATTGCATTTATTTTTGTTGCAGTTTATAAAATGATGAATGAAGATTACGGCAAAGACCAACTAGTCTCAGCTGGTGCAACTTTTCAACTTATTGGAACTTTAGGATCAATCTGCGGAAGTCTTACTACGGGGATCATCTTCCAAATCTTTGGACCTCAAGGCTTTCCTGCAACAATAATTCTAGGTTGTACAATTTATATCGCATATTTGTTATTTTATGAAAAAAAATTCAATAACTAAAACTACTTTACAAAAGAAAAAAAATTCACCAATTCGTCTTGGTGTTAACATTGATCATATTGCAACTATTCGAAATGCTCGTGGAGGAATTCATCCTAGCCCAATTACTGGAGCAATTTTAGCGCAAAAAGCTAAAGCCGATGGTATTACTTTGCACTTACGCGAAGATCGTAGACACATTCGCGATGAAGATTTAATTGAATTAAAAAAAGTAATATCATTACCAATTAATTTAGAAATGGCTCCAACCCAAGAAATGCTTGCAATTGCCCTAAAAACAAAACCTCATGCGGTCTGCATTGTTCCAGAAAAACGCAAAGAAATTACTACCGAGGGAGGGTTAGATTTGATAAAAAATTTTAGCACATTAGAAAAAATGATCAAAAAACTTCGTAAGCAAAAAATTCGAATTTCATTATTTATTGATGCTAATGAATCGCAAATTAAATGCGCAAAAAAACTTCAGGCTGATATTGTGGAAATCCATACCGGAGAATTTTGTAAAGCCAAAGGAATCAAACAGCAAAATGAATTTTTAAAAATTAAGAAATGTATTGAACTAGCTTCAAGCTTGGGTTTAGAATGTCATGCTGGTCATGGTTTAGATTATCAAACTGCCAAAAAAATTGCCAAAATACAGCAAATTGTTGAACTAAATATTGGACATTTTTTAATTGGTGAAGCAATTTTTATTGGCTTAAAATCGGCAATTAATAAAATGCGTAAGGCAATTAAGCGTTAGAAATTGATATTAAAATTTAAAACTTAGCTAATATTAGTCAAAGCAACTTTTATCATCTGCGATTGAGCATTAACTATCATCTCATTGATATGATCCACAGCATTACATAATTCAAGAATTTCTAAATCTTTCACAAATTGACCAAATTCAATTTCTTTTCTTCTAAAAAAACCAGAAATATTGCTAAGCTCGGTGATACCAAAAGCATTAAATTCAACATTACCAAAAATTTTAATCCTTGCTTCAGACAAATTAATAGGATTAAACTCAAGCATCATTTTAGAAATTTCAGGCGATAATTTTTTTAAAGTTGATTTTTTGAATAAACATTTTTTGGCATCTAGATATTTAGTAATAACTTCACTAACTTCTTTATTATTGTATGATTTAGCTATGCTTAGAGAGTTTTCACAATTTTTAACACCCCATTTTAATAATAATTTTGTCATCTCAATCAAATTGTTTTTTGCACAGATATCAAGAGAAGAATAACCTCGCATATCGCATTTATTTTTATCAACTCCAACAATTAGCAAAATTTCTGTTAACGCTAAAAAATTACCAACAACTGCATAATGCAATGGAGTCATGTTTTGATTTTCATCAATAGTTATTGGATCCTTAACAACTCCAAGATTGAGTAAAAATTTTACTACCTCGACTCGACCAAACTCACATGCTACATGTAATGGGGTTAGACCAAAACCCGTTCTAACTTCTTTATTTATTCCATGATTTATTAAGAATTTTACTACCTCAAGATTGCCGTATCGACAAGCAAAATGAAGTGCATGCCACTTTCTAGTTTGTTCTGAAGTTAAAGCATTTTTATTAGCATCTGAGTCGATAAGTAATTTTAAAATATCGACTCGACCGTGAATTGCACAGTAATGCAAGGGAGTATAATTATTTATGTCATTAGAATCAACAATGCTTGTTCCAATCATTTGGATAATTTTAGTTAATTGTTCAACCGTTCCAAATTTTGCTATAACATGGGAAATATTAAGATGAACATCGTGAAATAATGAATCATTAAAAATTTTATTAACAACATCTCGATTTTCATTTATCGACTCAACAAAACTAATTAGATTATCAATATCAACTCTTATTTCTTCAATATCATTTGATTTAATATCAAAAAAATTTTGTTTATAAAATTTAACAATTTTTTTATTTAAATTTTCAAGTAGCTGTTCCATAAAATATATAATTTATTATCTTCCGCGCGAATGCTGTTTACCGGCAACGCGATCTTTTGCTTCAACCATACTAACCCAGAAACCTTTATCACCTTTTTTATTAAGCATCTGAGCAGATTGAATTAAATAAGTTAATTTTTGTCCTAAAATTACTGAAGTCCAGAAACCAATTGGTTTTACAATATCAACTATCTCAACTTGTGCCAAATCTTGCTCTTTTTCTCGCTCGATTATTTCGTAATCTGGCAATTTTTGATTTTTGGAATTTTGAGCATATTGAGCTTTAAGCTGTGAATGAGCCTTGGGAAGATTGTCTTTATAACGCATCAATTCCTCTTCCTCTTTGATATATTTGGTAGTTTTAGGTAATATTTTTTTAAATTTAAGATATTTTTTAGAAGCTTGCTCAAGTAAAAAATTAAACACTACCCTAGTAATTAAAATTGCAAATAATACACAGGAAAAGAGCGAGGCAATTAAAATTAAAAATTGATTATTTAAAATATATTGATTTAAAAATTGCTCAATCATAGTTAGATATTTCACAGATTTCTTTGAGTTTTTTGTAACCCTCATTAAAACCTATTAAAGAATAGGTGTCGATAGCAATTTTACTGTCAATGGCAATTGCCGTTAAAATCATATCAGCATTTTTCTGCATTTCTTTTAAAATTTCAATATCTTCATTTTTCTGAGAAGACCAAGCAATGGTTTCATAGGGGAACAAGTAAAATTTCTTTGCTCCAAATGATAATTCAACATTCGAAGCTTGGTTATATAAAAAACCCGAAGAAACACTTACCTCATCAATATCATTTTTAATTCCAACTACCAAAAAATATGGTTCCCCACGATTTAAATAATTACCCTCTCTTTTAATTGGAGTTGAGGCAATGTAACATAGTGTTTTATTATTTTTTTGAGTTCTAAATAAACTCCAATCATGAAATTTGGCAAGAAGTTCCTGAGAATAAAGATTGGGCAAGAAACTAAAGTAAATCAGTAAAATCGCTAAGATAAAGTTTGCAAAGCTGCTATTCTTATGGGAAAGCCAGCCAATTGAGATGCCAATATATTTAAAATTATCTAATTTTTTTATTAATTGATTAAAAATTTGAAAACTTGACATTTTAAGAAAAATTAATAATATTTTTAAAGAATATTTAGTCTTAAAATTTATATAAATGTTTTTATATAAATAGTTTTTTTATATAAATAATTTTTGGCTGATAAAAATTGATTAAAATATTTTAAGAAAATATTAAAAACAACCTTAAAAATCAAATTTTTTAAGACAATTTTATCCTTTCAGTTTAAGATAGTTTAAAAAATTAATTTAACATTTTTAAATATACCAAACAAATTAAATATCTGCTTTAGGCTGTAATTTAATATTACGATATTGGTTAATTGAGTTTATTTTACAATAAAAATAACTTAAATATTTACTACTTAAATTGCCATATTATGAAAACTACCTTAATAAAAAAAATCTCTGAATAAAATCTCTATGGTTTAAACCATAGGTAGAATTTAAATTGAATTTTTAGTTAAGATTTAAAAACTTTAAAATTTTTATCTTTAAAAAAATAAAACTATAATATAAATTTACAAAGAATAATTTTTAAAATAATGGAAAATGAATTATGTCTAAAAAAATATTTGAAGAAAAAGAACTTGATTCAATAACAAGTCACAAAAATTCCAAAAAAAATTCGGATAAAGACAGTCTTAATAAAATCGAAAAAAATTCTCACCAAGAACATGAAGAAAACACAAATGCTTCTGACTCAGCTAATCAAAGTCATGAAGAACATTCACCATTAACTCAATTTGAGATTAAAAAATTAGTTGAATTTAAAATTGGTAATGTTGATTTAAGCTTTACCAACTCAGCACTATACATGGTTATTGCCACTTTTTTAATAATTGGCTTTATGATCACGGCAACTCGCAAAAAATTATTAGTTCCTAATCGTTTTCAAACTTGTGCTGAAGGTTTATTTAACTTTGTTCACGATCTAATAAAAGGAAGTATTGGCGAAGAAGGTGAAAAATTTTTTCCACTAATATTTAGCTTATTTAGTTTTATCTTGCTATGCAATGTTTTAGGAATGACTCCTTACAGTTTTACCGCAACTAGCCAGGTTGCTGTAACTTTAGCAATTGCAATGCTATGCTTTGTTATCATCACTTCTTATGCCATTGCCAGAAACGGTTTAGGTGGATTTCTGCATATGTTTTTACCATCTGGAGTTCCGTTATGGATGGCTCCCGTAATTTTTATAATTGAATTATTTTCTTTTTTAATTCGTCCAATCACTTTATCTGTTCGTCTTTTTGCAAATATGGTTGCAGGACATGTATTGCTTAAAGTAATTGCAGGTTTTATAGTTTCTCTTGGGGTAATTTTTGGAACCCTACCTTTTGCATTTAGTATCATCATGACTGGATTTGAATTATTTGTTGCAGTTTTGCAAGCTTACATCTTCGCAATTTTAGTTTGTGCGTATCTAAGTGAAACAATGAAGGCTCACTAAATTATTTTATTATTAAATGTTTTGCATAGTTTTTTTAATATTGCATAATTGCCATTAAATTAAAATAATTTATATACAAATTCGACAGTTTCATTGCTGTCAAATATTGTAATTTTTTTACAATCCCAACCTATGGGTTCAATGAAATTTTTAACAATTTTTATTTAACAATTAAAATATATTTTTATGGAAATGATTGCTCTAAAATTTATTGGTGTTGGTTTACTATCAATCGCCATGGCAGGTGCTGCAATTGCAATTGGCAATATCTTTGGATCTTTTTTCAATAGTATTGCGCGCAACCCTTCAGCTGCTCCTAAAATAGAAAAATATATCTATATCGCAGTAGGTCTAGCCGAAGCTATGGGTATTTTCGCTGTTCTTTTAGCATTCTTGGTTCTGTTTGCTAAATAGTTCAGTTTAAACATGTGAGTTTTAAAAAACTCACATGTTTAAAAAATTTTAGAATTATCATTTTAATCCTGAAAATTAAGATAAAATATTTCAAAATTAATTTATCTAAAAATTACATAATTTTTTAAATCCTATGCCTCAGTTTGATTTTACAACATACAGTTCCCAAATATTCTGGTTTACGATATGCTTTTGCATTCTTTATTTTGCAGTTAGCTATATTATCACCCCAAGAATTAAATCAATTCTTGAACAACGTAAAAAAATTATTTCCAGCGATTTATCATCAACAGCTGATTTAAAAACCCAAATCGAAGAATTAAAATCATTAAATTTTAAAATTAATCAAGATTCAGCCCAGAATTATCATCAAAAAATCGAAGCAACAACTCAAAAAATTCACCAACATCGTCAAGAAACCATTACCAATCTCAAAAAAACCCTAGAAGAAAACAGCAAAAAATCTCAACAACAATTACAAGATTTAATCAAAAAATCGCAAGAACAAAGCCTTGTGGTTATTGATGAAATCGCCAAATTTATTAAATCTAAAATTTTAAATTAATATGTTCGACGAAAAATTCTGGTTAGCCATTGCCTTTTTTACATTTGTTGGTTTGATTGTTAAATTAGTTGGTCCAAAAATTGGTAAGGCATTAGATCAAAAAAGTAAAATAATAGCTGAAGAAATTCTTCAAGCTAAACAAGCTCGTCAAGAAGCTCAAGATCTTCTAGAACAAGCTCGTAAAACTTATCAAGAAAGTATTGAAACGGCTAAGAATTTAGTTAAACAAGCTGATGAAGAAGCTCAAACTTTACTGCAAAATGCCAAAGATATTTTAAGCCAAGAAGTTGCAAGAATGACCTTAGTTGCATCTCAGCGAGTTAAATATGAAGAAGAAATTGCCATTCGTGAAATCAAAAATAAAATTATAACTTCTGCTATCATTAAACTACAAGATAAGGCATTTGACCAAGAAGGAAAAGATAAAATTGTTGAAAACTCTATAAAAAATTTGCAACGCATTCACTAAAAAACATTTAAATTTTTTATTTTAAATTGAATCGTCATGATCAAATTTCTTTGCTAGAAAATAAGTCTTTGTTTTTTTAAAATAGAATTGATTTTGAATTAACCTAATTTCTTTAAAATCAATTTCATAAAAAATTAAATCTGATATTCGATTACTTCTTGAATTTTTTTAATCTCCTTAGCAGTATTGGCAACCATTACTGAATTATTTTCTAGATCTTTAATAATTATTGCTCCAGGGCCAATTTTAGAGAAATCGCCAATGGTGATTGGTCCTAAAATTTTTGCCCCTGCACCAATGATTACATTATTGCCAATTGTAGGGTGACGCTTGGCCTTGACCAAAGATCGACCACCCAGAGTTACTCCTTGATAAATAACAACATTATCACCAATCACTGAAGTCTCGCCAATAACCACCCCAAAGCCGTGATCGATAAAACAATTTTTACCAATTTTAGCTAAAGGATGGATTTCAATGCCAGTAATTATGCGATTAAAATGAGCAATAAATCTAGGCAAAACAGGAATTTTTTTTCTTGCCAAAAAATTACTAAAACGATGAATTGCAATGGCATGAACTCCGGGATAACATAAAATTATTTCCAAATAATTTTTTGCTGAAGGGTCATTTTTTTTGATATTTTCTAAAAATTCAATTTTCATAATTTATTTTTTTTAAGCAGTTATATGGTCAAACAAAGCAGATGATAAATATCTCTCGCCATATGATGGTAAAATAAAAACAATTAGTTTATTATTATTTTCTTGGCGTTTGGCAATTTCCAGACTTGCATAGGCTGATGCTCCAGATGAAATACCGCATAAAATTCCTTCTTGCATAGCCATCTGTCTAGCGGTGTTCAAAGCATCTTCATTACTGACTGTATAAATTTCGTCAATCAAATCAGTTTGCAAAATTTGTGGAACAAAACCTGCGCCAATTCCTTGAATTTTATGAGGTCCACCCTGACCTCCTGATAACACTGGACTTGACTCTGGTTCTACAGCAATTGCTTTAAAATTTGGATTGCGTTTTTTTAAAATTGAAGCAATACCAGTGATAGTTCCACCAGTTCCAACTCCCGATACCAAAATATCAATTTTACCATCAGTATCACGCCAAATCTCTTCAGCAGTGGTTCGCTGATGCATTTCAACATTATCTTGATTAGCAAATTGTTGTAAAATTATTGAATCTGGAATTTCTTGATTTAACTCTTCAGCCTTTGCAATTGCACCCTTCATACCTTTTGCTCCTTCGGTTAAAACCAACTGCGCACCGTAAGCTTTTAATAATTTTCTACGCTCCAAAGACATCGTTTCAGGCATCGTCAAAATTAACCGATAACCCTTGATTGCACAAACAAATGCCAAAGCGATTCCAGTATTGCCAGATGTTGGTTCAATTAGCGTAGTTTTTTTTGGATCAATCACTCCACGCTTTTCGGCCATTTCAACCATATTTACGCCAATACGATCTTTTACAGAATTAGCAGGATTATAATATTCAAGTTTAGCAACCACTTGAGCTTGTGATTGGTTCATTTTATTGATCTGAACTAATGGAGTGTTACCAACTAATTCTAATAAATTTTTTGCTATTTTCATAAATTTTTTATTTAAAATTAAAATTAAATTGAAAAATCAATATTTTTGTCACCAAAATATTTTTTTAACAATTGCGATAATTCAAACAAGAACTCATCTTGTTTAGTTTTCTGAGGATCTTGCATTTTCAAGAAATTCTCAATAATTCCACAACCTAAAGTTTCGTTGGTGTTGTTATCAATCAACAAAAATGAGCCGGTATATTTATTGCAATCAAACAAATCAAAAGCTACTTGCGAAGCAAGATTAATTTCAACATTAGCAATTTGATTAAGATTAATTTCTTGAGCTTGATAATTTCTGTCATTACCTAGATTGATTAAATCGTAAACATCGATTACATAATTAATTTTATTTATTTTTACTCTTAAGTAATTATGGTTAATGTTAATTAACAGTTCCTGTGAGTTTCTAAGATTAAAATTATCTTTACTAAACCAAATTAAATTAGCGACAAAATGATTAGCGAAATAAGCTTGATTGTCAAGGTTACATAGCACCGCTCCGCGATCTAAATCTATTTCTTTATCAAAACTTATGGCAATTGATTGATTACTCTGTGCTTTTTTAACATCTTTAGCGCTGTGAATAATTTTTTTAATTTTAACTTTATCTTTATTAGGAAAAACCACCAATTCATCATCAATTTTGAAAGTTCCTGAGCTCAAAAAAGCCTGATAATATCTTTGATCTTTATACTTAACTAAATTTTGGATTTGCAAGCGAACTTGCTGTTGTAGATGATTAATAGGTTTAGTTTCAAGCAAACACTCAATCAAAGTTTTACCTCGATACCAACCAATAGCCTCCGATTTTTTAACGATATTATCGCCTCGTCTTGCATTGATTGGAACAAATGCTACATCTTCAAAATCTAAACTATTTGTTTTCTCCAAATAAATTTTACGAATTTCATCGAAAATTTGGTAATCATAATCAACCAAATCCATTTTATTAACAGCTACTATAACATTTTTTATCCCAAACAAACTTGCAATGTAACTATGACGCAAGGTCTGAACTCCAACTGCTTGGTGTTTTTTAGTAGCATCAATTAAGATAATTATAATATCGCTATTAGATGCACCAACTGCCATATTGCGAGTGTATTGTTCATGCCCTGGAGAATCTGCGATAATAAATTTTTTATCAAGATAACTAAAATATCGATAAGCAACATCAATGGTAATTTTTTGTGAACGCTCGGAAGTTAAACCATCAAGAAACAAAGAAAAATCTAACTCTTGATCAAAATCTTTAGAAGTAGAATTTTTTACCTCCTCAATCTGATCTAAAAAAAGCGAATTAGTATCGAAAAGTAATCTGCCAATCAAGGTTGATTTACCATCGTCAACATTACCTGCGGTTAAAAATTTAATTATTTCTTGTGACATATTATTAGAAGTTTTATTTATTGTTGTTAATTAATATTTTTTTAAAAATATCCCTCGATTTTTTTCTTTTCCATTGAGCCAACTTGATCTTTATCTATCAATCGCCCTTGTCGTTCGCCATATTGGCTATTTTCAATTTCTAGAATAATGTCGTTAACATTACTGGCTGTTGATTCAATTGCTCCTGTAAGCGGATAACAGCCAAGTGTACGAAATCTTACTAATCGCGATTCAACTGGTTGGTTATTGATTGGCATTCTGTCATCATCAACCATAATTAAACTCTCATCAATTTTTACAACTTGACGATTTTTAGCGAAATATAAATCAACCACTTCAATTTGCTGTTGAGCAATATATTGCCAAACATCAAGCTCTGTCCAGTTTGACAAAGGAAAAACTCGCATTGATTCTTGAGGTTTAATTTTACAATTAAATAAATTGAACATTTCTGGTCGTTGAGATTTTGGATCCCAAGTATGAAATTGATTACGATGCGAAAAAATTCGTTCCTTAGCGCGAGATTTTTCTTCATCACGCCTTGCCCCACCTAAAGCAACATCAAATTGATATTTATCCAAAGCCTGTCGCAAAGCTTGCGTTTTCATAATATCGGTGTAGGTTTTGCGATGTTCGCCAAATGGCTTTATTTGCTGATCTAATCCCAGTTGATTAGTATGAACGATTAAATCCAATTGATATTTTTTGGCTTGATAATTGCGAAACTCAATCATCTCTTTAAATTTCCAAGTGGTATCGATATGCAAAACCTTAAATGGCAATGGTGCTGGATAAAAACTTTTTAGTGCCAAATGCAATAACACTGAAGAATCTTTACCAATCGAGTAAAGCAAAACTGGTTTTGCAAATTGTGCAACAGCTTCGCGAATGATGTAGATTGACTCCTCTTCAAGTCTTTGTAAATATTTATTGACCATAAACCTCCCTTAAAATGAAATCGCCAAAATTGTCATCTGGCTTTTTAGATTGTGAATATTTGTTAAAAAAATTATCTAACTCATAAAGAATTTGCTCTTCTGGCAAATCTTCTTTATACAAACGATTTAGTCTTAATCCCAAGCTATCACCTGCCAAATAAAGATTATATTTGCCAAGCGCTTTACCAACCAAACCAATTTCCGCAAGAAACGGACGAGCACAGCCGTTAGGACAACCTGTCATTCGAATTGAAATTGGCTCATTGCTCAAATTATATTTTTTTAGAATTAACTCAATTTTAGTAATCAAAGTTGGTAAATATCTTTGCCCTTCAGCTAAAGCCAGCGAGCAAGTATTCAATGCTACGCAAGCCAATGAATCGAGGCGAATTGGCGAATAATTTGCAATATTTACTTGATATTTTTTTAAAATTTTTTCGATATTTTTTTTGTGATTTTTTTCAACATCGCTGATAATGATATTTTGATTGTTGGTGCATCGAAAATTACCAAGATTATTTTGGGCAATTTCACGCAAAGCTTTTTTCAATTGCATTTTTTCATCATCATAAACTCGCCCATTCTCAACAAAAATTGTTAAATGCCATTTACCTTGATAATCCTGATCCCAGCCATAATTATCACCGCGTTTTTCAAAATTAAACTTATGAGGTGATTGAAATTCAAAACCTGCTCTTTTGACAAATTCTTGCTTAAACCACTCAAGACCATATTTGGCAATAGTGTATTTAAAACGAGAATTTTTTCGTTCTTGCCGATTGCCAAAATCGCGCTGAATAGTGATGATGGTGTAAGCAGTTTTTAAAACCTGATCAACACTAATAAATCCTGTTAAATCACCAAGTCTAGGATAGGTTTGATGATTACCGTGAGTTGAGCCCATTCCTCCTCCAACTACCACATTAAAACCGAGTAATTTTTGATCATCAATAATAGCAATAAAACCAATATCTTGCGAAAATACATCAACATCATTGTAAGGAGGAATTGCCAAAGCGATTTTAAACTTTCGTGGTAAATATGTTTGTCCATAAAGCTCATCAATTTCATTTTCAGGTGAAATTTTTTCACCATCAAGCCAAACCTCGTGATAGGCTTTGGTTTTTGGCAAAAGGTGTAAAGACATTTCCTTGGCAATTTCATTAACTTGCAAATAACTATGATTTTTTTCAATTACCGCGCTTGACATGATATTGCGATTAACATCTCCGCAGGCTGCAATAGAGTCGAGATTATTTTTCATAAAATCTTGCAAAGTTGGTTTTAACTTTGACTTGATAATGCCATGAAGCTGAACAGTTTGGCGAGTAGTAATTTTAATTTTGTGATTAGCATTTTTATCTGCTAAGTTATCGATTAATAACCAATGCGAAGCACATATTTTTCCACCAGAAATTCTTAAACGAAGCATAAAAGAATAATCTTTCTCTAATTTTTTTTGAGCACGAATTTCTCTGCGATCACGATCATCTTGCTGGTAAATACCGTGAAATTTTATAACAGTTTGATCATCATCATTCAGAGCCTGGGTGATCTGGTTAGTTAGACTTTGCTCTAATGTTCCTCGCAAATTCTTGCTATTAATTTTTATTTTTTCAACACTCATATATTTTATTTATTATTGTTTATTTTACACAGTTATTATTGAATATTATTTTTTTAATAAACATCAAGCAAATATCTTCCCTGCTCTTTTAAATTATCTAAATAATTTTTAGCTTGGATTGAATCTTTATTGCCACATTTAGCAATAATATTTAAAAGAGTTTGTTCAACAGCTTTGGCCATATTTTCTTTGTCTCCGCAAACATAAAAATATGAGTCGTTTTCTAGCCATTTATAAACTTCGTAAGCATTCTCTTGAAGTCGATCTTGAACATAAATTTTTTGTTCTTGATCGCGAGAAAATGCTAGAGTTAGCTTAGTTAAAACATTTGATGCTAAAAAATCTTGCAATTCACTTTGATATAAAAAATCACTACGAATATTGCGTTCTCCAAAAAATAACCAGTTTTTTCCTGAAGCATTTGTGGCATTTCTTTCAAAAAGAAAAGAGCGAAACGCAGCGATGCCAGTTCCCGCTCCAACCATTATGATATCGCGATCTTCTTTAGGTAATTTGAATTGACGATTTTTACTTAAGTAAAATTTGATTGAATCATTGATTTTTAAACTAGCTAATTTGTTTGAAAATAACCCGAAAATTTCTTGACCCAAACTATCCTTATACCTCACTAAACCAACGCAAAGGTGAATTTCATTGCCATGCTGTGATTTAGCAGAAGCAATTGAATAAAGCCTTGGAGTAATTTTTCCGGTAATTTTTAAGTCTTCATTGTCAAATAAAATACCTAGCGAATCACCCGATTGATAATCAATTTCTTGATCACTTAAAATTTCCAAATGATGAGTTTGTTTGGTTGATCCATCATCATTGAGATTGGTGTTGGCAATAATTTTACCAGTAAATTGATTGCTTAGCGTTGATTTTACTTGAGGATCTATTGCCTTGTGATCATTGATTTGTTTGCTATTTTTATTTTGAAAATTTGTAAATATTTGTGAAAAAATACTCGCTAAATGATTTTCAAAATCTAAATCTAATTCAATATTATCAATAACTGATACCGCTTTTTTAGTAACAAAGACTTCTGCAAAATCTTTACCTGCCTTACAAAATAATGGATAATTTTTATCTCCCAAAGCAATTATTGCAAAATTTAAATTTGTTAAATCTAATTGATTATTTTTTATAAAATCGAAAAATCCCTTACCGCTTTCTGGAACTTCTCCATCACCGTGAGTTGAGGTAATTAGCAATAAATTTTTTTCAGATATAAAATCACTGTAACGATATTGCTCAACGGCTTTTAATTTTATATTAATTTTTTGCTCTTTAAATTTTTTAGTTAATTCATTGGCTAAAAATTTACTGTTGCCAGTTTCGGTAATGTAAATAATTGTCAGATCTTTAAAATTATCAAAAATAGTTTTGATCTTTGCATTGTCAACATCATTGATCTGAGTATTATTCGCTAAAGTTCCTGCCAAATAACCGCTTACCCAAGCAATTTGCATGGGATTCAAATTAGCAATTAACTTATTTAAAATATTTTGTTGTTCAAGGTTAATCATAGTTAATTTTAGTTAAGATTTATGTAATCCACATTCTTTATGTTGATCATTTTCCCACCACCATCTACCCGACCTAGGCTCATCATTTTTACTTATCGCTCGAGTGCATGGATTACAGCCAATTGAGCGAAAACCTAAATCGTGAAGCTTATTATAAATCACTTGATGCTCTGTAATGTAACTCCAAAGCTGTTGTTCACTAAATTTCAAAAGCGGATAGAATTTAATTATTTGCAGATTATCGTCATACTCAAAAAAATTCTTATCAGCTCGAATAGCAGAGTGCTCCTGCCTAACTCCGCTAATCCAGATTTGATAACCTTTTAACGCTTTTTTTAAAGGTTCAACTTTACGAATTGCACAGCATTGCTTTCTCAGATCAGCGCTTCGATAAAAAGCATTTATTCCATGACTTTCGACAAATTTTTTAAGAATATTGGTTTGAGGATTGAAGCTAGCAATTTTTATTTTGTAATTATCAATAGTTTTTTGCCAAGTTTGGTAAGTTTCATCAAATAATCGAAAGGTATCAATTGTAAAAAATTTAATTGATAATTTTTGCTTAGCTATATAATCGGTAAGCACTTGATCTTCTGCGCTAAAACTCGTTGAAAAGATTATTTTTTGAAAATTTTTTTCAACAAATAAAATTTTTTCTTGCCAATTCAGATCATTAGTTTTGCTTATTAATTCTTGAATATTCATAAGTTTTTTTCTTAAATATTATTTTTTAATTGTAAAAAATTGTATCCAGTTTTATTACCTTCAAACCATTGATATTTATGGTGCATTCCCACAACCTCACCAATAATAATTATTGATGGCGAAATAAAATTTGTTTCAGGAAATTTTTCTAAAAAATCGCCAAGACTAGCCAGATAATTTTTTTGATATTGGGTAGTTGCCTGCTCAACCACAACTATTGGGGTTTGGGGATTTTTATTAAACTTCAACAAATTAATGATTATTGTTTTAATGTTATGAGAAGACATATACAGCACCAAGCTATCATTGGTTTTTGCTAAATCTTTAAAAAATTCTTCACTAACTAAATCTTCTTTATAAATCGTTAAAAATCTTACCGCTTTATTATTTTGGCGAGATGTAAGGGCAATACCAAGATAGCTAGCTGTTGCACTCCCTGCGGTGATCCCTGGAACAATTTGATAAGGAATTTTATCAGCAATGATTGCATCAATTTCTTCGGTTAAATGGGCAAAAATTGTTGTGTCTCCACCTTTAAGTCTTGCAACAATATTGCCTTGCAGAGCATAGTTTTTAATCATCTCGTTGATTTCACTTTGACTATGCAAATGAATATCACGGGTTTTACCAACATTAATTTTTAAAGCATCTTTTCTTGCATATTCTAAAATCTCTTTAGCAACTAGCCGATCATACAAAATTACATCAGCTTTTGATAATAAATTTATGGCTTTCAAAGTTATTAATTCTGGATCTCCTGGACCTGCACCAATAAAATAAACCGCTCCCTTTTTTTGATTATTTTGGTTATTAAGTTTTTCTTCAAAAAGCTGTTGTCCTTGCTTAAAATTTCCAAGAATAATTTGCTGACCAATTGCCCCTTCTATTACCTCTTGCCAAAAAATTCGGCGTGCTTGCAGATTTGTAAATTTATTTTTAACAATATCTTTATTTTTAGTTAGAAATTCATTAAGATTACTAATATTTGTTGGTAATATTTTTTGTATTTTTTGTTTAATTAATCTTGCTAAAACTGGCGATATTCCTGAGGTAGAAGCACTAATAACAACATTATCTCTTTTAACATTTGCTCCAAAAATAAAATGGGAATTACTAGGATCGTCAACAACATTAACTAATTTTTTTTGCAAAGTTGCATCATTGGCGATTTGTTGATTTAATTTTTTATCATTAGTTGCTACAACTACAATATCGTAGTTTTCAAGCAATTTACTAGAGTATTGAGTAACGACAAATTTGATGTTGTGATGCGATATAAATTCATGAGTTTCCTTAGAAAACTCTTTGGCAATTAAGGTTATATTTGAAGAAAATTCAAAAATTGTTTCAAGTTTAGCAAGAGCAATATTTCCGCCACCGATAATGAGAAATTTGAGATTTTGGCTTTTAAGAAATAAGGGGAAAAACATTTTTACAAAAATAAATTACAGGCAAGTTAAAGGGATATTGTTTAGCAACAACAACACGCTTTAAAATTGCTTGAATTTAATTTGTAAAAACTCATTGAAATTTTTTTAATTTAAAATTTATTTAACAAATTTAAAAAATACTTTTTTTAATGTCAAATTTTTTTTAAAAATTAGCAGAAAGCTCAAAGTTAAGACTTTTTAGATTTTTATTTTTTGAATTAAGTAAAGATGAATAGCTTAAAGCATAAGAATTGGTTAATGAACAATTGAAATTTCTAGAATTAAAGATCAGTTTAAAACCACCGCCGCTCAGTCTTCCGTCAGATTTATTTGTCCAATTATTATTTTTTATATAACCATAATCAAAAAAAGGCTCAATTGAAAATTTTTTAAAATAATTAATATTATTTTCTGAATATTTATTGGGTATTAACTTACTAATATTTTTTAAGTTAAAATTAATTTTATTTCGCCAAAAATAACCTTTATCACCAACTATTGATTGATCTTTAAAACCCCTGACTGAATAATACCCCCCTATTACAATCTGCTCCGCCCCATACAAAACTTGATTTGTATTTTGAAAATCAATTTCACTATTAAAAACAAAAAAATTATCATTTTTATTATCTAGAAATTTTTTTGAAAAATTTAAATAAATTTTATAATAATCAAATTGAGCATGAGGATATTTTTGATCTTGATTGCCTTGATCTTTCTGAGCATTAAAAATTTTTAAACCCTTATACCAACTAGGCTTAAAAATAACATAAATGGTTTTATTAAGATTTATATCTAAGTTTAAGCCAATATTAAATATTGATAATCTTCTATTGGAATTTAAAATTTTTTGACGATTAATATAACTTGCTGACTCTTTTAAAACCAAGTAATTAAAAAAATTCAAGCGATGATTAACCTTATTAATCAATAGTCTATTATATCCAAAAGCTTGTCTTTTAAAAAAACCTTCAATATTAATTTCGATAACCTGCCCTTGGGATGTGTTATGAAATTTAGTTAAAGAATAATCATATGAAAAATTTTGATAATGCAATGGCAAATTTATTGAACCAGACAAGGAGCTTAAGTCTTTTTTCTTGCTAGGATCATTTAAATTTGTGGAATAATTAAAAACTATAAGATCATTTAAAGATAAAATATTTTCTAAATTAATATCAAAAATTGATCGATAATTTCCACTAAAATTATTACCTAAATTATCGTAACCTATTTTCAAATTTCCCGGAAATTTGGATTTATTTTCTATAATTACATCAGAATATAAATTTCTTGAACTTGCTTTTATTTTTAGTTTTGCATCATTTGATGATAAGCGGTTAATTTGGATTAGACCCTGATTAAGATGATTGATATTAAGAACCTTATTTTCTTGATTAGCAAATGCACTAAATATTTGCATTTTATTGAAGAAATTATCTGAATTTATAATAATTCTAGCGATTAAACCATAATCAATTCTAATTTTTAAAATACCTGTCTTAATATTATGGGATTCTAATGATACATAAGAAGTGATATAGCCTTCGTCATAAAGATATTGTTGATAATATTTGATAATATTTATAATTAATTCTTTATCGATACATTTATCTAAGAACTGATCTTGCGATAAATTATTAAAATTAATTTGAGCAATTTTTTTATTAAAATTGAAATCAACCTTCTTTAAAAACCAACATTTCTTGAATTGTTTATTATGAACTTTTAAAATCCTATTAGGATCTTTTAAAAAATTGAAATTATTAATTTCAATTTTTTCAAATTTTATCTCATTAAAAACCTTGTTTTTTTTAAAATTATTTAAAATACTTTCATCTAACTTATAACTATTTTTCTCTTGCTCTAGCTGAATAAGACTTAATTTATATGAATTAATAATTTCAATATTATTAAAGGCAAATAAACTATTATTTATTGGTAATTGCGATGCATAAACAGATTGATTAAAACATGAGATTAAAACAAATTTCAAGATAAGCAATAAGGGGTTTTTCGACATAAAATAATTTGTGGTGTAATTAATTTTTATAAATTTTTATTATTTTAATTTTTATTATTTAATAGTAAATATTTCATAATAATAACTAATTTTTCTATTTAATTCATTTAATTTTAACTTTTCTTTTTATCAATGATTACTAGCTTAAATTCATTTCGATTTTTTACAGCATTAGCTATTTTTTTATTTCATGCTTCTTCAAATTTTTTATTAACTGAAGATTTTTGGATAAAAAAAATTTTTGATGGCGGAACTATTTTTATGAGCGGTTTTTTTGTTCTTTCTGGATTTATTTTAAGCCATATTTATCACAATAAAGATTTCAACAATAATAAAAATCTCTTTGATTTTTATTTTAAAAGATTGGCAAGAATCTATCCAATCTATATTTTGGTGACCATTTTATACTTTGTTTTCATTCCTAGAATTAGTTATCAGGAAAAAATTTTTTATATCATCAATGATATTTTTTTGTTACAAGGATTTTTTGAAAATCTAATCAAATTTGGCATTAATAATACCACATGGTCAGTAAGCGTTGAAGCGTTTTTATACTTAACTTTTCCGTTAATTATTTTGATTAGCAAAAATCGCTTAGCTTTGTTTATATTTTCAATTATTTTAGCAATTTTTTCTAGTCTAAATTTTAGCGTTCTTAAAGAAAATTATATTTATGCTAATCCATTTTTTAGACTTAGCGATTTTATATTTGGAATATTGTGCTATCTGTATAAAGATTTTTTTATAAAGCTTAATTATCAAAAATTAATTCATTTAGCAACTATTTCATTAATCATTTTAATATGCTTTGTTAGTAAAGAAAATAGAATGTCTTTTCAAATTTTTACAATTCCGTTATTTGGGATCTGGATAATTAGTGCTTTTTATTCAAAGTCGTTATTTTATAATAATTCTATTACTAATTATTTAGGATTAATAAGTTATTCTTTTTATCTCTGGCAGACTAGTGCTGTTGGTCTAACAAAAGAAATAATTAAAAATTATCAACAAGCTAGTCCTCTATTAGTTATAATAATTTGCTTAATAATTAACTTAATATTATCAATTTTATCGTATCACTTTATTGAACAAAAATCCCGTAAATATTTTTTAAGGAAAACTAAAATTTTTTTAGACAGAGGGAAATAATTCCTTATTTTTCAACGCCTCATAAGAATAAGGAGCTCCTATTGAAGGACCTGGATTATTATTCACCTCTACATCTTCAATTGGAAATTGAGTATCTGTAACTTCTTGAAAATCAATGCTTCCAACTTCTTTATTATGAGCAGTTAATTCAGGATTATAAGAAGTTCCAGATGGTTGAGTAATCATTAAATTATGAGTACCTCCTCTTGAAGGTGATTCTGATAAAGTTGAAGATGTTCGAGATGATGAATCACCAGATATAACTTTTTTTGATTCTTCTAACATAGAATCTAAAAAAATATTTATCATAGGACGCACCAAATTAACAAATTGTCCAATATTTATATCTGGATCAATCACTACTTTTTTAATTGATTCAAGAAACTTTAAATCATCATTTTCATTTGATTTTATGTAACTACTTAATTGATAATTATCATCCACATAACTATCAAATTTTTTATATTTTTCTGCAAAGTTTTTCAAAAATAATTCAATGATTTCCAAGGATGTTTTTTTTAAATCTTGACTTTCAATCTCAAAAATCATTTCAATAACATCTAAAAATAAACTTTTATCAATGACTTGTTTAGCCAAACTATCATCTTGTTTATCAACTTTTTTTATATTTTCTTTATCTTTATACTCAAAAGATATTTGCGGCAATTCTTTCAATAAAAAATCATCACAAAATTTTAAAATATTATCGCGAAATTCTGTTTGACTTTTCTCATAATTATCTAAAACAAGATAAATAGGATTTGATAAAGATTTTAATTTAATTGAATATTTAGAAATTAGATCTAGAAATGTTTTTTTAAATTTTGTTATATCTTTATTTTCAGATCCAAAATTAAACAAATAACTGCATGTTGGTCTTGCATCCCTTTTTTGATATTCACATTCCTCTATTTTGTTTCTTTTAAATTTTTGCGATAGTCTAAATAGTAAAGCATTATTTGCTGATTCAGTATAAATCTGGTCAATTGACTTTTCTTTAACTTTTGGAACTTCTTTTAATTTCAATTTAGAATTATAAACTTTTAACTCTTGCAAAACTTCTTCTTTTTGATCAATAGACTTTAAAAGCTTTGCGTAAAGATCTCTCATAAGATTTTGCTCTCTTGAAATAATAGTATTCAAAGATAATGTTAATTCTTGATCTAATTTATCTTTATTTAAAAATAACTCGTTGATGAAATTATCCATGAGAATCTTCTGCTTTGCTAGGTCTGGCCCAATTTGTTCAGATACATTTTGGTCTTTTTTAAATAATTCACCGATTAAAGCATTGCCCATATTATCGAAGTTATCAAACAAATATCTTTTAAGATAAATTCTTAAGAAATTTACAACATATTGTTTTTTTTGATCTGATAAAGAGCTATTTTCTTTAAAATTACTTAACAAAGTATCGACCAATTTTTTTGCGACAATAACTTTTTCAAAAATATTAACCATTTTTTTGCCAATAACTACACAGTAAAATAATTTAATTGAGGCAATATTATAATAATCTGCATGAACAATTTCAGTACCCTCTTCTCTTCTTTTATGAAAATCACTTTTTGGATCATTAATATCAACTCCTCCTACAGACTTAACTATTCCAGGAAGAACTCTTATCAAACTGGAGTCGGACATTTTAGGAATATATTTAGCCACACCTTCAATTATTTTTTCGCCTTGCTCACTTAAATATTTCATCTCTTCTTCATTTAAATCATTTTCAAGAAGTCTTCGATAAAAATCAGGCATTTCATCACTTGGATAATGGCTATGATTTGTTACATTAGCATAAGTTATTCTAGCAATATTTGAATTTTTGGAGTTATCTTGGGGATCTTTTTTTAAACCCATATTAGAGAACATTGCGAAGGGACCCAAACAAAAAAACATCGAATGAACATCTGTCATAGACTCAGGAATCCTAACCTCGGCCATTAGCTTCATTCTAGAAGTCCATTTAACAGTGGAAATATTAAATTTTTTATTAAGTGATTCTATATTTTGCCATGTGGCATTAATAAAGAAATCTGCAATTTGAAAAGTTTTGATTTTTCCTTCCGATGTTTTCTTCTCTAATTTAATCTCAAAACTTGAATCTTCGTTATAAGCAACACCTAGAACCTCTGTGAAATTAATAATTTCAACTCTTTTATTTTCAATAAATTCTGAAAGCTCTGCTAAAACTTTATTCTCAAACCTATTCCAATCCAAAAGCTTTTCTCTTGTTTCAATGGCAAGATGAACTATCTTAGGATCAACATACTCAGAATATTCAGATGGTGAAATCGCCCTATGCAGATGACAGGTTCCTGGGAATAGTTTTTGAACTTCTAGATCGTTCATCCATAATCTTTCAAACTCTAAAGACAATCTATCATAAGTTGAAATAAGATGCTGCGGATCAACAATTGAATTTTTTAAAACAAAATATCTTCCATTTTTTAGGTTCGGCATACTCTCATCCTCAATAAAACAATCATGGTATTTTTTCATAAATATAAGAGTATTTCTCATGTAATTTATTGCAGTTTCATAATCTTGGTAATGATACCCTAAACCCATTCTTCCGGGAGTATTGGCACTTGTACCAGATAAGATTTTTTCTTTCTGCTCAATAATTTTAACTTGAACAAAAGGGTAAGTTCTTAATAATTCTAACGCCGAAAAAATTCCTGCGACGCCAGCTCCAGCAACAACAACATTAATTTTATTGTTACCAATATCTTTTGAAAAAACTTCAGATAAATTATTTGCTTTCATTAAGATTTAAATTGTGGTTAATAGTGTTTTGACAAAAAAAAATTCTAAGTCAAAAAAATAAACTTTTATGATCAATAATTACAGTTAGATATTCGCAATAAACAATTACATAAGAGATATTTTATAAATATTTATTTTTATTAGATATTTTTTTAAAAAATTTTTTAATAATTAACTAATTTAGCTTTAACAACCCTAAATATTCTTATTTTTTTAATTAAAATTTTAATATCTTAACTACTAAACTAGATATTTTCAAACATTGTAAATTAAAATAAGATTTATAAAAAAATAAATTTTAAATTAATAACTAACTATTTGTAAATTTATTTATAGGTTTTACTAAAATTAATTTTGACCTTTATAAAATATTTGCTTGATTAATTCTAAAATTTTTTCTTTAGTGTAAGGCTTATCAAGAAAATATTTAATTTCTAGATCAATAATTTTTTGTTTAGTATCGAGATTGTCATCAGCGGTAACGAATACTATTGGGATATTCATTTTATTCTGCTTTAAAAAATCTTGGATTACTTTAGAAGCTTTTAAACCATCCATCTCTGGCATCCAGATATCCAAAAATATTAAATCAAATTTATTTTTTTTAACTAAATTTATAGCTTCTAGACCATTTCTTGCTGAAATTATCTGATAATTAGTTTTACGCAGAATTTGCTTGAAAACAAATATATTAATTTCTTCGTCATCAGCAATAAGAATTTTCTTTCTATCTTCTTGTTTAATATGACAATCATCTTCATCTAAAATTGAGCTTATTTCACAATTAAAATTTTTTTCTTCAGGATATATTAACTCTCCTTCAATTTTAAACCATAGTTTTACCTTAGTTCCAGAATCCTTAACAGATTCGATTTTGATCAAGCCACCATGCAACTCCACTAGTTTTTTCACCAAAGGGAGACCTATTCCATGAGAGTCAATTTTTTTTGTAAATTCTGATTTATCAATTTTATGGGCATTACCTTCCAAAGCTTCTTTAATATCTTTTTGAGTCATTCCAATACCGTTATCAGCAATTTCAATAAAAATTTGTGAAGAATCCTTCAGGTATTTTACAGTGATTTTTATTTCGCCATTTTCTTTATTATACTTGATTGAATTAGTAAAAATATTATCAAGTATTTGTTTAAATTTTACTCGATCACATTTAAGCTTAGGAATTTTATTGTCAAAAACTTTAATTATTTTTAAGTCATAAGAATTAGATAAATTTCCGTTAAGATAGATCATCATTTCAACAATTTTTTTAACATTACAATATTCCAACTTATTAAGATCAATAACCTCTCTGTCTATTTGATTAAAATCAAGCAAATCATGAACAAAGTTTAGCATTTCACTAGACTGATATTTTATAATCTTACAACATTTTTTGAAGCTAATAATTTTATCATTATTATCATTTGAATTGTCATTTAAAACTAAATCCGATAGCGAATATATGCTAGAGATATAATTTCTTAAATCATGAGAAATTATTCTCATTAGATTAGTTTTTTCATTATTATTTTTTTCAGCATTTTCTTTTAAATTAATTATTGATTTTTTTTCTGAATTTTCTTTTTTATAAATTATTACAATTATAACCCCAGCAAAAATTATAATAATTAAAAACTCGATTGATCTTGACCAAATACTATTCCATAATTCATTTTCAATAGCTTTTGATCTATAATCTACAACAATTGTTATATCATATTCACTGAGTTTTTTTATTAAAAAGGCTTTTTTGTTAGAAATAATTTCTATATAGCCTTTAATTTCATTTTCTGAAAATTGTGATTTAATTAAATCTGATATTTTGCTATCAAATTTTGGTTGATAATTTTGATAGTACTCAATTTTATTGGCCGAGGAAAATAAAATAGGGATTTGATCAGAAGTTTTAAACACCGTAACACTGACGTTAGGATTAAGAATATTTTTTTGAATTAATTTAGCAAAAATTTCAATTTCAAAACCAATAACAGTTGAACCGCGGTATTTACCCCTTTTGTCAAAAACGCCAACCCCCCCAGGAATAATCCATTTTTTACTTGTTGATCCAATAACAGGTTTGCCAATATAAAAAATATTATCTTTAGCTTTATTTTTCACAAAATCAAGATAATCACGATCGGAAATATCAATTGGATTGTCAATTATTCCATTATCTGCATCAACAATAATTTTATTAGCTCTGTCTGACCAAGAAAAAATTGTCCATGAAAAAGTTTCAACAAGAATTGGATTACTTCTGAATTTATAAAGAATTTGATTAATTCGATTTTTATTAAATGAACTATTAACAATTTGCATATTAATATTTCTTATCAAAGAGCTGGTATGATTAAAATTATCAACGATCAATCTTTCAGCTCTGACTAAATCCAAAGAAAGTATTGAATGAATTTTTTGTTTTCTAATTTCAATTAAATAAAAAAATACAAACGCAACAATAACTGCGAGAACCAAAGAGAATAACGCTGATGAAATGTGATGAAATTTTTTCACTAGTTTTTAAATTATTTTTCTAATTTAAATTAGTTTATATTGTTTTAATTATTTGTAAATAAGTTTTTTTTAATTTTTTATTAAATATATTTAGTAATTTATTTTTTAGTTGTTTTAAGTTTTAAATTAATAATAGTATTATTATTTATTTAAAATTTTTCTTTTTATAAATTTTATTTTAAGAAAAATTTTTCAAACACATTTATTTCAAAAATTTAAAATTAATTTATTTTTTTAAAAAAAATTGTAACACTTAACTTATTAAAATTGAAAAAAACAATAACCCTTCTTTTATTTAATTAAAAGATAAGACTTGTTGCAATAATTCAATTATGATTTAAAATATTCTTAAGTTTTTGTTTAAATATTTAGCAAAAATTTTCATTGAATAAAATAGTTTTTAAGGTGCAATCTAATTTACCCTACGATTTTATTTAACATTATAAACATAAATCCATGATAATTGAAATTTTAATAATTTTTATTTTAATTTTGTTAAATGCTTTTTTTGCATTTTGTGAATTTGCCATTGTATCATCAAATAAAGCGGTTCTAAAGCAGATGCTTAAAGCCGGAAATAAGGGTGCAAAAAGCACTTTAAAACTTATCGAAGAATCTGGAAAGTTTCTTTCAACAATTCAAATTGGCATCACCTTAGTTGGAATTCTTGCTGGAGCTTATGGAGGAGCAACGATAGCCGAAAAAATTGGTATTTTTCTCAACAACTCACCATTAATTAATCCAAATGGTGAAGCCATTGCGGTCTTTTTTGTTGTTGTAACTTTAACGTATTTTTCAATAGTTATTGGCGAATTAATCCCTAAGCAAATTGCTTTAACTCATCCTGAAAAATATGCAATTATAATTTCTCCGGCAATGTTAATGTTAGCTGACAAATGTTATCCAGTAGTAAAAATACTTGAACATTCATCTTGTTTTTTTTTACAAGTATTTGGTATTAAAAAAATTTCAAATAAAAAAATTACCGAAGCTGAAGTTAAAGCTATAATCGATGAAGGAGCTGAGTCAGGAGCAATTGAGCATGAAGAAAAGGAAATGATGAGAAGAATTATTGCTCTTGGTGATCGCAATGTTAAATCGATAATGACTCATAAATCTGAAATCAATTTTTTTTATGATTGCGATGATCAAAAAAATATTGTTGAGAAAATTCATAAAAATTCTCATTCTCGTTATCCTGTTCTCAATAAATCCAATGAAGAGATTGTTGGAATAATTGAAGTAAAAAATATTATTGAGTCAGCACTCTCTAATAATAATTTTAGTATAAAAAAATTCCTAAAAACCCCTACTATACTCCCAGAAAATGCCAATTGTTTACAAGCTCTCAAGATTTTTAAAAATAGTCAAACCCATTTAATAGCTATAATTGACGAATATGGTGATATGCAAGGAATTATAACACTTTCTGATGTAATTGAAGCTATTGTAGGTATTGTATCGTCAAACTATTCTCATGACAAAAAACCTCACATTGTTAAAAAAGATCACGAAACATGGCTTGTTGATGGCATAACTTCTATTGAAGAAATTCAATTAGAAATTGGTATAGATGAAATGAATAACCACAAAGAATATCAAACAATTGCAGGATTTATTCAAAGATTTTTAAACAAAGAACCTAAAGAAGGCGATATTTTAGATTTTTTTGGCTTTAGTTTTGAAATAATTGATATGGATTATTATCGAATTGATAAAATTATTATCAAAAAAAAATTAATTAATTTAAATGAAAATTAATCTGATTATCTAATTAAACAATTTTTGCCTGATCAAAACTATTTAAGATTTCTGCAACCAAATTATTATCATAACCAACATCATTTTTTTTATTATTTTTTGACTCATTATTTAGATCTAAAACAATGCCCTCCTGAGCAATTTCTGATAGAGAAAAATCCTTGTTATTATTTTTTAGTTCAACCAAAATCTTAGTTAAATCTGGAATTGAAACCAGATGACATAATTTAATTAAAAGCATCTCAAAATTTATCCTAGGATTTGAAGTATTATCAATTTCAATTTTAGCTTTAACTAATAATTGCCATATTCTTATTAAGCTATTCAACGAATTTTTATTTGCCAAATCAAAAATAATCTTACTATTTGAAGATGAAAACCCTTCCAGCTGATAGTTATCAATAGCTTTAACTGCACTAATTTTGTGGATAATTTCCATCAAATCCGTTACTATCTGGCTAACATCTGAAGTAGTGCTATAAATATCATTAAAAACTTTTATCGATTGCTTAAGGTCACCAATCATTATCTTGTTAATAAGATCAATTATTTTTGAGCGATCATTTAAACCCAGCATTTTCTCAACCAAATCAAGTGATAATTTAGGTTGATGATCATTTATTGCTAACGCCTGATCAAGAAGTGATAACGAATCCCGAACAGAACCTTCCCCTGCCTTTGCAATCATCATTAGCGCATCTTTATCACCTTGAAAATTTTCTTTAGCAAGAATGTTGTTAAGATGTTGAGAAATTTCATTATCATCAAGCCTTCTTAAATCAAATCTCTGACATCTTGATAGGATCGTGACAGGAACTTTGCGTATTTCAGTTGTGGCAAAAATAAATTTTACATTACTTGGAGGCTCTTCGAGGGTTTTTAATAATGCATTAAAAGCCTGATTGGAAAGCATATGAACTTCATCAACAATATAAATTTTATACTTTGCCATTACAGGAGCATAGGCAATCGAATCTATAATTTGACGAATATCACCGACACCAGTTCTACTTGCAGCATCAATCTCGATAACATCTTGATGTTGACTGGCGCTTATCAGTCGACAATTTTCACAAACTCCACAAGCCATTGCGTTTTGCATAGCATTAGGATCAAGGCAGTTAATAGTTTTAGCTATTATTCTTGCAGTGGTAGTTTTACCAACTCCTCGAATTCCCGTTAAGATATATCCATGATGAAGACGATTATTGTGGATTGAATTTGCCAAGGTTTGCACAAGAACTTCTTGCCCAATTAATTCAGCAAAATTTTGCGGACGATACTTTCGCGCCAAGACAAGATATGAGGACATAACAAAAAAAGAACGAGATACTTCTGTGAAATAAGTGAGAACAACCCAGCTCAAATATTTTGGAATGCTTTCTTTCGAATCTGCCCCTTTAAACAATTGAAACTGCCTGTTCTCACCAAAAATTATTTTAGCTTAGAAAATAAATTTATGCAAGTAAGAAATTTATTTAACGGCAAATTTCTTTCATTCTTAAATATGCCAAAGTTATTCCTTTTAAGGAATATTCATCAATAGCATATTTTCCATGAGCTGAATCACTTCTAATTCTTACCGTAGCAGAGTTTAAAAGGGTTTCAATTAAAGAAATATCATCATATCTTGATCGAGCCCAAGCCATATCTCCTTTAGCTTTTAAATGGAATTGAAATGCATCAATAATTAAAAAAATTTCACCACTAGTTTTAAATTCATAACCTCCAAAAACACTGACTTCTTCACTACGATTTTTTTGATATCGAGTAATCATTAAATAAGGTTTTTTTCGTGAACTATCGTCACTATCTATTTTTTGGGGATGAGAAACAATGTAACATTTTTTATAATCAAATTCACTTTCTTGAAACTCATAAACTGTCCAATCATAATATTTACTGTCAATTACTTGTGAAAAAACCTTATCAGTTTTTAATAATAAAGTAACAGAACTTATTGTTAAAAAAAATATAGTCTTAATGATGGTATTTTTTAAAATATTAGAGAACACAAAATTTTTTTATATGTTATTAAGAAATTCTCTGCAATGAATACTCAAGTATTTTAGTCAAATCATTGCGGTAACTTGAAATTTCAAAAAACTCAAGATCTTTAATGGCTTTATCACAGAATTCTTGAGCTTTAGCTTTACAAAATTCTATTGATTGATATTGATTAAATAATTCAATTACCTGTTGAAGACCATCATAATCTCTTTGATTATTTTGAAAGTTTGCGCTAAACTTCTTTTTAATAAATTCTTTTTGAGCATTATTAGCATTTTGATATGTATAAATTATTGGCAAAGTAACTTTACCTTCAAAAAAATCATTACCTAAATCCTTTCCTAAATCTTGCTCTTTTGCTGTATAATCCAAAATATCATCAACTATTTGAAAAACCATTCCAAGGTTTTTTCCAAAACTTCGAAGAGCTTTGATTTTTGGCATTGAAGAATTACTAATTATTGCTCCAATTTCAGTTGAAGCTGAAAATAATATTGCTGTTTTTGACTTAATAATTTCCAAATATTTATCCAGATTAATTGCCAAATCATGAGAATTTTCAAGTTGCATAACTTCTCCATCAGCAATTATTGCCGATGTTTTAGCAAGTAATTGCAAAGCTTGCATATTATCGCTTTTAACCATTTGTTCAAATGCAGTGGCAAATAAGAAATCTCCAACCAAAATACTAAATTTATTATCCCAAATAGCGCTAGCAGTTTTTTTTCCCCTTCTAATTTCACTTACATCAACCACATCGTCATGAAGTAAAGTTGCGGTATGAATTAATTCAACTGCACAGGCCAAATTGTAAACCTTTTGATTATTTTCCAATCCACATAACTTAGCACTAAGAATTAAAAGCGTTGGGCGAATTCTTTTTCCACCCGATTTAATTAAATGATGAGAAATTTCTTTAATCAAAGGTGATTTTCCCTGAGAAAAATCGAGAATTAACTTATCAACCTCTTTTAAATCTGGTGCAATTCTTTCAAAAATTTCCTTGAGATCAGACATATTTAATTTTTTTAAACTTGACCATAGAGCATAAGTATTCTATTTCTACAATCTTCAATTTTAGCAGAGATCGAATTAAGTGAATTTCTAATTTTTCTTAATAACTCTTCAGAATATCCATTTTTAATTATCTCAATATATTGCAAACTCAGATCATCAACAATCTTTTCAAGATTTTCGACTATAGCACTAATAACATCAAACTGTTTCTTTGAAAATTCATGATCTTGTTCTTGAACAACATCTAAAAGGTTTTGAGCATAGTCGAAATACTTCAATATATCATTATAAATTTTTTCTTGCTCTACAATAGACATTAATTAATATTAATTTTAAACAATTTTTTTTTAATAAAAACAACTAAAATTATTAAATTAAATTTTACATTTCAATGTTAAAATTAACCCAACAAATTTAATTTAAATTTTAACATTTTTTAAATAATTAATCAATTGAGTTTTTGAAAAATTAAAACTATTTTCAAACCAATGTTTTTTTGCAATATCTAAGGCAATGGAAATTTGTTTTCCCTTAAAATTCAATGGCATTAAATCATCGCCGGTTAAGGGAAAAGTTGGATATCTAAAATTATCAATTTTGGATATAATTTTTGGCAAGTAATTTAATGAAAATTTGTTAATTAATACAAATAAAATCAAAGCATCAATTAAAAAATTTTTTTTGTAAAAAACTACGTAATAAAATAGTTTTTTTAAAATTATTTCTATGTCCTGAATTTGCTTTTCTTTGCTTTCAAGAATTCTAAAATCCCTAATTAAATTATCTTTATGGAATAAACTAATAAAATTCCTAATTGTCACAAAATAATTAAGCTGGCGATTACTTATTTTTAATTTTTTAAAAAATTCATCAAATTTTTTAATATCATCTTGAATTATATCACTAAAGATTAACGCAATCTTTAAATCAAGATTAAGGATAAAATCACCAAAATACTGCCTATTAGTAAAAAAATTTTCTAATAGGTTAATTGTTAAATTACCATCAATTATTTGCAATAAAATTTTTTCTTTTTTAATAATTTTCATAACTTCAATTACTTTTTCATAATTGTTACTTGATAATATTAAAAGTAGTTCTTTCCTAATTCTTTCAATTGATAACCCTCTTAGACCTAATTTATTGGCAAGACAAGCCTTTAGACCATCTTCATCAAAAACATTGGCATAATTACAGCTGAAACGAAAAAATCTTAAGATTCTGAGGTAGTCTTCTTTTATTCGTAAATTAGGATCACCAATAAAACGAATTTTGTGATTTTTTAAATCTTTAATTCCCTGAAAATAATCATAAAAAAAACCACGATGATCTAGATATATTGCATTAACGGAAAAATCTCTTCTACTTGCATCCAAAGAATAGTCGTCAATAAAATTAACTTCACAAGCCCTTCCCTTTTGATTATTATCAATCCTAAGAGTTGTTATTTCAATGTTCTTATCATTTATTACTGCAGTAATAGTTCCGTATTTTTGATGAGTTTCAATAGTTTTTATATTGTTTAATTTTAAAGCTTTTATGATTTGCAAGGGGCTTAATGTTGATGCAAAATCATCATCTTTTGCTTTTAAATTAAGAAGTAAATCACGAGTTGAACCTCCAACTAATCTAACTTGATCTTGAAAAATACTAAAAATAATTTTAGCTTCTTGAGTAATATTATCTGATATTTTGTTATTGTAATATTTGACTACCACAGAATTAATATTTCTAAATAATTTTCAAAAACATTTGATTGTCATCAATCATTTTAATAACTTCTGATTTATTCACAACTATAGCTGAGTTTGCTTGAATCGCAATACCTTTGATGTTAGATTCAATACATATTTTTATAGTATCAGGACCAATTGTTGGTAAATCTACTTTTTTAATTTGTTGAGGTTTTTTCATTTTAATTAAAATAGCATTTTTAGTAAAATCTCCTCGTAAATTTTTACATCTTTTAATCATCTCATCTGTACCCTCTTGTGCTTCAACAGCAATAATTTGCTTTTGTGCCACAACAACAGCTTGACCAATATCAAATTTAGCAAAATGCTTAATTGCCATAACACCAATATCAATATCAATGATATTTTCGGTTGATGGCAATAGTTTGCTTTGAGTTCCTTTATTGGAAAAAACGCAATCAAGAAGCTGATCAATTCTTAAAATTTTAAAACCTTCTTTTTCAAAAAAACTTACTACCGTTCTCAATACCGCATCATCTCCTAAGATTTTATTAGCAATAATTTTAGCTAATAAAATTGCTCCTTTTTTATCAACTTTTAGTGCCGAAAAATTTGGCTTTGTAACACCACCAATAAAAACTATGTGATTGATTTTATTATTTAGTAAAATTTTCAAAAATTTATCAACCTCACCATATGCAATTTGAATTGGATTAAACTGCGAATAATCAATTTCATATATTTCACTCTTAAGGAGAAATACGATAAATTTTCTATTTCTTTTCAGACAATCATCAATTAAAATTTTAGGTAATTGTCCTTGTCCAGCAAAGATTCCGATAGGAACTTGATTTATATAATTATCAAACATGATTTAGCGATGCTCCTCCAT
The DNA here is from genome assembly GCA_014190355.1 of Alphaproteobacteria bacterium. Classification (GTDB taxonomy): domain Bacteria; phylum Pseudomonadota; class Alphaproteobacteria; order Rickettsiales; family UBA1997; genus CAILUF01. Next base: position 169,059 of record BJGH01000001.1, read on the forward strand.
CGATTTTTATAATTTGACCAGTCAAAAAACTATTGTTAACAATAAATTCTAGAGTCTGATCTAGATCTTTTATTTCGCCAATTCTTTTTAGTGGTATTTTCGATCTGAGATAATCAACATATTGATTAGTTTCTTGATCATTATTTTGACTAAAAAAATACCCTAAGGCTATACCATTGACACGAATTTGTGGAGCAAGCTCTAGAGCAATCATTGGCGTAGTTTGTGCTAAAAATTGCTTAGTAAGCAAATAATAAAAATACTTAGTTTCATAACGCTCAATATTTGTATCAAGGATATTTATTACTTGACAATTAAGTAATTTTTTTTGTTGAGCATTTTGAGAAAAATTTTTTATCAACATTAATGGACTAAGAAGATGGATTGCTAAATTATTGGAAAACTCATTATCAGAATTATCATCTAAGAAATTTGATTTATAAAAAATTGAAGCATTATTAATTAACATTGACCAATTAGCAATTCTTTCAAACATAAAATTAACTAATTTCTTAACCTCCTGTTCTTGAAATAAATCAGCCTGAATTAAATCAACTTTAACAGAAAAATTTTCAGTAATAGTTTTTTGCAATTCAAAAGCAAAGCTTTCGGATTTATGGTAATGAATTACTAAATCATAGCCAAGACTTGCAAGCTTTAAAGCAATATTTTTTCCAATCCTCTTAGCTCCTCCAGTTACAAGAGCGCATGGTCTATTTGAAATATTATTAGTTAATTTCATGAATTTTAGTTATTTTTTTATAAAGACTACGCAAAACTTCTTCAACTCCTTTTCCTGTAGCTGTTGAAATTGCATGTATTTTTTGAGATTGTTGATAATTTTTTTTAATAAATTTTTCAAGCTCAGTAATCTTTTTTTCAATTATTTTATCATTTAGCAAATCAATTTTATTAAGTGCAATAACCTCAGGCTTTAAAACCAAATCTGGATTATATTGCAATAATTCATGTCTAATAATTGCATAATTTCCGCAAATATCCTCATGCGAACAATCAATAAGATGAAGTAAAACTTGACATCGCTCAATATGCTTTAAAAATCTATCACCCAGACCTTTGCCCTGACTTGCATTTGCAATTAACCCAGGTATGTCAGCTAAAACAAATTCATGGTTGTCAATATAAACAACGCCCAGCTGAGGTTTAAGAGTAGTAAAGGGATAATCGGCAATTTTTGGCTTTGCTCTGGTGGTCATTGCTAAGAAAGTTGATTTTCCGGCATTAGGCATTCCTAAAAGACCAGCGTCAGATAATAATTTTAATTGCAACCTTAACCATAAACTTTCGCCTTCTTCTCCTTTTTGAGCATAAGTTGGAGCTCGATTAGTTGAGCTTTTAAAATTAACATTACCTAAACCTCCCCTTCCCCCCTTAACAACTTCAAACTCTTGACCATCTTCAATAAAATCAAAAATTAAACTCCCATCTTCATCATTAAAAACCTGAGTATGAATAGGAACATTAAGAATTAAGTTTTCACCTGAGATACCAGATTGATTTCTTCCTTTGCCATTATCTCCACTTCTAGCAATAAAATGCTGCTTGAAACGAAAGTCAATTAGAGTATTAAGGCTTTTTGTACAACGCAATATTATACTACCACCTCTTCCTCCATCTCCTCCATCTGGACCACCTCTTGGAACAAATTTTTCACGACGAAAACTTGACGCACCATTTCCGCCTTTTCCAGCTTCTGTCAATATTTTTACTTCATCAATAAATTGCATTATAAATTATATTTTTAATTATAATAAAATAAAATTAGTTAAATGTTTTATAATTAAACATTACTAATAATAACTTGTTGACCAACTTCTTCAACTTTGCCACCAGCCTCTTTTGCTAATAAAAAAAAGTATTTTACAAAAGAATTATTACTTTCAAGGTAAACCTGCTCACATCTTGCACTTGCAAAATATGAAATACTCAAAATTGGCGATCCATAACATCTTTGTAGTATATTTTTTTCAATTTTACAAGAGCTGTCATTCACAACAATATGTTGATTATGATTTCTCTTGGAAACTCTTATTCGTCGATTATTCAAATATGCTCCAAAACCCTTTTCGCAATAGAATAATTCTCCTCCGATGACTTTTATTGTAGCTAGGGCAATAGTTTCAAATTTATTATCACTGCTTCTATGCAATAATGCAACAGCTGTAACAAAATCTGGATTTGAGCGTGCAAGGTTATCAATTCCGTCCAAAGCAATAACCGCAAAACTATATTCGTTATTTTCTGTTCGAATTATTTCTTCACCATCGCTGAACCTAATATCATAATTAGCCCTGAATTTACTAAACTCATCAATAAGAATTTGTTTAACACGATTTTGACTTAAGATTGCAAATTTATTTGCAGAATTTGGATTAGATTGCAGATTTTCTAATTCCATAAAATCTCTTGCCAAATGATTAGAAGCCTTTTCTAAAGCTTTAATTATAATATTTAAATTAGCACTGTATCGCATTTTAGTATTTTCTTGATTGAGGATCGAGGTTTAATTCATTAATTAAAGAAACATTTTTAACTGGCTTTAATTTAAATTCCATCTTTATTTCTTTAAAATCAATAATTCTTACCAAGCTATGAGCCAAAAATTCTTGATCATTTCGATTAGGATAATCAAATCGAAAATGTGCACCTCTACTTTCTTTTCGATTTATTGCACTAAAATAGCATGCCAAAGAATTTAATAATAAATTTTCTAACTCAAGATATTCAATTAGCTCTTCATTCCAAATTAATTGCTTATTAGTGATTTTAATTGTTTTAAATTTTTTATATAAATCTTTAACTACCTCAAAACCCTCCTCCAATAGATCTTTATTTCGATAAACCCCTAGGCATTTTTCATTAATTTGATGAAGAATTTCTTTAATTTCATAACAATTTTGAGTTTTAATACTATTGTTATTAGTATCAAATATTAAATTAAATTTAGTAATTTTTTGTTCAGCAATATTTAAAGCTGTTTTCTCAAAATCAATTTCTGCAATTGTTGTTTTTCGCTGATAATTTTTTGACAAATTTTCCCCAACAATTTTTCCAAAAACCATTAAATCTAAAAGAGAATTACAACCTAAACGATTTGCTCCATGAACTGATAAACAAGCTACCTCACCTACCGCATAAAGCCCTTCCAACACCAAACAATCGGTTTGACAAGGGACTCCTCCCATACTGTAATGAGCCGAAGGAGCAACTGCAATTAGATCCTTTCTAACATCTTTTCCACAAAATTTTTTTACCATTTCTACAACATTAGGAATTTTATTAACCAAAGTTTCTTCACTTAAATGCCTCATGTCTAAAAAAACGCAATCACCAATTTTTGGATCAATATTTCCTAGAGAGATTTCTTGAGCAATTGCTTGGCTAATAATATCTCGTGAGGCGAGTTCCATCATATTTTTAGCATATTTTTCCATGAATCTTTGCCCTAAGGCATTTACTAAGTAGGCACCTTCACCTCTAACTGCCTCAGTAATTAAAAAACCACTTCCATAAATTCCTGTTGGATGAAACTGAATAAATTCCATATCTTGCAAAAATAAACCTTCTTTTAAGACTAAAGCTGAGCCATCTCCTGAACAAATTGTTGATGAAGTAGTGTTGCGATAAATCTGACAATATCCTCCACAAGCCAAAACAACTTGATCACTAATAATTACCACCAACTCACCAATATTTAAATCAATAGCCAGACAGCCATAAATTTTATTATTCTCAATCAATAAATCGCAAACAAAAAACTCATTTAAAAATTTAATTGCACGATTTAAAGCTTGTTGCTCAAGAGTGTGAGTAATGGTATGACCAGTTTTATCTTGTGCATAGCAAGCTCGATAAGCCAGTTGATTCGATCCGAAATTTAAAGTTTGACCGCCATATGCCCTTTGGGCAATTTTACCATTATCATCACGCGAAAAAACTACTCCAAATTTTTCCAATTCTAAGATTGCTTGATTAGCACTTTTACAAAGAATTTCAACTGCATCAACATCTGCCAAATAATCAGCTCCTTTAATTGTATCATATGCATGCCATTTCCAATTATCATCTTTAACATTAGCAAGGCTTGCATTTATCCCACCCTTTGCCGATACAGTATGACTATGGGTTGGTAAAACTTTGGAGATTATTGCCACATTTTTTAAACCATTATCACAAGCACTAATTGCCGACATCAAACCAGCTCCACCTGCCCCAATAATTAAAACTTCAAATTTTTTAATTGTAAAATTTTTTTTCATTATTCAAAATAACACTGTTCTTTTACAAGCTGATTTAAAATTTTTAATTTTATTTACCAATTTATCCATGCTTGAAGTTTATTTAATTTAATTTTTCTTACCTTGCTTAAAATTATTCTTTGTGCCTTCAATGAAGCACAAAATTTAGAAAAACTTTTAGTAGATTTAAACTATCAATTGCATATTTTGCAACGAGATTTTGAAATAATCTTTTGTCTTGATGGAACAACTGATAACTCAGCTGAAATTATTAAAGATTTTTCATCAAATAATAAAATTACAATTTTACCAGTTGAAAATATTGGAGGTCTTGGTAATGCCTATAAAAAAATTTTTTTATATTTAATAAAAAACTCTCAAGATGATGACTTAATTATATCCTTGGATGCAGATAATACCCACAATCCTGAACAAATTCAAGATCTAATTGATCATTTTGAAAAAAACTCTTTAGATTTACTGATTGCATCACGCTTTTATGAAAAAAGCATTATATCTTCATTTCCAATTCATCGAAGATTTATAAGTAAAACAACTTCGATAATTCTCCAGCTGCTATTTAGAGCTAAAAATATTAACAACAATAATATTCTTGATTATACAAGTGGTTTTAGACTTTATAAGACTAAAATCTTAAAAAATATTTATAACATTTATCAAGAAAAATTTATTTGTGAACCAGAATTCACTTATACTTGTGAGCTACTTATTAAAATCGCTAAATTTAATTATAGAATTGATGAAATTCCAATTCTTTATGATTACAATAAAAAATTAGGTAAAAGTAAACTTAAGGTAATTAGAAATTTATATCGTTTAATATTAATGATTTTTAATTTAAAATTTACAAAATTTAATTTTTTATGACAAAAATTATTTTTTTTAAATATTTTATATTAATTAAATCTTTTAAAATATTTTTAATGGTTTAAAACTTAAAACTTCACTATCAAAAAAATTTGTAAAAATTATTTTTAAATATTTATTTTAAATTAAAAATGCTAGTTAATAAAACAGAAAGAAGAGTTGTGATAACTGGAATTGGCGCAGTTACTCCTCTATCAGCAACTGCTGAAGGAACATGGAAAAGATTAATTGCCAATCAATCTGGAATTGGTTTTATATCAATTTTTGATACCACTGAATCACCATGTAAAATTGCTGGTGAAATAAGACATGGTGATGATGAATTTAGTCTTAATATTGATAAATATATCGATATTAAAGAGCAAAGAAAAATGGACCGCTTTATTCATTTTGCAATCTGTGCGGCAGACCAAGCTATTGCAGATTCTGGATGGATCGCTGATACCGAAGAACAAAAATATCGAACTGGCATTATGATTGCCTCAGGAATTGGTGGACTTCCTGCCATTGAAAAAACCGTTGTAAATATGGTTGAAAAAGGTATGAAAAAAATTAGTCCATTTTTTATTCCACAAAGTTTAATAAATCTAGCATCAGGGCAGATTTCAATTAAATACGGTTATATGGGTCCAAACCATGCAGTAGTTACGGCATGTGCATCAGGAGCTCATGCTATTGGTGATTCAGTTCGAATGATTCAGTACGGCGATGTCGATGTTATGATCTCTGGAGGAGCAGAATCAGCAATTTGCAAATCAGGGATTGGAGGTTTTGCAGCACTTCGAGCATTATCAACTAATTTTAACGACAATCCCACTCACGCCTCTCGACCTTGGGATAAGCAACGAGATGGATTCGTTATGGGAGAAGGAGCGGGAATTGTTGTTCTTGAAGAACTCGAACATGCTAAAAAAAGAGGAGCAAAAATTTATGGCGAAGTTATCGGCTATGGCATGTCAGGAGATGCATATCACATTACTGCGCCTGAGTCAAGCGGAAGAGGCTCAACCTATGCAATGAACCTAGCTTTAAAACATGCTCAGATTAATTATGATCAAGTTGATTACATTAATGCTCACGGAACATCAACTCCTTTGGGCGATGAAATCGAAGTTAATGCAGTTAAAAAGGTTTTTAAGGATCATGCCTATAAATTAATGATGTCATCAACTAAATCTGCAACTGGACACCTTTTGGGTGCAGCTGGAGCAGTTGAGGCAATTTTTTCAATTCTGGCAATTCGTGATAATATCGCTCCTCCAACTCTTAATTTGGAAGATCCTTCTGATGGTTGCGATATTGATCTGGTTGCTAAAACAGCAAAATCAAGAAAGATTGATATTGTTTTATCAAATTCATTTGGATTTGGTGGAACCAATGCTTGCCTTGTTTTAAAACGATTTTAAAAAATGAAAGATAAATTTTTCAAAGCTTGTGCAACTGTTTCAATTGCGGTCTTCTCATACTTGGCGATAATAATTTTTATCATCATTTATTTTAATGCTCCTAACTCTTATCATCACAAAGATAAAAGGTTTATTATCGAAAGTGGAATGACTTTAAGAGAAGTTGTTGATAAGCTCTACAACGAAAAAATTATTAAAAGTCCAACAACATTCCTATACATATCACAATTAATTAAAGGAATTGACCCAAAAGTCAGATATGGTGAATATTTTTTTGAAAAAAATATATCATATTACAAAATCCTTCATAAAATGACCCGAGGAAATGTCTTTTTTAGAAAAGTTACAATCGCCGAAGGATTATCTTCAAAATCCGCACTTGTAGCAATTGAAAAAGCGGTTGGTCTTATTGGTCAAGTTCCTGAATCAATAAAAGAAGGTTCATTACTTCCCGAAACTTATTTTTATTCATACAATGATACCAAGGTAGGAATTATTAAAAGAATGCAAGATTCCATGTCCAAAGCGATTGATGAAATGTGGGAATTAAGAGATCAAAGTATTCCAGTCAAAACAAAAGAACAGGCGGTTATTTTAGCTTCGATAGTTGAAAAAGAAACTGGTCTTGATTCAGAAAGAGATAAAGTTGCATCAGTATTCATCAACCGATTAAACAAAGGCATGAAACTGCAATCTGATCCTACCATAATTTATTCATTTACCATGGGAGATAAGAAGTTAGAAAGAACCATTCGAATGAGCGATATTCAAAATAATTCACCTTACAATACTTATCATGTTTATGGCCTTCCTCCAAGTCCAATATGTAATCCAGGAATTGCTTCGCTTCGAGCAGTTTTAAATCCAATAAAAACAGAATATTTATTTTTTGTTGCAAGTGGTAAAGGGGATCATATTTTTTCTTCTACCTTGCAAGAGCATAATTTTAATGTTGGCAGATACAGAAGTTTTATGAAAGCAAAGCAAAACGAACAAGCTACGGGAGATATTCTTGATAAAGAAGAAACGCCTCCTCCTTCAAGTGAATAATAAAATTTACCCGAGCTTTGTTATTATTGACAATATTGCATTTAGGTAAATAAATCCTGTAATTTATTAATTAAATGAACATTGATAGTGCTAAAAATTCTCTTAACGCCAAAGTTGATGAAAATCAACTGCGTAACTCTGTAAAACTTCAACAAATTGCATCCGACCCAAAAAACAATGCTTGGGTATTCGCTTCAGCCGGATCAGGGAAAACAAAAATCCTAACCGATAGAGTTCTTCGCCTTCTTCTGGAAAACATTGCTCCAAATAAAATTCTTTGTTTAACTTTTACCAAAGTTGGAGCAAATGAAATGAGAGAAAGGATCAATCAGGAACTTGCTAATTGGGTTATTATCGATAACGATGAGTTACTAAAAAAATTAGAAAACTTAACTGGAAAAATTCCAGATGATTCAACAATTTCAAAATCTAGAAAATTATTTGTTGAAATCCTTGATAATGATCAAAAAATTAACATTCAAACTATTCATTCTTTTTGCAAAAGTTTATTAAATATTTTTCCCTTTGAAGCAAAAATTCCCCTAAACTTTGAATTACTTGAAGAAAGCCAAGCCAAGTTATTTTTACAAAGAGCTCGTCTAGAAGTTTTTAAAAATGCCGAAAACGATGAAAATCTTCAAACAATTATTGCTAATATTTTTAGTGAAGTCAGCGAAGAAAGTCTTGAAGATCTGATTTTATTGGTTTTAACTCAAAAAGAAAAAATTAATCTATTACAACTTCAAACCAACAATTTTAAAAATTTTCCAAAAATTATTGAAAGTATTTTACAAATTCAATCCACTCAAGATCGCGATCAATTAATTAAAGAATTTACAGAAAAAATTGATTTAAAGAATCTTATTAAAATGGTTTACGACCTAGAAAATAGCGGAAAAAGAAATATTGATACTGCAAAAAAAATCGCTAAATTTCTAAACAACTCATCATTCTTGAACTTTGATTATTTGGTCAAAGGTTTTTTTAATGATGAAGGCAAACCCAGAAAATTATATGGTGAAATTGCTAAAATTAAAATTGAGGACATCTACCATGATCTTTGTAAAAAAACAAGAGATTTAATAGAAACCTATCAACAAAAAATAATTTCACTTGAAATCGCTAGAAATACTTCAAATTTAATAGAATTAATTTCTCGAATTTTAGAAACTTACCAAAAAATTAAAAAAAACAATTCTTTTTTAGATTATGATGATTTGATATTTCAAACCAATAAACTTCTTGAGAATCCTGAATTTTCTTCTTGGGTAAAAATGAAAATGGATGGCAATTTTGATCATATCTTAATCGATGAGTCACAAGATACTAATATGCAACAATGGCAAATTATTAAGGCTCTTAGCGAAGATTTTTTTAGTGGAGAAAGTAAGGCTAATAAACCAAGAAGTATCTTTATAGTTGGTGATGAAAAACAATCAATTTATTCATTCCAAGGATCAGAACCAGATATTAGTAGTAAAATTTATCAATATTTTTTAAATAAACTTGGCAAAAACTTACAAAAAATTGAATTGAATAATTCCTTTCGCTCAACCAATGAAGTTTTACAATTAGTTGATGAAATTTTTAAGCAAAAACAATATTCATCTGCTATCTGCAAAGTAAGTAATTTTGAAAACCATCGACCAATCCGATTAGGAAATGGAAAAGTTACAATCCTTCAAAATATTCATTTCAAAGAACTTGATTCATTTCAACAAGAAAAAATAACTAACTATTATCAAAAAATTGGTTATAATTTTAATGATCAAGAAGAAGAAGCAATTTCTGATAGCTTTATTTTAGCTGAAATAATTGCTAAGAAAATTAGCTCATGGATTAATGATCAAAGAATTTTAACCAATAAAAATCGTCCAATAAGATTTGATGATATAATGATTTTGCTTAGAAACCGAACTAACTCACTGCCTCAAGCTTTATCACAAGCTTTTCATCGCTATCAAATTCCTTTTTCTTCTACAGCAAAAATTAAATTTAATGAAAATTTAATAATTCAAGATATTCTTAGCATTGCAAATTTTGTTTGCTTAAATGTTAATGATTCTAACCTAGTTCACTTGCTAAAATCGCCTTTTTTTAATTTTAGTGAAGAACAAATTTTTTGTCTTTGCCAAAAGAGAAATGAACTAAATAAACCTCTAATTGAGGTAATTGAAAATTCTCAAACAATCAATTTACTTAATAATTTTATTGAACTATCACAAAAATTTAATGCTTACGATTTTTATTTTTTAATATTAAATAAAAAAAATTTTCAAGAAAATTTTTACAGTAGATTTGGTAAACAAGCTAAGCAAATATTTGACAAATTTTTACTAAAATTAAATGATTTTAACCAAGACCAAAATCTTAATCTTCACAAACTTTTAGATCTAATTAATAAAATTGATCCAGATATTAACCTTGACTCTTTTTCATCTAATTCGGTTAAAATTACCACCGTTCACTCTGCTAAAGGTCTTCAATCGCCAATTGTTATATTACCTGATTGCAATCATGATTTAAATCGATCTGCTGATAACAAAGAAAATATTTTTTGGCTTGAACATTCACAAATTAGCATTCCTTTATGGTGTAAAAAAGATAGTGATAAACATTTTTTAATTGACCATCTTAAACAGTTAAAAAAAGAATTGCGCAATGAAGAATATTTAAGACTTCTTTATGTTGCATTAACAAGAGCGGAAGATGAAATTTATTTATCTGGTTTTGGTAAGACTACTGATCAAGAATCTTGGTATAACATAGTAAACAAATCATATGCTAGTTATTCATCGGTAATTAAATGTAGCGAACTAATTGATTTTTTATACCACGAAGATAACAACAAAAATAAAATTGAACATAATAATAATTTCAGTCTTGAAGATTTACAAAAAAATTTTTCGACAAATCTAGTCTATGATGTCCACGAAGAAACTAAAAAAAACCAAAATAACTTTAATTTTTTCTGGCAAATTAAGGGGGAAATTATCCACGAAATATTAGAAATCATTGGCAATAACTATCAACAGGAAAAAAAATTTTTAATCAAATTATCTGAAGAATTAATAAGCAATAATAATTTTATTGATTCACAAACAAAATTAGAAATTAAAACTCTAGTTAATAATTTTATTTCTAGTGATCATTTTAATCAAATATTTAAAGGTAAAGTAGATTGTGAAATTGAAATTAGCGATGGATCAAAAATTTATCGAATAGATTTAATACGTTATTTTGATGATAAAATTTTAATAATTGATTATAAAAGTGACGAACTTATAACTTCACAAAATATAACTAAATACAAAGAGCAACTTCAACAATATCAAGAAGTAATTTCAAAAGTTTATAATAACAAAAAAGTTGAAATTGCAATACTATGGATTAGACGTCTTGAGTTGCAGATTTTATAAGAGATTGTGATACTTGCAAATTGTTTTAAATTAAATAAAATATTTCCTAGAAAAATAATTAATTCTTATAAAATAACAAATTAATAATATGAAATTTACTCTTTCAAGCTTAAAAGATTTTCTTGAAACTGATGCTTCATTAAATGAAATCTGCCAAAAACTTACAGCAATTGGTCTAGAAGTTGAATCAGTTATTGATCAAGGAGCAATTCTTAATCAATTTAGCGTTGCAAAAGTAATTAGTTGCGAAAATCACCCAAACTCTAGCAAGCTCAAGATTTGTCAAGTCGAAGTTGTTAACAATTCACAACCTTTGCAAATTGTCTGCGCAGCAAGTAATGTAAGAGCGGGCATTAAAGTTGCATATGCTAAAATCGACTCGGTAATTCCTGCTTCAAAGATGGTTATTAAAAAAGCAAAAATTGCTGGAGTTGAAAGCAATGGTATGCTTTGCTCTGCTCAAGAATTAGAATTAGGTAATGATCACCAAGGAATTATTGAAATTGATGATAAGTTTGAAATTGGCCAAAAAATCAGCGAAGTATATCAAAAAAATGATGCCATAATTGAAATATATGTTACTCCAAATCGTGCAGATTGCCTTGGATTATATGGTATTGCCCGAGATCTAAGTGCTTGTGGATTAGGAAAATTAAAAAAAATTACTACTTCAAAAATTGAAGGTGATTTTGCAATTAAACTACAAATCGAAAATGAAAATTTTGATGCTTGTAATTACGCAATTTTTCGACAAATTAAAAATATTAAAAACTGCCAATCACCTCAATGGCTTAGAGATAAAATGCAAGCAATAGGTTTCAATTCAATCTCAGCAATTGTTGATATTACAAATTATGTTATGCATCTTACATCGCAGCCAATGCATGCCTACGATACTAATAAAACCAATCAAAAAATATCAATTGGCTATGCTAAAAATTTCAATGAATTTACTTCTTTACAAAACCAAAATTATAAAGTTGATAGCGATATTTTAACCATTAAAGATCAAGAAAAAATATTGGCAATTGCTGGAGTTATTGGCTCAGCTCACAGCTCATGTCAAGAAAACACTTGCGATATTATTCTCGAATCAGCAAGTTTTAATTGTCACGAAGTTACTAAATCTGGAAGAAAATTAAATATCTTAAGTGAATCCCGACATCGCTTTGAAAGAGTTAGCGATCCATATAACTGTGAATTGGCTATTGATCTTGCAAGCAATTTAATTTTAGAAATTTGTGCAGATAAAAACTCTCAGGTAAGTTATAAAAAAATTATTGGCGAATTGCCGAAGATTCGTAAAATTAACTTTAATTTTGAAAAATTTGTAAAAATAATTGGCTTTGCCGTTGATCAAAATCAGGCTAAAAAAATTCTTTTAGACTTGGGTTTTGAATGCGATGATAGCTTTAATATTTCAATCCCAAGCTATCGAAATGATATTAATATTGATGAAGATATTATCGAAGAAATAATTAGAATTTATGGCTATGATTTCATCAAAGCCAAACCAATATTAGACATTAATAGTTACAAACCATCTTTAACTTCACATAAAAATAAATCAAAAAACCAAGAAACCAAAAATCATCAAGATTTTCAAATAAAGTTTAATAACTCTTCTTTTTTAAATTATTATTCCCATAAAATTAACAATTGCCTTATCAATCGAGCGATGAATGAAACCATTAATTGGGCTTTTGTTGATAACAATATCGCTAAATTATTTTATGAAAATAAACCTGAGTTATTTCTAGAAAATCCAGTTTCCAGTGAAATGAATTATCTACGCCCCACTCTGTTGATTGGGCTGATTAATAGTTATCAGAAAAATGCTTCACGCAGTCATACCAACCTTAGCTTATTTGAGATTGGCAATATTTTTCTCAATCTCAACCATCAACAATTATCAGTTGCAGGTCTTCGCTCAGGAAAAAACTGCGAAGCCAATCACCATCATACGAGTCGAGATTTTGATGTCTTTGATGTTAAAGCTGATTTTATAGCATGCCTGGATGCAATTAACTTAAAAACTAATAATTTAGAATTTACTCAAAATAATATTCCATCATACTATCACCCTCATCGCAGTGCTTCAATATTTATTGGTAAAAATATTTTAGGTTATTGTGGTGAAATTCATCCAGCTTTAAGCCAAAAATTAACTAATAAAAATCGCCTTAACTTCTTTGAAATTTTCCTTGATGATCAAATAATTAGTAAAAAACAAACTGTTTTCAAAGCATACATTGCTAATGACTATCCAGTAGTTGATCGCGATTTTGCTTTTATTGTTGATAAAGATTTACCGGTAAATGATCTAGTTAGAGCAATTGCCAGTAGCGATAAAAATCTTATTAAATCAGTTAATATTTTTGATATATTTAGCGGTAAAAATATTGAACAAGATAAAAAATCAGTAGCTTTAAATGTTAAAATTCAAGCAGAAGATAGAACACTTATAACTTCAGAAATTGATCAGCTAAGTAAAAAAATAATTGATGATGCAAATATTAAATGTAATGCCCATTTAAGAAGTTAAATATTTTTTTAAAAATTACCAAAATCCTTAAATCAATATTTCAATTTGAAAGTCAAATATCAAAAAATTTAGATGAATAAAAATATATTTATTTAATTGTTATAAAAAGATTTAGAAGAATTTTCTTAACTAAGTTTTTTTAGATTTATAAACAACTAGCTTTTAATTATTTACCACCACGACCATAAAAAGGACCTTCATCAAGTCGTCGCAACATATCTTGAATCCTTACCATATTTTCCCGTTCAAGAGGTCTTAAATCAACTGCGCCTTGTTGATTCATTGTCATATTTTGTACAAGAGGTCTTGGTAATTCATGTGTATCAGTATTTGGATTGCCATTATTTAGATTACCATTATTTTCAGTATAATTAGGGCTAATATTTGGATTACCATTATTTTCATTATTATCACTAGAATCGCTATTATTTGGATTACCATTTGTTGAATTGCTATTATTCATAAGCTTAATAATTATTTAGTTAAATTAGATTATCATCAACCACAAACTTATAAAAATCAATATTTTTTAATATTTAATTATCAATTTTTAAGACGCCATTTATTTGGAAGATGAGCTGTTTTTAAAAAAATTAGCACAAGAAATTAGTTGATCCATGACTAAATCAATTTCTTGTTTAGATTGATCAAAAAATATATTGGTTTTTTTTCTTAGATTTGTTAAAGACTCACTTATTTGTGGAATATTTTGTAATTCTTTTAAAAATAACTCTCGATAATAATTCTTAATTTCTGTTAGTTTTGAAGAATTATCAATAATTTCTTGATAATTTGTAGCATAATCTAGGTAACCAAGAACAGCCCCAACTCCAATTTCATATGGCAAAATTATAATCAAAATTAGAATAAAATCTGCTCTATTTTTAAAAATAAAACCGTCACAATTTAGCTTATTACGAATTATTGATATATTTTCATATAAATTGGCTCCAACATAATTTATTATTGGATCTTTATTGCTTTGAATAAATTCATAACACAATTCAAATGAATTATCTTTTTCAGAAAATTTTAAAATATTTTTCCCTAAAAAGTTCGCTCTGGATAAATGGTAATTTAAAAATTTTTGAATGTTATCATAGATTGATGACTTTATCGCTAAATCGTCTTTATCATCACAATCATTCTGGGAAATTATTTGCATAACTCTCGAGATCGTTTTAATAACTCTCTCTTCTTTCATATAAACTCTTCCCACGGTATTTTTTTTGCTTTTAAGAAACTCAAAAAATTTATCAAACTTAACAAGATATGGTAAGCGCTTTTCTAAATCAATTTGATTATTTATTAAAACAATATAAATACTGTTAAGCCATATTTCAAAAGCACTGTCTATATATAAATTATTTTCATTAACTATTTGGGCAATTGCATTGAACTTGATGAGAGTATCCTGATTTGGATCATTAATAATTATTGTATATTTTTTAAAAAAATTAAAAATTTTATCGCTAGGGATTGAGTCCTCATTGATAAGAACACTAAGTATTTTAAAAAACTCAATGTTTTTAATTCTTAAAATATCTTTATAACTAGGATATTGATTAGCTTCTATATAGTCTTGATTTTCTTGATTAGTTTGCATAAAATTTCAATTAACACATATTAAATTTAACAAATAATTAGTTAATTCAAAGTTATTTTTAATTTAAATTTCAAAAAAACACTATAACAAACATATCAAGATTAAGTTAGAAGTGGTGGGTGGTAGAGAACTCGAATCTCCGACCTCTACGATGTCAACGTAACGCTCTAACCAACTGAGCTAACCACCCGTATGTATGTAAAATAAATAATTTAATATTAAAATTTTATTAAAGATATTTTAAAGACAATTTTTTAAAAAAGAATAATAAAAAATATGAAAAAAGCAATAATTTTATTAAGTGGTGGACTGGACTCTGCAACTATTAGTGCCATAGCTAAATCACAAGGTTACGAATTATTTGGATTAAGTTTTTATTATGGTCAACGTCACGAGATAGAAATTGATTGTGCAAAAAAAATTGCCAATTTTTTCAACTTCTCAGAACACAAAATTGCCAAAATTGATCTAAAAATTTTTGGACACTCGGCATTAACCGATGATATTGAAGTTCCAAAATCAAATCAGCCCTATTTTGAAAATATTCAAGATGATTTGCGACCAACACCAATTACTTATGTTCCTGCTCGTAACACCATTTTTCTATCCTATGCCTTAGCTTATGGAGAGGTTCTTAAAGCTTTTGATATTTTTATTGGCGTTAACTCAATTGACTATAGCGGATATGTTGATTGCCGAAAAGAATTTATTGATGCATTTACAAATTTAGCTAACCTAGCTACCGATATTACAGTTAAAAATAATGCAAAATTTGAAATTCATGCTCCTTTAGTCAATATGGATAAAAAAACAATAATTACAACCGGATTAAATCTTGGGGTTGATTACAGCTTGACTCATTCTTGTTACGATCCAAGGATAATTGATGGCAAGGTATACAGTTGTGGAAGATGTGAGTCATGCAGAATTAGACTCAATGGTTTTAAAAATGCCAATGCTTCAGACAAAATCCTATATCAATTATAAAAAATAAAGTAAATTTATTCAATCCCCAATTTATTTAATCACAAGAGTATTTAAAATATTAATTATAGATCGAATCTTGCCGAAATTAAAATGCTTTAGTTAAAAATATATTCAGTATTATCGTTTCAAAAGATTCAAGATATTTTATATTCATATTTTACTTATCTAGCTCTTTTGATAATGCATTAATCAATAATAGTGAAAAATTACTTGCCCTTTCATTAAATTGATTAATTTTTGCCGCAAAAATATTATAAAAAAATACAGCTGGAATTGCCGCAAATAAACCTATTGCCGTAGCTAGAAGGCTTTCTGCAATCCCTGGAGCAACAACTGCTAGGCTAGTATTTTTAGATACTGCAATCGCTTGAAAAGAATTTAAAATCCCCCACACTGTTCCAAACAAACCTACAAATGGCGCAGAAGAGCCAATAATTGCCATATAATTTAGCCCAGATTCAAGCTTAATCAACGATCTATTTGTGGCAACTGTCATAGCATTAGCCAATCGTTCTTTCAAAGCAGATTTTTTATCTACTCCATCACTCATGATTTGCTTGATATTGTTTAACTTCCACTCTTTAATACAAGCCAAAAAAATTCTTGCCAATGGATGATTATCATTGTTTTTAGTTTTATTAAAAACCTCTTCAATCTTAGCACCATTTTCAAAATACTCCTCAAACTCATCGCTTCTCTTTTTTAAAATTCTAAATTTTAATATTTTATCAAAAATTAAAGCCCATGAAAACAGGGAGGCAAAAACTAGGGCAAGAATAACTATCTGCACAATAATATCAGCTTGGATCAACAAATTTAAAACCGAAATCGATGAATTATTAGTCATTAAATAATTATTAAGTTTACGAAAGAATTAAAAAGTAATATTAAAAAAAACTTTAAATAATTCAGCAAGATTTTTTTAAATGTATTATATTGGATAAAAAAATTTTAACTAATTAAGTAAAATATCTTCAAATCTTTCGATAAAAACTTTGAGATAATTTCAATCTTCAATAATTTCTCTTTTTCCCGAAATACTTGGGGTAGTAATAACACCTTCTTGTTCCATTCTTTCAATCAAATTAGCTGCTCGGTTATAGCCAATTCTTAATTGACGCTGAACATAACTTATTGATGCCTTTTTATCACGACGAACAATCATTACAGCTTTTTTATATAAATCACCCTCACCTCCTAAATCTTCATCACCACCAAGCCCAGATCCCGCTTCATCAATACTTGGTATAGGTTCATCAAAAGAAATTTTTTGAGATTCGCTTTCGTCCTCAAAATTTTGATCTTTAATAAAATTTACAATATTTTCAATTTCTCTATCCGAGCAAAATGGACCATGAATTCTAACCATTTTACTTCCTCCAGACATGTATATCATATCACCCTGCCCTAAAAGTTGTTCAGCTCCTTGAACTCCAAGAATTGTTCTACTATCAATTCTTGAGGTGACTTGAAAAGAAATTCTTGTTGGAAAATTAGCTTTAATAACACCTGTAATAACATCGACCGAAGGACGCTGAGTAGCCATAATTAAGTGGATTCCCGCAGCCCTTGCCATTTGTGCTAATCGCTGAACTGAATTTTCAATTTCCTTACCTGCTACCAGCATTAAATCTGCCATTTCATCAACGATAACAATAATAAATGGCAGCTTCTTTGGTTCAAATTCAATCTCTTCAATTATTGGTTTGCCATTGGTTGGATCAAAACCAGTTTGCACTTTGCGCATTAATTTTTCTTTATTAATTATGGCTTTTTCAACTTTTTCGTTATAACCAACAATGTTTCTTACTGCAAAACTTGACATCAAACGATAACGCTCTTCCATCTCTGCTACAACCCATTTTAAAGCAACTACCGCTTTACTTGGCTCAGTAACAACTGGTGAAAGTAAATGAGGAATGCCATCATAGATTGACAATTCTAACATTTTTGGATCAATCATAATAAATTTACACTCATCTGGACGAAGTTTATAAAGTAGCGATAAAATCATAACATTTAATCCAACTGATTTTCCAGATCCCGTGGTTCCTGCAATCAACAAATGAGGCATTTTTGCTAAATCTGCGATCATCGTTTCTCCACCAATATCTTTTCCTAAAATTATCGGCAAATAGAATTGTGAAAATTTATAATCCTTTGCTTCAAGCATTTCTCTTAAGAAAATCATTTCCCGCTTTGGATTTGGAAGCTCAATACCAATCGAGGTTTTTCCTGAAACTACCGCTATTCTTGCCGATACGGAACTCATTGAGCGCGCAATATCATCTGATAAAGCAATTACTCGTGAAGCTTTTGTTCCCGCTTCTGGCTCAAATTCATGAAGGGTAATAACTGGTCCAACCTTTGCTCCAACTGCCAAACCCTTTACTCCAAAATCTTCTAAAACTTTTATCAACATTTTAGATTGATTTTCTACAACATCACGACCAATTTTTTTATCCTTATTTTCACTAGATCGATCCATCAATAAATCAATTGGAGGAAGTTTATAATTTACTTTCTTTTTTGGTTTTTTTAACTTACTAGCTTGTTTAAGTTTTTCTTTAAGATTTTTGTTATTTTCTTCATCTTCCTCTTCATCTTGCTCCTGAAATTCTTCTTCATAATCTTCTTCGTTATCTTCTAAATTCTCGACCTCATCTTGTGCAATTTCACCAAGTTTTTGTTTGAGTTGCAGATTGGTGTCGTGCTGGTCATTAACATTGGTTATTATATTTTGATTTTTGTTGTCTATTTTAAATAATTTTCTCCAAAAATACTTGATACTTATAAAACTATAACGAGCAGAAAATATCCAATCTTTCAATGAAATTTCTATAATAAAAGAAATAGAAATAATTGAAAATAAAAGTGCTAATGAGCCAACTAAAAAAGGTGAAAAATTATTAAATTTACTGACAATATATTGGCCATTAACGCCACCTAGTGAGGTAAATTCCCACCAGCTGGGTATTGGCATTGAAGCAAAAAAAACTGAAAAACTTAAGATACAAAATGGTAAAACAATGATCTTGGGAATAAAGTTCCTTAGACCATTTTTATTAAACATTTTTTTTCCAATATTAAAAATTATTAAAACTAAAAAAAATGAAGATATTCCAATAAGTTGAAAAGACAAATCTGCTAGGTGTGAGCCAAAGATACCCATTAAATTTCTTATGAGAATCTGCGATGATGCAGAATTGAAAGAAGGATCTGCATAATTAAAGCTTAATAAAGCTAATAAGTATATTGCCGAAAAGACAATTAACAAAAACCCTAGTCCTTTATTGAAAATTTTTAAGATAATATAAAAAACTTTATCATTTATCATCAAATAATCTTTTAATTAACACTAACGCCTGCAAACGCAATTTAAATTTATCATAATATTTTAATAATTTTTTTTAAAAAAATTGTTAAAAATAAAATGTTATAAATTCCTAAAATTTAAAATAAAACAATAATTTAAAATATAAATTTTAGATAATAACGATTAAGAAATTGTTATTACTAAGTTACAAGTAAATTTTAAAAAACCAAGCAAATAGTACTAAATTATTTTTTACCTAGGAAGCTCGACAATTGGAAGTTGAAGCTCACTACTTTTAGAATTTTTTGTTTTACTATCAATAGTATTAAGATTTTTTGGTACTTCAAAAGTTTCTACAGGTTTTGAATAGTCATTGACCTGATTTACATTTTTTGTCTCAGGCTGGGGATCTTTTTTTTCCTGATCTAAATCATTATCTAAAATTGCTTCCACAATTGGAGGATTATTATTCTTAACAACCTGATCTTGAATTCCAGGCTGCTGAATAATTATTTGTTGGTTTTGATTAGGATTAACTAGAATTTGTTGATTGTTATTTGCTATTTTATTTTGTGCAGGATTAATATTAGATTGAACATCGGGATTTTGTGTATTATTATTTATTTGAGATTCATTACTAGTGTTTACCTCAGGTTGTTTGGGATAATATTGAATTGATTTCATTCGATTTTTGTCAATAGGACCAGAATAATAATATCGCTCATCAAAATTAGTTATATAATTTCTACCTTGAGAAATTTCGGGATATTTTTTGTTATAAACTTCGCCATAATTATTATTACTAAAATTATTATGAGCTATCACTGTATCACCGTTTTCACTATATTTTGCAACAGTTAAATTAGATCGATTTTCAATCATTCTTTTAATCAAATCCTGCTGATATTTTTTTGCCTTGGCAACTCTTTTCTTTTTTGCCTCTGACATAAGATCTATTTCTTGTTGACGCATTTCATCAAAAACTTTTTTATATTCCAAAACTGCAACACATTTTTCATTATTCCAACACTTTCCTTTACCACAATCACATCCAAAAGTTCGGGCTTGACTGCATACCGCAAATTCATCAAACTTAGAATAGCAATCATCTGCACAACCATTTCCAAATTCATGCCATACTCCCTTATTACTCTCGCAAATTTCTCTGTTATCAAAAGAGGTTTTCCTTAAACCAGCTCCTTGAACTTGATTTAAAAAAACTAATAAAATTACTAAAGAAAAAAATAAAAAATTATTTTGTCTAAAAAAAAACCCATGCCAAAAAATTTTCAAGCCTATAAAAATTTTAAGAGCGGTATTGGTTATTTTCACAAAATTTTGTTAATTTAAAATTAGCCCAAAAATTAATAATTAATACCATTAATTAGCCAATATTTTATCTAATTCTTCAACAACTTTATCAGCCATTTGAGAACATGATACAGTTTTTTCATTAGGCTTTGCGATATCAGCAGTTCGGTAACCCAGATTTAATACATTTGCAACAGCTTTTTCAATTGCATCAGCCTCATAATTATAATCAAAAGAATATCTAAACATCATCGCTAAACTTAAAATAGTTGCTAAAGGATTGGCAATATTTTTACCGGCAATATCAGGAGCAGAACCATGAACTGGTTCATACAAAGCAAATTGTTTACCATTGCTTTGTTTTGCTCCAAGAGATGCTGAAGGAAGCATTCCCAATGATCCAGTCAACATCGAAGCAATATCTGACAAAATATCGCCAAACATATTACCCGTAACCAATACATCAAATTGCTTTGGATTTCTAACCAACTGCATTGCACAATTATCAACATACATATGACTTAAATTAATATCAGGATATGATTCTTTTTGGATTTTAATAACTTCTTCACGCCACATCTCAGTAGTTTCAATTACATTGGCTTTATCCACTGAACAAAGTTTTTTACTGCGAATTTTTGCCAAATCAAAAGCAACTTTAGCAATTCTTTGGACTTCTTTAGAGTTATAAGTCATAGTATTGATTCCTTGCTTTGAACCATCTTCTAAAGTTTTAACTCCTCTTGGTTCGCCAAAATATAAATCACCCGTTAACTCTCGAATAATCATGATGTCAAGGTCTGCAACTATTTCTCTTTTTAAAGTTGAGCTATCGGCTAAGGCATTAAAAACTTTTGCTGGACGAAGATTAGCAAATAATTCAAGATCTTTACGAATTCCTAACAATCCTCGCTCTGGACGATGTTTATATTCTAAACTTTCCCATTTTACACCTCCAACCGCTCCAAGTAAAATAGCATCTGCTTCTTTGGCTAATTTTAAAGTTTCCAAAGGATAAGGTGTTTGATATTGATCATAAGCAATTCCCCCTAAAAGAGCATCTTGAGTTGAGAATTTTTTATCAGTATGATCATTAAAAAACTTAATTATTTTTTGAGTTTGATTAACAACCTCTGGTCCTATTCCATCTCCTTGGATTAATAATATTTTTTTCATAAATTAAATTTTAAGTTAAATAATTTTTTAATTCAGCGGTTAATTTTGAGGAGAGCTCAATATCTTTCGCTGATAACCATTGTTTTTGTTGTTGATTAAAAGCAAAATAATCAGTTCCACTAAATGGCGAGGAAAACCATATTTTTTGATTACCAGAATTACGATTAATAACATACATTTTGCCAGTTTCAACAATCGTAATATTCAAAACACCGTCGCTATATTCAATTTCTAAATTACTTTGCTTGTCTTTTATTTCAAGTTCTTGAGCAAGATTTTCGAGAAATTGTTCACATAAAACACTAAATTGCATATTTTATAATTTTAATTAACTTTAAAGAGTATTTTTTATTAATTACTAATTGTTAACAATTAAAAAACTTAACACAAGTTAAGTAATTAAATTTAAGGATAAAGTGTTTTTGTTTGCCATCCCTGACCAACCAATTCATAACATTGACGATGGTGAATACGAAATTTTCCTTCACTCCAAAATTCAATAACTTTAGGAACTACTCGAAAACCAGACCAAAACTCTGGTCTTTTAACTTCTTTATCACGAAATATTTCTTCATAATAACTAATTCGCTCTTCAAACTCACTCCATTGTTTCATTTCTGTTGACTGTTTGGAAGCCCATGCCCCGATTTGACTTTGACGAGCTCGGCTTTTGAAATATTCATCGGCTTCTGTATCACTAACTCTTTTGGCAACTCCCTCAATTCTAATTTGCCTACTCAAAACCCCCCAGTAAAAACATAAACTAACATTGGGATTAGCTGAGATTTCTTGAGCTTTACGACTATTTAAATTAGTAAAAAAACAAAATCCTCGCTCATCAAATTTTTTTAGAAGAACCATTCGATTTGATGGACAATTTTTATTATCAACGCTAGCCAGATTCATTGCAGTAGGCTCAACAATTCTATTATCAGTGTTGGCTTCATCAAGCCATTGCTTAAATTTATTAAAAGGCTCATTAAAAGCAATTATTTGCATTGTCATTTTATTTTTTTTATGATAACTTATAGTGCTTGGATAATTTTCAAAAAAATAATTTTAATCCAATTAACTCTCATTTTATAGTTATTTTTTAATTTTAAAATAGTAATTTTTCTAAAAATGCACCCCCTTCTTAAAATTATTCTAAAGCTTATTGCAATTATCTTTACCATCTTTATTTGCCTTCAGTCATATAATTTAGCTTGTAACAATTTTTTTAAATGCAGTCCAATTTACCTAGACTATATATTTTACCAATCATACTCAAACAAAGTAGAAAATTTTTTTATTAACACCAATTTTTTATTAATAAATAACAACAAAAATGTTGAAGTTGTATTAGATTATGATAAAAAAAATTCTATCTTAGGTAAAATAGTTAAAGTTAATTTAGTTTATAATAATTTAACTAAAAATAATATAGTCGTAAAAACTAAAATTGAATATGATTTTGAAAGTATTAAAGAACTTATAAAAATGTTGAAATGCCCATGTAAAAGCAAAATAAAATTAAAACCCTTTGAAAAGAAAATGGTTGAAATGGAATTTTTTTATATTTACCCAAGAAATAAATTGATTAGAAATAAATTTATAGAAGAAATTCAAAAAAGACCAAATCTTATAAGAAATGAGGATATTAATATCAATAACAACTTAATAAACCAAAAAAAATCATTTAATATTACTAACTTAACTAATAATATGAAAATTGTAATTTATTAAAGTGTTTATTTAATATTTATTAAATAATTATTTCGTTTTAAAGCTGTAATTAAAAAATATTTTTAAACCTAAACGATCAAATTAATTTAAAAATAATTAATTAGAAATTCACTCTCTTCTTAAACAATTAATTTTTAATCTTAACGACGATTTAATTGAGCAACACCAGACTTGTATAATTGACGGATTGATTTAGCTGCTACTCCAATCAAGATTGCTGCAACAATTGGCAAAACTATTGGCAAAATTTTTACACCATTATCATTGTCATCTGAAGATTTGCAAACTGATTGATCTTGTTCGAAATGTGAAGAATTGGTGATATTTTCAATTTTTTTAACATGACTTATTAAGTTATTAATTTTTTCAATATTCTGGGTACCATCAGTTTTATTTAGAACATCACCTAAAAGCTTGGAGAGTGTTTTAATATTGTTAGGAGTTATGTCTTTTGGATCGATATAACAATCTTTCTTTTCTGAACCAAAAAAATTTGAAAAATTCTTAACATTTTCTACCATGTAGTTAAAAAAGTTTTTTTCTGAAGATTGTTCGCAGAATTCTTTTATTTTTTTGTTAACATCTGCTAGACTTACAGCTGATGTATTTGCTTCAAAGTTATATGTAGTTCCATTTTTAAAATCAGTAACCCAAATATTGCTATTCCTGCAATATGTTATCGAAACAGGTAAAATAGGATTTGGTGAGGGAGTAGCGGGAGGAAAGAATGGCTCACTGGAATCAGGTTTTACCAATGTTATATTTGAACATGACACAATTTCTTGACCATCTTTGGTTTTTAAATCATAAGTATTTCTCATAAGATTATAATCTAAAACAACTGCTTCTTCTTTTAAAGGCAATTTATAAACTCCATCTACTAAACTTAAAGCGCTAACAGTTCCATTGGATGATGTTAGAGTTCCATTTGAAATATTTAAAAATTCCGATAATCCAGATTTATGATTAGTTAAATTTAAACCCGCTATTTCACCACCACTATCCAAAACTCTTTCAAATGAATAACTAAGATTGCCGTTGTTTTTAAGAGTTAGTAAATTATTTGAAACCGTACAAGAATAATTATCATATAATATTAAACTTGAGTTTGAAAAATTAGTAACTGGTAATGGAGTAAAAGTAATGGGAGTAGTTGAATTATATGAAGTTGCATTGGGCGGAAAATTAGGTGCAGATATTAAATTTGAACAAAGAAAATTATCGCTCGTATCATAAACTGTATTGTAAACATATTCTTGTTCAATTCCATTTAATGATTTATTAATTAATCTAAATTGATATTTTAAATTACTTTTGGTAAAATTATAAGAATTTGTTATTGCATCATATGAAGGATTTAAAGATCTTAGTGTATTTAGAATAACTGGTCTAGGATCAGAAAAATCAAGATTATAAGATGTTGTTTCGCCTCTTCCTTCAAAAAATTCAATTTTTTGTGAATTATATGATAGATAGAAAATTTTAGCCAACTGGGTAACTCCCTGACTAATAATAAAACTTTGCAAAACTGATGATGCTGTTTCGCCATTTTGACATGAAACTGCCCCTGATTGACGGGTTTTAAAAGATTCTTTAAAAACAACTGGTTTTGATTGACCTTCAGACCAAATAGTTTTAGAGGATACAATAGATAAATCCTTATCTAGGTTTTGTGATAAATCATCTTGCGATAGAATTTGACGCGAAGCTTTAAAAACCTTATCCTTAGAACCCATAGAAGGACTACTAACCTCAGATCTAATAACATCAGAACCAGTACTTATAGGATTTGAATTTCTGAGATCAAGAGGGATATCTTTTCTTTGCAATTTAGGCTCTTCATAGCCAGAAGGATATTTAATTTTGTGACTTGATAAAACATCGGTATCAGTTGTTGTATTTTTACTAGAATCAGTAGTTTTTGATTTAAGTTGGCTAATTCTTGATGTTTCAGCGACTTCCTTTTTATTTAATAATTTACCCTCTCTTGCTCTTTTTAATTTATTATACTTACCCACTTTTGTCCGATATTTTCTTCTATCATTACCATGGTTATTTTGAGATGAAAAAAAACTAGCATATAAAGTTGCCAGAGCTATTTGACCCCCCAAATCAGGTAAATTGGGACCTCGCGAATCCATTCGAAAATTATAAAGACCTTGGGAATCTTGTTGAAAATCATAAGAACCCTTACTAATATTTTTTCCATTTAATGGCATAGCAAATTTAATTTAATTTTATTAAAATTTTTACAAATTTCCTAGTAAAATTTTAAGGAATTGAATCTATAATTATAATCAATAATTATTTAAGTTTAATTTTAAAAACTAAAACATTAACACTTTAAAATAGTTATTAATTATCAAACTATAAACAAACCATTTGTATTTAAGATTTTTTTTAAATCAAATAAAAAATTATTTAAATTTTTAAAAAAAATATTATAAAAAAATTTAAAAAATCAATTTTAAAATATTTGTTATTAGCAAATTAATAGAAACTTAAATTTTAACTAGAAAGGAATAATTATAGAATCACTTGATGAGCTTGATTGATCTTCATGAGTTTCCTGTTGATAACTTGCGGGATAAAATTTTTCTAACTCTTCTACACTTTTAATTTGACTTGCCAAAGCATAGCCATTGTTTTTTAAATATTTAGCAACTAATGTTCTAAGTCTCTCAGGACGAGTTAAGTAAACCCACTCAACTTCAAGCAACCTAATTTCATCTTCAAGCGAAGAAATTTCATTTTTAGTTTTAGCGATGTCATCTTGTAAATTCTCTACTTGGTATTGAACGAAATACAAAGAAAAAATACTAATTAACAAAAGTCCAATAACTAGGGAATTTAAAAAATAAACTTTATTTAAATTTTGCCAAAAAGCTTTCATAGTTAATTTTTATTAATAAATTTTTTATACATTAGTTAAAATTATTTTTACTAAAATAATTTTAACCTAAGAGTGTTTTTTATAACTTTACAACAGATCTTAATTTTGCACAACGCGATCTTGGATTTCTCTTTACCTCTAGATCACTTGGCTCAATTGCAGATTTGTTTAATAATTTTAATTCGATATTTAACACTGGATTTAAATCAGGTAAATATCGTGATTGACCTTTAAAATAGCCTGATTTTTCGCGAAAAAAATCTTTAACAATTTTGTCCTCTAATGAGTGAAAAGTTACCACCACCATTCTTCCTCCGCTCTTTAAAATTTCTAAAGAGTTTTTTAAAGCTTGGCTTAGCTCCTCTAACTCATTATTAACATATATTCTTAAGGCTTGAAAAGTTCTAGTTGCTGGATCGGTTTTATAATATCCAACATAGAGAGATCTAACTATGTCAGCCAATTCACAGCAACTAGTAATCGTTTGCTTACAGCGTTGAGTTGTAATTTTTCGGGCAATTTTTTTTGCTTTTGGTTCATCACCAAATTTATAAATAATTTCAGATAATTGTTCTTCACTGAAATTATTGACTACTTCAAAAGCACTTAATTCTTGGTTTTGATTCATTCTCATATCTAATTTATCGTGCGAATCAAAAGAAAATCCGCGGATTTTTTCATCAAATTGCATTGACGATACACCGATGTCTAAAACCACTCCGTCAACTTGCTCAACAGCAAATGACCTAAGAACTTCTTTAACTTGAGAAAATTTTGCATAAGCAAAGTGAAAATTTTTAGGAAAATTTTCTTGTAATTTTTTTACAAATTTATCAACCGTATGATCTTGATCTACCGCATATACTTGGCAATTGCAACTTTGCAAAATCGCTGAAGAATAACCTCCCGCTCCAAAAGTTCCGTCAAAATAAATTTCATTAGCTTGAGGTTTTAAAAAACTTAAAACTTCATTAAGCATTACTGGAATGTGAGGTTGATTTGGATTAAAGGCTAATTCATTGATCATTTGTTTAACCTCAATAAATTGCGTTTAGATTTAGCTTGAGATTTAGCTTGATCCATATATTCGACGAACCGTTTTGGTTCCCATATTTCAAATGTTGAACCCTTTCCCACAAAAACTGCTAAATCTTTGATTTTAGCTTTTTTAAGTAAATTTTCTGGAAGAATTACTCGACCATCACCATCAATACTTAACTGAACTGAACCTCCCAAAACTGCAGTTGCAAATGCATCTCTTTCTTCAGAATAAGGATCCAAATTATCAATCGACTCAGAAATTTTTTTAATTCTTTCCAAATCACAACCCTCTACGCAATCATTAATAAATGACTCATAAACCACCATCGAGGCAAAATTATCACTAACCAATGACGCACGAAACTGGGAAGGTACAGAAACTCTGCCCTTAGCATCGACTTTATTGGTAAAGGTTGATAAGAATAATGCCATAATTTTATGGAATTTTTTGGAATAATTTGGAATTAAATGGAATTTTTAGGTAAATTTATGGGACAAAAACTTAATGTCAATAACTAAATTTATTTTGTTTAAAAAATTTACTTGAAAAAAATTAATCAAAAAAAAACTTCAAAATTTATTCTGGAAAAAAAATATCAGGATTGTAGAATTGGAAAAAATCATCTTTTTTTTTAAAAATTAATGATTAACTACTTTTAATAAAAAAATTTTTATTCTATTAATATTCACAATTACTGTTAACATTTAATTTTTTAAAAAATTAAAAATTAAAAATTAAAAAATAATCAAAATAACTCCAGCAAATGACTGACTCCTCAACCAACAATAACAATAAAAAACCCAGATACAAACAACCCAACAACGCTGGAAAATTTGGTCAATTTGGCGGTTGTTATGTTGCTGAAACACTAATGCCCGCAGTTCTTGAACTTCAAAAAGAATATCTCAAAGCTAAAAAGGATAAAAAATTTCAAGAAGAACTCTCTTACTACTTGCAACATTATGTTGGTCGACCCAGCCCTTTATATTTTGCCAAAAAACTTAGTGACCATCTCAATGGAGCAAAAATTTATCTAAAAAGAGACGAGCTTAACCACACCGGATCTCACAAAATCAATAATTGTATTGGACAAATTCTTTTGGCACGAAGACTTAACAAAAAACGAATTATCGCCGAGACAGGAGCTGGTCAACATGGTGTTGCTACTGCTACAGTTTGCGCATTATTCTCAATGCCCTGCACTATTTACATGGGTGCTAAAGATATTGCTCGTCAAGCTCCGAATGTTTTTCGTATGAAACTACTTGGAGCAGAAGTAAAATCAGTGGAAACCGGTTCAAAAAGTCTAAAAAACGCTATCAATGAAGCGATGCGCGATTGGATCGCCAATGCCAATGACACTTATTATTTACTTGGAACAGTTACTGGTCCTCATCCTTACCCGATGATGGTTCGTGATTTTCATTCAATCATTGGCAAGGAAGCAAAAAAGCAAATTTTAAAATATGAAAATAAACTTCCCGATGCATTAATTGCTTGTATTGGAGGTGGATCAAATGCTCTTGGCTTGTTCCATGATTTTATCGATGATCCGGTGCAAATGTACGGCGTTGAAGCTTCAGGCAAAGGTCTTAATACCGATCAACACTCCTCATCAATTGCCAAAGGCAGTGTTGCAGTTCTTCATGGCAATAAAACTTTTTTCCTGCAAAATGAAGATGGTCAAATTGACGATGCCCATTCAATTTCTGCAGGTCTTGATTATCCAGGAATTGGTCCAGAGCATGCTTATTTACATGAAATTAATCGCGTTAACTATGTTAGCGCTACGGATGATGAAGCCTTGGAAGCATTCCAATTGCTTTGCAAAACTGAAGGAATTATTCCAGCTTTAGAATCAGCTCATGGCATTGCTTTTGCTTGCAAGCTAGCCAAAACAATGAATAAAGAGCAAATTATTATCACCAATCTCTCAGGGCGAGGAGATAAGGATATCAATACTGTTGCCCAACATTTAGGATTTAAATTGTGAAAAGAATTAAAAATAAATTTAACGAATTAAAAAAACATAATCACTGCGGTTTTATCGCTTATCTTTGCGCTGGAGATCCAGACTTTGCAACCTCATTAACAGTATTAAATAATTTAGCTAATAATGGTGTTGATTTAATTGAAATTGGCGTTCCCTTTCTTGATCCATCTGGCGATGGACCAATTATTGAAAACGCTTCCAAGAGGTCAATTGCCCGTGGCATGAATTTAAAAAAGGTTTTAGAACTGAGCACAGAATTTCGTAAAACCAATCACCATACTCCTTTAATTATGATGACCTATTTTAACCCGTTGTTGAAATATGGATTAGAAAATATTTTTCAAGATGTTGAACAAGCAGGTTTTGATGGAATTTTAATTGTTGATTTACCATTTGAAGAAGAGCAAGAAGTTGTCAGTAAAATTAAAAAAACTAATCTTGATTTTATTCGCTTAATTGCCCCAAGTACGCCATTATCAAGAATGAAAAAAATTATTAAAAATGCCAGTGGCTTTTTATATTTGATTTCAATGCTGGGAATCACTGGCACCAAGCTAGCTCAAAGTCAGGATAACATTGAAAATTTAAAAAATTTACGATCATGTTCTAAACTTCCAATTGCTATTGGCTTTGGTATTCAAAATCCCAATCAAGCTCAAGAGTTTTCACAATTGGGATGCGATGCAGTTGTGGTTGGATCAGCAATTGTCAAAATTATGAATCAAGAAATATCTAATGACCAAATCATCTTAGAGACTTTAAAAATTGTTAAAGATTTCGCTGGAAAAATTAAATCTTAACTTCTAAATTACCAAAAAAAACTCACCAAAAATTACTAAAATTAAAAAAAATAATTTTTAACAATTTCAATTATTTATTAATAATAAATGTTCAATAACATTAAGATCTATACCACTAACTGTGGTTTAAAATATAAAAACCGCGATGATTTACTTGTCATTCACTTTCCGAAGGGAGCGAATGTTGCCGGGGTTTTTACTAAATCCTCAATGCCTGCTTCGCCAATTAAATGGTGTAAAAAAATTATTGAAAAACATCATGCCAAAGCATTAATTGTTAACTCGGGAAATGCTAATGCCTTTACTGGTAAAATTGGTGATGAAGCAGTTATAAAAACAGTCAACGAAGTTGCTAAAGAGTTTGGTTGTCATCAAGATGAAGTTTATGTTTCTTCTACGGGAGTGATTGGTGAAACTTTAAAAGTTGATTTAATTTGTCAGGCAATTAAGCCAATGATTGAATCACAAATCAACCATCAAGAAAATCAGGAAGAGTTATGGGATAAAGCTGCTCAAGCCATTATGACTACTGATACTACTAAAAAAATTGTTCGTCGCTCTTGTCAAATTGGACATAAAACAGTCCATCTGGTTGGTTTTGCTAAAGGTTCAGGAATGATTTCTCCGGATATGGCAACCATGCTTAGCTATATTTTTACCGATGCTAAAATCAGCGGTAACACTTTGCAAAAAATTCTTGAAGATGCTGTTGAAAAAAGCTTTAATTCAATTACTGTTGACTCAGATCAATCAACCAATGATACGGTTTTATTATTTTGTGCAAATGCCATTGGCGATCACGAAATATGCGA
Source organism: Alphaproteobacteria bacterium (assembly GCA_014190355.1). Taxonomy (GTDB): domain Bacteria; phylum Pseudomonadota; class Alphaproteobacteria; order Rickettsiales; family UBA1997; genus CAILUF01. The sequence goes on from BJGH01000001.1 coordinate 200,287, forward strand.
TTCCAATAGCGAAGAAATAAAACATTTTATCTCAACTCTTAACGAGTTATGTTTAGAGCTTGCCAAAAAAATTGTCATCGATGGCGAAGGTGCAAAAAAAATTATCGAAATATCGGTTGAACAAGCTAGCACCAAAATTCAAGCTAAGCAAGTTGCGATGGCGATTGCCAATTCTCCGCTAGTTAAAACTGCGATTGCCGGTTGCGATCCAAACTGGGGAAGAATTGTTATGGCGGTTGGTAAATCATGTGAAGAAGCTGATCCAGAATCATTACTGATTAAAATTGGCGATCATCCTCTTACCAGTAAAGGTGCTAAACATCCCAATTATGATGAAAAAATAGTTCACGAATATTTAAAAAATTCTGAAGTTAAAATTTCTGTAAATTTAGCAATTGGTTCTAAAAGTGCTACGGTATGGACTTGTGACCTTAACGAAGAATATATTAAAATTAACAAAGATTATCGAACTTAAAAATTTTAAACTTATTATGAGCGAAATGTCAGCCGAAAAAAAATTTGAAAATTCTCGTAAAAAGCTTGCCAATACTTTAAAAAATCTTGAAGAAATTATCAAAGATAAAATTCAGCAAAGTGCTGTTGAAGATAAAATGCTTAATGAATCTTTTTCATCAAAACCAATAGCAAACATTGATCAAAAACTCACCATTGAAAATCAAAACAAAGAAATTACTCGCCTCACTCAAATGTTGAATGATTTTGAAAAGGAAGCTGAATTTTTACGGGAAAAAAATAAAATATTAACTCAAAAAATTCTTCATTTTCGTAACCAAGCCAGTAATATTGTTGATGCGGTGCAAAATGATATTATCAAAATTGAAGACATCTTAAAAAATCATGATAGTTGAAATTAAAATCCTAAAATCAAATTATAAAATTGACTGTAAAGAAAGTGATCAAAACAAAATCCTTAACTGTGCAGATAAATTAAATAATCGCATCAACAAATTAAACTCTAGTCTTGGCAATATCGATGAAAAAACTTTATTGGTTATCACTTGTTTAATGATGGAAGAGGAATTAAAAAATCTTAAAACTAAAATTTCTAAAAATTCCCAAACCACTAACTCTTCTCAAATAAATTCACACTTAAACACTGAGAACAAAAAATATTCAGAAGATGAAGTGCTAGAAGCAATAAGCGAAAGCACCGATAACATCAATGATTATCTTACTAAAATTATCAACAAAATTCAAGAATATTAGATTTAAGTTTTTTTATTAAATATTATTTACAATGAATATTTCTCAACAAAAAAAACTAATTCGTAATAATTATCAACAATTACGAATGCAACTTAATTCACTAGAAGTTGATAATCGATCAAATCAAATTTGTCAAAATGTTATCACTAATATTTTAAAAAAAATTCCCGAGCTATCAAACCTTAAAATTGCCTGCTATATCAGCGCTTTCAATGAAGTTAAATGCGATAAAATTATTAATTTTTTATTTGAAAATAATATTATCATCGCTCTTCCCAAAATTAATAACAACTCCAATATCCTTGATTTTATTGAATATAACCCAACAGTAAAATTAATTGCTAACCAAAAATATCATAAAATTTTTGAACCATCTTCACAGCATAAAATTTTACCAGATATAATCATCACCCCTTTAGTTGCATTTGATAAAAATTGTCGAAGACTGGGAATGGGAGCGGGATATTATGACAAAACAATAGCTCACCTACAACGCGATAATTCCAAAATTAAAACAATTGGTTTAGGATACGACTTTCAAGAGTTCAAACCATTATTAATTGTTGAAAAACATGACTCAAGCCTTGATTTCATTGCCAGCGAAAATACAATTTTTTTACCAAACTAAGATATCATTGACTTAATAAACAAAAAAAATTCACTTTTTTTAAAATAAACAGTTGCTTTAAATTTTTTAAGGCTTTAAGTTATTTGTTAGGAACTAGCAAGTACCTAGTTGAAAATCAAAGTAGACGAAGTATAAGTTAGTTTTTAATTTTTTTTAATATTAACATAAAAGAGATCATTTATGCATAAAACAGACTTAATTAAAGAAATTGCTAATCAAACTGGACTTTCACAAAAAGACGCTGGTGCTGCTTTAGAAGCCTTTTTGAAAACAGTTACTAAAGCTTTGAAAAAAGGCGATGCCGTAACTTTAATTGGTTTTGGAACTTATAAAGTAGTTAAAACTGCTCCAAGAAAAGGACGCAATCCTCAAACTGGAAAAGAAATCCAAATCAAAGCTTCAAAAAGAGTTAAATTCTCTGCAGGTAAAGCATTGAAAGATTCTGTAAAATAGTTTCTTTAATAAAAACCCTTACGTTAAATTTAGCGTAGGGGTTTTTTATTGCCTAAAGATATTATAAATTTTTTTAGGTCGTGCTTTCGGGCAAGTTAAAAACTTGCCCTTACGCAACGACGGGAGTATAGAATAGATTTTGGAGATTGGGGTGAGATTATAAATTTTTTTTGGTCGTGCTTTCGGGCAAGTTAAAAACTTGCCCTTACGCAACGACTGTTGGCTAGAATGAGGTTTGGAGATTGGGGTGAGAAAATATTTTTTTTAAATTTAAGCTTTGCAAAATTAACTATTGAAATTCAAAAACAATTCAATCATAATTATTCTAATTTTAGAAATTGGGTGATTAGCTCAGTTGGTAGAGCATCTCCCTTACAAGGAGAGGGTCGGCAGTTCGAGCCTGTCATCACCCACCATTTTTTATAAAAATTTACGAAGTTTTAAAAATTCTTAAATAAAATTTTAAATTTTATTTTATATTAGTTGTTAAATAATATTTTTAACCTAATTTTTATAAACCTAATAATAAAAATTTTGTTTTTTTAATTCATAATTTTTCTTCCCTTTGGGGGTGTAGCTCAGTTGGTTAGAGCGCTTGCCTGTCACGCAAGAGGCCGCGGGTTCAAGTCCCGTCACTCCCGCCACTTACTAAAAAAAACTACTACAGGATCACTTCTGATCGCAATAGCTTTTGGAAAATATAAAGAAGATGGCGCGCCTTATACTGGCACAAAAGACGGAGGAAGAGTTTATATAGCCTACTTAAACCATCCGCTACTATTCAGAGTAGGATTAGCTTTATTAGTTTTTGGATTTGGTTTTCAATTATTGGAAAAGTTAGAAATATTAAAACTAATAAATTCCTTAGCATACTAACATTAAGATTAGAATATGGACTTCAAATTTTTATCAAAATTACTCCAAAACTATTTGGTAAGATTGGGTAACACATCCAAAGAAAATAAACTTGCGTATCTATTATTAATAATAGTTTTTTTTGTATGCTATAACACAGGATTGGTAGCGCTTTTTAGTGCCTTAATTGCAATTTATGCAATATTTTTTAATACCATGAGCAATGAATACAACGCTAGAAGTGCACTTATTAGCGATTTAACCAATAAAGCAACTGACCATTTAAAAGCATTTAAGGATGGTACTTTGGCATTGGAAGCAATGCAAATGCAACTTTTACCTAAACCTCATTACTTTCAAATTTATGATGTTTTAACCTATAAACCTAAAAAAACTGAATATCGAGAAAAAGAACTAATAATTAAGATTGATAACAGAACTGGTATAGTCTCAAAATTTAAAATTTTCATAGCCAATAAAGGTAAATGCATAGAAAATTACACAGAAATAGATGAAAAAGAATATTTAGGAAAAGGTCAATTTGGAGAACCAGTAATACAATGGATCAAAATTTATGAAATGCTTGATATCCGAGCATACTCAGCAGAATTTATTAAAAAATACATTGTAGGAATGAAAAAATCAGGACTAAAAAAAGACGAAGTAGGAGTCAAAGCAAATCTACAAGGTATATGGCTTCATGGCGCAAAATTAGAAGAAGCAAACTTGGAGGAGGCAAACTTACAGGGAGTTAGTTTGCAAGGAGCGGATCTATCAGGAGCAAATTTATATAAAGCCAATTTGCAAGAATCATATTTACAGGGAGCAATTCTACAAGAGGCTAATTTACAAAAAACAAACTTAGAGAGAGCTAATTTACAAGAAGCTAATTTAATAGTAATGCAATTACAGGAAGCGGATTTATCAATGGCAAATTTAAGAAAAACAAATTTAATATTTTCTAATTTACAAGGAGCGGATTTAAATAAAACGGATTTCAGAGAAGCGAAATTTCGACAAACAAATTTTAAAAAAGCTATAATTGGCCTTATTAATGAAAAAATAACACTTGAAGAAGTTTTATTAAATCCTGATTTGTTTGAAAAACACAAAAAAGACTTACCTAGATTTTCTAGTCTTGTTCAATTAGAGGGAGCAATATTTCATGAAGATTGCGGCATAATTGATGGAAAAATAAAAAATGCATTAATTGAAGCAGAAAAATGGAAGCTGGAGCATGAAAAGAAAAATGGATTGAGTCCTGATTTTTGTGATTATCGCCTAACTTATCTCGACACAAAATAACGCATCTAGTTCTCAGGAAAGTATAAATATAAATTTATAGTCATAAGCAATCTTGGGGGTAAAAATGGGGGTAAATAGGTTTTTTATAAAACCATAAATCCTTTATTTACAAATCTCCAAAGCCTACAATATGACTGCCGTCACTCCCGCCACTTACTTTAAAAAAACCACTATATTTTTTCTCGTTTTTATTGTTAATAAACTAAAAAAATTTCAAAAATCCTTTTGCAAATTTTCCTTCCCCATATTTATAATATTCATCAGCAAAAAATTACTTAATTATCCTTGGCAACCTTGTTCGAGCTCTTAAATAATATTGGCAATCAAGCATAAATTTAAGACTTAGTAAAATCATGACCAAGCTTGATTTATATGATTAAGATAGATAATCATAAGCAATTTGTGTTGATTGAAAATATATCAAACTTAAATCAAAGCATTTTGTAATTAAGAAAAAATATAGCATTAATCACAAAATAAATTATAACAAAATATAAAGAAAAAAAATGCCACTTCCAATCAACCAAAATCAGCAACCATATTCCAATTACATGGAAAACTATATAAAAAAACTAAAATACACCAAATATTTAATATTAAAAACACGCAAAACACTAACAAACTAAACTATGTCAAATAACCAACAAAACCAACCCTCCCCGCAAATCCTACTTTATCAAAGCGAGGATGGCAAAATTAAACTTGATGTTGAATTACAGCAAGAAACCGTCTGGCTTAATCAAGAACAAATGGCGGTTTTGTTTGGCAAGGCAAAATCTACCATCAACGAACATATTCAAAATATTTATACTGAAGGAGAGCTTTTAGAAAGCCAGTCCATGAAGAAATTCGGAAATTCCGAATTTCAACAAAAAGCCACAAATTATTACAACCTTGATGTCATAATTTCTGTTGGTTATCGGGTAAAATCAAAGCAAGGCACACAATTTCGCATTTGGGCGACTAATCGTTTAAAAGAATATATTGTTAAAGGTTTTGCACTAAATGATGATCGCTTTAAAGCTGGCAAGTCGATGAATTATTTTGATGAATTGCAAGAAAGAATTCGTGAAATTAGGCTTTCTGAACGCTTCTTCTATCAAAAAATTAAAGATATTTACGCAACCAGCATTGATTATGACGCCAAAGATGAAAAGACAATTGAATTTTTTCAAATTGTCCAAAACAAGCTTTTATGGGCAATAAGCAAGCAAACTGCAGCAGAGTTGATTTACAAAAGGTCTGATGGCAATTTGCCTTTTATGGGCATGAAATCTTATGACAAAAAAACCGAAAAATCGATCACTAAAAAAGATTCTGAAATTGGCAAAAATTATTTAGATGAAAGCGAAATTAAATTGCTTGGGCTTTTGGTTGAGCAATATTTGGCATTTGCCGAAACGATGGCAAATCAAAGAATTGCAATGTATATGAAAGATTGGATTGCAAAACTTGATTCAATCTTGCAACTTAACGGCAGAGAGATTTTAAAACATGCAGGAACAATAACTCACAAAATTGCAGTTGAAAAATCAGGAAACGAATATCAAAAATTTAAAGAAATTCAAAAAAAACTAGAAAAACAAGAAAGCTTGAAAGAGCTCGAAAATGATTTAATGAAAATTAAAAACTTATGACTAACAAAGAAGATTTTTATGAAAAAAATAATTCATCAATATTCGACCCAAAAGGAACCAATTGGATTGATGATATTGAAATTTTATTAAACGATAAGCATTTTGTTAAACATTATCAAGATAATTTTTTTTCTCTTTACGCATCAGGCTATAAAGATTCAGCAAATATACTTTGCGAACATATCATAGAAAAAAAACGAACTTTAAATCGATCCGGCATAGTTTATCCAATAATTTATCTTTACAGACATTATTTAGAACTTCAGTTAAAAAACTTAATTTTATTAAGTAATAAAGCTATTCTTCTAATTAATAACAACTCCTTTGATGATAGCTATAAAAAAATAATACTTTCTCATAATCTTATAGATTTATACGATTTATGTTTAAAAAATCTAAAAAACTTATCAGAAGAAATTGGGGAAGAAGAATCTTTAATTAACGAAAATGAGGATTTTTCAATGCTAAAAAATATTATTAAAGAATTTGATAAACATGACAAATTATCTGAAGCTTTTAGATATCCGGTGGATAAAAAAAATAATTTTAACTTACAAAAAATTAATAACATTAACATAAAAAAAATATACGATATGATTAATGAGGGCACTAAAATATTAGATGGAGCTGAAGGCTGGCTTGATCATCAAATTTCTGAAATTTCTAAGAATCATAGTTGATTTTAAAAATAAAAAATTTTTTTAAGTTGATATTTTGGCAGCCAAAGGAGATTTAGGTTTTGAAAATCCTAAAATTTGTATTCAAGTAAAATCGGGCTCAGCGGTTGGAATTGATATTTTAGATCGCCTTTCAGGAACAATCAAAAAAGTTAAAGCTGATTTTGGTTTGCTGGTTTCTTGGGAAGGTTTCAAAGGAAGTATTAAAGAAGAAAAGAAAAATGAATTTTTTGCAATCAGGCTTTGGGAGCAAAAAGAACTGGTTGAAGAATTTTTAAAACATTATCATAAACTAGATGAAGAGATAAAGTCAGAAATCCCTTTGAAGCAAATCTTGATTTATTTCTAATGATGAATAATTTTAACTAAAATAAATTATGGAGGTGTAATTGCGGTCAGTAGCTATAAAATTCGAATTATAGATTTTTTTTAATATTTTTTTATTGATAAAAACAATTCCAAAAAAGCTGGCAGGCTAGAAAAAATCTTTTGCAATACTAACAGATTTAGTAAAATCTATCTTATTTATTTTTAAATTAAAATTTATAAATTATCACAAAACCTCTGCAAATTTATTGAATTTCACACCCTTTGCCTCTCCTTCTCAATAAACCAGTACAAGAATTTCTTCCTTTGGATGTTACAGGTAAACTAGAACCATCTACCTGGTCATTTGTATTATCGCTCAAACTAAAACCCCTTGCAATCTGCGATTGAGTAGTGTTATCACAATTTTCTAAAACAATCTGGCCATCTCTTAATAATGAAGAATTAACTTGATTTTCTTGAGGATTATGAGTGTTCTGAAGATTATGGTTTAAGGGATTTTGATGAGATTGGATAGACTCTAAAGCATTTTCTTCTAAATCACTTTTACCAGAACTTATAATAGCTAATTCACAGATAATTTTAGGTTCTTTATCTTCAATTCCAGGTTTTTTAAGTCCCCGTTCAATTTGATGGGATTCAGATCTTGATTGATTAGCTATTTTACTTTCCGCTTTACTTGCCGCGACACTATTAAATGCCGATACTCTATCTCTTACACTTCCTAACTCTTTTTCATCTATACCCTGAAGAGCGCTACCATTTTGGTTTGTCGAAGGTTTGATTGATGATCGCATTGGAAGAGTCGGCATAATTCTTCTACCATATTGATTGACAGTTCGCTCATTTCTATTTAAATAGGTTTCGTGACAAGTTTTTATTTTTTTTAAAATTGTTTTTAAATCTTCTAAATTATCGATTTCAATTTTTTGGGGATTAGATCTATATTGAGCCGCTTCACAAAAGAAAATTCTTAATTTATCATCTTCAGTATCGTAATTTACAAAAATTGAAGATCTGCTTGAATTTTCATTAAACTCCATTTCAACAATTTTTTCTTTAACTAAAAATGATAAACTATTTTCAGTTCCAACAAAAATAAATTCTTTAAGAGTTTTAGAAGTTTTCTTTAGATTTTCAATCGCCAAATCTTTAAAATATTTTTGCAATTCTTTTAATTCAACATCACCATCATGATGTTTGGGCATGACTTCATCGTCAGCTAAACTATCAATTTTTATTTGTCTTTGATCAATAGCATCAATAAATAAAGCTGTTATTTGAGCAATTCTTTCCTTATCCGATATATGAGACTTAACTTTATCAACATCAAAACTAAATATTTCAAAATTGTTATCATCAGTAATTTCAATTTGATATCTCTCGCCATTATCTATTAAAGCCATGGCTTTTCGCCCAAGTCTTTCAGTTATCCCGCATTCAATTTCACTTACAAAAGGATCTTTGAAAAAACCTTTTTCACTATTAGATTTAGTATTGTCTTCAATGAAATTATTGATTTGCTGATAATATGGATTGTTTGCAATATTTGAGCTTTTCATAAAAAATGAAATTAATTAATTTTTGTCACATATAAAATAATCTTTAAAATAATTAAGATTTTTATATTAAAAAAACTAACCTAATTATGATTTATTTATTAAATAAATTTTTTCATAAATAAATTATTTTTAATTAGAAGTCAACAATTTATTTTTTTCTTTTAGATTTTTATCTTTAGGTTAATTTTTAAATGCCAAATTTAATAAAAAATACAATCATTTTTTTTAATATTTTAACCATCTGCATCATTGATAACATGATTAAAATACATCGTTTGACTATTATAAAATTACCATCTTAAATTAATTCATCAAAACTAATAAATTTTTTAAGAAATATTTGATAAATGCTCTAAAACCATGATTTTGTATGGTTAGCTTCGTAAATCATTTTTAGTTTTTAAATATTTTTTTAAAAAATGTTAATTTTAAATTTTAAAAAAATTGCAAAAAATAGCTTTAATTATTACAACATTAAATTATGAAAAAAATTTTAGTAAAAAATCCCATTGTTGAAATTGATGGCGATGAAATGGCTCGAGTCTTATGGCATATGATCAAAGAAAATTTGATTTTGCCTTATCTAGATCTTAACATAAAATATTATGATTTAGCCATTGAAAAACGCGATGCAAGTGAAGATCAAATCACTATTGATGCAGGTAATGCCATCAAGGAATATCAAGTTGGTATCAAATGCGCAACGATTACTGCTGACGAAGCTCGTCAAAAAGAATTTAATCTTAAACAAATTTGGAAATCGCCCAATGGCACAATTCGCAATATTTTAGATGGTACGGTGTTTCGTGAACCAATTGTTTGCAAAAATGTTCCAAGACTTGTTAGTAATTGGCAAAACCCGATCATTGTTGGCAGACATGCTTTTGGCGATCAGTATAAAGCAACAGATTTTTTAATTCCAAGTGCTGGCAAATTATCAATTAAATTTGTTGGTGATGATGGAAAAGTTATAGAACATGAGGTTCATAAATTTAAATCAAGCGGTGTTGCCATGGCAATGTATAATGTTGACGAGTCAATCACCGGCTTTGCTCGCTCATGTTTTAATTTAGCCTTGCAAAAAAATTGGCCATTATATCTTTCAACTAAAAACACTATCCTAAAAAAATATGATGGCAGATTTAAAACTATTTTCCAAGAAATTTTTGATAGCGAATTTAAAGAAAAATTTTCTTCACAAAATATCACCTATGAGCATCGCTTGATCGATGATATGGTAGCTTTTGCTTTGAAATCGAATGGCAATTTTATTTGGGCTTGTAAAAATTATGATGGCGATGTGCAATCTGATTCAGTTGCTCAAGGCTTTGGTTCGCTTGGTTTAATGACCTCAGTATTAATAACTCCCGATGGCAAAATTTTAGAAAGTGAAGCTGCTCATGGCACAATCACTCGTCATTATCGCCAATATCAAAAAGGCATTCCAACCTCTACTAACCCAATTGCTTCAATCTTTGCTTGGAGTCGTGGTTTGGCATTTCGAGGAAAAATTGACCAAAATTTAGAGTTAATTGATTTTTGTCAAAAATTAGAAAAAGCTTGTGTGGCAAGTGTTGAATCAGGAAAAATGACTAAAGATTTAGCAATCTGCATTAATCCCAACAAAGTTGAGCATGGCAAAGATTATCTTTACAGTGAAGAATTTATTTTAGCAATCAAAAAACAGCTTGAAAAATTTTTAAAATAAATTAAATTATCATAATTAAAATATAATATAATTATTTTTATTTATTTAAATTAAATATTTTATAACATGCAAAATATTGTTAATATTGAAAAAAAAGCTAGAACATTCACCCTTGCCTTGGTTGACAATGACGATACTTTGATTGATAAAAATGCCAATATCAATACACATTTACTTAATCATTTACGCAATCAAGTTAAACCAGATTATTTAGCAATAATAACTGGCAGGATTTTAGGAACAGTTGCAAATATAAACCTCAATCCGCATTCGTCTTCTTTTTTTCGAAGGAAAATATCTAGATGGAAAAATCAATTAGCTTTTGATGAGGTATATCAGGGTTTAGCTAATTCTGAAGATTCTGAAAATCCTCCATTAAAAATTGATTTTGTTAGTACACCATATGATTTAGCTCATGTAAAAGAAGATGATTGGAAAGGATTTTATCAAACAAAAATGAAACCTTTTGAAAATGCGGTAAAAAATGATACTAAAATAACTTCAATTGAGCAAGCCAGAAGATATTGGAAACATAATGCAAGTAAATTACAATCTTCAGATGAAGAAAAATGTTTAGAAATTCTAACAGATGCTGATTTATCTAAAACAAAATATGCTGAAATAGTTAATGCTTTTAAAGTAAATGATGATGTGAAGAATGAATTAATTAAATCTCATCCAGCTAATAAACCCTTAGCTAACAAACATCTGCAAACTCTGGATTTTTTAAGAAAACTTGCCAAAACAAAATCACTAGATAAAAAAAATTATGATGAGTTAGAAATTGCCATCTATGACGATAATACAGAAAATATTCAAGCCATGAAAAATGCCGCTGGAGATTTTAATAAATTAACTGGGATTAGATTAAAATTTTTTACAGCAAATATTAAATATGGTGAAGGCAATAATATGTTTAGCCAAACTCAAAATGTTTGTGCTAAATTAACTACTAAATTAGATTCTTATCGAAGATTTTATATGGCATTATCTTATAAAGTATCATCAAATTCAAGAGCTGAAAATAACCTATTTTATCGCTTAAAAAATAATTTTAGAGATAAATCTTCAAGATCACATGATCTTGTTTCAGGTGAACATGAAGGATACCAAGGGCATAATTCTCAAAGTTTTCAACTTCCAACAACTCCCCCCTCAAATCAATAAAACTCGTTATGATTTTAAATTAACAACCCATCAAGAAACTAACCCAATTTCACAAGCAATTAAAGATAACAATCAGCAAGTTTATTTTAGCGAATTGGCAAAAATAATTTTAGCAACTAAAAACCAATTTGATAAAGGTAAAGGCGAAGGAGAAAAACTTGATTTAGATGACATAACCAAAATAATAACCATGGCAATTGCCCTAAAAGGCTTTAGCGAAAAATCTGATCGAGATCTTGAAGATAATTGGCAGGCAATTGAAGGGAATCCTCAATTAAGACCGAGTGATTTAAGAAGATTTGGAGCAATTTTTCAAAAACAAATTAGTAGTTATGCATTAACAGGCAATCCAAATGCCACAAGACCTGAGGTAGGTATGCGCTTAAAAAGAATCGACATAAATTTCTTGCCTGAAATTATGAAACAAGCCGAAATTCAATTACAATCAGGAGCTAAAGATTCGGATATTACCGATTTTAATAATAGTCTTAAAGATAATTTACAAAAATTAAACGAATTAAAAATTACCAACGCTTCTCAAGATCAATCAGCCAAGGACCAAGTAAAAAATGAATTTTATGATCAATTATTAATTCCAAATAAATCCCTATTAAGACCATTAGCTTCAAGTATAGTGCAAAAAAATAACCGCCCGCATAAAAAAAACAAATGTTAACTAATTATTATTTTTTGTTATTTCTTGTTGATTAATATTTAAATTAACTTGCGGTAATGAAGAATCATCTAAAACTACTAAATCATTATTATCCAACTCAATTTCATCAATTAAAATTTCAGGAATTTTTTTGTGCGATTTTAATCCCAAATTTTTAAAATTTTGAGCTTTGCTAATCAAATTGCCACGACCCTTGGAGAACTGGTTAACACTTTGTTCATAGACTTTACCAAGTGATTCAATTTGATTGCCTATTTTAACAAAACTCTCTGAAAAATTTATTAATTTATCATAAAATTTTTCAGCACTTTCAACAATTTTTAATGCATTACGAGTTTGGATTTCGCGTTGCCATAAATCACTAATTAATTTTAAACAAACGATTAAATTAGTTGGACTAACCAATAAAGTTTTTCGTTCATATGCATAAATCCATAATTGCTCATCAGCTTGCATAGCAAGCAAATATGCACTTTCAACCGGAATAAACATAATAGTAAAATCCAGTGATTTCAATAAATCATGATATTTTTTTTGCCCTAAAGTTTCAATGTGATTATAAATTGATTTAAGATGCTGTTCAATAAAGATTTTTTGTTGAGCTTGATCATTGCAATTGCAATATTTTTCATAAGCGGTTAAAGAAACCTTAGAATCAGTGATAATTAAACGATCATCTGGTAATAAAATTTGAAAATCTGGACGTAAATTTTTACCCTCCTCATTAACAAAAGATTTTTCACTGAAATAATTAACATTGCGAATAAGGCCTGAATGCTGAAGAATTGCCTCTAAAATCATCTCTCCCCAATTACCTAATTTTTTGTTATTTCCTTGCAAAGCTTTTGCCAAATTATTGGCTTGTTCACTAACCTTATCACTATTTTCTTGCAATAATTTTACAGCCTTTTCTAAAGAGAATCGTTCTTTGGATTCTTTATCATAAACTTCATTAATTTGTTTTTTAAAATCTTCAATGTTTTTACCAAGAGGCTGAAGGATTGTAGAAATATTATTGAAATTTACTTCACTAAATTTTTGAGATTTTTCTTCTAAAATTTTATTAGCCAAATTTTGAAATTGGATCAAAGAATTTTGATTAATTTGTTCCTGATTTTTAAATATTTCCGACTTAAAAATTTGCAGATTTTCTTTTAAATTTTTATTTTCAAAACTCAACTCGCCATTAGCTTTCTCAAGATTATGAATTTTGTTATTCAATTGCAGATTTTCTGAAGTTTGCTGATTTTGAGTTTTCTTAAATTCGGCAATTTGTTCGAGAAAATTTTTAATTTGATTATCGGCTTCACTATCTTTTTTTTCAAAAATTACTAACTGTTTTTGTAATTCTAAATTACTGGTTTGTAAGTCATTAACAATAACATTTTTTTCTTCAATATTTTTACTCATCAACCCTACCCTTTCTTGCAATACTGCATTTTCTTTTTCAAGATCGGTAATTTTTGAATTAGTTGATAATTGCGAATTTTTTCGAGAAAAATAAAATGCTAAAAAAGATCCTACAAACACTGAAATTAAAGGCAAAACAGCATAAGTAAAAACATTAGACATAATTAATTTTTGGTAAATAATTTATTTTTAAACATAATTTAATTTTTGATTAATCCAAATTTGATTAACAAAAAAATAGCTAGTTAACTGCCATGACAATTTTTATATTTTTTACCACTACCACAAGGGCAAGGCTCATTTCGTCCAACATCTCCCCAAGTTGATTGATCTAGAGGATTACGTAATTTAGGATCAACTTTCTTTTTTTGCGAGATAAAATTACTAAGTTCTTTAACAGGCTTAGCTTCACTTTGCACAAAAGCTGGATCAACCCTAGTTTGAATTAAATTTTTACTAAGATTTTTTTTAGGAATTGCTACCTGTTTGCTTAAATCTTTTTTCTCTTCATTATCAGCTTCAACATTAATTTGCATATGAGCAAATCGAGCAACAACCTGCTCTTCAATTCTCAAGGTCATCTCTTCAAAAAGATTGAAGGCATCTCTTTTATATTCAATTAATGGGTCTTTTTGAGCATAAGCTCTAAGATTGATTCCATAACGCAATTTATCCAATGATAGTAAATGATCCTTCCATTCCGAATCAATGGTAATCAAGAAAATCTGTTTTTGAATTTGTTTTAAAATCGCTAAATCACAAATTTTTTCTTTGCTGACAAAAAGCTCGTTAACTACTTGCTCAAGATAATTTAAAACTTCTTTTTGACCAATGCCATCTTGTTTAGCATATTCAACTAAATCAAGTTTTAAACCATAAATTCGATAAATTTCTTTGGCAAGCAAATCACTTTCCCATTGCTCTGGGTAAGTATTTTTTGGAATACAATCTTCAACCAAATCTTGATTAATTTGCTGGGCATAATTATGAATTTTTTCAGATACATCTTTAGAATTGATAATTTCTGATCTTAGCGAAAAAATATTTTTTCGTTGATGATTAACAATATCATCATATTTCAAAAGATTTTTACGAATTTCATAATTACGATTTTCAACTTTACGTTGAGCTCCTGCTAAGGTTTTGGTAATCCATGGGTGAAATATTGCTTCATCATCTTTTAAACCAAAAGTTGACAATAATGATTGCAATTTTTCTGAACCAAAAATTCGCATCAAATCATCTTCAAGCGATAAAAAGAATTTTGATTTTCCTGGATCGCCTTGTCGACCAGATCTTCCTCGTAACTGATTATCGATTCTTCTACTTTCATGTCTTTCCGTTCCTAAAACAAAAAGTCCTCCAGCTTCAATAGCAATTTTTTTATCAGCTTCAATTTTGTGATTTATTTCAACAATTTTTTGCGGATCGGTTTCATCACCAATTATTGCCTCAGGATTTCCCCCAAGCATAATATCAGTTCCTCTACCTGCCATGTTAGTAGCGATAGTTATCGCTCCAGGCATTCCTGCGAGAGCAATAATTTGTGCTTCTTGTTCGTGATATTTAGCATTTAAAACATTATGGGGAAGTTTATTTTCCTTTAACAATTTTGAAAGATATTCAGATTTTTCAATACTGATCGTTCCAAGAAGAATTGGTTGTTTTTTATCATGAGCTTCTTTAACTGCTCGAATAATTGCCTGATATTTTCCTTGCTCGTTTTTATATATCTCATCATCTTCATCAGTTCTTAAAATAACTCGATTGGCTGGAATTTCAACAACTCGAAGATTATAAATTTCTTCAAACTCTACCGCTTCATTCATTGCCGTTCCCGTCATTCCAGAAAGTTTACGATAAAGTCGAAAATAATTTTGAAAAGAAATTGAAGCTAAGGTTTGATTTTCATTACGGACTCTTAAACCTTCTTTAGCTTCAAGAGCTTGATGTAAGCCATCAGAAAATCTTCGACCTTCTTGCATTCTGCCAGTAAATTCATCAATGATAACAACCGATTGATCTTTGACAATATAATCAATTTCATTTTTAAAAATTTTATGAGCTTTTAAAGCTTGGTTAACATGATGAACAATAGCGATATGACTTGGATCATAAAGTGTTGAACCTTGTTCAATTAAACCATTATTTTGTAGTAATTTTTCAATTTTTTCTGTTCCTTGATCAGTTAAGAAAACTCCGCGATCTTTTTCTTCCAATTGAAAATCACCTACTGAAAGCTTTGGAATAATATTATTAATTTGCTCATAAAGTTTTGAATTATCATTGGTTGGACCAGAAATAATCAGAGGAGTTCTGGCTTCATCAATTAAAATTGAGTCAACTTCATCGACAATTGCAAAATTATGCTTTCTTTGCACCATATCCTCTATATCAAATTTCATATTATCGCGTAGATAATCAAACCCTAATTCATTATTGGTAGCATAAGTTATATCGCAATCATATTGTTTTTTTCTAAGCTCATCTTCTAAGTCGTTAGTAATACAACCTACGCTTAGCCCTAAAAATTGATGAACCTTACCCATCCATTGAGCATCTCGATTAGCAAGATAATCGTTAACGGTAACAACGTGAACTCCTTTGCCAGTTAAAGCATTGAGATAACTTGGTAAAGTTGCAACTAGGGTTTTTCCTTCACCTGTTCGCATTTCAGCAATTTTTCCCTGATGCAAAACTATTCCACCAATCAATTGAACATCGAAATGACGCATATTTAATACTCTTTTTGAGGCTTCTCTAACCACTGCAAATGCTTCGCATAATAAATCATCAACTTGAGCATTTTGCGTAATTCGATTTTTAAACTCATGAGTTTTACCCCGCAATTCAGCATCGCTCAATAAAGCAATTTGCGCTTCAAGAGAATTAATCTTGGCAATATCTTGAGCAAGAGAACGAATGAATCTCTCATTAACTGATCCAAAAAATTTTTTTGCAATTGTTGATAACATTGAAATATATTTAAAATTGTTATTTAATATTTTTTTTAACTAAATATTTTTATCTTAACATTTATAATTGTTAATTAATAATTTTAGTAAATTATTTTAATTTGCGCACCGCAATTTGTTAACTTCTCTGCGAGCCTTTCATAACCTCGCTCTAAGTGATATAATCGGTTGATGGTAGTTTGCCCTTCAGCTACTAAACCTGCCAAAACTAATGATACCGAAGCTCTTAAATCAGTAGCCATAACTTCTGCACCTTTTAATTTTTTAACACCTTTAACTACCGCAACTTTTCCGTGAGATTCAATATTTGCTCCCATTCGCATCAACTCCAAAATATGCATGAAACGATTTTCAAAAATATTTTCTTCAATTGTTGCAACACCATTTGCTACAGTCATTAAAGCCATAAATTGAGCTTGCATGTCAGTTGCAAATCCTGGAAAAGGATGAGTTGAAATATTAACTGATTCAATAAAATCTTGAGTTCTTGATACCTCGATAACATCATCACTAATTTGCTTGAAAATAACACCTGCTTTTTCTAAATCTTCCTTAAAACCCGTCATAATCCAAGGCTCAAGATGATGCAATCTAACAAGACCTCCAGCAATTCCAACAGCAGTTGCATAAGTTCCAGCTTCAATACGATCAGCAATAACACGGTGAGTTGCCCCATGCAACTCATCAACTCCTTGAATATTAATTTGCGAAGTTCCTTCACCTTCAATTTTTGCACCCATTGCTTTTAAGCATTTGGCTAAATCAATAATTTCAGGCTCACATGCCGCATTAGTGATTAGCGTTTCACCCTTGGCTAAAGTTCCTGCCATCATAGCATTTTCAGTTGCTCCAACCGAAACTTTTTCGAAATGAATATGATCACCTCGCAGTCTTTTATTAACCTTAGCTTCAACATAGCCATCGCTTAATTCAATTTTAGCTCCTAATTTTTCCATGGCTTTCAAATGCAAATCAACCGGACGAGTTCCAATTGCACAACCTCCAGGTAACGATACCCTAGCATGTCCAACCCTTGCTAACAAAGGTCCTAAGATAAAAATTGAGGCACGCATTTTTCTGACCAAATCATAAGTAGCGCATGGATTGGTAATTTTTTTTGCTCTAAAAACCATTGCCCTGCCTTCATTGCCAAAGTCTGGATTATCACCATCAAAACTTATTTCAATTCCCAAATCATTCAATAAATTGGCCATTGTTGCAATATCTGCAACATGGGGAACATTGGTTAAAGTTAATTTATCAGCAGTCAAGATTGAAGCAACCATTAGCGGTAAGGTAGCATTTTTTGCGCCACTAATTTTAATATCGCCATTAAGTTTGCATCCACCGGTTATAACTAATTTTTTCATATTATTTTAAGATTTTAAAATCATTTTATATTTCACTTAAAAGCAATATACTATCGCCATTTCAAACTTGCAATTTCTATTTAAATTGCTTTCGTATTAAAAGTAATTTTCTATACCAATAAAACTCATATCAAGTTAAATCTTAAGCAAAGTTTTTAAATTGTTAAATTATTAAATCTGGTAAGTTACTAAATTTTAAATTTAGGATTTTTTAATTAAAAAATTAAGAATTTTTTTTGCAAAATTAGAGGTCTGACCTCTTTTTTTGAGTGCTTTTTTAAAACCCCAATTGATATTTATTAATTAATAAATAAATTTAAAGTTTAAATTATTATAACTTATAACTTTTTCTTATGCCAACAAAAACACTCCTTCAAATTGCATCATTCAATGGTAAAATTGAAGATGTGACAAATTTAATCAAGAATAATGTAGATGTTAATGAAAGCGACAATGTAAACTTGGAAACCCCAATTTTCTTGGCCTCGCAAAATGGTCATTTGGAAATCGTTAAGAAGTTAATTTTGGCAAATGCAAATATTAATCTATCAAATAAATATAAATATGATCCGCTTATGGTAGCATCTTATTATGGGCATGAAGAAGTTGTTAAGGAGTTAATTAATTCTGGTGCTGATCCTAATAAAAAAAATATTTTTGGCCAATCGCCTTTATTTCTTGCTACTAAAAGGGGAAACTTAAAAATTGTCAGAGAATTAATTAAAGCTGGTGCTAATGTTAATGAAGAAAATAATGACAAAGAAAATCCTCTTTATGAAGCGATAAAAAGATTTAATGAAGAGGCTAGAAAGTTAACAATTTGCGACCAAGAAAAAAGCACATTAGATGTAATCGAATTAGAAAAAACACAATATTTAGAAATTGCTAAAACCCTAATTTCAGCGAATGCTGATGTAAATCTTCCAAATAAATATGGAGAAACTCCGCTCCTGCTTGCAATGTTAAGTGGAAATGAAGAAATTATAAAAGCATTTGACCCGCATGAAGATCCTGATAAATTAAATTTAGAGGAATTATATAAAGGATTACTAACCTTTGCTCCATTCCCTTCTCCATCTAACTCCCCCACCAACTCTCCTTCTCGAACTCCATCTAATACTCGAACTCCATCCAATACTTCTCATGAAAAAAAATAATATTTAATAATAAAATCTCATGAACAAATGATCAATTTTCTTGAAATTATTGAATTACCTTAGTTAGAATAATTAACTCAAAACCTTAAATTTTAATTTGTTTTTTTGTTAAGGAGTGTGACTTTTTTTTAAAAATTATTGGAAGCACTTATCAGCTAAATATTTCTATTAAAATATAATTTTTTAAAAAATAAAACTTAACTGAAGATTGCCCAATAAGAAATGTTGATTTTAAGTTTTATATTTGAGGTTTTTTAATATCACTTTGATTTGAAAATAATTAACAAAACATGTAACAAAAAATTTAACTAAAATTATTTTTCAAATTTTCTAACCAATTGATCAAGTAATCTTAATCCAAAGCCAGTAGCACCTTTATGAGCCATAGCATCGCCCTTACCTTTCCAAGCAACACCAGCAATATCAAGGTGAGCCCATTTGGTTTCGCCAACAAATCTCTTTAAGAATTGAGCTGCGGTAATACTTCCCGCTCCTCTGCCACTACCAACATTTTTCATATCAGCAATATCAGAATTGATCATCTCATCATATTCTTCGCCAATTGGTAAACGCCATACCCAGTCACCCGTTTGTTTACCGCAATCAATTAAATCATTAGCCAATTTATCATCATTGCAAAATAACCCAGCATAAACATCGGCAAGGCTGACAATTATTGCTCCCGTAAGCGTGGCAAGGTCAACGATAAATTGTGGTTGATATTTTGTATTGGTGTAATGCAAAGCATCAGCTAAAACTAATCTTCCTTCAGCATCAGTGTTAATAACTTCAATAGTTTGTCCTGACATTGACTTAACAACATCACCAGGGCGTTGAGCAGTTCCAGATGGCATGTTTTCAACTAAACCAACTACACCCACAACATTGATTTTGGCTTTGCGATGAGCAAGATGACGCATCAATCCAACCACCACTGCTGAGCCAGCCATGTCTGTTTTCATATCTTCCATATTGTTAGAAGGCTTGATAGAAATTCCCCCAGTATCAAATGTAACACCTTTTCCAACAAAAGCTAAAGGTTTTTGATCCTTCTTGCCACCATTGTGACGCATGATAACTAATTGTGATTTTTTATCACTACCTTGACCAACCCCAAGCAAAGCATTCATCCCTAATTTTTTCATTTGCTCAACACTTAAAACCTCTACCTCTAAACCATCTTTTTTTAAACTCTTGCAAATTTCAGCATAGCTTTCAGGATTTAAAACATTGGCTGGTTCAGATACCAAATCTCTGACAAAGAAAATATTTTGGGCTAAAATTTGCAACTCATTAAATTGCTTTTGATTTGATTTTTCATCAGTTACTACAAAATTAATTTCGTTAATTTTGATTTCTTTATCTTTCTTTTTGTCAACAAAATATTTGTTAAAACGATAACCCTGCAAAATCATACCAAAAGCCATTTGTGAAGCATTTTGACTATGATTTTTTTCAGTAAAATTTATTTGGGCATTGCGATATTTTAAGCCATTAATCATTGTTAAAATTCTTGCACCAAGTTTTTGAAAAGCTGATTCATCAAGCTTTTTTTCCACTCCAAGTCCAACATATAAAGTATTTTCAAAAAATTGTATCTGTGAAAATTTTGCCTGAAAATCAAAATCTTTTTCAAGAGTTTTTAGATTTTTATCGCTAGTTTTTTTTAGAAATTCGCTAGTCAACAATTCAACATTAACAAAAATACTGTTTTTAGAATTAATATTTTTATTGCTTTTAGACTCTTTGGCTGTAGCATTTAACTTTATAAAATTTATCTTCATATTTAATATAATTTAATTTTTTTTAAAAAGATTTTTTTAATAAATAAATAAATTAATAATGATTTTTATTTTATGCTAGTTAAATCTGAATTTTTTTTATGGAAAATTTTTTTAGCCTTTTTTCAAAGCAATCTTATTTATTGATTAGTCTATTTAGTCTGGGTTTTTTTGGGAGTTTTTCGCATTGTGTTGGCATGTGTGGACCATTTGTTATTGCTCAAACATCTAGCAATTTAGCTAAAATTAAACTGGCTGATTACAATTTTATGCAAAGATTAAAAAATTCCGCACTACTACCCTATCATTTAGGACGAATTACAACTTATAGCTTGATAGCACTGATTAGTAAATTTATTACCAAATCATTTGATGAAACCAGATTTTTTGAAATCTTAAGTTCGATATTTTTAATAATTGCCAGTCTTTTTTTTCTAAAAATTTTTTTAGAAGATTTTAATAAATCCCAAAAATTAAATTTTTTAAAAACTTTTTCCGCAAAGTTTTTTAAAAATAAATCAACAAATAAAATATTGTTTAAAATCTTTAACAATATTAAATTATCAAAATTTATTAACTTTCTATTTAAAAATCCGCGAGGTTGGCGAGGTTTTTTACTTGGCATTATTTTGGGATTTTTGCCATGCGGTTTAATTTATGGAGCAGTTTTAATAAGTTTAAACTTCACAAACCCAATAAGTAGTGCTTTAGCAATGTTATGCTTTGGCTTAAGCACAATTCCAGCCTTATTTTTTACTGGATTTTTTATGAGCTTTATTTTAAAATTTGCCATATTAAAATATCTAGCTAAATTAATAATTTTTTTAAACATTTTAATGCTTTTAATTCTTGCGTTTAAACAAATTTAAATATAACAAATTTTAACATGACTATAGCTATTTCAAAAAATTCTTATAACTCAGCTAAAGCTTCAAGCACTCAATCAATTTTCAATTACGATATTGTTAAACTCTTCACAGTTGCTTCAGTATTCTGGGGAATAGTTGGTTTCTTAGCAGGGGTTTTAATTGCTTCACAACTGGCATTTCCAGCTTTGAATCTTAACAATGAATTTACCAGTTTTGGCAGACTTCGACCTCTTCATACCTCAGCGGTAATTTTCGCCTTTGGAGGAAATGTCTTGTTTGCAACGAGTTTGTTTGTTGTTCAACGAACCTCTCAAACCAAATTATGGGGAAGTGATAATTTGCATCGCTTCATTTTCTTTGGGTATCAATTATTTATAATTTTAGCAGCCTATGGTTATGTAACTGGCGTTACTCAAGCCAAGGAATATGCTGAACCTGAGTGGTATGCTGATTTATTGTTATTAATAGTTTGGGTATGTTATTTTTTTGTTTTTATTTTAACTTTAAAAAATCGTCGTGAACCTCATATCTACGTTGCTAATTGGTTTTACTTAGCATTTATTGTTACCGTGGCAATTCTTCACATTATCAATAATTTATCAATTCCACTTAGAATTGACAGCTCAACAAGCTATCCAATTTTTGGGGGAGTGCAAAGCGCAATGATTCAGTGGTGGTATGGTCATAATGCCGTAGGTTTCTTCTTAACAGCTGGATTTATTGGTATCATGTATTATTTCGTTCCCAAACGAGCTCAACGCCCAGTTTATTCTTACCGCTTATCGATTCTGCATTTTTGGTCATTAATTTTTATTTACATCTGGGCAGGTCCTCATCACCTTCATTACACCTCTCTTCCTGATTGGGTTCAAACATTGGGAATGACATTCTCAATAATGCTTTGGATGCCATCTTGGGGAGGAATGATTAACGGCATTATGACTTTATCAGGAGCTTGGGATAAACTTCGCACCGATCCAGTTTTACGTTTTTTAATTACTGCAGTTGCCTTTTATGGTATGAGTACTTTTGAAGGTCCGCTGATGTCAATTAAAACCGTTAATGCTTTATCACATTATACCGATTGGACTATTGGTCATGTTCACTCTGGAGCTCTTGGTTGGGTTGCTTTAATTAGCTTTGGAGCGTTATATCACTTAGTGCCAATTCTCTGGAATCGCAAAGAATTATATTCAATGAAATTAGTTAGCACTCATTTCTGGTTAGCGACAATTGGTATTGTGCTTTACACAGTTGCTATGTGGATTTCAGGAATCATGCAAGGCTTGATGTGGCGATCTTATGATGAAATGGGTTTTTTAAGTTATTCATTTATTGAAATTGTCAAAGCTTCGCATCCACTATACGTAACTCGTGCACTAGGAGGATTATTTTTCCTTGCTGGAGCGTGCGTTATGGCTTATAACTTTTATAAAACAATTTCTAGTGATAAAATTAGAGATTAACAAATTTAGTTAAATTATTTTTAATATGCTTCATCATCATGATAAAATTGAACGCAATTCAATTCTTCTTTTAATTCTAACAGTTATCGTTATTTCAATTGGAGGAATTGTCGAAATTGTTCCTCTTTTTCGTCTTGAAACCACCATTGAAAAAGTTGAAGGAATGCGTCCCTATACACCTCTTGAGTTAGCTGGAGCGAAAATTTATAAACGTGAAGGTTGCTATGGCTGTCACTCCCAACAGGTTCGTGTATTGCGTGATGAAGTTGAGCGATATGGTCATTACTCAATCGCTGCCGAAAGTATGTATGATTATCCATTCCAATGGGGTTCAAAAAGGACTGGTCCAGATTTGGCTAGACTTGGTGGCAAATATTCCGATGAATGGCATACTCGCCATCTAATCAATCCTCGTGATGTTGTTCCTGAATCAATTATGCCTGGTTACAAATTTTTAATTAGTCGCGATGCTCAGCTCAACACAATTGGTGATGATATGATGGTTTTACGAAGACTAGGTGTTCCTTATGACGACTTAATGATTCAAAATGCTGTATCCGATGCAGTAGTCCAAGCTTCAACAGATCGTGATAGCGATGGCCTCTTAAAGCGTTATGGCAAAAAAGTTGCAATTCGTGATTTCGATGGCAATCCTCAAAAAGTTTCAGAAATGGATGCACTAGTTTCATATTTGCAAGTTCTTGGAACACTTGTTGATTTTAGTAATTTTGAGCCAATAGGTTATCAAAAAAAATCTACTCAAGAAAAATTAACTGAACAAAAAAATCTAAACCAAGCTCAGTCTAATCAGTCAAACAAAGCTAATGAATTAAATTCTAAGTCAACTGATAACAAGGCAATCATTAACAAAAACCCTGATGATAAAGGTCTAACAAACTCTGAAAATAAGGATTTAAAAAAAATTAATTCAGTAGATCCTGATAAAAAAAATAATAACAATCTATCTGATAAAAAAAATGACAAAGATAATAAAAATCTAAATCCAAATTCAGAAAATAAAAATTCTAAAGATCAAAAATTTAATGGTCAAAAATCACAATTAATTAAAAACTAACACGACATGATTGAATCAATTATCAAATATGCTCCAACCATTGCAACAATTATGTTCTTTACGATATTTTGCATAATTTTATTTACTGTTTTGCGTAAAGAAAATAAAAAAAAATTTGATAAATATTCAAGAATTCCATTAGATGATGAAAAAATTAAATCTAAATAAAATTAAAAAAAATACAAAATTTAAAAATTACTAAATAAACCAAATATTTATTTAAAATGAGTGAAAATCCAACAAATAAAAATAATTTCTCAAACAATAAAACTGAGAAAAATCAGCAACAAAATTTGCCAAAGCATACCGATGAATCAACCACCGGTCATCAATGGGATGGCATCAGCGAATACAATATTGGTGCACCTCGCTGGTGGTTAATAGTTTGGATTATTTGCATAATTTGGGGAGTTGGTTACTGGTTTTTTTATCCAGCAATTCCCGTTCCAAATGGCAATACCACTGGTTCACTAAAATGGAGCAAATATTCACAACTCGATGAAGCCCAAGGGATTGTTAGCAGCAAGCAAGCGAAATATCTGGAAAAAATTTCTAAGCTCACCTTATCAGAAATTCAACAGGATAAAAATCTTCTTGAATTTGCCTTAAACGGTGGAAAATCAGCATTTCAACAAAATTGTTCGGCATGTCACGGGCGAGGTGCGCAAGGCTATAAAGGCTATCCAAATCTTAATGATGATGATTGGCTTTGGGGTGGAAAACTTGAAGATATTTACACTACCCTACTCTATGGAATTCGTTCGGGTCACGATAAGGCCCGTGTCAATCAAATGCCTGCTTTTGGCTTAGATAAGGTTCTTAAAAAGGACGAAATTAATGCTACTATTGATTATGTTCTTTCATTATCCAACAAAGCAAAACATAATGCCAAGGGTGAAGCAATTTTCAAAGCGAATTGTGTAGCTTGTCATGGCAATGAAGGTAAAGGCAATAGACAGCTAGGTGCTCCAAACCTTACAGATGCAATTTGGCTTTATGGTCAAAAACGTGAAGATCTTTATCAAACAATTTATTTTGCAAGAAATGGAGTTATGCCTTTCTGGGAAAAAAGACTCGATGATAATACCATAAAACAGCTTACTTTGTATGTTCATTCGCTTGGTGGTGGAGAACAGTAAATTTAAGAGATAATTTATTCCTTAATCAGTATATTTTTTAGCAAAAAAAATAAAATTTTATATTATTTTTTAAGTTAAATTTAAAGGTAATACCAATAGCCTTATCCACCTCAATATTAATTTACTGTTTTTTAAATTATCCAAATAGCTCCCAAATAGCTCCATTTGCAGTTCTATTTTTTAAACTTTTAAAATATTAAAAAATTTAATTGATAGCCAATCTATTTTAAATTCAAAACAACTTAGGTTTATAATTTTTTTGTACATAATTAAATATTATAACAAAATTTATTAGATAAAAAATTTAAACTATTTACTAGCAATTTTACGCAACGAGATTTATTAAACAAAAAATTTTAATTTGGTCGTATAAGATATTTTTTTGACTTCACTTCATCCAATAATTTTACTGACTTAATGATCAATTTTTATTTTCGAAATTTTATGATTGATAGATTGATTTTAAGGAATTTTAGGTTGCAATATTGATCTAATCAAAATACCAAAAGAAAAGATTATGAATAATGTTAATTTTGATTTAGTAGTGAAAGGTTTTTAAGAATAATTTTGTAGTTTTTTTATGATGAAATATAACCTTAGAAGTGATTTATAGCTCAAAAATAATTGAACTATAAATCACAGTTTTAAGTTACATATTTTCAGAAATATATTTAACTGCGGTTCCTACAGTTGTAATTTTTTCAGCAGCTTCATCGGGAATCTCAATGCCGAACTCTTCTTCAAAAGCCATTACTAATTCAACTTGGTCAAGGCTGTCTGCACCCAAATCATCGATAAAATGTGAACCATCACCAATTTTGCCCTCTTCGACACCAAGGTGGTTAATAATGATTTTTTTTACTCTTTCAAAAATCTCGTTGTTATTAGTCATAAAATTTATGGTTAGTTAATAGGAAAATAAACAATTATAAATTATTTATTTTTCAAGCAAAATAATTTATGCTTGTAAAAGTTAAGCGTAATTAGTTAATATTTATTAAATAATAATTTTCTAATTTACACTCTTGAAAACTCACTTGAAAATGAATTCATAAGATAGTAAATAAAAAATAAGTTAAAAGAAATAACCTATCAAAATTAATTTCAAAAAAATAAATAGCAAATAGAAATAATTACAATTTATTTCAAAAGAATATTAAAGCAATAATAATTTAATTTTAACAAGTAATTTACTTAAAAACTAGGCATTATTGCCATGATTTTCTGTTGACTTGTAATGCTAGATTTGTTGTTTAAAAAAGGCAAGTATCCTAAAAAGTTTTCTAAAAATTTTTTATCTTTTTTAATTATCTCGACTTCACGAATTGGCAAATTTTTTACATTAATTTTCTTTGATGAAAAATAGCTTAAAATATCATTAACATTACCAACCTTATCAACTAGACCAGCATTTACTGCTTGTCTTCCGGTGAATACCCGACCATCAAATATTTCTGAAATATTTTTTTTATTTAATAATTTACCGCGACGCTCTTCAACCAGTTCAACAAAAAAACGATAAGAGTCTTCGATTGATTCCTTTATA
Organism: Alphaproteobacteria bacterium; assembly: GCA_014190355.1. GTDB lineage: Bacteria > Pseudomonadota > Alphaproteobacteria > Rickettsiales > UBA1997 > CAILUF01. The sequence continues at coordinate 227,297 of BJGH01000001.1, forward strand.
ACTCTTTCCACTTGTTGGTTAGATTTTTCAAAAGGCGATGGACTTCCTTTCAGAGGAGAAGATTTATAAGTGTTAAACTTTACCCCGATTTTATTTGCCAAATCAGTAAATTCAGGTGATTCCATCAATACCCCAATTGATCCTGTTAAGGTGCCGTTATGAGCAACAATATAATCGCTAGCTAAGGATGCCATATATGCCCCCGAAGCAGCAGATGAATACATCAAAACTGCTATCGGTTTTTTTTCATTAATTGCCTTAAGTTGATTATACAAAATTTCACTACCAACAATTTCTCCACCCGGACTATCTACATTAACAATTACTGCTAGAACTGAATTATCATTGGCAAGATCCTGAAGAACCTTACTACGATGCTCGTCATGAAAAATTGCTCCTTCAATTTTAATTGAAGCAATATGATCGCCTTCAATTACATTACTAGAAACATCAAGGCCGAAAAGCATTTTAAAGCATAATAAAAAAGATAGAACTCCAAATAAAAAAGCAATGTTTTTCCATTTATGGACTTTACTCTTAAAGTATACTAACGCAGCAAGGTTATCAGTGAAATTCATACTTAAATGATTTTTAAGATTCTTGTTTTTTTAAAGATTCCAAAACATCACCAGCAATATTGCCAATGGTAGTTCCGCTAGACGATTCAGAATAGATATGAGCTTCTTGCTCTTCAATCTCCATATCTTTTATTGATAAAAGTAATTTTCCACTAATTTTGTTAAACATGGTTACTTTTGCTTCAATACGATCACCAACCTCAAACTTTTCAGTTTTTTGTTCATTCTTATTTTTTGAAAGATCCAGTCTTTTGATAATAGCTTTTAATCCAGAATCAAGTTCAACTTCTAAGAAATCTTTTTTAACACCGATTACTAGACAAGAAACTACAGTTCCTTCAGCAACCTTATCAAGCTCAGCTTGGAAGTTTGGATTATCAAGTTGACGAATCCCCAAAGAAATTCGCTCTTTTTCATAGTTACTTCCTAAAACCATAACTTTGATTTTTTCGCCAGATTTGTATTTCTTTTGAATTTCATCGTTAATTCCATCGTTTGAAATATCTGAAACATGAACTAAACCGTCAACTCCGCTGTCAAAGCCGATAAATAATCCAAACTCAGTGAAGTTTTTGACAACACCTTGAACAACATCACCAACTTTATTTTTTTCAGAGAAAGATTGCCATGGATTTTGCTCACATTGTTTCATACCCAATGAAATACGGTGATTTTGTGAGTTAACATCTAAAACCATAACCTCAACTTCTTGACCAACATTGATAAATTTATTTGGACTAGAATTATTTTTTAACCAACTCATTTCTGAAACATGAACTAGACCTTCAATACCTTGTTCAATTTCAACGAATGCTCCGTAGCTAGTAATATTGGTGACTTTTCCTTTGAGAGTTGAACCAACAACATATCTTTGGGCAATTGATTCCCATGGATTTTGTTGCAATTGCTTCATACCAAGTGAAACACGCTTAGTAGCTTCATCATATTTAATTACCTGAACCTTAACTTCTTGTCCAATTTTTAACATCTCAGATGGATGTTTAATTCGACACCAAGAAATATCAGTTAAATGAAGTAAACCATCGAAACTTCCAAAATCGATAAATGCACCATAATCTGTGATATTTTTAACAACACCGTCAATAGCATCACCAACCTTGATAGTTGACAATACTTTTTCTTTTTCAACATTTCTTTGAGTTTCCAGAACTGCTCTTCTTGAAACAACAATATTACCACGAACTTCATCAATTTTCAAGACCATTAATTTTTCAATTTTGTTGATCAAAAAACTATCATCAGATAACAACATGGTATCAACTTGGCTTCTTGGTAAAAAGCAGATGATTGCATTAATATCAACTGCGTATCCTCCTTTGACTCGACCAATTATTTTTCCTTCAACAATAGTTTTGTCTTCTAAACATTGTTTTAAGAAATGCCAATTATTGAACCTTCTAGCATTATCGCGACTGATAATCAACTCACCTTTTTTATTTTCCAAACGCTCTAAAAAAACATCAACAACATCACCCTCTTCAACTTCACCATCTCTTTTGAATTCCATGATATCAACAAAACCAACTGATTTAGCACCAATATCAACTGCAACACCTTTGTCGGAAATACCAACCACAACTCCCTTTACTACTGAACCTTCTACTAACTGCTGCGAGTCCTTCTCGTACTCTTCAAGCAATTTGGCAAAATCTTCTTCTGCAGAGTAATTTTGAGGTAGATTATTTGATTCATTATTTTTTAAATTTTCATTATTTTTGAAATTTTCGTTTTTTTTATTTGTCATAATAGTTATTTAGGGAAACCTAGAGTACATTGCATTTGACCTAATCAAAGAAAAAATTAATATCTATTTTTTCTTTGATTAATTTGCAAGTTTTATTAACGATTTATAATTTTTTATAAATCTCTATGGTTAAAGTTAAACAAAATATCTCGACGATATTTTTTCATTTTTTTTAAAAATTAGCAAAAATTTGTAATTATTTACAAAAAATTTATTGCTAAGAGCAAAATATTTTTAATATTCTAACTTTTTAGTTTTTAAAATCAAGCTCAACAAACAAATAATTTAATAGTTGACTAATTTAGTAAGGTATTTATAATTTATTCAATAATTAAATTTGCAATTCAATATGATTTTAACTACTAAAGCAAGATACGCAGTAATGGCAGCAATTGAGCTTTGTGAAGCTCAATCTAATCAACCAATTAACCTTGCCCAAATTGCCCAGAATCAAGATATTTCGTTATTTTATCTTGAGCAAATTTTTGCCCAATTAAAAAAATCACAAATTGTAATCTCAGTCAAAGGTCCAGGTGGAGGATATGTTTTAGCAAAAAAACCCAATGAAATCAGCATTGCCAATATTATCAATGCAATTGGTGAGCCAATAAAAATGACGAGATGCACCCCTGAAATAAAAGTCTGTAATACCAAAAATAAAACTTCAAAAACTAAATGCAAAACCCATCATCTATGGCAAGGTTTAGAAAATAGAATCTTCGAATATCTCAACTCCATCACCTTGCAAGATTTATGAGTATTTTTTTCGATCACAATTCTACAACTGCTCTCAATCCAGAAGTCTTAAAGGTTATGATAGAAATTTATCAAAAACCTTACAACAACTCAGCTGTTCACCAGCTTGGAAGAGAAGCCCAGAGTATTATCGAGCATGCCAAAAATGTTATTAAAAAAGCCTTAAATGCTGAAAATTATGAAGTTATTTTTACTAGTGGTGCAACTGAGTCATGCAATCAAGTTATTTTTGCTAACAATCAAAATAAATTATTTTATTCTACAATTGAACATGCCTGTATAGATTCATGCAAACCTCAAAACAAAACAATCACTTATTTTCCTTGTGATCACCATGGCATAATTTCTTTAGAAAATCTTGAAAAAATTCTTACTCAAAATATCACCCCAAATCAAACATTTAACAATGACTTTATTGCCTTTGCAATGCTTGCCAATAACGAAACTGGAGCAATTCAACCAGCTCAAAAAATTGGCAAAATTATCCATCAAAAATCTGGCTTATATTTTTGTGATATTGTTCAAGCGGTTGGTAAAATCAAAGTTGATCTAGAAGATATTAATGCTGATTTTGTATGTCTTTCAGCTCATAAAATCCATGGTCCACAAGGAGTTGGAGCATTACTTGTTAGAAAAAATATTGATCTTAAACCATTAATTTTTGGAGGAAAACATCAACAAGGAAAAAGAGCTGGAACACTTAATATTGCTGGAATTGCAGGTTTTGCTAAAGCTGTTGAAATTGCCACAAATAACCTTGAAAAATATGGCAAAATTGCTGAGTTACGCGATTTCTTAGAAAGTCAGCTAAAAAAAATTGCTAATGATCATCTAAAAATTTTTTGCAATGATCAACCTCGCCTTGCTAATACTAGTCTTATTGCTCTTGCTAATTGCGATTCGCAAACACAAATTATTAACTTTGATTTATCTGGAATTTATCTTAGCGCTGGCTCTACCTGCTCCTCAGGAACAATTAGTCAATCACGAATTCTCCAAGCTATGAATTGTCCACAACAATTCATTAACAGTGCTATTAGAATTAGCTTAGGATTAACAACAACAAAAACTGATATTGAAAAATTCATTTCAATTTGGGATAATTTTTATCAACAAAAATTTTTAAAAAAATGACTTTAAAATTACCAATTTACCTTGATTACCAATCAACAACTCCGGTTGACCCAAGAGTGGTTGAAGCAATTGCTAAATCCCTTAGTGAAGATTTTGGCAATCCTCATTCACGCACTCACAGCTTTGGCTGGAAAGCTGAAGAGAGTGTTGAAATTGCTCGAGGACAAATCGCTAGTTTAATTAATGCCGATCCCAAAGAAATTTTTTTTACATCTGGAGCAACTGAATCAAATAACATAGCAATTAAAGGAGTAGCAAATTTTTATAAAAACTCTGGCAAAAATCATGTTATCACCGTTGCAACCGAACATAAATGTGTTATAAATTCGGTTCGTGACCTAGAGCAAGAAGGCTTTAAAACAACTTTTTTACCTGTCCAAAATAATGGTATTATTGATTTAAATCAATTCGAATCTGCAATTACCGATAAAACTGCCTTAGTTTCAATAATGGCCATTAACAATGAAATCGGAGTGATTCAACCCTTGAAACAAATTGGTGAAATTTGCCGTAAAAAAGGAGTTTTTTTTCATAGTGATTGTGCTCAAGCTTATGGCAAAATTGCTCTTGATGTCAATGATCTAAACCTTGATTTAATGAGTATTTCTGGACATAAAATTTATGCTCCAAAAGGGATTGGAGCAATTTATATTCGCCGTAAACCTCGCGTTCGAATTAAACCATTATTCAGCGGAGGTGGTCAAGAACGACAGATCCGAAGCGGTACCGTTCCAACTGCCCTAGCTGTTGGTCTTGGGCTTGCAAGTAAAATTGCTAAAGAAGAAATGGCTAAAGATTATCAACATGTTAAAAAACTTAGCGAAAAATTTTACCACGAAATTAGCAAACTCACCCATATTTATCTCAATGGCGATTCAGTTCAACGCTATCCGGGAAACCTCAACTTATCTTTTGCCGGAATTGAGGGTGAATCAATGATCATGGCCATTAAAGATCTTGCGGTATCTTCTGGATCGGCTTGCACCTCAGCTTCACTTGAACCATCATATGTTTTACACTCACTTGGCGTGGATGATGAATTATCTCATACCTCAATCCGTTTTGGCTTTGGAAGATTCACAACTGACGAAGAAATTGATTATGCAATTAATTTAATCAAACAAAAGGTTAATCGTCTTCGCGAAATGAGCCCATTATGGGAAATGATGCAAGATGGTATCGACTTAAAATCAATCAATTGGAAATCTCATTAACTTAAATTTTAAAAATATGGCGTACTCAAAAAAAGTAATCGATCATTACGAAAACAATAATAACATAGGTTCTTTTGCTAAAGACGATAAAAATATTGGAACCGGATTAGTAGGAGCACCTGCTTGTGGTGATGTTATGAAACTGCAAATTAAAGTTGATGACAATGGCATTATTACTGATGCTAAATTTAAAACTTTTGGATGCGGATCAGCGATCGCCTCAAGCTCTCTGATTACGCAGTGGGTTAAAGGTAAGAATCTTAACGAAGCTGGAAAAATTACTAACCAGGATATTGCTGAAGAACTTTCACTTCCTCCTGTTAAGAAACATTGCTCGGTTTTAGCAGAGGAGGCAATTAAGTCAGCAATTGAAGACTATCTAAGTAAAAAACAACTTGAAAATTAATTTTATTAGAAAATAATGAACTCTGTTAAAAATAACGAAACATTAACAAATAACAATAAATCTTCAAATGACTTTTCTAATCCTATTGTTACTTATCTAACAATAACTACCAGCGTTGCAGATCATATCACTAAACTAATTTCACAAAGAACTGAGCCATGCCAAGGCATTAGAATTAATGTTCGAACTCGAGGTTGTTCTGGAATGAGTTACACTATTGAATATGCTCTGGCTGAAAAAAATATCACCAAATTTGATGACCTAGTTTTATGCAAAAATAGTCAAGGTCAAACAATCCAAGTTTTTATTGATCCCAAAGCTTCAATGTTTTTAATCAACAGCGAAATGATTTTTAAAAGTGATGAATTAACATCAGGCTTTGACTTTATTAATCCCAACGAAAAAGGCCGATGTGGCTGTGGAGAAAGTTTTAAAGTATGAAAAATTTTTTTAAATTATTTGCCATTGAAGAAAAATTCGCCATCGATCTCACTGAACTTGAAAGTAAATATTTGCAATTTCAAAATAAACATCATCCTGATAAATCATCAGATAAGAGTTTAAAAAAAATTTTAGATTTTAACGAAGGATACCAAGTTTTAAATGATGATTTTCTTAGAGCCAGCCATCTTTTACAGCTTAAAGAAATTGATATTTTAAATGACGAAAAAGCCATCAAACCAGATAAATTAATGTTAATGGAAATTTTAGAATTACAAGAACATGTTGCACAAATCACCCAAAAAAATGCTATTGAAATTCTTCAAAAAAATCTCAAAAATACTATCAGCGATCTAATCAATGATTTCAACCATTATTACCTTCATCAAGAATATAAAGTTGCAGGACAATTTTTAGTAAAGGCCAAATATCTCAAAAAAATTCTCGCAGATTTAAAAATAAAAAAACAAAAATTATTATAAAGATGTCGATTATACAAATTCAAGAGCCAGGAGCGTTATCAAATGATTTAGATTCAAATGAAATAATCATCGGTATTGACCTTGGAACAACCAACTCCATAGTTGGAGCAATCATAAATAATAAAGTCAAACTTTTTTGCGATGAAAATAATCGCGATATTTTTCCTTCAATTGTCAATTTTAATGATAAAGGTCAGGTCATTAGCGTTGCAAAAAACCAAGAATGTTTTTTTAGTGTTAGCTCAATTAAAAGATTAATGGGAAAAAATTTTGATGACATAAAGCAACAAAATATTTTAGCAAAAAAATATTTACCAAAAATTGCCAAAAATTGTCAAAACCAAGATAGCGTTAGCTTGCAAATTGCTGACAAAACTTTTTTAGCAGTAGAAATTTCTGCAGAAATTCTAAAATTTTTAAAGAAAATTGCCGAAAAAAATCTTCAACAATCTGTAAAAAAAGTAGTAATTAGCGTTCCAGCATATTTTGATGAACAAGCCAAAAATGCTACCAAACAATCAGCTCAGATTGCTGGCCTTGAAGTAGTTAGACTGATCAACGAACCTACTGCATCAGCTCTAGCATATGGTCTTGACAATAATAGTCAGGGAATATTTGCGGTTTATGATCTAGGAGGAGGAACATTTGATGTTAGCGTTTTAAAAATTGTTAATGGCGTATTTCGTGTTCTTGGGGTTAGCGGAGATAATCATTTAGGAGGAGATGACTTTGATCATCTTTTAGAAGAATATGGTTTTAAAAATCCGCGTTTAGCAAAAGAAAGTCTTAGCTTAAATCCTGAATATAGCGAAGGATCACTAAAAATCACCCAAAAACAATTTGAAAAATTAATTTTAGAAAATATAACTAAAACCGTTAAAATCTGTGAAAATTTGTTAGAAGATTTAGAAATACATACAGATCAATTAAATGGCATAATTCTTGTTGGAGGATCAACAAGAATCCCCTTAATCAAAAAACTTTTAATTAAAAGCTTTGGTAACAAGATTTTAACTAATATCGATCCAGACCGTGTTGTTGCAATTGGTGCATGTCATCAAGCCCATAATCTATCGCAAACTGGAAAAAACCTTCTTCTTGATGTCAATCCATTATCCCTTGGAGTTGAAATGATGGGTGGAATTGTTGATAAAATAATTTATCGTAATTCAACAATTCCCATTAGCAAAACTAAAGAATTTACGACTTATGCTGATAATCAAACTGGCATGAAAATTCATATTGTTCAGGGCGAAGGTGAATTTGCTAAAGATTGTCGATCACTTGGTGAATTTGAAATTAAAAATATTCCAGCAATGATTGCGGGTCTTGCTCAAGTTGCAATAAATTTTAGCCTTGATGCTGATGGCCTGTTAACAGTCAGTGCCACTGAAAAACTTACTAATTCATCTGCTAAAATTACTATTAAACCAAGCTTTTCTCTTAGTGAGGAACAAGTTAAGGAAATGCTATTAAAATCTTTAAAAAATTCTAAAGATGATATTCAGCTTCGTCTTTTAACTCAGGCAATTATTGATGCTAATCAAGATTTAACAATTATCAAAAAGGATTTGAAAAATAATAAATTAAAAATCACAACCAAACTTAAAAAACTTCTTAACCAAAAAATTTGTGAACTTGAAGAATTAATCGCAGAAAAAAAAGATAAGGATTTAATAAATAACTGCAAAGATCAACTCATCAAAATAGCTCAACCATTAGTTTTACAAAAGGTTAATAAAACCATAGGTAACCAAATAGTTGGCAAAAAAATCGATAATTTTTAAAATAAAATTTTTTTAGCAAATAAAAGTTGGAATTATTAAAAGTAAAACTTTATTTCTTTGCTCAAAATAATATCGAGCATTTTATTTTAATTTACTTTTCAATAATAAAAAATTGATTAAGTAATCTGTTTTAAAATATAACGATGATGGTTAAATTTGTTCATCTTATAGTTTGATATGTTTCAGTAAGTAAGTTAGTTATTAACTAATTTATTGAAATCTATGTCAAAAACTAATGAAACTAAAAGCATTAAAAGCTCTTTATTTAAAAGATTACCTCACCTTGCAGAATCAAGAACTCATGGTATTGCAAGACACCTGATAGAGAAAAAAAAATTAACTAGATTAGAAAAAACTACCAATCCAGCAATGACAAAAGTTGGATTTTCAAAAACTGATTCATCAAATATAAAACCAATGGATATTGAACCAAGCCAAGAAATTGATGAAGGTTCAGCTGGAATTTATCAAGAAATTGATGAAGGTTCAGCTGGAATTTATCAAGGAATTGATGAAGGTTCAGCTGGAATTTATCAAGAAATTGATGAAGGTTCAGCTGGAATTTATCAAGGAATTGATGAAGGTTCAGCTGGAATTTATCAAGGAATTGATGAAGGTTCAGCTGGAATTTATCAAGGAATTGATGAAGGTTCAGCTGGAATTTATCAAGGAATAAGTGACGATTTTGCAAAAATGAGTTTTCAAAAAGAAACGCAATTTACTCAATCTCATTTAGCTCAATCTCATTTAGCTCAATCTCATATTGCACCACAAACTGCAACATCTTCATCTTTAGTCAATAAAGATAAAGTAAATAATCCTAAAAAAACCATCGGCAGTTAACAGCTAATAAAATTTTTAATTAAAATAATTTAAAAAAAATTTAACCAAACAATATTTCCCTAACAAAATCTTTAACATTTCAAAACCATAAATTTAGATAGTATTTCTAAGCAATACTTACAAAATCTTTTAAAACTATTTTAGTTCCAGCTTTTTCAAATACAATTTCAAGTTTTTTATCATCAACCTTGATAACTTTACCATAGCCAAATTTTTGATGAAAAACTCGCTGATTAAGCATCGTATCACTATTATCTGAATTAGTTTTTGAAGCTGAAGAATAGTGATTAGTTTGATTAGCTGGTTTTTTGATAAAAGATGATTGCTGAAAGCTTTTATTAAATTGAAATTGCTGAGTTTTTTTATCCTCATAGTCAAAATCTTGAGAAAATTCATCGTCAAACTTATCACTTTTATAATTATTATTTTTACCATAAAAATTATTACCAAACGATATTTCTTCGAAATCTAACTCATCTTCATTTAATTCTTTGATAAATCTTGAAGGCATTGAGAATTGAACATCACCATACATGTAACGACTTTTCGCAAAAGAGATCGTAAGAAATCTTTTTGCTCGAGTTATTGCTACATACATCAATCTTCGCTCTTCTTCTAAACCAGTTTTTTCATCAAGTGATTTTGAGCTTGGAAAAATTCCATCTTCTAGACCAGGTAAAAAAACCATTTCAAATTCTAGCCCTTTTGCTCCATGCACAGTCATAATACTTACAGCTTCTTGAAGATTTTTTTCATCACGAGCTTCAACCAAAGAAGCATATTCTAAAAATTCAGTAATATTAGTAAAATCATTTAAAGTATTGATAAACTCTTCAATATTTTCAATTCGTCCTTGCGCTTCAACAGTATTTTCACTTTTCCACATCGCTAAATATCCTGTTTGAGTTAACAAGTTTCTGGCAATATTAAGCAAAGATTCAGAGGTAATTTGTTTATTAAATTGATCAAAAATAGTGATCAAATTAGTTAAAGATTCTTTGCCCTTACCCTTTAATTCATTGTTAGCAATAGCATTTTTTATAACTTGCATAAGGGGAATTTTTTGCTCTTTAGCTTGGCTAAAAAAATTTGCTAAAGCTGTTTCACCAATGCCACGCTTAGGAACATTGATTATTCGCGATAATGCCAGATCATCATCAGGATTTGCAACAACTCGTAAATAAGCAATTGAATCACGGATTTCCATACGCTCATAAAACTTCATTCCGCCAATTACTCGATAGGAAATATTATTTTGCATAAAAGCTTCTTCAAATGCCCTAGTTTGATGCCCTGCCCTAACCAAAACAGCAATTTCATTGGGCTTAACTTTTTTACTACTTAAGCTATCTTTAATTTTATTGGCTGTCATCAAAGCTTCTAAGCGATCATCATTATAAGCAAAAACTTTTATTTTTTCTCCTTGCCCAAGCTCAGTCCATAATTTTTTACCATGACGCTGTTTATTATTGGAAATTATCTGATGAGCGCTGTTTAGAATTCTTGTTGTTGAACGATAATTTTGTTCAAGACGAATCACTTTGGCATCGCTAAAATCTTTTTCAAAACGCAAGATATTGGCAATATTAGCTCCTCGCCAGCTGTAAATCGATTGATCATCATCACCAACACAGCAAATATTTTGATTTATTGCCGATAACTGTAATAACCAACGATATTGAGCATCATTTGTATCTTGATATTCATCAATCAAAACATAGCGAAATTTATTTTGATAATATGCCAAAACCTCTGGATCATTATTAAAAATCTGCAAGTTTAAAGCAATTAGATCACCGAAATCTGCTGAATTCATTGAACGCAAACGAAATTGATAGGTTTCAAAAACTTCTTTAAGTTTTGGTAACGCTAAGTCATCAGCATTAGCAGGAGTTTTTAGCGAATCTTTTAAGCGAGAAATTTTGTTGAGATATGCTCTTGGAGCAAATTGCTTAATATCGATATTAAAATCGTTAAGTATCTGCTTTAGTAACCTAGTTTGATCATCATCGTCAATTATCGTAAAATCTGATCGTAATCCAACTACTTCAGGATGTCGACGTAAAATTTTAGCGCAAATCGCATGAAAAGTTCCAACCCAGATATTATTGACTTGATCGCCAACGATCTCGCCAATTCTTTTTTTCATTTCTTGAGCTGCTTTATTGGTGAATGTTACTGCAAGAATTTGCGAAGGATAAGCCAATGAGTTTGCTAAAATATTAATGATTCGCGAAGTTAAAACTTTGGTTTTACCAGTTCCTGCTCCAGCCAGAACGAGAAGTGGACCTTCGGTGCTTTTAACAGCTTGTAATTGTTGGTCATTAAGTGATTTTAATAAGTTTGATATTTTATCTGAATTAATGCGAAGATCATCTTGTGAATCCTGTGTTTGATTGGTTAAATCGTAATTTGAAGCAAACATTATAAAAAATTATTTATTGAAAAATTATACCATTTCAACGAAAAAAAATCATCTAAAAAATCATCATTTAGAAGAAATGATATTTAGTTATTTTGCTAACAAAAAAAAATCTCTCAACAAAAATATTATTTAATTTTACAAATCTTAAGAATTTTTGCGAATTTTTTTAGGTAGGGCAAAAAACACACTTTCATCAATTCCTTCAATATCAACAACTTTAACAGTTTCGCCAAAAATTTTTTTAATTTTATCAATTACTTCTTGCACTAAAATTTCTGGAGCAGATGCACCTGCGGTTAGACCAATATTTTCAATGTTATTAAACCATTTTTCATCAATATCATCAGCATTATTAATCAGATAAGATGGTAAATTATATTCTTCACCTAAATCACGCAATCGATTAGAATTTGAGGAATTCTGTGCTCCGATCACTAAAAGAATATCGGCTTTTTTTGCCAATTGTCTGACTGCATCTTGACGATTTTGCGTAGCATAACAAATATCTTTAGTTGCTAAGCCTTTTTGTAAATTTGGAAATCTTTCTTCAAGAATATCAATAATTTTTTTAGTATCATCAACACTTAGAGTAGTCTGAGTCACAAAAGCGATTTTATCGGAATTTTTGATGCAAATATTTCTGGCATCATCTTCATTAGTAACCAAAATTACATCTTTTTTTACTCTTCCACTAGTTCCCTCAACTTCAGGATGTCCACGATGACCAATTAAAATTATTTCATAACCCTCTTCTTCATGCTTTTTAGCTTCACGATGAACCTTACTTACTAAAGGACAGGTTGCATCAATAACATCTAAACCTCTTTTCAAAGCATCTTCCTCAACTTGATCTGATACGCCATGAGCTGAAAAAATTGTAATTGCTCCACGAGGAATTTTATCAACCTCATTAACAAAGATTGCACCCTTTTTTTTCAATGACTCAACCACAAATTTATTATGAACAATTTCGTGACGAACATAAACAGGTGAACCAAATTTTTCAATGGCTTTTTCAACGGTTTCAATAGCCCTTCTTACCCCCGCACAAAATCCTCGTGGTTTAGCCAAAATAATTTGCATATCTTAATTTCGATAATTTTTTTGAAATAAATTTTTAGTTATTTTAAAATATTTGCCTAAGCAATCAAGCCCTATTTTAACTGCTTAAAAAAACCATTGTAATCAATATTAAAAAAATATATTTTTTTAAAAATTACTCTTTACTATTAACCTTAAAAAAACATAACTAAAACAACAATGTTAAATTATTTTTTAAAACTTAAAAATTTTGACAGAAACTTTCGAATATTTGCTCCACTTTCATTGGCCCTAATGTTTATTTTCTTGGGTTTTGGAGCTATTGCAGTTGTTAACTCACCAATAGATTATCAGCAAGGCAATGCTGTAAAAATTATGTATCTACACGTTCCTTGTGCATGGCTAGCTTTAATGATTTATTGTTTATTAGCATTATTTAATTTAGCAGGATTTATCTGGAAAAATCCCTTTTTTTACATAATTGCCAAGGCTATTGCCAAAATTGGCTGTTTGTTTACTTTGATTACCTTACTAACTGGGAGTATATGGGGTAAACCAATCTGGGGAACATGGTGGGTTTTTGATCCTCGACTGACCTCCATGTTAATTTTATTTTTTTTATATGTTGGTTATTTAGTTTTACTCGTTAGTTTTGAAGATCAAAGCAAGGGTGAAAAAATTAGTGCAGTTATTTCAATTATTGGCTTTATTAATATTCCAATAATTAAATTTTCTGTTGAATATTGGAATTCTTTGCATCAAAAGGCTAGTATCATCAGAACCAAAGGAATTGCTATTGATCCAACCATGCTAAAACCATTAATGATAATGAGTGCAATGTTTTTTTGTTACTTTATTTTTTTATCATTGATTTTAGTTAAAAATAGTTTAATGTTAAAAAAATTAAATAAAAAATATTAATTATGACATACGTTGTTACTGATAATTGTGTAAAATGCAAATACACTGATTGTGTTAGTGTTTGCCCAGTTGATTGTTTTTTTGAGGGAGAAAATATGCTAGTCATTGATCCAGAGGCTTGCATTGATTGCGGTGTTTGCGTTCCTGAATGTCCAGCTGAAGCTATTTTCCCAGAAACACCTGATTTATTAAAATGGGTAGAAATTAATCGCGAGTATTCTAAAAAATGGCCAAATATTACTAAAAGAAAACCTGCACTTGAAGAAGCTAAGGATATGGATGGCATGAAAAATAAATTTGAAAAATTTTTTGATCCTCGTCCAGCTCGCGACAATGCGAATCAATTAAAAAAATAATTATAAAATAAATTATTTTACAAATTTAAACAAATTTAATTATCATGGATCGCTATAAAAAAAATCGCCAAGCATTACAAAATCTTAAAAAACCTCAAGCAGTAATTTTTGATTGGGATAACACTCTTGTTGATACTTGGCCATTAATCCAATCAGCAATCAATTCAACCATGAAGCATTATCATCGCGAACCTTGGTCTTTACAAAAAGTAATTGACAATGTCCATAAATCAATGCGTGATTATTTTCCAGAAATTTTTGGCGAAAATTGGCAGGAAGCTGGAGAGATTTACCGTAACTCTTATCAGCAAATTAATAAATCACAATTACAGCTCCTGCCCTACGCTGAAGAGTTAATTAACAAAATTTCTCAAAAAGGAATTACCCAAGTTATCATTAGTAATAAAATTGGCACAACTTTACGCCAAGAAGCAAAAAAAATACAGATTGATCAGCACTTTTTTTCATTAATCGGAGCATTTGATGCCAATCATGATAAACCAGATAAATCTGTAGTTGATTTAGCTTTAATGGGCAGTAAAATCGATTTATCGAAGGATCACTTATGGTTTATTGGTGATACTATTGCCGATGTTGAATGTGCATATAATAGCGGATGCCAGCCAATCATTTTTGGGCAAGCCAATCAGCAAATTTCAAGTTCAATTACCCCAGATATTATTGAAAACGGTTTTAAGGATAGCTCGATAATCCCTGTCTATTTTAATCACCAAGAGCTGCTTGAAGTTATTGACAATATTGCATAAAAAATTAATATTAGTAACTTTTAATTTAAATTAATTAACAAAATATTTTATTTTAAATTTTTTGTTAATTAAAAACTAATATTAACCTTTAATTTTTTTTCTTAAAATTTCATTAACTAGCTGAGGATTGGCTTGACCTTTGCTTGCTTTCATGATTTGCCCTACAAAAAAACCAAATAATTTTTCATCTCCAGCTTGGCATTTGGCAAAGTTTTCTTGATTATTTTTAATTACTTCATCAATAATTTTTTCTAAAGCTTGCGGATCACTAACCTGTTTTAAACCCTTAGTTTCAACAATTTTTTTAGCACTATCACCAGTTTCAATCATAGCATCTAAAACATCTTTGGCGATTTTTCCAGAAATCTCTCCTGTCTTAATTAAATCAAGCAAACCAGAGAGATCACTAGCTCTAACTTTTAAATTTTCAAAATTGATTGATAATTTATTCATTCTGCCAAACAGTTCAACCGTAAGCCAAGTAACGCAAAGTTTGGGATCGTGTTTTTTTATTAATTCTTCAAAATAATCGATAATTTCTTGATCGGCAGTGATAACTCCAGCATCATATGGAGCAATTGCTAAATTTTCAACATAACGTTTTTTTCTAACTTGCGGTAATTCAGGAAGATTTTTTTTGATATCATCAACGAATTGTGAAGAAATTATTAAATCAGGTAAATCAGGATCCGGAAAGTAACGATAATCCATAGCATCTTCTTTAGAACGCATAGTTCTGGTTTCACCAGTTAAAGCATCAAATAATCTGGTTTCTTGGGCAATTTTTCCACCATTTTCTAAAATTTCAACTTGGCGATTAGCTTCAAACTCAATAGCTCGAGCAATGTTACGCATTGAATTGAGATTTTTTATTTCACAACGAGTTCCTAGTTTTTTTTCACCAACAATTCTTACCGAAACATTAGCATCACATCGTAAATTACCTTTTTCCATATCACCATCACTGGTTCCAAGACATCTCACAATTGAACGAATGGTTTTAACATATTCACTAGCTTCTAATGGCGAACTGAGATCTGGTTTAGAAACAATTTCCATCAATCCAACCCCTGCTCTATTCAAATCAATTAAAGAACAAGTTGGATGTTGATCATGAATTGATTTTCCAGCATCTTGCTCAAGATGAATTCGCTCAATACGAATTAATTTTTTTTCAGAATTTTCTAATTCAATTTCAACACTACCTTCACCAACAATTGGTAGGGTGAATTGAGAAATTTGATAACCTTGGGGAAGGTCAGGATAGAAATAATTTTTTCGATCAAAAAAAGAATGGAGATTAATTTTAGCATTAATACCTAAACCTGTTTTAACTGCCTGCTCAACGCATTTTTGATTAATAACGGGAAGCATTCCAGGCATTGCACAGTCAATCAGAGAAACTTGCGAATTTTGCTCAGAGCCAAAAGCTGTTGAAGCTCGAGAAAATAACTTTGACTCAGAAGCAATTTGAGCATGAATTTCACAACCAATTACTAACTCGTAATGGTTATTTTTTCCTTGAATTGTGTATGTCATATTTTTTAATTAAAAAATTAAAAATGAGTGATTTACAATATTTTTTAACAACTTAAGTTAAGAAATAATTTTAATTTTATTAATCACTAGAGTTTGTTAAAAGCTATTCTTGGCTATTTTGTTCTTTTTGAACACCATCTTGATTACCATCAGCAGAGCTTTCCTCACCAGTTTCAGCTTCATCAACCTCTTTATTACCGGTATGGGCAATTCTTGCAACTGAAACTACAGTTTCATCTTGAGTTTTGATTAAAGTAACACCTTGAGTATTTCTTCCGCTAATTCTCACTGAGCCAATTTCTGTTCTAATCAAAGTTCCTTTGTTAGTGATAATCATCACTTGATCTTTTGTTTCAACTGGGAAGCTGGCAACAACCAAACCATTTCGTTTGGAAGTTATGATATTAGTAATCCCTGATCCACCGCGATTGGTAATACGGTATTCATAAGCTGAAGATCTTTTACCATAACCGTTTTCAGTAATTGTTAGAATAAATTCCTCATCTATTGCCATTGCTTCAATGATTTTTTGGTCAAGCTCGGCTTTAATTTGAGGAATTTCCATAGGTTGAACCAATAGGTCTTCACTTGGATTTTCTTGTAATTTTTTATTGTGAATTAGAGCATCACGAAGAGCAAGACGCTGATCAAGATCAATTTTTAAATATTTTTCTTTAATTTCAGAATCTTCACCAGCATGCTTGATTATTGATAAAGCAATCACTTTATTGCCTGATTCTAGTTTAATTCCGCGAACTCCAGTAGAATTTCGACTTTGGAAAACGCGTAATTTTGAAACTGGAAAACGAATACATTTACCATCTTTCGTTGACAACAAAATATCATCTTTTTCAGTTGATAAAGCAACACCAACCAGTGCTTCTTGACCTTCAAGCTTCATAGCAATTTTTCCGCTAGAACGAATATCAACGAATTGATCCATCGAGTTTCTGCGAATATCACCAGATGAAGTAGCAAAAACAATACTTAAATCTTTCCAACTTTCTTCATTTTCAGGAAGTGCAAGAATAGTGCTAATTTTTTCATCACTTTCCAGAGGCAATAGATTGACTAATGCTCGACCTCTTGCCTGAGGAGTTCCTAGAGGAAGTTTGTAAGTTTTTAATTTATAACATTTACCTTTATTGGAGAAAAATAAAATTGGTGTATGAGTATTGGTAGCAAAAATATCAGTAGCAATATCCTCATCACGAACATCCATAGCGCTTCGCCCTTTTCCACCTCTGCGTTGAGTTCGATATGCTGACAATGCAACTCGCTTAATATAACCATTCATAGTTGCAACTACCACCATCTCTTCTTTAGGAATTAGATCTTCAATATCAACTTCAAATTCTGAATCTTCAATTGTTGATTTTCTTGGAGTAGCAAATTCTTCTTTAACTTCAATTAGTTCTTTTTTAACTAAAGCTGTCATTTTTTTACGATCAGCAAGCAATTCAAGATAACCAGAAATTTCAATAGCTAGAGCTTTTAACTCATCGGTAATTTTTTCCATTTCTAAACCAGTCAAGCGAGCTAATCTCATTTCTAAAATTGCCTTAGCTTGAGCTTCAGTGAAATAAAATTTTCCGTCTTTAACGATATTACCTTTATCTTGAACAAGCTTGATAATAGCTTCAACCAAACCAACTGGCCAAGGACGAGCTAATAGTTTTTCTTTAGCCTCTGCAACATCTTTTGACGATTTAATTAATTCAACAATTTCATCGATATTAGCAACTGCAACAGCCAAACCAATTAAAATATGAGTTTTATCACGAGCTTTGTTAAGCAAGAAATTAGTTCTTCGGGTTGTAACATCATATCTAAAATCAACGAAAATTTTGATAACTTGCAATAAGTTTAACAATTGCGGTTGACCATGATTTAAAGCTAGCATGTTAACACTAAAATTGCATTGCAATTCTGTGAAGCTGTATAGTTGATTGATAATCACTTCTTCCATAGCATCTTTACGAAGCTCAATAACAACGCGGATTCCATCACGGTCTGACTCGTCACGTAGATCAGTGATTCCTTCAATTTTTTTCTCTTTAACTAATTCAGCAATTTTTTCAACAAGCTTGGCTTTATTAACCTGATAGGGAACTTCGGTAATAACAATTGCATTTTTGTTACCAGATCTTTTTTCAATTTTATGTCGACCACGCATCACAATTGAACCTCTTCCAGTTCTGCTAGCTGATTCATGCCCTGCTCGACCTAAAATAATTCCACCCGTTGGGAAGTCTGGACCTGGAACAATTTTAATAATATCCTCAATACTAATTTCTGAATTGTCGATATATGCTAAACAGGCATCAATAACTTCGCCAAGATTGTGCGGAGGGATGTTGGTAGCCATACCAACTGCAATCCCACCTGAACCATTGGTTAGAAGATTTGGAAAACGAGCTGGTAAAACCCTTGGTTCTTTTTCATTGCCATCATAATTAGGCATAAAATCAACAGTATCTTTATCAAGCTCGTCAAGCATGGTATGTGATATTTTTTCAAGACGAGATTCAGTATAACGCATTGCAGCCGCAGGATCATCATCAATTGAACCAAAATTTCCTTGACCATCAATTAACGGAACTCTCATCGAAAAATCCTGAGCCATTCTCACTAAGGACTCATAAATCGCAGCATCACCGTGAGGGTGATATTTACCCATTACTTCACCAACAATTCTTGCCGATTTTTTAAATGGCTTATTGTAATCATAATTTCCTTCATACATAGCATAAAGTATTCTTCGATGCACTGGTTTCAAACCATCGCAAGCATCAGGAATTGCTCGAGCAACAATAACACTCATCGCGTAATCTAAATATGATTTACGCATTTCACCAACGAGTGATACCGCTTGAATGTCCTTGCCAGTGGCAGGTATTATCGAATTACTTACTAAATTATTGTTACTATTTTCAGTCATTTTGAATTAGAAATTATTTTGAAATTTACTTAATAATTTTCTTAAGAAATCTGCTAAGAAAATATTTTAAAATTTAATTAAAATTTTTTTAAAAACTAGACTTACAAAGATACAGACCTTGTTTAATGTTGCAAGAGCTTTTTTTGTTAAAAAAACAAGTTTTTTAGGAAAAAAATACTAACAATAAAATCTATTTGAACTTAAGGATTAATCAAAATTTTTCAAAATTGAACTTTTGAACTTCACGGGCATTGCTTTTACTAAAAATTGTTTTTTTTATGAGAATATTCATTTGCTCCTTAGAAATTTCGATTGGTGTTTTGAAGACATACCATTTTACCCCTTCCGTACATGGAGGAGTAGTTAAAGATCCATCGTAAAAAAACACCTGATCGTTTTTATTAATAATTTTGTTAAGATTAATTTTTGTTTCTAAGTTTTTTTTGTTGCTAACGAAATCAATAATTTCGTTAAAATTTTTATTTTCTTTTCCAACTTCTAAAAATACCGATAACATTAACCATTGTTCATCATCACTTTTATGGGCAATTTGCATCTCTAATGAATGAGTTTGACCTTCAACAATATGTTCGCTGGGATGATGAAATTCAAAATATCGTAAAAAATATTTTTTCTTAACGCGAAGTAAATAACTTCGATCAAAAAAAACTGTTTTTAAAACATAATGATCGCGAATTTTTTCAGCATTATTTTGTTTAGGTAATTGGTAATTGAAAATTAATTCATTATCAGAAAATTCATTAACAATATCAATTGGTGATTGGTTTGAGCCAATTTTACAAAATTTATTTTTTTCAGAAATTTTTGCCCAATCTAAACTTGAATTTTCGCTATATCGCCATTTTGCTGAACAACTTGCTGTTAAAAGAAACAAAGACAAATAAGTGATAATAAATTTAAGCTTGTTCTTAGAAATGCTAAGATGCAATAATTTATAGTTACTAAAAAAGGTTTTAAAAATTAATTTTTTATTTTTTTTTAAAAATGTTAATAACAAAAGATTTTTAACTAGTTTCATTACTTTATAATATTTTTTCATAATATTTATTTTAATTTAGTAATTTTGTTAAATTATTTTGCCAATCATCTATTGCCTCTAAAGCCCTAGTTTTATATAACTCTTTGCGTTGATCTTTTTTAACATTTTCAGGCAATGAAGCAAGCAATCCAAAATTAACATTCATTGGTTGTAATGCAATTGTTGGATTAGCCTTGTGGTTATTTTGATTAATTTGCGGATCTGAGGTAATATATGCCAATAAACTGCCAATTGCCGTAGTCAATGGAGGAAGAATTTGCTTGGATAATTTATTATTTTTCAAAATTTCCTCAGCGCAAAAAATTCCAGCCAATAGTCCACAACTTGCTGACTCAACATATCCTTCAACACCAGTTATTTGCCCTGCAAAAAATAAATTTGGGAATTTTTTAAAACGCAAAAAATTATCAAGTAATTCCCGAGAATTAATGAAAGTGTTGCGATGAATTCCTCCAAATCTGGCAAATTCAGCATTTTCAAGACCAGGAATTTTACGAAAAACTTTTTGCTGTTCGCCATATTTCATTTTCGTTTGAAAACCAACTATGTTATACAAGCTTCCCGATTTATTATCTTGACGAAGTTGAACAATAGCGTAAGGTTTTTCTAAACGTTGTTTCAAGGGAGTTCCAACAGCAGATTTTGGATAATGCGGATTTGTTAAACCTACTGGTTTCAATGGTCCAAATCGTAAAACTTCCAGACCTCTTTTGGCCATTTCTTCGATTGGTAAACAACCATCAAAATACGGAGTGTTTTTTTCCCATTCTTTAAACTCAGTTTTTTCACTGTTAATTAAATCATTTACAAATTCAAAATATTGCTCTTGATTTAACGGGCAATTAATATAGTCATCACCATTACCCTTATCATAACGTGATTGTTTCCAAGCGATATCAAAATTTATTGAATCTTTAAAGACTATTGGTGCAATAGCATCAAAAAAAGCTAAATGTTGTTGATTGGTATGTTTTAAGATATCTTGACTTAAATTTTGCGAAGTTAATGGACCTGTAGCAATTATCCATTTTTCTTGGGAATTTGTGGGAAGCGAAGTGATTTCTTGACGAGATATTTTAACCTTGTTAGTTGCTAATAGTTTTTGCTCAATATATTTAGAAAAACCCTCGCGATCAACAGCTAAAGCACTACCAGCTGGAACTTTGTTTTCCAGAGCGCTAGCAATAATGAGTGAATTTAGTTTTTGCATTTCATGATGCAATAACCCTATTGCCGTTGATGGATCATGTGATCTTAGAGAATTGGAACAAACTAACTCAGCAAAATCTTTGGTACGATGAGCAAAAGTTTTTTGATTATCATCACGCAACTCAAAAATTTCAACTTCAATTCCTCGATTTGCCAATTGCCATGCACATTCACTACCTGCAAGACCTGCACCAATAATATTTACTTTGGTCATTTAGATTTTTTTATAAAAAAAAGGAATAAAAAACAGACACCCAATTAGCCAAGACTAATTAGTGTTTGAACAACAATTAAATTTATTGTTAATTTAATTTTTAGGCTTTAGTTTCCTCTAACCACTACGCAACGATGAGCATAGAATGGATAAACATAACTTAACTCAGATTCAACGCTAATAATTTCCTTGATATCACCATTTTCTCTAGCTTTTTCTGCGGTTAAATCGTTATTAGAAAGAAAAAATGAAAATGGGTAAATATAGTGAGCGCAAGTTTCACCTTTTTTGGTAGGATTTTTATTTACAACAATTGGTAAATTATACTGGCCTATTGTTGACTTTAGGTTATGACAAGATGATAGAATGAATAATGATAAAGTAGTTAAAATAATTTTTTTCATACAATTTTGAATAAATTAATTAAAGGTGAAAAGGTGAGAAACTATTAAATATTTTTAGGTAATTAAAATCAATAAGCAAGTTATTTTTTAATATTTTTTCTTCTAACCAGATTCTGCCTTAGCGCTTGCGATAATTTTTTTTGACGATTATTTTTTTCTGATTTTTCAGATTTTTTGGTCAATAATTTATCTTCTTTATCATATTCAAACTCTTGAAATTGTTGATTATTAACGGAATTGCTAACAGCTGGTTTTTTTAAATTATCATTCATATTTAAAAATAATTAAATTTTTAATTTATTTATATTTTTTTTAATCAAATTTATCAATCTTGAGTGATTTCAAATTGTTTTAAATAAAGATTAGCATACATACCGTTTTTATCAATAAGCTCTTGATGAGTTCCTTCCTCAACAACTTGTCCATGACTAATTACAATAATTTTATCACAGTGAATAACTGTTGATAAGCGATGGGCAATAACCAATGATGTTCGATTCTTCATTAATTTTGCCAAAGCATCTTTAATTAATTTTTCTGAAATTGGATCAAGTGCAGAAGTAGCTTCATCGAGCAATAAAATTGGTGCATCATAAAGAATAGCTCGAGCAATGGCGATTCTTTGCCTTTGACCTCCAGAAAGTCTGATACCATTTTGCCCTACTTTGCTGTGATATTTTTCAGGAAGTTCTTGAATAAATTCATCAGCTTCAGCTAATTTAGCAGCTTGAATTATCTGCTCTTCTGTAGCATCAACTTTACCATAACGGATATTTTCCAAAACCGTATCATCAAATAACATGACCTCTTGATTAACAACAGACATTGAACTGCGTAATGATTTAATTGATAAATCTTTGATGTCATAACCATCTAGTTTAATAACACCACTACTAGGATCATAAAACCGTAAAATCATATTCATAATCGTTGACTTTCCTCCTCCTGAATGGCCAACCAATGCCACAGTTTTTCCAGCTGGTATTTTAAAATTTACCTCGTTCAAAGCTTGTTTACCTTCAATATAGCTAAAACATACTTGTGAAAATTCAATATCACCTTTGACATTTGGTAAATCAATTGCATTTGATTTATCAACAATTTCAGGTTTTTCATCAAGCAATTTATAAAGCCTAGTAGTTGCAGCCAAGCCCATCTGCACTCCAGAGTTCATATTAGAAACAGATTTTAATGGTTTGTAAGCCATCATCATTGCTGCAAAAAATGAGAAGAACGCCCCTGGAGTAGTTTGTCCGGTAATAACTTGATGTCCACCATACCAAATTACCGCAGCAACACCAATCCCTGCCAAACTCTCAACAAATGGTGAAGAAATCAAAGAAATTCTTGAAATTTTTTTTGCCATTTTAAATGCACTATCAACTATTAAGCCCATTCTTTTTACTTCAAAATCTTCGCAATGATAGGCTTTTACTAATTTTGAATATTGCAAAGTATCACTCATTTGCGAATTAAATTTAGAAGCAATTTCTTGATTCTTATAAGATAAATTTCTTAACCTTTTACCGATTCGATAGATCGGATAAGCAGCCAAAGGAAAGCCAATAAATGCTACTAAAGAAAGTTCAACACTTTGATTAAACATCACTAAAATCAATGCTCCAAGAGTAAAGAATTGTTTAACAAAACCATTCATAGCCGTGGTAATTAAACCTACAACCGAGGTAATTTCATTAATAATGCTAGCAATCATATCACCTGATGATTTGCTGTGCAACTTAGCAATATCTGAGCGAATAAAATGCTCATACAATCTTAACCTCATGTCCGAAGTAATTCGCATCGTAAGCAAATTCATAGTTAGCAATTGGTAATAAGTAGCAAAACCTTTAACAACCGTAACAAGCAAAACAACAATTGGAATAAAAACTAATGCCGTGGTATTTTTTTCAACAAAAACCGAATCTAAAGCAGGTTTAATTAGCCAGGCATGAAATGAAGTAGTTCCTGCAATTACCAACATCAAAGCAATTGATATAGCAAAAGTTCGCCAATGAATTATGATATATTCTTTGGTTAATCTTTTGACGAGGTAATAGGTACTGTTATAATTAATACTCATTATTTAAAAATATGTTAAATTAATTGTTGTAAGTCAAAATTATTCTTGGTAAATTAATGCTATGTTTTTCTATAATAAACTTCAAATAGTTTAATTTTACAATTCAGATAATTTGCCAATATTTATAATAATTCGCAAGAACAAAAATTATGCTCAATATTTTCAACACCTTAAACTTTGAATTTATTAGCGTTACTAAACAAATAGCTTATGATTGTCAAATAAATTTTGATGATGATTCATTAAAAAATTTCAGTGTTGAACCAATCAAAGATAAAAAATTTGGTGATATAGCTTGCAATATTGCTATGGTTTTAAGCAAAAAATTCACCGATTCTAAATTTAATAATGTTAACCTTCTAGCCAATGAAATAGCTCGTAGAATTCAAGAAAAAGATTTACAACAAAATCTTCTAGCAAGCAATTCTATAAATTTAAAAATTATCAAAAAAATTGAGATTGCCAAAGCTGGTTTTATTAACATTTTTTTTGAAGATAAAATTTGGCATTTAATTTTATCGCAAGTTGTTAATTGTGATAAAATTGAGTTACCAAATCTGGGTAATTCTCAAAAAGTAAATCTTGAATATGCTTCCCCCAACCCTACAGGACCAATTCATGTAGGCCATACTCGTGGATCAATTTATGGTGATGTTCTAGCCAATCTTTTAAAGAAAGTAGGTTATGATGTTGTTAAAGAATATTATATCAATGATGCAGGAGCGCAAATTAACACTTTGCTTCGCTCAGTTTTTTTACGCTATCAGCAAGCTTGTGGTAAAGAAATAACCATAGGTGAAGGGCTTTACCCTGGAGAATATTTAATTGCTCTTGGACAAATAATTCACAATAATTTTCAAGATAAATTATTAGATCTCAATGAAGAACAATATTTTCCATTAATTCGTGATATGGTTGTTGATTATATGGTCAATTTAATCAAGCAAGATCTTTTAGCCCTAGGAATTCATCATGATAACTATTTTTCAGAAAAAAAACAATTACATGATAGTAATAAAATTCCTTACGCTATAGATCTTCTTAAGCGCAAAAATTTAATTTATATTGGAAAATTAGAAATTCCCAAAACTGCTAAAGGAGTTGGTCAAATTGATGATGAATATGAAAATAATGAACAAACTCTCTTTCGTTCAACCTTATTTGGCGATGATCAAGATCGTGTAGTAATTAAAGCAGATGGATCATACACCTACCTCGCCGCAGACATAGCTTATGCCTTGAGTAAATTTGAAAGAGGTGCAAAAATTATTATCATGCCACTCGGTTATGATCATGCTGGATACATTAAAAGACTTGATGCAGTTGTTAAATCAGTTACCAATGAACAAGCTCACCTTAAAGTTATTCTTTGCCAAATGGTTAAATTCGTCAAAGATGGTCAACCATTAAAAATGTCAAAAAGAGCTGGAAATTTTATTACTGCAAATCAAGTTATCGAAGAAGTTGGAGCAGATGTTTTAAGATTTTTAATGTTATGTCGAAAAAACGATACTCCTTTTGATTTTGATTTATCAAAAGTGGTTGAACAATCCAAAGATAATCCAGTTTTTTATGTACAATATGCTCATGCAAGATGTTGTTCAATCTTAAAAAATGCTCAAGAAATTTTTAATAAAAATTTTGACGATCAACAAATTTTTAAAGATCAATGTCAAAAAAATATTGCTTTTTTAGAAATTTTAAATGATCAAGGAGAGGTTGAGATTTTAAAAAAAATTGCTAGTTTTTTAAGAATCATTGAGATGTCTGCTCAGCATTTTGAACCTCATCGCTTAGCTTTTTATCTTCAAGAACTAGCAAGTGATTTTCATACTCAATGGCATAGAGGTTCTGAAAATGAACAACTTAAATTTATTAATAAAGACAACTATCAATTAACCTTAGCTAGGTTATTCATGGTTAGCGCAGTTAAAAAAATAATTGCAACAACTTTAGAAATTTTTAACATATTAGCTTGCAATGAAATGAAATAAAATTCATTTTATTTAAAATAAAAACAATATAAATTCTGGATAAATTAAAAAATATGGAAGATTTTGGCTATCAAAAAGACAATGACGAAAAACAAAACTCTAATATTAATCGCCAGATTTTTTTAGCAGTTGCAACGATTATTTCACTATCTCTTTTTGTTTACATTACAATCACTGCTTATCACTTCGTTTATCAAAATGATGATAATGTTGAATTAATCAAAGCCCCGCAAACTCCAATCAGAATTTTTAACGAAGAAAGTGAAGAAAATAAAAATGTTCCTCAAGTTAAAATTGATCGCAACATTTACGAAGATATTTTTGGCAACAAAAAAGAAGCTGGAAAAATTGACAATACCAAAGTCATCAATACTCCTGAGACTGCTCTTCCTCCAAAAAAGGAGCTTGAAAAAATTCCAGAACCTAAAAATGCCAACCTCAATTTCAACCCTGCAAATAATAACTATACAAACAACAATGGGACAATTACCAACAACAACTTAACTAATGACAACTCAATTGCTAAAGTTAAGCAACCATTCGTAATTGGCTCTATTTCTTCTTCACAAAATACTCCAAATAATAAAAATCTCGAATATAATGAGATAAATTCTGATACGAATTCTAACAATAAATTAACTACTGAAATTGAGAATGATTCTAAACAACAGAATCCAGAAGAAAATAAGCAACGCAAAAAATATGTTCGCGTTCAAATCGCAGCAATGTCATCTAAAGAACTTGCTGAAGATCAATGGAAAAGGCTTCTAAGAACCCACCCTAACCTTTTTGTGAATTTACGCTCAGCAATCCAAAAAGTTGATCTTGGCAAAAGAGGAATTTTTTATCGTTTACAAATTGGGGAATTTTTTAATCAAATTGAAGCTGAAAGTTTTTGTCAAAAATATATAGCCCAAGTTCAAAAAACCAGAGCTGACTGCATTGTAGTTGAATAAAAGAATTGATTAGAAATACAAATTTAATATTTATTATTTTTTATCAAATTAATACTTCTCATCTATTAATATCATGAAAATTTCTGATTGCTAAAATAATTTTTTGATATTTCTTAGGAAAGTCATCTTTAGTAACTATCCAATCATAAATCATCATATCATCTTCATTTAGAAAATCTTCGCATAACTCAAGATCATATTGCTCTAAATCTTGAGCATGATTTGTAAAAAAATTACCAAGTAAAAAATCGGTTTCTTTACATCCCCGATATTTCGAGCGATAAAGAATTTTTTTTAACAATAACTGATTATCCATTACTTTTAATTTTATTTTTGATAAATTCTTTGAAATCGCTAATAATTTTATTAGCTATATTTGCTTGATATGGTTTAGCAGTTGAATTACCCCAAACCGGCTTAGGAAAAGTTAAATCAGTAGTTGATCGTGCAATAACATGGACATGCAACTGTTTAACAACATTACCCAAACTTGCAATATTTAGCTTATCAACCTGAAAATTTTCTTTTAAAAATTCTCCACATAAATTTATTTCTTCTAAAAGAACTCTTTGCTTGATATAATCCAAATCAGTTAAATCATATGCTTGCCCAAATCTTGGAACAAGTATTAACCATGGATAATTACAATCATTCATTAAAAGCACTACCGATAATTCAAGTTCAGCAACATAGAAACAATCATTGATTAGCTTTGGGTCAATAAAATCTATATTGTTGTTACTCAAAGATTGATTTAAGGTTATTTTTGTCATAATATTGCATCATAAAATTAATCATTTAAATTAGCAAAATATTTTGTTTTTACTAATTTTGCTTTTACTAAATTTTGCTAAAAAATTTTTAAATAAAACTATCAGCAATAACTTAAAAAAATTAAATTAATAATTCTCTACTTGCAAGACATGTGTTAAACTCTTTAACAATCAACAACATTGTAATCATAAGTCAGGCTCAAATCGAGTTTAAATCAGGTCTTTGCGTTCTTACCGGAGAAACTGGTTCTGGAAAATCAATTTTGCTTGATGCCCTTGGCTTGGCAATTGGCTTTCGCTCAACTTCAAGATTAATTGGCTCTGATAGCAATAAAGCTGAAGTTAGTGCAGAGTTTGATATTTCTAACAATAATCAATGTCAAAAAATTCTTAACGATAATTCGCTTATAGATGGTGAAAATGCTAATATCTTACGAATCCGTAGAATTATCCTAGAAAATTCTACAAGCAAAGTTTTTGTTAATGACCAAGCAATTGGTGTTAGTTTGTTAAGCAAAATCGGGGAAACACTTGTTGAAATTAATGGTCAACATGATCAGCATGGTCTTCTTAATGCTAGCTCTCACTTGTTAATGCTCGATGAATTTGCCAATAATTCTCAACTCGTTGAAAAATTAAAAAAACAATATCAAGAACTAAAAAAAATTGATCAAGAAATTTCCCAGATAAACAATAAAACCCTGCAAGCTAATCGTGAAAAGGATTATCTTGAACATATTATCAATGAACTCAGTGAAACAAATATCAAAGAAAATGAAGAGCAGCAATTAATTGCTAATAAAGAAAAAATTTTAGCTCAAGAAAAAATTCTCAATTTTTTAAATGATCTCAAGCAAAATCTTAGTGAAGCATTAGGATACTTGATTTTAAGTCAAAAAATTTTTTTAAAAAACCAAAATATTATTGACAATCATCTACTCGATCAAATTGAAAAATTCATAAAATTTAATGAAGATAGCGAAAATAATCTCAATAATATTGAACAATTTATAACATTTATAAACAATCTTATTCGTTCACTAAATCAACAAAATTTCGATCGAGAAACAATAGAAGAAAGACTTTTTATTATTAAAAACCTTGCCCGAAAATTCAATGTTCATAGCAATGAACTTTATAAAATTATTGAAGATGCTAAAAATAAAATTAATTTAATTGAAGATTCTCAAAAAATTCTTAATAATCTGCAAAAGCAAAAGCTAGATCACCTCAAACATTATCGTCAAATTGCCGAAGAATTATCCAACAAAAGACAAAAATCAGCAAAAATTTTAAGCAAAAAAGTCGAGGAAGAATTACAATTCTTAAAAATGGCTGAAACTAAATTTAAAGTTGAATTTATTAATTTCGAAAAAAATTCTAATTTTGAAAAAAACCTAGAAGAATATAATATTAACGGTTTTGATCGAGTTCGTTTCTTAGCTTCAACTAATAACAATGATTTTGATGAGATCACTAAAATTGCTTCAGGAGGTGAATTATCAAGATTTATGCTAGCTTTGAAAGTTGCTCTAATTGATGTTAAATCTACTCCAACAATAATTTTTGATGAAATTGATACCGGAATAAGCGGAAGCACTGCTCAAGCGGTTGGAAAAAGATTAAAAACTCTTGCTCGAAATCTACAAATTTTAGTAGTTACTCATCAAGCTCAAATTGCTTCTAAAGCCGATACCCATTTTAAAATTAGCAAAAATCTTACTTTAAATTCATCTAACAAAAAATTTCAAACAATTATTGAAATATTAAATAATACCCAAAGTGATCAGGAAATTGCTAGAATGTTATCAGGGGAAGAAATCAGCGATGAAGCAATGCTTGTTGCCAAAAATTTACGAAACTCTTAAAAAAACTTCTTAAAAAAAACTTCTTAAAAAAAAGATTAGAAAATTAAATTTAATAAGTTAAAAATGTAATAATTTTACAAACTTATCAGCTCTTAAATAAATTCAATTTAAAACAATGACCGTTGAAGCGGACAATCCGTTTATTAGACATTTTAGAAATTTCACAATCATCACTATACTAATTTTATTTGTTTTAAGTTTTTGTTATTACATAACAGGAACACTTGTAATATTTAGCATCAATGGTAATTGGGAATTAATAAAGGCATATTCAGCTCTTCCAATTGACAAGCAATTCATTTATATTTCTAAAACTATTTATGCTTATTGGAAATTCTACATAATCAACAATAGCAAATTGACATCAACAAGCTATAATGGTTTTATTCCAAAGCTATGGATTTCTACTACTTTACCATATCTCCTACTATTTTCATTATGTTGGATATTTCGAGCACCATTAATAGACTGGAGACCATTTAAAAAACCTGAATCAATTCATGGCGATGCTCATTGGGCAACTTCTCGCGAAGTAAAAAAAATGGGTTTAAGATGCAAAAATGGGGTATTACTTGGCCAATACAATAAAAAATTACTTATCTCAGATGGCTATCAACATATCCTGCTATTTGCTCCAACAGGATCGGGAAAGGGTGTTGGTTTTGTTATTCCTAACCTACTCTTCTGGACAGACTCGGTAATTGTCCATGATATTAAACTAGAAAACTATGAGTTAAGCTCAGGCTGGCGAAGAAAACAATTAAAGCAAAAAGTTTTTTTATGGAATCCTGCTGATCCAGATGGTATAAGCCATTGCTACAACCCGATGGACTGGATTAGCAAAAAACCTGGGCAAATGGTCGATGATGTTCAAAAAATTTGCAATTTCCTTCTCCCTAAACAAGAATTCTGGTCAAACGAAGCTCGCGCTCTTCTTACCGGAGTTATGCTTTATTTAGTCTGCGATCCAAATAAACCTGCAACATTAGGTGAAGTTGTTAGAACCCTAAGAAGTGATGACGTAGTCTATAATCTTGCGGTAGTGCTTGACACCATGGGTAAAATTATTCACCCAGTTGCTTACATGAACATTGCTTCATATCTACAAAAACCTGATAAGGAACGCGGTTCAGTAACTTCAACTGCCAACTCTTCTTTGGAACTATGGGCAAACCCTTTGATTGATACCACAACTGCAACCAGTGATTTTAATCTTCATGAATTTAAAATTACTCCTCATACTGTCTATGTTGGTTTAACTCCCGATAACATTGCTCGCTTAAAACCTTTGATGAATATGTTTTATCAACAAGCTGCAGCGTTTTTTACTGCTAAAATGCCTCAAAAACATGAGAAATTTGGTGTTCTAATGATGATGGACGAGTTTCCAACTCTTGGTAAAATGGAGCAATTCCTTGCTGGTATTGCTTATTTTCGTGGTTATCGAGTGAGATTATTTTTAATTATTCAAGATACTGAGCAGCTTAAAGGGATTTATGAAGAGAACGGTATGAACTCATTTTTATCAAATGCTACTTATCGAATTACCTTCGCTGCAAACAATATGCAAACTGCTAATTTAATTTCACAATTAATTGGTAACAAAACTGCTACACAAATTTCTTACAACAAACCAAAATATCTTGATCTCAATCCTGGAGCTCGATCCTTACATGTTTCTGGTGTTCAAAGGGCATTGTTACTTCCTCAGGAAGTTATTCAGCTTCCTCGCGAGGAACAGATTATCCTTATTGAATCGCAACCTCCTGTTAAGTGCAAAAAAATTATTTATTTTAAAGAAAAATTTTTTAACACAAGAATTTCAACAAAAATTCCCATTCCTAAACAAGAGCCAAATATGCCAAATTTTGCTTCAAAACCTAGTAATGCCAATAATAATTCTGAAGAGGCTAATAAAACACAAGATAGTAATAATTCGAGTTCAGGTGGTGGTAATCTAAATTAAATTTTTAAATGAATAAAATTTTCGATATTAACCAATCTCAAACCATCAAAGCCGGATTAATTGGCAATCCAGTTAGTCATTCTCTTTCGCCAAAAATTCATAATTATTTTTTACAAAAATTTCAAATTAATGGCAGTTATCAAGCTGTCAATATCGATCCAGAAAATTTTTATCAAGATCTTGAAAATCTCAAAAATCAAAGATTTGCAGGTTTTAATGTTACAATTCCTTTTAAAGAAAAAATTATTGAGCATTGCTCGAAACTTGATGATAGTGCAAAAAAAATTA
Source organism: Alphaproteobacteria bacterium (assembly GCA_014190355.1). GTDB lineage: Bacteria > Pseudomonadota > Alphaproteobacteria > Rickettsiales > UBA1997 > CAILUF01. Next base: position 259,508 of record BJGH01000001.1, read on the forward strand.
AAGCAGTTAACACTGTAGTAATTGATAAAAATAACAATTTTATCGGCTATAATTCAGATGCCCAAGGCTTTATAGATAATATTTTTGCCAAATATCCTGACTTTTCTTTAAAAAATAAAAATGCTTTTGTTTATGGAGCAGGAGGGGCATCTCGGGCAATAGTTTATGGATTACTAAACAATGATGTAAAAAATATTTTTATTACCAATCGTAATCAGCAAAGAGTTGAAAATTTAATTGATGATTTTAGCAATCTTGCCTCACAAAAAAAAATTAATTTACATCACTTATCTCAAAAAGATTTTGATAATCAGCTCAATAACTGCGATATCTTGATTAATTCGACTTCGCTTGGCATGCTAAATCAACCTCCTTTACTTCTTAACTTGGAAAAATTAAATTATTCAGCAATGGTTTATGATATTGTTTATAAGCCTTTAATCACTAACTTACTTTATCAGGCCCAAACTCGGGGAAATCCAATAATTACCGGTCTTGGAATGTTAATTAGACAAGCCTTGGTTGGTTTTAATCTCTGGTATCATAAATCAGTAATTGATATTGGAAATCTTGAAGAATTGTTAATTTCAAATAAAATTTAATATGAACTATATTAAAAAATTTTTTAATTTTTTACGCAATCTAATTCTCTTTAGTTTATTAATAATTTTAGTAATTTTTATGGTAAGTAATCGGCAAACTATAGATATTGATTTCAGTCCTCTACCATTCACAGCATCAACACGGATTTTCACCTTAATGTTAAGTTGTTTTTTGTTAGGAGTATTGCTAACTATTTTAATTTTATCACAAAAATTCGTGAAAAATATTTTCAATAATTATCGCAATCAAAATAAAATTAAAAAATTGCAAAAACAAATTTCGCTTCAACAAGAACAAATCTAAATTAATTTGTTAAAAATTTTCTTTATAACCATGTTATTTTTTAACCTTACCTTCATCAATAAAACAGCTTTGAGTGCAGATGTTCACAATTCAAAACACCAGACTGTAATTTTAGCTGGAGGATGTTTTTGGGGAGTAGAAAATTTATTTTCAAAACTTGAAGGAGTATCTGAAACACAAGTAGGATATACCGGAGGAACTATTGATAATCCCAATTATGAAATTGTTAAAACTGGTTTATCAGGTCATGCTGAATCAGTAAAAATTATTTTTGATCCACAAAAAATTTCTTTTGAAAAAATCATTAAATATTTTTTTACTATCCATGATCCAACTCAATTAAATCGTCAACAAAATGATATAGGATCACAATATGCATCAATTATTTTTTATACATCTGATCTTCAAAAAGAAATTGCTCAGCAAGTTATTCTAGAAGCTTCAAATAAAAAAATATTTGCTAAGCCAATAGTTACACAAATTGTCAAAGCATCAAAATTTTATAGAGCTGAAGACTATCATCAAAAATACCTTCAAAAAAATCCAAATGGTTACAACTGCCATTATCAACGCCAAGAATGGATTTTTTAACAAATCTTATTTGATAAATCAAATTAATATACAGCAAATAAAGAGTTGCTTTAAAAAAAATAACTCTTAAAATCTTTTGAAGATGAATTTATGCTGAAAAAAATTAGTTGAAACTTATCATTAAATCCAATCTCATAGTATCAAAAATAATCAAGAGAATGCAGGTAAATTAACTAAAAATAACAGTCTAAAATATTCTAAAGAAATAATAAATTAAAAAATAATTAATTAAATTAAATAAATTTATGGCAAGTAATCTAACAATTATGGGAAATAAAGAAATTCTTTTAGTAGCTGAAAATATTGCCCATGAAAAAGGCATTGCTGTTCAGGAAGTTATAGAAGCAATGGAAGAAGGCATTAAGCTTGCTGCTCGAAAAAAATATGGTAGCCATCTTGATATTGAATGCAAGATTGATCGCAAATCTGGACAGATTAAATTATACAACAAGCTTCAAGTAGTTGCCAATAATACAGAAGATTTTGATGTTAGAACTCATATTGATTTAAAGCATGCTAAAAAAGAAAATTCAGAAGCCGAAATTGGTGATGTTGTTATCCAAGAATTACCACCTATTGACTTGAACCGAGTTGTTGCCCAAGTTGCAAGAAATGAAATTATTCGTAAAGTTAAAGAAGCTGAAAAGAATAAAGAATTTAATATGTTTAAAGATCGTATTGGCGATATAGTTAGTGCTTCAGTAAAAAAAGTTGGATTAAAAAATATTGTTATGGAAGTTGATGGTTATGAAGCGGTAATTCATGAAAGCGGATTAATTCCTCGTGAATCATTTCGTGTTGGTGATCGCATGCGTTGCTATATTGAAGATGTTCGAAAAGAATCTTTTGGTGCGCAAATCTTCTTATCGAGAACTCACCCACAATTCTTAATTAAATTATTTGAACAAGAAGTTCCAGAGTTATATGAAGGAAATATTGAGGTTAAAGCTGTAGCTCGTGACCCAGGATCTCGTGCTAAAATAGCTATATACTCTCGTCGTGATGATATTGATATTATTGGTTCATTTATCGGAATTCGTGGCAGCAGAGTTCAATCAGTTAGCTCTGAATTAAGAGGTGAAAAAATTGATATCATCAAATGGTCAGCAAACATTGCCGAAATGGTTATCAGCTCTCTAACTCCCGCAAAAATTAGTAAAGTTGTAGTTGATGAAGAAAACAATCTTATTGAGGTTGTTGTTCCTGAAGATCAACTTAGCCTTGCAATTGGAAGAGGTGGACAAAATGTTAAACTAGCTTCAAAGTTAGTTAATCACAAAATCGATGTAATGACCGAAGAACAAGAATCAGCTCGAAGATCTGCAGAATTCAATCAAGCTTCAAAACTTTTCATTGAAGCTCTAGATGTTGAAGATATGATTGCCAATCTTCTTGCTTCTGAAGGTTTCTTAAACATTGAATCAATTGTTCAGGCCGAATCCTCGGAAATTGCTTCAATTGAAGGATTTGATGAAGAAATAGCCAAAGAAATTAAACGAAGAGCTGAAGAATATTTGCAAAAAAATAGCTAAATTTATTTAGTTTTTTTTCAAATAAACTAATTAAAAATCTCGAAAAAAAAATTAAATATTTAACATGACTGACGATAAAACAAACAACAACACTAGATCAAAACTTACCTTGAAACTTCCATCGTCAGTTAGTGCCCCTGAAATAGGAATTAAAAATCCAAATAATAATAAGGATAAAAAAACTACTAGCTCTGCAGTTCATGTTACTATCAAAGGCAGAAAAAAAGATAATTTTAAAAAAGATGATTTAATTAATGGTCTTAATCGCCAAGAAATTGAAGCAAGGTTCAAAGCTATCTCATCAAATTCTAACTCTTCCAACGAGGATTTAAAAACTAATGACATACTTAACAAAATCAGAGAAGTTAACAAAAATGATATCTTTGAAAATAATGAAAAGACCAGCATTAATCAAGAAAAACCTAATAGCTCAAATCTCAAAAACTCAAGCAAAACTAATTCAAAGTACCCATCTAAAAATACCGAAGAATCAACTAAAAATAATGAAGATATCATTATTTCTCAACAAATTACTTTTGAAAAAAGTCCTGATAATTTAGTTAAAGACTTGACTAGTAATGAACAAAAAACAGATAACATTACCAACTACAATCTTGATGATTTTGATGTCCGCAACAAAATCAAACAAAGCGTTGCTTTATCAAATCAGCAAAAAGAGCAAAGAGAAAAAATGCTTTTAGAGCGTAAAAAAAATGAAGAAGAAAAAATTGCTAAAGAAAAAAACATTCGAGAACAACTTGAAAAAGATCGCAAAAAAAATAAAACTAAAAATAGTCCAACTAAATCAGGCTTCATTGAAGATGATAATTCTGTGCGTCAAAAATTTATTAAAGAAGAAAAATTTAATGTTCGTCGATTAACCTACATTATTGACTCTGACTCTGAGGATGATTTTGAAAGTGGCACTTCGCGGCGAAGAAAACCCAAATTTAAAAATAAAAACGATCTTGAGCAAAACCAAACAAAAGATTATAAAAAGATTGCTCGTGATGTAATAATTCCAGATCTTATAACCGTTTCAGAATTATCTGAAAGAATGACTGAAAAAGCTGGCGATGTGGTAAAAAAATTATTTGCAATGGGTATGGTTGTTACCAGTAATCAAGCAATAGATGCAGATACTGCAGAAATTATTGTTAGTGAGTTTGGACATAATCCTAAAAGAGTTTCAAAATCTGATGTTGAAAATACTTTACAAGATAATTTTGATCATAGCGATGAAAGATTTCGCGCACCTGTTGTTACAATTATGGGACATGTTGATCATGGTAAAACCTCATTACTTGATGCTCTTCGTCAAACAAATGTTGTTGATAATGAGCATGGTGGAATAACTCAACATATTGGTGCATCACGAATCAAAACTAAAGATGGAAAATTTATTACCTTCCTTGATACTCCGGGTCACGAAGCATTTACAGAAATGCGTTCGCGTGGAGCAAATATTACTGACATAGTTGTTTTAGTTGTTGCAGCAGATGATGGAGTTAAGGAACAAACTATTGAGGCAATTAATCATGCAAAAGCTGCAAATGTTCCAATCATTGTTGCAGTTAATAAAATCGATAAACCAGGATGCAATCCAAAAATTGTTAAAAATGAATTACTAACTCATCATATTGTTGCAGAAGAATTAGGTGGAGATGTGATGTTTGTTGAAGTCTCAGCTAAAGCTAAAATTAATCTCGATAAACTTGAAGAAGCAATTTTGCTGCAAGCTGAAATACTTGACCTTAAAGCACCTTATCTAGGAAAGTCTGTTGGAGCAGTAATTGAATCCCGTATCGACCCAAATAAAGGGGTAATTGCTACCGTTCTTGTTCAAAAAGGAACTTTAGACATTGGTGATTTAATTGTAGCAGGAACCTCCTATGGCAAAATCAGAAAAATGACCGATGATACCGGAAAAAACATTGCCCATGCTACTCCTTCAGTTCCTGTCGAAATACTTGGTCTAGACAACGCACCAAATGCTGGAGATAAATTTGTTGAAGTTAATGAAGAACGTCAGGCTCGAGAAATTATTTCTTATCGCTCTCGTAAAGAAAAAGAAGATAAAGCTTTAAAAAATTCTGCAAAATCTTTAAGCGATATTTTTAAAGAATCTGGTAAAGGTAAATTGAAATATCTTAATTTAATAATTAAGGGTGATGTTCATGGATCAGTTGAAGCAATAATTGGCTCAGTTACCAAACTAAGCAATAATGAGGTTGCAATTAAAGTAATTCACAGTGCAACTGGAGGAATAAGTGAAAGTGATATTAGTCTTGCCGTTGCATCTAATGCCGTTGTTATTGGTTTTAATGTCAGAGCAAATTCATCTGCTAAAAATAGTGCTGATAATAAAAAAATTGAAATACGCTATTATTCAATAATCTATAACCTAGTTGACGATCTCAAATTACTTTTAAGCGGAATGTTAACGCCAATCAAAAATGAAGAATATCTTGGACAAGCAGAGATAAGACAGGTTTTCAAGGTTTCTGGAGCAGGAAAAATTGCCGGATCATTTGTTACCGATGGCATCATTAAAAGAAATTCTCGAGTTAGAATTTTACGCGATAGCATCGTAATTCATGATGGAACTTTAAAAACTTTAAAACGTTTTAAAGAAGATGTTAAGGAAGTAAAAAGTGGATTTGAATGTGGAATAGCTCTAGAAAATTTCGATGATATTAAGGATAAAGATATAATCGAGTGCTATGAAATTGTTGAACAAAAACGTACAATTTAAAAAATCTTTTAGCTTAGTTAAGAAATTTTTTTGCTAGCTAAAAAATTAAAAAATAACTTTTATTTAAAAAAATAATTTTTTTAAGATTTTATGAAATACCACTTAACCTCAAGAATTTTTCACTGGCTTATGGCAATTTTAATAATTGCCATGATTGGCTTTGGAATCTATATTACAGACTTTATTAGAGATGATTCTCAACATCGTGACTTTGCCTATGAAATGCATAAATCATTTGGTGTTTTGGTTATTATTTTAGTATTTTTAAGATTGATTAATCGAATTATTCATCGTCCACCTGCCCTGCCAATAACCATGAAAAAATATGAACAATATCTCGCTCATCTTGGACATTTAGGATTGTATTTTTTAATGTTTGTAACCCCAATTGCTGGATATTTAATGTCTAATGCCTATGGCTTTGAAGTCAAACTTTTTGGCATAACTTTACCAACCCTTATCTCAACAAATTTTGATTTAGCTAAACAATTTAAAGAACTTCACGAGATTAGTGCTTTTGCAATGCTTGGATTAGTTATTATTCATGTTATCGCAGTGATTAAACATCGTTATTTTGATCAAAAAGAAAATGATATCCTTAACCGTATGCTTTAATTTATGTTAAAAAACCGAATCATTCCTTGTTTGGATGTTAAAAATAATCAGGTAGTTAAAGGAATAAATTTTGAAAATTTAGTTGAGGCTGGTGATGTTGTTGAAATGGCAAAATTTTATTATCAATCTAATGCAGATGAGCTCTGTCTTCTCGATATTTCAGCATCGCTTGAAAATCGTTCAACAATGATTGATTTAGTTAGTAAAGTTGCGAAAGTTTGTTTTATTCCCTTTACAGTTGGTGGAGGTGTTAGAAGTTGCGATGATTTTGCAGTTCTTCTAAAATCAGGGGCTGACAAAATCTCAATCAACAGCTCGGCAATTAAAAATCCACAACTAATCAGTGATTCTGCAAACAAATATGGTAGACAATGCGTTGTTGTAGCAATTGATGTTAAAAAAAATAATCTAGGACAATATCAAGTTTTTTCCCATGGTGGAAAAATTGCTACTAATTTAGAAGCAATTTCATGGGCTAAACAAGTTGAAGAACTTGGTGCAGGTGAAATTTTATTAACCTCCATGGATCAAGATGGAACTAAAAAAGGATATGATCTTGATATTCTTTTAGCAATTACCAAACAAACCTCAATTCCAGTAATTGCCTCGGGTGGAGTTGGCAATCTTCAGCATTTGGCAGATGGTCTAAAAGCAGGAGCATCAGCTGTTTTAGCAGCATCAATATTTCATTTTCAGCAATTTAGTATTGCTCAAGCAAAACAATTTCTTAAGGAACAAAATTTAGCGATTCGCTAATTTTTTAATTTTATCCTTAAAAATAAATAACAATAAAATACCCATAATTAGCAACAAAGGATAGTTACCATATTGGTGATAAAAACTTTTATAATCATTTTTAAATAACTTTACATCACTTACCCCTTCTTGATTTAAAGCAATTTTATCAACAATTCTTCCATAGCTATCAATACCTGCCGAAACTCCAGTTCCTGCAACTCTGATCATGGGAATTGAATATTCAATACTTCGCATTTGAGCATTGGCAAGATGTTGGTATGGTCCACTACTATTCTTAAACCATGCATCATTTGTAACGTTGATAAACAGATCGGGTTTTTGATTTTTATTAATAATTTCTGAAGAAAAAATTACTTCATAACAAATTAATGGATTAAATGAAAATTTATTAGTTTGCATGGTTTTTGCCCCAGCTCCTGAGCTAAATCCCATTCCCCCCCCAGTAATCTTATCAACAATATTATCAATAAATAAAAAAGATAAAAATTTTTGCAAAGGAACATATTCGCCAAACGGAACCAAATGATGTTTATCGTAACTATCAATTACCGATTTGTTATCAATAACAAAAACTGAATTAAAAATTTTTTCAATTTCTTGATTTTGATTACGCTCAACTCTTAACGCTCCAGTAATTAAGGTTGAGTTTTTTGAAGTGGCAAGTTTTAGAATTTTAAAAAGCTGATCGTTGTCTTCAATAATATATGGCACAGAAGATTCTGACCAAACAACTGCATCAATATTTTCCATTGATTTTGAACGAGTTAAATCAATATGCTTAATTAAATTTTGATATCTTTGTTCTTGATCCCATTTCATTTCTTGCCTTATATTAGCCTGAACCATCCTAATATTGATTGATTTAAGTGTATCAGCAAGTTTATTAGATGATATTTTTACAAATCCATAACCAAAATTAACAACTACTAAAATTAATAAAATTACTAAAAAAATTTTATCAATTTTATGAATTTTTTTTTCAAGGAAATAAAGAGGTGTTAAGGTTATAATTACCATGAAAAAACTTAAAAAATAAACCCCAAAAATTGAAGCAATTTGTGAAAATGATAATGAAAACATCGCTGAATAGCCTAGCAAATTCCATGAGAATCCGCTAAAAAAAGTCGAACGCATCATCTCAATAATTACCCACAAAATTGCCAATAATAAAATTTTTTGAAAAAGATATTTTGCTGAATAATCTTGTAAAAACTTATAAGCTATAGCAAGTAAGCCAAAATATAATGCCAAAAAAAAGGGGATAATTGTTAACGCAAAAGGGATCAACCAAGCAAATTTAACAAAATCAACCATCAAAGAAATAGCAATCCAATAAATTCCTGATAAAAAATAACCATAACCAAAAATGATACCATGGAAAAAAGATGTTTTATAAGTTTGTGAATTAGTGATTAACAAATAAAAAACTGGTAGTGATAAAAATAAAATTACAGCAAGATTAAGTGGAGCAAAAGCAAGGGCTGAAACAATTCCCGCTATGAAGGCAATTTTTTTTGGATGACTTAAAATTAAGTTTTCAAATTGTTGTTTTAGCATATGTTTCTTGGGTTGCTATTTTTTTAAAGGTAAAAGCTGTCTAATAAATTTATTTCTTTAATAATATTTAATAATTTTTTAAAAATTTTTAAAATTCATTTTTTCCTTTAAAATTAATAACTTATTTTAAGAACTATAAAAAAATTGAAGAGATTTAAATTTTAATTAAAAGTTAATTTTTTTTTCTTAAAAAAACAAAATCTTGTTGAAAAATTTTGTTATCTTCATACAAAATTATTGATTTATTTTTAAAAACATAGTTTTTAAAGCTTTGATTTTTAGGCTTATAAATGCGATTAATTACACCCAAATAATCGAAATTTTTCTTAATTTTTTCTGTAATTTCGCTATTACCCCTAAAAATAACCTCAAGATAATTTATTGAACAGCTTTTTTTATATGACTCTTGTTGATCTGAATTTTCAGAATTGGATATTATTATCAATTTGTAATTAGGGTTATTTAAATTTTCATCAATATCCTTCATAGAATAATTAATGAAATCAATTTTATTATTATCAATTATTTCATTATAAACTTTAGATTTGTCTGAAATTATTGGGTGAGATGAAATTTTATTTAGACTATCTTTGCCTAGGTAAAGATAGATCGGAAATCTATTAACATTGTGTCCAAAATTAATTACATGATCGTCGGGATTTGGAGCTAATTTTTTAATAACCCTATATACTCGGTCATGATTATAATTTGGAGTTCTATGGATGTATTTTTCAAAAAGTGCGGTAAAGATACTACTTGATAAAAAAAGAAAACTTACCAACAACGAAGAAAAAATTATAATTACGCTAATTACATTTAAAAAAGGAGACCTAAAAGAATTTATTTTTTTTTCAAAAAAAGAACAGCAAAATATTAAGTAAAAACTGTTAAATAAAATTATTAAATCAGATAATCTTTTTTTTGAGTTAACATATTTAATTAAAAAAAACATAATAATTATTGCACAAAAATAACAAGCAAAAAATTTTAATAAATCCTTTCGATTTACAACCTTCAAATCATAAAATTTATAAACAATTATAGGCATTAATAACCATAAAATCCAAAAGATAGAATTTAACCCGAAAACAATTGAATAAGCAAATTTATTATTAGCTAAACTAAAGAAAAAAATCGCAAATAAAATAAATTTATTTCTCAATGGAGAAAAAAATTGCCAAAATTCTTTTTTACTAAATAAATGTGATAAAAAAATAAAATAACAAAAGAAAAAAACTGATACCTGATCATCGCTAATCAAACCCTCCAAACAAAGCACTAATAATCCACTCAAAAATAAAACAACAAAAATCTTAAAATTAAAATCCAGTTCTTTTAAGCGTGAAGTTATTAATAGAATTGAAATAGTAGGTGTTGCAATCATAGTAGTTAAAATTTCAATTCTACTAAAATAATTTTTAAAATTTACATAAGGACTATAAATAACAGACCACAGAGGAGCATTATAAACAAAATAATCACCCTCTTGATAAATTAACCAATTCAAGGCTATTAAGCCGATCATTATCGCAAATAAATTGTCAATTTTAATAAAGAATCGCCAACTTTTATTATTCCAAAACCTTAAGCCTTCAATTAAGATTGGGAAAACAATGTAATGAGGTTTAAAACATGGCATTATTGCCATTAGAGTTCCCCGACAAAATAAATCAAATTTTGATAGCTCTTGCTTCATCTCAAAACTATAAATGAGATATAAAAACAAACTACACATTATGAAACTTGATTTAGTTCCTATTTCAAAAAAATGTATTGAAGTTGTTCTCAGTAAAAAACCAATAAAGAATGATAATAATAAAAGATTACTAGCTATCTTATTATCGCCGTATTTAGTTTTTTTTAGAATTTTTACTGCACAAAACACCGTAGCAAAGAATAGCAACCAGATAAAAAAAGTCGACATTAAGATTCGATTGAAACCAGTCCATTGATAAATTTTATACTGCAAAGCATATAAGTAAAAATTAAAAGGAAGATTACTTTCAAAAATATCGTCATAGAACTTCCCTCCATTGGCTATTTTTCTACCAATATCAATGTATATTCCAGTATCAGGACCAATATCTACACAAGATGAAATTAATACATGAAAAGCATAGACTGCGGTTAATGTCGAAAAGAAAAAAGCCTTTGATTCGCAAAAGCTTTTAAATTTTGTTAATTTATTTGCGAAGAAGTATGTGGAAATCATAAATTAAGTAATTTTCTTCAATGTTTGAGTTATCTGTTTTATTATTATAAAAATTATAATTTTTTAATGAAGAATATGCGAGCTTAAAACTTCCAGAAAAATTTAAATTTTTCCTAAAAAAAGTTTTAAATTCAGCAATTCTTGATAATTCTTCAAAGTTTGAAATTAAACATGACTTATTATTAAAAATAAAACTGTTATTGATAATAAAGATTTTATTTTTTTTATTTGTTATTTTTGATAAAATATCAGAATTTTTAAAATTGTTAATCAAAATAATATTTTTTGGAGAAATATTATTATTTTTTTCCAGTAATTTTGCATCTAATAATTGTTGGTTATCAATTATAATAATCACATCGTCTTGCCTTGCATTACTGTTAATTTTATTAACCAAATATGAATTTAAATATTTTTTTTGCTTAGTAAATTCAGAATGAAAATTATAATTTGATAGTTCAAAAAAATTTAGTGATAGAATAGTATAGTAGACAAAAGTCATGACTACAACTATAGTTAACAAGAAGTGAAAATGGTCATTTTTTAAAAATTTTTGGTTTATTTTATTAAAAAAAACCAACTGCCATGAAAAAAAGCCAACACTTATAAACCATGCTACAAAAAAACTAAAATAAAATTGACAATATATTAAAGTTACAACTATCAATCCAAAGAAAATTTTATAATGAATTTTTTTTAAAAAATAAAAGTTTTCAATTAAATTTAAATTTTTTAAATCATTGCTGGATATTTTTTTTGATAATTTTCTTAACAAAATTAAATGAATTATAAACCAAGAAAAAGGTAAATAAAAAAATATTTCAAAAAAAACCTTATAGTCACCTAAAGCAATTGAAATAAGCAATAACAATACTATTCCATATTTTCTAAAATTAAAATTTTGATTAATAATTGAAGCAATAAAAATAAAAAATACTAATGAAAAATTTATTGTTAAAAACAATAATTTTAATATTTTATCATCATAACCAACTATCAAAATCATTGCAAAACTAGCTACAAAAAAACTATCGAAAAATTTATCTAAAATAATTATATCAGCTGAACTTAAGCTTGAATTTAGATATTTTTTCTTAGTAATTTTAAAAATTATTATTAACCAAAAAATTAGTAAAATCTCTCTAGACAATATTACATAAAAACCAAGTGAGTTATTTTCTCGATATAATTTATTTAAAATTTGGCTAGAAAAAAACTTATAATTTTCAAAATCAAAAGTCTTTATCTGATTAATAACATCATTTATGCTAAATATTTTTTGATGCAAAACCAAAACCACCAATATGGTCAAAGTTATTAATATTCTCGCTGTTAAATTTAAAAAATATCTCAACTTAACGGCCATCAATTTATTGGAATCAAAACTATACTTAATTAGCTCACGCTTTAGACAAAATAATTTCAAAAATTCATGAGCAAAAAACAAAAAAAATAGCTGCCATTTACTTATTACCATCAGAATAAATGATAATATTGCTGTTAAATTAACAAAAAAATTAGTCTTTACATTTTCCCTTAGCGATAAAGTAATATAAATAATAACCAAGAATTTTAAATAAAATAACTCAAAACTAAATAATGTTAAATTGAAACCAAAAAAATAACAAAAAATTAATGAAAAAAATAGCAGATTTTTAGAAAAAACATTTGATGATAAAGCAGAATTAGTTAGATTTCGTGAAACTATATACATTAAAAAAACTCCACAACCAATATATATTATTTCTGCCAATAAGAAGTGATTAAAAGAATTATTTTCAACAACTTTCTCAAGGTAATTCAAAATAACTACTAAGGGGGAAAATTCATTGGAAAAATTTGCTGAATAATTAATAAATCTAAAATTTGTTTGGTCATGCAAAAAAATCCAACGCCAAACTAAACTTAAAATTATTGCAAAAAAACCAAAGAATTTTTGAGAATTTTTAGCAAAACAAAAATTTTTAAAATTATTAAAAAAATTATCATATATTTTTTTTAAAAAATTAGCAAATTTTTGACCATTTTTAAGACGACATTCTTCAATAGAATGCCATAATTCAAGTAAATAAAAATATCCCATCTAACGCAACAAATAAAGGATTGAAAGTTAATTATTTTTTTATTAAAATTTAAGTAATAAATTTAAAATTTTAATAATTAACTCCCATTTTACATCTTAAAAATGACAAAAACAATTACAATTGCTTACGGTGATGGCATAGGCCCTGAAATAATGGATAGCACTATAGAAATTCTTCAGCAGGCCAAAGCGCAACTTGACTTCAATATTATCGAAGTTGGAAAAAATATTTATGAAAAAGGTTTTAACTCAGGTTTAATGCCATCCGCATGGGATGATTTGAACAACACCAAAATTCTTCTTAAAGCTCCCATTACCACTCCCCAAGGTGGAGGATATAAAAGCCTTAATGTTACTCTTAGAAAAAAACTAGGCCTTTTTGCTAATGTTCGTCCCGTAAGCTCTTTTCACCCATTTGTCAAAACAAATTTTTCACAACTTGATGTCGTTGTTATTCGTGAAAATGAAGAAGATCTATACGCTGGAATTGAGCATCGCCAAACCGAGCAAAGTTATCAATGCCTTAAACTTGTTACCAAACAAGGCTGTGAAAAAATTATCCGTTATGCTTTTGAGTATGCAATTGCTAATAATCGTAAAAAAGTTAGTTGTTTTTCTAAAGACAATATTATGAAAATTACTGATGGTTTATTTCACAAAACTTTTGATGAAATTGCTAAAGAATATCCACAAATTCAAACAGATCATTACATCATTGACATTGCTTGCGCAAGGCTTGCTACCAAACCCCAGATTTTTGATGTGATCGTTACTATGAATTTATATGGCGATATTATTTCTGACATTGTTGCTGAAATTTCAGGATCAGTGGGATTGGCAGGTTCAGCCAATATTGGCAAAGAATATGCGATGTTTGAAGCAATCCATGGTTCAGCTCCTGACATTGCTGAAAAAGATATTGCCAATCCTAGTGGTCTAATTCAAGCTGCAATTATGATGCTTGTTCATCTCAATCAAACTCAGAGTGCAAACCTAATCCATAATGCACTTTATCGAACTATCGAAGATGGCATTCATACCGCAGATATCTTCAATTCATCAACCAGCAAAAAACAAGTTGGATGCAAGGAGTTCACTAAAGCAGTTATTGCCAATTTTGGTAATCAACCAAAGCAATTAAAAATTGCTAATTATAGTGAAAACTCAAAGAAAACTATTATAAGCTCTCAAAATTTAATCAAATATGTTGCCAACAAAACTTTAATTGGATTTGACTTATTTATTGACTGGAATCAAGATTTTCAATCACTCCTTAATAAATTAAAAACTTTAGAAAGTGAAAAATTTGAAATTAAGATGATTAGTGCTATGGGTTTACTTTTATGGCCATTAATTGATCAACATCAAATGCCTAACTACAATCAAGGTCTTACCATTCTTCGCTTTATTGGTAAAGGAATTACCGGCAAAAATAGTCATGATATTATCAACACCGATATTAAAATCCTTAATCAAGATATTATTGCCATGATTGATTTGATTGATCAAAGCAAAATTGATTTTGTAAAATATGAAGGTTTATACCTTTTTGACAATAAACCAGCTTTTAGCTCAGGTCAGGGCGAGTAAATTGCAAACGATATTAAAAAAAATTTTCTAAAAATTCCCCTCGATTAATTATCGCATCCAAGGAATTTAATTAAGTAATTTATTTTAGGCAATTCTAGCAATTTCACATAAGGAATTTAGCTTTGTTAAGAAATTTACTTTACATAACTTCTTAGCTATTTTTCTATTAAAAAATTTCGTTTAATGTTGATTTTTAAAACAAAACAAACTTGCAAAAATAATTTGCTAGAATATTTTTAGTTAATGAACTCACAAAACATCATTTAATAAAATGAAATTTATTGACAGCATTGAAAAAACTATTACTAGTCCAAGCCTTTACTGGCAGTCGCTCTCACTTGCCTTGTGTTTTATTGCCTCGTATTTCTTTACTAGCCTAATCAAAGACAATATCATTCCCAAAATCAGTGCTTCTTCAAACCAAGGTAATGAATTAATAAGGGTTTTCCGTAGATATTTTTTACCAATTCTCTTTCCTCTTACTTCAATATTTTTTATCATTATTGGCCTAGCAATATACAAGCAATTCTTCCGTGAAGCAATAATTTTTTCAACTACCATTAAACTAATTGCCTTATTTTTATTTTTACGTTTTATTAGAGTTTCTGCCAATAGTACTTTTATTGCTAATGCCGTAGGTTTTTTTTTAATGCCTGCTTTACTTCTTCATATTTTCGGCATTCTTGACCCTGCCCTTGAATATCTTGATGAATTATCTTTTAAAATTGGTAAGGTAAAAATTTCTCTATATTTAATCATTAAAGCAATCATCGTTTTGATTATTGTTTTTTGGCTCTCAAATTTAATTTCTCGTAAAAGTAAATCTTATATCGATAGCAATAAAAGTATCAAATCAAGCACTAAAAGCATTATCAGTAAATTTATTGATATTTTAGTTTACAGTATTGTAGCGATAATAATCTTAAAAACCTTTGGCTTTGATATGACCACTCTAGCAGTAATTGGAGGTGCAGTAGGTGTAGGGATTGGATTTGGTTTGCAAAAAATTGCCTCGAATTTTATCAGTGGCATAATTTTACTTTTTGAAAAATCAGTTGAAGTTGGTGATATTGTTGAATTAGATAACGGTTCAATTTATGGTACTGTTAAACATTTTGGAGGTAGATATACTTTAGTTGAATGCTCCGATGGCCGTGAAATTATGATCCCCAATGAAGAATTTATTATTAACAAAGTTACCAACTGGACATACTCAAATAATCGAGCACGCATTGAAATAAAAGTCAGCGTTGCCTATGGTAGTGATTTAGAAAAAACCAAAAATATTATCGCTAGCTGTGCTAAAAGCTATTCGCGATGCATGACCTATCCTGAAGTGGAGTGCTATGTTACCGATTTTGCCGAAAGCGAAATTCGTTATGTTTTATATTTTTGGATCAATGATATTACTGAAGGTAGAGCCAATGCTAAAAGCGATGTTATGAATTTGGTTTACAAAAAACTTGAAGAAAATAACATCAAAATCCCATTACCGCAACGCGAACTAACAATAACTAATAAGTAAAATTAAAATAATTTTTTAATATTTAAAATTAAAAAATTTACAAAATGTTAGATTTTGTATTTACTATTAACTTTTAATTAACAAATTTTTTTATAATTAATTTATTTCCCATTTTCTAATTATAAAACTGAACTCAGTCCACCTGAAGCTTTTAAAGCTCTTGATTTAGTAAAATCAATATAATTAAATAAATTTTGCAATTTATCTTTTGATAAACCACTTGCCTGTGCTGCTCCTGCTAATGATTGATACCTATAGCCAAAATCATCCTTTTCTTCTAACTTATTTGCGATAGAACTTGCCTTTTTCCTTAATTCAAAAATATCACTAGAGTAATTTTCCAAAGAATATTTTCTTAAATCTTCAACTGTTTTATCTCTTTGCTCTTGAGAAAGAGGGAGTCCATATTTAGGAGTTGTTCCAGTAATCATGTCCATATAATCAGTAATAAAGCCGGGGGTTTCTTGACCAGTGAAATATTTCGTTGCTTTTGAGATTTCAGACCCCATACCGCCTTCTCTACTTCTGGCCATTTCATTCATTTGACGCACATCTTGTGAAATATCTTTTATTTCTTCTTTGTCAGGAGCAAAAACCAAAGCTAGGTTTCTAAATATATTACCTTGGTTATTTGGTTTTACTTGAGAAGAAGCTTTTATAGTATTATCTTTTAATTTATCTAGGTTATTTGGTTTTATTGGAGAAGAATCTTGTCTAGTATGATATTTTGTTTTAACTGCTTTTCTATCCTTGCCCGAACATGCACTAAACAATGCCTCAAAAAATCCACCAAGTTGCTCCAAGGGGTTGTCATTTTTACTTGTCATATCTAAAATATTAAAAAAAATTAATAATTTTTCAATAATTTAAGAAGATTATTTTTTTTAATTAACTAATTTCTTTTATCCAATTTCATTTTGTTACAATTTCATCATGCTATTTACTCTTGAAAAAAATTATTTTTTTTCTTGATGTTTATTTTTTATGGCAGTTAAAATCTAATAAAAAAAATAAAATTATGACACAAGATCATAAAAATTTAAATTCAATCCATCATTCTCAAGCAATTCCTGCTAAAGGAATTGCCGTTAAATCTGCTAAAGCAAATTTTGTAAATTTTAATTTTGAACGTCGAAACCCAAAAGAACATGATGTGGTAATAGATATAAAATTTTGTGGAATTTGTCATTCCGATATTCATCAAGCTCGTTCTGAATGGTTTCCAGGAATTTATCCAATGGTTCCAGGGCATGAAATCGCTGGAATTGTTCGTGAGGTTGGAACAAAAGTTAGCAAATATAAAATTGGCGATCGCGTTGGTGTTGGTTGTTTTGTTGACTCATGTCGAACCTGTCACAATTGCGAAAATGATTTGGATAATTATTGCTTAAATGGCAATACCCTCACCTACAATAGCTTGGAAAAAGACAACAAAACTCCAACTTATGGAGGTTATAGCGATGTCATAGTTGTTGATGAAAATTATGTTTTAAAAATTCCTGACAATATTAGTCTCGACAAAGCTGCACCATTACTTTGCGCTGGAGTCACTTTATACTCCCCCTTAAAAAATTGGCATACTAAAAAAGATTCCAAAGTAGCAATAATTGGCATGGGTGGACTTGGGCATATGGGTTTAAAACTAGCTGTAGCAATGCAAGCCCAAACTATTGTTTTTAGTCATAGCGAGCGTAAAAAAAACGATGCCTTAAAAATGGGAGCAAGTGATTTTGTAATTGCTAATGCTGAAAATTTTAGCAAATATCAAAGTTATTTTGATTTGATAATCAACACTGTATCCTCATCTGAAATCAATCTTTCAGAATATTTTAATCTTTTAAAATTCGATGCTACTTTAGTAGCAATTGGGGCACCTGACAAGCCTTACGCTATTAATCCATTTCCTTTAATCATGATGCGAAGAAAATTTGCAGGATCAGTGATTGGCTCGATTAGTGAAACTCAAGAAATGCTTGATTTTTGCGGTCAACACAATATCACTCCTGAAATTGAAATAATATCGCCCAGCTATGTTGATCAAGCTTATCAAAGAATGTTAAAAAGTGATGTTAGATACCGATTTGTAATTGATATGAGTAAATTATAGTTTATTCTAACAAGATATAATTAATCATAAAAATTTAAATATTTTTAACTAATTTACAAAAATTTTTAATAATTAGGCAAAATTTTTTAAAAAACGAATATCATTTTCATAAAGCAATCTTAAATCAGTGATGCCATATTTTAGCATAGCCAATCTCTCAATTCCAACTCCAAAGGCAAAGCCTTGAAATTGTTGATGATCGATCTGACAATTTTTTAAGACATTTGGATGAATCATACCACAACCAAGTATTTCCATAAATTTATCACCTTTACCAATCTCGATTTTGCCATTATTAACTCCATAATTAATATCAACCTCTGCTGATGGCTCAGTAAAAGGGAAAAAACTTGCTCGAAAGCGAAGCTGAATATTGTCTACTTCAAAAAATTTTTGTAAAAAATATTCCAAAGTCCATTTTAAATTTTCCATAGTGACATTTTTGTCGACAACAAAACCTTCAAATTGATGAAACATTGGAGAATGAGTTTGATCAAATTCTTTACGAAAAACCTTACCAAGAGAACAAACTCGTAAGGGAACTTGAGAAGAAAGCATTTTTCTAATTTGTGTATTAGAAGTATGAGTTCTTAAAACTAAATCTGAATCTTTCAAATAAAAAGTATCCTGCATTTGGCGAGCTGGATGATCCTCAGGAATATTCAAAGCACTAAAATTATGAAAATCATCTTCAATTTCTGGACCATAAGCAAATTCAAAATTTAATTCACTAAAAATTTTTTCAATATTGCTCATAACTCGCGTTATTGGATGAAGCGAACCTTTATTTTCTGGACGAATTGGAGCTGATAAATCAATTTTTTCTTCTGCTAATTTAGCATTTAACTCAAGATTTATAAACAAATTTTTTTTATTTTCTATGCTAGTTGAAACAATATCACGTATTTTGTTAACCTCATTGCCAAAACTTTTCTTTTCTTCATTATTAAGACTTTTAAGATTAGCAAATAATTCGGTTATTATCCCTTTTTTTCCCAAAAAATTGATTCTCAACTCTTCTAATTGTTGAGGATTTTGAATTTGAGCAAATTGTGAATTGAAATTAGTTAAAATATTCTCTAGATTAATCATAACAAAAAAATAAAATTAAATTTAATATTATTAAACCTATAAAAAAACTTGTTGTCAAGTTTAGTTAATTTAAAAAAATACCTATGACTATTAATTACTTCGGCTGCGTAACTCTTTTAAAAAAAGAAATTCTGCGTTTTTTAAAAGTATATCACCAAACTTTATTTTCTCCGGTTGTAAACATTGTTTTGTTTCTTGCGGTTTTTAATCTATCTGTTGGTAATCATATAGAAAGCATTCAAGGAGTTGACTTCGCTGTTTTCATGTCTGCAGGACTGATCATGATGTCAGCTTTACAAAACTCTTTTGCCAATTCATCATCTTCTTTTGTAATGGGAAAAGTTATGGGTCATATCGTAGACTATCTAATCCCTCCCCTTGGAGCACTTGAACTACTTATTGCTTTTGCAATTGGAGCAATTGCTAGAGGAGTATGCGTAGCAATTGTTTCTTATCTGGTAATATTAATTTTTGTTCCTTTGAAAATCTTTAGTTTCAGCTACATGCTGATTTATTTACTTTTGGGTTGTTCATTTTTAGGGATGATGGGAATTCTATGCGGAATATGTTCTGAAACTTTTGATCACATGTCTGCCATGACTAGCTATGTAATAACACCTTTGACTTTTTTATCTGGAACTTTTTATTCAACCAATTCCCTTCCACCAATTTGGCGAGAAATATCTCACTATAATCCAATTTTTTATATGATTGATGGCTTTAGATATAGTATAACAGGTTACAATGATGGAGGAATTGGAATTGGTATTAGCTATTTAATTATTCTTAATTTAATTCTAGGATTTGCTTTATTCACAATGCTTAAACATGGTTATAAAATAAAAAATTAAAATAATTTTAAAAAAACTCTTGCAAAAAAAAATAAATAGTTAATAATTAATCAAAACTTTTTAAGTTTTTATTTATTATTATAAACTCACACCATTTAAAAAACTATGACGCATCACAATCTCTTCGAACAAAACATTATTGCCCTTAACTCTGGTGAATCTATTGATCAGAGCAATAATACCAATAATTCAAATCTTTCACAAGCCTACAACCCTGTTTGCTTAAAACAAAATATTATTGATAACAACCCTGATAACTATGAAATCAATTTATCTAGCGTTAATGTTAGCAAAGATAACAAAAAATTTGTAAATAATAACCAAAAAATTATTGATTGCCTTAGATTAATCAGGAGTGAAAATATTGGGGTTTTTTCCTTTTGGCAATTAATAGAATTTTTTGGAGATGTTTCTACTGCAGTAAAGGAAGCTGATAATTTCTTCAAAAAATTAAATCTTAAAAAAAAGGTTAAAATTGCCAGTATGGATTTGGTTGAAAAAGAACTTGAAGATACTGAAAAATTCGGAGCAAGATTGATAAGTTTTTTTGATGACGATTATCCCAAATCTTTACAAAAAATTTTCGATTCTCCTCCTGTAATTACCGTAAAGGGTGATATTTCTCTACTTGAACATAACTCAATCTCAATTGTAGGATCTAGAAATTGTTCATTTAATGGAGCAAATATTGCTAAAAAAATTGCCGTAGAATTTGGTCAGAATTCTTTTATTACCATATCAGGACTAGCAAGAGGTATTGATAGCGCTGTTCACGAAGCATCTATTTTAAGCGGAACAATTGGGGTAATTGCCGGAGGAATAAACAGCATTTATCCCCATGAAAATCGGCGATTATATCAACAAATCTCAGAAGTTGGTTTGTTAATCAGCGAAATGCCATTTAATGCTCCGCCAAAAAGCAATTATTTCATTAAAAGAAATCGAATTATTTCCGCTCTAAGTTCAAGTTTAATTGTTATTGAAGCTTCAGCTAAATCAGGAAGCTTAGCAACTGCCCGTTTTGCTTTAGAGCAAGGAAGAGAAGTTTTTGCCTGCGCAGGATCACCTTTTGATCCAAGATGCTCAGGGGTTAATCAACTTATTAGAGATGGAGCTAACATTATTAGTAATCTAGATCATTTAATTGATGATGTAAAAAAAATTGCAACCAACTTTCGAAAAGGCCTAGCAAATCAAATTACATCTCCAAAAATCAATTCACAAACTTATGATAATGTTTTTAATAACAAAAAAAATTATAATTATGTTTTACAATCAGACAAATTATTCGAGGATTTGTTGATTGATATTAAACAAAATGATAATACTTCTGATATTCTTGATCAAGAATACAACTCTTTTTTATCAGGCCAAGAGCTCTTTTCATCAGAAAATTCATCGATAAATTCTCATGAAGATTTTAAAAATCAAGAATCTCTGTTTAATAAAAACAATAACTCATACTCTTATTCAACCTCAGAAAATCTTGATAAAAATGTCAACTTAAAAAAATCTGCCTGTTTGCCTGAAGAAGCAAATTTATTGCCACAAGAAGATCAAGCTTTGGTTAAAAAAAATAAAGCAAAATCAACTCATGGCAAAAAAGAAGTTATTATTATTGGCAAAGTCAAAAACTATGCCAATAATAATGACGATATTATTGATAAAAAAAAATCTAATCAAATTAATCATAGCCATTCTAATCAAAGCCAAATTAATCAGGATGAAATTAATCGAAAAGAAAATAAATTTTTGGCAATAAAAAAAAATGACACTAATAATATTATTAACAACTCAATAGAAAATAACAATCCCAACAATCATAATAATCCAAACTATCACTGCACTTTTTTTGAAGATAATTTCGAAAATTATTCATTAAAATCTCAAGACAATAACGTATCAAATGATTTTCAAAACTGCGATTCAAAAAATATGGTTAGCAATGATTTGTCCGAAAGTCAAATGCAGGTTATTTTAGATAATATTTTTGCTAAAATAAACCACAATCCCATAGCAATTGATGATATAATTCAACAATTAAACCTGCCTGCACGAATAATTAATGTTGCATTAGTTCAGCTGGAAATAAGTGGTAAAATTTCTGTAAATCAAGGAAAAGTTTATGGCGAATCTAAGTTATTATATGGATAAATAAAATCTAAAAAAACAATAAAGAAAAATTTTAATAAACTATCTTAATTCAATTAATTGTTTAAAAGTTTTTTAGGATTTTAAAATTAGCAATTGCTAAACCATGATTTTTTTTAACTAATTTTCAATTTTTATAACCTTATTATCTCTAAACTAAAAGATAATTCTTAAAGACTTTGAAGTTTGTTAGCTAAGGTTTTTATAAATCTTCAGAAAAGTTATTTAATAAACCTCTAAAAGTTTTATTTGATAAACCTTCAAAAAGGTTATTTTTTAAATCTTTGAAATTAAACTAACTTTTGGTTTTGTTTACCAAACCCTATAAATGCTTTAATTATAAAAAAGATTTTTAGATAGAATCCCTAAAAAAATATTAATTAAAATAACTCAAATATAAGTCCTGTTATTGGATTATTTTTTGGTTAATGCGATAATTAAAATAGAAGTAATTTTTAGGATAAGATCAACTAATTATTGTTCTAATCTAGATTTACTTTTTATATCAATTTCTTAAAAATTATTTTCTATAATTATTGACATTTTTTTATTAAATTATTTTTAATTAAAATAAAATTCCCAAAATTATGTAAATAAATTTAAAGATATTTAAAATTCTTGGCAAAGATAATTTCAAATTAAAAAAAATACCAAGAAAAATTAATCAAAGAAAAGTCAGTTTTAAAGGATAAAGAGTCGTTAATTAAAAAAAATTGCAATAAGAATATTTCATCTAAAAAAGTTATCTAAAATAAAAAAATAATAAATTTCTTATTTATAAAAAAATTTTATGTAAATAAATTTAAAGATATTTAAAATTCTTGGCAAAGATAATTTCAAATTAAAAAAAATACCAAGAAAAATTAATCAAAGAAAAGGCAGTTTTAAAGGATAAAGAGTCGTTAATTAAAAAAAATTGCAATAAGAATATTTCATCTAAAAAAGTTATATAAAATAAAAAAATAATAAATTTCTTATTTATAAAAAAAATTATTTAGTACAAATTTTTTATCCAAAAAAAATGAAAGTAATTAAATAATTTGACAGGAGAATGAAGATTGAAGAGGAAACTACAGCATTTGTTGTTGCGTTACCAACTCCCTCCGCTCCTCGATTAGAGTAATACCCAAAATAACAACCCATGACTGCAATTAAAAATCCAAAACAACTTGCCTTAACTAATCCCGAAACTACATCAATAAACTCAAGAAATTTAAAAGTATTTGCAATATATGGTCCAGCTGAAAAACCTAAGGAATGAACACTCACTAAATAACCACCCATTACCCCAATAATATCGGCAATCAATACTAAAATTGGTAACACTAATACTGAAGCAATTAATCGCGGAACAATTAGATATTTAAAAGGGTTGGTTGATAAGGTTCTTAAAGCATCAATTTGCTCGGTTACTCTCATTGTTGCAATTTCTGCAGCAATTGACGCACCTACTCTGCCTGCAACCATCAAACCTGCAAGAACTGGACCAAGTTCTCGAGTAATTGACAATACCACAACTGTTGCAATTGTACTTTCGGCATTAAATCTTGAAAAACCTGAATAACTTTGTAAAGCTAGCACTGCTCCAGAAAATATTGCTGTTAAACCAACTACCGGTAAAGAAAAATAGCCAATTCTAAGCATTTGTGAAAAAATTAAACGCAAATAAAAAGGGGAATGAAAACAATGGAATACAGCTCGCGATGCAAAAACAGTAATTTCGCCAATTTTGGCTATCTGTTCTTGAGTATATCTACCAAGCTTGGCAATAAAATTAAAAATAAGTTGCATTAAATAATTAGTCACAAACAATTAATTTAGTTAAAAATAAGTTAAACTTAGAAACCAGTTATAAATAGAATCAATTGAATTTATTAATATCAAAATCAAATTAACATTAATTTAATTTTTAATCAAGTTTAAGTTTATTAAACAGAAAATATCGATAATTGCCAATCACAAATTTGTTTATAAGTTTTTATAAAATAATTTTTTTATTGTAAAATTAGATAATATGAAAAAAATATTAACTTCTTTAATTATCATAGCTTGTTTAGCTGCTAACTTAACATCATGCCAAAAAACTATAACCCAAAAAATTTGGAATAATAATTTTTTTAACGAAATTTTTTATAATTTTTTAATTAGCCGAGATGGACAATTTATTGTTTTCCTCAGTAACAAATATCATTATGTTTTTAATGATCATAGTGGAAAAATTAAAAAATTAATTTTATGGAAAAAAAGTCACGATGCTCTTCATCTTAATCTAGATAAAACATTTTTAAATCTTGATGCACAAAATAACCTTCAAGGTGAAGTTTTTGTTGATGCCGATTTAGAGAAACTAAATCAACTGGACATCAATACCTTAAAATCAATAGGTTTCTACTTTAATAGCAATAAAATGTCAGTAAATTTTAAAATTTTTGGCAAAAGATATCAAGCTCCACCAAACTTGGCCAACAGAACTTCTCGCTTAAGTGCTCCTTATAATGTTCGAGTTTTTTATAAAATTCAACCTCATCAAAAAATTCTTAAAGCATCACTAACTCCAATAACTCTTGTTCTTGATACTCTAATGATATCAGGCAAAATCTTGAGTTTTCCCTTCAAAGATTAAAAAATTACCTTGTAAAGAAAAAACCTTAGATTTAAAATAAAATTTCATATTAAACATAACTTTTAACATTTGCTGTTAATGGCTGTTAGCATAAATAAAATACAAAATATTATAACAAAACTTAACAACTTTAAAGCACAACTAAGAAACTATAATTTTTTCTTGGGTTTCAGTTTAAAAGCAATTTCAAGAACTTGGACATCTTTTAGATCAAATAATTTATACTCAAATTTCAAACCTTTAGCTGTTACTTTATTTGCTATTTCCCTTTGTATACTTCAAAGCTATACCATAAGCCATTCAATTGCCCATAATTTCGATAAAAAATCTGATATTTATAACAACCAATTTGAAATTAAAAATTCTCTAAACTCTAAATTCTCTGATGACAACTCCAATGATTGCAAGCTATGTTTATTTGCCAATTTTTGTAAGAAAATTACCAATTTTAATAACATAATTTTTGGCTTAATTGCTACGAAAATAATTTTTGATCATCAAAAGATTTTAAATATCAAAACTAGATCAATTTTTAAATGTAATTGCCGAGCCCCTCCCCTTGCTATATAAAAGAAAAACTCGGTTTTAATCTAACTTAAAACCAACTTTTAAAATAACAATTTTATCCCCATAAAATTTATAGCAATTCCAATTACTTAAATTATGTCTATCAACAAATTAAACCAGTCGTTTTTACAAAAAATTACCCTAATCAGCGTTAAAGCTTGTACATTATTCTTCTTAAATTCAGCCTACGCTAAAGAGACTTTAAATTACGAAATTACTGCCGAAAAGCTTAACAACTCACGAAATAACATCTATAATAAAACTCACTCTTCTTCATATAATTTTGATGAACAGTCATTACAAAATCTTCCTTTGGGAGAAGCAACATCTCTAAATCAAGTTTTAGGAAGAGCTCCAGGAGTTACTGTTGGCAGTCATGGTCAAGTTCACATCAGAAACGAACACAGCAATGTCCAATATCGTATCAACGATGTTATTATTCCTGAAGGCATTAATGGCTTTGGACAAGTCTTTGATGTCAGATTTGCTGATTCTATTAACCTTCTTACCGGAACACTTCCAGCCCAATATGGCTATCGCACAGCTGGAGTTGTTGAAATCAAAACTAAAGATCAAGTCAAAAATTCTAAACTTGACAAAGGAGCATATAGCGAACTTTTGGTTGGAACCAATAATGATCTTGGTGTTAACCAACAAATAAGCGGTAATGTCAATAACTTAAATTATTTTTTAAGTGCTTCATATTTACAAAATAATCGAGGAATTGAATCGCCAACTAGCGCCAGAAATTCAACACATAATGATACTAAACAAGATAAAGTATTTGGATATTTTTCAAAATTATTAAATGAAAAAAATCGTTTATCACTAATCCTTGCAAACGCTACCAATCGCTATCAGATACCAACTTCTGCTAATCAAATATTAGAACATGAATTTGAAGGAATTCAAAATATCAATTCTCGTGATATTAATGATAATCAAAAAGACTCCAATCGCTTTGCAATTTTATCACTTCAGGGGATAAATAATTCTGGCTTAGATTATCAAATTGCTGGTTTTGTTCGCCATAGCCAATTAGATTTCCGTGCAGACAGCATTGGCGGTTTAACTTTCAATGGAATTGCCTCAAATATCGATCGCTCCAGCTTTAATTCAGGATTGCAAGGTGATTTTAGCAAAGAACTAAATGACAAAAATACCGCAAGATTTGGTTTTTATTTCAGCGATTCAAGAATTGATAATTCTAGCAATAATCTTACATTTGCAACAGATGATAATGGCGATAAAACTGGAATAATTCGTCTTCATACTAACATTAATAACAATACTCGTTTATACAGCATTTATGCTCAAAACGAATTTAAAGCAAATAAAAAACTAGCATTTAACTTTGGTGCAAGATTGGACAAAGTCCAAGGAATTGTTGATCAACAACAATTATCCCCAAGATTTAGTTCATTGTATAACCTTAGCGAAAAAACTAAAATTCATGCAGGTTATGCAAAGTTTTTTACCGCTCCAAAATCTGAATTATCTGGTAATCGTAACCCACAAATTTTTACTAATACCACTAATCAACCAGAAAATTTTAATAATTCTAAATTAAGATCTGAAGTTAGTGATTATTTTGATGTTGGTATCTCTCATAAGCTTAATAAAGAATTAACTCTTGGAGTTGAAGGTTATCACAAAGATGTCAAAAATCTTCTCGATGAAGGGCAATTTGGCAATGCTTTAATTTATGCTCCGTATAATTTTAAAAAAGCTAAAATTTTTGGAGTTGAGTTTACATCTAATTACAAAAAAGATAACTTATCAGCCTATGCCAATATTGCTTGGCAAAAAGCTCGAGCTCATAAAATCCTCTCAGGTCAATACTTGCTTGAAGATGCAGAAATTGATTTTATCTCGAAAAATTATGTTCATTTAGATCACGAACAAAGAACTACCGCTTCTGCTGGTGTTTCTTATAAAATCGCAAAAAATACTTTAGGATCTGATTTACTTTTTGGTAGTGGAATGCGTCGAGGAGATGCCTCTACCCTTAGTATGCCTGCATATACCGTGTTAAATGTTTTTGCAAGCCGAGAAATTGCTAAAATTAATTTTCGTTTTGCAGTTAACAATATCTTTGATCGAGTATATCGTTTACATGATGGAACTGGAATTGGTATGAATGCTTCGCAATATGGAATGAGAAGAACTTTTTACCTAATTGTCAGCAAAAGTTTTTAATATTTTAAATAATTAAACATGCTCATAAATTTAATCAAAGCTGGAGGAATCACTATGATTCCTCTGGCAATTCTTGCGGTAATTGCTCTAGCAATTATTATTGATAAAATTATTTTTTACCGAAAACTTGTTAATATACCACAAAGTCTCATTGACTTAATTGAAAAATATAATTTTGATTGGCAATTGTTAAAAAATAATTTAAAACAACTTCCCTCGCAAAATTGTTATCGTCAGTTTTTTGAAATTATTGTTGATATTCAAGATCAAGATCATTCAAATAAATCTTCACCAAAAGAAATCCCAGTCTGGTGGATTGAATCACGAACCAATGATCAAGCAAAAGTTATTGAAAAAAAACTTAATTCTAGCCTTTGGCTTTTGGAAACAATTATTACCGCTTCACCTTTACTGGGATTATTTGGAACTATAATTGGCATGATGGCTTCTTTTAAAATCATTGGAAATTCTACAATCATTAATCCAACCTTAGTTTCAGCAGGAGTTGCCGAAAGTTTAATTGCAACTGGTTTTGGATTATTAATTGCCATTATTGCCTTATTTGCTTTTAACTATTTTTCACGCTTACAAAATCAAACTTTAGATGAAATGGAAAGACTTGCCACAAAGCTGATTGATCACATAAAAATTGATCGCAAAATTAATGACTAGATTATGAAGTTCAAAAGAATTCGTGTTAGTAAAAAAGGCAAAATTGAAATTATACCGATGATTGATGTAATGTTTTTTCTTTTAGCGACTTTTATTATTGCCTCATTATCAATGCAATATTATCAAGGAATATCGGTAAATTTAAGTCAAGGGCAAGCTGAAAAAATAAGTCAAGAACAAACCATAACAATTAGCATAACTAAAGATAATTTAATTTATGTTAATAAAAATAAAGTAGAATTATCAAATATTGTTAATGAAATTAATAAACTTTACCCTAATCAAGATTTGTCAGAAAAAATCATTCTTCTAGCTTGTGATAAAGATTCTAAACAAGGTTTTGCTACACAGGCCATGCTCATGATTAGTAAAGCTGGAGGGCAACATTTTTCAATAATCACTCAACCTTAGTTATTAAAAATGTATCGCCCCTTTTTAAGTTACAGTTTAGCAATTTTGTTTTACGGACTAATTCTTTCAACAAGTTTATTTTTTTATAAATACAATCAGACTCTACCAAAAATTTCCTTGCAAATTGATGCTAAAATTTTTGATCAAATTCAACATGGCAATGATCATCAACATGAATTTTCAAAAGAAATTAGCAAAGAACACAACAATAAGGCTCAGCATCATTATGATCATTTGGAAGGTAAAAAACCAGATTTAGTTCAACAAAAAAATCCAGATCGCTCAAACATCGCCAAAAATTTAGCCCCACTTTATCAACCTCTTCCCGATATCCCCGAAGAGCTTCGTTTTGAAGCAATGCGAACCACTGCTCTGGCTCGTTTTAATATTAAAAGCGATGGTTATGTTGAGAGTGTTGAATTAATTAAGGCAAGCAATTCACCAAAATTAAACTATCTATTAGTCAAATCACTAAAGCAATGGCGATTTCCTCCTGCTAACAACAATTCAAGCCAAGAAATCTCAATTACCTTTGAAGTTAAGTAACAAATATTTTATTCAAAAAAACCTTAACCATTCTTAAAATTTTTTTTATTAAATTTAAAAATACAACTATAAAAAATTACCAAGACTAGACAAAATATAAAGTTCCAATTTGCCATTGATAACCCAAAAATCATTAATTCAGGTTCGTCACATTTTTTTACTTTAGCGTTTTTCAGAATTTCTCGCAATTGCTCAAGATCATTAACCTTGGCAATATTTTCAGTTGCACAACCGCTGAACGCTTTAATAATTTTTAGCTCAACAGCTGAGTGATATAATGCCAATAAAGCATTAAAAGCTAATAACAAAATACAGATAATAAAAATATTTTTTTTTAATCGCTCACTAACTTTTATCGAAGTTTTTTTTACAAAAAAATAAACTAAGGTTAAAAAAATTATCGCATAAAAAGGGATTCGTTGATAAAGACATAGAATGCAAGGCTCATAACCAAAAATATACTGAGCAATAAAGGCTAAAGCTAATACCAAAGCACAAATCAAAAATAAGGAAGTAAAAGAAAAGTTGTAAAAATCTTTTTTTAAAAAATATTTCAATGAAAAATTTTTATTCATAAAAATTAGCAAGAATTTGTTTAGCTAAATCTTTTCTAAGCTCAACTGCTGGTTGATCAAAAGGATTAATATTTTTTGCATAAGCAATTGCAATAATTTCCAAAAACATCTGCATCATTAACCCTCCTAAGCTCTCTTCATCAACCTTATTAAGTTCAAATAATCTGATTGGTAATTTTTTTTGCCTTAGAACCTCAATGGTGGTATTTTTTTCAATATCAAGAATTTCTGATAATTTTTTGTTAGCAAATAATGTTTTACAACCCTCAAGATCGTTAATTGTATAATCATTTGTTTTTATTTTAGCACTAATAAAAGTAAAAAACTTATCGTGATTGCCTTCCAGATAAAGTTGGAGCTGACTATGCTGATCAACAGTTCCCATTGAATTAATTGGCGTAGCACCATAGCCATTCTTACCCAATGATTCGGCTAAAAGTTGTCGATACCAATCAGTGAAATTTTTTAAAATATCAACATAAGGCATGAAAACATTATTACGAAATCCCCGATTATAAAGCTCAATTTGGATAGCAATTGAATCGGCAATCGTTGGATTATTTAAAAAATAATCAATAGCAAGCTTAGCGCCGCTGCGAAATTTTTTTACATCAAGACAAGCAATCAAAGCAGGAATAACTCCAACCGCACAAAATACTGAATATCTTCCACCAATGTCCGCAGGATGATCGATTACTTCAGCATTGATTTTATTGGCAATTTGTGCTAAAGAACTCGATTTATCAGCAGTTATAAATAAAAAATTGTCAGCAAAAATTTGTTGAGAATGATTTTCCTTTTTAAACTTATCAATCACAATCAAAGCTTGGCAAATTGTTTCAACGGTTTGACCAGATTTACTGATTACTAAAAAAAAACTTGTTACAAAATCAACATTTTTTAAAGAATTAGCAATTGAATCAGGATCGATTGATTCAATAAACTCAAGTTGGCAATTTGGCTTAATAGCGCAAATAGTTTTGGCACCTAAACTTGAACCACCCACTCCCAAAACAAAGATTTTTTTAAATTTCTGCAATGACTGAGTTATTTTCTGAAAATTTTCTAGATCGTCTTTTTTTTCAACGATATTTATGGCTGGGATTTTTTTTTCAGCAATTTCATTTCTTAAGCGCTTAATTGCTTTTTCAACATTCTGTCTTTCAAAAGTTGAAACATCACTAATTTCAATATTTTTAAACTCTTGGTGATATAAATTGAAGGTCATAATTAAATTAAATAATTTATAAATTATTGTTAATTGTTAATAACTTAAAGTAAAAAGTAAAGTAAAAAAAAGAAAAATATTGACTTTACAATTGTGATTATTTGATTAAAATTTGAAAAGTGATAACTAAAAAATTAATTTACAACTTCACAATTTTATTGACAATATTGTATTATTTGGCTAGGTAGCAAAGTGGTAATGCAGAAGCCTGCAAAGCTTCTATGCGCCGGTTCGATTCCGGCCCTGGCCTCCACTAAAAAAACTCTTACAACAAATTAATTTTTAAAAACTAATTCATAAATTGTTCTCTAATTATCCTTTCTTCCAACGAATGGTTATTATCAAATAAAATTTCAAAATTGGTTTTTAATTCTTGAAAAACTTCAACTTTAATAACATCTCTAACCTCTCTTGAGTCAGCTGTAGCACTGACTGATCTACTCTGTGGTTCTAAAATCTCAAAAATAACTTTGCAATTTGCAGGCAATAATGCTCCATTCCATTTTCTTGGACGAAAGGAACTTATCGGCGTTAATGCCAATATTTCCGCTCCAAAGGGAATGATTGGCCCACCGGCCGATAAGTTATATGCAGTGGAACCAGCAGGAGTAGCAACCATTACTCCATCCGCCATTAAACAAGCTAGTCTTTCTTGTTGATTAATGACAATACGAATTTTACATGCTTGATTAGTTTGACGAAGCAAGGCAATCTCGTTGATCGCAATAAAACTATGAACCTGCTGATTAATATCCCACGCATTCATTCTTAAAGGGTGAATTCTCGCTATTTCCGCTACAGCTATGTTTTCTAAAACTAAATCATGGTTATAGCTATTCATTAAAAAACCGATCGTTCCACAATTTAGCCCATAAACTGCAATTGGTTTTTTTTCAAAAGCGTGGAGAATTCGAAGCATAAGACCATCTCCGCCAATTGCAATTATTAGATCAATTTGCTGATCGTAAGCCTTTTGAATTGAACTTTGCTTATCAATATCCAAATCAAAAAAACTATATTTCTTTAACAATTCATTTTTAATTTTTTGAGCTTGATGATTTTTTAAAGCACAAATAACGGCAATTTTTTTAAACATAACCTAAGAACTTGTAATTTGATATAAAGCAATAGCACATGCTACGGAAACATTGAGACTCTCAACTTCTTTACTAGTTTCAACTTTCAATAAAAAATCGCAATTCTTTTTTACTAACTGTCTAATTCCCTCACCCTCTGAGCCAACTACTAAAGCAATGTTTCGATATTGGTTAACTTCTTTGATATTTATTGAAGCATGAGAATCAAGTCCAAAACTCCAATAACCAATTTTTTTAATTTTTTCTAAAAAATTATTAAAATTATTAACGACAATTAAATCAGCAAATTCAATATTTCCAGCTGACGCTTTAACAATCGTTGCATTTTCGATAACCGAATGGTGATTAGAAAATATTATCTTATTAAAGCCAAAAGCTGTGGCACTTCTAATAATTGCTCCAACATTTTGTGGATCACTAATTTGATCAAGCATTAATAATTTTGGTAAGTTATTTTCTGGCAGTTGATATAACTCTTCCAAAAAATCAATTTGCTCTTTAACCTTTAATTTAGTAGTATCAAGAGCAATTCCTTGGTGAACAAAATTTTTACCAACCAATTCATCAATTTTTTGATTATCTACTAATCTAATTAATTCGCGGTGTTTATTTAAGTCATTTTTTTCAAGAAATATCTCAAGCTCTGGTTGAGAATTTTTTGTAACATAAATCGCAAAAAACTTTCTTCTTTTAGCTTTTAAAGCCATAAAAACCGGATTTTTACCAGCTATATAAAAACTTTGTTCACAATTACCATTTCTTTGATAAAATCGAGGTGATAAGAAACTTTGAGATTTATAAGGTAATTTTTTTTTATTCATAATTGGTAAAATTTAAAAAATAATAAATTTTTTTTAAATTTTAAGATATTATATTATATACTCAAGGCAATTAAGACCTTAAGATTATTTTAAAATTAAGCTTTACCTTATCATCTAAAATCTCAAGATTTAATTAAAATTAAACTTTTAAATATTTAATAAATTAATTTTTAATTAAACTCAATAATTTTTTATATTCCTCTGCCATCAATTGTATTATTTGTTTGATTTGCTTTAGGTTTTGTTGGGTTATAGCCGGGAGGCGCAGATCCTAAATCTCTATTATAATTCATAAATGCTTTAATATTAATCCTATTAAGAAGATCTTTATAGCTATCGTTTAGAAATTTACCATCTTTTGTTAATTCAATAGTTTGTATTGGTTTATTTGGCAATAATATTCCACAAAATTTATCTTTTAGACTATCACAACTTAGCAAAGATTCTTTTTCCTGATCTAATTTTTCAATAAAATTCCTTATATCATTTTTAACCTTATGATCAAAGGTAAGTAGTAGCAAATTATCTGTATTATTATCCAAAAAAACAAGATAAAGAAATTTATTATCTCTATCTTCTAATAAAAGAGGTATTTTAAATTTTTTTTCTTTTTCAAATTGTCTTATAAATCGTAATTTTTCATCTATGGTAATCCCAGTATTTATCAAATCTAATTTAGCAGGAGGAGTTTCTTTAATTGGTAATTTACAATGGACACTCAATAATTTCGATCCGAGCTGCGCTGAATATTGTCCAGAACTCTTTATCTCGTCATCAATCTTATCAATAAAATTTTTTAAATGAATTTTATTAAGAAAATCTTCATAACTAAGACCATAAGGCATATCATTTGGTGTTAATACAATTGGTTCTATTGGTGTTGTTTTATTTAGCGATAATATTTTATTAATTTCATCTTCAAGATTATCACAACTTAACAAAGATTCTTTTTGTTCAACTAATTTAGTTGTAATAAAATCCTTTATTTGTTTTGTTTCAAAATGATCAGAACCTTTTCTAAAAGTAAATAATAACAAATTATTTGTTTTATTATCTAAAAGAACAAGATCAATAATGTCTTTTTGTCTATCTTCTAATAAAAGAGGGTTTTTAAAATTTTTCTCTTTTTCACATTTTCTTATAAATTGTAATTTTTCATATACAGTATTTCCAGGATTCCTCCAGTCAAATTTAGTAGTTGAAGAATCTGGTTTAGGGGGAGAATTTTCTGATAAATTAGATCCTCCAGAAGCACTTGCGGCTCGAACGTCTTGTTGATCAGTTATTTGATGATTAGCCAGCTCTAAAAATTTTCTCAATTCTTCTTTCAGAAAAAAATCTGATTTAGAATTGAAGTCCTCCAAAAACAAATACTCTTTGCCATCTTCAAAAAGAGTTTTAGTGAATATACCTGAATTTTTTATTCTTGTTTCAAAGTCTTCGATTTGATAATTTGGTAAAATGTTTGATAATAACCCTGAGAATAATCTCATTCTTTTAATACAATTTTTTTCAAGATCTTCTATTTTACTGTCATCAATATATTTAAGATGTTCTCCCTCATTAAAATATTTAGATAAATAAAAAAAGGGTGATGATGTAGATTTATCAACTTCATGATTATCTGAAGTTTCAGTAATTCCATTGCCAACACTTTTAGCAATTGATGATACAAAACTTTCAGATACTTTAAAAAAAAATTCATCTATTTCTTTTCTTTTAAAAAAAATATTAAAATAAGTGGTGATTCTATCTTCAAGATTTAAAACTGGATTTGACATTTAAAAAAAATTAAAATTAAAAAAAATTTTTATACTTACAAATTTCAGATTTTTTTTAAAAATGTCAATAAATTTAAAAAAAATTTTAAAAAAAACCAAAAACTTGTAGTTAAATTTTAAGAAAGTAACAATCTTCTTGCCAAGATCTAAAACCAATTTTTGTTTTTAAAAAAAATCGCCAATATAATAGCAATTAAAAACATTAAAAAACAAAAAATGTAAAAACCACTTGGGTTATTTGCTCCAGGTATTTCATTAAAATTCATACCAAACAAACCTGTAAAAAAAGTTAAAGGCATAAAAATAATTGCTACTACCGATAACTTAAACATGTTTTTGTTAATTCTCTCATTAAGGTAATGCATTAACTCATCTTGTAAAATTTTTGCTCTACTTGCTACCTCCTCCGCTTCATCAAGTAGCTGTGAAATATGATTGTGATTTTCCTGAAAATGTCTTCTTGCCCAATCATTAATCCAAATTGATTCAACATATCTTAACTTGCCAATCATTTCTTTTTGAGGAGTTAAATATCTTTTAAAAATAGCAAGTTGTGAACGAATTGGCAAAATTTCTTCTCGTAAATTAAGGTTATAAGATTTAACAATTTTATTTTCAATATTATCAACCTTATCACCAATACCATAAAGAAATGGAGCTGTAGTAGCAATAGATTGATCAATTAAATTATATAAAAATTCTTCTGCGGTTTTAATAACTTTTCCACCATCTATTTGCTCCTTGATGTTATAAATTGCTTTCATATCAGAATATTGCAAAGTAATGATACGATCTTTGTCAATCCACATTCGAAGTGAAACCATTTCCTCAGGTTCAACTGCATTTAAGGCTACTCCACGAATAATTACTAGAAGTCCTCTTTCAAATTCAATAATTCTTGGACGAGTCTCATGAGCAATTAATGCTTCGATAATTAAATGATCAAGATAATTTACTTTTTGAATTAACCATCTTTTTGCCAATTCATCATTTGCATCAAGATGAACCCAAGACAAACCTTCACTTTTTAACTCCCCAGCAACCCTACTATCATCAAGCTTTATTGCTCTGGAATCATTGGCAAAAGAATAAGAAAATAAAATATGATTATTTTTGTTCATAGCTTTAAAAATATTATTTATTACTTATATTTTTTTGATAAATATTAGTAATTATTTTTAAATAAATTTGATAAGGCAAAATCCTAAGAATTTTCATAATTATTGTAAATTTTTTAGGAAAATGGATTTCAAATTTATTAGATTCCAGATCATGGTAAATATATTCGCTAGCTTGCTTGGATGAAACAATAAAAGGCATCGCAAATTTATTTTTTGATGTTAAACGAGTTTCAACAAATCCTGGATTAATTATTGATAAATTTAAATTATGAGCTTTAAGTTCAGGATAAATTCCTTCACAAAGATTAATTAAACCTGCTTTAGATGCACCATATGCCAAAGATTGGGGAAGTCCACGATAACCTGCAACACTAGCAATTACTGCGATATGACCAGATTGTTGATCAAGCATTTTTTTTACAACCAATTCAAAAAAATCAAAAATACTGGTAAAATTAACATTGATAATTTCTTTAGCAAGCGAACAGTCAAGATCTTTCAAAGTCATTTGCTCGTATAATGCTGGAGCAAAAACTACCAAATCAATTTTAGAAAATTTTATGAAATATTGCTTTACTGCATCAGCAAAACTATGACTATTTCCAACATCGCAAACGATATAGTCAAAAACATTTGGTAAAGGATTAGAATTGAGGGTATTTTGGTGATTAACTTGATTAACAATCTCCTTTAAAACATCCAATCTTCGTGATGAAATAACAACATTCCAACCTTGCGAATAATATTTTTTGGCAAGCTCAAGACCTATTCCACAACTTGCTCCAATAATCCAACAATTTTTCATTTAAATTCCAATTTTTTTAAAACCAATAGTCAGAGTTGCAACCTTAAATCCAAATTTTGTAATTGTTGAAACATTGATCAAAGAATCATTATTAATTAAAAACATCCAGTCATTAATTGGACAATCGTAATTTCTTCCATCAACTGGAATTGTT
The DNA here is from genome assembly GCA_014190355.1 of Alphaproteobacteria bacterium. Classification (GTDB taxonomy): domain Bacteria; phylum Pseudomonadota; class Alphaproteobacteria; order Rickettsiales; family UBA1997; genus CAILUF01. The sequence goes on from BJGH01000001.1 coordinate 296,434, forward strand.
AAAACATAATTCATGCGTAAAGCATTGCCATATTGCTCTCCTTTAGCAATTCCAACAACATCCCCAGCCTTAGCGGTAAAATTATGATCATCAATCATAGAAATTTTCCATTCACGATGATCAGTTTTATTATCCGAAAAAACAAAATCTTCTTTTAAAACTCCTTCCTTACCTTGCCATGAACCAGTCATTTTAACTGTGAAAGTTTTAATAACTTTACCACTGCGATCCTGAAGGATTCCATAAGCTTCGAGATTGCCACGAAAAAATTTACGAATATCAAATTTAGGAGAAGAATTTTCGTATATCTTAGGACTTTTACTTGAGCAGGAAAATAATAACATAGGCATAAAAATAATAGTTAGTAATAATTTTAAATTTTTATGCATAATCTTAAACAATCAGTAATTTCTAAAGCAAGTTTTATAAATTAATAATCCTTGCGTTTTTGTAATTGACGAAGCTTAACAATAACAATTATCTTAATCAAACACGGAACTACTGAGTAAACATAAGGAATAGCCCATAGACCATTATTAATATAACTACCGATCTTATAATCAAAGAAACCAAGAATAATTAAACTTGCTGATGATGCAATAACTAATCCAAGCTTTACTAACATATTCCAAACGGCTATGTAAGATGTAACTTTTTCTTTTTTATCATGAATAATATTGGCAATGATTGCCGGAGGCATAATTAAATCCGCTCCAAGAAATAATCCCGAAGCAAAGCAAACGATAAAAAATAAATTAGCATTTGTTTCACCCAGTAAACAGTTAAAAATAAAAGTAATTACACTGCCAAATAGAGCGAAAATCCATGTATTGATAATACCGTGCTTTTGAGCAATTTTTTTCCAAAAACCTATAAACATACATCCTGCCAAGAAGTATACTCCAAGGAATAATCCTAATTTTTGTGAAGCTCTAAGAACATCTTCAACATAAAAGAAAATAACCGAAGCTGGGATACTTACGGCAATTGCATTAATAAAGAAAATATACAGATATTTTAAGAAGATTTTATTATTTTTAATTTCACCAAAAACGCTTTTCATATTCAAGCGAGTGTAATGTTCAATTTTATTGATTTTAACTGAACGAAAGAAAACTAATAATACAGTAAAAATTAAAAAGACAAAAATTGCACTGCAATAAAAATAGCTACTCTTCAAATCTGAATCGATAAAAATTGCTAAAAGACTTGGTAAAATTGAAGCCAAAAGAACACCGATTAATCCAAAAAACTCCTTCCATGAATTTATTGCCAATCTTTCATTATCGTTTTTGGCAATGTAAACAGCGATTGATTCGTAATTAATAATCGCAAAATTAAAGAAGGTATATGTTAACACTAAGAATAGCACAAACCATACTCCAATCATTTGTTTATCAAAAGAAATTGGTGGATTGAATAAGGCAAAAAAACTTAAGCTTAATAAAATTGAACTATATAAAATTATTCTTTTTTGTGAAACTTTTTTATGAATTAAATAACTAGACCAGTAACCAACAAATGGCTCTTGGATCAAATCAATTGCTCTAGATAGCAATAATAAAAACCCTAGAAAGGATAAATTTACACCATATTCTTTAGCATAAAAACCATTAATATTAACATAAATTGGTAAACCAACAAATGCTAATGGCATTGATAAAATTGCATAATTAAATAATTGTTTTTTAGTAATCATTTGATTCTCCTAAAATTGTTTTAGTCATTTTTGGGTAGCTTGAGTTTTTACTTAACCAGATATCAACAAAATATCTCGCTAATTTTGGCTCAGTTATTTTTCCAACCGACTTATGGTTGTAAAATAATTCAACACCGTTTAGTGGTGAAAATATTGCTACTTTGCAGTCTCCTTTTTTTACATCAAGAAAAATTTTCATAAATTCCCGATGATAGACGATTAATTCATTTTGATCTGTAATATTTTGGATTCTTTTTATTTCTTCAATTGATCTCTTTGCAAGATTCTCTCGGGAAAAATTCATTTTATAATTAATTTCGATAGCAAATTTATCATTATAGGAAAATTTTTTATTTTGAGACCAAAGTTTTATATTATAAACATTTAAACCAATAACTTTTAAATCATATTGTCCAATCAAATTAGGTGATAAAATGTTTTGCAATATTTCTTGATGAATTTCTTGGCCATAGGCTTTGATATTAGTAAATAATAATATTAAAGAAAAAAAAATAGTTTTTAACATGAGTAGTTATTTTTTAATTAATTCAAATTGTACAACATTTGTTCTTTCAACTGCAAAACCAGCTATGCAGTAAGCAAAATAAAATCGCCATTTGCGGATAAAAGAATCATCAAAACCTAATTTTTTTATTTCTAAAATTTTATTATCAAAATTTTCTAACCAGATTTTTAAGGTTTTAACATAATCCAAAGCAAAATCTATTTCACTTTTTATAGTAAAATTATATTGGCTGGCGAGCTTATGAATTATTGATTTTGAAGGAAGAACTCCTCCAGGGAAAATATGTTTTTGAATGAAATCAACTCTTTTTTTGTAACCATCAAAAACTTTATCATCAATGGTAATAATCTGCAAAACAGCTTTACCAGTAGCTTTAAGACATTTGTTCAAAATTTCAAAATAATTTTGCCAATATTCTTGACCAACTGCTTCAAACATTTCAATCGATACGATATTGTCATATACACCCTGCTCTAGCCGATAATCTTGAAGCTTAATAACAAATTTTGAGGAAAATTTTTCTAATCTTTTTTCTGCAAACTCTTTTTGTTTTTGGGACAAAGTAAGTCCAGTAACTTTAAAATCTTTTTTCAATGCCAGCTCCATAAAACCTCCCCAACCACAACCAATTTCTAAAATAGTTTGATTACTTAATTTATCGATAATATTTTGATATTTTTTTTCCTGAGCTTGAGCAAGATTTTTTGAATTTTCAAGATCTATTGCACTTGAGTAAGTCATAGTTTGATCAAGCCATAATTGATAAAATTCATTACCTAGATCATAATGGTAACTGATGTTTTTTCTACTTTTATTAAGAGTATTTTTTTTAAAAATGTTTTTCAAATAAAGCCAAAGCATTTTAAATTTTTTAGCATGAAAAAAATGCTCTAAAGCATTTGCATTAAAAGTTAGAAATGTCAACAAATCTACTAAATCTTCACTATCCCATCGCTTATTAATATATGCCTCACCAAACGCTACATCACCTCCCAAAATTAATTCCTCGATTATTCTTTCATCATAAATTTTAATCATTGCTTGTGGTCCAGGCTTTTTGGCAAAAAATTCTTTATTAACCTTAGACTCTGATAACTCGATTTTAATTGAACCAAACTCAATGCAATCAAGAGCTTGCCATAAAAAATTATATTTTTCCATAATTTAAAATAATTTTTATTATTTGTTAGTAGTAATTTTATTAGAAATTTTATTAGGATTGCTAATAAATTTTATTTTTTTTAAGAATAATTTTAAAGCTTGCCAATGAATTAAAAATATTACTTTAAAAGTAACTAAAGGAATCTGCCAAAAAGCATTAATCAAGTTAAAATCATTATATTGCTTAATTTTATAACTAATTGCACTAGTTAATAATTTTTTTTGACCTTCAACTATATAATCAATCCAGACAGCTGTTTTATTAGGTTTGAAAATCACTCGAAAACGATAATTTCCTTCAACTTTAAAAAATGGTGATACATACATTTTTTTATCCGTAGTAAACCATTGATCCTCACCAATTTCGGTTTGATCCTGATTATAAACCAAATAACAATGATGCTGATTAAAAGTATTATTAACCTCAAATAGAATTGCTTTTAAATTATTATCAGCATCTAAACAAAACCAAAAACTTACAGGATTAAAAACATATCCCAAAAAACGCGGATGAGTGAATAAAAAAATTTTGACAATTTGCTCATTTAAGTTTTTTTCATTAAGAATTTTACGAATCCAAATCTCAAGATCCTTACCATCTCTATTGCCATGGTCTTTATTGTAAAAACTAAAAACATTAAAGCGATTAATCGAAAAAAAACTTTGCTTTAAATTATTAATTTTAGATATGTCAAAACAAATATAAAAAACTTTATAAACAAACTGATTAATTTTAGGTGAACATCTCTTATGCATAACATTAGCAAATACTAAAAAATAACTGGCAAAATTATTCGAACTTATTTGTAAATTATCCTTAGTATACTGAGAATCAGTAGATTTTTTCAAAAATAAAAATTTTAAAAAAATAATAGTTAAACTTGTATAAAAAAATTGCCAAACTTTTTTTAATAATTTTAGACCTGCCATGGCAATTTAACCTCGAGTTTATTTATAACCTGCAAAGCTGAGTTAAAACCATCTTCATGAAAGCCAAAATATCGATATGCTCCACAAAAATATAAATTGTTAAGACCTTGAATTTCATCGAATCGTTGCTGAGCAATTATTGTTTTTTCATCAAAAATTGGATGATGATATTTATATTGACCAAAAATATCTTGCTTAGCAATTTCTTGATTAGGATTTAAAGTAACAAAAAGCGGATATTTGTTATCAATTCCTTGCAGATTATTCATCCAATAGCTCACTGATAATTTATCATGATCTTGACCCTGAGAGCTATAAACCCAACTTGCCCAAGCTTTTTTACTATTTGGCATAATTTTTTGATCCTTATGTAAAACTGCTAGATTTTCTTGATATTTAATATTACCTAATATTTCTTGATGAAGTTTGTTAGGATTTGCTAAAATCTTTAATGCCTGATCACTATGACTTGCAATTATTACTTTATCAAATACTTCATTAGTTTTAGCACTTTTAACTAAAACTTTATTATTTTGATCATTGCTTATTTTAATAACCTCATCATTTAAACTAACTTTATTAGAAATTTGTTCAATAATTTTAGCAACATAGCTTTGCGATCCATTATTAACAGTATACCATTGCGGTTGATTGTTAACAGTTAGTAAGCCATGATTTTTAAAAAATTGCACAAAAGATTGTGCTGGATAATCACCAATTTTAGCGAGTGGAGAACTCCAAATCGCTGATGCCATTGGCAATAAATAATATTTCTGAAAATAACTTTTCATTTTCAGATCGTCAATAAATTTTTTTAGACTATAACTCGGATCAAATGGCTTTTTCAAAAGCTCAACTGCTTGTTTATTAAATTTCAAAATATCAAAAATCATTTGCCAGAAATGATGATTAAAAATATTTTTCTGCTGAGCAAACATTGAAAATAAAGAAGTTCCTGCATATTCTAATTTGCCATTATCGATCTTTACTGCAAATGACATTTGGCTTTTTTTTACCTCAACCTTGAGCAAATCAAAAAACTTAGTAAGATTTGGATATGTTTCGTAATTAAAGACAATAAATCCAGTATCAACAGCAATTTTACAATCATCATAAACGATATTAGCAGTGTTAGAATGTCCGCCAAAATAGTTATTTTTTTCAAAAAGTTTAATATCAAATTTATCTTTCAAAAAATATGCACAGACTAAGCCTGATATCCCAGAACCAATAATTGCTAGCTTTGGCTTATAATTTAAATTTTTATTTTCATTGTTATTTTCCACTGGTGATAATTATTTTAAAGTTTTTTAAGTATTATTTTTCTTCCTTTTTCGGGCAATAATGTTAAGAGATTCAACACCAAGAGTAAAGAATAATGAAAAATACAGATAACCTTTAGATATCGGAAAATGAATGCCGTCAGCTAAAAGAATTACCCCTATCATAAATATGAATGCAAGCGCTACAACTTTAAGCGAAGGATAATTGTGAAGAAAATAGCTAATTTTTTCAGATGCTAAAAGCATCGCAATCATTGAAATGACTACCGCAGTAACAATTACTGGGATATTACTAGTCATACCAACAGCGGTAATTATTGAATCAAATGAAAATACAAAGTCGATAACAGTAATTTGCAAAATTGCCGAAATCATGTTTTTAGCAGTTCCAGTTTTAGTTTTATCTTCGCTATAATCTTGATCAAAATAAACATCACAAAAAATCTCCCATCCACTTTTTACAATCAAAAATAATCCTCCAAATATTAACAGGAAATTTTTAAAAGAATAAGGATTATCTGCGATATAAAATAATGGATTTGTAAAACTCATTACCCAAGATAAAGTCATCAGCATTATTACTCTGATAATAAATGCCAAGGCTAAACCAAAAGCTCGAGCTTGTTTACGCTTTTTAGCAGGAAGCTTGGAGACTGCGATAGCAATAAAAATAAGGTTATCAATTCCTAAAACAATTTCTAAAAATGTAAGGGTGATAAGACTAAAAAGGATGTCATATGTTAGAAATTCCATAAGTAATTTATTAATTGTTGATAATTTTTAACTTATAATGGTTTTAAAAAATTAATTTAAAGTTTGATGATGTTTTGTTGATGTAAAAAACTAATTAATGGCTGAATATTTAACCCTAAAACCGCAAAATAATCACCATCAACCTCATCAAATAAATGCTTACCTAATAACTCGTATTTATAACTTCCAGCACACCCCCATGATTGATCATGATCAACATAATTCTCGATTTGCTCAACAGTCAGATTGCGCATTTTTAATTTTACTTTTGTAAAATTTTTAAAGATAATTTTCGAATCTTTAACAACAACAACTGCATTATTTTGGAAATGAATATTATTTGAAAATTTCATTAGTTGCTCAATAGCCTGTTGACGATTTTGTGATTTGGAAATTTCATTACCAGTAAACTCACATACCTGATCTGAGCCAATAACATAATTACCAGCAAAGTTAACACTGATTGACAGGGCTTTTTGGATTGCTAATTCAAGAGCTAAGTCTTGAGGTTGCAAATGCAGATAATTATGCTTTTGAGCATCTTCGTCAAAAATTGGTTTTTGCACTTCAAAATTTATACCGTGAGATTGAAGAATTTGCTTACGAATTTGTGAAGTTGAAGCTAAAATAATTTTAGCATTAGCTTTAATTAGCATTCTTGCGATTTAATTTTTATCATATTAAGGAACCTATCTTCAAGAATTGGGTCATTTTTAAATTCACCTAAAATTGACATTGTGACGGTTGAAGCATCCTGCTTATGAATTCCGCGAGTGGTCATGCATTGATGTTTTGCATCAATTAAAACTGCAACACCTCTGGGTTTTAGAACTTCGTCAATAGCATTAGCAATTTGCATAGTTAGAGTTTCCTGCGTTTGTAATCTCTTTGCAAATATATCGACAAGTCGAGCAATTTTACTAATTCCAACAACATTGCGATCAGGGATATAAGCAACATGAGCAATACCAATAAAAGGAACCATATGATGTTCACAATGCGATTCCATACGAATATTTTTAATCAATACAATATCATCGTATCCTTGAACATCATCAAAAGTTTTACCGAGAACTTTACGATGGTCTTCGTTGTATCCGTAAAAAAAATCAAGGTATGCGTTGACTACTCTCTTAGGAGTTTCTAAAAGTCCCTCACGATTTGGATCATCTCCAGCCCAAGCGATTAAAGTTTTAACTGCTTTTTGAGCATCTTCGATTGATGGCTTAACATTTGATTTATTGGCATGACTGCGATCAATAAAATTTTTACTATTTTTTTTCATGGATAAATATTTTTTTTAAAAATTAAAGTTACAATTGCATTGTAAAGTTTTAAATTTAATTTAGTAAAGTAAATAATACAAAAATTAAAAAATAATTTCAACTTTTATTCAACAAAATAATTTTTTATTTTTTAATTTAAAAAAATTTACTCAATGAACTGATAATTTATTTGTTTTAAACTTAATCACATCAATCTAATTAGAATTTTATGCAAAAAAATACAAACTTCAAAAAACTTTTAGGCTTAGTTGCTTTATCTTTATTTATTTCTCAAACAGCCTTGGCATCTGATATCGGTGTTCTTGACCTAGAACAAATCATTAAAGACTCGAAAGCCATGCGTGATATTCAAACCAAAGTTAACAAAAAACAAGATGATTATCAAAAAGAAATTACTAAAAAACAAAATGATCTCGAGGCTGAGCAAAAAGTAATCGAAGGCAAAAAAAATGTTTTATCTAAAGAAGGTTTTGAAAAAGAAATTCAAAAATTTGAAAAGAAAGTTGATGACCTAAAAAATTATGTTGATCGCAAACAAAATAGTTTGAAAAAAGCTTCAATTGAGTCAATGAGCAAAGTCAATGAAATTGTTAAAGAAATTGTTGATGATATCGCTAAGGATCGAGGTTTTAAAATAATAGTTTCGGCTTCTCAAACCATTTACTTTAATGATACTCTTGATGTAACCGAAGAAGTATTAACTAAGCTTGATAAGAAAATTACAAAAGTTGATGTTAAATTTGAGTAAAAACTAGTTTCCAGTTATGAAATCTTGAATTTAATTTTTTTAAATTTATCTCAATTAATTTCATCTGTTGGCAAATTTTTGAAATGCTTCAATTATTTTAACACGATCAATTTTAGTATATTTTTGAGTAGTTGATAAACTTTCATGTCCTAATAAATCCTGAATCACTCGTAAATCACTGCCATTTTGTAAAAGATGTGTAGCGAAAGAATGACGAAAACTGTGCGGAGTTATATCTTCACTTAAATTAAGTTTTCTTCGAATTAAAGTGATTAATTGATTATAATCAAATCTTGTCATAGCCTGGCAATTATCTTTTATAAAAATACCTTTTAGTCTTAATGGATTATTTAAATCGGTATTAAATTTGTAAGGACATATTTGAAAATATTTTTTCAAGGCATCAGTCACAGGCTCAAGCAATGGAATGATTCTTTGCTTCTTACCCTTACCCATCACAACTATATTTTGAAAGTTTTGTATATCAACTAACCTAATACTTAAAGCTTCTGAAATTCTTAATCCACAACCATAAATAAGGTAAATCAAAGCCTGATCCCTTTTAACATGCCAATCCTTTTTTCGAATAACAGCAATTTCATCAATAATTTTCTTAATATCAACAATAGCAACAGGACGAGGTAACGATTTAGAAATTTTAGGAGTTTTCAGTTTGTCAATTTCTTGATTAATTATTAAATTATTGCGTTTTAAAAATTTAAAAAAACTCCTTAAAACCGCTACAGCTCTGGCATTAGAACTATTAGTATGATCCAAACCTCTAGTACTTAACCACTTTCTTAGATCAAACAATGATAGAGATTCCAAGGTATCAACATCAACCTTTACTTGTCTTAAATTACTAAAAAAATTAAGAAAAAAAACTAAATCACGATAATATGCTTCAAGGGTATTTGCAGAATATTTTTTTTCTACTTGCAAAAAATTTAAAAACTTATTTAGATATTCATTAACAGTTCTGGTGCAGGTATTATTTTCTTTAAAATCTTCAATCATTTCTTTATGAAAAAAAAATTAATTATAACATTATTATTAACAATTCTAAACAATTCTTCATTTGCTGATATAGTAGATAGTGGAAATACCAAAATAATTTCTGCAACAAAAACAACAAAAGAAGAAATAGACAGTTTTTATAGTGATGATGGTTTAAAAAAATTATTTGAAAGTCAATTCAAAAATGATTTTTTTCAATTAATTAATTTTTATCAACCGCAAAACAATCCACTTTTTTGTGGGATTGCAGTTGGTGTTTCAGTTTTAAATGCTTTAGAGTATCCAGAAATTTTAACTAACACTGATAATCAAATAACTAAGAACGATAACAGTATTATCGAATACAAACTTTATTCTCAGCAAAATTTTTTAAATGACAAAACCGATGAAATAAAAGATCGTCAAGAAATTCTCTTCCAAAAACCAGTTTCAAGAGTTAAAAAAGATAACAAATGGGTCGATGTTTTTGATCCAGGATTAACTTTAGATGAACTTGCACAAATCCTTGAAAAGGTATACAAGCTAAAAGTTGAAAAATTTCATGTTGAAAATTCCAATAACCCAGATCAGTTTAGCGAAATTGTCAAAAAAATCTTACTTGAAAATAAAAAATTTATAATTGTCAATTTTGACGGTAAAATTCTAAACAAAACTACTAATGGTCACATGGCATTAATTGGAGCATACCACCAAAATCTTAATGAAATTCTTATTCTTGATCCCGCTTTACATAAAAATAAATGGTTTTGGGCAAATACTAAAGCATTATTCAATGCCATGAATACTAAAGACTCAGATCAATTCCGTGGATATTTAATTGTCAGTAAAAAATAATGTTTTTTATAATAGATTTTAGTTAATAATTAAAATTTTTAAAATTATAACAAAATAAATTTTTGAATATTTCTTTTATCTAAATTCAAAAATACAAAACTTTAATGATAATTTAACAACCTTTAACTAGCTACGAGATACTGAAAACAAAGGATAGGATCCTAAAATTTACTTTATTTTAAAAAATTTAAAAAAAAATACTTGCCATAATAAATAATACAAAGGTATAATAGTGTTGTCGGGAGTGTGCTAAATATAAAAGCTTTTACAGTAAATAGGTACACACGCCGGGTTTGCGTGGTGGTGGCTCCCGACTTTAATTTCTTGAGTAACCAGTCTAATTATATGTCCTAATAATGGTTCTAATTATTAGTTTACAATGGTTGAGTTATTAAACTCCTTTTTAGCTTGTAAGTCTATTTTCTAAGCTAATTGCCATTAAATTTCACCAAGTTGTAATTAATAACTTCATAACATATGTTATTTAAGTTAAAATTAATTAGCTTTAAACAATTATAAATTCATTGCACCAAATGCCAAACAATCAAACCTCTAATTTGCCTTCAAAATATATTCCTCTTCGAAACCATTCCACTTACTCACTTTGCCAAGGAGCAATTAAAATTACTGATTTGATTGAAAAAGCTAAGAGTTATGAAATCCCTGCCCTTGGGATCTGCGATTCACAGAATTTGTTTGGAGCGCTAGAATTTTCTTTAACTTGCAAGAAATCAGGAATTCAACCAATTTTAGGTTGCGAATTATTGGTTGATTTTAACCTGCTTGAACAAAAAAACCCCAGCCACCTTGATATTCAAAACTCATTATGTCCCTTACCTTTATTTGCTTTAAATGAAGAAGGTTACAAAAATTTAATGTATCTGGTTAGTCAGTCTTTTTTAAATCGCCAAAATACCATTACTCCTCATGTTAATTTTAATTTATTAACAAAAAAATCTACCGGCATAATCTGTTTGTCAGGAGGAGTTGAAGGGGTTATCGGCAAAATGATTATTCAAAATCAAGATAAAAATGCTGAAAAAATTTGTGAAGAATTAGCAAAAATTTTTAAAGATAATTTTTATCTTGAAATAACTCGTCATGGCACAAAAAATGAAGAAAAATGTGAGCCAAAATTTTTAGAATTAGCTCAAAAAAAATCTTTACCTATTGTTGCAACCAATAATGTTTTTTTTATTGATCAAGAGATGTTTGAAGCGCAGGATATTTTGTCATGTATTTATGATGGTTTGTTAATTAGTGAAACCAATCGTAAAAAAAATACTCCACAACAATATTTAAAAAATCCTCAAGAATTTTGCGAGCTTTTCAGTGATCTGCCAGAAGCCATCAACAACACCATTTTAATTGCTAAAAAATCTTTAACCATGGCTTTTGAAAGACCTCCCACCCTCCCTAAATTCAGCAATGAAATAGGTTTTGATGAAGCCCAAGAATTAAAAAAACAAGCGCAAGATGGTTTAAATATTAGACTTAAACAAAAATTTATTTTAGAAGAAACTTCACAAACCCAGCAAGAAATTCTCAATCAACAATATTTTGATCGCTTAGATTATGAATTATCGATCATAATCCGTATGAATTTTTCCGGATATTTTTTGATAGTTTCTGATTTCATCAAATGGGCAAAAAATCAAGAAATTCCAGTTGGACCAGGAAGAGGATCAGGAGCTGGATCAGTTGTGGCATGGGCTTTAAAAATTACTGATCTTGACCCAATTCGTTTTGGTTTACTTTTTGAAAGATTTTTAAATCCAGACCGTGTTTCAATGCCTGATTTTGACATTGATTTTTGTCAAACTCGCCGAGATGAAGTTATCGATTATGTTCAGAAAAAATATGGCAGCGATTATGTCGCTCAAATCATTACCTTTGGAAAACTCCAAGCCCGTGCAGTTTTAAAAGATGTCGGAAGGGTTTTAAATATGCCATATAGCCAAGTTGATCGAATCTGCAAATTAATCCCTTTTAATGCTGTTGAAGCAGTTACTTTAGAAAAAGCAATTGAGATGGATAAAGATCTTCAGCAAGCAATCAAAGAAGATCCCCAAATCACTAAATTGGTTGATATCGGTCTAAAACTCGAAGGGCTTAATCGCCACGCATCAACCCATGCCGCAGGGGTGGTAATTGGCGATAAACCTCTTCACGAAATCTGTGCTTTGTATAATGATCAAGGCTCATCAATGCCTGCAGTTGGCTATTCCATGAAATATGCAGAATCGGCAGGTTTAGTAAAATTTGATTTTTTAGGATTAAAAACTTTAACAACGATTTTTGATACCGTAAAACTTGTTGCCAAGACTCGTAACCTAATAATTGATATTAATAATATTCGTCTTAATGATCAACATACCTTTAAAATGCTTGCTAGCGGTGATTCAGTGGGAGTTTTTCAAATTGAATCTTCAGGAATGCGCTCAGTGCTTCGCCAAATGCGAGCAGACAAAATCGAAGACATAATTGCTCTTATTTCCCTATATCGCCCAGGACCTATGGATAACATTCCAACTTACATTAAACGAAAACATGGCGAAGAAAAAATTGACTATCCTCATCCGCTACTAGAATCAGTTTTAAAAGAAACATACGGCGTTATTGTTTATCAAGAACAAGTTATGGAAATTGCCAAAATTTTAGCGGGATATAGCCTTGGTGGAGCTGATTTACTTCGCCGAGCAATGGGTAAAAAAATTAAAGAAGAAATGGACCAACAGCGTTCAATTTTTGTAGCAGGTGCTAAAAAAAATAATATTGACGATGTTCAAGCTAATGAAATTTTTGATTTAGTAGATAAATTTGCTGGCTATGGTTTCAATAAATCTCATGCTGCTGCATATGCAATGATTTCTTACCAAACTGCCTATCTCAAAGCTCATTTTTTAGAAGAATTTTTAACAGCCTCAATTAACCTTGAGATTGATAATACCGATAAAATAAATATTTTTTTACAAGAAGCTAAAAGCCATGGCATTCCTGTCTTACCACCTGATGTTAACAAAAGCGAAGCTTATTTTGCTATTGAAAATTATAATTGCTAGATTTAAATATTGATAAATAAAAGTTATTTTTTTACGTTAAAAAAATAAATATTTTTTAAAATTATTGAAAGCTTTATTTTTTCTATGACAAAATCAAATATCTTGAAAATTATCCAATCCCCTGAGAATAATACTGACAGTACTCAAGTTGAGTATAAATTTGTTGAATTCAATAAATATTTTACAGATGAAATTAGTATTAGCGATAAAATTTTTAGAGATACTTTAGATTCTAAAGACCTTGAAACTGTTGAGTCAAGAGCCAAAATAATTACCACGAATGGTGGTGAAAATCGTTCAAAAATTCTTTGCTATTTAACTGAAAAAAAAACCTTAGATCAAATTAAAACTAAAGTAAAATTAAGTGAATATGCCTGCCATAATGTTGCAATTTCAAAAAAAAACTTTGTTAGCGGAGTAATTGTTTTATGCAAAACTAGCGATGATAAATTTATAATTGGCTCACGAGATGCTTCAAGAGCAAAGGATGATCCACAGGATTATTTTTTGCAAGCACCTTGTGGATTTATGGAAAATTATGAGATTGGAAATGAATTGGCATTTGATAAACTCAAAGATAGGTCACTATCTTTTAAAGAATTTGTAATTGAAAATGGTATTAAAGAATTAAAAGAAGAAATTTTGCCGTTTGAAGATCACGAAATTTATGAGAAGGAATTAATTGGTGGAATTTTTGTTGTTCGTCAATGGCCTAAAAAAAATCTGCAAGACCCAGATCAATCATTAACAAAAAATATTGCTAACTTTAAATCCTTTATTGTTGTTACGAAAGTTTCTTTATCTTTTAAAGAAATTCAACAACTTCGTCAAACCTCAAGACAACCTAAAGATTTTCATGAAATAACTTTAATTGAAGGTTTATCAAGTAAACAAATTAATGAACAGAGTAGCGAAAGAAAACCAATAGAAATCGCAATAGATTTTGATGGCAAAAGTAGAAAATTTGCTGCCGAACATTGCCTTGTTCTTCCAATTGCAAATTATTTATGCAATCAAAAAGAAAATTCACCACATAGCTCTTTATCTGTTATTGAAATTAGCTCTCTTGAGACAAATAAAGGGTCAATAACAAAAGTTCGATAAAATTTTTCTAAAGTTTACAAATAACTATATTTGTTAACTAAGCCATTGAAGATTTTAGAAGATTTTTTGCTAAAAAAAATTAGAGTACTTAATCAAATAACTTCATTTTTAACCTTAAAATGCAACTTGATCAAGCTAAAATATCGATCAACTAGAGTAATTTCGATTTACAACTTTCTTTTTTGTATGCATTAATTGTAAATATTAAAAATATTTCAAATTTTCTTGATTGTTAGGACAATAATTAAAATTATCAGACCAACACGATGATTAATTAATCAACTTAATAATTTAGATCTATCCGAAAGCATGGTAAATGTCATTTAAATCAACTATAATCGATTTTAAATATTTTTTTTGGAAATTTGCTGACAAATATCGAAGAGTTTATCGCTGACAACTTGCGAAGTATATTTTTTTATCATATCTTTATAAGCATTTTGAGCAATTTCACGAGCTAAATCCTGATTATCTCTTAGTTTAATAATAGCCTGAGCAATTAAATCGACAAATTGTGAATTATCTTTATCAACTTTAATGCCATTAAATTGATCAGTAATTATCTCATCTGGACCCCATGAATTAGCTGAAATAATAGGTGTTGAATAAAGCATTGCTTCCAATAAAACAATACCAAAAGTTTCTGCAAACGAAGGTAAAATAAAAATATCAATATTGCTAAAAAATTCTCTTTTATTATCAACCCAACCCAAAATCTTAAAATTATTTTCTAGATTTAAATCTATAGCAAGTTTTTCAAGATTATCTTTTTCAACCCCTACTCCACCAATCACATAATCACATTCAATATTTTGAGATTTTAAAATTGCCATAGCCTGAATTACTTTATCAAAATTTTTTTCAAAAGATAGTCTTCCCAAAGAACCAAGGCGAATTTTTTTGGGAAAATTTTCTTTAGCTAAAGGTTGAAAATTTTCAGGAATTTCAATCATATTTGGAATGACTAATGCCCTATCCTGTGGTTTTCCTGCCATAATTAATTCTTTACTAAAATGACTATTAACAGTCATAACATAATCAGCGCTAATAAATTTTAAGGGATTAATTCCATGATCAACAACTACGATAGGGATTTTTTTAAAGACTATAAATCTGGCAATCTTAGAAAATAATAATGCTCTTCCAGAGTGACAAATAACTAGATCTGGAGAAAAACTATAAAACAACCATGCTAATTTAAATATTGAATAAACATCTCCTTGATTGATTGCAGGTAACTCAAAAACCCGAGAATTAGTTTTCTTTGCCTCATCAACTAAAAAAATTTTTGATTTCATCACCGAAACCACTTTTACACCTTTCAATACTAGATTTTTTGAATAATCTAAAAAACATCTTTCAACTCCTAAAACCTGATTATTATGAGTAGATTTTTTGTAGTTTAATAGAATATTAACAACTTTCATTAATTACCATTATTTTTTAATTAGATTTGGAATATTTCTACGATATTTGTCAATTTCTGATTTCGAAGATTCAAATCTTGTAAGCTCTTTTCCACTCAACTTAATTCCTGAAGTTGCTTTAACTTTGGCAGGATTGACCTGTGTTCCCTTAAAAATAACTTCAAAATGAAGATGTGGACCAGTTGATCTCCCAGTTGATCCAACATATGCCACGATATCACCTTGCTTAACTTTAGATCCTACACGAAATTTTTTATTAAATCTACTAGCATGACCATATGCTGTTGAGTATTCAGAATTATGTTTTATTTGGACATAATTGCCATAGCCTCCCTTAACACCCATGTAGGCAATAACTCCACTTCCTGCCGCCATAATTGGTGTTCCGGTAGGCGCAGCAAAATCTGCACCTTTATGCATTTTTGAATATCCTAAAATTGGGTGTCTTCGCATTCCAAAACCCGATGATACTCTTGCTCCATTGATAGGAGTTCTTAACAATGATTTTTTAACTGAATTACCTTTGCTATCAAAATATTCAATTTTATTATCGATTTTATGCATATAAATATCGATACTGCGATTGGACAAAGTAATTGAAGAATATAAAACATTACCATCTTTAATTTTTTTACCTTGTTCATTATAAAAACTTTCAACTAACATTTCAAATTTATCACCTTTCTGTAAATCACGCTGGAAATCAATATCATATCCGTAAAGATTAATCATATTCATCATCGAAGTTGGAGAAATTCCTGCATTCACCCCATCAACAAACAAACCTTTTTTAATTGAACCAGAATATCGAGAGATATATCGACTTAACTTAACATTTTCTTCACGAGCTTGATAACTCCCATCTTGATTACGCAAAATTGTAATTTGACTATCTAAAGAGGGGGAAATGCTAATACTAACAACCGTAGCTTTACGATTAATATTATTTTTTTGTTCTTTGTCGATATTGACCTTGCTTTGATAAACTATCGTAACCAAATCTCCCACCCCTAAATTCTGGATAGAATTATGTTTTTTTACTGAATTCAAAATTGCAAAAATATCTTGCTCATTAACACCGATTTCAACGAGTAATTTCATCAAAGTATCGCCTTGTTTAATTTTACGCTCAAAAATCTGATCTTCTTCAACATCGAAATTAATTGCTGAATCAGATATATCTATTTTTATTACAGTTGAAGCGATTTCCTTTTGCTTACTTTCTTGATATTCATTAAAATAAAAAACCACATAGCTGTAGGTTTTAAAAACTATAAAACTCAGAATTATCGTAAGGCTAACTGGTTTAAAAAAATTATGGTCGATGATTTTATCAACCAAGCTAATTATTTTTCGAGAAAAACCTTTTCTAGCTGAATTTTTAGTATTTTGATCTCTTGTTCTGATATGTTTTTTAAAAAAAAATTTTTTCAAACCTTAATTAATTTTTAATATTTTAACTTAATTTTAAATAATATTTTATTAATCTAACATTACGAAGATCTTGATTTTAATAAATCGAAGCCTTTTAGCAAATGGTTTGGACATAGCTTGACTAATAAAGTATTTTAATTTACAATACCACCTTAAAACATTAAAATTTAAATGAGAATAGTTTTTTTAATCAATTGTGATTTATTACTACAATTAATTTTCGATGTTATTAGAAACCAATTAATCTTAAAAATTATAAAATAAAAAATATTTTATGCTAAAAAAGTCTGCTAAAAAAAAGGTTGCCAAAAACAAATCTCCCAAAAAAAAAATATCAAACAAAAATTCCAAAAAACCATCAAAAAAACTTGTTCAGACTAAGTCAGGAAAACTAAAAAGCACGCTAAATAAAAAAAATGTTAAAAAACAGCAAAAAACTAATCTAAAAAAGGATAAAAAAACCAAATCAAATGTTGTCATAAAACCCCAAAAAAAACAATTAACCAAATCCTTAAAATCTAAGGAAATCAATAACAAAATACCCAAAAAATCAAAAAAAGATTTTAATAAAAAAAGTATTACCGAAAAAATAAGCAAAGAGAAAAATATCAAAACCTCTTTAAAAAACGATGATATTATTAACTTAGATAACAAAAAAATCTCTAAAACAAATCGTAAAAAAAATAATAAAAATACTCAAACTGAAATTAAACCATTTCAGGCCGGAGACTTTGCGGTTTATCCTTCGCATGGTGTTGGTAAAATTAATGAAATACAAAATAGTTTTATCGCTGGACAACAAATCTCCTGTTATTTGATGTTTTTTGAAAAAGATAAATTAACTATTAAAATTCCTGTAAGTAATTCTGAAAAAATTGGCTTACGCAGAATTGTTACAAAAGCACAAATGGAAGAAGTTCTTAGTATTTTAAGAAGCGGTATTAAAAAACTTAAAGGAATGTGGTCTAGACGAGCTCAGGAATATGAAACTAAAATTAATTCAGGAGACATCTTTTTATTAGCAGAAGTTTTAAGAGACTTAACTCGTGATATTGAAGATAGTGAAAGATCTTACAGCGAAAGGATTATATACGAAACAGCAATTCATCGCTTAGCAAGTGAGTATTCAATAATATTTAACACTGATGTTGAGTCAGCTAAGGAAAAAATTATTAATATTGCCAAGGATAAAATTAATTCTGATACTAAATCATCAACTAAAGATGATTTTGATGATTTTGATCTGGATAATCATAAATCTAAAATTGACTCCGATGAAGATGAGGAGGAAGAAGATGAAGATGAGGAGGAAGATGAAGAGGAAGATGATTTTAATTATAATTTTGATGAAATCGATGATGACGAAGAAGATAGTAAGACTAAAAAGAAGAAAAAATAAAAATTTTTCTAATACCATAAAGTAACTAAAACAATTATAAAATACTTAATTTCAATAAATGTCAACAGTTTTAAAATTTATTAATATTTGCAAAAATTTCCATCAAGCTGGACATGTAGTTGAGGTTTTGAAAGATATTAACTTTAGTCTTGAGTCATCACAAATTGTTGCTTTAACTGGGCAATCAGGCTCAGGTAAAACAACTTTGTTGCAATTGGCAGGTCTTCTTGATGACCCATCATCTGGAGAAATAATAATCAATAATCACAGTCAAACCAGCAGTAATGACAAAATCAACACCGATCTACGCAAAAAAAATATAGGCTTTATTTATCAATTTCATCACCTTTTGCCAGAATTTTCAGTACTAGAAAATGTTGCTATGCCGCTACTAATTCAAGGTATTGATCCTAAACAAGCTTTTAAACAATCACAAGAAATTCTTGATGAAGTTGAACTTGGTAATCAATTAAATTACAAACCTGCTCAATTGTCAGGAGGTCAACAACAGCGTACCGCAATTGCCAGAGCAATTGTTACTAAACCTAAATTAATATTGGCAGATGAACCAACTGGCAATCTTGATAATGAATTAGCACGAAAAGTTTTTGACATTCTCTCCAACTTAACTAAAAAATATCAAATTGCATGCTTAATTGCTACTCATAACCTTGAGCTTGCTGAAAATTGTGACAGAAAAATCATTATTAGAAGCGGAAGGATAATTAGTTCTTAATATTTATGAAATTTAAAAAAACTTTGCTATGGCTTCGAAATGACTTACGCCTCAGCGATAATCCAGCCCTTGACTTCGCTTGTCAAAATAGCCAAGAAATCTATGTTATCTTCATTCAAGATGAGGTAAATCATCGTCAACTTGGTCAAGCCAGTAAATTATGGCTTCACCATAGTTTGCAAAATCTAGACAAAAATCTCAAAAATTCTTTGAATTTTTTTAATGGTGATAGTCAAAAAATTCTTAACAAGATTGTTAAAGAATATGACATTGATTGCATCACATGGAATCGCTGTTACGAACCATCAAGAATTGACCAAGATAGCAAAGTAAAAAAACATTTTAAAGAACATAATCTTAATGTTGAAAGTTTTAATGCTAGCTTACTTTGGGAACCATGGACCATTCTAAAAAGCGATAAAAATCCCTATAAAGTTTTTACTCACTACTACCGTAATGGCTGTTTAAAAGCTGTTGAGCCAAGATTTCCTCTTGCTAAGCCTGATAAAATTAATGCTAAAAAATTTGATGATAGTTTAAAAATTTCTGAATTAAAACTTCTTCCCAAGATTAATTGGCATCACAAAATTGAAAAATTATGGAAAATTGGTGAAGCGCATGCTCAAGAAAAACTTGAGAAGTTTGTTAGTGATCCAATCCATAATTACAAAGAAGGTCGAAATTATCCAAGTCAAAAAAAAGTATCGCAATTATCTGCTCACCTCCATTTTGGTGAAATTTCTCCAAACCAAGTTTGGCATTATTCGTTAACTCATTTTGGTCATAAAATTTCCGATAAAAATCTTGACTGTTTTTTAAGCGAATTAGGTTGGCGAGAATTTTCCAACTACCTACTCTATCATTTTCCTAAAATTGTTAACAAAAATTTTCAACCTCGCTTTGACAATTTTCCTTGGCAAAAAAATTCCAAATTATTGAAAGCATGGCAAAAAGGACAAACTGGCTATCCAATTGTTGATGCAGGTATGAGAGAATTATGGCAAACTGGTTATATGCATAATCGTGTTCGCATGATTGTTGGATCATTTTTAGTGAAAAATTTATTATTGAGCTGGAAAGAAGGTGAGGAATGGTTCTGGGATTGTTTAATTGACGCAGACATGGCAAGTAACTGTGCAAGTTGGCAATGGGTTGCGGGAAGTGGAGCTGATGCTGCACCTTATTTTCGAATTTTTAATCCGATTTTACAGGGTGAAAAATTTGATCCAGATGGAGAATATACCAGATTTTATGTTCCTGAACTTAAAAATCTTTCCAATAAATTTTTATTCGCTCCTTGGTTAGCATCATCAGAAGCCTTAAAACAAGCTAATTTGAAACTTGGTGAAGATTATCCATTGCCAATTGTCAATCTTGAAAAATCACGAGATATGGCAATGCATGCTTTTAAATCACTTCCCAAAATGAGCGATGAAGATAAGTTGCATAATTAATTTTTTTTCAAAAGATGGATTACAAAGTTAAAATCAAACAAATCCGAGAATCCTGCATAATCAAGAAAGTTCCAGATGATGCTATTGGTTTTTTAGTAAGTCAAATTACTAAAAATTTTCATCAGCAAGATATTATTTATATAGCTAAAGATGATAATGAAATGGCTTTGATCAATGAGCAAATAAAATTTTTTAGTGATGATATTTTAGCGAATTTTGAAATATTAAATTTTTATGCTTGGGATTGTTTACCATATGACCGTTCATCACCTAAAGCTATAATTTTAGGCAATCGCATCAAAACACTTTATCAAATTGCTAATCAAAAAAATTCCTCGAAAAAAATTTTTTTAATTACTTCCGTTAATGCAATTTTACAAAAAGTTTTACCAAGCGAAGTGATAAAGAATCATGGATTATTTCTTGAAGTTGGAAGCAAAATTTCACAAACACAGATTGTTAATTTTTTGATCAATAAAGGCTATATTCGGCAAGATTGTGCAAATAATGTCGCAGAATTTGCTTTACGAGGCGGAATTGTTGATATTGTTTTGCAGCAAGCCTTTGATTTAGTTGGTTATCGAATTGATTTTTTTGGCAATGAAATTGAGAATATTAAAGTTTTTGATCCTATTACTCAAATCAGTATTCATAATGTTAAAACTATTGAAATACTTCCAGCTAGTGAAGTGATTTTACAAACTAATACCATTGAAAACTTTCGTAAAAATTATCGAAAAAATTTTGGTAGTGCTTTAGAAGATCAAATGTATCAAGCAATTTCCTCGGGAAGAACTTTTCAGGGAATGGAACATTGGTTACCATTATTTTTTGAGCAAAGATTACAAAATATTTTTGATTATTTTAGTAATCCAGTAGTTTTTTTTAGTGATAAAATAATCGATTTAGCAAAAGAAAGAGAAGAGCTTATAACCAAATATTATCAAATGCGTTTGGATGAAAAAAAACTCAAAGAAGCAATCTTATACAATCCTCTTAATCCTCAAGAACTTTATATAACTCTTAACAATTTTAAGGAGTTTTTAAAAGAAAATACTACAATTGAATTTAAACAATTTGATTATAGTGATAATTCACAAAGAATAATTGATTTAGAGATTCAAAAAATTCCTGATTTTACCCTAGCAGGAAAAGCTAATAAACAAGATCCAATTGAATTATTTAAAGATTATGTTTTACAATTTAATTCACCAAATTCAGATTCAAAAAACTTTACGCCAAAAAAACTTGGCTTTGCTTGCCTAAGCCAAGGTTTCAAAGAAAGGATTGTTAAAACATTTTTTGATTACAATATCGCTTGTAACATTGTTGAAAACTTTCAAGATATCAAAATTAAGAATAGTAAAAACAACCTCTTACTTAATATTTTCATCCTTCCAACCAATTATGGTTTCAGTATTGATGATTTTGTATTAATTGGTGAACAAGCACTTTTTGGCGAAAAGATTACTCGCCAAAAAAATCGCAAAAATTCAGCCTTGAGAATAATTGAAGAAGGACTTAGTATTGATAAAGGAGAATTAGTTGTTCATCGCGATCATGGCATTGGCAGATTTGAAGGCTTACAGACCATCACCAGCAATTCAATCAAATGCGAAATGATTAAAATTGCCTATGCTGGAAATGACAGTCTTTTTGTAAGTGTTGATGATATCAATTTAATTTCACGATATGGGGCAGAAAATCCTTTGGTTCAACTTGATAAGTTAGGAAGCGTTAATTGGCTTAATCGCAGAACAAAGGTTCGTAAAAAAATCAAAATGACTGCTGAGGAATTATTAAAAATTGCCAGTGCTCGTCAACTAAAAAAATCACCAATATTTGTTCCCGATGTTCATTTCTATGATGAGTTTAAGAATCGCTTTGGCTTTGTTGAAACAAATGATCAGCTGAATGCCATAGAAGATGTTGAAAATGATTTACGCAAGGGAGTTCCTATGGATCGCTTAATTTGTGGTGATGTAGGTTTTGGTAAAACTGAAGTTGCTATGCGAGCAAGTGCAATTGTCGCAAATTTTGCTCAGGTTGCAATCATTACTCCAACAACTTTGTTATGTCGACAACATTACAAAAATTTTTCTCAAAGATTTAGCGAAACTTCCATCAAAATTGCCCAGCTATCAAGACTATCATCAATAAACGAAAATAAAATTACTCGTGAAAAAATTGCTAGCGGTGAAATACAAATAGTTATCGGAACTCATGCCTTAATTCACAAAAATATTAAATTTAAAAATCTTGCTTTGGTTATCATTGATGAAGAACAACATTTTGGAGTTAAGCAAAAAGAATTTCTTAAAGAATTACGCAATGAGGTTCATATTCTAGCATTATCAGCTACCCCTATTCCTAGAACCCTTCAAATGTCTTTATCGCAAGTTAAGGATTTAAGCTTAATTGCAACTCCTCCAATTGATCGATTAGCGGTGAGAAATTTTGTTATGCCATATGATACAACAATTGCTAGGGAAGCAATAATGCGCGAATATAATCGTTCAGGAAAAATTTTTTTTGTTGTTCCAAGAGTTCGCGATATTGAAGAAATTTATCCACGACTAAAAGTGTTATTACCTGAAATTAAAATTGCTCAAGCTCATGGTCAAATGAGTCCAAGTCAGCTAGATGAAATCATGAATGACTTTGTCGATGGTAAATTTGATTTACTACTTTCTACAACAATAATTGAGTCAGGAATCGACATTTCTAGTGCCAATACCATGATAATTTATAAAGCTGAAATGTTTGGCTTATCACAACTTTATCAACTTCGTGGCAGGGTTGGGCGAGGTAAATTAAGGGGATATTGTTATTTTATGCTTGATAATCGTAAAAAAATTTCTGATGAAGCTAAGAAAAAATTAGAAGTTATGCAAAGCCTTGATGCTCTAGGTGTTGGGTTTAGCGTTGCAAATCACGATATGGATATCAGAGGAAGTGGAAATCTACTTAGCGATGAACAGTCTGGTCATATTCGTGATACAGGAGTTGAACTATATCAACAAATGTTAGTGCAAACAATTGAGAATTTAAAAAATAATCCTGATTTTAACGATAAAGAAATTATCGAAAATTTTGATGATTCGGTTACTATTAAGCTTGGCATTTCCCTATTAATTCCTGATAGTTACATCAATGAATTATCACTTAGAATGAGTTTTTATAAGAAAATCTCAAATATAAAAAATCCTCAAGACGAAGAAAACCTTATCAACGAGATGAACGATAGATTTGGTAAAATTCCTAAAGAAATTTTTAACATTATATTCATTGCTAAAATAAAAAATACTTGTAAAAATATAGGAGTTAATAGCATAGAAGTTAGTAATGATGGAATTATTATTGGTTTTAAAAATAATAATTTTAATAACCCTAATGCTCTTTTAGAAATGGTGATAAAAAGTAACGGTAAAATTAAGATTACTAAAAATCATAAACTTCATTTTTTTATCGACAAAATTCAAGAAGAGCAAATTAAAATTGATAAAGTTCAAGAAATTTTAAAAAAACTGCTTAACCTATATGAACCAAAAAAATAACAGCAATAAAGGAGCAAAAAAAATTTTAGAAAAATTACTTCAACTTATCAAATTTGATGAAGTAAAGAAAAAAAATCAGAGTATCGATTCCCAAAATCATAATATTGATCCATTTTACACTTCTAAACAACCAATTGAAAATAACGCGGAAGATTTTGAAGATGCTGATGATAATGATCAAAATTTTATCTTTATCGATGGTAAGAAGAAAAAGCGCAAAACTTCTTCAGAAAAAGAATCTAAAGTTAATAAAATAATTAATGATTTAATCAAATTTAAACCAGATCCATATCAATCAAATCAACAACGCAATCTTGATCGTGAGACTGGGGGAGTTGAGCAAGAAAAAACTTATACTACCTCAGCAATTGATGTTTGGGATACCAGACCTCAAGAAATTGAAGAAATGGCTGAAATTGATCCTCAAGATTTTAATAGTGCTGATAAAGCTTCGATGATCTGGGATAAAAAAAGAAAAAAAAGGCAAGATAAAGTCGGTAAAAATTCTGACTCTAAAGCAAACACTCTATCAAAAAATAATAATAGTAGAAGTATTTAAAAAATTATAAGATTTTGATTTAAGAATTTAATAGAATTTAAACTTAAAATTGAAATTTTTTAGGTTGAGTTAAAATTGCAATCTTTTAAACAGCTACAACTTTATCGAGAAATCTTTTAAACCAGTTTCCTTTGTTTTCATTATACTCTTTACTCTTTTCTTTAAGATATTGATTTCTTAAATAAACCAACATCCCTAAAGCACATGAATTAGTTGGATTAATAATTTCTGATGGAGCACTATTAAACTTTGTTGGATAACCTATTTTAGCATTTTTAGCAAATATCTCGGAAGCCAATTTATCTATTCCTAGAATTGATGCAACTCCTCCTGTAATAACTATATTTGGAACTAGATTGTAAGGAATTTTTGATTTTTCTAAAATTAATTTTACCGATTCAAAAAGCTCCTCAAGTCTTGATTGAATTATATCTCTTAATTCAATTCTAGTAATTCTAATCATTGAGTCAGAAACGGAATCTTGTAATCGATATTTAATAATTTCTTTTTCTTCAATTGGTGATATAAAAAGTGATCCGTTAAGATTTTTGATCTTTTCAGCAAGACTTGTATTAACGCCTAGAATAGTCGCAATATCCTTAGTTATTAAATCGCCTCCAATTGGTGAACTTCCAACAAAAACTACTTTGTCTTCGATAATTACACAAAATGAAGTTGAGCTTCCTCCAATATCAATCAATAAAGTTCCAAGATCTATTTCATTTTGTGAAAGACAAGCTAATGCCGAGGCGTATGGTTCAACCATGTAATTATTCACAGAAACTTGACATCTTTTAATGCAGTTTTCGATATTTCTTATAGTGGTTTGAGAAGTTGAAATAACATGAAACTTAGCAAAAAGATTTGCTCCAGTCATAAATCTCGGATTAATAACAGCTGAAGAATCATCTATTCGATAATACATGGGAATCATGTGAATTATCTCGCGATTATTTTTTTTAAAATCACTACGAACCTTTGAGGTTAAATTAAAAATATCAACATCTTTTACTACTTCGGAAGAAATTTTACAGCCAAATTCTTTTCGACTTGAAATAACTTGTGATCCAGAAATACCAATCATTAATTTTTCGATATTAAAACCTGCCATTCTCTCTGCTTCAGCTATAACATTAATAATTGATTTTTGAGCAATACGCATATCAGAAATAGCACTAGCATTAATTCCTCGTGATTCTTTATGACCATAACCTAAAATTTCAATATGCTCATTACTAACGCTTGCAATAATGCAAATTAGTTTAGAAGAGCCCATATCTAGGCATGATACAATTTTTCCTTTTTTGCTATTTTTGGTCATGAAAGGTTATTGCAATTTTATAAGGTTTAAAAATTTTAAGAATATTTTATAAATTGAATTAATTAAAAAACATCAAATTTTTTAAAAATTTTTTTTAAATAATTGCCGAACTAAAATTTTAGTTCTCGAACTGTCGTATCATTATATTCAATATAAATCTTACCAGCAATTCTTAAATCAATTACTTTATATTCATCAACCTGACCTTTACTATTAATCTTGATCAACTGTTGCCAAGCATCATATATTTCTTCTTCTGGCATTTTAACAAGTAAACCATTGTCAAAACGAATATTCCATCTTCGATCGCCAACCCAAGTTGCAGAATAAATTTTATCGCTTAAAGCTGGGCTTATCGCTAAAATATTAAACAAGGCTTTGGCATGATTATTTGCACCCCTTCCAGATAAAATAATCATATCCTTAAACTCTTCTTGATTAGCCTGATTATCAAGAGGAACCGGATTGCCATCCTTATCAATTATATATTTTCTATCATCACTGTTCCATATCGCAAAAGGCTCATATTCAGTAATAAAAATATTTAAAATATTAGGCATATTACGAGAAATTGTAATATGGTTAACCCATGGCAAATTAACTTTTATTTCATCAATTAAATTTTGAATTAATGGCTGATATTCTTCATTATCGATAAAAATTTTTTCCTGAGTTTTTTTAACAATCATTATGATTTGGTCATTGGAAACTCTCTTATTGCCTGAAATTCTTATTTCATGAAATTGATAATTATCAAGATTTAAATAATGTAAAAAATAGAACTTAGTTTTTAATATAGATTTTTCAATAATTTCGGGCTTAAAAATTTTCAAAGCAATAATTAAAATTATCATCAAACCCAGAATTAAAAGTACAACTTTTAAAAAAAAAGGTTTTACAATTTGATTGAAAAAAATTTTTATCTTTCGCAATAAAGGGTTTGTAAGAAAGAAATCTTTGGTTTGTTTTTTTAAATTACTCATCCAAAACTAGCATTTTCAATTAAAAATTTAATAATCTCTTCAAAAGAAATTCCTACATAGCTAGCAATTTTAGGAACCAAAGAAGTTGGGGTAAAACCCGGGTGAGTATTAACTTCAAGCAAATAAAATTGATAATCTCCACCATCCTTATTATTAAAAATAAAATCCACCCTACTTATTCCTTTGCATTTAGTAGCTTGATAAGCCTTTTGAGCTAATTGCATAACTTCAGCATATTTTTCAACGGAAATTTCTGCAGGCATGATATACTCGGTCATTCCTGGAGTATATTTACACTTATAATCATAAAATAATCCTTTTGGTCTAACCTCTATAGCTCCAAGAGCTTTTCCATCCATAACTGCAACTTGAATTTCTTTTCCAGCAATATAATTTTCAATGATCATTTCATCACCATATTGCCAACTATATTCCTGAAAATCGAATTTTGAATTAGGTAATGCAACTTCAACTCCAACGCTCGATCCTTCGTTAATAGGCTTGATAACAAAGGGTTTACCAATTTCAAAAATCTTTTCTAAATTTTTTTGGTTTTCACCCTTTCTTAAAATTGAATATTTTGGTGATTTAACTCCCGCACTTGAGCAAATTTTGCGAGTCAAAATTTTATCCATACACAGTGCTGATGCCAATACCCCAGAATGTGTATAAGGAATTTGTAAAATATCAAGAAAACCTTGAATTCTTCCATCTTCACCATATTGACCATGCAAGGCATTAAAAACAATGTCTGGTTTAATTTCCTCCAATTCCTGATAAATGCTTCTTGAAAAGTCAACTTTACTAACAATATATCCCATTCGATCTAATGCTAAGTAAACCGCTTGACCAGAAGCTAACGAAACTTCTCTTTCAGAGTTCCAACCTCCATTTAAAACAACAATTTTTTGCGATTTTTTTATTTGCATTATTTATTACGATTACTCTCTTAAAAGAAGATAAAAACCAAATTAATTTTGAATTTATAATTATTTTTTTTGGATTAATAATTAAAAGTAATTTATTCTAAAAACTTTACTTAAAAATTAACTATCAAAGTTATTTTTTAAAAAAAGTTATAAAAAAAATTAACATTAACTAATTTTTTAGAAAAAAAAATTTAAAATGCAAAGAATTATTTACATGATTTTTTAACAAAATAACTTAAAAAATATTTAATTATCCTTTTTTTCTTCTTTTGCCATATCGTCATTCTAAACTAGATTTTCATTTTTTTTTTGATATTTTACTAAACAAACTTTTACCTTCATCGGCAGTTTTATTTTTAGTTGATTGCAAATCATTTTCTGCTATTAGAGAATTGTTAATAACAGTTGACTGGTCATTTTGTTGATTTTCAGTATGAAGGGGTTGAGAACTTTTCAAAGTCAAATTTTCATTAAATTGATTTGCTGCTTGATAATTCAAAGCAGCTTCTTCACCTGCATTAGCTTGAGGTTGTTCATTTTCAGAATTATTTTCACTCGATGAAGTTTCCGAATCCTCAATTAGTTGGGTTGATTGCATATCTTTCTGTTCTGTGTTACTGGAAATTTCAGTAGCCTTTTTAGAGTCTTCTTTCAGAGACTTTCCAAGCTCAACCTCTTTAATAACATAATCACAAAGCTCAATAAAAGGAACATTATTTTTTTCAGCAATATCAGCTAATTTTTTAAAAGATTCCATAACATGCTCTGGGATTGAATAACCTCTGGTTGATAAAGATTTGTTTTGAAAAGCTAAAGGATGAGAACCTTGCATTGGATGACCCAGATACAATGTAACAGGCGATGTTCCTCCTGACATATTAAGGCAATTAGTTGTAAATTGCTTTATTTCAATTTTATCAGGTCTTTCAAAATTTTTTGCCATGATCAAGGTATAATTAATGTTTAAATATCTTAGAACTTTTGATGAAATTACAAGGTAAATAAAAAAAGTAAATTTTTTTATTTTATTTTTTTTATTCTATATCAAGATAACTAAAAACTTAGCTAAAAATTTTTTAAAAGAAAAAACTATATCATAGCAATTAAAATAATTTGTTAAAAAATTTAATTTTATTAGACAAATCGTGATAATTTTTTTAACTAAGAGCCAAAAAAACCAGCAGCAAAACCATTAAAATTATTTTAATAAAAAATATTTAGCTAGATAAGCAATTCTTTAAATTAAATTATTTACTCGTTGCTAACAATAACTCTTGAAAAGTCAAATAATTGTCATTTATTTTAAAAAAGATACCAAAAAACATGGATTTAGGAAATCTTTTTTACCATAAGATAAATTATCTAATATTTGACAATCAATTCGATTTAAATCAATTACCTGCATTTGACCACCTAGCATTTCAACAAGAGCCTGACCCGCAGCAGTATCCCACTCCATAGATTTTTTTAAATGCAAATATAAATCCGCCTGATTGGTTAAAATAATAATAAATTTTATTGCTGAGGAGTATTTTTCGATTTTAAAGTTTTGATGATCACTTAAATTTTTATTCATGAATTCTTCAATTTTATACTCATCAGCTCCTCTGCTCGAAATTAAACGAACCTGATCTGGTTTAGAAGAATTTCTCTTAATTATTTGCTCTACATTTAGATCATTTTGATAAAGCCATACTTGTTTTTTTTCATCACAAAAAACCATTCTACCACCCTGAAATAAAGGTGCATATATCATACCAAATATCGCTTGGCAATTATCGATCAAGGCTATATTAATTGAAAATTCATTTCCACCATTGATGAAACTTGATGTCCCGTCAATTGGATCAACCAAAAAAAAACGACTATGTGAATTATTAATTTTTTGACCTTCTTCACTAATCACTTCTATGTTTGGTAAAATTTTATTCAAACCACTGGTAATAAATTCACTAATTTCAAGATCTATTGAGGTAACTTTTGAATTGTCTTTTTTTATTTTTGTTTGATAATCTTTGGCATAGAATCCCCTAATTGCTATTTCTCCTGCTTCAATAACAAGATCAAAAATTTGTTTAATTTGCTGATTATTTAAGGTAAAACTATTTGTCATTTGAAATGTCTGAATTTTATTTGTTTCAAGAGATTGTTGTTAATTATTTTTTTCTTATCAACAATAATTTTTTTTCAAGAAAAACAAAAAACCAATAGCTTAGAAAAGCAATCAGCGATAAAGGAAGAAAAATAATTAGTAAACTATATTCTTGACGAGTTGATTCAATAATTACAAAAGCAGTAGTAACAGGTGTTGCGAGGAGTGGACTTAAAAATCCTATCATTCCAATAAGCATTAAAAATTGCAAATCAACACTAAAAAAACCTGAAAAACTTGAGGATAAACCAGCTCCCATAGCAATAGAAGGTGCAACTGTCCCACCAGCACAACCTATTACAAAGGTTATAATAGTAGTAACATAGCGTGCAATAAAGTCTTGTGGATAAATAAATTGATTTTCAGCTGCAAAAGCTTGGTTAACTGTTTTAATTCCTCCCCCAATAACATAAATGCCAACAATCTCGGCAATTATAATTAAAATCAATGCCAAGGTTAAAACTATCAAATGCCATTTTATTCCGACAATGCTGTTAATTTTTTTAAAAAAATAATTTAGTAATAAACGAAAAAGATAAACAGCTATTGCACAAAAAATTACTAGATATACCAAAGAAATAAATTGAGAAAAACTAATTCGTGAGTTGATATTATGAACTTGATAAACCGCTGGAAAATTTTTTATACCAATAGCAATCATTAATAATGAAGAAAAACATATAAATATTGTTAATAAATAATTTTTACTCTTATTTTTTATTAATTTTTCACAAATATAAACCATTGCTGAAATTGGCGATAAAAAGGCAATTGCAAAACCTACTGCATAACCCAAATAAATCCATGTTTCTAAAGCAATTTTTATTAAATAATTACGAAATAAATATCCAATATTTACAAAAAAACTTACAGCAATAAATATCGATATTCCCTCTCTTCCAAGTGATCCTCCCGCAAATGTTGCAATCAGCGAACTAATTATTGCCACAAAAGCAATTCTTATACCAAGCAATTGATTAATGTTTATAAAATTTTCAGGATTTTTTTTAAGGATATATATCGCTTGAGTAATATGATCGAGGTTTGAACCAGAGGCATTCTTAGCAAAAATTCGACAACATAAGGTAGACATCCACAATAAAATCGGCAAAACCAAAAAACTGAATATTTTATAATCACTAATTAATATTTTTGCCATATTTCCAAGCTCATAGAATATCTCACAAAAAAGATGAATAAAATTGCCAATAAAAAAATTCATCGATACTAAAAAAATTAAAGTATTAACAATTTTATAATTTTTTAAAAATGTTATCCCTAGTTTTTTAGTCATTAAATTGTATTTTTATATTCATTTGCCAATTCAAGATAGTTATTAGCTGAGGTAACAATATAATCCTTTTCAACTTGAGTTAAATCACGAAAATATTTAGCTGGATTACCAGCCCAGATTTGCCCAGATTTTACAACTTTATTTGGAGTAAGAACTGCTCCTGCTGCAAGCATACCATATTGTTCAATCCGTGATAAATCCATAACAATTGCACCCATTCCAACAAAAGCATAATCTTCAATAGTACAGGCATGAACAATTGCGTTATGACCAATTGTAACATAACTTCCTACAATTACTGGTGCTCCTTCATTGCCAGTTTTATTTTGGGCATGATTTGGTCTAGTTCCATGCAAAATACTACCATCTTGGATATTAGTTTTTTCACCAACTTCAATTTTGGTAACATCTGCGCGTAAAACACAATTATACCAAACACTGGAATTTTTGGCAATTTTGACATCACCAGAAATTACTGCATTATTAGCAACAAAGACAGATTTGTCAATGTTAGGTAAGATGTTACGATAAGGAATAATATTTGCCATAAATTTAATTTTTTTAATAAATTTAAGCATTCAAACACAAAAACCAAGGTTTTTTTGTTAAAAGAAACTGAATTGAAATTAACTTAAAATTTAAAAAATTATTTAATAATTTGACTATGCAAATTTATTGCATAACGATCAGTCATTCCAGCGATGTAGTCTGCTATTAAATTTGCTTGCTGAATTATTGGATAATTAAGATAATTTTTATCTTTTATACTAATACTTATAACTTGAGGATTGCCAAGATAATAATCAAATAAATCACTGATAACTTGGTGAGCCGTTTTAGTCATTTGATTAACCAAACTATGACGATACATTTTTTTCATCAAAAAATCTTTTAAAATTTGATTTGTTTTTAACATTTCAGTTGAAAAATTAACCAAAAAATTAGGGTGATTTTGGACATCTTTAAAGCCTTTAATATCATATTTTGTAAGATTTTTTTTAGTATTATTAATTACATCAAAAATCATTCGATTAGTAATAATTTTTTTTGCCTCACCAACCAAAATTTCTTGGGCTAAATTTTCAAAATTTTCAATAATTTCTTGATAAATTTCACCAATTACTGGTAAAAATAATAGATCTTGAATAGAGAAAAGCTGCGCTCGAAGTCCGTCTTCTAAATCATGATTATTGTAAGCTATATCATCGGCAATTGCTGAAATTTGCGCTTCTAAACTTGGCGATAAATTTAACTGCAAGTCAAATATTTTATTATAATTTAGGATATATTCTGGAACTCCTTTAAAATCTTTGAATCTTCCGTTATGCTTTGCAACACCCTCTAGCATTTCCCATGATAAATTTAAACCTTCAAAATCAGCAAATCTAGTTTCAAGCTTGGTAATAATTTTAAAGGTATGAGCGTTATGAGAAAATCCTTTAAACTGCATCATTTTTTCATTTAAAACTTGTTCTCCAGCATGACCAAAAGCAGTATGACCAAGATCATGAGCTAATGAAATATTTTCTGCAAGATCACGATTTAAATGCAAAGCATGAGCTATTGACCTTGCAATTTGGGCAACTTCTAAGGAATGAGTTAAACGAGTTCGATAATGATCTCCTTGATGATTAACAAAAACCTGAGTTTTGTACTGAAGTCTACGAAATGCTGAAGAATTTATTATTCTCTCATAATCTACAGCAAAGGGATCTTTGGGATAAATTAATTTTTTTTCAGGATAGAGTCTATCGCGAAGATATTTTTCATTAATTGCATAACTTGCTAAAGAATTATTGACCATAATTTAATTTATTTTTTTGAAATAATTTAATCTAAAATTTAAAAAAATTAAGAATTAAATTTAAGCAAAATTAAAGCCAAAATCACCACTGGAATAACAATTTTCATGGCAAAAATTGTAGCTTTCCACATAATCTTTTTTTTAAAAAGAGCAATTTCGTAACTGCTAAGACTTGGCTCGATCAATGATAATAATTCTTCTTTATTATTGTTATTTTCAACTATGTTATTAGCAGATCTTGGGAATTTTTTTTTACTCATAATTTTTAGATTTAAAAAATTGAATTGTTATTAACTTAAAACAATTATTAATTTTTTAAAAAATAATTTTTTAAAATTATTTAATGACTGCTAATTTTTTACCAACATTGATAAAGGCTTTAATTGCTTTATCCAACTGATCTTTATCATGACCTGCAGAAATTTGTACTCTAATTCGAGCTGAATTTTTAGCAACAACTGGAAATGAAAAAGCAATAACATAAATTCCTTCTTCCTCGATCATCATTTTGGCAAATTTACTTGCTAAAACTGCATCGAAAAGCATGATTGGAACAACTGGATGAATACCTTGGGCATTATGAATAGTAAAACCAGCTTCATTAATTTTACTACGAAAATACATGGTATTGTCAGCTAATTTTTTTATTAAACTTTTTGATTTTTCAATCATATCAATAATTTCAATCCCAGTTGCTGCAACCATTGGCAAAATATTATTTGAGAAAAGATAAGGTCGAGCTTTATTACGTAATTTTTCAATTACTTCTTTTTTTGAAGCAATAAATCCTCCCCCTGCCCCACCCAATGCTTTTCCTAGGGTTGAGGTTAAAATATCAATTCTTCCCTCAACTCCACAATGCTCAGCAGTTCCGCGTCCATTTTCACCAATAAAACCAGTAGCATGAGAATCATCAACTAAAAGCAATGCTTGGTATTTTTCCGCCAGATCGCAAATTTCTTTGAGTTTAGCAATATCTCCGTCCATGGAGAACACTCCGTCAGTAACAATCATTTTTACTTGATGATTTTGAGCATCTTGAAGCTTTTGCTCAAGATCAGCCATATCGTCATATTTGTAAAAGAATCGTTTAGCTTTACATAACCTTATTCCATCAATTAAACTAGCATGATTTAAATCAGCAGATATTATTGCATCCTGATCACCTAGCAACGCTGAAAAAATACCTCCATTTGCTGAAAAACATGAAGCAAAGGTTATTACATCTTCATAGCCCAAGAAAGAAGCCAGCTTGTTCTCAAAATGCTTGTGTAAATCAAAAGTTCCGCAGATAAAACGAACTGATGCAGTTCCAAGACCATATTCATCTAATGATTTCTTAGCAACATCAATCAGGCTTTGATTATTTGCCAAACCAAGATAATTATTGGCACAAAAATTGAGAAGTTTTTTCTTGCTAGCATAATGATAAATTTCTATTTCACTTTGCTGGGAAGTAATTATTTCATACTCATTTTTGTATAAACCTTGAACTTTGAGATCACTGAGCTCTGATCTAATATTTTCGATAAATTTTTCACGAAACATAACTTTTTTTATATTTGTTAGTTTATTTTTTTTAAATTTAATTAGAACTTATCAAAAAATCAACAGTTAAAACTTTTTTTAAATGGATTTATAATAAAATATTTAAAAATAATGTTTGACAATGCAAAAAAAGAGCCTAATTTTTTGAGGTAAATTTTTACACCATATAAAGATATCCATTATTACCTTCTATTAAAAACATTAATTATTAATTACTATGCTTAAAATTACTTTAAAATCTATAATTGCTACCGTTATTAGCCTTGGTCTTCTTGCATCATGTGCTACAAAAAAAGATAACTGTGGAGCACACTGTTCTTCAGCCAAAGGAAATTATAAAGAGGAAAACAAATTAGCACCTAAAGACGCTAAATCTGAAAAAACTGAAGTAAAATCAGATGATAAATCTGCAGACAAAAAAGCCAAGAAGAAAGTAAAAAAAGCTAAAGTTGTTAAGTCTGAAGTTTCAGCTGAAAAATCAGCTGAAAAGACTGAAGAAAAACCAGCTAAGAAGAACTAATCTCTTAAAAAAACTAGCTAACCTCAGAAAAATATTTGAATTTTCAAATAAATTTTTCTGAGGTTTTTTTATAATTGCAAGATAACAAAATTGATAATGAAAGAATTTGAGCTTATCAATAAATTTCTAAAGCCTATTTGTGCATCAAAAAAACAAAGTCGAGACCTTTTGGATGATACAGCATCAATCTCACAAAAAAACCTCCAAGATTTAATAGTTAGTAAAGATATTTTGGTTGAAGATATCCATTTTAAAATCAATGATCGACCATATAATATTGCTTATAAAGCCCTTCAGGTTAACCTCTCAGACATTGCTTCAAGTGGAGCAAAACCTATTGGTTATCTTTTAGGAATTGGCAAAAATTCTCAAGTTAATAAAAAATTTTTTAAAGAATTTTGTCGAGGTTTAAAAGATGTCCAAGAACAATTTAATATCAAACTTTTTGGCGGAGATACCGTTAATTCTCCCGTCAATTTTTTTAGTATAACAATTTTTGGAAAAGCTAATAAAAATCAAATTTTAATTCGCGAAAATGCTCTAGCTAATGATTTAATTTTTGTTTCTGGAACTATTGGTGATGCTGGACTCGGACGAGAATTACTAAAAAAAAATAATAAACAATACCCCGATTTAATTTTACGACACCTTCGTCCAACTGCTCGTGTAAAACTTGGCATAGAATTAGTTAAAAATAAAATTGCTAAATCTGCAATTGACATCTCAGATGGCTTGCTAGCTGATATAGAAAAAATTTGCTTAAGCGCTAAACTTGATGCTGAAATTTATACTCAAAATATTCCGCTTTCAAA
Organism: Alphaproteobacteria bacterium; assembly: GCA_014190355.1. Taxonomy (GTDB): domain Bacteria; phylum Pseudomonadota; class Alphaproteobacteria; order Rickettsiales; family UBA1997; genus CAILUF01. Next base: position 332,766 of record BJGH01000001.1, read on the forward strand.
TTCAGCAATAAATTTTCTAAAAAATAATCAACATTACCCAACTCATAATATATTAACAAGTGGAGATGACTATGAACTAGCATTTGCTATTAAACCAAAAGACATAAAAAAAGTCCTTGACCTTAGCAAAAAATTATCGCTTAATTTGACTTGTATTGGTCAATTCAGGAAACCCAAGAAAATTGATAATTACCAAGTTTTACTCAACAACAAAACAATTTACCAAGAAATCTTTAAAGGTAATAATATTTACTTTGATTTACTAAAAATAAAAAAATTTGGCTATGAACATAACTAAAAAAAACCTCAACAATTTAAAAAACAAATTTTTAGAAATACATCAACAAAAAAAACATAATGAAAAACAAAGTAATTTGGTTGGCTCTTTCAAGCGATCAATTGCTGGAGCTATTGATTCTGTAATAGTTTTAATTGGTCGTATATTTTTTGCTGAAACTTTTGGTAAAAATTATCTTGAGCCATCTATTTTGTCTTTTAAAAATGAGTTTAAAGAAAAATTTGGAACTGATACCCCTAAAAACACCCCCGAGCATTTAGAATTTCTTTACCAGCATGAGGTGTTCTCTAAAACAATGATTCTTATGTTTATGATCTTAATGATTGGCGCAATTTATCATGCCTACTTAAATTCTTCATCATGGCAAGGAACAATTGGAAAAAGAACTATGGGCTTTACAATTATAAAACAAAACAATTTACCATTAAGTTTTTTTCGAGCTTTATTACATTACTTTCTGTCAATTCTTCCTTTTATATATATTTTTTATTTATTTAGCTACCAACTAAAATACAACATTGATCTTTATCAGGCAATTACTGCCAATGAGATAAATATCCTATTTGGAATAATTTTCACTCTCTGGGTACAAATTCATGCTTTTACAAAAAACAAAACCACAGCTTATGATCTAATTTGCAATACAATTTGCATTTACAATATTACCAACGCTAAAATGCCTTGGAGTAAAATAAAAAAATCTTAACATCATGCTTAGTTCTTTTCAAAAAACAATTAATAGTAAAATCAGCTGCTCTTCGATTGCCTTGCATTCGGGGCAAAAAACAACCCTCACTCTTCACCCCGCCATAGAAAATACCGGAATTGTTTTCGTTAGAAGCGATCAAAAAAATGTAGATAATAAAATCAATGCAAATTTTCGTAATGTTACTACAACTAATCTTGGAACAACCATTAGCAACTCATCATCTGTTAAAATCTCAACAATTGAACACCTAATGGCATCAATTTGGGGATGTGGAATCGATAATCTAATTATTGAAGTTGATGGACCTGAAATTCCGATCATGGATGGCTCCTCTGAACCTTTTGTTTTTATGATCGAATGCGCTGGAATTAAAACAAGTGATCAGATACGAAAAGTAATTTCGATTACCAAAAAATTTTGTTTTACACAAGAAGATAAATTTATTGAGGTTTCCCCTTCTTCAACCTTTGAATTAGATATCAGAATTGATTTTGACAATAGTAATATTACTAACAACCAATACGAATTTCATGCTTCTAACAATTCCTTTAAAAATGATATATGTCGAGCTCGAACTTTTTGTTTTGAAGATGAAATTAAAGCTATGCATACTAATGGTTTAGCTAAAGGGGGAAGCCTTAATAATGCAATTGTTATTGGTAAGGATGGAATCATTAATGAAACAGGTTTGAGGTATAAAGATGAGTTTGTAAAACATAAAACTCTTGATTTTTTAGGAGATATGTATCTAGCTCAGCATTTTATAATTGGAAAATTCAAAGCTTTTAAAACTGGTCACAACATTAACAATAAATTTTTGCATCAATTATTTGCAAACGAAGATTGTTGGAATTTATCATAAGAGTTAAAAAATGGTTTACAAAAAAAACTTCTTAAGTTCATTTAAAGAACTTTCTATTCGCGGCAGCATTTTAAGAGCAATGATTTACACCCTTGGTCATATAATTATAGCCATGACTTGTAACCGCTTAATAACAGGAGCTAGTTTTGATTTAGCAATTCTCGATGCCATAATCGAGCCATTGATTAATGGAATATGGTTTTTTATGCTCGATCGTCTTTGGTCAAAAAAAACAAATCCTAAAATTTAACAAATAAAATTTGTTAAATACATTAAATCTAATTTTTTACAAGATAACTTTTAAAATAAAGTAAATTTTAGCTAGAACATCATGTAATTTAAGAAACATTATAATCAAGAGTTGCTTTAAAATTATTGCTAAAATATCCCTTATCTTCCCTAAGACCTATTAAACCTTTAAGTAGAGAAAAATATTAAATATTTAATTACATTTTTAAATAAATTAACCAAAGATTTTGGTTTTTAAATAACTATTTATTTTAACTTGATTAGGGTTAGTATTAAATCCCCGAGATTTTAAAAGGAAATCACAACAGGTAACATTTTTAAATCTATTGGTAATTATTTAATCACTTGTAATTTACCTGAGCTGATTAACCTAAAGAGGACTGGCTAAGTTTTTTTTAGGGAATAAGTAAAATAGATTAACTCTTTAATTACTCATATGAACTATACCCCTATATTTATCATGGGGATAAGGAACCTCTAAAATGACTGGCGGTTTTAGGGGTTAGGGGGTGAGGGAGAGTGTTTAGAGGGACTGAAACCGATTTACTAGGAGAAGTATGATCCTGCCCAGAATTACAAGTAGTTAGCTCATCAGAAAAACTTTTTTGTGTAACTATATTTTGTAATTCATTTTCTTTACGAGATATTTCTTTATCAATCTTTTTTATTTTTTTATGATTTGAATAAGAAATAATTCCAGACCCAATTGCTATCAAAGCAGGAATAACTATGGCTACGAACAATTCAAGACCACCAATCGCTCCATTTTGAAATTGTGCTCCAAAAATTCCCGACATAAATATATCGATCACAGACCAAATAATAGCACCAAACATCCAATTTTTTTTAGTATTTTCTTTTTCCTGTTTTTTTTGCTTAAGAGATTCAATTTTTTTTTGTTTTTTTAAATATTGATTCTGTTCGATACTATTTTGGTGACCAGGAGCATGACTAGCATGACTAGCATGAGGTGTTGATGATGATGTATGGTAGTTAAGAGGATTAAGATGTGGTATATCATCAAAGACATCACTGATTTCATTAGAAGAAGCATTTGATCCTGTACCTTTTTCTTTTGATTCTTGATTTTCTTTTTCTATTAGTTGTGTTTGAGTTTGTGCTGAATTTTTTTTAGGTGGATGAAGTACTCTAGGTGTATTATTATTATAACCAGTTTGAGTTTTATTAAGGTCGACTGGTTCGGATGGTGAAGGATATGATGATGGTTGGTTGTATTGATATTTATTTAAAAAAAACATTTTATTGAGTAAATTAATTAATAATTTTTTTTATTTATTAATAATATTTATTATTTGTCAACATTTTTTTTTTCATTTATATTATTTTTTTAAAAAAGTGAAGGATTATTTAAAATAATAATATTTATTTAAATTGATTTTATCGGGACTTTTTAAAGGAATTGACCTAATTTAGAGATTTTTTAAAAAAAATAAAGTTACAATAATCAATTTAAAAAATTTTAATTCTTGGATTGAAGTTTTATAATTTGTATATTCAAGAAAAGTAAGATCATCGAAAAGTTCAATAAATTTAATACCAATTCTATATTATGTCTTAAAATTATTAACTATTTTTAACTTCTAGATTAAATTTTTAAATTATAAAAATTTTAAAAAACTACAATTGTGATTTGATTAGTTTAACAAATCTAAAAAATTGACAATTCTATTAACACCATCTTACAATAATCGATCCCCATGTTAAACCACCTCCCAATGCCTCGAGAACCAATAAATCATTTTTCTTAAACTTATTATTTTGATTAGCAAAATCTAAAGCAAGAGGAATTGATGCAGCTGATGTATTACCCTGATTAGCCAATGTAATGATAACTTGATCATCAGTAAGTTTAAGTTTTTGACTAACACTTTTAAGGATTCTTAAATTAGCTTGATGAGGAACTAAATAATCAATATCACTAATTGTCAAATTTGCTAAATTTAAAGTTTCATTAACGCAATTAACCATCTTTTCAACAGCATGTTTAAAAACCTCTTTGCCTTGCATCTGAATAAATCCAGATTTTTTTGAAAAGGAAACCCCATCTGAGGTTTTTAAAATATCATTAAGACTTCCATCGCTTGACAATTTACTGGCAATAATTCCTGAATCTTTATGAGTACTGGCCTGCAAAATTACTGCCCCTGCACCATCACCAAAAAGGATACAAGTATTACGATCTTTCCAATCAACTATCCGCGATAATGTCTCCGCTCCTACCACTAAAGCATTTTTAACTTGCCCAGATCTTATAAAATTATCTGCGATATTTAATGCATAAATAAAGCCTGAACAAACCGCTTGAACATCGAATGCAAAAGCATTGTTAGCATTAAGTTTTTTTTGTAAAATTGTTGCAGTTGCAGGAAAGGTTAAATCTGGGGTAGTAGAAGCAAGAACAATCATTTCAATATCTTGAGCTTTAATTTGGGCATTTTTTAAAGCTTTTAGACAAGCATTTAAAGCAAGATCTGAGGTTAATTGATCATCTTCAGCAATATGACGATTTTTAATTCCTGTTCTTTCAATAATCCATTCATCTGAGGTATCAACAATTTTCGATAAATCAAAATTGCTAACAACTTTATTTGGAAGATAGGAACCTGTTGCGATAATCTGTGACCTAATCATATTCTATTTAAGGGGTTTTATTTTGAGCTATTAACACTTGAGTTAGTTTCAGAGCTTTTAATTGATTCAAGAGTTTGCTTAAGTTCAATGATAATTTTGTTATTAATTTTATTTTCAACCAATGAAATTGCAACATTAATGGCATTAGCAAAGCCAAGAGCATCAGTGCTGCCATGACTTTTAACAACAACTCCATTTAATCCTACTAACATTGCCCCGTTATGAAATCTTGGGTCAACGGTTTTACTTGCCCTTCTTATTGAATTCATTGCAAATAAGTAACCAATTTTAGAAAAAATTGTTGAAGAAAAACCTTCTTTAATTATTCCTGAAATAAATTTTGCAGTCCCTTCAATAGCTTTTAGAGTAATATTGCCAGTAAAGCCATCAGTAACAATAACATCAACCGTTCCTTTTGCTATATCATCTCCTTCAACATAGCCATAAAAATTTTTATCTAGATCACTATTACGAATTTTGTCAGCAACACTTTTAACATTATCATTACCCTTTAATTCTTCTGAACCAACATTGAGAACTCCAAGAGATGGATTTTCAATTTTGTGAACAGTTTTAGCGAAAGCCTGACCCATAATCGCAAATTGAAAAAGTACATCGGCACCGCACTCAACATTAGCTCCCATGTCAAGAAATACCGTACCTTTATTCTTTTTATTAGGTATCGAAGTAACGATTGCTGGACGATCAATTCCTGGTAAAGGTCGAAGAACTACCTTTGAAATTGCCATTAAAGCACCTGTATTTCCAGCTGAAACAACTACATCGGCTTTACCATCTTTAACCGCATCAACTGCTAAACGCATACTAGATTGAGTAAAACGACGCAGGGCGTTTGATGGTTTTTCGTCCGATGAAATTACTTGATCACTATGAATTAAACTAAATCTACCCTTTAAGTAACGACAATGATTTATTATTGGCTTAATTTTTTTCTCATCACCAAATAATAAAAAATAAATATTAAAATTTTTACTTGCAACTTGATCAGCACCTTCAATCACGATTTGCGGGGCTTTATCGCCACCCATACAGTCTAATGCAATTGTGAGTGTTTTGCTCTTAACCATCTACTCTGCCTGAGTCGATTTTTTTAATTTTTTATCAATTATTTTTTTGCCCTTGTAGGTTCCGTCCTTGGCAATATGGTGCGCAAGTTTGTATTCGCCGGTTTCTTTATCAATTAAAACATTGGGGAAGTTTGCATTATAAGTGCCATTACTTCCTCTTCTATTGCCTCTTCTTGATTTACTGGTTTTCTTTTTAGGTACTGCCATAAAATTTTTTAAATTGAAATTAAATTTTGAGTTGTAAAACTAATTGCTAAAAGTTTAAATAGCAATAAATTATGATGTATTAATTTTTTTTTAGTCAGAAAAATGAAACAAAATATTTTTAAAAAAATAATTCTTTTTAAGAATATTTTGCAATAAATCAATCATTAACTAAAAAATAACTTCTTAATATTAAAACTAGCTTCAATAATTGCAACCAAAGAGTTAATTATGAAAATGATTTTTTTTTCAATTTTATTGCTTCACTGTCTTAGCTCATGTATTATCAAAGGGAGTCATGGCTATATGTTTGAATATTCCAATAGTCATCTAATTGATATTGGCAGTGATAAATTAAGTGTTTATAGAGCCATGGGATCACCAACTTTTATTAGCGATATAGATGGTGAGACATGGTTTTATTTAAACGAAAAAACCGAAAGTTTGTTATTTTTTCCAACCAAAGTTGTAGATAGAAAAATTTTAGCATTAGAATTTGTTTCCAATAAAGTTAACAATATTCGTCATTTTAGTAAAGCTAATCAAGCTCAAAATTTTTCTTTTAATAACAACAAAACCTTTGTTGATGAACATAAATTAGGTTGGATAAAAAATTTATTTAGCAATGTTGGGCAAGTTAGACCTCAATAAACTTATAGTTTCTATATTTTTAATTTTTAACTTAAGTAACTGTAAATTTATCACACCAATGGCAACACTTGCTATTTGCGAAAATAACAGAAAATTTTTACTTAAAGACATGACCATCGACGAAGTAAGGACCTCTATTAACAAAGGAATCTATGAAAAAAACGAATATAATTATAATCTCAGTTATACGGTAATTTCTGGGAAGTTAGGATCAATTATGATTTATAATTTTAAGCCAGAAGAATTTAATAGATGTCAATTAAGATATGTAAGTTATTATAAAAATTATTGGCATTTTCAAAAAAAATAAATTTTCATAAAATTATTTTTTTAAATTCAAACTCTTCTCTTAAGATTGTAAATTATCTGTTTAAGTTTAGCCTATAACATTTAAAAAATTATTTAACATTTAAAATAAATTTTAATTAAAAAAAAATTCATTTGATAACTTAGTTTTTAAAAAAATTTAAAAGAAAATATTATTTAAAATATTTAGCTGTTCATCGATCTAAAAAAATCATCATTAGTTTTACTACCTTGAACTTTTTCTAACAAAAATTCCATAGCTTCAACTGGATTCATTGGATTAACAATTCTTCTTAACATCCAAATCTTAGCCAGAGTAGAGCGATCAGTTAACAATTCTTCTTTACGAGTTCCAGATTTAGTAATATCTATTGCTGGGAAAATTCTTTTATCAGAAATTTTACGATCAAGAACAATCTCTGCATTACCAGTTCCTTTAAATTCCTCGAAAATTACTTCATCCATTCTTGAGCCAGTATCAACTAATGCAGTAGCGATAATAGTTAAAGAGCCACCCTCTTCAATATTTCTTGCTGAACCGAAAAATCTTTTAGGTTTTTGTAAAGCATTTGAATCAACACCTCCAGTTAATACTTTTCCTGAAGATGGAATAACTGTATTGTATGCCCGAGCCAAACGAGTTATATTATCCAATAAAATTACCACATCTTTCTTTGCTTCAACTAGTCTTCGTGCTTTTTCAATAACCATTTCAGCCAATTGCACATGACGAGATGCCGGTTCATCGAATGTTGAACTAACCACTTCACCTTTGACACTGCGAATCATATCGGTAACCTCTTCAGGTCTTTCGTCAATTAATAAAACTAATAAAATAATTTCTGGATGATTAGTTGTAATTGCTCGAGCAATATTTTGCATAAGTGAAGTTTTACCAGTTCTTGGTGGAGCAACAATCAAGGCTCTTTGCCCTTTACCAAGAGGCGTAATCATGTCAATAATTCTTGTGCTAAAATCATTATTACTAGACTTATCTTCTTCAAGATTTAGTTTTTTTTGCGGATAAAGTGGAGTTAAATCATCAAAAAGAACACGATTACGAACCTTTTCTGGAGAATCTAAGTTAACTTCATTAACTCTTAATAATGCAAAATATCTTTCCCCTTTTTTTGGAGCTCTGATTTGCCCTTTAACTGTATCGCCAGTTCTTAAAGCGAATCTTTTGATTTGACTTGGTGAAACATAAATATCATCAGAACCTGGGGAATAATTGGTTTCAGGAGCCCTTAGAAAACCAAAACCGTCCTCTAAAACTTCTAAAACTCCTTCGCCAATAATGACATTTTCAGGATTTAAATCTGAAAAATTTTTTAGGATATGATAAATAATATCTTGACGACCATAATCACTAGTGGTCTCCAATCCATATTCCTTAGCAATTTCAATCAAAGATTCGGCTGATTTAGTTTTTAAAAATTTAAGCTCCAGAGTTTTTCCGTTTGAGTTAACTTTTCTTTCAGATCTTAAATCTTCATCGTCTTCATCGTTAAAATTAGAATTAATTATTGTAGAATTACTTGATGAATTATTTGTTTGAATTGAACCTGAATTTGGCGAAAGGTTTGATGGAGAATATGAGCTACTATTAACAGAACTATTGACTGAGGAAGAACTTCCTCTGCTAATTAAATTTCCTCGATTTAGTCTCAGTGCTGAGTCACGACCCGCTTCACGAATGTTATCACCTTTGTTACCACCAGAAGAAGAAACGGAATTATTAGACTCATTAGCACTATTAGAATTTTCAGCCGATATTGTAACGCTTTCTTTATCAGCGATATTATCACTATTTTTTTTATTGTTATTTTTTTCTAGTTTAGCTTCAGAAGATGATCCAGAAGCACTGTATCGCAATGTTAAGGTATTAGAAGACATGGAAAATAATTTGTTAAAGTTATTAGATTATTAAGAAAAGAAAAATACTAAAGCTTCTTGAAATTGATCGCTTAAATAAATCGAAAGTTTCGCTTCGGCGTAAAAATCAAGGAGTGGCTCAACAAGAGTTTGAAAATTTTTATAATTTGGCAGTTCAAACTACCTATTTTGAATAATTATTGATAAAATATTTGGTAATTATTAACTATTTTAAATATAAAATATAACAACTAAAGTTTTTATTACATCGTTAAAAAACATTATTTAATAAATATTCTTTATTGTCAAGATATTAAATTAAAAAAGAAGTCTTTTATCATATAAAACGCTTCCAAACCTATAAATACTGTGGATATCGAAATAGCAACTCCCATCAGCCCTATAACAATTCCAAGTATTATCACTAAACCATCCTTACCCATTAAGCCAAAAGAGGTAATGAGAATACCAAGACCCGGAATAAAATTAGATAATGGAAGCGGAACAAGAATGAAACTTGAAAAACCCAACAGAAACAACCCCACAATTCTCTCAGCAACAATTGAACTCATAAAAGTTAAACGAGGTTTTAATACCCTTTCCACTTTTCTAATATAAGGACTAGATTTTTGAACCATCATTGCCAAAACTGAACGCTTAACCTCTTTTCTAGCAATCCATTTTGGTAATTTTGGGGAATTCATACCTATAGTCATTTGCGCTGAGAACACTACTAAAGGAAGAGAAATTATACTGGGAAAAGGAGGTGGTAAAGGGATAATTATACCAAGAGAAAAGATCATCAAGGCCAATCCAAAACCAATTGCCTCCATCGAATCAACAATATCTCCAACTAACACCTTATCAGTTGATGATTTATTGACCAAATCTTCAATAATTTGTGTTGTGATAATTTTTTTTTGATCCACTTAATTGTATAAATTTAATTAGTTAGCAAAAGAATTCTTTGAATAGATTTTTTAAAAAAAACTACAAAAAAAATTTTAAAATTTCTAGAATTTAAGAATTTTTAAATTTAAATATACTTAGGCTCAAAGCCTTAAAATATTAATTATTTTAATGACCTATTCTTTAGGAGGACTAACTTCGTTCTTTTTATCAATTATTTTATTATTAGCCGAATTATTATTGATAGCCTCATCTTCTTTTAAGCCTTTTTTCAAACCTCTTATTCCCTTACCAATGTCACCCATAACTTGCGGTAATTTTCCTGCTCCAAATAGCACAAAGACAATAACAAGAATTAATAATAATTCACCCATTCCAATAGACATAATTTAAAAAAAATTTAGTTTTTATATATATTTTATTAATTGATAATTTATAACAATTTTTAATTAAAAATATTTTTTATAAAATATTTTATTTTTTATTTCAATATTTTGTCATTATTTTTTTAAACTGCAAAATATTTAAAAGAAAATTATTTTATATCAAGAATTGTCATTAATTCTCCCCATTCTCTAACACTCAAACCACTATCTTCTTGCTTTATCTCTTTACCTTTGAGCTTATCTTTGATAACTTGCAAAGCTGGTCCTGAAAAATTTTTACCAGTTTTATTATTTTTCAAAAATGCTTCGTAACAATGTGGAACCCATTTTTTAACCAAATCAAGCATAACTTCTGCATAAACCCTAATTTCATACTGAGCATGAGAATCAGCTCTTAAATTCAAGAAATGTAAAAGATTATGCAAATCAATTTTCCAATACCATTGTGTATAGCAATTAAGTGGTAAATTCATTCTTGCCAATTCCCGAGCCAAACCTTCTTTATTATTATCAACAATATTACCATCAGCATCTTGATTTATCATTTCTAAGTAATTATTATAGGCATTAGTGCTATCAGCTTTGAGAATTTGCAAAACTTTTTTTTGCTCTTCTTTATTTAAAATTTTTGTTTCATCTCGCCCTTGGTGATTTACTTTTGACTGAGCTGATAAATATTGGGCTTGAGGAATATAAAACTCATCCTCAACTATTGAATAACGAGCAGAATATTCATTAACAGACGCTGTGCGATGGCGAATCCATTGACGAGCTACAAAAATTGGTAATTTGATATGAAATTTAATTTCGCACATTTCAAATGGCGTAGTATGGCGATGAGCCATTAAATAATTAATTAATGCTTTATCAGCATTGACTTTTTTAGTTCCAGCACCATAAGATACTCGGGCAGATTGAACAACCGAAGAGTCATTACCCATATAATCAATAACTCTTACAAAACCGTGGTCAAGAACATTAAATGGTTGATACAACACTTCTTCTAATTCTTTTGAAACGGGTCGAAGAGTATGATTCGTTTGATTACGAAGTTCAGCAATTTCTGCAAGTTGTTGTTTTTTAATAACCATTGTTTTGAAAATTAATTATTACTATTAAATTATTTTATCTATTAAAATCCTAAATCTTTAAATTCGATTTTGCAAACTAGTTTTTTAAAATTTCATGAGTATTGAAATAATCAAACAAATTTTACCAACCATTCCTCACCAAAGCGGAGTTTATCATTTTATTGATAAAGATCAAGAAGTTCTGTATGTTGGGAAAGCTAAAGATTTACGCAAAAGAATTACCAATTACACCAATGCCAATGCTTTATGCAATAGAATTTTACGAATGGTTAACTTAGCAGAAAAAATTGAAATAATTCAAACCGAAACTGAGCTTGAAGCAATTCTTTTAGAACATAATTTAATAAAAAAAATTTCTCCACGCTTTAATATTCTGCTTAAAGATGATAAAACTTTTCCTCATATTTTAATTAGCAATCATCAATTCCCCCAGATCATTAAACATCGAGGAGTTAAAACCAATATAGGCAATTATTTTGGACCATTTATTAATGCAAGCGATGCTAATCGTAATATCGAAATTTTACGTAAAACTTTTTTACTTCGTAATTGCAGCGATAGTGAATTTAAATCACGAAAAAAACCTTGTATGGAATATCAAATAAAAAAATGCTCAGCTCCATGCGTCGGCGAAATATCTCAAGAAAATTATCAACAAAATATCAAAAATGCCATCACTGTTCTCTCAGGCAAATCAACCTTGGTTCAAGAAAATCTTCAAAATAAAATGATTGAATATAGCCAAATTCAAGAATATGAAAAAGCCATGATAATTCGAGATCAAATTAAAGCTTTAAACTACTTACAAAATAAACAAAATATCAGTATTAACGAAGTTAAAGATTTTGATGCTTTGTGTTTTGTTGCAATAAATCACCGCGCTTGTGTTTATATTACCTTTTATCGCGCTGGACAAAACTATGGTTCAAAACCATATTTTTATGAACTTGAAAATAATCAAAATCCCCAAGAAATTTTGGTCAATTTTATTGGTCAATTTTATCTTAATCATAAACCACCATCAATGATTATTGTTAATCAAGATCTTCATGAACAAAAACTGCTCAATGAATTTCTTAGTGAAATTGCCAAGAAAAAAATTGAAATAATTTATCCTAAAAAAGGTGACAAAGCTTTCCTTCTAAAGGATCATGAGCAATTGGCTTTACAAAATCTTGAGCAAAAAATTTCTCATAACATGAGTATCAAAAAATTATTAATGGAAGTTAAAAAAATTTTTGAGCTCATTAAAATTCCTCAAAGAATCGAAGTTTATGATAACAGCCATACTGGCAATCAAAATGCCATTGGAGCAATGATTACTGCTGGGGTAGATGGTTTTATTAAAAGCGGATATCGAAAATTTAATATCAAACAACTTGAACAAATTGACAACCCTCATCGGGAAATAATTAAAGAAGGTAACGATGATACGGCTATGCTTGAGCAAGTTTTACTTCGGAGATTTTCTAAATTAAAATCTAATGAAATACCAGATTTTGTAATCATCGACGGTGGAAAAGGTCAACTAACCTCAGCTCAAAAAATCTTTGATCAGCTTAATCTCAAAATCCCTTTTGTTTGTATGTCAAAAGGCAAAAATAGAAATGCTGGTGAAGAATTTTTTCATCAAACTAACAAAGAGTCTTTTACATTAGAAAAAAACTCAGCTGTAATGCATTATTTACAAAGACTTCGCGATGAAGCCCATCGTTTTGCAATTATGACTCATCGAAAAAAACGTGACAAAAATATGCTTCAATAATTTTTTGTTAATTTTTTTTATTAAATAATTTTCAATTATAAAAATCTTATTTCTTTTTATTGCCACTTAAATCATCAAATAATTGATTTAAACCAGCCCATGGGTCGAATGGTTGCTGTTTTTGGGCTGGTTGTTGAGTCGAAACAGTTTTAGAAGTTTGGATTGGTTGAGGTGCTGTATATGTTTTGACTGGTTGAGAAGTCTGATCATCATCATCTTCAAACTCAATTTCGATCTCTTCAGTTTCTATTGATCCAGCAGTTTTTGAAGTTTTTGATTTTGAAGCTTGTGAATTAATTGCTTTACTTACTTGTAAAGATATTGGCGAAGAGGATTTTTGCTGACCAACACCGAGAATATTATCGGTTCCTCTTGATATTGCTGAAACAAATGGATCAATTGCTTTGGATAATGGATCGCTAATATATTTCTCTAAAGCGTTATTTATTGGTGTTTGTAAATTAGTATTTGGTTTAGCACTTGATGAAGCTGGTGAGGTTATTTGAGGCTGTTCAACTTGACCACCAAAAACTGAATTTGACTGCTGAAACCTCACTCTGGCAATTGATTCCTTAACTAGATCAGCAGAGGTTTGATTTTGCGATGAAGACCCAGATTGAGCTGACCCTGATACCACTTTAAAAGCTGAATTACCTGATGGCCTAAATGCCGATACACCATTCGATAAGTTAGAAAATTTATTTTGAGCAAAATCTATTTTTATATCTTGTGGTGATAAGCCAGAAACTACCCCTTGCCGTCTTGACTGCTGACCAACTAAACTTTGAACTGGCTCTGAAATAATTCTTGAATTTTGTTGCTGATCTACCATAGAAGATTCACCAGTTTTTTTTGCTGGAGCATTTTGATTTACAAAATCTGGTTTTTGTTGACCAAAATTTAGTAAGTCTGCCAAACCTAATTCAATATTAGATGGTGACAATAAGGGTGGTGAAATTTGCGAAGGTTTTGACTCAGTAATTGGTTTA
>BJGH01000002.1 GCA_014190355.1 Alphaproteobacteria bacterium
TCCAGCAATAAATTTATAACTTCGTGGTTATTTTTTTGTATGGCAATAATAAGAGGAGTAGTATCCCCTTGAGCATTTTCTTTATTAACATCAGCCCCTTTTTCCAGCAATAAATTTATAACTTCGTGGTTACCTTTTTGTATGGCAATAATAAGAGGGGTATCCCCTTGAGCATTTTCTTTATTAACATCAGCCCCTTTTTCCAGCAATAAATTTATAACTTCGTAGTTATTTTTTTGTATGGCAATAATAAGAGGGGTAGTATCCCATTTAGTACTTTCTTTATTAACATCAGCCCCTTTTTCCAGCAATAAATTTATAACTTCGTGGTTACCTTTTTGTATGGCAATAATAAGAGGAGTAGTATCCCATTTAGTACTTTCTTTATTAACATCAGCCCCTTTTTCCAGCAATAAATTTATAACTTCGTAGTTACCTTTTTGTATGGCAATAATAAGAGGAGTAGTATCCCATTTAGTACTTTCTTTATTAACATCAGCCCCTTTTTCCAGCAATAAATTTATAACTTCGTGGTTATTTTTTTGTATGGCAATAATAAGAGGAGTAGTATCCCCTTGAGCATTTTCTTTATTAACATCAGCCCCTTTTTCCAGCAATAAATTTATAACTTCGTAGTTATTTTTTTGTATGGCAATAATAAGAGGAGTTAATCCACTTTTGTTATATTCATTCACTTGAGCACCTTTTGTTAATAGTAAATTAATAATTCCAACAAAATTTTTTGAGCATGCCGAAGTTAGTCGAGATGAGTTTTCTGGGAAATAAATTAGCTTAGGATATCTGTTTAATAATTCATTTATTACTTGAATGTGTCCATTGCTACAAGCTATATCTAAGGGAGTAGTATTAATTCTGGTTAATTTAAATGGGTCACAATTTTTATCTAGCAATAATTTTACAATTTCAAGATTACCGTTTGCACAAGCTTGATAAAGAGCATTTGCACCATTTTCTTCTGCACAGTTAACATCAATATTGGTTTTTAATAAAAGCTCTACCACCTTATAATGACCTTTTATACATGCAAGATGAAGAGCATTTGCACCATTTTCTTCTAGACAGTTAACATCAATATTGGTTTTTAATAAAAGCTCTACCACCTTATAATGACCTTTTATGCATGCAAGATGAAGCAAAGTTTTTTTATCATCCAGTTTTGTATTAATATCAAATCCCTGATCAATTAATAATTTTAAAAAATCAATTTTACCACTTTTGCAAGATTCAATTAATAAATCGGTTAGTTTTGGCAATTTTACTATTTGCTCATTAACTCTATCGTTTTCATAGATATGGATTTTTAAAGAATCAAATAAAAATTTAAAATTTTTAAAATCATTATTTTTAAATAATTTATTAAAAAAATTATTTTCATTTAAAAAAATTAATAATTTGAGAATTTTTTCTTGTGATTGAGTTCCTTTAATTATGGTAGAAATTATTTTATTAATTATTATTTGATTTTTATGTGAAATTGCACTTTCTAACATCTTACGAGCTATTTCTTGATCATTTAAATTAATAAGATTATTTTTTAAAAACTCAACTACAAATTGTGCAGATTCAGTTTTTCTCTTTTCTAAAGCTTTTTCAAAAATATCATAATAAAAATGCTTATTTGCAGATTCAGTTTCACTCTTTTCATTATAATCATTAGAACAATTGGATACTAATGTTAATCTTGAATAGATAGTCAATAAATTATTAATTAGTATTGGACTATACATAAAATTAAGATTGCAATTATCTATTATAAATTCTTCCAATTTGGTTTTAGAATCATGATATTCTTTTTTAAAATAAATATCAGCTATAACTCTATATATTTTGGTTTCAAATTCTTCTTTTGTTTTAAATTCCTGAGAATCAAATAATTGCAATATCGATGATATTTTACTTTGTTGTTTTTTAAAAAATTCAAGTATTGGTTCCAATCCACAATTAAGATATTCTTGCCGAATTTCTCGTTGATCATTAAAAAAAAAGTTAAAAAAATCACAGCTTTTATTTTCTTTAAATTTCTTAAAAAAAATAAAATAATACGATGGCTCAAAGATTTTTTCTTCAGTAGTATCTAAAGGGAAAAAACCTTTGTTTAAGGAAATTTGTCTTAAGGCAAATAAACCACTCGCGGTTTTTTCAAGTTTGTATTTTTTTAATTCTTGATTATCCCCTTCTTCAATTTTTTCAAAAAGACTAAGAAAATTACTGATCTTTGTTGAATCGAGAAAATTTGGGAAATCATCATAAAATAAATCCTTAGCCGGAGGAAAATATTTAAAAAAATCAATTTGAGTTACTAAGGAATATTGAGGATATTTTAATAATAAAGCGTTAGCTTTTGTAACTAATTTTTGTTTAAGATCTGCAGGATCTATAAGTAATGAATTATTTTCAAAAAAACCAATATCTAAATTTTCGATATCATTAAACTCTTTATTGCTAAAATTTAATTTTAGATTTTCCAAAAATTTTTCTAATTTATTTTTTGTCGTCTCTGCTCGCGGGTTATTTTGGAGATCTGCATAATAATTAATACCTAAAATACTAAATTCGGAATAGATTTCTTTATAATCTGACAGTATTCTGTCAAATAAATTTTCTTTTTTAAATTTTTCTAAAACATTAAAAACTTCCGACAGATCAATACTCTTATGAATTATTTCAAAAGAATTGTCAATAACCTTTAACTCATTTTTTTGCTCTTCAGTTTCTGAAGCATTTAAAAGATGAATCAAAAAACTTTTAACATGTTTTTCATGGCTAATCGGAATATTGCTAGCAATTTGTTTTACATAAAAATTAAATTTATCAAAAAGAATTTTTTCATAAAAAGACTCGAAAGTCAAACTTGAAATAGCGTTAACTAAATAAGTTTGCATATCATCTAAACTTTCAAATCTATTGGAATCTGAAAATTTCTCTAAAATTGAAAATATTTTTTGTTTTTTTTCTTTAATTGCCGAAGAATCATTTAATCTAGCTTCTTCAAACATGTAAATCAATTTATTAAAAAAGAAGACCATGTCTTTAGTAACTGAAACAATACTTTCCATCTTATCTTCATCTAAACTACTTATTTTTTCAAAAAATATTTTTCCATTAACAATTATTCTAGAAAATTTTTCATCATATTCTACGTCTTTTTGACCATCAAAAGAATATTCTTTTATATAAGAAAAATATTGTAGATAATTTTCAAGAATAGTTTTAAAATTATCTTTAAAATTATTAAAATTCCCTGCGGTTATTGTTTGAGTTAATATTTTTTTAAAAATATCTTGAGAATCTTTGAATGCTTTGAGATGAGGATTTATTTTATCAGCGCTTTGATCATTTTCATCTTGATGATTACTAACAAATTCTAAAATTTTACTAAATAATTGATCTTCTTGACTTCTTTCAGAATTAATTGAAAGCAATTTTTTTAAAAATTCGTTAAAATTTATCGAAATCTTAACCTCATCTTTAGGACAAAGTAATTGAAATTTCATATTTAATATAATTTGCGTTAACCAATTTTATTATCTGGAATAATTTAAGAACAATTTTATAAATCTTAAACTGTAAGTTGATTAATTTAGAACATCAAGTTATTTTTAAAAAACTCAATCTTTAAAAATTCTTTATAATTAGATTTTATTTTTTTTCTGGAAGTTATTTTTATCTTAAAGCAATTACTAAAAAATAATCAAGGTATCAACAGACATGCATCTCCGTATGAATAAAAGCGATATTTTTTACTTATAGCATGTTGATATATTTTATGAGCATTTTCAATGCCAATAAAAGCTGAAACTAGCATAAATAAAGTTGATTTTGGTAAGTGAAAATTGGTTAATAAAGCATTGGTAATTTTAAATTGATAAGATGGTGTAATAAAAATTTTAGTGCTTGCTTTGCAGGGTTTTAAAAACCCATTATCATCGGCAACTGTTTCTAAAACTCTTAGTGATGTTGTGCCAACGGCAATTATTCTTCGCTGATTTTTTTTAGCATTGTTAATGATGTTGCAAGCAGTTTCGTCTATTTCAAAGCTTTCTTGATGCATATTGTGATCATTAATTAATTCACTTTTAACTGGCAGAAATGTTCCCGCCCCAACATTTAAAGTTACAAAAGCTTGAGCAATTCCTTTGTTAGCAATTTTATCCAAGAGGTCTTCAGTAAAATGTAAACCAGCTGTTGGGCAGGCTACTGCATAGCCTTTAGAAGCATAGCAGGTTTGATAATTTTGCAAATCATCATTTTTTTGTGCTAAATCTTCTTGCCTTTTGATATAAGGTGGTAATGGTATTTCGCCATATTTATCAAGCATTTTAAAAAATTCTTCGCCTTCAATATTAAATTTTAATTTGATTGAACCAAAATTTTTTTTATCAATTACTTTTGCCAAAAATTTTTCATTATCTTTATTGCTAATTTCTAAAATATCATCAATTTTAACTTTCTTAGCAGGCTTACACAAAGCTAGCCAAATATCGTTTTCTTGCTGGTCAAGATTAAGCGAAATTAATGCATTATTAGTTAAATTTTTAGCTAATAATTTGGCTTTAATAACCTTAGCATTATTAAAAACCAAGACATCTCCCTCTTGCAAATAATCAATCAATTGTTTTATAGTTTGATCAGCTATTTTTTGCTGTTTAAATACCAGCAAAGCATTATCGCTTTTGTTAGCTTTGGGATGCTGAGCTATTAGCTCAGCGGGTAAATCAAAATCAAAATCACTAGTTTTCATGGATTCAAACAAAACGCATTTCGGTTTTAAAACTGTTGACATCGAGCAAAAGCCCAAACTTGTCAAAGAAATTTTTTCCAATGTTGCCAATAAATACGATCTAATGAATGATCTTATGAGCTTTGGCATTCATCGCAATTGGAAGAATATAATGGTTGAAAAAATTAGTCTATCAAGAAATTGCAAAATTATTGATGTTGCTGGAGGAACTGGTGATATAGCTTTTAGAATAGCCAAAAAAGCCCAAGATCAAGGTCTTAATATTGATATTGATGTTGTTGATATTAATCCACAAATGCTCGAAGTTGGTAAGTCCAGAGCAGTTGATAAAAACCTTTTTAAAAATTTAAAATTTAGCGTTGGCGATGGCGAAGATCTTAAATTCAATGATCAGCAATTTGACTTTTACACCATTGCTTTTGGTATTCGCAATTTTACCGATATTTCTAAAGGCTTGAAAGAAGCTCATCGAGTTTTAAAAAAAGGCGGAAAATTTATTTGTCTTGAGTTTTCAAAAGTTGAAGATTATTTTATTCAAAAAATTTATGATCAATATTCTTTCAAAATTATTCCTAAAATTGGTGAATTTATCTTAAAAGATCATGATTCTTATCAATATCTAGTAGAAAGTATAAGAAAATTTCCTTCACAAAATCAATTTAAAAAAATGATTGAAGACGCAGGATTTTCAAAGGTTAGCTACCAAAATCATAATTTTGGAGTTGTAGCAATTTTTGAAGCTTATGCTTAATAAATTATCAACTTTATATGTTTAAAAAAAAAATAATTTGTATTTTTTTAGTTTTGGTTCTTAACTCTTGTGCCATGTGTTATGTTAATCCAATAGATACTGAAGAAGCAAAAAGAATGTATAACTCAATTGGAACATACTCAGTAAATATCACCGAAGAACAAGGTAAGGAATTGTTTGGTGAGTGCTATAATCACAGAACTGACAGAGTTTTTGTTTACTCAACTTTTTTTTCAAAAAAATATATTCTTGAAAAATATGGAAGACCTTGGACTTATGCAGGAGCAAGATGGTAATTATAGCTGATTAAAAAAATTAAATTTTCAAGAATTTAAATGGTGCTATCAAGTGGAATTGAACCACCGACCTCTTCATTACCAATGAAGTGCTCTACCCCTGAGCTATGATAGCCTATAAATCATATTAATAAATTTTACATAGCTTTTAACTATTATTCTACTGATTCTTTTAAATAAATGCAACCCAAAATTTTTTTATGAAATTCTTCTTAAAATATCATAAATTTACAGATTATTTCCGATAAAAAAACACTTCGAAGTGAAAATATTAAGACTTATTTTAAAATTATTATTATGAAAAAAATTACCAGTATAGACAAAAATTAATAAGTATTTTATTCATTGTTATTATATAAAATAATTGAATTCTTGCATTTTAACTAAAAATTATTTAGCATTATTCATCTTTATTTAATTTTTTAATTTGATCATATCGTTCACTAAGTTTTTCTTTAGTTTTATTAGCAAATTTAATTGACCCACCCCTCGCTCTTTTAACAAATCCCTGAACTGCCGAGTTAATTGCATTAAACATTTTAAAGGCATCAACTTTACTAACTTGCATTTGAGTTCCACCAGTAATTTGTTCGGCAATTGCTGGGATTTCGTCTAAAAATTTATAGAGTAAAAACACCACCAGAACTGCCTTAAGAATTGTTAAAATCCTTGTTGGAGTTTTTGTAGGATCTTCAAAAAGATTTTTTAAGGCAATTGCTGATACACCAATAACCTCCAAGCCAGGATAACTACTAAAACTTTTATTATCAATATTAATCAAGCATAAAACACTATCATCCAAAGGACTTACGATAATATCTCTTGCATCTGTACAATCTTTTATATTTTTTTCAATATTGCCATTAAATTTAACGCAATAACTTTCACAATTCAATGTTTTTGGACTTGAGCCAGAATAGCTTGCACTTCCAACTAAAGTCATATCAATAACCGATATTACAATTCCAATATAGGCAAACAAAAACATTGGCTGAATACAAAAACTCATTAACTCCTTTAACCACGAATCAAAAATTGTTTTGGTTTTTTCAAAAAGTAGCATCGGAAATATCAATGGCGAGATAAAAACAAAAATAATTATTGAAATTGAGGAAGTTACAAAAATATACAAGGCATGTATTGTCATTGCCAAAAGCATCAAACCAAATATCAAAACAGATAAGCAAAAAAATATCCCAACTGGACCGGTAAATATTGAAGCTAAAATTATAATTGCAATATTAGCTGCCGATCCATTAACCCCTATTCCTAAATATTTTGCAATTTTACAATCTAATGTATCAAAAATCGATAGATATTTTTTGCCATCAGGATATAACTTCCTATTAACTCCATCAATGTTTGTGTTATCTATTATTTCTCCAGATTGACTTGTTACAACACCAAATTGACATCCATCCATTTTATCAAGGGATTTTGAACCAAATGGAGTTTTGATATTGAAAACCATCATTCCAAGATCTGCAGGAATATCGTAAACCGATTTAAAGAAAAATCCTTGCCACGCTTCACCCAATGAGAAAAAACAAATTAATGCAAATTTTAAAAAATAAATCATTATGGTTTTTTTATCACCTAAATTAATTTTTTGCATTAACACATTAACTCCAAATAATGTCATCGAAAGAACTAATGCAAAAATTACAATCCATCTCATCTTTAACTGAATATTGCCAAAGATTGATAATGGCCCTACATAAGTTCCTTTTTTATAAATAAATCCTTTACCAGACAGATATGAGGAATCTGAAAGTCCTGAATTAATACATTGTCCATCTGCAGTTGGCAACTCTGAGGAATTACTACATCTAGTGTGTCCAACCCGATTAAAAAATAAATTTTCCATGGTTTCTTTAAAGCATTGAGCAATTGGTGCACTAAAATTGGTCATACTTCCAGCTATTGAGCTGTCATAGGTCAAAGTATTTTTAGAATCACCAACAAAATCTATACAGGCTTGTGAAAAAAATGGCGAAGTAATTGAACTCGGAGGTTTTAAAGTTGAATCCACTGCTACTGTACAATGCCTCATATATTGACAATAATTTCGACATTTGCCGGCTTTCATGTTTAAAGAACAGTTGGAATCTCTGATTTCGCTAATTGGAGTTCCTGATGATGAAAAAGTTGAACCTGATTTTCCACAAGTTCCATCTTGAATTAATTTATTCCACTCCTGAGAATTTAAATATCTTGTACCGCTAGAATGCTTAGGAAGATTGCATTTGGAATTTTCGTATACTCCATCACAAAATTTATCGCAATAAGAAGAACCACCTTCTAAATAAAAATTATATGGGCACAAACTATAGCTTTTAACACAAATTAATCTTTCATTATTTTCATACCATGTTTCATAAACTATATTGTTAATGCTACATTTATCTCCAGCTCTACAAAATTTTACTACTCCACTTTCTTCTATACAGACATATTCTTTGCTTCTTTTAATGCAACATTCATAAGATTTTCTTATATCTTTTATTCGATCTGTCTGAAGTCTGTTACCATCTTTATCTTGTCCTGAGGAAATTAGATATTTTTGACAATTATAATTTCCTGGCAAACTTCCTCTTAGATAATATTTCTGGGGAGGATAATTTCCAGAAGAATCTCTCTCCTGCGTAGCATCAACACATTTTTCACCCTGATCAGTCTGATCTTGATATTCTTTTCCTCCATAAACAAATTGACGATATTCTAAAACATTCATATCTAAAGTTGAACCAGAATCAATTTTTTCCATAACACTTTTTTTGGTTGTATATTCTTCATCTGGTGAATTTATTAAATATTCATTATCATTTGAAGTAAGCCATCCTGAGCCACATAATTTTGCACTACTAAATTTGCCTTTAGCAATAGAGTTAATAACAGCAAAAGAAACGATTGCCGTTGTATAAGATCGCATGGCATTGGCTAATGCTGCTGAACATGCCGGAATACTAACTTTAGTTGAAGATTTTGCAATGTCCATAGCATCTAAAATTGGTGAAGGTATAATCCTAAAATTTGGACTGCCATTACACGCCGAATTCATTGCAGCTATAGAGAATTTTACATCCAGATAAAATAATGTTATTAAACCTTTACAAACCTCATTTCCTAGTGAAAACTCTATATCCTTTGGATTTGTTAAATTCATACCCTCTAATTGTTCTACCTCAATTTTTCCTGAACTATTTTTAGAGCATAATCTAACTCTTCCAATCCCTTCATATTTTGCTTCAGAGGCATATGATTGACTATAAATTGTTACCAATAAGAGTACACAATAAATGGTTGATTTTAACAAATTATTTATTTTTGGCGATAAATTATTAGTTATTTCTCTAAACATCATTTTTTGCCACTTTTTTGATAATAAATCGGTAACCAATTTTCTGGATCATCACCAACTTCTTCAATAATTTGATCAAGAATTCTAATTGTATCAGCTCTAGCTGATAAAACTCTCACCACTTCATCCATTCCCGATAAATCAATCCTCGCAATAACCCCATCATTATCCTGCTTAACCAAAAAAAATCGCGTTGAAGGATCTGTGGTTTTGACCAACAAGAACTCTCGTTCTGAAAGCATGAAGACATCTCGATAAACTATAGTAGCCTTAAGATTAGGTAAAAATATTTGTGTTGCAGTTTGCTGAACAAGAGTATCAGAGATAGTACTTTTAGCTGCATCCTCAACTGACTGAGTAGCAAATACCACCATGGTGTTTAACTTTCTTAAAACTTTCAACCAGTCCTTAATTTTTGGAGCAAAAACTGGATTATCAATTAACGCCCATGCTTCATCAAGAACAATCATAGTTGGTTCGCCTGTCAATGAATTTTGGATTCGATGAAAAAGATAAAGAAGAACTGGGGCAATTGCATGTTTATCCCCTAATATTTGAGCCATTTCAATTCCAAAAACTCGAGACTTAGAAAAATCAATAACATCATCTTCATTATCAAATAGTTTTGCGTGAGAACCTTTGCTATGCCACATTTCTAATCTTCCTGCCAGAGTTCCAGGACCAGACAAGCCCATAAAAGGAGCTAAGTTTCTTAATCTTCTTTGATTTTTAGGAAGCTTAAAATTACTATTAACCGCTTCATTAATTCGATCAACCTCATGAGCTGGCAATACCTTGTCACCATCTTTAACAAGAGCCTTCATAAATTCAATTAAAAATGAACGATTTTCATTATTATCCTCAAGTTGAAATGGGTTAAATCCAGAAACCTTTGAAGCTGTTGGAACCATGTATCTTCCCCCGATTGCCCTAACAAAAATTTCTGCTCCTCGATCCTTATCAAAAAAGAAAAGTCGACCTTTGAATTTCTGTGCTTGTGCACATAAAAATGTTAGCAATACTGTTTTACCGGCGCCAGTTGGTCCAATAATCATTGTATGTCCAACATCTCGAACATGAAAACTAAAAAAATATGGAGTTCCTGAAACGGTATTTAAAACCGTTACCGCATCTCCCCAGTGATTATTTTTTCTTTTACCTGAAGGATAGTTATGAAACGAAGCAAATGCCGCAATATTAAAAGTATTAACAACCGATCTTCTTGCCATATATTCTTTATTTCCAGGGAGCTGTGCCCAAAAGGCTGGTTCCATATTCATTTTTTCACGAACACCACTAATACCAACATTCGATAACTCAACTACCGCAAGAGATAGGGCACTCTCCAGAGCTTTAGCTGAATCTTCAATACACATTACTGTCATGTGATGCATGCCAAATGCAAACTCTCCACTCATAGCCGAATCGAGGGCTTGATCAATTTCCTGAATTTGTGAAACCGCAACATCTTCTGATTGAATTAAGCGTCTTTGTTGTAACTGCATTGAGCTAATAGCAACCATTCGATTAATATAAGAAAAAGATTGACTTATAATTAATTCAAAAGGCATTTGCATAAAACCATCAAAAGCACCTGCATGTGTTGAAGGGCGATATTCTTTAATTGCCACCAATCCAGCATATTTTACTCCAACTGGAGTGAATGCTTCTAGAGATTTGCTGCCAAAGTAAAGTCGACACAAAGGCAAATGTCGATTTATATTGCCAAGAGGAATTGTGAACTGCTGAGAATAACCACAATTAATAATCCTTGATAAAAATTCTAGTGGCTCTGAAACAATACATTCATTGCTCTCAACAATATCAAGCAACTCCGCTCCATAATTTGCAAAACCATTAAGTATTCTCTCTGTCATTTCATCAAGCTCATCAAAAGACTCTCTCATGTATGCTTCCCAAGATGATTTATCGGCACGATGTTGGAATTTTTTTGCCAAATTCTCTAATACTGCAACACCAGACTTATCTGAACCCCTAATCAAGGTTAAATAATGCTCATTTATAAAACATTTTTCATCAGAGTGCTTGTTAGACCATTCGGTATTTAGTCGATCGGAAAAGGTGTTGGGCATTTCGCCATCAGGAAAACTTTTTTCTTTTCTTCTAATGGTATGAAAATATAGTGAAAAATTTCCCGATGCCATACCTTTTAACAAGTTATTGCGTGAATTTTTTTTCAAATCAATATCAATGTCATCTGCCGTTTCAAAGGCGTAACCCTTTATTTTAACTACTCTTATTAACTCTTCGTTGAAAGTTAGTATAGTATTTGAATTCCAATGACACTTGAAAGGAATAAAATGCGAGACAGAAATCTCACCTTTAGTAATTTTTTCTTTGCTAGCCTTGATTGTTGAAATACGCATATTTTTTGTTTAATTTTTTCTATTAAAAGTAATAAAAAATAACAAAATTATACTAGGAATTACTAGTATTGTTGATAAAATAAAAAATCCAAACCATCCCAAAAATTGGGCAAAAATTCCTCCACTTGCTGATAAAAAACTTCGTGAAAAGCTTGCTAAAGAAGAAAGTAGAGCATATTGAGTTGCACTAAAGGCAACGTTACATAATCCGCTTAAATAAGCAACAAATACTGCATCTCCTATTCCACCGCTGGAATTTTCAATCAAAATCACCAAATATAGTAATAACGAATTATTTCCTATTTGCGCTAGGTAAGCAAAAGATAAATTCGACAAACCTTGCATTAAAATTGCAATCCATAGTGAGCGATGAAGACCGATTTTTTTTACCAAAAAACCACCGATCAGAACTCCCAGCAGTGTCGCAAATAATCCAAAAGTTTTAATTATTGTAGCGATTTCAACTTTTGTAAAACCCAAATCCATCAAAAATGGTAGGGTTAAATTACCTGCAAAAATATCGGTTAATTTAAATAAAATAATAAAAATTAAAATCAATAACCAATTACGATGTCTCGTAAAATCAACAAATGGCTCAATTACAAAATTTTTAAACCATAAACTAAAATCAAATTTTTTTTGCGACGATTTTTTATACCAATCTACTCGTGATTCGTCGGCAACTAAAGTGGTAACAATGCAGCCAGCCATAAACATCGCCATCAGCCAATAAACCCAATACCACGACATCAAATCAGCCATTGCTAAAGCAAGTGCCCCCGATATTAACATTCCAATTCGATAGCCATAAACATAACAACTTGTTGCAAATCCTTGATCTTGATTTTTGATAATTTCAATACGATAAGCATCAATTACCACATCTTGACTTGCCGAAGCAATAGCAATCAATATTGCAAATATTGCGATCAGTGTAACCGAGTTAGTAATTTGCACCATTCCCAAACTAGCGATAAAAAAAACTAACAATAATTGACTAAAGATTATCCACGATTTACGCTGTCCTAATTTTTTACTAAAATATGGTAATGCCAAAGAATCAATGACAGGAGCGAAAAAAAATTTTAATGAATATGGAATACTAACTAAACTAAAAAAACCTATGGTTTTTAAATCAAATCCTTGATCAACTAACAGCGCCTTGAGTGTTGATAAAACCAAAGAAATAGGCAAGCCAGAGCTAATACCAAAAAGAAAAACTATTGCTAAATTTTTGATAATTTTAGTTTTTTTTGCCATTAAAATTTTATTTTAAAATTTTAGTTTTAATTTTTTGTTTTTAAAAAAAATATCTAATAAAAAATTTTCATTTTTTATTAAAATTAAATTGCAAAAGTTTAAATAACAAAGTAATTTTTTTACTTTAAACAAAATATTTTGTATTTTTAACTTAATTTTAATTTTTATGTTCGATCACAATGATCCAAATAAAATATACGGAACTACCATTCTTTCAGTTAGAAAAAATAATCAGGTGGCAATAGCTGGCGATGGTCAAGTTTCTTTGGGTAATACGGTTTTAAAATCTAATGCCCGTAAAATTCGTAAACTTGGCGATGGCTCAATAATTGGTGGTTTTGCTGGAGCTACTGCAGATGCCTTTACTCTCTTTGAAAGACTTGAATCGAAACTAGAACAATATCCTGGGCAATTAATGAGAGCTTGTGTTGAACTAGCCAAAGACTGGCGAACTGACAAATACTTACGAAGACTTGAAGCAATGATGATAGTAGTTGATAAAAATATTACTCTAGTTCTCACAGGAACAGGTGATGTTGTTGAACCTGAAGATGGAATAATCGGTATTGGCTCAGGGGGAAATTA
This sequence comes from Alphaproteobacteria bacterium, assembly GCA_014190355.1. Taxonomy (GTDB): domain Bacteria; phylum Pseudomonadota; class Alphaproteobacteria; order Rickettsiales; family UBA1997; genus CAILUF01. The sequence goes on from BJGH01000002.1 coordinate 13,403, forward strand.
TGCTCTTAGTGCTGCTCGAGCGTTAGCAACTGTTGATACCTTATCAGCCAAAGAAATTGCTGAGAAATCACTTAAAATTGCAGCCCAACTTTGCGTTTTCACTAATGATAATATAATTATTGAAACTTTATAAATAATTATTAAAAATTGTTTTAGAATAATAATATCTAAAATTAACAACATAAAATAATGAAATCACTTAAAAATCTTTTAATTAATTTTTTATTTCTTTTATTTACTTACTTTATAGTTACTAAAACCTGTTTTTCAGCAATTACCTTAACAATAAATAGTAGCGGATTAGAACAAAATAAAATTTTACTTCAAGGTTTTAGCTCATCAAATACTGAACTCAATGAAACTATAAATATTATCAAGAACACAATTACTAAAAATCTTAACACCACCAATCTTGTTCAAATTATTGAAAACCAAACATTTTTATCCACTAACAATTCCCCAGAAAATATAAATACCGAATCAATTCCTGATTTTAGTCAATCAAAACGCCTTGGTATTGATAATTTGTTAGTTGCCAATTTTAATTACAATGCTCGTGGAGATCTTGAATTAAAGATTAGAATGTGGGATGTTCAAGATCAGCGTCAGTTATTTGGCAAATTTTATACCGCATCCTATGATAATTTCCGTAAACTATCGCATTCAATTGCTAATGAAATTTTCAAAGCAATTACTCAAGAAGCAATTGGTCATTTTTCTTCAAAAATTGTTTATGTTTCAGAAGTGGGGCAAGTTTTAAAAAGAATTAAAAGATTAGCTACAATTGACTTTGATGGTGAAAACCATCGCCTTCTTACCGATGGTAAAGAATTAGTTCTAACACCAACCTTTTCTAAAGATAAACAAGAAATTTTCTATCTACGCTATTTTGAAAAAAAACCACAGATTTTTTCTCTTAACCTACGAAATATGCATAGCCAAAAAATTGGAGGTTTTAAAGCAACTACATTTGCTTCATCACCTCATCCCAAGGATTCAAATCTGATTTTATTATCGGCAATTATTGATGGTAATTGCGATATTTTTGAGCTCAATATTTCTGGCAATTTTGCTAAAAGACTTACCAAAAGTCCAGCCATCGATACTACAGCTTCATATTCTGCCGATGGCAAACAGATTGTCTTTGCTTCTGATCGTGAAAATAATCAACAACTCTATGTTATGAATAATGATGGAACGCAAATTAATCGGATTAGTTATGGTGGAGGATCATACTCTAAACCATCTTGGTCAAGTGATAACAAATTAATTGCCTTTACTAAAATTAAAGGTGGACAATTCATGATTGGTATTATGAATGCTAATGGCAAAAATGAAAAAATCCTTACCACTGGTTATCTAGTTGAAGGAGCAAAATGGTCTCCAAATGGCAGATACTTAATTTATTCCAAAAAAACTGGTCCATACGGATTAAATTCAATACCTAGACTCTTCACTATTGATATTGTAACTGGTTATGAATACGAAATTCCTACACCAAAACTTGAAGGTGCAAGCGATCCAGATTGGATACTCGAATAAATTTTTTTTAATTAATTATGCCGATTTATTTTTTAAAAAGATTTGCTCTAATTTTCCCAACATTGTTTTTTATAGTTTTAGTGAATTTTTTCATTATTCAAACTGCTCCAGGTGGTCCAGTTGAAAAATTTATTAATCAACTAAATCATCAAAAAATTTCCTCAGAAACTTTTGATAACTCCTTAAATTTTAAAAACCTTAATTTTGATAAATCCTCTTCGATTATAAAATATCAAGGATCACAAGGAATAGATCCGGAAATTATTAGTAAAATTGAAAAGCTATATGGATTCGATCTACCTTTGGTTGAGAGATTTTGGTTGATGTTAAAGAAATTTATTATTTTTGATTTTGGTGAAAGTTTTTATCAGGATAAAAAAATTAGCGATCTTTTAATTGAAAAATTTCCTGTTTCGCTTTCTCTGGGATTATTTAGCACTTTAATCATTTATATAGTATCTATTCCCTTAGGAATAAAAAAAGCTCTCAATGATGGCAGTAAATTTGATATTGTCTCAAGCGCTATAATTATTATTCTTTACGCTATTCCGGCTTTTTTATTGGCAATTTTTTTGTTAATTTTGTTTTGCGGCGGCAATTTTTTAAATATTTTTCCTCTACGAGGACTTACCTCAGACAACTTTTCCGAATTAAATATTTTTCAAAAAACCTTTGATTATTTGTGGCACTTATTTTTACCTATAAGTGCAATGGTAATTGGTGGCTTTGCTTCTTTAACTTTTTTTTGTAAAAATTCTTTTATTGAAGAAATTAATAAAAACTATGTTATAACCGCCTATGCCAAGGGCTTGCAGCGCAATCAAATAGTATATCGTCATATTTTGCAAAATGCTTTACTAATTGTTATTGCTAATCTCCCATCGACCTTGCTAATTGTTTTTTTTACTAGTTCTTTACTTATCGAGATAATATTTTCACTTGATGGACTTGGTCTTCTTGGTTATGAAGCTATCCTTAATCGTGATTACTCATTGATTTTTGCAACTCTTTATCTTACAAGCTTAATTGGCTTAGTTACCAATATCATCACCGATCTTTGTTATTTTTTAATTGATCCTAGAATAAATTTTTCCAAATAATCCCATTAAATCCAATTGTATTTTTTTAACTTACAAACTACGGTCACTTTCTTTGTTCTGATTTTTTAAAAATTTTTGCCATAATTTTTGATCTTTAAATAAATCTTGCGGCAAGATTGATTTATTTTCTTTTAAAATTGATAAATCTAAACTAATTGAACTTACTTCTTTTTCTAAATTTTTAATTTTGACTTTATTTTTATAAAATTTTGTTAAGTTATAAACTGTTGTTGCTAATAGCAAAATTAGCCCTAAGCATGAAAATCCAATGGCAATTGTCGGTAGTGTAGTAATATATGTACTAAATAAGTTAGAACCATCAGCATAAGGAGAGAGAAAACCAATAAAAAGAGCGACAGTTAAAAAACCTAGGAGCAAAGATCTTTTAAGTTGTTTTTTGGAATCTTCTTTGGCGTTAGAGATTTTATCTTTCTTTTCCCTAAGTATAGATCTAAAATAGCTAGAAGGAGCTGTTATATGATTTTTACTTTCTTCAGCTTCAATACCTGTAGTAGTCTCCTTTGACATTATTAAATTATAAATTGGTTGTTAGCAAAACTTTAACTGTAATAAATTTTTTTTAAGTTAATGTCAATAATTCCTTAAGCTTTTATTTTAACTTAATTAATGATAATATTTTAAAAAAAGAATTTTATAGATACAATATTTTAAAACGTTATGTCATTTTTTGAAATATTAATTTATAAAAAAACCATGCTCTTGAAGAATTTTTTGTGATTGTGTTTTTTTTAAAAATTTTAGAAATTCCCTTGCAACCTCCATATTATCACCAGCTATAACCAGAGCTCTGTAGTATATATTTTTATCTTTTTTTCTTGCTAAAATCTGTAAATTTTTGGCATGCCTTAAATGACTTGCAAAGATTAGTGCATAAGAATTTGGATCACTTGAAAGATCTCTAACTATTGAGTTTCTATCCTCAGGAAGTTTTGAAAAAACACTTAAATTTTCTAAAGTAAAATTTTGTAAAAAACTCTTAGCAAAATACCCAGATGAGTTTCCTTCATGATCTAATATAATGTTATTTTTCGATTTATCAATCAATTTTATTGCCTCTTCTAAACTTAGATTACTACCAATAAATTTTACCGGAAGTTCTTTGTTATTATTAGAAGTTACTAGAATTAGTTCATCATTTGCAATATATCCTATATTATAAACATCAATTAAACCTTTTTGCTTCATAGTTTCCGCAAATATTGGATGAGCAGAGATAAAAATATCAGCAGGCTCTCCAGAATCAATCTCGTCAACAAAATCAAGAGATGAGTTAAAGTTTACCGAAACATTTACTGAAAAATTTTGGGAATAAATTCGTGCAATTTTGGTAAGAGCAACAAAGAGATTAGGCTCGGCGTAAATTGTAAGATTTCTAACTGCATTGGCATTAACTTGGGTTAAGGTGATGACAAGCCCAAATATTAGAATTGATAAAAAATTTATTTTTTTTTTAAAAGTGCAAATCATTAATTTAAACTGCAAGCATTTCTGTGCGATCAGAATCAATTTCAGCGAAGACTTCCTCCCATGTTCCGGTAGTTGATGCCTTACTGTACTCTGTAACACGGTTTTCGAAAAAATTGGTATGTTCAACACCATTTAAAATTTCATCTAACCATGGCAATGGATTAATGTCAATCATATAAATATCCTTAAGTCCAAGCTGATTTAGTCTTCGATCAGCAATATAGCGAATATAACGCTTAACTTCTCGAGAGGTTAAACCTTCAATATTTCCCATTTCAAAAGCCAGATCAATAAAAGCATCTTCAAAATGAACGATTGTGGCACAAGCTTCATACAAATTTCCCTTAAGTTGCTCATCCCAAACCTCTGGATTTTCTTGAACAAATGTTCTAAATAATTTAATTATTGAATTTGTATGCAGAGTTTCGTCACGAACAGACCAAGCTACAATTTGCCCCATTCCCTTCATTTTTCCATATCGCTGAAAATTAAGAAGAATTGCAAATGAAGCAAATAGCTGAAGACCTTCGGTAAAACCTCCAAACACTGCTAAAGTTGTGGCAATATCTTTTTTAGTTTTTACACCAAATTTATGCATGTAATCGTATTTATCCTTCATCTCCTTGTATCTCATAAATGCTTGATATTCAACTTCTGGCATTCCTATGGTGTCAAGTAGGTGCGAATACGCAGCAATGTGAACCGTTTCCATACTTGAAAATGCTGAAAGCATCATTTGAACCTCAGTAGGCTTAAAAACTTGTGAATAATGCTTCATATAGCAGTTGTTAACTTCGATATCTGCTTGGGTAAAAAAACGAAAAATTTGTGTTAACAAGTTTTTTTCACTAACAGTAAGATTATGTTTCCAATCGCGAACATCGTCAGCTAAAGGAACTTCTTCAGGAAGCCAGTGGATCTGTTGTTGCTTTAACCAACAATCATAAGCCCATGGATAATTAAAAGGCTTGTATATTGGTTTTGAATCAAGAAGTGACATAGATTTTAAAATTAAGATTAAATTTCAACTGAACCCAGTTTGCGAAAAATTAGCTTTAATGATGATAAATTAAGGCTAAATCAATATTTAGTATTTTATTTGTTAAAAATACACTACTAATTGTGTATTACAAATTTTAATATACAATTATTTTTTTATTTTTTTTCAAAATCTTTCTCAAGCAAATACATTTAACATCTTTCAGCGATTTATAATTTTAATTAATATTTTAATTTTGTTTAAATATTATCTATTTTTATTACTTTTAGTTAAAATAAAATTTATTATTTATAAAATAAAAATAATTTATCGTAACCTATCCTAATTTTTTTGAGAAAAAGATCAAAAAAAATCAACCAAATTTTAATTTTTCAAATTTAAAATATTTTACAGCAAAATTCCCTTAACTAATTTGCAGATTTCAAAGAATTTTAATTAAAAATTTAAGCTCATTTCAAAATAGATCGTTATTATAATAATCAATTTTAGGTTCTAATTGCAAAAAATAATTTTAATGTTGAAATGATATTGTAAAATTAGTGATAATCTCAAAATTATATTGGTAATTTTAAAAAATATTAACATAAGATGCTAGATTAATACCATTTCAATAAAAAAATTATGACTAATCAATCAATTGATAGATTCGCTATAGATGCAATAATTCCAGCCCATCCCAAAGACTGCGAAATTCTTGAACATTGCATTAATGGCATTAAAAAAAATGTCAAAAATATTCGTCGAATTATAGTTGTTTCTAAGGACAAACTCACTGATAATGCCGAGTGGTTTGATGAAAATTTATATCCTTTTTCTTATAAAGAAGTTGCTGAATTGGTTAAAAATCAAGCAGTTGGCTGGAATTTTCAACAACTCCTCAAGCTTTATGCACCTTTAACAATTCCAAATATTAGTGACAATGTTTTAATCGTTGATGCCGATACTGTTTTTTATAAAAAAATATCGTTTTTTGATAAAGAGAATCGAGCTTTATACAACCTCGCCAAAGATCAAAATCTTTTTGCATCTGAATTTCAAATCAATACCTTAGCACATATTAAAAAAATTCTTTGGCAAGTTAGCGATTTAATTCCTGAACTTTTTGCTAGTAATCAACAAAATAATTCTCAACGCTCAAAAATCTTTTCTCAAAAACTTAATTTTCTAGATGAAAAACAAAAACCCTTAGCATTAAATCTTGAATCGGGAATATGTCATCATATGTTGATACAAAAAAAGGTTATTTTATCTTTATTTTCGATGGTAGAGGGTAATTTTAAAAACCAAAAATTTTATCAAATATTTTTACAAAATCGTCAAAATAGTCATGGTGTAGCTGAGTATAATTTATATTTTTATTTTTTAATAAGTCATTTCCCAAATGATTATGCAATTAGGCTCTTAAAATACAAAAACACCGCTAACTTTCACCCTATCTTTGAAAACATTCGCAAAAAATATCATTACTGCTCATATCATTCTTACATGAGAAAAAAAAGCTTTCTAAAACTTTGCTATGATTTTTTTTTAAAAAAAATTAACAAATTATTTTATTTTGAGCAATGGAATATTGGAATATCATCAGCTAAAATTAGCGATGTTTTAACCAATAATTTTAGCGTTGAATGGCTTAAAAACCCCAGCAAAACATCATTTAATGCTGATCCTTTTATTTTTTCTTATCAAAATAAAACTTTTATTATTTTTGAACAATATTCATTATTTTTGAAGCGTGGTCGATTATTTTTAGCAGAACTTGTTGATAAAAAAATAATTAATCAAAAATTATTACTTGATAATCAAAAACATCTTTCTTACCCCTGCGTTTATGAAGAGCAAGAGCAAATCTATTTATGCTGTGAATCATACAAAACTAAGCAATTAGAACTTTTTCTTTTAGAAATGCCCGATCAAAAATTAACAAAACTTCGCGATATTTTTGTTGATAAAGCAGTGGTTGATCCAACCCTTTTTAAATATCAAAATTATTATTATTTATTTTATAGCCTCGCTAACAAGCCAAATGAAGATCTTTATCTAGCTTTTGCTAAGTCATTAAATGAACCATTTATTGATCATCCCCAAAACCCCGTTAAATCTGATTTAAGCAATAGTCGTAGTGCTGGAAATTTATTTATCGATAATGAAAAATTATATCGACCAGCTCAAAATTGTCAAAAAACTTACGGTGGTTCAATAGTTATTAACCAAGTAAAAATCTTATCGACAACTACTTTTAGTGAAGAAAAAATTATTGAAATTTTACCTGACAAATTTTTACCATATAACCAAGGGATTCACACCATTAATTATCATAAAAATTTAATTATTGTTGATGGTAAAAAACTTAACTTTTTGGCTCTTAAACCTTTAATTGCAATTATTCGCAAATTTAAAAAATTTACTTGTTAATTAGAAAATAAATTTTATAATTTTACTATATCTGACACCCCAATGTGATCAAAGAAGTTAATTAATTCTTCCTTTTGGCTTACTTTTGGCTTCCTTATGGTAAAATTTTTTGCTAAGTTTATTTGGTAAATTGTAAATTATTTTAATAAATTATTTGGATATATTGTTTAAATAAATTATTTTGGTAAATTAATTTTCTTTATAAATTTCATTAATTTTACTCTCCTTGTCCTTAGAAAGATTTGATTGGAGGGTAGTCAGTTTTTTTTAATTTTGCACGGAAATTGGCAAAATCTAATTTTTAATTATCAAATTATTTTGAATTCAAAAATTGAAATCTAAAATCTAAATTTTTATTTATGGCGCGACAAATTGAAATCGAAAAATATCGTAATATTGGAATCATGGCTCACATTGATGCTGGAAAAACAACCACAACCGAGCGAATTCTCTATTACACTGGAAAATCTCATAAAATTGGTGAAGTTCATGACGGTGCTGCCACCATGGATTGGATGGAACAAGAGCAAGAGCGCGGAATTACCATCACCTCTGCTGCGACTACCTGCTTTTGGAATAATAATCGTATCAATATTATTGATACTCCAGGTCACGTTGATTTTACAATAGAAGTTGAAAGATCGCTTCGCGTATTAGATGGAGCAGTTGCAGTATTTGACTCAGTTGCTGGGGTTGAACCACAATCAGAAACTGTCTGGCGTCAAGCTAATAAATACAAAGTTCCAAGAATTTGTTTTGTTAACAAAATGGATCGTATTGGTGCTAATTTCTATCGCTGTGTTGACATGATGAAAACCCGATTAGGTGCTCGAGCAGTTCCTGTTCAATTGCCTATCTATGAAGCAGAAAATTATGGTGGTTTAATTGACCTTTTAAAAATGAAAGCAGTAGTTTGGAAGGACGAGTCACTCGGAGCAGATTATTCTTTCGAAGAAATTCCTGCTGATCTTTTAGAAAAGGCTAAGGAATATCGTGAACAACTTATTGAAGCAGCTGTTGAGCAAGATGATGCCTTGATGGAAAAATATCTTGGTGGCGAAACCATAAGCGAAGAAGATTTAAAAAAGTGCATACGCAAAGGAACTGTTACCGGAGCATTTGTTCCAGTTTTAAATGGCAGTGCTTTTAAGAACAAAGGAGTTCAAACTCTTCTTGACGCAGTTGTTGATTATCTTCCTAGTCCAAAAGATATCAAAGAAATTCCAGCTATTGATTTAAAAACTGATCAAGCAATTACTATTAATTGCGATAATAAAAAATTCTCTGGTTTAGCTTTTAAAATCATGACCGATCCTTTTGTTGGATCACTTACCTTTGTAAGAATTTATTCAGGTGTTTTAACTGGGGGAACAGGTGTTGTTAACACAACTAAAAATTCTAAAGAAAGAATTGGTCGTATTTTGTTAATGCATGCCAACAACCGCGAAGATATCAAGGAAGCCCATGCTGGTGATATTGTTGCCTTAGCAGGTTTAAAACAAACAACTACTGGTGATACGCTAGTTGAACCAGACAATGAAATTGTTTTGGAAAGAATGATATTTCCTGAGCCAGTTATCGAGGTTTCAGTTGAACCAAAATCCACTGCTGACCAAGAAAAAATGGGTATGGCGTTATCGCGTTTAGCTTCAGAAGATCCATCGCTTCGTATCGAATCTGATAAAGAATCTGGACAAACAATTCTGAAAGGAATGGGTGAATTGCATCTTGAAATTATCGTTGATAGAATGCGTCGAGAATTTAAAGTTGAAGCTAATATTGGTAAACCAAAAGTTGCTTATCGTGAGGCAATAACTAAATCCACAGAAATTGACTATACTCACAAAAAGCAATCAGGTGGTGCAGGTCAGTTTGCTAAAGTTAAGATTATCTTTGAACCATTACCAGCAGATCATAAAGAACCTTTCATTTTTGAAAGCGAGATAGTTGGCGGTAGAGTTCCAAAAGAATATATCCCAGGAGTTGAAAAAGGCCTTGAGCAAGCTAAGGAAACTGGAAATCTTGCTGGTTATCCAGTTGTTCGTCTAAAAGCTCGCTTAATTGATGGAGCGTATCATGATGTTGATTCAAGCGTTCTAGCTTTTGAAATTGCTGCTCGATCAGCTTTTCGGGAAGCCATGGACAAAGCAGGAGCAATTATTCTTGAACCAATCATGAAAGTTGAAGTTGTTACTCCTGAGGATTATATGGGTGATGTTATTGGCGATATCAATTCTCGTCGTGGACAAATTCAAAATCTTGAAGGTCGTGATGTTGCCCAAGTTATAACTGCCAAAGTTCCCTTAGCTTCGATGTTTGGCTATGTAAACGACTTGCGTTCATTATCGCAAGGTCGAGCAAGTTACAGCATGGAATTTGATTGTTACGAAGCAGTTCCAGCCAATGTTGCTGAAGAGATTAAAGCTAAAAAGGCATAGTATAGTTAGGTTTTTTTAAATAAGAGATCACCACTCAAAAACTCGTCAGGTTTCTTTCACATATAATTTTAATCTACCCTTCATCTCAAATCTTACAGTTTTAGTTTTTATTGTAGTAGTATTTTTGAATAATTAATCAACAACTTGTTATCCCATATTTAGCAATATCGATTTTTTGTCTACAAAAAATTGGTTTTCAACCCAAATATATAAATATTAAAACAAAACTGTTAGATTATTTTTCACGTGATCTTATTTTATGATTGCAAAGATTTTTTTACTTCACGAATAATTCTAAATCTACTAAATGCTTCTAAATTTAGGGCTCATAATGCTTACCAAAATATTAAATAACATATATATTGAGGACTTCTTGAGATTTATAACAATATTTAGTAAGAAATTATCTATACTTTTTCAAAATAAATTATTTGCCTAAATTAATAATCTAATTATTAATTTTTTTATTTTATTTATTGATTAACTTGTTGTTGAAAATACATAACAAACCATCAGATAATCTAAGAGTGAATTGACGAGATGTCGTTGGAACAACAACATATCGATCTCTTACTACATAATTCAGCTGAATTTCTGCACCACTGCTATCAACAATACTAATGGTCGGTATTACTAGATTGTCATTAGCGAATTGAAACTGGGTTTCCATGCCATCATCATAAACTTTTAAAGGCATTATATCGTCAGATTTTCCAGCAACACGATAATCAAAATTAAGCTCTACACCTTCAGGATTTCTATCTATAACTGATGGTAATGGTTCATCAATCCTAGTAACTGGGGTTGGAGTTGCAACTATATCTTCAATTTTAGCAACCTTAGGAAGATTTGGTGAAGGAGCTATTCTTGTTGCAACATTTGGAACAGCAAGTTGCGGTGGAATTGGTAAAGGCTGACCAATTTGTGGATAAAAAAAGCGAATCGTATAAACTAAATCTTCATCAGCTTTTCCGGTATATTCATCTGAGCGAATATCAAAATGATAGGTTCTCTTGTTGGTGATAATTGTCATATTGGTATGAGCAGCAATTTCAAGAGGTCGAATGAAAAGTCTTTTTCCCGCGGGAGTTAAACGCCACGCAAATGCCTCTCCAATTGAAATCATTTCAATTTCCTCATCATTAGCAAACTCAATAAATGACTGATAATTATAAAAAAATTTTAATTCATAAACTTCGTTAGGATTATAAACTAATGTTCGAATTCTTGAGTCAGTGGTAATTGGGGTTTGAGCATAAAGATGGGTTGTTGATAGCAAAAGTGATATGGTAAAAAGCTGTAAAAATTTTTTAATGTTAAGCATTTTTAATTTTTTCATTAATAACTAAATACCTCTTCGGCAATTGAATATTGGGAAACTTGAAATCCCAAAGGATTAATTAATCTTTCCTCAGTAGTTAATTGAATATTAGGAGCAAAATAAAAACCCAAAGTAATTACTTCGTCTACAGTTTTACTTGATAATTCTGGAATATCAGTTTGTCTAACAATTCGCACCTGAGCTACTCCTTGAGCCTGAAAAAGAATTGATTTTATTCGTACCGAAACTTTAGAATTAGCCCCTAATTCCCGAGGGTTAACCCGAGATCTATAATCGGCATAAATTGCTGGAACTGAAAATAATCTAACTTCCTCAGAATCTTGTATATAGGTTTTGGGATCATAACCACTTGCAAGATGAATATATTTATTGATAAAAAACCTTCTAATTGCCTGATCGCCAGTTAAATAACCTGCACTAACTTGATCAACTACTGTTGCAATACCTGTTTTTTCTTCAAGCTCTATAACATATGGTTCAAGCGATTTGGAAGACATAACAGTTTTCACAAAAATAATTGAAATCGCTACTGAAAACATTGATACTAAAGTAAAAATTAGCAAAATGTTTCTTTGAACAACAACAATTTGGTAACGGTTAGAATACCAGCTTTTAATTTTTGAGTTGCTTTTTTTGTTATCACTCATTGTATGTATAAGAGAAAAAATTTCATGTTAAAATGTATTAAAAAATAATCTTATATAGATTTTTTTTTTCAAGTTTTAAAGCTAATTAGTTTATTTAATTTTTTCAAGTGTTGTTATGTTTTTTAATGCAATTTTTTTTTAAAGTATTTTTTTGTTATGAATTTTTGTATTCTATTGCATTTTAACTAAATATCATAGTTTTAATTATTATCTTAAAGTTTTTATTGTCTTTTATTATTTTTTATTAATCGGTTTTTTCATTCCAGATTTTTTTTGCACTTTTGCCAATAGTTTTTACCTTTTGACTTTTTTCTTCAAAGTAATCAATTGCCTTGTTAATTAAGGGGACAATCGCTAAAAAAAGAGCAACTACTATTATTATCCTAATTAAAAACATAAAAAAACTAAATTGACAAATTTGCTAAAGTTTAATAATTTATTTGTTGATACAACTAAAAATCTATTTTTTATCACTAAAAATAAAATTCAAATTGTATTTTAATATTTATACCAAATAAACCTTTAAATGCGAATTTTTGTTTTTAATTATAAATTTGGTATTTTAATCCGATTTAATTCATTCAATGTCTAACAAAAAAATTAAAAATGTTTCAGCTCTTGAAATTATTGATTCAAGAGGATATCCCACGGTTGAAGCTAAAATTGTTCTAGATGATAATTCGTATGGAATTTGTGCGGTTCCATCTGGAGCATCAACTGGAAAATTTGAAGCTCATGAACTTCGTGATAATGATGAAAAAAGATTTCTTGGCAAAGGAGTTCTTAAGGCGGTGTCAAATGTTAACAATGTTATTGCCAAGGAAATAATTAACAAAACTTTTCAATCTTTTACTGAGTTAGACGAGTTTTTAATTAAACTCGATGCAACCCCAAACAAGTCAAAACTTGGTGCTAACGCTATTCTAGCTGTTTCAATTGCTTATGCCAAGGCTTGTGCTTTATCAGCTCAACAAAATTTATTTTATTATCTTGGAGGTCAACAAGCCAATCTCTTACCAGTTCCAATGATGAACATAATCAATGGTGGAAAACATGCTGATAACCCAATTGATATTCAAGAATTTATGATTGCCCCAGTTGGAGCAAATTCAATCAAAGATGCCATTAGAATTGGTGCAGAAATATTCCATCATTTACGATCACTTTTGAAGAAAAATTTTCATAATACCAATGTTGGTGATGAAGGAGGATTTGCCCCAAATCTCAAATCTACAACCCAAGCTCTTGATTTTATTTCGCAAGCTATCACTGCTGCAGGTTACAAAATTGGTGATGATGTGGTATTGGCATTAGATTGTGCTTCGTCTGAATTTTATGAAAATGGTTTTTATAATTTAAAAGGGGAAGACCTAAAGCTTGATAGTGAACAAATAGTTGATTACTATGAAAAACTTTGCAAAAATTATCCGATATATTCAATTGAAGATGGCTGTAGCGAAGATGACCATCTTGGTTGGAAAAAATTAACTGCCAAATTAGGAAATAAAATTCAACTAGTTGGCGATGACTTATTTGTGACTAATCCCAAAATTCTTGCTGAAGGAATCAAGGAAAATATGGCAAATGCAGTATTGGTAAAAGTTAATCAAATTGGAACTCTCAGCGAAACTATTCAAACAATAAATTTAGCTAATAAAGCTAATTATCTAAATGTGATTTCTCATCGCTCTGGTGAAACTGAGGACACAACAATTGCCCACATTGCCGTGGCAACAAATGCTGGACAAATTAAAACAGGTTCTTTATGCAGAAGCGATCGTACTGCTAAATATAATGAATTAATCCGCATTGAAGATCAATTAGGAAAACAAGCAAAATTTGCTGGTAAAACAATTTTAAAAAAATAAATTTATTGTTAAAAGTTAGTCAATGTTAAAATTTATCAATAGCTATTATCAAGATTTAACAACTGAATTTTATCAACAAATAAATCCTCAAAAATTTCCCGATGCTTACGCTATTTATCTCAATAGCAGTTTAGCAAAATCCTTAAAGATATCTGCAAAAGAATTTGCTTCACCAGAAACACTAGCAATTTTATCGGGTAATAAAATTCACAAAACCTCTCAACCAATTGCTTTAGCTTATGCTGGTCATCAATTTGGTAATTTTGTCAAACAATTAGGCGATGGAAGAGCAATTCTGCTTGGTGAAATTATGATAGATGACAATTATTTTGACCTACAACTTAAAGGTAGTGGTAAAACTAAATTCTCGCGACAGGGCGATGGCTTAGCTACTCTTGGATCGGCAATAAGAGAATTAATAATTGGTGAAGCTCTGCATCATCTTAACATTGATAGCACAAGAATTTTAAGTGTAATTGCTACAAATTATCCGGTATTTCGTGAAGAAGTAAAACAAGGAGCAGTTATGGCAAGAATAGCCAAGAGTCATATTCGTGTCGGAACTTTTGAATATTTTGCTTTTCAAAAAAATATTCCCGCTCTAAAAAAACTCTCTGATTATGCCATAAATCGTCATTTTCCAAAGGCAAATAATCATCAAAATAAATATCTAGAATTTTTTAAAGAAATAGCTCGCTTGCAAGCTAAATTAATTGCCGAATTTCAGACAATTGGCTTTATTCATGGGGTAATGAATACTGATAATATGGCAATTTCAGGACAAGCAATTGATTTTGGACCCTGTGCTTTTCTTGATGAGTTTAACGAAAACAAAGTTTTTAGTGCTATTGATTCACATGGTAGATATGCATACAAAAATCAAGTTGCAATCGCTAAATGGAACCTTTTTTGTTTAGCAAATTGTTTAAATTTGCTTTGCAATCAAGGTCAAGAATTTATGAAAATAATTGATTATTTTGACCAAGAATTTTCTAATAATTACTACAACATCATGTCAAGCAAACTTGGCTTTAAAAAACTTGCTCCAATTAATTTTATCGATGAATTATTTGCGATTCTTCAAAAAAACTCTTATGATTATAGTTTTTTTATGCGACAATTAAGTAGCAATAATTGCCAGCTTAATGAATTATTCGGCAATAATAGCGAACTCAATTCATGGCATACTCGGTGGATAAAATTATTACAAGATGATAATCTTTCTTTAAAAAAAATTATCAATCAAATGAATAGTTGTAATCCTTTTTTAATTGCGAGAAATCATATTGTTGAGGAAGTTATCAATTATTGTTATCAGGGTAATTTTAAACCTTTACAAGATTTTCTAAAAGCCTTAAGAAAGCCTTTTATTGCAAACGAACACAATCATTATTATAACCTAGCTCCAAAACAACACCAAAAGGTAAGATATACTTATTGCGGAACATGATCTTCATTTAAAAATCAAATCTAAACCATTCTCGATCTTTTAATTTCTTTTTAATATTTATAATCTTTATTTTATGTTGAATTGTTAGAGTTATTATTTATAAATAAATTTTACAATATGATTTTTAAATTTATAAATAAACTTTAAATGACTCAAAACTTACTTCAAAATATTCCCCATAATTCCCATAACTTTCTTAAATTCTTAGGAAATCCCAACGAGGATAGTCTTCGAATTACCCTTGATAAAGCTTTCGAAGGCGATAGTTATGAACAAAATAATCGCCATACTTTCGATAATTTTTTTAACGAAGTCAATGAAGGATCCTTTAGATTAAGATCATTATATCAATCAGACCCTAACCCTTCAGATATAGATAACAATATTTTGATGTGTTTTGCTAATTGGGGACAAGAAAAACTTGATAATGCATTTAGTTCGCGCTTTAAAATTGCCGTTGTTAGTTCAATTTTTTTAGCTATTTCCTTGGCAATAACAATGAAATTAAATTTCTTTGCAGGGGTTGCCTTAGCTAGTATAACAACCGTCACTTCCGCTATTGCCGAAGGAGTTGCCAAAAGAAATATCGCAACTTATGGTCATCTTTCACAACATCTTACTAAAAAAATTTCAGCAGTAAATAAAAAAATTATCAATGATTACATTTATGATCCAGATTTAGATGAGGGCTCTAAAAAAAAATTACTAAAGTTAAAATCTCAAAGCTATACTAAAACAAGTGCGATGTTTCGAGGGTTATCTTATTTTTCGGGTTTTAGTGTTAATGCTTTTAAAAATATTACTGAACGCTTAGTACCTTCTCTTAGTCTTGCAACTCTAATAATTGGCTTTATAATCCCGATTCTTCCAATTTTGACAACCTTATTTTCTAGAGTAAATAGTTTTTATCGCCAAAAAACTATTAGAAATGAAGCCAACAATCTTAATGAATTACACCAAATTATTAACAATCAAAACTCATGGAAAAGAAATGTGGTTTTAAGTTCTAAACTTGAAGAGTTCAATGGAAAATTTAAAGACTATTTAGAAAAAACTGATAACCACGGCAAGTTACCAAACGAAAAAGGATATCACAAGCTTCCTGCTAATAAAAAGGATCATTCTTTTAATCCCAGCAAAGCGGTTATTGTTCCTGCGTGGATTAGTGCCAAAATTCACCGAAAAATTGCCAAATTTTTTAAAACCCCTAGCCAAGATATTGCTAAAATCAACCCCAGCATTAGAAGCGTTTCAGATATTAAAAATTCAAATCCTAGAATAACTTCTTGTATTACTTTTCTTAATTCAAATTTTTCTGATTCGAATTTAAATCAAGTTAATAATCAACAAAAATCCATAGAGATCTCTTCTAAGCCAGGTTTAGTATTGTTTAAAAATAATTGTTCTTACTTAAAGGGAAGCGTTAAAAAACCCCGCGAAATAACCAAATAAATTTAAATTTATTTTTTGAATAAAAAATAAATAGATTATCTAATATATTCTAATTATTATAATACATTTCGAACTCAACAGGGTGAGGCATTTGCTCATATCTTTCAACTTCCTTAAGTTTTAAATCAATATAAGCATCAATTTGCTCATCAGTGAAAACATTGCCTTGCAATAAAAATTCACGATCCTTATCAAGAGCGCTTAAAGCTTCACGCAGTGATCTAGCAACCGTTGGGATTTTCTTTAATTCTTTTTCGCTTGAATGGTAAAGATCCTGATTTTTTGGCTCCCCTGGATGAATCTTATTTTTAATACCATCAATTCCAGCCATTATTAATGCTGCACAGCACAAATAAGGATTAGACGCAGGATCAGGAAAACGGGTTTCGATTCTTCGGGCTTTTTCATTGACAACATGGGGAATACGAATTGACGCTGAACGATTTTTCGCTGAATAAGCCAATAAAACTGGAGCTTCAAAACCTGGGACCAATCTTTTATAGCTATTTGTTGTAGGATTGGCAAAAGCATTAATTGCTCTAGCATGCTTGATAATTCCACCAATATAAAATAACGCTAATTCTGATAAGCCAGCATGATCATTTCCAACAAAAAGATTTTGACCATCTTTCCAGATTGATTGATGGACATGCATACCTGAACCGTTATCTGCATAAATTGGCTTAGGCATAAAAGTTGCAGTTTTGCCATAGGCATGACAAACATTATGAACAACATATTTAAATTTTTGGATATTATCAGCGGTTCCAACTAAAGTGCTATATTTAAAACCAATTTCAAATTGTGAAGTTGCAACTTCATGATGGTGCAAAATTGGCGTCAGTCCAACTTGACGCATAGTTTCAATAATTTCAGAGCGCAAATCTTGACCAGTATCAATTGGCATTGGAGCAAAATATGCTCCTTTTTTCTGAACTCTTCTTGCTAAATTTCCGCCATCAACAATTTTAGATGAGTTATGAGGAGCTTCTTCAGAGTCAATACTATAAAAATTACCATATTCATTAGCTTCAAAGCGAACATCATTAAAAACAAAAAATTCTGGCTCTGGTCCAAAATAGGCAACCTCACCTATGCCACTTTTTTGTAAATATTCTTCAGCTTTTTTTGCAGTATAGCGAGGATCTCGATCATAACCTTTGTTGTTAGCAGGTTCGATAACATCACAAAATAAAACTAATGTTGGAACATTAGCAAAAGGATCGGTAAATGCGGTGTCTAATTGAGGCATTAAAATCATATCCGACTCATTAATTGCTTTCCAAGCGCAAATTGAAGATCCATCAAAAGCAACACCTTTTGTTAACTCTTCTTCGCCAATCATATCAGAACAATGAGTTATATGAAGCCATTGTCCTGCATAATCTGAAAAACGAAAATCAACAAATTTGATTTCGTTATTTTTTATCATTTCTAAAATTGCAGTAACACCAATGCCATTAGCATTTAAAGGACTTGAACTCGACATAGAATTTATATTTAATTAAGAATTTTTAAAAGAAAACAAACCAAAACATGAAAGTTGGTTAGGATGGGAGTATATTTTTAAGGCTTTTCAAAAATAATGTAAAGTAAATTTTTAATTTTTTTAAAAAATTAAAAATTCCAATAAAGAGGTTTTCTTAAAATTTTGTTTTAGTTTTTCTAAAAAGTTATATTTCAACTGAATGTTTTCCAAAATTCTATAAACTATTTCAACCTGAAATTAATCTTTGTTCAGATTTTATAATATTAACTAAAATAACGAAATATATCAAGCACAGGAGTCTAATTATTTTAAAGAACTTCAGATCCACATAAGCTTTGAGCAAGTCAATTAGTGGTTTCTCTTAAGAAAAAGTAGCTTCTATGAATTTTGAATTTTTTTAAATTGACCATCGATTGATGCACCATCTTCAACCGCTAACGATCCATATTCAATATCACCGACTATTCTTGCTTTACTAGACACGCTTATATTTTTAGCTTTAATTGTTCCTTCAATTTTGCCACGAATATTTAAGAACTCACTGAAAACATGACCCTCAACAACCCCCTCTTCTCTGATAATTACAGAGTTTCCATTGATAGTTCCTCTAATATTACCCTCTATTTCAATTAACCCCTTGCTCTCTACTTGACCTTCAATTACTAAATCACGGGCAATAATTGTTGGGGTTGATTTAAGATTGGTTGTAATTGCACCTAGCTTAATTCCAACTTGGTTGTTATTAACAGAATTAAGTTTTGATCTGATTTTAGCTATTGACATATTTGGTTTTTTCGTTGTTGAGAATCTCCCCTGCTTCAAGGAATTTTCTTGGGTTAAGAGGAATGTTTTTATACCTAACTTCATAATGGAGGTGCGCCCCAGTACTTCGCCCTGTATTCCCTTGAAAGGCAATTACCTCTCCTTGACGGACTATATCACCCTCCTTAACCTTAATTGCCGAAAGATGGCCATATCGCGTTGAAATACCGTAGCCGTGGTCAATAACAACAGCATTTCCATAATCACTAAATTTACCAGCAAGAATCACTTTTCCAGCGGAAGGGCTTATAATTTTTTCATTAGCAACACCAACAAAGTCAAGACCGCTGTGATGATTATAACGATGCGTTAGTGGATCAACTCTCATTCCAAAGCCACTGGAAACATAATAATTTTTCATTGGTCTGCCAAAAGGCATAGCCTTAGCAAGTTTTTCTAAAACCATTAAGTAGTCAATCTCACTTGTGAACTCCATAAGAGATATTTCTTCATCCATTTTATATTTACTTCCAGTTAAAGCATTGTCAATGCTACTTGAATTTGACTCATCTGGACCACCCTGAGCAGAGTATGACTGCGAGCTGTTGTTCAATGATGTTTCTTTAAAATCTGCCTTGTTGAGAATTTTTTGTGCTACAGATTTAGATTTTTTTATAGTTAATCCCGTTAAACTTATAGCGTTCTCAATTTTTTTAATTCGATCTTTGGTAAGAAATCTGAAGTCATTCATTTGGTCCTTGCTATCGGCAATTGAATTAATTATCAACTTATCGCGCTTTGAGAGTTGGTTCTGATCAATATTTTTTGGAATTTTAGAACTTGAGTCATTATCGCGAACCTCTTTAACATTGTGCTTAGAGCCAGTTATAGTAATGACATATTCATTAATTTTTTTAAGTTTTTCATTAACATTATCAAACTCATCTTCAAAGTATGAATTTATTGACTTAAGACGCGATATTTCACGAGATTTGTCTTCGAGAATCTCATTATAACGAAATGATTGATTAAAAATATTTATCATCCAAGCTATCACAAGAACTATCGCTATCTGAGGGATAACACCAAGATTGACGCTTCTTATTTTTTCATTAGTTACAAACAATATGGTTCTCTTGGCAAAGGCTATTTTGGCAAGGCGTTTAACGATAAATATCAAAACCTCAATGATCAGAAGACCAAGATCTTGAGCTTTCTTTTTAAATAAAAGGCTTCTTTTCATTTATTCAGCAAAAAATTTCACATTAATATTAGCATACAGATTTTTTTTTAAAAAAAATACCATGTCAAGATAAATTAAGTTTTGTTTTCAACTTAACCTATTGACAAAAAAATTAGTTAATGGAATAATAGTTACAGAACTCCTTGATTGGTTGATCAAATCGACCTAATATGTCTTAATAATTTATGGAAATATTTTCTATTAATGTCAAAAGATGTTTTAAGTTATGATTTTTCAACTTCGAAGTAGCTTTGATTTTTAACTATTTTTTTGATTTATAAAACTAAAACAACAATTTAGTTTAAATCGACTTTAATCAAATTAATTATCGCAAATATCAAGATAGCTATATTCTAAATCAAGAATTTAATTAATCAATACTTTAAATTATCTCATGTCTAGTCCAAAAATTTCAAATAAGGCGAAGCTAGAAGGCTTTCACCCCCAACAACATACCGTTACAGTTAAAATGACCGATGGGTCAACTTTCCCAATACTAACTTCTTGGGGCTTAGATTCCAAAAACAAACAAACTATTACAACACTAACTCTAGATGTTGACCCTAAAAACCATCCAGCATGGCAAGATAAGGCTAATAACTTCGTCAATGTTAACAATGAGATGGTCAGCAAATTTAAAAATAAATTTGGCGATTTCAATTTTGTTGGAAACGAAGAGAAAAAGGAAGACAAGAAATAGTCAATGAATTCCCAAAACCCAAATTCAATAATATGCTTATCGGGTTGGGCTCAAAAACATGATAGCCTTGGGATAATTTTCAATTATCACAAATTTACTTCCTCATACCAGATCCAATGTCTTGACTACTCGAGATTCAATTCTTTGGATCTTTTTTTTAATGAATTAGAAAAATATCAAAACTGTGAAATAGCTGTTGGCTGGAGCATGGGTGGACAACTGCTTATTCGTTCAATTGTTAAAAAAATTATTAAACCAAAATATTTAATTCTTATTGCTCCACCCTTCCAAATGCTCAAGGATCACAGAATTAGCTCAGGAATGCGATTAGAACTTTATCAAAAAGTTCAGTTAGCCTTAAACCAAAATTCAACCCTTTTTTTACGAGACTTCCTTGCCTTGATGGCCAAGAATGACCGGAACTCTCGAGAAATTATTAGAGATCTAGCTGTTGAGGAAAATAATTTCCATAATTTAAAATTTTGGTATGAACAATTATGCGGCTTTTCTTGTTTTGATTTAGATCTCAACTTACTCCCCAAAACACTATATTTTCATGGATTTGGCGATGCAGTGGTTCATGTTTCACAAAAAGATTATTTTAAAAAACGCATAAAAAATTTTAAAGAAATTATCTTTGAAAAATCTGGACATACTCCACACATTTCTCATCTTCAAGAAATTCGTAATGCCATCGAAGAATTTATTGCAACATAATCCTAACTTACCTTAATTGACCATTTTTTTCCAAGATAGCTTTCGATTGATTTTCTTTCTTCTTGATTGAGTGCTCGATCAAAGATTATAATTTCACCAATTATTCCGTTCATAAATTCGGTATTAAAAGTTTTGCCAATAGTGTTGTTATTAGCTGTTGAGACTCGGTTAGTTGCTGCATCTGAAGCCTTCAATACCCCGTCGGTAAAACCATATCTATTTGTTAAATTATAAACAAAAGTATGGATGGTCATTTTTTGAATAGTTACTGAATTAGTTAAATAAATATCATTACCCCACCAGTAATTAACAATTGAGGTACTTCCGTCATAACGAAAGGCATTAGCCCCTTGACCAACTCCATAATCTCCAGATCCAAGTAGCCCGCAAGCACAATAAGCATAAGTTTGTGAAACAAAAAAAATGGTGTAAGGCGTATTATTGAATGGAATAGTTCCATCTGGCAAATAAAAAAAATCTTGATTAGTAAATTTTGCCACAGGTAACTTTGTTGAATCGTCGATTGCATATTGAGGTTTATTTACATCAACAGTCTGAAAACCATTAATTTTAGATGATGACTGAATGTTACTATCAAACCAGTTACTTAGAAGTGATCCACTTGACATTTCACCTTCATTAAAACTTTTTTCACCAACTGATTCATACCATGCAATTAAATTTTTAACCGATGGAACCGGCGATGATAAGGTAATTGATCTAGCAGACATTAAGCGCATTTGGTTAATTAAACGCGATGATTGAGTAACTCCTGCAACTAATATGCCAACTATTAGAATTACTATCGATAATTCAATTAGAGAAAAAGCGCTGTAATTTTTTTTTGATTTTAAAAAATTGTTATTCATAGAAAATTGAAAACAAATTTTAACAATAATTTATAATTTTTTTTAAGAAAAATAAAATATTTACTAATAAAATTACTTGAGCTTATAAAAGCTTAAAAGTCAACAAAATTTAGTCAAATAATATATTGGTTGGCGAGCCCGAGACGATTCGAACGTCCGACCCACAGCTTAGAAGGCTGTTGCTCTATCCAGCTGAGCTACGGGCTCTGAAAAATGAAGGTAAATTTTTTTAAATCATCTACGGCAAGATAATTGAAATCTATCAAAAGTCTAATCTTTGAAAAATTAATTGCAATCCCTAAAAAAACAAAAATTATTTTTTAATCCTTTGCCCAAATATTGCCGTTCCTAGGCGAATATGGGTTGCACCTAAAGCAATTGCTTCTTGAAAATCTCCACTCATTCCCATTGAAATTTGTGAAAAATTATATTGATTGGCAATTTTTTTTAACAGCGCAAAATATGGCGAAGCCAATTCTTCAGCAGGAGGAATAGCCATGATCCCTGCAAATTCGATATCTAATTCATTTTTACAAAAATTAATAAACTCGGCAATTTCGTTAATTTTAATTCCATATTTTTGAGCTTCATCACCGATATTGACTTGCAACATTAAATCAATTTTTTTTCCTTGGTTTATCATTTCTTTTTTTAAGGCAATAGCTAACTTCTTGCTATCAACTGTTTGAATGCAATCAAATGTTTCAACGGCTTCTTTAACCTTGTTGCTCTGTAAGTGACCTATCAAATGAAGCTCAATTGAGGGATATTCCTGACGAATTTTTGACCATTTATCCTGAGCTTCTTTGACATAATTTTCGGCAAAAATTTTACAACCCAAATTAATCGCTTCAATGATTTTTTCACTTGCAATAGTTTTTGATACCGCAATAATCTTAACCTTTGAACTATCGCGGTTAAAGGTTTTGCAGGTTTTAGCAATTTTTTCTTTTATCGAAATTAAATTTTCTTTGATCATGAAAAATTATCGTTTGTTATTAGAAGTTAACAAATTTAAACATTTTAATCCTAAAAATAATAAATCACCAGCTAGTCAAGTCAACTGCGTTTTCTTCACTGATCGCAAAAAAATTTCACAACCCTGTCAATTACTTAATTTATTACCGAAAAATTCTGCAATAATTTTTCGTGAATACGATCTTAGTTCGCTGGAGAGGTTTATCCAAGCCCAAAAAATTTTTGATGAAATTAAAAAATATCCACAAAAAAATTTCAAATTTTTAATTGGTAAAGATTTCGCCCTTGCCATGAAATTAAAGGCTGATGGCATCCATTATTCTGATCATGATTTACTAACTAATAAAAATTTTGCTAAAGTAAATTTACCAAAAAAATTTATTTTTAGCATTGCTCTTCATCATCCTAAAAATTGTTTTTTATTAAAGAAATTTAAAACCAATCTGGTTTTTTTTAGTCCAATTTTTCAATCAACAAGCCATCCCTCTAAATCTGGAATAGGAGTTCATAAATTTTCTAGATTATTAATAAAAAACAAATATTTTGTTAATTCAACAAATTTCACGCCAAGAATTTTTGCTCTTGGTGGAATTAATCTTTCCAATATCAAGCAAATCAGAATACTGAAAATAGCTGGTTTTGGAGCAATTGATTTATTTAAAATTTATGACTAAAAACAATTCCTCAAAACTTTTAAAAACTAGAAAAAAAACCACTGGCAATACTTATACCAACGCCAATACCCTAAATCATAAAATTACTCCTGTAATCCTTTCAGGTGGATCTGGAACTCGACTCTGGCCAATTTCACGGCAAGCCAACCCTAAACAATTTCTTGATTTTTTTGGGGAAAAAACTTTGTTTAGCAAAACAGCTCTTCGCTGTAAAAATCAAGATTTTTTTCTCTCACCAATTGCTGTTAGCAATGCAGATCACCGTTTTATTGTAGCTGAAGAATTTCAAAAAAATAAAATTATTCCAAAATCAATAATACTTGAACCTTGCGCTAGAAACACTGCTGCAGCTATCGCTGTTGCCTGTCTTAATATTGTTGAAAGCAATGTTAGCGATGATTTAATTTTGGTAATGCCTTCCGATCATCTAATCAAAGACGAGATTAAATTTGTTAATCACATTAATAAAGCTAAGGAATTAGCCTTAAAAGGATATTTAGTTACCTTTGGCATCGTTCCAACTTATCCGGAAACTGGTTATGGTTATATTAAAGCTGATAAGGAACTAGACATAAAAAATAAAATTTTTACCGTTAGGGAATTTATTGAAAAACCAAATAAAGACAAAGCTGAGAAATTTATTAAGAGCAAAAATTATTTTTGGAATAGTGGAATTTTTCTCTTTAGTGCCAAAACTTATTTACAAAACTTACGCCAATTAAATGGCGAAATTTTTAACAACTGCGTTCGTTCCTTCAGCAAAGCAGTTAAGGATTTAGATTTTATTAGACTTAATCAAGAAGATTTTGAAAAATGTCCAAATATATCAATTGATTATGCAGTAATGGAAAAAGCTGAAAAAATTGCGGTAATGCCTATGGATATTGGCTGGTCAGATATTGGTTCTTGGCAAGCTATTGCTGATTTATCATCAAAAGATAGTAATAACAATAGCTTAATTGGCGATGTTTATGCCTTAAAAACTAAAAATAGCTATATCAATTCACGCCATGGTGTTATTGCTTGTATTGGCGTAGAAAATTTAATAATTGTTAGCCTTAAAGATTGTTTTTTAGTAATCAACAAAAACAATGCCCAAGACGTTAAGGAAATGTTTAATTTATTACAAAAACATAAAAGAGAAGAAGTTATCAGCCATACCAAAGTTCTTCGCCCTTGGGGAAGTTTTGAAACAATTGATCTTGATGAAAAATTCAAAGTTAAAAGAATTACCGTTAAACCAAATGCCTCGCTCTCCTTACAAATGCATCATCATCGCAGTGAACACTGGGTTGTTGTTAAAGGAATTGCCAAAGTAGTGTGCGGCAATAAAGAATATGTTCTTAAAGAAAATGAATCAACTTACATTCCCGTAGGTAAAAAACATCGCTTAGTAAATAATGGCAAAACCACTTTAGAGATTATTGAGGTTCAAACTGGCTCTTACCTTGGCGAAGATGACATTGTTCGTTTCGAAGACAAATATGGTAGATAATTTTTAAAAACTATGGAACAATTTTTAATAATTTTTCATCAACAAATTAAATTACAATTGTTAAGACGCAAAAATTTTATCAATAATTCCTTATTTTTTTTAAGTTTTTTTATCATTTTTGTTTTAATAATAACTCCCTTACAAAGCTCATTTAAGATAGAATTATCAAGTGAATCAAAATATCAATCACTGATAACTTGCGCAAGTATTTTTGCTTTGCTGTTTAGTCTTTTGGCTAGTAGTTTTGAGTTTTTGCAAGAGGATTTTCGCGATGGAACACTTGAACAAATAATGATCAAATGTTCAAATTTTGAAATTTATTTTTTTGCAAAAATGATTGCTAATTGGCTTAGCAATTGTTTGTTCAATGTTGTCTTAGCGGTATTTTTATCTTGGCTTTTAGGCTTATCGGTACAATTTTTAACTAACTTTTTTTTACTGTTTTTTCTTGCCAGTTTATTGATAAATTTTATCTGTTGTTTTGGAGCAAGTTTAGCAATATTGCAAGGCTCAATTTCTTTAATCGCTTTTATAATTTTGCCATTAATCTTACCAATCGTTATTTTTTCATGTTTAGCAATTTTAGATAATTTTGCACAACATTTAAAAATTTTACTTGGTTTAAATATTTTCTTAATTCCACTATTAACTTTTAGTAGTGGTGTATTAGCAAAAATAGCTTTGGATTAAAATTATTTAACTCTCAAAATCAATTACCACTTGACCAATTCCTACCGAATCACCTTCTTTAAATCTGATTTTTCCAATCTTAACATCATGATCAGTTCTAATGATATTTTCCATCTTCATTGCTTCAATTACCACAAGATCTTGTCCAGCTTTAACCTCATCTCCTTGCACAACTTTAAAACGAATAATTTTACCAGTAATTGGTGAAGTTAAATTGACAGGTTTAGCATTTTTCTGAATCTTAGGCATGAATTTGCTCAACTCAGCAATACGCGGAGAGTAAACACTAACAAAAGCATCTAATCCAGAATATTGCAATAAGTAACTTCCGGTGTTGTTATTATCACGAATTTTTACGCCGATATTTTTGCCATTAACTTGTCCACGAAAAAGTTTTTCACCATTATTCCACGAGGTTTTAAGCTCAATTTCTTGACGATCGCATTCAATTTTAAGGATACCCTCATCACGGTTAATAATATTGATCAGATAAGAATTTTCATCGATCACAATAACCCATCTTTCTGAAATCTGTTTTTGACGATTGCGAAGTTGACTGGTCATCAAAGCATTGCGTTGATAATTTTTTAAGAAAATTTGCATTGCTACAACCAACAAAACCTCTTTAGCTTGTGAGTCCAATTCACTTCCTGAAAAACCTGCAGGAAATTCTTGTTTGATAAAACTAGTTGAAAGTTCGCCTTTGATAAAGCGGTCATTTTTCATGATCGTTTCCAAAAAGCTAATGTTATGCGAAACACCGCCAATTGCAAAACTGCCCAACGCGTGACGCATATGTTCGATTGCTTCAAGTCGATCTTTGCCGTAAGAACATAACTTAGCGATCATAGCATCGTAAAACATACTAACTTCTCCACCTTCATAAACACCGGTATCAACGCGAACGTGATTATTTTCTTCTGGCTCAATGTAAAGATTAATTCTTCCAGAAGATGGTAAGAAACCTCGCGATGGATCTTCAGCATAAACCCTTGATTCAATTGCCCAACCGTTAAGTTTAATATCTTTTTGAGTGAATGGTAATTTTTCCTTCAAGGCAATTTTGATCATCAATTCAACAATATCCAGACCAGTAACCAGCTCAGTAACAGGATGTTCAACTTGTAATCGAGTATTCATTTCTAAAAAATAAAAATTTTTATTTTTATCCATGATATATTCAATTGTTCCAGCTGAATAATATTTAACTTTTTGAGCAAGAGCTTTTGATTGTTCATACATTTTTTCACGAGTTGCTGGATCTAGAAAAGGACTAGGAGCTTCTTCGATAACTTTTTGGTTATTACGCTGTATTGAGCATTCTCTTTCACCTAAACAAACGATATTGCCATGTTTATCAGCAATAACTTGAATTTCAATATGTCGTGGATTTTCAATAAATTTTTCGATAAAAACTCGATCATCAGAAAAGCTATTTCGCGCTTCATTGGAAGCCGAAAGAAAAGCTTCAACCATTTCTTCTTTTTTCCAAACAATTCTCATTCCTTTGCCACCACCTCCAGCAGAAGCTTTAACCATTACCGGGAAGCCAATTTGCTGAGCAATTTTTATTGCTTCTTGATCATCTTTGATAACACCCATATGCCCAGGAACCGTGCTAACCCCTGCTTCTATAGCTAATTTTTTTGATTCAATTTTATCACCCATCATCTCAATTGAATAAGTCGAAGGACCAACAAAAATTACCCCTGCTTTGTCCAAGGCATCTGCGAATTTACGATTTTCCGATAAAAAACCATATCCGGGATGAACCATCGTTGCCCCTGTTTTTTTAACGGCATTGACAATTTTTTCGACATTTAAATAGCTTTGTGATGATGGTGATGCACCAATATTGACAGCTTCATCAGCCATTTGCACAAATAATGAATTTATATCTGCATCAGAGTAAACTGCTACAGTTTTAATACCCATTTTTCTGCAAGTTTTAATGATACGACATGCGATTTCACCACGATTGGCAATTAACAATTTATGCATGGTTTTTTAAAATTAAATTAATCAGTATGATTCGAACACACAATCAAGCTTAACTCTTGAATATTCAAGTGTTTGACATCAAATAATCTTAATCTAAGATAACAAATCATGCAAGTTTTATTGTGATTTATTTCTTAAATTTTTTTATTAAAAACTCATTTTAATAAAAGCTTGTCCAAAAAATCAAACCAAATTTGATGAAAATTTTTGATTATTTAAAATTAATTCGTATAAATCAACCCACAGGAATATGGCTTCTCTTTATCCCGTGCCTTGCTGGGATTGCTTTAAGCTATAAAATTACCCAAGATAATCTCCCTTTCAATCTCTTAAAATTTATCTTACTATTTTTTATTGGCTCAGTTTTAATGAGATCTGCAGGATGCATTATCAATGATTTACTTGATCAAGATTTTGATCAAAAGGTTTTGCGAACCAAAAACCGTCCCTTAGCCAGTAAAAAAGTTTCGCGCAAGGAAGCTATTATTTTACTTTTCATCCTTCTTGATCTGTCATTTATCGTGCTTTACCAATTTAATTTTGCAACTATCATCAGTGGTTTTTTTGCACTTTTTTTAGTTATTACCTATCCATTGATGAAAAGATTTTTTAATATTCCTCAACTTTATTTAGGATTAACTTTTAACTTTGGGGCAATAATGGCAAGTTATGCGACAATTAATCGCCTCACTTTATCGCATTTGCTGTTATATTTAGCGCTCATTTTGTGGACATTAATGTATGACACAATTTACGCCTTTCAAGATATTGAAGATGATCTAAAAATCGGTGTTAAATCAAGCGCGATAACCATTAACAATTTTTTTAGCAATCCTAAAAAAATCTTACATTTTTTAAGTTTAACAATTTTTTTTAGCTTGCTATTTATTGGATTGTTCAATAAATTTAATATAGTTTTTTTTATTTTAGCACTACTTGCTCTTGGTTTTATGACCTTAGAGCTTAACTCATGCAATTTAACAAATCCCCAACAATGTCTAAAATTTTTTAAAAAAAATATTGTTTTTGGATTGTTAATTTTAATCGCAATAATTTTAGGTTAATGAAAATTGGAATATTAGGTGGCAGCTTTAACCCAGCACATGACGGACATCTTCATATCAGCTTATTGGCAATTAAAAAACTTAACCTTGATCAATTATGGTGGATACCAACCAAATTCAATCCCTTCAAAGATCAGAGCAATTATCTAAGCCATCAGCAACGCCTTAAAGATTGTCAGAATTTCGTAAAAAATCATCCTAAAATTTATGTTAAAAATTTTGCGGAAATATACACCATTAAATTAATTCAACGCCTTCAAAAAAGCCATAAAAACCATGAATTTTTCTGGATCATGGGAGCTGATAATTTCGAAAATTTTCATCGCTGGAAAAATTTTATTAAATTGATAAAACTTCTACCAATTGTGATTTTTTCTCGCGATGATTATCTTGCTAAAATCAGAAAAACAAAGGCTTGGCAAATTTATCAAACCAAAAGAAATCTAACCTCATCACAATCTCTAACTAACTATAATTTTCAAAGATTGCCAAATTTTAATCATAGAAATAATTTTTTTAATAATCGCAATCCCATTGATAATACTAAATCCTTACCAAATTTTATTACCTTTAACAGTAAAAATTTAGTAATTTCTTCAAGGCAAATTCGCAGTAAAAAACACTAACAAATTTATGAAAAATTTTATTGTTGATAGCCATTGCCATCTTGATTTAATTGAAGAGAAAGGTCTTGCACTTGAAGAGATTTTAAATAATTGTCAAATCAATAAAGTTAAAATTTTACAAACTATTTGCACTAGAATTACTGATATTGATCGCTTGCTTAATTACACCAAAATCAATGATAATATTTTTTGTTCTGTTGGAATTCATCCTTGCAATGTCTTTGAACAACCTAGAATCAAAGCTGATGACCTGATTAAGTTAATCAATTTACATCCAAAAATTATCGGTATTGGTGAAACTGGACTTGATTATTTTCATGATCTAACTCACAAAATTTTACAACAAGAAATTTTTTTAGAACATATTTTTGCCTCTCAACAACTTCAACTTCCTACCATAATTCACAGTCGAGATGCTGATGAAGATATGATTAAAATTTTGCTAGCTGAGCAGAAAAAACAACATTTCCCAGCATTGTTACATTGCTTTTCTAGCACATACCAACTTGCCAAAACTGCTCTTGATCTTGGAATTTATATTTCAATTGCTGGAATTGTTAGTTTTAAAAATGCATCTGATTTGCAAGAAATTGTTAAAAAAATTCCTCTGGAATTTTTGTTAGTGGAAACTGATTCGCCATATCTTGCTCCCATGCCTTTTCGTGGTAAAATCAATCAACCATCATATACCCTTCATGTTGTTGAAGCTATCGCAAATCTTAAAAATGTTAGTGTTGAAGAAGTTATTAGCCAAACTACGGCCAATTTTTTAAAAATCTTTCAGCGGACAAAATCATCAGAATAATTGCTCAAAAATATTTTTAAATAATTTAAAATTAAGATATTTTATTTTTAAATATTCTTGGATAAAGCCTTGAATATGGCAAAATTTTTCTAATTAGTTAAAACCTAGTTACAATTAAGAAAATATCATAATTGCTGATAAATATTAGAAATTATCAATGTTAGTTAACTAAAATAATTAATTTGCTATTTTGCATTTCTGCAAAACCTGATTTAACCGGAATTGCCTTGAGGAGATTATTTTGGTTGTCAAATATTTTGATTTCTCCTTCCTTGAGATTAGCAAGAAATGACTCATGATTATCCATAACGCCAATTTCTCCAGATGATGCTGGAACAACTGCTAAATAACAATTTCCTTGAAATAACATTCCTTCTGGACAAGCAACTTCGATATGTAAATTCATAAAATTTTTTTAAACAAATTATTGCTATTTGGATATTGCCGTAAATTAAGCTTTTCACGAAATTTTTTTTGATTATAAATTTTTTAAAAATAGCGAACTAAATTGTTCCTAAATTTGAAAAATTTTAAAATTATGAAAATTTCAATGATAAGTTAATTTGCCAATAAACCATTAACTCTTCATTAATTTCTCACCTTTGGCAATTGCTTCCTCAATATTACCAACCATGTAAAATGCACTTTCAGGAAGATGGTCATATTCTCCAGCACAAATAGCTTTGAAGCCCTTGATAGTATCTTCCAAAGAAACTAGTTTTCCTGGTGAACCAGTAAACACTTCAGCAACATGGAATGGTTGCGATAAAAATCTTTGAATTTTACGAGCTCTTGCAACTGTAAGCTTATCTTCTTCTGATAACTCATCCATCCCCAAAATGGCGATGATGTCTTGCAGAGATTTGTAAGCTTGTAAAATTTTTTGAACTTCTCTAGCAACTTGATAATGCTCATCTCCAACGATTCTTGGATCAAGGATTCTCGAAGTTGAGTCAAGCGGATCAACTGCTGGATAAATTCCGATTTCAGCAATTTGACGCGAAAGAACTGTGGTAGCATCAAGGTGCGAAAATGATGTTGCAGGAGCAGGATCTGTTAAGTCATCGGCAGGAACATAAATTGCTTGCACCGAAGTGATCGAACCATTTTTAGTTGAAGTAATTCGCTCTTGCATAGAACCCATTTCGGTAGCAAGGGTTGGTTGATAACCCACCGCAGAAGGAATACGCCCTAAAAGTGCTGATACTTCTGATCCGGCTTGGGTAAAACGGAAAATATTATCAATAAAAAATAATACATCTCGACCTTCTTTATCACGAAAATATTCAGCCTGAGTAAGACCAGTTAATGCAACTCTAGCGCGCGCTCCGGGTGGTTCATTCATTTGACCGTAAACTAAGGCAACTTTTGATTTTTTTAAATCTTTAACATCGATAACTCCTGAATCCATCATCTCGTGATATAGATCATTTCCCTCACGGGTTCTTTCACCAACACCTGCAAACACTGAGTATCCGCTATGAGCTTTAGCAACGTTGTTAATTAGTTCCATAATCAAAACTGTTTTACCAACCCCTGCTCCACCAAATAATCCGATCTTTCCACCTTTGGCGTATGGTGCAAGAAGGTCAATTACTTTAATTCCTGTAACCAAAATTTCTGTTTCAGTAGCTTGTTTAACAAGCTCAGGAGCTGTGGCATGGATAGGCAAATGATCCTTAGCTTGAATATCGCCTTTTTCATCAATAGCTTCGCCGATAACGTTCATAATTCTTCCTAAAGTTGCTTCACCAACTGGAACGGTAATAGGCTTGCCTGTATCTTTAACTTCACTACCGCGTGTTAAACCATCAGTTGAGTCCATAGCAATTGTTCTAACGGTTTTTTCACCAATGTGTAAAACGGTTTCTAAAACAAGTTTTTTGCCATCATTTTGACACTCTAAAGCATTGTAGATGGCAGGTAGTTCACCATTTTCAAATTCAACGTCAACTACCGCTGAGATAACTTGGGTAATTTTTCCAGTATTTTGCATCGTAAAAAAAATTAAGTTTTATAAAATTTAAACCTTTACAAAAGGCTTAGAGCTTAGAAAAGCATGACTTGCTTTGAGTTTATCAAATTTTAAATTATGAAAACTAAAATCTGATTTATTAGCTTAAGAAAAATTATTTCATTAATAAAATTTAACAAAACTAATTTATTCTTAAAACCATTTTTTAAGTTTGAAATTATTAACCACTAAAGTGACAATAAACCAATAATGCGATAAATTTAAAAACTTTCGAAATTATAAATAATCTCGCAATCCAACAATATGAATATTTGAGATGTTTTTAAAACTTAGGAACTATTTGACCTTGGCAATTTTTTCATTAAAAAAATTGAGCAAAAAAATAACTCCCAGATATCTGATAACAATACTGATTTATACCATTTCACCTAAAAAATGATAATTTTAACAAAAATATTTTAGTTATCGCAAATTAGCGAGATATTTTTTTAGATAAAAATCTTTCTTATATTAGGCTGATCAACTCAAGCTTTTAAGAAATTTTAGCAAAAAAATCGTTAGATTATTAATAGCAAAACTTCAATTTTCTTAGTTGAAATGGCATTACTTATCCAATTTAATAGTATCAATTTATCAAAGCAATTTAAAATTAGCTTAAAAATTTAACAAATTTTTTTCAAAGAGCAAGTGCTTTTATTAAAAAATTTAAATAATAATTTTTTTAACAAAAATTTTAAAAATTAAAATTTATTTAACTTTTTATTTTATTCAAACCCTGAAGCTCAGTAAAAATATCTTTGGCAATTGGTGCGGCAGCCATTGATCCACTCTTGCCATGCTCAACAACAACTGAAATTGCATATTTTGGATTATCAACAGGAGCGTAACCTACAAAAATTGCATGGTTAGCATTGGCTTCTTTTTCTGCGCTAGACATTTCTTTTTCACGCTTTGAAATAACTTGCGAAGTACCTGTTTTGCCAGCCATTTCGTAACCCTTAACTTCAATTCTTTTGCCATAAGCTGTTCCTCCAGCCTCATTGACAACTCTTCTCATACCTTCTTGCACTAACTTTAAATATGATGAATTAACTAATGGTTCAGATTTTAATTCGTCATATTGCTTAAAAATATTTTGATTTTTGACGAGATATGGTTTAATTGGGATTCCGCCATTGGCAATACGCGCAGTTATAACTGCCATTTGCAGAGGTGTTGCCAAAACATTACCTTGCCCAATTGCTGTATTTAAGGTATCACCTTTGACCCAAGGCTGATTAAAGATTTTTTGCTTCCATTCTTCAGATGGAATTAATCCAGATTTTGCGCCATGTATGCTAATATCAGGTTTACTACCATAACCAAATCTTTTAGCCATTTCTAAAATTTTTTCATGCCCTAATTGATTGGCAACTGTGAAAAAATAAGTATTGCATGAATGCATAATTGCCGAAACCAAATCAAGCGAACCATGACCTTCCTCTTTCCAGCAGTGAAAAGTTCTTTTGCCAAGCTGATAAGATCCCGAGCAGTAAACTCGAGTTGCAGGATTAAATTTATTTTCCAACGCTGCTAGCGCAACCATTAATTTGAATGTTGAACCTGGTGGATATAGGGCAGAAATTGGTTTATTGCTTAAAGGTTTTTTAGGATCATCATTTAATTGTTTCCAATAGTCTTTGGAAACACCCTCAACAAAATTATTTGGATCAAATGATGGTGATGACGCATAAACTAGAATTTCGCCGGTTTTAACATCCATAACCACAACTGATGCAACATCATCTTTGATTCTTTCAGTAGCAAATTTTTGTAAAGGAAAATCTATTGATAAATTAATTCTTGAACCTTCACTATATTGCTTAGTTGACAAGGTTCTAAGCGGAATCTCTTTAACATTAACCTCAACATATTTTACTCCATATTTTCCTCGCAAAACTTCATCAAAGCTTTTTTCAATACCAAATTTACCAATACGAAAATCTGGATGCATAAAAAGAGCCTGTTCGTTATCGTCAATTTCTTTTTCAGATGGGAGTGAAACATAACCCAAGAAATGAGCAGTTTCTTGCGGATATGGGTATCTTCTAATTATTCCACTTTCAATTGAAATACCTGGTAAAAGATGAGAATTGGTTTCAATGCGAGCAAGATCATCCCAGCCTAAATTATCAATTAAAGAAATAATATTTTTGCGTCGAGCGTTTTTAATTTTTGCTAAAAATATACTTTTTCCTTCTTCGGATAAATCAAGTATTTGCGAGAGTTTTTCTATTATGTCGCTAAAATTTCTTTTTTTGTCAAGATAAAGTAATAATCGAAAATTACTATCATTTTTTGTTAAAGAAATGCCATTACGATCAAAAACCATTCCTCGCGGAGCAGGATTAATTATTGGTTTAATTCGATTACTGTCAGATTGAATTGAATATTCTTCATGTTTCCAAATTTGTAAGTAACCTAATCTTAACACCAAAATTCCGGCTAATGCAGACTGCCCTGCACCTAAAATCAAAGTTCGTCGATTAAAAATTTTGTTTTTGCGAATATCTCTGAGCACTTATTCCCCTTCCAACAATTTTTCGTTAAGATAGTCAAAAAATTTATGCATAGGAACATACAAAAATACTGCTAATAAAAATTGTGAACATGGAACAATCAAACTATGAAAAACTCCATCAAGCAATGAAAGTAATGCCCATTTAATACCAATAATTACAAAACAAAATGCTATAAACTGTTGCCAAATCTGAATAAAATTTTCTCTAATTAGCATTTTTTGATTAATGGTTAAGAAAAATCTAACCAATAAAATGTAGCATAGCGATGTAACACCAAGAGAGTTTCCAGTTAAAGCATCATTCCAGATTCCGAGCAGAAAAATAAACCAAATGCCAAAACGCTGACGAAAAATTGCAAAATAAAAAACTATCATGAAATCAAACAATGGAAAGACTGTTGAGATCGCTGGAATTTTTATTGATGTTAGATTAAAAGCAACAAATATTATTGCAATTAAATATAAAGCAATAACTTTTAATATTGAGTGTTGTTTTGTCATAAAATAATTATAAGAACATAGGTTATAATTTTTATATCAATCTAAAATTAATGGCTTGATTTTAACGATTTTTTTGAAACTTTTATAAAATTTTAAGAAGGTTTTGATTAAAACTAATGATTTCTAAAAGACAAAATTTAACAAAATTTTTTGTGATAAAATCTTTTAAATTTAATAATCTACTAACTTAGAATAAATATACCTTCATGATAAATTTTGTAGGCTATGAATATTACTATGATATCCAATAACATCTTTGAATTTAGATTATTTTTTTTGATTAACAAGTTTTTTTATCTAAGTAAAAATCTTAGATTTTGCCTTAAGATTTGAAAATATATTTTAAGAATTATTTAAATATTTTTGCAAAATTTCGTCGAGATCTTTTTTTCCATAATCCACTATGATAAGCATCTGATGCTAAAAGAGGGATAACGCTTGATGCTTCTGCATAAACCATTTGCTCATATGCGGTATCAACTTTGCCCCATGAACACGCTTCTTTGAGAGTTGAAGAAGAACATGCTCCGTCTCTTGAGTCAGCAACAGTAATTTGCACAGCATATTTATGCATGTCAACTTCCTTGCCAAGAATTTCAGCACAAACTACAGTATCTTGAACAAAATTTTTAGGAACGCCTCCACCAATCATTAATAAGCCGGTGGTTTTAGCTTTAATTTTAATATCTGTTAATTCACGAAAATCAGCAATTGAGTCAATAGTTAAATGTTTTTTTGGATTTTTAGCTTGATGCAATACCAAACCAAAACCCGCTGATGAATCTGTAAAAGCTGGGCAGAAAATAGGTACATTATTTTGATATGCCAACTGAACTAAAGAATCTTTTTTCTTAGCTTTTTTTTCTAAATATTTGCCCATTTCCCAGATAAACTCACGAGATGAATATGGACGAGCTTCTAAACTATTAGCTATTTCAAAAATTGTATGATCGCATTTTTGTAAATCAACTTCATCGATGTAAGTATCATAAATTCGATCAATGTAATTATCGCGAAGAAACTTATCATCAATAAAAGAAGTTCCTTGATAATGCTTAAAACCCAAGGCTTCAAAAAAATCCATATCAACTATTGAAGCACCTGTTGCAACAACTGCATCAATCATGTTATACTTTATCATGTCAGCATAAACTTTCATACATCCTCCAGCCGAGGTTGATCCAGCAAGAGTTAAAATGGTCGAACATTTAGAATCATTCAACATCATATTAAAAATTTTTGATGCATTTGCCAAATCACGAGAAGTGAATGACATATCATTCATTTGTTTAATAATTTCTCTGGAATCAAAAGATGTAATATCAATATGCTTTACAACTTTTTTTAACAAATCTTGTTTTTTTATTTTTTTTTCAGTCATTGTCAACGCTAAAATTATTATTAATAAATTTAAATCTAAAATTGGAATTGTATTTTACTCATCAATTTTTGAATTAACGACCTGCTGTTCAGGATCTAAGTACATCGAATCAAATGATTCCTCTTCAACTTCAATTTGCATTACCTCTCCAAATCCATTAAATTCTGTTCTAATACTTTTTGAATATGCTCCTAGTTGACCAATTTCAACATAATCTCCTTCAGCAATATTATCAGGTAAATAAAATGGACCTTTCATGCAATCCATTGAATCGCAAGTTGGACCATAGAATCCAAACGCAACTTTTTCACTTTCTAAGGATTTGGGATTTTTTAATCGATATGCTTTAGTTGGGTAAATAAAACCTGGAAAACCAGCATCAAATAATCCTCCATAAGTTCCATCATTTATATAAAGCATGTTTTTTTTACGAGCTTCAACTCTAACTACCAAAGAAATCGCTTCAGCAACTAAAGCTCTTCCAGGCTCACACCAAATCTCAACATTTTCTGAAAATTTTGCACTTTTGATTGCTTCAAAAATTTCATCAAAATAACTTTGCATATCCAATGGAACCATTCCAGGATATACCGAAGGAAAACCACCACCAACATCTAGAACATCAATCTTAACGCGAGCTTTTTTTATAGTTTCAGTTGCCGTATTTATGGCATGACGATATTCCACTGGATCCATGCATTGCGAACCAACATGAAAACAAATTCCTAAATTTTTAGCAATTGTTCTAACTTTTCTCAATAATCCCGTTGCTTCAGAAGGTAATATTCCAAATTTACCAGATAAATCGATTGCCGAATTTGAATTTGAGATTGCAAGACGAACATGAAGATTAAGATCTTTAGCATTTTTAGTTACTTCGAGAATTTTTGACAATTCATCAAACGAATCTAGAGAAAAATCACGAACCCCGAAATCAAAGTAAGCTGATTTAATAGCTTCTTTAGCTTTTATCGGATGCATAAAATACATTTTTACTTTTTTTCCAAACAAGCTTGTTATTAATTTAACCTCTGAAAGTGAAGCAACATCAAATTTTCTTACTCCAGAATCGAAAAGGTGACTTAAAATAACTGGATCAGAATTGCTTTTGACTGAATATAGTACTGACGAAGGATGATTTGGGCAAAGGAAATTTTTTAAGAAAAAATTAGCTGATCTTTTAAGAGCATGAGGACGAATACAATACAAGGGAATACTAGGTTTAAAATCTATAATAAAATCCTT
Source organism: Alphaproteobacteria bacterium (assembly GCA_014190355.1). Taxonomy (GTDB): domain Bacteria; phylum Pseudomonadota; class Alphaproteobacteria; order Rickettsiales; family UBA1997; genus CAILUF01. Next base: position 51,917 of record BJGH01000002.1, read on the forward strand.
TATAGTTTTAAATTTTCTCAAACAAGAGTTATCGTTTTTTTTGACCTTGCTAGATTTATTTTTACCGAAGTTTTTTTTGTTAAAATTTAAATAATAAACTTTCGAGTTTCTAGCTCGATCATATTCTTGCTCTTGTTCCATTTCTTTTATTTAGGTTAAGTTTAAGAAAAAAGATTATCTCCTTAAGAAAGATAATCAAAAAAAATAAAAAGGGATCGCAAAAATTAATCAAAAAAAATTAATTGTAAAGGTTTTTTTACTTCAATAATTTTTTGTCAATTTTATTTTGTTAAATCTTTTAAAATTTTTAAAACATCTTCAGATAAATTTAACTATTCAAAAAAACAAGTATTTTTTTTAAAAGTTTTTTTACAAATTAAAATTGTTTAATTTTTAGCCAAAAATAATAGCAAAGCTTGACGAACTGCAACACCAGAGCTGACTTGTTCTAGTATCAAGCTGACTTTTTTATCATCAGCAAGTTGTGAAGAAATTTCTACATCACGATTGATTGGTCCTGGATGAAGAACTATCGCCTTTGGAGCATATTGTAATTTTTGATGATCTAAGCCATAAAGTTTGTAATACTCTGCAAGCGAAGGGATATAGCAACCAATCATTCTTTCTTGCTGGATTCTCAGCATCATGATAACATCAACATTACTAATACCAGTTATTAAATCTTCATAAACTTCAATATTCCATTTATTTTTTAACCAGATTCGATAATCGCTAGTTATTAATGTTGGTGGAGAAATCAATCTAACTTCGCAGCCATATTTTTTTAACAATTTAATATTTGATCGAGCAACTCGCGAATGCAGGACATCGCCACAAATTGCTATTTTTAAATTATTTAAAGTTTTTTTATGTTGACGAATAACAAAACTATCAAGTAAAGCCTGTGATGGATGCTCATTAGTTCCATCGCCAGCGTTGATTAGTGAGGCATCGATATAATTATTAAGCAAGCTAACAATACCACTAGAATTATGACGAATTGCTACAAAGTCTGGTTTCATAGCATTAATTGTTTTTGCAGTATCGATAATTGATTCACCTTTTTTTAAAGACGAAAGTGAAATATCAACATTTAAAACTTTTCCTCCCAAACGCTTCATTGCAATCTCAAAAGACATTCTTGTTCTTGTTGAATTTTCAAAGAAAAAATTTATTAATAATTTATTCTCTAATTTGTTACTATTAAGATCAAAATCTTTGTAAATTAATTGTGCATTGTCCAAGATTTCATTAACCTGATTTATAGTTAATTGATCAATTGATATTAAATCTTTCATTGTTGTTTTATAAGATGTTTAAATATTTCCTCTAGATCAGGTTGCTTAGTTGAAATATCCTTAATTGGCATCTTGGTATTAACGATACAATTAATGATTTTTTCAACTGCTAATTTTTCTGGATCGTAAGTTATAATAACTTCGTCAACACTGTTAAATTTTACCTCAACTTGCTCTAAATTTGCAAAAATTTCTTGGGGAATTGCTGAATGCGAAGAAATAACAAGTTGTTTATTTGAAAGCAATTTCATCAAGTTAATTTTTTTATCGCAAGCAATAACTTTACCTTTGTTTATTACGGCAATTTCATCACATAACTGCTCAGCTTCTTCTAAATAATGCGTAGTTAGCAAAATGGTTGTATTATTTTCAACATTTAATTTTTTTACATACTGCCAAAGCTGATTTCTTAACTCAACATCAACTCCTGCGGTTGGTTCATCTAAAACTAAAATTTCCGGATTATGAACTAACGCTTTAGCAACTAAAAGTCTTCTGCGCATTCCTCCTGATAAACTTCTTGGTTTTGCTTTAGCTTTATCTTTTAAACCCAATGCTTCAATGATTTCATCTGTTCTTCGTAAGGATTTCTTAATGCCAAAATATCCAGCATATATTTCCAAGGTTTCAAAAACATTGAAAAAAGGATCGATTATTAACTCCTGCGGAACAATACCAATTTTAAATTTCGATGCAACCGGATTTTCGCTAATATCAATTCCCGAAATTTTTACCGTTCCTGATGTTTTATTAACCAATCCAGCCATAATATTGATGATCGTTGACTTACCTGCACCATTTGGACCAAGCAAGCCAAAGAAAGACCCTTTTTTAATTTTTAAGTCAATATTTTCTAAAGCAATTTTAGGTGGAGTTTTAGCGGATTTTTGATAGGTTTTACTGAGACTATCAATCTCAATGGCATAAGTCATATTATATCAAATAGAATAATAAATAAATGGTTTACAACATTTTTGAGCAAGTTATTTACCCTTTAATTTTATAAAATTTTAAGCAAAAAAATCACCTTTATTCTTGCTAACTTTATGTTTAGCCAATAATTTTTTGTTCCTTAAGAAATTCTTTCAATTCACCTGATTGAGCCATTTCTTTAACAATATCACAACCTCCGATAAACTCACCTTTGATGTAAAGCTGAGGGATGGTTGGCCAGTCTGAAAAATCTTTAATGCCTTGACGAATTTCAGGGTCAGACAGAACATTAATATCAAGAAAATTAACCTGATGATTTTTTAAAATCTGAACTACTACCGCAGAGAATCCACACTGAGGAAAATCTTGCGTTCCTTTCATAAAAAGAACTACCGGATTATTATCAATTGTTTGTTGAATTTTTGAAAAAATATCGTTCATAAAAATCTTTTATTGACTTGTTGTCTTGATTTGCAAGGCATGAAGCTGATCTTGCAAAATATCCTTTAAGGCTTGATTAACCATTTTATGTTGCTGAATTAATGATTTATTGGCAAAGCATTGATCGATAATTTTAACACTATAATGATCATTATCTCCGACCAAATCAACCAACTCAATTTGAGCGTTGGGAAAAGCTTCTTGAAGCTTTTTTTGTAATTCACTAAATGCTATTGCCATATTATTTCGATGTTTTGTATTTGCAAATTATTTTAACAAGTCTGATTGGATATTTTAATCCTGATTAAAAAAACTTTGTTAATTTGATTTTAAATTTAAAAATTAATAATGATTTTTTAATTTCATCATTAGTGATTTAAGCATTTTATAAATATTGTGATAATAATCTTAAAAATAACCCCTTGATATCAATGCTCAACATTTTTTTGGTATTGCTTTGAGGTTTTTTAAATAGCACTTGCTGATTTATTGCTAATTAATTTAATTTGAGATTTTCAGTAAAAAATAAAATTAGAATGATATTAAAAAATTTAATTTTTTAAGGCTGAATTGGTATTATTTAAATCAATCTAAATTTAATTACTTCATTACTAAATTATCAAGTTAATTAAGTTAATTTGATTTTTAAATTTGGGCAATTTCTCCTACTAAAAAACCACTTGAAATTAAAAGTTAAACTTAAAATTTCAAGTGGTAAAGAATTTTTTGGATTTCTCAAAACTTATTTATAATTAAATATTTTTGTGAAGTTTTGTGATTTTTAAATAATTATTAATTAAAAAATCCACGACGTTTTTTTGATGAATCATCGCGATCTCCACGATCAGAGCGATCTCTTCGATCACCGCGATCACGATCTCTGCGATCACCACGGTCTCTTCTGTCACCGCGATCACCGCGATCACCACGATCACGACGCTCACCTCTTTCTTCTCTTCCTCCAAACTCTCTTTCATCGACGATTTGGGGTTTGTTGGTAATACGATCAGAGATGTCTTCGCCAGTAGCTTGATCAACGCAACGATAGCTTAATTTTGGTCGACCTCTTTTGTCAAAGCCAATAACTTTAACCTTGACAATATCACCTTCATTGATTACGTCTTCTACAAAATCAACACGGTAATCGGCAAGTTCTGAAATATGAATGAAACCATCGCGATTGTTAGAAATACTAACAAATGCCCCTGCATCAATAACTTTCACCACTGGACCTTCATAAATATCGCCAATTTCAGGTTCAAAAGTGATATCTTGAATCATAGAAACCGCTTTTTTGATTGACTCTGAATTATTTGAAGAGATTTTAACTACACCGCTATCTTCGATGTCAATTGCACAACCTGAAACTGCACAGATTTCTTTGATTACCGCTCCTCTTGAGCCAATAACTTCACGAATTTTCTTTTGCGGAATATTTAATGTTTCGATACGAGCAACATTGTTGTTTAGTTCAGAACGTGGAGCGCTCATAACCTCTTCCATTTTACCAAGAATATGCATTCTGCCGTGCAAAGCTTGCTCAAGAGCTTTACTCATGATTTCGCTGTTGATGCCATTGATTTTAATATCCATTTGCAAAGCGGTAATACCATTACGAGTTCCTGCAACTTTAAAATCCATATCACCAAGATGATCTTCATCACCCATGATATCAGATAAAATAACATATTTGTCAGAGTTTTTAATTAAACCCATAGCAATACCTGCAACAGGAGATTTAATTGGTACACCTGCATCCATCAATGCTAGCGAAGTTCCACAAACAGTAGCCATTGAAGATGAGCCATTTGATTCGGTGATTTCTGAAACAATACGAGTTGTATAAGAAAATTCTTCAAGAGTAGGATAGACCGGATTAATTGCTCGCCATGCTAATTTGCCATGACCAATTTCTCTTCTTCCTGGTGATTTTAATTGTCCTACTTCACCAACACTGTAAGGAGGGAAATTATAATGAAGCATGAATGATTCTTCAGCCATTCCTGGATCAAGATTTTCAATAAGTTGACGATCTTTTCCACCTGCACCTAAAGTTGCAACAACTAGTGCTTGGGTTTCACCGCGAGTAAATAAGGCACAACCGTGAACTTGTGGAAGTAAGCCAGTTTCAACGGCGATTTGTCTGATTTGATCAGGCTTTCTGCCATCAATTCTGATACTATTTTGCAAAATATCATTTCTTACAATTTCTTGTGACAGTTCTTTGAAAATAGCTTTTAATTTATTGCTATCAATACCATTAGCTTCGTTAAGAAACTTGCTACTAATTTCCTCTTCAATTGCTTCTAAATCTGCTACACGAGCTTGTTTTTCAAGTTTTTTATAAGCTCTAATTAATTTTTCTTTAATTAAATTAGCAATGTCATTTTTAAGTGATTGATTATCAGGTTTTGCAACAACTAATTTTTTCTTAGCACATTGACCTTGTAATTCTTTAATCACTTCAATTATTGGCTGAATTGCTTGATGACCAAAATTAACAGCATTTAGCATTTCGCTTTCAGACAATTCTTTAGCTTCCGATTCAACCATTAATACTGACGAGCTTGTTCCAGCGACAACTAGATCAAGGCGACTATTTTTTAATTCTTCATTTGAAGGGTTAAGAACAAATTCATTGTTGATCATTCCAACTCTTACGCCTGCAACGATTTCATCCATTGGAGCTTCAGAAATTGCCAAGGCAGCTGATGAAGCAATTAAAGCTAGAATATCTGGATTGCAAGATGGATCGTAAGAAAGAACCGTGCAAACAACATTTACTTCATTGTAAAAATTTGCTGGAAACATTGGACGAATTGGGCGATCAATCAATCGAGCAATAAGGGTTGCAGCATCACTTGGCTTGGTTTCTCTTTTGAAAAATCCGCCAGGAATTTTACCAGCTGCGTAAGATTTTTCTAGGTAATTAACAGTAAGAGGGAAAAAATCAGCACCTTCTGCTGCTTTACTTGCAACGGTTACAGCACACAAAACCGTAGTATTTCCTTGAGAAACAATAACAGATCCGCTAGCTTGACGGGCAATTTTGCCAGTCTCAATAGTGAGAGGCTTGCCGTTCAACAAGATTTCTTTTTTAACAACATTAAACATAATTTCAGCTTTTAATTAATACAAATGACCACCTCAGACGATGTGATCTCATTTCGCCTTATCAAATAAATACTATAATAATTAAATATAAAATTTGATAAGAACTAAATTATTTTCTAATATCTAATTTTTTAATTAGAGTTTCATACTCAGATAAAGATTCTCTTTTAAGATAATCAAGCAATCTTCTTCTTTTACTAACAAGGATTAATAAACCTCTTCGTGAGGAGTGATCTTTTTTATGAATTTTTAAATGTTCAACTAAACTATCAATTTGTTTAGTCATAACTGCACACTGAACCTCGACTGATCCAGTATCATTTTTATTTTTTGCAAATTCAGCAACTATTTCTTTTTTGGTTTTTTTTGAGAACAACATTTTTTTATTTTTTTAAATTAACAAAAACAAAATATCTAACATTTACATGAAAATATCTTGTACAACCTTAACTTGCAATGTTTTAGACAAAGACTAGAAGAAATTTTTAACAATAAATTTGTAGCAAAAACTGCGACTCAAACTTTTGAAATTTACCAATAATTTTGCTATTAACTTTAACAACTTAAAGCATTTCAACACTTAACACAAAGCCTTCTGTTTAAACTTAATTTATCAGGGCAGGCATTATGAGACATCGTGCAACAACAGCATCGAGCCATCTAAAAAGATAACACCATTATTGACTCTAGCTTTTAATTCGTCAAGTGAAATTGTTGAGGAACTTAAAAATTTTCCAACTTTTAATCTTTTTAAGTAACTTACATACCCACAAATACCAAGCTCAAGGCAGATGCTTCTAGCAAGGGATCGAATATAGGTACCTTTTGAACATTCAACGCTTATTTGCGCAAAATCTTTTTCAAAATGTAATAATTTTATTTGATATATTTCAATTTGTCTTTTTGGCATTTCAAAATCTTGACCTTGTCTTGCTAAATCATAGGCCCTATTGCCATTAATTTTTATCGCTGAAAACTTAGAGGGAGTTTGCTCAATTTTGCCAATAAATTTAAATAATGTTTGAGCAAAGTTATTGGCTGTTGTTCTTAATTCACTTGTTTTTTCAACCTTTCCTTCTAAATCATCGGTATCACGAAATTCTCCAAATTTTATGGTAAAAAGATATTGTTTTTTTGCGCTCATTAAAGCTTCAGCAGTTTTGGTAGCTTTGTTAAGGGCAATTGGTAACACTCCACAAGCAAATGGGTCAAGAGTTCCACCGTGGCCTACTTTTTTAGCTTGAGTTATTTTTTTAACAATTGCTACAACTTTTGCCGAAGAATATCCGATTGGTTTTTCGACATTAAGCCAACAGTTGTAGTTATTAAGCATTATTTTATAATATGAAATTTAGTATGATTGTATTATGAACTTTTACTGATTTAAAATAAATTCTTGATATTTATCGTTAATAGCCTTGGTTAAAGTTGGTTTACTATGATTATTATTAAAAATTTTTACATCATTGATTTGACTAACGGGACGAATTTTTAAGGTTGAGCTAGTTAAAAAAACTTCGCTAGACTCAGACATTTCTTCAACTCTAAATTTTTTTTCAATAACATTAATTTTGTTTTCTTGAGCAATTTTAATTATACGATTGCGAGTTACACCACACAAAATATTGTTATCTGCTGGATGAGTAATTAAATTATTTTTTTTATCAACGATAAAAACATTGGCATAAGTAGCTTCGGTAACAATCCCATTTCTTACAAAAATTGCATCGTCGAAACCAAGATCTTTGGCTTTTTGGTTAGTTAAAGTTGAAGCTAAAAGATTGACTGTTTTGATATCGCAACGATGCCACCTGATATCATCGGTAGTCATAACTTTAATTCCTTTGGCAAATTCTTCAGGGCTAAAAATTTTTTTTTCACTAACAGTTGCGTTAATAGTTGGTTCGATATCTTTCGGTAAGCTAGGTTGCCTGTTGGCATGACCTCTCGAAATTTGAAGATAGCAAAAACCTGAGTTTAATTTATTTCGTCGAAATAATTCAAGCTGGATTTCAATTAAAGAATCGATTGTAAAATTATGGGTAATAGATAATTCATTAAGACTTCGCATCATTCGCACTAAGTGATTTTGACCATCAACTAATTTATTGTTTTCCAAAAGAGTAACTTCATATGCACCATCAGCAAATTGGAATGCTCGATCCTCAATATGAACTAAGCAATTTTCATGTGGTAAATATTTGCCGTTAAGATAGCTGATTCTCTGTGTCATATTTAATTTTATTTGGTGGATATTTAAAAGGAAAAATAGCCAATTAAACAGTATTTGCCCCAGAAATAATGTCTATCAATTCTTTGGTAATATTGGCTTGACGAGTTCTATTGTAAACTAATGTTAGATTTTTAATCATTTTGCCAGCATTGTTGGTTGCTGACTCCATTGCTGCCATTCTTGCACCATGCTCAGAAGCATTATTCTCTAGAAGAAGATTATAAAGCTGAACTGTGATATTCTTTATTAATAATTCTTCTAAAATTTCTTCTTGTGATGGCTCATAGACAATCGGAGATTCTTGCTTTTCTTGATTGTATTCATAAGAAATCTGAGCAGGAATTAATTGTTTAGAAATTTGTTCTTGAGAAATTGCTGATTTGAATTTACTAAAAATTACTTCGCAAACATCAAACTGATTTTGGTTATATAAATCAATCAATTTGTTGGTAATATGCTGAGCATTTTCAACAGTGATATTGCTTTTGAAAATACCAAATTCACGCTGAATGATTTTATCGCTAAAAGCTGTTTTGAGTTGCTCATAGGCTTTTTTACCAACGCAATAAATTTTAACTAAATGACCTTGTGAAATAATTTGCGTAATACGGTTTTTAGTGTATTTAACTGTTGAGCTATTTAGACCACCACACAATCCGCGATCAGAAGATACAACCAATAACAAATGAGTTTTGCTGTGATCAATCGCTTTGCCAGTTAGAAGGGGAAATTTTTCATCAAAATTGTTGCGATTAGCGATGTTTCCAGCAAGATCAACTAACATTTCACGAATTTTATTGGCATAAGGTCGAGAATGTTCCACAGCATTCTTAGCTTTCTTAAGGCGAGATGCTGCAACCATTTTCATAGCCTTGGTCATTTTTTGCGTTGAGCGAACAGACTTAATTCTGGTTTTTAGTGTTTTTAAATTAGCCATAGTAAATTTTTTTAAGAGCTATTATTTTTTATTAGACCTTAATTTTTTTTATGCTCAAGACGATCGGACAGACCGCTATGATCAATATCAGTTGCAGGAGCATGGTTAATAAATACTTGTAAAAAATCATCAATTGCAGATTTAAGCTTAGCTTCATTTTCTTCAGTAATTTTATTTTCTTTTTTGATAGATTGCAATATTTCAGGGTTAGAAGTTTTGAGCTTACGAATAAATTCCTTTTCAAATTTAGTAACCTCTTTAACGGCAATTTTATCAAGATAACCCTTAACTCCGCAATATATTGCAACAACCTGCTCTTCAACAACAATTGGCTTATATTGTTCCTGCTTAAGAAGTTCAGTAAGTTTACGACCTTTATCCAAAAGTTTCTGAGTTGCAACATCAAGATCTGAACCGAATTGAGCGAATGCTTCAAGTTCACGAAATTGAGCGAGGTCAAGCTTGATACTTCCGGCCACTTGTTTCATAGCCTTAGTTTGTGCTGCTGATCCAACCCTTGATACTGAAAGACCAACGTTTACAGCAGGTTTAATACCTTTGTAAAATAACTCTGTTTCTAAGAATATTTGACCATCGGTAATTGAAATTACGTTAGTTGGAATATATGCAGATACGTCTCCCGCCTGAGTTTCAATGATTGGCAAGGCAGTTAATGATCCACCACCCATGGCATCAGACATTTTAGCAGCACGTTCCAATAAGCGCGAGTGAATATAAAAAACATCTCCAGGATAAGCTTCGCGTCCCGGTGGACGACGTAGCAATAATGACATTTCACGATAAGCAACTGCGTGTTTACTTAAATCATCATAGGCAACTAAAGCATGCATACCATTATCACGAAAATATTCGCCCATGGTGCATCCGGTATAAGGTGCAAAAAATTGTAACGCCGAAGCTTCTGAAGCTGAAGCGCAAACTACTATTGAATATTGCATAGCACCTGCATCTTCAAGAGTTTTAACAATCTGAGCAACAGTTGATCTTTTTTGTCCAATTGCGACATAGATACAATAAAGTTTTTTCTTGTCATCATTTTCTTGATGAGCTTTAGCTTGATTGATGAAGGTATCGATAACAATTGCAGTTTTACCTGTTTGACGATCACCAATAATTAATTCTCTTTGACCTCTTCCGATTGGTATTAAGCTATCAATTGCTTTTATACCAGTTTGCATAGGTTCAGAAACTGATTGACGAGCAATAATTCCTGGAGCTTTTATTTCAACTCTGCGATATTCAACATCTTTAAGCGCCCCTTTACCATCTATGGGATTACCAAGGGCATCGACAACTCTTCCAAGCAAGGCTTTACCAACAGGAACCTCAACGATTTTGCCTGTTCTTTTAACATTAGAACCTTCTTTAATTTTTTGGCTATCGCCAAAGATTACAATCCCAACACTATCTGTTTCGAGGTTTAAGGCCATTCCTTTAACTCCAGATTCAAATTCAACAAGCTCTCCAGCTTGAACTTTATCTAGACCATAAACTTTGGCAATACCATCACCAACCTTGATAACTTCACCTACTCCCTCGAACTCTGCAGAAGTGTGGAAATTTTCAATTGTTCTCTTTAGTATATTGGAAAATTCTTCGATTTTAAGTTCCATAATTTTTAATGTTTTTTAATTAAAATTGTTTAAAGTTTTATAAAATATAATTTACTAAAAAAAATAAAAGGCAAGCGTAAAGTCTGTTAACAGCCAAAAAATCATGAGATTATTTTAAAATATTGCTAAACTTTAACGATCTAATAATCGTTTAATACCAATTAATTTATAACCCCTAGACACTCTTTCTTAATTAGATCGAGTTGGTTTTTAAGACTTCCATCAACCATTTGCGAGCCTATTTTAATCTGCATACCGCCTAGAATTTTTTCTTTTATTAAAATTCGCGTTGCAATTTTTTTGTCTGGGTATTTCTTTCCAATTACCATCTTAACTTGTTCAACTTGGTCTTTTTTCGGTTCGCTTGCAAAAATTAACTCAACTTCAAGAATATTTTGATATTCTCGATGCATTCTGCAAAATTCTTCAAAAATTTCTGGGAACAAATTTAAACGACGATTACGAACGATAGAAGCAAAAAAATTAGTTGTTAAAGAACCCAGTTTAAACTTTTTTGCAACCTCCTTAATAATTTTATCCAGATCATTTTTTGAAATAACTGGGTTTTTCAATTCATGCGAGAAGCTGCTGCTAAAGTTCTGCTTGAATGCGTTAAGCTCTTCATAAACCTCATTAAGATTATTATTTTTTCTTGCCACTAAAAATATTGATTTAGCGTATTTTTTGGCAACAACTGAAATTCTGGGCATTTGAAGAATTGTTTAAAGTTAATGGAAAAATTTACTAAATGCAGAATCTATTGTTAAATGTAAAGGATTAATCCTTAAGATTTGATAATAGATTTTGGATTTAGTTAGTTATTGATTTATTAATAAAATTTAAATTCAATTTATTAACTTTAATCATTATGATATGATGATTTTAAATTTTCTAAAAATAATTTGCAAGTAGCTATCAAGAAAAAATTTTCATTTACTGTCCGTTGCTTTGAAGCCCTTTTATTGTTTTTTAATTTTTTTAAGATAACCAATTTGAAAAACTGATAATTTTTGTTTAAAAATATTTAAAATTTAAATTTTTTTATTTCTTACAAACGCCTATCTTTTTTCTTTTTGGAGGAACTTAAATTTTATATTTTTTTTAACTTACTTGAAGTTTCATAAATAAATGCCCTTATTACAATTTATTTTAATTAATTTATATAAGTTAAATATCCGCAGTTCTTGTTTGTTTTTGTTTAAAGATATTTATTTTAATAACAAACTTATTTTTAAAGATAAACTGATATTATAGCGTGTTAATGAATTTTTATTTTACCAATATTTTTTTACCTTATTTCATCAAGATAAATCATTATTAACATTGCAACCACAAAACAAACAATGCAGAATTTTAATATTTTAAAACTATTTATTTCTTGAGATATTGTTAATTTTCTGGATATTTTCTAAGTTATATTCTTTATAACTAATTCAAAAATATCACATAATCAGTTTTCAAGTATTTTTTTCTTAGCTTAAAATCCCTTCGCTATAGCATTTTGGACTTTGTAACAAAAATATTTTTTACTCTTGATGGAACTAATTTTATTTCTCTAATAACGCTAAATTTAAAAATATATTTCTTGATAAAAAACCTTTTATATTTCCTTAATTAAATTTGGAGATTAACTAATATTAAATAGCCTAAATTTAAAAAATGAAATTGACTATCAAAATAATGATAATAAAATTCATAAATAATTATTTAATTTTTTAAATGCCTTAAGTTATTATGAATCAAAATCAAAGTCGATTTAGCAATCAATTGCAATATTTTAACGATAACAAAGTAAATATTTTACAAAATAATTTTCAGCTATTTGAACTAGCTGCAAATAATTCTTTAGTTAAGCTAGCTGCTGCTATGGCTTTAATTCTTCACCTTACCTTATTTTTAAGTTTTTTTACAACATCAACTCCAAAATTGCTTAAACAAACTATTGCCGTTTCGCTAGTCGCAAAATCACATATTGCCCAAAATTCCTCAACACAAAATGTTTTTAAAAAATCCCTTACCGATAGTTCTCAAGCTCATGATATTGCTTTGAAAAATACCCAAAAAATCAGCACTGGCAATGTCTCGCAAAATTCATTAAATCAAAATTCTTTTACCACCAATGCAATTTTTGATGCTGAAGAGTTAAACAACCCAAGTCCAATATATCCTGAACTTGCAAGGTCAAGAGGTATCGAAGGAAAAGTAACTTTAAAAGTAATAGTTAATGAAAAAGGATTGGTTGATGATATTGCTATTTTTAATTCAAGTGGTTCGTCTATGCTTGATTTGTCAGCTTTAGAAACTGTTAAAAATTGGCATTTTATTCCTGCAAAATCTAATAACAAATCCATTAGATCTCAAATAATGGTTCCAATTGTTTTTAAGATTATATAAGTCATTTCTAGTTAAATTTATTTTTTATGAGTTTTGTTAATGTTTTTTTCTCAGGTGATTGGGTATTAAGTGCAGTGTTTTTAATACTCTTGATTATGTCGATCCTAAGCTGGTATGTAATTTTTTACAAAGGCTTAAAGCTTAAATGGCAATATCAATCTTACCAAATTTTTGCTAAGCAATATCATGAAGATAAAGAATGGGCTAAAAAAATGTTCATTAATAATTTTGCAGAATTTGAAAATATCAAAGCTAAAAGTGCCGTTGAATTTCTTTTGCTTGAGGCAAAAAATATTCAAAAAACTTTATTGAATTATTCTTCGATTGAAGTTCGTAAAGAAATTCTCACAATGCATTTGATCCAAAATTTAGACCAGATTAGATTTTGGCTTGATCGAGGTTTAACAATACTAGCTTCAATTGGTTCATGCGCTCCATTTGTTGGATTATTTGGAACGGTATGGGGAATTTATCATGCTTTGGGAAATATAGCTACTCAAGGATCTAGTTCGTTAAATGTTATATCAGCTCCTATTTCTGAAGCATTAGTTGCAACCGCATTTGGTTTATTTTGTGCAATTCCAGCAGTTTTAGCATATAACAGCTTTGTTCGCTTAAATCGATTGTTAGTTCAAAATCTTCGTCATCTTGCAGAACAATTAACCGTTTACGGTTCTGCCTCTAATTTAAATAAATAGCCATGAGAAATGATTTTCAGCGCGAAGAACTTCAAGCGCCTCTTGCAGAAATCAACATGACTCCACTGGTTGATATTATGTTAGTTTTGTTAGTAATTTTGTTGATTAGTGCACCAATTATTCACTCGGCAATAAATGTTAATCTTCCTAAAGAATCAGCTCAAAATATTGATAATAACAAAATAGTAAAAATTACCATAAATGCTCAAGGTTATTTTTTTCTTGAAGATACCCAGATGTCAGTTTCTGAAATCAAAAAACATCTTTTGTCTATAGCCAAGGATAATCCTGATCAAAAAATACATCTTTTTATCGATCAACAAAGTCGATATAGTTCTGTTAGTCAACTTTTGGCGATCTTGCAAAATCAAGGACTAAACAATATCGCTTTTATTACTGAAAATTAAAAAAATATCTTGAATTTTTTCTAATAGCTTGCAAATATGTTAAAGTTATAAAACTTAAGCTTAAAAATTAATTCATCGTTAAACACTTGAGTTTACTGTAACTGGGTAATTTTTATTTTTTACATAATGCTTTTACAAATACCACAAATAATCTCTAATCTTCAACTTAGCGAGCTTAAAAATGCTTTAAATAAGGCTGATTTCAAACCAATCTTAAACGATAATTCACAAATTCAGCATTACCAATTACCTCTTAACAGCATTGAGGCAAAATATTTTGGTCAGCAAGTTCTTCAGGCCTTGCAAGCTAATGCTTTGTTTATCTCTTCAGCAATTCCCAATAGAATTTTTCCACCGATTTTTAAAAAATTTCACGAAGGTCAAGGACATCCAACTAAAATTGAGAGTGCTTTGAAACATGATTTAGAAAATGGACTAAGACTTCGTCAAGATTTAAGTGCTACCATTTTTTTAAGTGATTTAAATGAATATCAGGATGGTGAATTAGTTATCGAAGATAATTATGGAACACATAAAATAAAACTTCCCGCAGGTGATATGATTATGTTTCCTTCGAGTAGTTTACATTTTTTAAAACCAATTACTCAAGGCTCAAGAATTACTGTCAATATCGCCATTGAAAGTATGATTCGTCAAGACAATCAACGTACGATATTGTTCGATATGGATACCACCATTCGCTCCCTAGTTAGAGATAATCCAGAACATGATGCAGTTTCTCAACTTAGTGGAATTTACCATAATTTATTGAGAATGTGGATCAATTAACTTTTGATTTTCAATTTGGAATTGAAATTTATAATTTTCTATTATCTATAAACTCATCATCTTAATTTTGAAGTATCTCACTAACTTGACTACTTTGTTGTCATTTTTTTATTGATATAAACCTGTTGAATAATTGATAAAACATTACTCCAAGTCCAATAAATTACCAGCCCTGCTGGAAAGGCTGCTAAAACGAAAGTAAGAATATATGGCATAAAGCGTAATATTTTTGCTTGAGTAGGATCGGTTGAAGGAGGACTTAAACGATGCTGAATAATCATTGTCAATCCCATCAAAATAGGCCAAACTCCAATAGTGAAAGTTGAACTAACTTCAAAAGGTAATAATCCAAATAAATTAAAAATTGATGTCGGATCTGGTGCAGATAGATCTTTAATCCAACCATAAAACTCAGCATGACGCATGTCCAATGTAACAAACAGGACTTTGTACAAAGCAAAAAATACTGGAATCTGAACTAAAACTGGAAGACATCCAGATGCGGGGTTAATTTTTTCTCGCTTATACAACTCTATCATTTCTTTATTTAACGCCAGTTTGTCATCTTTTAAACGTTGACGAATTGATTCAATTTTTGGTTGAAGAGTCTTCATTTTTGCAATTGCTTCATATGATTTATTAGCCATCGGAAATAATGCCAACTTGATAAGAACGGTCATACTAATGATTGCCAAACCAAAATTACCAAAAAATTTATTAAAAAAATCGATTATAAAAAAGAAAGGTTTAGTTAAAAAATAGAACCATCCAAAATCAATTGAACGATCAAAAAGATTTAACTCAAATTTACTTGAATAGTGATCTAAAAGCTTTACTTTCTTAGCTCCAGCAAATAAATGATGCTCTAACTTCAATTCATCATTGTTAGCTACTTCAACCTCTTCACCTATAAAATCAACTGAAAAAAAATTATTTTTTGCTTTATTTTCAAAAGCAAATTTAGCATTGAAGTTAAGGTTTTTGTCAGGAATTATCGCTCCTAGCCAATATTTATCAGTTATTCCTAGCCAACTTCCAGCTTGATTATTATTTGTAAGGCTTAGATTTTTTTCTTCAATCAAATCTTCGTATTTTTTTTCATGAAGTATTCCTTGGATTGACCCTATTGCTCCTTCATGAAGAATGTAATTAGATTGACCAATATTATTTAAAAGTCTATTAACCCTGCCATAGCTTGAGACAGTAATTTTACTCTTACTATTATTTTTTATAATCTGCTTAACATTAAACATGTAATTTTCATCCACCGCTATTTTAATTATAAAATCAATATTTTGTTTATTTCGCCATGACAATGTCAACTCCTGATCAGAACTAAGACTTTTACTCGAAGCATTCCATAGCGTATTTGGGTTGGGCAAGTCAATATTTTTATTACTACTGATCCAACCAAAATCAACAAAGTATCTAGTTTTACTCTCGCTTGGCGAAAATAAAACAACTTCTTTGTTTTCTTGATCTGCCTTGGGAACTTTTTCATAATAATCCACCAGCGTTATGTCATCAAAACGAGCGCCTTTTAAAGATATTGATCCATGCAGAGCCTTGGTATTAATTTTTATTCTTTGATTTTGCGTTTGAGCTATAACATCTTCTCGAGCCTTGAAAGCAATAGCTTCAACTGGGGAACTTAGGTTTTTTTCGTTAGTTAATTCAACATTTTCAGTTCTTTCCAAGTCTTTTTTGTTTTTATCATCACTTGACGAAATTTTTTTCGATTGCGAATCTGATTGAGAATCTTCAGTTTTGCTAAAATCTTTCTGAGCTTGAATTTTATCTATTCTTGGTTTTTCATAAAACCATCCCCAAGCAATTAGGATAATAAATGACAAGACAGTTGCTAAAAGAAGATTTTTATGATCAGGATGTTTTTGCATGACTAATTTTTCAAATATTTTTTTAATAATTATAATTTTACTTATTTTCTTTACAAGATTTATTTATTTTGAATTTTTCTTATCTTAAAAACACTACAAAATTTTTGATTAAAAGCGCCTGTATTCTCGAAAAACACAGTTAAAATATTTCGTTAAAATAGATTTTAATTAGGTTTACTTAGTTTTTTTATAACCAATTAAAGACAGCTCGAGAGCTTGTTCAACATTTTGGACGGGTATAATTTTTAAATGTCTAGTAACTTCTTTAGGCATCTCCTCAAGATCCTTCAAATTATCCTTAGGAATCAATACTGTTTTAATTTCACCGCGGACAGCAGCGAGAAGTTTTTCTTTTAATCCGCCAATTTCCAAAACATTACCGATCAGCGTTATTTCACCTGTCATAGCAACATCTTTTTTGACCTTTTTGTTGCATAAAATTGAAATTAATGAAACACACAACGCCACTCCTGCTGATGGTCCGTCCTTTGGAGTTGCACCTTCAGGAACATGAATATGAAAATCATATTTGTTAAATTCCTTAGCTTCGATTCCTATTTTTTTTGCCATACTTCGAGCATAGCTAAGAGCTGTTAATGCTGATTCTTTCATAACATCGCCTAAACTTCCTGTAGTTTTTACTTGACCAGTTCCTAAAAATTTTAGAGCTTCAATATCAAGTAAATCTCCACCATATTCGGTATATGCTAATCCGGTAGTAACCCCAATCATATCATCTTTATGAGCAATGCCATAATTTTTCTTTTCAACTCCTGCATATTTTCTGAGATTTTGATTGGTTATATGCACTTGTTGAGCTTCATTAGTAACTAAAATTTTAGCAGTTTTTCTAGCCAAATTAGCAATCTCACGATTTAAATTTCTTACCCCTGCTTCATGAGTATATTTTCGAATTAATGATAAAATTGCCTCTTCTGATATTACTAACTCTTTTGGCTTTAAACCATTATCTTTAATCTGTCGAGCAAGAAGATGTTCTTTAGCAATATGAATTTTTTCATTTTCGGTATAGCCCGATAACTTTATGATCTCCATTCGATCTCTTAAAGGAATTGGAATGGTATTGATACTATTTGCAGTAGCGATAAACATAACTTTTGATAAATCATAGTCAACTTCAAGATAGTGGTCAGAAAAATTTGAATTTTGTTCAGGATCTAAAACTTCGAGAAGAGCTGATGCAGGATCGCCTCTGAAATCATGAGACATTTTATCAATTTCATCCAATAACATTAATGGATTGATCGTTTCGGCTTTACGAATTGATTGAATTATTCGCCCTGGCATCGCCCCTATGTATGTTCTTCTATGTCCACGAATTTCTGATTCATCACGAACTCCACCTAATGAAACTTTAACATATTTGCGATTCAAACTTTCAGCAATTGATTTAGCTAAAGATGTTTTTCCAACCCCAGGTGCTCCAACTAAACACAAAATTGGACCTTTTGAGTCCTTAGTTTTCATCTGCACAGCAATAAATTCTAGAATTCTTTCTTTAACTTTTTCCAATCCATAATGATGCTTATCAAGAACAATTTTCGCTTTTTCTAAATTGTTAATTAGTTTTGTAGTTTTGCTCCATGGCAATGAAATAATCCAATCTAAATAATTCCTAACAACTCCCGATTCAGATGAATACGGATTCATTTTTTCTAACTTTGCCATTTCATTCGAACATTTTTTAGCAACCTCTTTTGGCAATTGTAATTTTTGAATTTTTTCTTTTAATTCCTGAATTTCGTTTTCTTCATCTTGACCCAGTTCTTTTTTAATTTTTTTGAGCTGTTCATTAAGATAAATTTCTTTTTGATGTTTACTGAATTTTTCTTGAATTGATTTATTAATTCTTTCTTCTGCTTCACCAATTTCAATTTCTGCTTTAATTATTTCTAGTAACTTATAAAATTTCTTTTCAGTTTTATTTTCATTTAGTATCTGTTGTTTATTTTTAACAGTTCCTGATGTAAAACTAGCAATAGTATAAGCTATCTCATGTGGAGCATTGAGCTTAGTAATGGCATTTAGAACTTCAGGTGTAATTCTTTTATTAAATTGCGAATATTTAGCAAAATTTTCTAAGCAAGCTTTTATCAAACCAAGAACCTCATTATTTTCAGTGCTAATTTTTTGCTCACTAGCGATTTCAATTTCGCACATAAAAGATTTTTCAGCTGGTAAAACTTTTTTTAAAAATGCTCGATTTGACCCCTGTAAAATTGCCTTAAGAGTTCCATCAGAAGTGCGAATTGCCTCAATAATATTGCATATTGTTCCGGTTGGATAAAGATTTTTTTCTTCAAACTCATCAGTATCTGGATTTACCTGAGTGATTGCAAAAATTGGTGAACCAGACCTTCTTGCTTCCTCAATTGATTGTATCGATTTTTCACGACCAATTAAAATCGTGGTAGTCATTTTTGGAAAAATGACAATATCTCGAAGGGGCATTGCGTTAATTTTTTGAGTTTTAATTTTCTCGTTAGTGCTCATATTTTTTATAATTATTTTAAGGTTTTAGATCGACATTACGATTTAAATCAACATTTAAAACCAAGCCAAAACCAATCATCATAGATGCCATTATTGTGCCACCATAAGAAATAAAAGGTAAAGGTGCTCCAACTACTGGAATTAAACCCATTACCATTGCCATATTAATAAACATGTGAGTAAAAAAAATACTAACTATTCCAAGAACTAGAAGTCTTCCAAATTGATGTTTTGTTTTAACGGCAATACTTGAACATATGAAAGTAATCGCACAATAAATTACAATTGCAAATACACTTCCTACAAAACCTAATTCTTCGGACAACATCGTAAAAATAAAGTCAGTTTGTTTTTCGGGTAAAAAATTTAATTGCCCTTGTGTTCCGTTAAGCAAGCCTTTACCAAGTACTCCTCCTGATCCGATTGCTATTTTCGACTGAATGATATTATATCCACTTCCCAGCGGATCATTATTGGGATTGATAAAAGTTAAAACTCTTTGCTTCTGGTATTCATGCATACCAAAGCTCCACATCAAGGGAATCGCCAACAAAACTACTACACCAACCGTAACAAATTTCCACACCCTTACCCCCGCCAGAAATAAAACTGAAATTCCAACAATAACCAAGATAGTTGCCGTTCCAAGATCTGGTTGATGAAATATAAAAAAAGCTGGAATTAAAACCATCAACAACGGCGGAATAACATAACGAATTTTACCAATATTTTCAACTTCAATGCTATAAAAATATCGCGCTAGTGCAAAAACTGTACAAACCTTCATAATCTCAGAAGGCTGAATTGTTAATGGACCAATTCGAAACCATCGAGTTGCCCCCATGGCATTATGACCCATTATATCAACAATTACTACCAAGCCCAACGCCCCAAGGTAAAAAAAATAGGAAGCCTTAAACCATAATTTTATATCGGTAATTGCAATAAATAACATTAATGGAAAAAACAAGCAAAAAAAACCTAGCTGACGAAATAACCATGGACGAAATGAACCACCAGCAGCAGAATACAACATCAAAAAACCAAGGAATGCAAGAATAATAATCAGCGATATTAAGATCCAGTTCAGTTGCTCTAGCCTTTGAGCAATAGGGACTTTTTCTTGGCTTATAAAATTCATAATTCAAAGTTAGTATTAAAATTTTTTTTAATAAATATTTATAGTTCGAATCAATAAATACCTTTCTAAAACCTTTATTTTTAAGTATTCAAGCGACATTAATGATTAGCAAAACTTTCTCCTTAAAACAACATGAATTTACAGTAACAAAATTGTTTTGCAAGTTTTTAAAAATTGGATTTTTTCTTAATAAAATTTATTCTAAAAGCAATTCGTTATTTTTATTTGAATCAAAGAACTTTTTTGCAAATTCGCTAAAAGTATTTTGTTCTATGGCATTTCTAATATCTCTCATTAAGTCTTGGTAATAATGTAAATTATGTTGAGTTAACAACATTGATGCCAATATTTCATTAGATTTTACTAGATGATGGAGATATGATCGACTATGATTTTTGCAAGTGTAACATTGACATTTGTCATCAAGAGGTTGCGAATCTTCACGATATTTGGCATTACGAATGTTAATAACACCGCTTCTAACAAATGCTTGACCCGTTCTTCCTGATCTGGTTGGAATAACACAATCAAACATATCAATTCCTCTCATTACCGCCCCTACAATATCACTGGGCTTACCAACTCCCATTAAATAACGAGGTTTATCATCGGGCAATAAATCAACTGCATAATCCAAAACTTTAAACATCTCTTCTTGACCCTCACCTACTGCTAAACCTCCAAGAGCATATCCATCAAAGCCAATTTTAATTAAATTTTCTGCTGAAATTTTTCTTAAATCTTGGTAAGTTGAACCTTGAACAATGCCAAATAATGCATAGCCATCTCTCTGGATAAAAGCATTTTTACTTCTTCTTGCCCAATCAATTGAACGATACATTGCCTTTTGGGCTTGCTCATAAGTTGCAGGATATTGAACGCATTCATCAAAAATCATAGTAATGTCACTTCCCAAGTTATGCTGAATAGCAATTGATTTTTCCGGAGTTAATAGATATTTTTTTCCATCAATATGCGAAGAAAATTCTACCCCTTGGTCAGAAATTTTTCGAATTTGTGCTAAAGACATTACTTGAAAACCACCTGAATCAGTGAGAATTGGTTTTTGCCAATTCATAAAATTATGTAAGCCTTTCATTTTGGCAATTAATTCATCTGATGGACGAAGCATTAGGTGATAAGTGTTTCCCAAAATTATTTCTGTCCCTGTTTTTTCGATATCAGAATTGGTCATCGCTTTAACTGTCCCAGCCGTTCCAACTGCCATAAAAGCAGGGGTATTTATTTGTCCATGAAAAGTTTTTATAATTCCTCTTCTTGATTTATTTTCTTTTGCAATTAATTTGAATGAGAATTTTATGTCCATTGATTAATTAAATATTTTATTATGAAAAAATTTATATATGCTATAATCTTTTTAATTTTACTTATAGCAACTCTAATTGCAACTTTCAAAATATCCAAAAACACTCCCAAGGAGGCACCTGTTTTAAAAGAGGGTCAAAGCGATATAGCTTTTTTTCGTGTTCGTATCACTTTGCCAGAATTTTCTCTTAACGACATATACAGTAACGATAAAACTCTTTCAAAAAAAGATCTCGAAGGAAAATATTCATTAATTAATTTCTTTGCATCGTGGTGTTCAACTTGCATTGCTGAGCATGAGGTACTTCTTCAACTTAAACAAGAGCAAGTTATTGATATGTATGGTATAGCTTGGCGAGATGGCGAAGAAAGTGCACGACAATATCTTGATGAAAACGGAAATCCGTTTCTCAAGGTTGCAACTGATACGAGCGGAATGTTCACCAAGTTAGCCAACATCCAAGCCATTCCCGAAACTTGGATTATTGACAAAAAAGGAAATGTAGTTATGCGTTTTCGAGGCAATCTTCAAGAATTTTCTATTAATGAAATTAAAGAATTTTTAAAAAATAATAATTAAATATGAAAAAAATTTTAGTTACCGGTGGAGCTGGTTTTCTTGGCTCATTTCTTTGCGATCAGTTATTATCTCAAGGTCATGAGGTTATTGCTTTAGATAATTATTTTTCAGGAAGTAAAAAAAATATTCAACATTTGCTAAATAATCCAAATTTCGAAGCAATTCGTCATGATATTACTCAGCCAATTCATATTGAAGTTGATGAAATTTATAATTTTGCTTGCCCTGCTTCACCTGTTCACTACCAACATAACCCCGTACATACTGTTAAAACCTGCGTTATGGGAGCGATCAATGTTTTAGAATTGGCAAGAAATGTTAAAGCTAAAGTTATTCAGGCTTCAACCTCAGAGGTTTATGGTGATCCATTAGTTCATCCGCAAGTTGAAGAATATTTTGGCAATGTTAATACTATAGGTCCTAGATCTTGCTATGATGAAGGTAAAAGAGTTGCTGAAACCTTATTTGCTGATTATCATCGCCAATATGGAGTTGATATTAGGATTGTTAGAATCTTTAATACTTATGGTCCAAGAATGTCGATTAATGATGGGCGAGTTGTTTCTAATTTTATTGTTCAAGCATTACAAAACCAAAATATTACCATGTATGGCGAAGGTCTTCAAACTAGATCATTTTGCTATGTTGATGATTTGGTTGATGGGATAGTTAATTTCATGAATTATCAAGGCGATCACTTTGGACCAATTAATCTTGGCAATCCAAGTGAATTTAAAATAATTGAATTGGCTCAAAAAGTAATTAAACTCACCAACTCTAAGTCAAAAATAATTTATCAAAATTTACCAATTAACGATCCATTGCAACGCAAACCAAACATTGATAAAGCTCGATCTTTAATTAAATTTGCTCCAAAAATTGATCTTGAATCTGGTTTAATTAGAACTATTGAATATTTTAAAAAGTTAATATAAAATATTGTTAACTATTATAAATGAATCTTTATTAATTAATTATTTTTACCCTTTAAATTTATGAAAATCGCTGTTATTGGCACAGGTTATGTTGGCTTAGTTTCTGCCGTTTGTTTTGCAAAAATTGGTCATCAGGTAATTGGCATCGATAAAATTGCTGAAAAAATTTCTAAACTACAAAATAACGAAATACCCATCTTTGAACCAAATCTTAAGGAAGCTTTGGAGGAAGTTGTTGCTCAAAAAAGAATTTCTTTTACAACTGATTTAGCAGAAGGTATCAAAGATGCCAAAGCTATTTTTATTGCCGTTGGAACTCCCCAAGATGAAGATGGAAGTGCAGATTTAAGCTATGTTTTGCAAGCTTGTAAAGAGATTGCTAAATTTAGCTTAGAACCAAAACTAATTGTTACCAAGTCAACAGTTCCTGCTAAAACTGGTGAAAAAATTAAAAAATTACTAAAAGATGTTAGAGCCGATTTAAAATTTTTAGTTGCATCTAATCCTGAGTTTTTACGAGAAGGTTGCGCTTTAGATGACTTTATGAATCCTGATCGAATCGTCATTGGTTGTGACGACGAAGAGTCAAAAAAGATTCTTAGTGATATATATGACTTTTTCCCTGCCTCAAAAATTTATTATACCGATATTATTACCGCAGAGCTTATTAAATATGCTTCCAATTCATTTTTAGCAACAAAAATTGCTTTTATAAATGAAATGGCTAATTTGTGTGAAAAACTTGGCGCTAATATCACCGATCTTTCAAAAGCAATGGGTCAGGACACTAGAATTGGTGAAAAATTTTTAAATGTTGGGCCGGGATTTGGAGGATCATGTTTTCCCAAAGATATTATAGCTTTAGTAAGTATTGCCAATCAAACAAATTTAAAATTATCAATTGTAGAAACAGTTATTGAATCCAACAAAAATCGTATAATTTTGATGGTTAACAAAATCAAAAATGCTTTAGCAAATATTTTATCTGGAAAAAAAATTGCTCTGCTTGGTTTAGCATTTAAAGCCAACACCGATGATATTCGTTATAGTCCTGCAATATTAATTGCTAAGGAGCTGTTAAAGCAAAATGCAATAATTTCTGCTCATGATTATCAGGCGATTACTAATTCACAAAACGCATTAAAAGATTTTAAGAATATTAAGTTCTACCAAGATCCAATAGATGCGATCAAAGATTGCGATTTAATAATAATTGCTACCGAATGGCAAGAATATTGCTATCTTGATTTTGATAAAATAAAAAAAATTACAAATTGTCGAAAAATAGTTGATTTAAGAAACATCTTCAATTCTAGCGATATTGAAAAGCATGGTTTTAGTTACCATTGCATTGGTAAGCAAATTAATTTTGACCAATAATCAATTATCGCATTTTATGATTGCAATTGATAAAATTAAACTTGAGGGTCAAGCTATTTTAGCTCCAATGTCAGGAGTTACAGACTTACCTTTTCGAAAATTAGTTAAAAGTTTTGGATCACCTTTGGTAATCTCGGAAATGATCGCTTCCAAAGCGATGATTTTACAAACCAAAGAGTCACTAAAAAAATGTCAAAAAGATCAATTGCAATATCCAATGTCAGTCCAGTTAGCGGGTTGTGAGCCTGAGGTCATGGCAGACGCAGCTAAGCTCAACGAAGATCTTGGAGCCGATATTATTGATATAAATTTTGGCTGTCCGGTGAAAAAAGTGGTAAATTCTTTTGCTGGAAGTGCATTAATGAAAGATGAAGATTTGGCTACTAAAATCATGGAAGCAGTTGTTAAAGCAGTGAAAATTCCTGTCACTATGAAAATGCGTTTAGGCTGGAATCAAGAAAATCTTAATGCTCCAAGTTTAGCAAAAAAAGCTGAAGATGTTGGCATTAAAATGCTTACTGTTCACGGTCGAACCAGATGCCAAATGTATAACGGCAATGCTAATTGGCAATTGATCGCCAAAACTAAACAAGCAGTTAAAATTCCGGTAATTGCCAATGGTGATATTAAAAATTTTACAGATGCTAAAGCAGCTTTAAACCAATCGCAAGCTGATGGAGTGATGATTGGCAGAGGTTGTTATGGCAAACCTTGGTTAATTAGCCAAATCAACGATCAGCTTGCGAATAAACAGCCAATTCCTACCCCAACTCTCGAACAACAATTGCAGATTGTAATTAAACATTTTAATGAAATGTTGGATCATTATGGATTTGCAACGGGAATTGCCTTGGCAAAAAAACATCTTGGGTGGTATAGTAGCGGACTTAATTCATCGGCTCAATATCGCGCTAAAATTAATATGATTGGCAATTTTGACGGAAACTATCACGATGAATTGCAAGGCAAAAAAAATGCTCAAGAAATTTTACAAGTAATCAACCAATTTTACGAAACGCAATTTTGTTTGACCCAAGAAAATAAAGAATTGATAGAGTTAAATTAATCTATTATGAATAATGATTTAAAAGTTTATTTAGCACAAATTAACTCCTCGGTTGGTGATATTGCTGGCAATCTTAACAAAATTTTGCAACAAATTCAATTAGCCGAAGAAAAAAAATGCGATTTAATTATTTTTCCAGAACTAACAATTTCTGGTTATCCTTGTTTAGATTTATGGAAAAAAAAATCTTTTGTTGAAGATTGTGAGCAAGCAATAATTTCTATTATAGAATTTAGTAAAAATTTAAAAACTGCCATTCTTGTTGGTTCTGTGATTAGTGATACCTTTAAAAATAAAAAAATAATTCGCAATTCAGCATTGTTAATTGAAGAAGGAAAGGCTAAAAAAATAATTAACAAGAAATCTTTGCCAAATTATGGAGTATTTGATGAAAAACGCTACTTTGAAGCTGGCTCAACTCTTACTTATCTTGAATTTCGTAATCAAACTTTAGCAATTTTAATTTGTGAAGATTTTTGGGATCAGCGCAATTGGATTTTACTTAAAGAACAAGTATTTGATAGTTTAATCGTTGTCAACTCTTCTCCTTTTGAAATATTCAAACCTCAATCTCGTCTAGATAAAGCCTTGGAACTCTCAAAAATCCTAAAAAAATCACTAATTTATCTTAATCAGGTAGGTGGGCAAGATTCATTGGTTTTTGATGGATCATCCTTTGTGATCAATAGCGACGGAAATCTTGAATTACAACTTGCCAATTTTTCACAAGATTATGCAATTATTGAATTGAAAAAAAATTCACAAATAAAAATATGCGAAAAAAATAATTCCCAATTTGTTGAAGATAATTTTGCACAAATTTACAGTGCTATGGTTCTTGGACTCAGGGATTATTTAGTTAAAAGCAAATTTTCTGAAGTATTACTAGGTATGTCAGGAGGAATTGACTCGGCACTAGTTGCGATGATTGCCGTTGATGCTCTTGGCTCTAACAATGTTAAAATTTATGCTTTACCAACTAAATTTAACAGTTCTCAATCATTTACAGATGCTTTGCAATGTGCTAAAAATTTACAACTCGATTTAAAAACTATTGTAATTGAAGAAATTTTTCAAAAATTTCTTGATAGTTTAAAATCTCAAGATCAAATACCAAGTGCTTTAGCTCAAGAAAATTTGCAATCACGAATTAGAGGTAATATTTTAATGACCATTTCAAATTCAACAAATGCTTTACTCTTATCGACTGGCAATAAATCAGAATTAGCTTGTGGATATTCAACAATCTATGGTGATATGTGTGGCGCATTTAATCCAATTAAGGACTTATACAAAACCCAAGTTTATCAAATTGTTAATTGGCGAAATCATAATTTTTGTCAAATCTCTGATTTTAAAAAAATTAATTTAATTCCGCAAAGCATCATTGATAAAGCTCCAAGTGCAGAACTTCGTTTTAAACAAAAGGACAGTGATTCTTTACCAGATTATGCAATTCTTGATAAAATTTTATATAGCCTGATTGAAGAAGAAAAATCAATTAGTGAAATTGTTAAAGATGGTTTTGAAGAAAATTTAGTTAAAAAAATTTCGCAATTATTAAAAAATAGTGAATATAAAAGAGCACAAAGTGTAATTGGCGTTAAAATTTCTCCGCTATCTTTTGACAAAGATCGACGCTATCCAATAGTTAATAATTTTAATAATGACTGATAAATTTATTTGTGCAGACTGCAAAGGAATAACCTATGGCAATTCTGTTAAAAAATCACGCTCTGGCTTTAAATGGCTGTTATTTTGTTTTACTGGCTTAGTCTTTCCTTCGTTTCGTTTTAAAAGCGCTACTCCTAAAAAATGCCAATATTGCAATAGCGATTTTCTCCTTCCTGCTGACCTGCCATCAACCCAAGATTTTCTTAAACAGATTGATCAAAGCTATCGCAAAAAAAATTGATAATTTTTATATAAATCTTAAAAATATTTGCCTTATTTTTTGATAATAAGTCAAATTCTATTTAATCCAAATTCACTTTTTTGCAAAGTTGCAAAATGATTTTCGGCTGATTCTTTTAGACAATTATTTGTGAAATATTATCAAGATCAGGCTAGTTCAACTATTCAAAGTCCACAAAGAAACCAAGCTTTAGATCAGGTCATTATTCAATCTGATCGGCAGATTAACCAATTATCAAATAAATCTTTGGATACAGCAACGCAAGAACTCCAAGAGCTAACCAGGAGAATTGAACTAATTAAGCAACAAAAAAAGATGAAATTCAAACTTCAAAAGATAAAATTGAAGAACTCGAAGCCCAACAAGATAGATACCTCAAAGCTATTTCAAAAATTTCCGATGATAACTCTAAAATAAAAAATGATCACGAAAAATTAGGAAAATTAATCGATATTGCTAAAATTGCTCCTGATCTTGAAATTACTATTGGCAAAGGTAGTCAGGCTATGGTTATGAAATTAGGCGATATTATAAAAATCATGATAAAAATCCGCAAGAAAAAGATTTAAAAATTATCACAGAGGCATTTGCTCAAATCTCTTCACAAATAGAAGAACTTCAGGCTAAAACAAATCAACCATTTTTACCTTCTTCTAAGCAAGTAACAAAAGCTTCTTCAAATAAATATCTTCCAGCTAAATGCACTATCATGTAGCACTATTGCAAATACACAACTTCAAAAATTGTTTTTTGTAATTATCAAAATTTTATTTATAACTAATTGGCATAAAAATCACCCGCTGTCAAATTTAATTTTGTTATTTTAAATTAATTTTTAATTGTTAGAATCACTTCCAATCAAATGTCACAGCATTTAATTTTATAAAATTATGATTCCTAAAGTTCGTTTTGCTCCCTCACCAACTGGTTTTTTGCATGTTGGTAATATTCGTACAGCAATTATCAATTTTCTTTTTGCTAAAAAATTTAATGGTCAATTTTTTCTTCGCCTCGACGATACCGATACTAAGAGAGTTAAGGACGAATATCGCGAGATGATTTTTCAAGATATGGCATGGCTAAAACTTGATTTTACTCAATCATTTAAACAATCACAAAGATTAGAAATTTATCAAAGGGCTAAAGAAAAATTAATTGCTAGTGGCAGACTTTACGAATGCTTTGAAAGCGAAGAAGAATTGAACTTGCAGCGCAAATCACAAATTGCTTCGGGTCTTACTCCAATCTACAATCGCAACGCTTTAAAATTAACTAACGATCAAAAACAAAATCTCCGCAATCAAGGTATTAAACCTCATTATCGTTTTTTACTTAACGATCAACCAACCACTTGGGATGATAAAATTAAAGGCAAAATTACTTACCATGGTCGACATTTTTCCGATCCAGTTTTAGTGCGTGGTGAAGATGAAACAGGCTTTTGCGCTCCGGTCTATACTTTTTGCTCAGTGGTTGACGATATTGATATGAATATTACCGATATTATTCGCGGTGAAGATCATGTTACTAACACTGCTATTCAAATTCAAATTTTTGAGGCACTACAAGCACAAGCTCCAAACTTTGCTCATCTGGCTTTAATTCAAGCTTCATCTGGAAAAATTTCTAAACGCGAAGGAGGTTTTGATATTAAAACTTTGCGTCAGCAAGGCTATGAAGCAATGAGCATTATCAATCTTTTATCGCAACTTGGAACCAGCGATAGCCTTAAAATCTATCAAGATTTTCAAGGTTTAATTGACAATTTTGCTTTTGAAAAATTTTCTAAATCAGCTACTAATTACGATATTCTTGAATTAAACAATATTAATCAAAAATTATTAGCAGAGCTAGATTTTAAAGAGGTTCATAATCGTTTAAATGAATTAAATATTGGTCAACAAATTTCTGAAAAATTCTGGCATGCTTTTAAAGCCAATTTAAATTTTCTTCCAGAAATTACTGATTGGATAAAAATTTGTTTTGAAAAATTTCGCTATCAAAATTCCTTAAATGATCAAGAATTTTTAAAACAATGTTTGACGGTTTTACCTCTAGATACTTCTACTGAAAACGCTTGGCAAATTTGGCTCGATGCTATCAAAAAAACTTCTTCTCGTAAAGGCAAGGAATTATTTATGCCAATTCGTTTGGCTCTGACTGGCAAAGAACATGGGCCAGAACTAAAACATCTTATTAATTTCATTAAAAGAGATGAAATTATCGCTCGCTTAGGTTAATAGTTAGTCTATTTAATTTTAAATAGCCAAATTGGTGTTAAGTAATATGAACTCTTGCCCTTAATTATTCCATTGCAAATTTTTAAAAACCTTTATAAATTGTGTTATATAAATTACAAATTGACACAACAAAATAGTTTATTTTTAAAATAATAGTATTTTAAATTTCTAATAATATAAATTATAAAATTCCCAAAACTTAATTTTATTGGTTTCCGCTTGTTTTAAATTAAAAATTTTATTTTCATTAAACTATTTTTATGAGAAATACAAAACGAAAAAGCAAACTCTCCAAAGCTTTTTCCCTAATTGAACTCTCTATTGTTATCTTAATTATAGGAATACTTGTTGCTGGCGTTACCCAAAGCTCAAGACTTCTTAATCAAATGCGCTTAATTTCAGCAAGATCACAAACCCTTGCTTCTCCCGTTCCAACAATTCCTAATCTTATTAGCTGGTATGAATCAGTTTCGGATAAAAGCTTTGATGAAAATCAAATGAGCGATCAAGCTCTCCTAAGTAATTGGTACGATATTAATCCAACATCAACCGACAAAAAAAATGCTTCTCAAGCTAACGATATCAATAAACCTCAATATAGTATAGATCAAGGCACAGGATTACCTGTCGTTAAATTTGTTGATCAGGATTTTTTTAACCTTCCCAACGGAACAATCCCTTTTGCAAATATGCCCTACACTATCATTTTTGTATCGAGAACTAACAGCTTTTGTGTTTGCGGAGTTATGGGCTCTGGATCTTACAATAACAATAATCAAACAAATGCTTTTCGTTATGACCCTGCAGCAGGTGTTTTTTATAATTATTGGTTCAATGTTGATTTAGGTATTTCTAATGCTTCGGTGATAAATAAGTTACAAATCTATACCTTTACTTACAATCTATCGCTTAGAGAGGGATTTGTCGATGGAGTTTTTAAAGGAAGCACCCCTTCAAGCAATCGTGCTAGCACTTCTATTAATAATACCATTGGAACAACTTTTACCTTAGAATATATGAATGGAACTATTGCCGAGATAATAATTTTCGATAGAGCTTTAAAAACAGAAGAACGAAAAGCTATAGAATCATATCTTGGAAAAAAATGGCGTATTCCAATTCAATAAATCTTCAAAGATAACTTCCAATATAGTTAGCAAATTATTATTCGACTTATTATTTGACTTGGCAAAATATTACAAACATTTTTCGAATAAATTTTTCCATAAAATAACTCATTCCGCCATTTAATTTATTAATATAATTTATATAATTAATTTAATTAGATAAATTGTTTATAAAATATTATAAATGATTTCAGGGGATTTTTTAAATATGTTTTTTAAAAATAAGATTAAAAATTTTAAAATAATCGAATAATATAAATTTATTGAAAAATTTAAGACTCTTTTATACATTACATAATTTTTAAAATAATTATAAAATCATAGTTGCTATATCTTATGTTTAATATTATTATAACTAAGATATTTTAATTGAATATTTTTTACTTAAGTAATTATTTATTGCCCTAATTTCGTCAAGTTTTAATGTTCTATCGAATATTATAGCCTCAGAGATTAATCCTGAATAATGATAATTTGCGATAGCGTCTATTCCCCCAATGTAAAATAAGCCAACTCCAAGATTTAAATTTCCTGGAACCCATGATGACCCCGTGGTGGCAGTATTTGAGTTATTATATACTGAAATATTATTTGTTGCTAAGTTGTTATTTACCGTAATTATTGTTATATAATTGGTATTAATTGCAACTCCAGTTGGAAAATAATTATTTGCCCACCCTGAAAAACCAACTAATCCACCATTTAACAAAGTGATTGAACCAAGTCTATCAAAATTCATTGGATTGGTTCCTTGGCCAATCATTAATCTTCCATCTATTGATGTTAAGTTATTTGCTCGCCAAACTGCAATAAAACTATAGTTTTTATCGGAGACTGGTAAAGGCATAGCTGAAGTGCTATAAAGCGTCTGGTTTACCCCGTTAAAATTTAACGATGGAAGTCCGTTAATTCCGTTCGCAAGATAAGTTGGTTGCAATGCTGAATTTGGCTGACTTACATTAACTTTAAATGAATTCGTAAATTTAGAATCATTCCATGCGGAAATTGAATTATTGTCATCAATTTGTGAACTGCCCGAGCTATTTAATATAGCATTTTCTAAAGTTGTTTCAGCCCAAAATGCTAAATCTGGAATAGAACTTACTTCAGAAGACCTTGTCAAGGATTGAGCCATTGCCAACCTAACTTGACGAACAAGTCTTGATGATTGAGTAACGCCAGCTACCAATATTCCTACTATTAAGATAACAATTGATAACTCAATTAATGAAAATGCCTTGTTTTTTATTTTTTTATTCATTTATTATTTTTTAAAGTTACAATATAATTCATAATTATCAATTATCCATGCTTTACTTTTTAAAATATTTTTAGCCTAAATTAATAACAAAAAATTAAGTATTATAATTTTTAGAAGTTTAAAAATTTTTTCTATTATTAATTTTTTTTATTTGCATATTTATAAATTTTCTTTATGAATAATTTCCTTTGCTAGCCTAATATAAGATTCTGAACCAATACATTTTGAATCATATATTATGCCAGGGATTCCATGAGATGGCGCTTCTGAGAGTCGAATATTTCGCGGTATATGAGTTGAAAAAACCTTATCTTGAAGGTATTCTCGGACATCATTTTCAACTTGTTCGGTTAATTTATTTCTCTTGTCATGCATAGTCAAAATTATTCCACTTATAACTAGATCATTATTAAGATTTTCTTTAACTAAATCCAATGTAGTTAAAAGATGACTTAGCCCCTCCAACGAAAAAAATTCACATTGCATTGGGATTATTATCGCATCTGACGCAACTAATGAATTTATTGTAAGTAGCCCTAAGGAAGGTGGACAGTCTATAATTATAACATCAAAGTCGCTAACTATGTCTTTTATAGCCTTGCGCAAAATATATTCTCTATTCTCAACACCCACTAACTCAACCTCACATGCCGATAGATCTACCGTTGAAGTAATGATTTTTAAATTTGAAATTTTGGTTGGTATTATCGTATCTTTAATACTAAACTCATCAATCAATATTTCATATACAGTTTTCTGTCTTTCATTATTATTTATTCCAAATCCAGTACTAGCATTACCTTGAGGATCCATATCAATTACCAAAGTTTTTTTCTTATTCATTGCTAATGCTGTGGCAAGATTAATAGCTGTTGTGGTTTTTCCAACCCCGCCTTTTTGGTTTACTACTGAAAATACCTTAGCCCTCTTTTTTGTTTGCGTAGTCATAAATGAGTTAATTTATTATTAATGAAATGACGGAATTTTATTAATTTTTTAAAATAGTATTTTCAATTTATATCTCTTACCATCATTATTCTCCACTCGAATTTCTTATTGTCAATGATTTTTTTGTTTCACGTGAAACCAAATATTTTGTTTTCATTTTGAGATTTAATTTAGTTATTTTTAGTTTTGCTAAATTATAAAAATCAATTTTCACGTGGAACATTTTCGTAAAAATCACAGAATAAATTTATGAAAAAAATTCAAATAAATTTTCTGTCTATTTTTTTATCGAAAAGAAATAAATTATTGATGAAGGGTGATTTTAAAATAATTATTTTATTTGATAAGTTTCATTAGATTAGAAAATATAGTAAATAAAAGATAAAATAAAAGAAATTAAATTTTTTTTCAAAGTTTGATAATTAATCGAAAGTTATGTTAAATTATTAAAAACTATCCGACAACAACAGATTTTTCTTGATGACTTTATAAACATGTAATAATAAATAAATTATAGATTTTTTAAAAAAAAATTAATAATTTGTATATACATGACTTTACAAAAAAATTCCACGTGAAACTAAAAAAACTGACATATGTTTAAAAAATATTATTATCTTTAAAATTTTGTTAAGAAAGTTTGAGAATCATTATTTTAAATACCGAATCTAATACTGTTAAGATATAAGTTAGATTTTGAAAAAATTATTGTATTTATTTATCAAGAAAGATAATTAATTAACAAATATCACAAAATGACTTTTAAAGTAAGATATATTATTTAAATTTTACATAAAAAATAAGACGCATAATAAAAAAATCAGACAGTTATTAGAAAAAAACCTAAATCTTATGATATTCAAAAGGAAGGTTTTAAATAATAATTAAAGATAAAGCATTATAGCTATTGGTCTTATAAAACTAAGAAAAATATATAATTATCAGGAGTAT
Source organism: Alphaproteobacteria bacterium (assembly GCA_014190355.1). Lineage (GTDB taxonomy): Bacteria > Pseudomonadota > Alphaproteobacteria > Rickettsiales > UBA1997 > CAILUF01. The sequence continues at coordinate 86,077 of BJGH01000002.1, forward strand.
TAATCAAACATAGGTATAGATATCAATAGTTTTTATAAGAAAGGTTTTAATAAATATTTAAAAATTGATTAGAAATTTATTCTCTTTAAGAAAAAAAATTAACTAAAAAAAAGATAGCTTTTGTAAATTTTTTTTTAAAAAATAACAGCAATTTGAGTAACTATTTTTTAAAAAATATGAATTTTATTCCTTCAAAATTTTATCAAGAGCAATATCAGCAATCCATTAACAATCCAGATGAATTCTGGGCGAAACAGGCATTAGAACTTAACTGGTTTAATAAACCTTTGATCACTAAAAATACTTCTTTTGACCCACAAGTTAAAATCAAATGGTTTGAAGATGGCGAGCTTAATGCCTGTTACAATTGTGTTGATCGCCATGTTGAAGCTGGGCGAGGTCAAAATACTGCGATAATTTGGCAAGGTGATGACCCTACAAAATCAAAGAAGGTGAGCTATTTACAATTGCAAGAACAAGTAAAATTATTTGCTAAAATTTTACAAAAAAATCATGTTAAAAAAGGTGATCGAGTAATAATTTATTTACCAATGATTGTTGAAGCTTGTTATGCCATGTTAGCCTGCGCAAGAATTGGGGCAGTTCACTGCGTGGTGTTTGCGGGTTTTTCATCTTCAGCTTTAGCTGATCGCATCAAAGATTGCCAACCCAATTTAATAATCACTGCCGATCAAAGTATTAGAGGTGGAAAATTATTTGAACTTAAACACAATGTTGATCAAGCCCAAGAAATATTGAAATCAAAGATCGCAACCTTGGTTATTAAAAATACTAACAACCAAATTAATTGGCATAGTGATCGCGATTTGTGGTTAAACGAACAAACTCAAAACTTGGATATTACCCAAGACAATCTCGTAAAAATTAACGCCGAAGAACCATTTTTTATTCTTTACACCTCAGGCTCAACAGGCAAGCCGAAAGGGATTTTACACACAACGGCGGGTTATCTTTTATATTGTGCTTTAACTTTCAAATATGCTTTTGATTATCAGCCCGGTGAAGTGTTTTGGTGTAGCGCAGATATTGGCTGGATCACTGGTCATTCCTACACAATTTACGGGGCATTGTTAAATGGCGCAACAACCCTGATTTACGAAGGAGTACCAAATTACCCAACGCCATCACGATTTTGGCAAGTGATTGATCAACACAAGGTCAATATTTTTTATACTGCTCCAACCGCAATTAGAGCCTTAATGCGTGAAGGTGATGATTATGTTAAAGCAACCTCTCGAAAAACCCTGCGAATTTTAGGTTCAGTTGGCGAGCCTATCAATCCTGAAGCCTGGCAATGGTATTATGAAATTGTTGGTGAAAAAAATTGTGCTATAGTTGACACTTGGTGGCAAACCGAAACTGGCGGGCATATGATTCTGCCATTGCCAAACCATATCGAACCAAAGCCGAGTATGGCAACTTTGCCGTTTTTTGGAATTAAACCAGTTCTTTTAAATGACGATGGCAAAGAAATTATTGGCGAAGGGCAGGGCAATTTATGTATTGCTGACGCATGGCCGGGAATGGCTCGCTCAATTTATCAAGATCATCAAAGATTTGAAGAAACTTATTTTAAAAAATTTCCTGGATATTATTTTTCTGCAGATACCGCAAAGCGTGATCACGATGGATATTTTCGCATTACAAGTAGAGCTGATGATGTTATCAAAGTTTCGGGTCATCGTCTGGGAAGCGCTGAAATTGAAGCGGTGATCAATGAACATAGCAAAGTTTCAGAATCTGCAGTAATCGGCATTCCTCACGCAATTAAGGGTGAGGCAATTTACATTTTTGTAATTGTTAAACAACAATTTGCTACCAATGATGATCATCAAAACGATATATTAAAAGCCGAACTTAAGCAATTAGTTCGTCAAAAAATTGGCGCAATCGCCAGCCCTGAAAATATTGACTTTGTTGATGATCTTCCTAAAACCAGATCAGGAAAAATAATGCGAAGAATTATTCGCAAAATTATTTGTAAGGACTATGAAAATCTCGGCGATTTAAGCACTCTAACCAATCCACAAATCGTTGATACCATAATTAAAAAATATAAAGAATTATGAGCAAAAAAATTTCTCTTGCACAAATTAGTGATATCTCATGGATGGTTGATTTATCTGAGATTAAGCGTAGCAATTATCAGAAATATCAACCAAATTTTTGGAAAAAAAATCCTAATTCATTGTTAATTCAATCAAAATATTTCGAAGAATTGCTTAGCGATAAAAATATTATCGCTTTGGTTTTGAGTGATAAATCAGGTTTTGTAATGGGAAGAATTATAACTCCTCCAAGTGTTTATGATGCAGGGTTGACCTTGATGATCGATGATTTTTGCGTTAGCGATATTAATCACAATAATTCTAATCCTTGGTTTGATCAAGGGCAAATTTTACTTGATGAAATTATTAAAATTGCTAAAAGTCGCGAAGTAAAGCAGATACTGGTGGTGTCAGGAAATCATGATAAAAACAAAACTGAATTTCTCAAGAAAAATAATCTAACAATTGCATCGCTTTGGCTTACAAAAGTAATTTAAAATCAAAAAAGTTAAAAAAATCAAAGACCTTTTTAACTGCAAATAGATAATTATTATAAATGCATAAAACCTTTGAAATAGAATATATTAATATTGAGTAATTGCTCTAAATACCTAATATACAATTAAAAAAACATTAAAATTGAAAACAAACTATTAAAAGTAATAAGCATAATAATTTTAGAGCTGAAAATTAGTTCAAATCACTCAACATAAAAGTTTCTAGTCAAATATTGAAATAATTTTATAAGATAAAATCTCATACAAATGCTAATAAATTTTTGTTATTAAATTTATTAGATTCATAAAATTGTTTTTTATTGATTTTTAAACCTTAATTCAGCACATATTTATTTCTTATTGATAAATATATTTATTTTATTTAGTTTTTAATTTAAATTTTTTAACAACAAAATTATTAAAATATGAGAGATGCTAAACTTAGCGGTTCTTCGACCGAAGATTTCACACCAGAATTTCAAGCAATTTTAGAAAGCATACAAAACAATACTGCTACAGAAATTAATTTAGCATGGAATAAATTAAGAGATGATGGAGCTAAAGCCCTTGCAGTAGCACTTACTAAAAACGATACCTTAACAAAACTTGATCTTAGGGAAAATAATATTGGAGATGACGGAGCTCAAGCCCTTGCAGAAGCACTTACTAAAAACGATACCCTAACAAAACTTGATCTTTCCAGTAATAATTTCGGAAGTGTCGCAGCTCAAGACCTTGCAAAAGCTCTTAGTGAAAACTACACCGTGCTAGAACTTCTAATGCCCTCTTCAATCAATGAAGACTTAGAAACTCAGATAGGAGATTATTTAGCAAGAAACAAAAAAATCGACGAAATCGCCACCCAAATCTCAAATTATTATACCCAAGATTCCGCAACCTCAACTTTTCCAAGCATAGATGACGAATTAATCAAAAAACCCCAAATATGTTTAAAAATCTTGGAAAAATCTTTATCAAAAATAATTGATTTCAAAAAGGCTAATGACCAAGAAGTTAACGAAGAGCAAATAAAGAAAGAATTTATCGAACATTTAGAATTATTTAGAGATGGAAATGAACACCTAGCTAGAGCGCTCAGTGAGAACGCATCCTCAGAGAAACTTGATTTTTTTGGCACTAAGATCGGTGATAGAGGAGCTCAACTTATTTCAGAAATGCTTATTATTAAAAAGAATAAAACATTAAAAATTCTTAATTTTTGTAATAATGATATCGGAGTTGCCGGAGCTACAGCCCTGGCAGAAGCACTTACTAAAAACAAAAACTTAACAAAACTTGATCTTTCCTATAATAAAATCGGAGATGACGGAGCTAAAGTCCTTGCGGAAGCACTTAAAGTTAACGGAGCCTTAGAAGAACTTGATCTTTCCAAAAATAATATCGGACCTGCTGGAACTCAAGCCCTTGCAGAAGCACTTATGGTTAATAAAACCTTAACAAAACTTTATCTTCACACAAATAATATCGGACCTGATGGAACTCAAGTCCTTGCAAATGCACTTAAAGTTAACGTAACCTTAACAAAACTTGATCTTCCCTATAATAAAATCGGAGATGCCGGAGCTTCAGACCTTGCAAATGCACTTAAAGTTAACGGAGCCTTAAAAGAACTTAATCTTTCCTCAAATGGAATCGGAGATGACGGAGCTTCAGCCCTAGCAACAATTTTTACTACAAACAAAAACTTAAAAAATCTTTATCTTTCCGAAAATAATATCGAAAATAATGGAGTTATAGCCGTCGCAAATGGGCTTAGAAATAATCAAACCCTTATTTATCTTAATCTTTCCAATAATAATTATAATGAGCAAGCGGCTAGATATATTAGAAAAGCTTTAGGTAATTTATATTTATTTACTGATCATACTACCACTCCCACTTCGTCACCCAGAGCTAATCGAGGCGTTAATCCTTCGTCATTCAAAACTCAAGAAGATAGGGGGCGGTAATCCTACTTCGCGGTAGTTCTTGATTAACGAAAAAACGAAAACCTCAACTTACAAAAGTTAAAAGTAACCTGGTACCTTTTTCATATTTATTTCTTATTGATAAATATGTTTATTTTATTTAGTTTTTAATTTAAATTTTTTAACAAAAAATTAATAAAATATGAGAGATTTTCAGACTAGTGATTCTTCGACCGAAGATTTCCCACCAGATTCGACCGAAAATTTCACACCGGAATTTCAAGCAATTTTAGAAAGCATTCAAAACAATACTGCTAATAAAATTGATATTGGAGATCAAGTTTTAAGGGATAATGAAGTTATAGCCCTTGCAGAATCTCTTAAGAATAACACATCCTTAAAGAAACTTAATTTTTGGAGTACTAAGATCGTTAATAGCGGAGTTCATCTTATTACAGAATTGAAAAACCGAAGGGTCATTCGTACTAAGATCGTTAATAGCGGAGTTCATCTTATTACAGAATTGAAAAACCGAAGGGTCATTGGTACTAGGATCGTTAATAGCGGAGTTCATCTTATTACAGAAGTGCTTAAAAATAATAAAACATTAGAAATTCTTAATTTTAATAACAATAGTTTCGGACCTAACGAGGCTTCAGCCCTTGCAAATTTACTTAGGGTTAATACATCCTTAAAAGAACTTATTCTTTCTGAAAATAATATCGGAGATGATGGAGCTCAAGCCCTTGCAGAAGCACTTAAAGTTAACGAAACCTTAACAAAACTTTTTTTTGGAGAAAATAAAATCGGACCTGCTGGAGCTCAAGCCCTTGCAGAAGCACTTAAAGTTAACGAAACCTTAACAGAACTTGATCTTTCCGAAAATAAAATCAGAGATGATGGAGCTGAAGCCCTTGCAGAAGCACTTAAAGTTAACAAAACCTTAACAGAACTTGATCTTTCCGAAAATAAAATCAGAGATGATGGAGCTGAAGCCCTTGCAGAAGCACTTAAAGTTAACGAAACCTTAACAGAACTTGATCTTTCCGAAAATAAAATCAGAGATGATGGAGCTGAAGCCCTTGCAGAAGCACTTAGTGAAAACTTGACCCTGCTAGAACTTCGAATGCCCTCTTCAATCAATGTAGATTTAAGAACTGAGATAGAAAATTATGTAGTAAGAAACAATTTCCCGCCAAAATTTCAAGCAATTTTAGAAAGCATACAAAACAATACTGCTCCAGACATTCATTTATCACCTGAAGATCTAGGAGATTATGTTATCGAACACCTAGCTAAAGCGCTCAGTAAGAACACATCCTTAAAGGTACTATATTTCTGGGGCACTCCGATCGGTGATAAAGGAGCTGAACTTATGTCAGAAATGCTTAAAAATAATAAAACATTAGAAATTCTTAGTTTTTTTAATAATAATATCGGAGTTGCCGGAGCTCAAGCCCTTGCAGAAGCACTTAGGGTTAATATAACCTTAAAAGAACTTATTCTTTCTGAAAATAATATCGGAGATGATGGAGCTCAAACCCTTGCAGAAGCACTTAAAGTTAACGAAATCTTAAAAAAATTTTTTTTTGGAGAAAATAAAATCGGAGATGATGGAGCTCAAGCCCTTGCAGAAGTGCTTAGTAAAAACAAAACCTTAACAAAACTTTATCTTCACACAAATAATATCGGACCTGATGGAGCTCAAGCCCTTGCAGAAGCACTTAAAGTTAACGAAACCTTAACAGAACTTGATCTTTCCGAAAATAAAATCAGAGATGATGGAGCTCAAGCCCTTGCAGAAGCACTTAAAGTTAACGAAACCTTAACAAAACTTTATCTTCACACAAATAATATCGGACCTGATGGAACTCAAGCCCTTGCAGAAGCACTTAAAGTTAACGAAACCTTAACAGAACTCGATCTTACCGAAAATAAAATCAGAGATTATGGAGCTGAAGCCCTTGCAGAAGCGCTTAGTGAAAACTTGACCCTGCTAGAACTTCGAATGCCCTCTTCAATCAATGTAGATTTAAAAACTGAGATAGAAAATTATGTAGTAAGAAACAATTTCCCGCCAAAATTTCATGCAATTTTAGAAAGCATTCAAAACAATACTGCTACAGAAATTAATTTACCAGCTGAAAATCTAGGAGATTATGGTATTGAACTCCTAGCTAAAGCGCTCAGTAAGAACAAATCCTTAAAGGTACTATATTTCTGGGGCACTCCGATCGGTGATAAAGGAGCTGAACTTATTTCAGAAATGCTTAAAAATAATAAAACATTAGAAATTCTTAGTTTTTATGATAATGATATCGGAGTTGCCGGAGCTCAAGCCCTTGCAGAAGCACTTAGGGTTAATACAACCTTAAAAGAACTTATTCTTTCTGAAAATAATATCGGAGATGATGGAGCTCAAGCCCTTGCAGAAGCACTTAAAGTTAACGAAACCTTAACAAAACTTTTTTTTGGAGAAAATAAAATCGAAGATGATGGAGCTCAAGCCCTTGCAGAAGCACTTAAAATTAACAAAACCATAACAAAACTTGATCTTAACCGCAACAATATTGGACCTTATGGAGCTCAAGCCCTTGCAGAAGCACTTAAAATTAACAAAACCATAACAAAACTTGATCTTAACCGCAACAATATCGGAGATGATGGAGCTCAAGCCCTTGCAGAAGCACTTAAAATTAACAAAACCTTAACAAAACTTTTTTTTGGAGAAAATAAAATCGAAGATTATGGAGCTCAAGCCCTTGCAGAAGCACTTAAAATTAACAAAACCATAACAAAACTTGATCTTAACCGCAACAATATTGGACCTTATGGAGCTCAAGCCCTTGCAGAAGCACTTAAAATTAACAAAACCTTAACAAAACTTTTTTTTGGAGAAAATAAAATCGGAGATGACGGAGCTCAAGCCCTTACAGAAGCACTTAAAATTAACAAAACCATAACAAAACTTGATCTTAACCGCAACAATATTGGACCTTATGGAGCTCAAGCCCTTGCAGAAGCACTTAAAATTAACAAAACCTTAACAAAACTTAATCTTAACCGCAACAATATCGGAGATGATGGAGCTATAGCCCTTGCAGAAGCTCTTACTAAAAACGATACCCTAACAAAACTTGATCTTTCCAGTAATAATTTCGGAAGTGTCGCAGCTACAGACCTCGCAGGAGCTCTCAGTGAAAACTACACCGTGCTAGAACTTCTAATGCCCCCTTCAATCAATGAACACTTAGAAACTCAGATAGGAGATTATTTAGCAAGAAACAAAAAAATCGACGAAATCGCCACCCAAATCTCAAATTATTATACCCAAGATTCCGCAACCTCACCTTTTCCAAGCATAGATGACGAATTAATCAAAAAACCCCAAATATGTTTAAAAATCTTGGAAAAATCTTTATCAAAAATAATTGATTTCAAAAAGGCTAATGACCAAGAAGTTAACGAAGAGCAAATAAAGAAAGAATTTATCGAACATTTAAAATCATCTAGAGTGGGCATGAGACTTTTATTGTCTTGCAAAGATAAAAAAAATTCATTTGAACTTAATCTTCGGGATTATTTATGGTCCATGGGGGTTACGAAAAGCAAAGATTTTATAATAGAAAATGATAAAAACAAAAAAAAGGAAATTGCAAAAAACGAAGATGATACAAGAGAAAAAGAAACAAAGGAAAATGAAATTGCAAAAAAAATTGTTACAGGTCAAGATATTTTTCCAACTATACAAAAAAACCTTCCTGATCACCTTTTTAATTTTCAAGTTAAAGCTTCTGCTGAAGCTCCTAGCACCAATCCTACATCACCCACAGCTCAAGGTGGGGGCGGTAATTCTCCTTTGCGGTAGTTCTTAATTAACGAAAAAACGAAAACCTCAACTTACAAAAGTTAAAAGTAACCTGGTACCTTTTTCATATTTACTTCTTATTGATAAATATGTTTATTTTATTTAGTTTTTAATTTAAATTTTTTAACAACAAAATTAATAAAATATGAGAGATTTTCAGACTAGTGATTCTTCGACCGAGCATTTCCCACCAGATTCGACCGAAAATTTCACACCGGAATTTCAAGCAATTTTAGAAAGCATACAAAACAATACTGCTAATAAAATTGATATTGGAAGGCAATTTTTAGGAGATAATAATGCTAAAGCCCTTGCGGGAGTTCTTGGGAATAACACATCCTTAGAGGAACTTAATTTATGGAGCACTAAGATCGGTGATACAGGAGCTGAACTTATTTCAGAAATGCTTAAAAATAATAAAACATTAAAAATTCTTAATTTTTATAATAATTATATCGGAGTTGCCGGAGCTCAAGCCCTTGCAGAAGCACTTAAAGTTAACAAAACCTTAACAAAACTTTTTTTTAGAGAAAATAAAATCGGAGATGTCGCAGCTAAAGCTCTTACAGAAGCACTTAAAGTTAACGAAACCTTAACAGAACTTGATCTTTCTGGTAATAATTTCGGAGATGTCGCAGCTCAAGCCCTTGCACAAGCACTTAGTGAAAACTACACCGTGCTAGGACTTCGAATGTCCCCCTTCAATCAATAAAGACTTAGAAACTCTGAGAAGACTTAAAAACTCTGATAGGAGATTATTTAGTAAGAAACAAAAAATCGACGAAATCGCCACCCAAATCTCAAATTATCATACCCAAGATTCCGCAACCTCAACTTTTCCAATCATAGATGATAACTTAATCAAAGAACCCCAAATATGTTTAAAAATCTTTATCAAAAATAATTGATTTCAAAAAGGCTAATGGCCAAGAAGTTAACGAAGAGCAAATAAAGAAAGAATTTATCGAGCATTTAAAATCATCTAGAGGGGGCGCAATGTTTTTTTGAGTCTTTTGATAAAGTTAATAATAAAGAAGGTAATTCTCCTAGCACAAACCCTTCTAAACCCTGAGCTCAAGGTAATAATTCTTCTGAGCATGGTTTAAATTAACGAAGAAGAAACAAAACTCAAATTGCGAAATTCAATTAAAATGATCTAGGTTCAAAGTTATAAATGGTTGGATCAAAAATTATAAAATAACTTCTACCTTTCTTTAGTTAAAATTATCAAAGCTTCTTTTTTCTAACTTGTTTTTAGAAATTTTTTTTCTAAGCTAATCTTGTTCAAATACTTCATTTCAGCGATAATTTTAAACAAATGCATTATCAAATTAATTTTAAAAAATTTTATTTAGAAATTATTGCTAAATACAAATGGTGGTATGTTATGATGATGATCGCTCCAGTTGTTTCAGCGTTTTTTTTGCCGATTTGCAATTATTCTTTAAAATTGATAATTGATTATTTATCCAAAAACTCCCAATTCACAATCCTTGAAATTATTGAACCCGTGGCAATTTTTTGTATTGCGGTGTTTGTAAGTCAAATGATTTGGCGAGTATATAACTATGGCGATTTTCGCTCTCAGCCATTTATTGAAGCGCAAATAATTAACAAAGCTTATGCAATGTTGTTAATGCATAACTATAACTTTTTTCAAAATAATCTTTCGGGCAAAACAGCCAGTCAAATCGCTACTTTACGCGATAAATATATTAGTTTGCACGATCGAATATTTCACGGAATGTTTTATGGAATTTTAACAATTTTAGTGAGTTTAGTGATTTTTTTTAAAGTTCATTTTAGCCTTGCGCTTGCCACTCTTGTCTGGCTTTTAGTGGCAATGCCAGTTTTTATTTTAAGCAAGAAAAACAATTTATTTTAACTAAAAATTCTTCAGCGCTTCGTCAAAAAATCACTGGGCTTTTAAATGTTTGATGGTTATGAATATTTAAAAAGGTGGTCACCAAAAAAATAACTATTCAAAAAAGAGGCATTATGTTTGCGACCCGAGATATGTTGTAACTGAAAATAAAAAAGAAAATTTTGCTCTTCCTTTAGGCAAGGCTTTGGTTAAAATGATTGGAAATACTAAAAAAATTTTAAAAATATTTTTATTTGATATAATTTGTTGCGAACCAACTTTTTATAATTTTATTAATAATCTTATTGAAGAAAAAGATTAATGCTTAGATTTTGAAATAGAACGTATAAATTATTTTTGGAGAGAAAAAAAATTTAAAAATTTTGTTATTCAACTTAAAAATTTGGAAAATCTTGTTAACGCATTAAGCTATTTAGAAAAGAACATTACAAAATTACTCGATCGAGAATTAAAAACAATTCTAAAAATTAAAGACAATGATAATCTTGATTGTTCACTTTCTGACATAATTGTTAAAAATTTTCTTCACCTTATTTATTTCAAGGCTTGTCGCCTATTACCTTTTAGTATTGATGAATTGCTTGATTCAATTAAGTTCGATAAGATTGATACATTAAATCCTTTAGGTTCAAAAAAGAGCATTTACCTAAAATTATAAACGAGTATAAAAAAGAAAATTCATGGCAAGATAACAAAGGGTGGAGTGATATAAAAAGTCAATAAGCTCTGTAAGAAAAAAATTTTGATAGAATTTTAAAAAAAATGCGATTGTATAGGTTTTATTTTTAAATTATAATCAATAAAAAATTAACTCAAAAAATGTTAAAATTTTTGATAATTATTTTTGGATTTTTTAAAAATTATTAATAAAATTAAATAAAATTCTCACATAAAATATCATGGCATAAAAAGATCGTTATAGAAATTAATTGCCAAAATCAGTTAAGATAGATATTAAAAAATAAATAAATGTTTTTTAAGCAGTTAAGAAAAATAAATTATTCTCGATTTAGTCACTTGGCAAGAAATATTTCCTCTTGCCCACCAAATAGTTCGCCATATGTTCGAAGAATCGACACCCCTCCCCAATTCAGTAAAGAATTGGTTAATATAATTGTCGATAAAATTAACAACCAATTGAGCTCAATATCATTAATCAAAAAATTTAAACCAACTTCATCACTACATATAGAATCCCACCAAGAATTTTTTGAGGGATTATTAAATAAATATCCTGAATTTAAAGAACAAATTAACCAAGCAAGCAATTCATCAGTCATTTTGATTTCAGGTTTAAAAGTTCCTGAACTTCCTGAAAGCATGGTTCCAAAATTAAAATATGATTTTAAAAAAATTTACAATTGCCAGCAAACGAAAATTGCCGAATTGGTTGCGGGCTTAATGATTAATAGATTCGTTAATTTTAGCGATAAATATAAAATTTTTGACGCAATTTATCCAACCATAGATGATGTTGATAGAAATGATTCCTTTGCCTCAAGCAAGGAATTGCTTTGGCATAATGATGGTTGGGCCCATGATCCCGAAGGGCAGGTAGCATTGTTTTGTGTTAATGGCAATAAATCGGCAATTACTGAGATAATAAGTTCTAAACAAATAGTTGATTATTTTAAATCAAATGACAAAGAACATTTACTGAAAGCTTTGCAATATGATTTTAAAATTGATTTGGGTGGCGAGGAGTATATTTTACCAAGAGTTAAAATTTTAGATTTAGATAACGATATGATTCGTTATGCCAAATATGGTCGATTTATTCCAACAAGCGTTGATAAAAAAGATTTTAATCAATCTTTAGAGGCCATTTCTGAACTTAATAAATGCCTTGAAAATATTGAACCATCCTTAAGCTTATCTCTTCAAAATGGTGACTTACTTCTAATCGATAATACTAAAAATTTGCATCGTCGCAAAACCGCCGATGGTCAGCTGGCTATGAAACCAGCGACTAGACTTTTACTTCGTGCACGAATTGAAGATGAAAGAAAAAATAATTATCCAAAAGAATTACAAAGATAGAAATCAAAATCACAAAATCATGATTGAGGCCATTTAATAAATTTTATTAGATTCAAAATTCATTCACTAAACGCAAAACTAATTTTATAACATTTAGAAAAACTTCTTAAAATATACAACCTAAATATCATCATTATAATTTTTATGATTTTAACATATTATGGTTTTTGTTGTTTCGGGGGGGGACTTAAAGGTCCTGCAGTTGCTTGAGATAAATCATTTGCTTGGGGTTGAGTTTTTTGTTTAGCTTTGGCAAATTGGTCAATATTTTCTTTAGTGCAGACTCTAAATAACCTTCTGGGGGTTTTGTTAATTGTACCATCTGTTTTTTTTCTAGCAGTTAAATATCCATCTTTTTCTGATATATCTTGAAAGGTTTTAGAAAAAAACTTGGCAATATTGTGTAATTCTTTATCATTTTTATGACTTTGGAAAAAAGCATCATCTCTTAATGCTTTTTTTAAATCTTCTTTAAATTTTTCTTCTGTAATATTGCCAATTCCATAATTTATTGATGCTACTTTCATAACGGCAACAAAAAAATCATGACTAAGATTTTCACTTGAGTATCTCTTAATTGTTACTTCTTTGGCTTGTTGAAGAGCTTCTATAATTCTTCCTTGTTCTTTTTCTTTATTATAAAAACTTGGATTAAATTGACTATCCTTATCAAGAAGTTTATTATAATTAAAATTTTCTTTATTAGCGCCAAAAAATGGTGATATATTTTTAAATTCAATAATTGATTTATTTTTGTCGTAAACATTAAAATTATTATCTTGAGGATTTATTAAAAGATCCTTAAAATCATCGCATAATTCAGGTGGCTGTGTTCCTTTGGGTTTTTTTATATAAGATTCTTGAATGGAATTTCTTATAGCCTTGTTTAGCGCATATTCCGGATCTATTTCATTGAGTTTTTTTTCAAGTAGTTCTTTAATACTTGCAAGTAATTCATTGTGAGTTTTGTCAATAACTTTAAGATTTGGAGTGGGAATTGTTTTTAATGAATCTTGTTGTTGTTGATTATTTTTTTCAGTATAGCCAATGGCATTCAATATTGTAGAGCTTTGGATTTTAGATGAATTCAGTATTGCTTCAACCATTTCTTCAGAGCCTCGTAAAACTGCCACATCAAGCGCACTGAGCCCCAAGGCAGAAATAATATTTGGATCGGCACCGACATCGATTAATTTTTTAACCAATTTAGCATTTGAAATCTCATCTAGACCTTTGCTTGAATCTTTCTTATGACTATCAATACATGCTAAGTGAATTGCATTATTGCCGTTGTTAGAAATATAATCAATATTAAGAATACCAATATTTCCATATTTATTCATATTTTCTAACAAAGTTTGTGCAAATTTATTCTTAGCCTTAGAAATGGCCGATATTAAAGGGGTATCGCCAATTCGATCTTTTTCTCCAAAACTGGTCGGTAAAATTTCTAAAATTGGTTCTAAAAATTTTTCTTTACCATATATTGCAACTATATGTGCCAAGGTTCTTTCTTGAGGTTTTTTAGAGTCTTGTTTTTTAATTACATTTAAATAAGTTGTAAATATCTCGGAAGGTTGATCATTATTAACTATTTCCTCCAGCGCTAATTGATAACAGATTTCTGGATCTATTTCACTTTCACTTTTATTAATTTCTGGTTTTTGTAGAGATTCTTCTTTTTTTAATTTGGTTTGAGAGTTTGCATCTTTTGCATCTATAATTGATTTAAGAAGATCGAGTTTTAATAAATTTTCTTGATTAAATTCTAAATCATCTAAGGTTGATGAGTCCAAGATTTCATTAACAACTTGAATATCTATTAAACTCATGGAATTTGAAATTTCGTTTTTTAATTCGTTAAATTTTTCTGATTGATCTTTTTGATCTCTAGTTTTTGTTTCTTGCAATAATTTAACTTGTGGCGCAAGCTCTTGACAAATTGGATCTTTTTTGCTAAACCAAAGATTAAAATGGGATCTTCCATCGTGATTATATAAATAAATTTTATCTTCATCGATATCGAGTATATTTCCATAAATTTCGATATTGTCTGCGCAGATTGTTAAAACTGTCAATGGTTCACCTTGCCTTCCCATCCCTGCTGTTAATTCACTAACAAAATGAGTTAATGAACCCTCTTCGTAACTAGTTGCAAAATTACTATCAGCTTTTTCAATATATTCTTTATATTGGCTATAGAGCTTTATTGCGTTTTTGAGAACTTTTATTTTTGAATTACTTGATTCTAATTCTTCTTGTGTGAATGTGATTTTTGTAGCTTCTTCAAAATCTATCTTTTGTTTAGTATCTAAAATTCTTGCTTCGTAATATTGAATCAAATTTTTGTGTTTTGGAATTAGAATAGCTTTGACTAATTGGGTAATAGGGTTATCATTGCCTTTATGGCTTAATAATTGATAAAGTTTTTGGCGATCTAAGCAATTTTTATTATTTTGCTTGCATTGTTCGTAAATAAAATTAATTTTTTTTAAGACTTCACCGCTTCCATAAAGTCTTTCAATGTTATTTTTAAATGTTTCCCACCTTTTATCGTTGTTCACGCATTTGCTTAATATTCCCACCATGCTCGCATTCAAAAAACAAGCTCCGTCCCCACGAATTATTTGTTTATAGGGAAAATTATCACTTGTATCAGGTCTGGATTCTGGATAAATTGGAGAAGCAATTGGCAACAATCCACCAGTTGAATTAAATTCATTAACAGCCTCAGAATAAGAACCTACAAACCATTTTTGATCTTGTTGGCCTTGATTATTTTGATTTAATTCATCTAACATTAGTTTAATTTACCTATTATTAAATTTAAAATAAGGTTCTTTAACATTTCTTTAATTTTTTTATTTTATAATATTAGCATTTAATAAATATATATTTTTATAATTCTAAATTATTAGAATTATAAAATACAATTTAAAATATTTTTAACATTAAGATTCTTGATATATCAACCAATTTTTTTTAAGTAAATGAAAATATTTGTATTTGTTTTGTCTTGCTAACATTTGTTAGGACTAAGTATAAATTAAACCAATAATTGTAAATCACCTCCGCCCCATAGTCATAGCGAAATGAATTTCCTTGATTGTATTAACTTACCCCCGAGCCTCGAACTCAAAAATTACAAAATGATTCAACTCTTGAAACCAGAAATACTGTGTACAAGATATTGTTAAAAGGAATCGTTCCATCTGGTAAATCAAAAAAATCTTGATTGGTAAATTTTACTACTGGCATTCCAGATTGCTGCTCAGTCCCATATTGTGATTTATTATTTTCGGTATTTTGTATCCCATTTAGTTTAACTGATGATTGAATATTTGAATCAAACCAGATGCTTAAATTTGCAGCATTGGACATTTCACTTTCGTTAAAACTTTTTTCACTAACTGATTCATACCAAGCAATTAAATTTTTAACTGATGGAACTGGTGAGGATAAAGTAATTGATCTGGCAGACATTAAGCGCATCTGATTAATTAGCTGTGATAATTGTGTAACCCCTGCAACTAAGATACCAATTATCAGGATAACAATCGATAATTCAATTAAGGAGCGCGCGGCTTTATTATTAATTTTAATATCAAAACTAATGAGTGATTTTTTTATAAATAACTATTTTAGCTAACTAAATTATCGTAAAAATATTTTTTATAAAACTTATTTAATTTTATTTTATTTTTTTTAAACCAAGCCATTTCTTAAAAATTTATAAAAAACAAAAATATTGCATTATCAAGTTTCAAGTAATAAAATAAAAACATGCAAAGCAAATAGGGGGGGCTATAGCGCAGTTGGTAGCGCGTTTGCATGGCATGCAAAAGGTCACGAGTTCGAATCTCGTTAGCTCCACCATTTTTCTTCAAAAAATTTAATAAATCGAAGCAATAAATTAGCTAAAAAAACATTTGGTTATAAAATATTTACTAAATAATAACAAATAAAACCAATTATTAGGATTAAATAATTACTTCAAAGCTAGTTGATAATTATTGCGATCAACCCAGAAAAAAAGTGTTTATAAGCAATTAAATATGAAAAAATAACATGGTTAGTCTTTCTTATTTTAATAGATTTTTTAGAATTGCAAAACAAATTTTAAAAACAACTAAATAAACTCTTGATTTACAATTTAATTAAACAATTATTAGCTATAAATGTTAAAAATTTAATTCGCTATTACGCATATGATTGAGCATCAAATAAACGAAAAAAAATTAGGTCGAGGACTATCGGCATTACTTGGCGAAAACAAAAACAAAAATCCAGCTAACACCAATTTAAAAAACACTCAAGTTGTTGAAAAAATTGCCATTGAAAAAATAATTGCAGGGATCTATCAACCACGCCAATTTTTTTCTCAACAAGAAATTGAGGAACTGGCCCAGTCAATCAAAGAAAACGGCGTTATTCAACCAATTTTACTTCGTAAAAAAAGCGATGAAGATTCTTATGAAATTATTGCAGGAGAGCGAAGATACAGGGCAAGTAAACTTGCAGGTTTAAAAGAAATTCCAGCTATTGTTAAAAAAATCAATAATCATGACGCATTGGAAATTGCTTTAATTGAAAATATTCAGCGTGAAGATTTATCGGTGATTGAGGAAGCGCGTGGTTATAAAAGATTAATAGATGAATTCTCTTATCTACAGGAGATGGTTGCCCAAAAAGTTGGCAAAAGCAGAAGTCATGTTGCCAATCTTTTAAGACTTTTAAATTTACCAAAAGAAGTTCAAGATTTCTTGGATAAAAGATTATTATCGATGGGTCATGCCCGAGCAATAATTAACGCTGAAGATCCTGAATCTTTGGCAAAAAAAATTGTTGCTGAATCTTTAACAGTTCGCCAAGCCGAAGAAGTTGCTCGTGAGGAAAAAATTGAAAAAGCTCGAAATGTTCCAGTTTTATTTCGTACCGAGTCTAAAATAAAATTTATTAATTCAGACCATTTAAACAAACTTGAAAATCAACTCAGTGAATTATGTGGATTGGATGTTAAAATTTCTTATAATGGTTTTAAAGGAAGTGGTAAAATAACCATCAATTTCAGTGAAATAGAGGCAATCCAAGATTTAATCGAAAAAATGCAGATCAATTAGGTTTTTAATAAAAATAAAGAAGACCAAGATGTCTTTTTGACAAATAAAAATAAAAAACAAAATCAAAAAAGAGCTGTTAAAATATAAATATTTTGACTTCAAGAAATAAAAATAAATACCTTGCGAAGATGACAACAGTTTTGGACATGAACTATTCAAGAAAGAATAGGATTTACAAAGCATCGGAAGTCTCTTGGAATCAATGCCATAATCTCGTAAAAAAGAACTTTGAATTAAAGAGATTACTAAATCAATCTTAAGCCATGATCAGATTATTATCAACTACCATAAAATTATTAATTTAAAAATGAAATAATTAGAGATTTCGATATCATTTAAAGAAATATCAAATTATTGATTAGACAAGATTTAATCATGTCCAAATAAATCAAATTTAATGGCAAGATTCCTTTTATCTCAATAATTTAATCAATATCATTATCTTGCGCTAGAACAAGATTATAAGTACAAAATAAAATACTATTCCATATTATGATGACTCTGTAAAGACTTATCGAAGCGTTATTGATAACAAAAAATTATCAAAGAGTAGTTAAGGGGAGGGAAATTTTATATCCCGTTTCGAAGCTAGAAATTAGAAATATTTTTAACTTTTTATCAGAAACAAAGTTTAATTTATAATAAATTAAGCAAGCTTTTTAATTAACATATTTTTAAAAACGAGTGTTTTAAGGTACAAAATCAATTGCTTTAGTTTAACAAAATAAAATTACTAATATTTTCTAATCTAATGGCTTACATTCTAATGATTTTAATGCCATATTTTCTATCCCAACTATTTTAACCCCTGATTGTTTACATACCGATTGTTTACATCATGATGGTTTCCCTCTAATAAAATTTTAACTCGATTTAAGGTTTTAAGAACTACAAAACTAATCAATTGCAAATAGAAATAGAAATAAGTATCCGAAAATCTTTTAATGTTTTTAAAAGCTTTAAAATTGTCACGAATTCAGTAGTAAGTTTTATTAAATTCACAAGGAAAGGTTTTGCAATATGCTTTAATTATGGTTTAATTATTTTAATATTAGATTCTGTGATTTTTATTCTATGATTTTTAGAAACTGATTTTAATTATTATTTTTCAAATTTTTAAAATTAAAATTTATATTGTAAGAATAGCATTGCCCAATTGGGCAATGCTAAACCTTGTAGCTCCAATGATGATTAGCAGGGTAAAAGGACTTTGATCAGCAATGCTTTTCAAAATCTCGTATAACTTTTTCTTGGAATAAGTTAAAAATTAAAACTATTTAAAACCGTTATTAGTTATTTGTTTTATTAAATAATAAACTAATTTTATTTTTTTTAATAAAAACAAAAAATAATCAAAAAAATTATAAATTATCAATAATTTTTTTCTGCTTACCTAAATATCAAGCTAAACTTAAAAAGGCTTGATTTTTAAATATTATTGCCAATCCTAAACTAATATTTTTTATACCTAAAAATCTCAAACTAGTATAAAAAAATATTAGCATCATGACAATGCATGATTTATTATTGAGGATCTAGAAACATTAAAACAAATCCCCAAAAAATAACTAGGATAATAATTTGGCTTTTAAATATTTCAAATAGCTAAAAATCTCAAAAATAGCTAAATGAATTATTTTTTGCAGAAAATTTGCTATTAAAAACAATTGGCAACACAAAAACCTAAATTGCCGATTGCATATTAAAAAGAAAAATAACTAAACCTTGAATAATATTAACGATTCTTAGCAATTAAGATCAAATCAGAAATATGTATCGCCTATTACAAAATCTCTGATTATAACTGAATTGACAAAGCCAAAACTTGGGTCTGAATTCTTATTATTTAGCAATTTAACTTGAATTGGTGATTCAAAAAATTGAGAACTGGTGATCCAATTATACGATAACATCGGGTTCAATTTTTATACGCACAATCTAAATAATTCAGTTATTTTGATTTTTAACCAATCAACTTCTAGAATTCAATTTGCTATTGCAAAATCTAACCCCAAAAAGATATTTCAACTCTGTAAGTTATTTTCTATTTAACAAAATCATTAGATAAATAATGAATTTTAAAAACAAATTTAACGGTTATTATAATTTAATATTAATCTACAGCCAATAGCTTGATCAAACATTAAAGACTACAAACTTTTTTACTATCGAGACTGATCTAAAGAATCGGAAGAACCTTTAACATTTTTATCTGCTTTCACAGTTTTTTCTGTTTTCTTACGCGATTTTTTACCTTCCGAATCTTTGGCATTACCAGCAACTGCAAAGCCCGATATCAAAGAAGTGATAAGCAATAATGATAAAATTTTTTTCATATTTTAAAATTTAAGTTAATAAGATATTGATAACACCACGTTAGCAATATATCTCTTTAGTTATGAACTTTTGCCCCAATTGAGCTAAGAACATGACTAAAAAAATTTGGAATTATTTTTTATAACCTCCGTTAATTTGTTAGATATCTCGACGCAAAGAAATAGCTTCAAACAGGTTGTTTGATCCTATTTTAAAATTTCCCTCAAGATCAGCTATTGTTCTAGCAACCCTGAGAATTCTGGAAATTGAACGACTAGATAATTTGGTTTTTTTGGCATAATTTTCCAAAATCTTTTGTGCCCCATCTTCAAAAACGCAAAATTGTTCGATTATTTTATATTCAACTTCAGAATTAGTTTTGCCAAAAAAATCTACATCGGCAAACTCTTTATATCTTTGATTCTGAATTTCTCGAGCATTTATAACCCTATCTCGGACAACTCGAGATGACTCTATAGGCAAATTTAATCCACCAAAAAAATCCACTTGCGAAACATTAATTACAATATCGATTCGATCAAGAAGTGGACCTGATATTCTGCTTTTATATTCTTGTCCACAAATAGGAGCTCTTTTACACTCCCGTCTGGCATCTCCCAAATATCCACATCGACAAGGATTCATTGCGCAGATAAGTTGAAAATTTGCTGGATATGTAATGTGTGAATTTACACGAGAAATATTAATAATTCCGCTTTCTAAAGGCTGACGCAATGAATCAAGAACCTGACGGGGAAATTCTGCTAATTCATCAAGAAACAAAACTCCGCGATGGGCAAGGGAGACTTCTCCGGGTTTTGCTCGAACTCCACCTCCCACCATAGCGGGCATTGAACATGAATGATGAACTTCACGATATGGTCTTTTGGTAAGCAATTTACCATCAACAATTTTGTCACTCATGCTAGCAATCATATTAATCTCAAGAATTTCCATAAGCTCTAACTTTGGAAGAATACTTATAAGTCGCGATGCAAGCATTGATTTTCCAGTTCCTGGATGACCAACCATCAGTAAATTATGACCTCCTGCACCAGCAATTTCTAAAGCCCTTTTGGCACTGTCCTGACCCTTAACATCGATTAAATCTGGGTAACTATCAAAATTATCTTCTTCGATTGCCTCAAGATCTGGCCTAGCAATGATTTGCTCACCCTTAAGATGATTGATTAATTCAATTAAACTAACAGAAGCTATTATTTTTGGATTACCAGACCAAACAGCCTCCTTACCATTTGCTTGGGGACAAATTAAACCACAATTCTTTTGATTGGCATTAATAGCCGAAGAGATAACGCCATTTACACTATTGATTGATCCATCGAGACCCAATTCACCAATTGCATAGTAATCTCTTAGTAATTCTTGAGGCAAAACACCAATTTCAATCATTATTCCTAAAGCAATTGCAAGATCGAAATGACCACCTTCTTTTTGCAAATCGGCTGGGGCAAGATTAACAATAATTTTCTGAAATGGCCATGCCAGACCCGAGGAAGTTATAGCAGCTCGAACTCTTTCTTTGGATTCACCAACAGCTTTGTCTGGCAAACCAACGATAGTAAAAGTAGGGTTACCAGATGAAATTTTGACTTGAACAGCAACTGGAATAGCTTCAATTCCAACGAAGCAAAAGGTTTGTGTGTGTGAAACCATATTTGGGTTTGTTATAAGTTAATTATGGCAAAATTAAAACTATAAAATTATCTAAGTGATGACTAATTGTTTTTAAATAAAACAAAATAAATTTAAATAATTTAATTCAATTTTATTAGCAATAATTTAACATACAACAGTTTTTTTTATTTTATTTAAAAAAATAGGATCTCACCAAATCTCTTGACATTTCTAACTAGATAGAAACTTGTGAAAATTAAATCAAAGAAAAAAGGGAGGATTATTAAAAAAAATATTTTTTAATTAAAAATAGAACTATTTTAGCAATCTCTTGCGAAAAAATTTAAAATATAAAGCATTAACAAGTAAAAAAACTAAAAAAATATTCAAAATAAATTGCAATGCACTAACTCTCAGAAAAGCTTGATTTGCTAGAATATGATCGTGAATACAAAACATTGATCTTGAAGAAAAAAAAGGATTTAGAGTTTTTAAAAAAACAAAAAATAAACTACAATTTTTCTTTAATAAAAAAACCATCCAGTAAATTTGATAAAAAACAAAATTAAAAAATATCAACCAAATCAAAGGCTTTGAAACACTTTTTCCATTATTACTTAAAACATTATAGAAAGATTTCAAAAGCCATTTAAAAAATTTAGTTATATTTTTTTCATCACTAATATGATCACCGAAATGATATGTTTTTTTAACTTTAGACTTAATTCTAGGAGATTTTTTGAGAGTCGATTTAGCTATTTTGTTTCTAGTAATTTTTTTATTTTTCATAAAACTTTTTTTATTGAAAATTAATTAGTGCAAAATTTTTTACAATAAAAACTATCAAGAAAATTTTTAGAAAAATTATTTTAAACTTTTTTGAACAACATTAATAATTTCATCCTTTTCTACATAACCTGTTAAACTATATATAACAGATCTTTTTTTATCAACAATTTGAATTAATGGAACAACATTTTTGCTATTTGAAAAACCGGTTTTAGCATCTTCAAAAAATGCACTACGATAAGAAAATTTTCTGGCAAAATTGACCATTTTTTCTTGATTTTTTTTGTCATCAATTGACAGTGCAATAATTTCCAAACCTTGATCTTTATATTGTTGATAAACCTCATCTAAGTGCACCATTTCTTTACGACAATAATTGCACCATTGAGCCCAGAACAAAACCAAAACTGCCTTATTCTTGTGATCATTAATATTAAAAACTTTTCCATCAATATCAACCACCTCAAGATTAATCCCAGAATAAGAATTGCTATAAGCATTAGCATGATAAATAATTAAAAAAAACAAACTTAAAAAAAAATTTCTGATCATGTTATTATGTAAATTTAATTGTTTAAAAATAATTCTGTACCAAAGCAAGAGTTGCAACCAAAGCGGTATCAACTTTTAAAATTCTTTTTCCAAGAGAAATATTTACAAGATTTTTTTGAGCATAAAATTGTTTAAATTCTGAAGAACTGTATCCACCTTCTGGACCAATAAAAACAATGATTTCATGGCTTTTATTAAACAAATCATCAGTTTTTAATTTGCTTAAAACTTGTTGAGCATTTTTTGCATCCCAAGACTCATCGGCAAGGATTAATAATTTATTTTCTTTGCTCAATCCTGCTAAATAATCAGTTAGTTTGGTAACAGGCATGATACATGGAATATCAGTTCTTTCGCACTGTTCACAAGCTTCTTTGATATTGGAAAAAAATCTTTGTTCATTGAATTTATCAACTATGCTATGTTGGGTAATTAAAGGCTGAAATTTTACTACTCCAAGTTCAGAAGCTTGAAGAGCAATTCTTTCAAGGTAATTACTTTTAACTAGAGCAAAAGCCAGTGTTATTTTGCTGCTAACAGCATAATCACAAGTTTTTTTTAGAATTTTTAATGTTAAAGATTTTTTATCAATAGCAATAATTTCACTAAGAAACTCACCATTTATACCGTCAAAAATATAAATCTGCGAAGCAACTTTTTGCCTCATAACATTAACCAGATATTTGAAATAATTATGTTGATCATCTTTATAAATTTTTACTTGCTGATCTAAAAAATTAGTGGTTAAATTACCTTTAGTTAACTCTAATTGAGTTTGTGAAATACCATTTGCTTGGAATTTAAATTTATCAAACTGAATATAAATTCTAATTTTTTTCATTATTCATCAAATTTAATTACATGGGTTTAGTTACTTTTACCAATACCATAATTATTAGCTTTTTATTGGCGATTTTTTTAAACCATTTTTTTAAAAATAATCGTCGCGATATCAAAGAAAAAATACGCTTTAACTCATTGCCAAAACATTATAGCTATTGCTTTATGCTCTGGATGGTGATTTTTGAAATTGCTATTTTTTCTAGCAATATCGCTCCACTTCTCAAACTAATTTACTCCTTAGTTATTGTTATCTCAACAATAATTTTAATAATTTTTGCTTACCGTAAAAAATTCAATGCCAAAAAACATTTTGAAAAATTTGGGGTAGCGATTCTAGGACTTACCGCTTCAATTGGTATTGCAATCACCATTATTATCACCTTAATTATTTTCTTTGAAAGTGTAAAATTTTTCGAGTTAATTAAAATCCAAGATTTTTTATTTGGCATAAGCTGGAATCCTCAAATGGCGATTACCAGCGAACAAGAAGTTGGAAAAAGTGCTTTTGGAATAATTCCAGTTTTTTTGGGAACAATTCTAATTACCATAATTGCTATGATAGTTGCCATTCCAATTGGCATAATTTGCGCTATTTATTTAGCTATGTATGCTAAAAAAAATACTCGCGATATTTTAAAACCTGTCATCGAAATTTTAGCAGGCGTTCCAACCGTAGTTTATGGATATTTTGCTGTAATTGCCATCGCTCCTTTATTTAAAGATCTTTTAGCGCTACTAGGTGTAGAAATCTCAACCGAAAGTGCCTTAACTACAGGTTTTGTTATGGGAATTATGATCATTCCCTTTATTTTATCACTTACTGACGATGCAATAACTTGCGTTCCTCAATCCCTTAGAGATGGAGCACTTGCTTTAGGAAGCACTCAAAGCGAAATGATTAAAAAAGTTGTTATTCCTTCAGCGATGCCAAGTATCATTGGAGCAATAATTCTGGCAATCTCGCGAGCAATAGGCGAAACAATGATTGTCGTTATGTCTGCAGGGTTAATTGCTAAACTTAGCTTTAATCCTTTCGATTCAGTTACCACTGCAACAGCACAAATTGTTACTCTTTTGGTAGGCGATCAAGAATTCAATAGTCCCAAAACCCTCTCTGCTTTTGCTCTTGCTTTGGTTTTATTTATCTTCACTTTTATTTTAAACGTTATTGCCTTAATGATTATAAAAAATTTTAAGAGAAAATATAGCTAAGTCAGATAAAGTCATTGCATAATTAGATAAGACTGTCTACACTTACATGGACTTAAAATATTCTATACAAAAAACTCTATTTGTAATAGTCAGAATTTTTTTAAATGTAGCAATTAATTTTGTAGAGGTAACTTTAAGTTCTTAGTTTCAAATAACAAAAACCATTTTAGAATAAACGTAAATTTTAAAATCTCTGACGAGTCCCTGAAGTCATAACTGGCTATCTTTAAAAACGAAAAATAAATTTAAATTATATGTCAAAATTTGAAAAAAAACTACAAGAGATGAATATTGCTCTTCCAACTCCAGCTTCCCCTGTTGCCAATTATGTTGGGTTTGTAAAAGTAAATAATACAGTATTTATTTCTGGACAACTGCCTCTGGAAAATGGCAAACTTCAAGGAATTGGCAAGGTTGGAAAGGAAATAAGCGTTGATGATGCTAAAAAATTTGCTAAACTATGCGCTATCAATATCCTTGCTCAATTGAAAGTTGCGTGCGATGGCAATTTAGATCGCGTTGAACAATGCGTCAAGCTTGGAATTTTTGTTAATGGTGATACTGACTTCAAAGACCATCCTGCAGTTGCCAATGGTGCATCTGATTTAATTGCCGAAGTTTTTGGTAATGCTGGAAAACACGCTCGAGCAGCAGTTGGCTCTGGTTCATTGCCTTTTGGAGTTGCTGTAGAAGTTGATGCAATTTTTCTAATAAAGTAAATTTATCAAATTCCTTAACATTAAAAATGTCTCAACATACAGCCATCACCACTTGTTTTTGATAACTTTACGCAACAATAACTCAAACCAATCTTTATAAATTAACTTGGTTAATTTTACTTAACTCTTACTAACTATTAATGAAACAAAATAAACAAAAAAGATTTTCAAAAAAATCATTTAACAATAAAAGCTCAGATTTTAAGAAAAAAAGAGATTTTGATCAATATCGCTCTGACGATTCTAACAACAATTCCCAGGGCTCATTTGGCAAATCTAGATCAACAAAATTTTCCAAAAATTTTAAAAATTCACAAAAACTTATTAATGATGACTCATCATCGCAATTAGGTTTTAGGGGAAAAAATAAAAAATTTTCAAGAAATAAAGATTTTGCTAATTCACGCGATTATGATAATGATTACAATAAATTCGCTGACGGTGATTTTCCTAAAAACATTAAAAGCGACAGATTTGAACGCTCAGGTAACTATCGCAATGCAAAAGATCGCAACACCAAAGAAGGTTATGGCAATTTCAGAAACTCATCATCTTCACCAAGATTTTCTAAAAAACCATCACGCTTTCGTGATTTTGAAACGAGAGATTCTCAAAATTCATCTTCTGAATCAAATAGATCAAGTTCAAAAAAGTGGCAGGATTTTCGTCAATTAAAGAAAAACATTTTTTTTGAAAAAGATTTACCATCCCGATCCACTAATTTTAATGATCAAAAATCATCTGAAACAAATTCAGCGAAAAAAAATACTGATTCCTCTCGACTTAGCTATTTCATTCAACCCTTTCACCTAGCAATACCTGTTAATAATCTTGAAGAAGCCAGAAAATTTTACGGAGAATTTTTAGGCTTTAGCGAAGGCAGATCAAATGAACACTGGGTTGATTGGAATTTCTTTGGTCATCAGCTTGTAACTCATCTTCGTAAGCAAGCAGTTGATAACAGATCATTGCAAATCGTCAACGAAGTTGATGATCAAGGTGTACCAGTTCCTCATTTTGGAGTGGTATTGACTTGGAATCAATGGCATGATTTTGCTGATAAATTAAAACAAGCAGAAATAAAATTTGTTATTGAGCCATATATCCGCTTTAAAGATCAGATTGGTGAACAAGCAACTATGTTTTTTTATGATCCAAGTGGAAATGCTATGGAATTTAAAGCATTTAAAGATATCTCGCAATTATTTGCCAAATATTCAAAAAAAGATTAACCTTAAAATATTTGAATTAAATAATTGGCATCTTATTTCGAAAATCAATCACATTATTTGGTTTAGATTTAAATCTTGAGAATCTTTAAACAATTTTTTGTTCTTTAAAGCTCAGGCTACTATTTATTAAAATAATTTGCAAAAAACTTTTTAATTATCAAAAAAACAAAAAAATTATTCCTCAACAATTTTTATAAAATTTAACAATTATTGTTAAATTATTTTGTTTGTATTTTAATTTATTGATTATAAAAATTAATAAATAACAACATTGCAACTAAAATTTATTTATCAGAAATTGACATAGAATTTTATATATCGATTATCGCAAACAATGTTTGCATGTTAGAATGATTTAAAATTTCATAATTAAAATTTAAATTTGCAGGACCCGTAATCACTAAAAGAACATTAATTGCAAAAAATTATTTTTGATTGAATGAAATTGCTAAATTTTTTAGACGTTATTGAAGCTCATCACCGCATTAAAAACTTTATCAACTCAACTACAGTTATCAGCAACGAGATCATCAACCAAAAACTCAAAGCCAAAGTTTATTTTAAAATGGATTGCCAACAAATAACTCGCTCTTTCAAGATCCGCGGAGCATTCAATGCAGTTTTAAAATATTTTGAAATTCATCAACATTTACCGCAAAAAATTGTTGTTCAAAGCTCAGGAAATCATGCTCAAGCAGTTGCCTATGTTGGAGCAAAATTAAAAATTCCAGTTTTAATTTATATGGCCAATACTGTTTCACCATACAAAATTAAACTTACCCAAGACCTAGGAGCAGAAGTAATTTTATGCGAAAAAAGAAGTCAGGCAAATGCTTTAGCAGAAAGTAAGCAAGCCGAAGGTTACTTTTTTATCCATCCTTCCGATAATGACGAGGTAATTGCAGGTCAAGGAACTTGTGCATATGAAGCACTTCGTGAAATTGGCGAAGTATCAGCAATTTTTGCTCCTTGTGGAGGAGGTGGATTGATAGCAGGAAGTTATCTTGCCAAACAACAACTCTCGCCTAATGCCAAAGTTTTTGGTTGTGAACCATCTCAAGCCAATGATGCCAGCCAATCTTTAAAATTAGGAAAAATTACTGGCTTTGATGACACTCCGCAAACAATTGCCGATGGAGCTAGAACCCTCAAAGTCTCACCTCGCTGTTTTAACTACTTACAACAAATTTCAGGAATTATCGAAATAGATGAAGAAAAAATTCTTTACTGGCAAAAATATTTAAATGAAATTTTTCAAGAAAAAATAGAACCAACTTCAGCACTTGGTATCGCTGGTTTAGAAGCCTATCTTAATAGCAACCTCGCTTCACAAAATAACAAATTCTTAGTGTTAATTTCAGGTGGCAATCTTGAGTAAATCTTAACACAAATTATTAACTTGTTTGACTAAATTAAAAAACTATTTTTTTTCTTTTTCTTTTGGAAACAGCGAATTAATAATAAGAGCTGGAAGACCTATAATGTTAATGGAAGTTGTAGTTAGTAATGCTATTAATACATTTGGAGTTAGCGGTAACGAAAAACAGATAATCACCGCTATAAATACAAGGTAAATTGTTACCACCCATTGAACCCAATTGAAAATTCTGCCTTTTAATTTCTGATCCTGTATATGTCCTTCATTTAAAATAGATTCCCTTTTTTCTAAGGCAGTTTCTTTATCTTTTTTTAGCTCTATTTTAAGGGGCGGATTTTCTTTCAGACCTGCATTAGAATAGCTATCTAGATAGCTATCTAGCCACTCATTAATTTCAGCTGAGGTTTGCGTTTTGTGGTTGTCGCTCATTTTTTATTTAGGTGCTTTTGATTTTTTAATTAAGCGATTAATTGCTTCAGATGATCTTTTTTTTATATCGTCATCGCTAAGAACAGAATTTTTACCTGCTCCTTGTTTATAAGCAATACTCCATGCACTTCCCTCCTCGTGAGTAATTTTGCTTAATTCAAGTCCATCTTTAAATTTATAAATTTCCCATTCTGCATTTAGAACTTTTAGAACTTCATTATCATCACCTGAAACTATAGGAACAGATAATAACTCTCCTGTTTCAGAATGACAATCACCATCTGTAGCATAATTACCCTTAGTTATCGGATCTTTTCCAAATCTTTTAAACTCATGAAAAATTGATGGAATTACTGGTCCGTAGTCCCAAGCTAGAATCTTTTCATTAAAAAGTTTGTTTTGATTTATAACCAAATTCCAACCATATGCTATATATACTAATTTGATTAACTTCATCGGAGTAATCTGAACTTCTTCTCTCCAAGCTCTCCAAAGAAAATAATTTGCTATGTGAGCAGATGAATAAGATGTGTTTTTCATTTTTTGATATTTTTAATTTTGTGGCAAAATCAAAGCTAACAAGCTTTGTGGCGCTTTTATAGCACCGTCCTTTTGGTTATTCTTTTTTGTTATTCTTTTCGATTATTTTTTAACGAAAGTTAATTAATTAAAATTATAACTATTAGCAATTATTTATGTCAACAATTTTTTTATGGAAATATCTGTTCACTTTTTTAAAAAAATTTATATCAAACTTAAAAGCATTACGACATAAATATTTAAAAAAGGGGTCAGACCCCTTTTTACCAAAAATCTTAGCTTTTGCCTAGATAATGTAGATCAAATCCAATTTTGTTTTTTATTTTTTTTAAAAAAAACTTTATTGACTTACAGCCTCTAATCAAAAAGTCACTTTCTTTTGAAAAAGGGGTCTGACCCCTTTTTACCAAAAACCTTGGCTTTTGCCTTGATAATGTAGATCAAATCCGATTTTTTTAATAGTTTTTAAAAATCTATGGTTTTTAAAAACCAAAACCAAAACCAAAACCTAAATTAAATTAGATTAGGTTAGATTAGATTAGGTTAGATTAGATTAAATTAAACTAGATAGATTGTAATTGTTTAAAACCTGTTGCAATTAGATAGGTTTCTGCAGAATCTTGACGTGAGGATTGCGGTTTAAAATATCTAACTTGTGAAAAATTACCGCGTAATTTTTTTAAAATCAGATCGGAACTTCCGCCTTGAAATATTTTGCCAATAAAACAGCCATTAACTTTTAAAATTTTCAACGATAAATCCAATGCTTCTTCAAGTAAGCCAATAATTCGTAAATGATCCGTTGTTTGATCACCCATGGTATTACTTGCCATATCGCTCATTAACACATCGCATAATCCCTTGGAGTTGTAAGGAATTTCTTTTAATGATTGCTGAATTTTTACAACTGCGTCATCTGCTAAAAAATCTTGCTGTAAAAATTTCACTCCAGCGATTTCTGGCATTGGCAATAAATCAATTGCCAAAACATTATTGTGACCAACCTTATCAACGCAATATTGACTCCAACCTCCCGGAGCGCTTCCCAAATCAACAACTATTTTATTTTTCTTAAAAATCTTAAATTTCTCATCGATTTCAATTATCTTGAAACTAGCACGAGAGCGAAAACCCATGATTTTAGCTTTTTCAACATACTCATCATTCAATTGACGACGCAACCATAACTGAGAGGATTTTTTAAATTTTCGCGATTGTTTTAGATTTTGATATTTTTGAGGCATGCTTAATAATTTTTATTCAATTTTGCGAGCCTGATCAATTAGCATAATTGGAATGCCCTCAATTATTTTATAAGCCAATTTTGACTGATAACATATCAACTCTTGGTTTACTTGATCATAAACCAATTGCCCTTTGCATAATGGGCAAACTAAGATCTCCAACAATAACGCTGAAATTTCGCCTTGCATAACAGCCATAATTTTTCTTGAAAAAGTTAAGCAATAAAATAAAATATATTCTAATTATCAAAGCCTGTAAAATCAACAAGATATTAAAATATGGCAAAAAAACAAAATATAACCAAAAATTATCAACCTGTTATCGGGATTGTTGGTGGCGGACAATTAGGAAGAATGATCGCTTTGGCAGGACATAAAAGAGGTCATAAAATTGTGGTATTAAGCGATCAGGCTCACAGCCCTGCCTGTCAGGTTGTTGAACAATCTTTTGTAGGTGATTATTTGGATGAAAAAATTTTAGAAAAATTTTGCAATGCCATTGACATTGCCACTATTGAATTTGAAAATATTCCATTGCAATGTGCTGAATTTATTGCTCACAAAGTTGAATTTTCGCCAAGTGTTGAGGTATTAAAAATTACCCAACATCGTTTATTGGAAAAAAATTTTCTTAATTCAATAGCCGTTAAAACCACTCCATATCTTGCTATAAAAAATTTTGAAGATTTGCAAAAAGGTTTAAAAGATTTTAAAAAAGCAATTTTAAAAACAGCGTTAATGGGCTATGATGGCAAAGGTCAAGAACCATTAACTGATAAAATCAGCGATTCAAAATTACTAGAAATTTATGAAAAATTTCAAAATAATCAGCAAAAAATTCCTTTGATATTAGAGCAATTTTGTAAATTCGATCAGGAAATTTCTGTAATTGTAGCACGCAATAAAAATGGCGAAATCGCCTGTTATGATCCGGTTACCAACATTCATAAAAACGGCATTTTATACCGCAGTAACTATCCAGCAAATATATCGGCCAAAGTTTTAGATCGCTCCAAAAAAATTGCTGCAGATATTGCAAGATCTTTTAATTTAATTGGCATTTTAGCGGTAGAATTTTTTGTTGTTGATGAGCAATTATTGGTCAATGAAATGGCTCCTCGTCCTCATAATTCTGGGCATTTTTCCATGGATGCTTGCCTTACCTCCCAATTCGAACAAGTTATTCGCAGCATCACCAATTGCCCGTTTGGTGCAACTAATTATTTTGCCAAAGGATACATGCAAAATCTTCTAGGCGATGAAATTTTTGCTTTAGAACAATATCAACAAGATCCTTTTGCTAAAATTCATATCTATGGCAAAGACCAAGCAATTGAAGGAAGAAAAATGGGGCATGTAAATATCATAAAAATTGAAAATAAATAAAATTTACTTACTATAAAATACTATAGCTAAACATTAACATATAATAATTAATTTATGAAAAAACCTTTAAAGTCAGCAATTAATATTAAAAATCAATATCTTAAAGATTTCACCTTCGAAAGCCTTGAAGATGGCTTTTTAGGAGTTCCAGCAGAATATATCAAAAATGGTTATTTAAAAAATCTTGATGATGCCAAAGTTGTCGTTGTTCCTTTTGGCTTGGAAAAATCAGTTAGCTATGGTGGCGGAACCAAAAACGGTCCAAGAGCTATTATCAAAGCTTCACCTCAATTAGAATTGTTCGATGAAGAATTCTGGTGCGAACCTTTTTTGCAGTACGGAATTTTAACAATGAAAGCACCAAAAATTAACCCCTCTTCAGTTGCCAAAAGTCTTGAACAATTAGAAAAAATTACTGCCAAAATTTTACAGGCTGGAAAATTCCCTTTAATCTTAGGTGGAGAGCATTCAATAACCGCTGGGTCAATTCGTCCCTTTGTAAAAAAATATCCCAATCTGGCAATCTTACATTTTGATGCTCATGCTGATCTTCGCGATGGCTATGATGGTGAACATTTCTCCCATGCCTCAGCACTTCGTCGTGTTATGGATAATCCAATTTCAACTTTAATTTCTTGTGGAATTCGTAATATCTCCGCTTCAGAAATTCCTTATCTTGAGGCAAATTCTAAAAGAATCAAAATTCATTTTGCTAAAGATAAAAAAAATTGGGATCCTGAAAAAATTGTTGCCCCTTTAAAAGGAAGAGAGGTATTTGTTACTTTTGACATTGATGGCTTTGATTCAGGAATAATGCAAGCTACAGGAACACCAGAACCTGGAGGCATGCAATGGGATGATGCTTTGGAAATAATTCGCCAAGCCAGTAAAATTTGCAAGTTTGTTGGCGCAGATGTCGTTGAACTTGCTCCGGTAAAATACCTGCATTCCTGCGATTTTCTGAGCGCAAAACTATGTTATAAAATTTTATCTTACGCCTTTTGTCAGCCCAAAAAATAATTTATGAAAAAAATCTCTCAACAATCTGCCAAAAAAAACAGCAAAAATTTTCTAATAGCAGGACATAGCATTAAACCTGCAACCAGAACTCGTATTAACATTGACATGGGAAGTATTTTTGATTTTACCCCTGTCAATTTG
This sequence comes from Alphaproteobacteria bacterium, assembly GCA_014190355.1. Taxonomy (GTDB): domain Bacteria; phylum Pseudomonadota; class Alphaproteobacteria; order Rickettsiales; family UBA1997; genus CAILUF01. The sequence continues at coordinate 118,923 of BJGH01000002.1, forward strand.
CCAATTGAGGTGTTAAATGGCGCAAAAGATGGTCCAACTATTTTTGTATGTTCAACCATCCATGGCGATGAAATTATCGGCATTGAAATTGTTCGTAGACTCCTAAGAATTATCGATGAAAAACAATTATGCGGAACATTAATCGCCATTCCCGTTGTCAATGTTTTTGGCTTTAACGATCGTTCAAGATATTTACCAGATCGTCGTGATCTCAATCGCTGTTTTCCAGGATTAAAAAATGGCTCTTTAGCTTCACAACTTGCTTATAAGTTTATGCAAGAAATTGTCCTTAAGTCCGACTATGGAATTGATATTCATACTGGAGCTTATAACAGAACAAATCTTCCGCAAATTCGTACCGATATTTCAAATCAAGAAAATATGCGATTAGCCCAAGCTTTTAATGCTCCTGCAATTGTTAACTCTAATTTGCGTGATGGCTCGTTGCGTGAAGCTACCTCTCAAGCCAAAATCCCCTTAATTTTATATGAAGCTGGTGAAGCATTAAGATTTGACGAGTATGCTGTTCAAATTGGCATTGATGGGATTATGAATGTTGTTGCCGAAATTGGCATGATTAAAAGAAATCACAAAATTTCATCTTCGCAAATTTTTATTGCCCGCTCTTCATCTTGGATTAGAGCATCACAAAGTGGAATATGCTTAATAAAAGCGAAGCTTGGTGATATTGTAAAAAAAGGACAAATTCTTGCCGAAATTTCTAACCCGTTTGGCGACAATAAAATCATCATTCGCTCCACCCAACCAGGAATGATTATTGGCTGTTGTGTATTACCATTGGTTAATAAAGGTGACGCATTATTTCATATAGGTTTTGAAAAAAATCGCGACATTAATCATAATCTAGGAGATGACTTCACCAAAGGCGTTGATCGCATTAACAACAAAAATTTATAACTTTTAAATTGATAATTTTTTTTAATTGTGGCAAAATAAAATTACAACAAAAGCATTTGGTAAATACTCAAAATTATAACTACCAATTTATCGAGAGCTCCTTTTTATTCGGTTAATAAGCGATTCCTTCAAATTAATACCAAATTTTCTTATTTTTTTATAAGCTTTTTTTACAATATCAATTAATGAGATGCAATGTATTTGTTTTGACCCGTCCTCATTAAAGCGACCCGAAGGACTAGGGGCTGGAAGTTGATCTGGTAAGTGGTCTATAAGAAGTTTTTCAGGATCATCGAAAACAAGGTCACTTGTAACCTCCCATGGACTAGGGGCTGGAGGTAGTACGCCAGATTTTTCTGAGCGGACTAGAAGCTTACCAGGATCATCCTCAAAAACAAGGCTACTTGAAGCAACCTCCCGTTCCGAGCTTGAGGAGGCTTGATCGAAGCTTGGACCTTGATTCATTTCCCCAGGATTATCCCCACCAGTAGTTTGACTTTTAACTTCTTCATGTCTACGCACTGGTCTAGTTTGAAGTACACGAGGAAGAAGAGTGGGGGCAGGAGTTTGTTCAGGTTCCATATGTTTAGGCCTAGTTGGAGTTTGACTTATTCCACGAACTGGGGGTGCTGAGCGTTCTGGGGTTGGTTTAGGTAAATCAGGTGGCGGCGCTGAAGAAAATAATACTGGTGTCGACAATACTGGTGTCGACAATACTGGTGGGTCAAAATTTACTGCGGGTGGTTGGCTAGAAATTTCTACTGGGGCTGGTCCAGTTATATTAGATGACGGCGCTGGAGAAAATAATGGTGGCGTTTGAGGAGGTCTAGCTTTTTCTGGGCCACCTTCTTGGCCTTCTTGAGGAGAAATTGGTCCTTTACTAAGATATATTTCTGAATTAAGCAAAGATGGAGGTCCTATCGGTGCATCTGCGAGCCCACGATCAGGATGTGAATAATATGATGGCTTATATGGTGGTAGGTCACAAAAAGAAGTTTGAGGTTGTAATAATGGACTTATTAATGGACTTATTAATGGACCGATCATCCGTTGCAAATCTTGACCGATAATCTTTTGCAAATCTTGATCGATACTTAAAAGTTTTACTTCGCTTTTTTCTTGTTTTGCTTGAATTTCAAATTTTTGACCTCGCATTATGCTTTGACCATTATACAAAATCGATCCTTCCGCATTATTAGTATCGTATTTTAGATCCTCATATGATTTTGCCAAAACCCATTTGTTATTGCTATAAAATAAACCATAATAAACTAATTTGTTTTCGTCAAAATCATCAAGTAATTCAGAAAATTGCTTTATCAAATCATTAATTGTTCTTTTAATAGACTCCTCGATACCTTCTTCATCTTGCGATATATTGGCTTGAAAACCTAATACAGAATCTCTATGTTGTGGTTTTACAGCCCCTGATAACTGATTTATAGCCTCTGATAACGGATTTATAGCCTCTGATAACAAATTTTGAGATTCTAACAAAAGATTGTCTTGTTGGGTACTTAAATTTTTCAAAATATCATTAACCTCAGAAGCAGGTTTTTCGGCAAGTTTCTTCAAATCATCTAACTTAGCGAATAAAACAGACGCTTGTAAAGCTTCACCAATAAGATCTTTAGATTGATAAACTTTATAAATAATTCTGTTTTGACTATCATCAAATGACATTCGCTTAAACATTTTTTTACTGTAATCACTAAAATCTTCAATGCTATCCAACAGATTTTCCTGATCTTTTGCAGAAAGGATTAGCTCACCTTTTTTGTTAAATCTTCCTATCTTTAAATCTTGGTGGGTTTGTTTTAAAAGTGTGGTTTTTGATTCTTCATTTACTAAAGAAATTTTAAATTCACCTGAAGAAGACTCTTCAGCAACAAGCAGCTCATATGGATATCTTGAAAGCACAATAATTTTGCGAATTCCTGGTCCATTTAATAATACAGCATTTCGCCACGATTCTTTTTCTACATCGGTTAAACAAAGCAATTTTTCTAAATCCTCGGGCAGTCTAACATAATTACTTTGATATAAATCAGACGAGCTTGATTGCTTAACTGGATCTGAAACATCATTTTGATTTTCAAACCCATCATCAAAATTTCTTAAAAGTCGATTAAGACGTTCAATACGATTAATATCAACATCTGTCATCTCTTGTATCATCAAAAGAGCAATCGTAACCGTATCTGAAGAATTGGTTTTAAGCGTAGTAAGAAAATTATAAAAAAAATCAAATTGATGGTTTAAAATTATTCCTTGCGATGTTGAATTGCCATCCATTTTATTACCTAGGCTATTTAAAATAAAAATTATTTTTTCTTTAAAACTATCAACAAGAAGACTTTTAAATGTATTAATTTTTTTAACCTGTTCATTTATTTCTTGTTGAGTATTTAAATCTTCATAAGATTTATTATTGTCTAAAGATAGTCGATTATTTCGTTTATTTTTAAAGTCATATCTTCTTAAAAAAAGCTGAAATGCTTTTTCTAATTCTATATTTATATCTGTTGGATTTTGCGCTGAACCAATATCAGTAGGCATAAAAAGTTTTTTTTCAAAACCAAGTAATTTCATACTTAAGATCATTTTGTGTATAAATTAATTTAATTTAAGCTGTTATAATTTAATATATTTTTTTTAATTAATTTATTTGTCAACAAAATATGATTTATTCAATGTTATGTTTGTTTATAAATGATACATATTATTTTTATAATAATTCTGGATTCAAAATTTTATTATAAGCAAAATGACCAGCAAAAAACTATTTCCAAACAAACCAATAATAAATTTCACTTTATGTAAAATTAAAATTAATTATTTTTTATTTAGAAATACTACTGTTAATTGCCCTATCGATTGTTATATTGATAACTGTAATTTTGGTTATATGACTTACGAACATATCTCGTTTAGTCAATCTAATAAAACTCTTTTAATAAAATATTACCAAAACACACCCGGCAATACTATTGGGGAAATGGATCCATGATAACTATATGATAAAGCTCAATCGAACTTAGTAGAAAAAATAAATGGCCAAATGCCTACAATATCATCAAAGGAACAAAAAAAATAAAAACTATTCAAAATAAATTTTAACAAAAGGCTACTCTATGTGATCAGAATAATAAGTTTATGCCCATTTTTAATTTGAAAAGGCAATTCTCTAAAGCCTAAAATTCTCTAAACAAAATCATCATTGATTGTCAATAACTACGAAAATATTTGCCACTAAGTACTTTTAAACTCCACTAATACCCAGCTTTGCAAAGAGCTTTTGATCTTTAACAATTTCAGGATTGTGCGTAGTTAATAATTTTTCACCATAAAAAATTGAATTAGCACCGACCAGAAAACACAAAGATTGAGTTTGTTCGCTCATCTCTTCACGCCCTGCTGACAACCTAACTTTTGCCTTATTAATCATTATTCTTGCAACGGCAATAGTTCTAATAAATTCAAATTGATCAATTGCTTCAACATTTTCTAGGGGAGTTCCTTTAACACGCACCAACATATTAATTGGGACAGATTCAGGTTGTTTTTCAAGATTGGCCAAAATTATCAGCATTTTAGCACGATCTTCTCGACTTTCTCCCATTCCAACGATTCCCCCTGAGCATACATTTAATCCAGCATGACGAACATTTTTTAAAGTATTTAACCGATCTTGAAAATCTCTTGTGGTAATAATTTCTGAATAAAATTCTTCAGAAGAATCAATGTTGTGATTATAATAATCAAGCCCTGCTTCTTTAAGTTTTTGACTTTGTTTTTCAGTTAACATACCAAGAGTCATGCAGGTTTCAAGACCGGTACTTTTAACGGCTTTTACAATTTCACAAATTTTATCAACATCACGATCATGCAAGCTTCGCCAAGCTGCACCCATGCAGAATCTGCTTGCCCCAGAGTTTTGAGCGTTAATTGCACTCTCAACAATTTTTTCAACCGGCATTAATGCTTGCTTTTCTAGACCAGTATCAAAATGCGCTGACTGCGGACAATATTTGCAGTTTTCTGGACAACCTCCCGTCTTGATGCTCAGTAAAGTGCTGATTTGAACCTCATTAGGATTGTGAAATTTTCGATGAACTTGCATTGCTTTAAAAACCAAATCGTTAAAAGGCAAATTAAACAGCTCCATCACTTCCTCAATTTGCCAATTATTTTTAACCAAATCAGCATCATTGTTGTATTCAGGGCTTATGAAAGCTGCTAGTGCATTTTCATGATTTTCAATATTTTGTTGCTCTTTTGTCATTACCAGATAATATGAAATTTAAAAAGTTCGCCCATTTCCTGCGGTGAAACTAGGCGATCAAAGGCTTCAAATATTTGTTTGGCTTGCTGAGAATTTTGCGTAGCTAAATTTTGACATCGCTGTAATCCCCCAAGCTCAAGCAAAAACTGCCTTTGACTAACTATTGAACTTGATAGTTTAAAACTATGTGCAATTTTATCAAGAGCAAAAAAATCAACATGTCCAGTAATATCACATCCGCTTAATGCTTGCAAAAAAGGGATTTTTTGGTGTTGTTTAACAGCTTGCAAGGTATTGGCAAAATCTTGATATTGGCTATAGCCATAATCACAATTTATGGCAATTCCTTGATAATCTTTAAGGCTTTGACAAAGCTCATGATAAAAATCTTGTAAAGTTTTGCTATGCTCAAAAACTGCATTGATCTTGGCTTTATCGGCAATTTCATAACCTAATTTTTCAATAACAAATTGATTAATTTTTGGCGAAAAATTATCGATAACAAAACGAGCATTGCTAAAATCTTCTTTACTCGCCAACTCAACCAAGCGCTCACACCAACCGATATCAGTTTTAACATATTGATCAATTGCAAAACAGTCGAGTAATTCATTGCTAATAAAAAAAATTCTTCTTTTTGATGAGTTAATTTTACGGGTAAATTGTGAAAAATTTTGATGCCATGTTATCAAAATTTTATCATTAAATTTTTTTAAATTTTCTTGTTGAATTTTTTTTAAAACTGGATTGATTTCAACAATATCAAAACTTCCACTATTTAAAAAATCTTGGGCTAAAATATTATTTTTTTTTGCTAAATTAAAGATAGTCTGCAAAATATCTTGATATAACACTCCTTGTCCTGCGCCCATTTCTACCAAAGCGAATGGGGTTTGTTGTTGAGCGAAATAATTTAACAAATAGCTCGCGATAACTTCCCCAAAAATTTGTGAAATTTCTGGCGAAGTAATAAAATCATGATCTTTTCCGATAGGATTTTGATTTTGATAATAGCCTTTTGTTTTGTCAAACAAAGCTTGCTCAATAATTTGTGAAATTTTAAATCTTAGAGGCATCATTTTTAAAAGGGTTAATTTTAGAGTTGATTTTAAAATGTTATTTTTTAATTTTTACACTAAAATTTACTAACAAATTAGCTTGCATCTTATTTATTCAAATCTCAATACCATTTCAATTTTTATTATACAATTTATATGATCAAAATATTTAATTTAAAAGGATTTTCATTAATTGAATTATCAGTTGTTATTCTAATAATTGGCATATTGGTTGCAGGTGCAACACAAGGTTCAAGGCTAATCAATCAGATGCGCTTAGTTAGCGCCAGATCAATAACTCAGGGCTCTAGTATTGCCTCAATACAAGGTTTAGCTGCTTGGTGGGAATGTTGCGACGAAAAAACTTTTCTTGAAAACGAAGCTAGCAATAATTCTCTAATATCAACGTGGAACGATTTAAATCCCACATCTACATCTAAAATTAATCTTAACCAAAACATTGCAACCTCACAACCTATTTATATCAGCCCTTCTATAAATAACCTGCCAAGCCTACGCTTTGACGGCTCTGATCGCTTTATCACTAACAATTTTTTTAGCGAAACTTTTTCACTCTTTGTTGTTTTGAGAACTTCATTAGCTGGCAATGGTAACTCTACATCTCAAGCTTGGAGCGGATCTGCAATAATTGGAGCCGACACCCCGGGAACTGCTAACGATATTATCCCTTTGGCAATAGGTGGAGGGTTTATAAAAATATTTACGGGAAATTCAGAAACAACTTTAACATCGCCAATAACTATTAACGATAATAAGCCGTATATAATTTTTGCTAGTCGAAATATTACCAATGGTAACAGAACTTTAATGATTAATAACTCCAATCTAGTTACCGACAATCTTGGCGGAACTGTAGCTTTAAATTCAAGTCCGCAAGTTGGCATTGGAGGAGACTCAAATCTCGGAGCAACTGCCTTTACTGGTGATATTGGCGAAATAATAGTCTATAATCGTGTTTTATCAACTGAAGAACGAACCTCGGTAGCTCAATATCTTGCCAAAAAATACGCCATTAAGTTGTAAATATTATTAAATCTCAAATCCTTTAAATTCATTATTAAAATTTAAATTTTTATTCCCCATTTTTTACCAAGATATTTTTCAATATCAACTCGCTCGTCGTTTTTCAAATCACGATCATAAAAAATTATTTCAGCAATATAGCCATTTAAATATCGAGAGCGATTAGTACCATCAAACCATGAGGCAATATTGTGAGTAGTTGGAGTTTTAATCATACCACTTGGATTGCCAGCGGAAGTTCCAGCTCCCGATGTTGCGCCGTTAATATACAATGTCACTGAAGTTCCTCGATCAACAACTGAATAAATATAAGCTGTATTAGCTAAAACGCCGTTTCGATTGGCATAATGTCCTGTCGTATCATAACCAAGGTAAGAAGCTACACCAGTTGGAGAAGAAAGATTAGCCATTCCATCAAGCTGAAAATGAACCTTACCAAGCATCCAAGCGCTGTTAGCGTTAATTAAAACAGTGCAACAGCCTCCTGCAGAAACATTTGAGGCCGATATTACCAAAAAAATACTAGCCCTTAATCCTCCGATATTTTGAGTTGTGTCAAGATAATCATTGCCATCAAATTTCAAACAGGGTAAGCCATTTAAGCAATTTGCTGTGTATCTTGGTCTTTGAGTTCCAGATGATACTGCGTTATTTTTTGAAGTTGATTGTAAATTTATATCAAACCAAGTTGAAACCTCTAAACCATCTGAAGCTTCATTTAAATCAAAGCTTTGCTCCATTGTTGGTTCATACCACATAACTAAATTTGGAATAGATGAAACAGGTGATCCAAGGGTTTGAGATCTTGCAGATTGAAGCCTCATGGCATTAATCAATCTTGAGGACTGCGTAACCCCTGCCACTAAAATACCAATAATTAGAATCACGATTGATAGTTCGATTAGTGAAAAAGCTTTACGATATTTTGTTATTTTAGCATTCTTATAGTTCATTATTAATAATATCGATTTTTTTTAACCAGTAAGTTTAACTGCCCATTTTCTTGAAAGATATTGCTCAACTGCTTTTCTTTCTTCGGTATTCAAAGCCCGAGAATAAAAAATAATTTCAGCGATATCAGCATTATAGTATATGTAGGGATTGCCTGCGGAAATTCTTGGACCAATATGGATTTGACTAATATTAAAATTTCCAGTTGAGTTAGCAGGAGTATAGCCAGTTCCATTAATATAAACAATGTTAGTTGAGCCATTAAAAATTGAATTGGCAATAAAGGTGTTGCCGTTTCCTGGATGAGTTCCCGACATCGCTAAACAAAGCAATCCCGAATTTCTTCCCGGGATCATTCCTCCACCACCGCCCTCATAAAAACCGGTAAAACCTTCTACAGTTGTATAATCATTGCCAGAAGGACCTGTGCCATTGATAATGCTTGAATCTTGAACCCAAGCAATTCTTCTGGCAACAATGAAATAAGTTAATTGCGGTCCAGAAATTCCAACTTGATCAACCCGCAAATAATCATCAACTCCTGCTAATCTCACCGAAGGCAAACCATTAATGCCATTTTCAATATATTTTGGACGATTATTTACTAAAGGAGGAAAAGCATTGAGTTTATTGGTTGTTTGCGGATTGTTATCATACCACATTGTCAGTTCAAACAAATCTTGTTCTTCGGTATCATTAAAACTTTTATCTAAACTTGATTCATACCACAACGCAAGATCTTTAATGGTTGGAACTGGCGAAGAATTGGTTATGTTTTGAGCGGTAATTAATCTAATTCTTTTCACTAAACGAGAGGACTGGGTAACCCCTGCTACTAAAATACCAATAATTAGAATCACGATTGATAACTCAATTAACGAAAAAGCTTTAAGATATTTATAATTATTAGTTTTAAACATATAATTTTTTTACTGTTAACATTTAAATAATTTTAATTAAATCTTTATTGACCATTTTCTGGCGAGATATTTTTCAACATCAACTCTCTCGTCATTGCTAATATTGCGATTAAATATGATAATTTCTGCTATATCGCCACGAAAAAATTCAAAATTAACCCAAGCATTGCCCCCAATCATTTGATAGCTCGAGCCAGTAGCTCTAGGGTCTGAAACTCCAGAGCTTGCGAACTGCGTGGAATTTAAAAAACCTGTCAAAGTTTTTGGTGAAGAACTTTTATAAATTGCTGAAAAAATAATCAATGAATCAGAACTAATATTACCCGTTAACACTTGACTTGCGGTTGTTGCTCCACCAGCCAGATAATTGAGAACTGTATAAGTTGTTGATGATTGTTTATAAATTCTTATTAAATTTATTGGGTTGGTCCACAATCCGGTAACTAGGACGTCATGATTTTTTATTGCCCCATCAAAAGGCATACGAAACACCATAAAAATACTAAAAGCCGAATCTCCCGAAGGAATAGTGTTATCAGGCAACGACAAGAAATGACCGTTAGTTGCTCCATTAAAATTTACTAATGGCAAAGATCCTGCAGAATTATAAATTGGTCTACGACCTGTGGTTGGTTGTGTAGCATTTAATGGTGTAGTAGTTTGAGGATTAATATCAAACCAAGTGCTAATTTCACTGCCATTGCTTGCTTGATTTGGATCAAAACTTTTTTCTAAAGTAGTCTCTAACCACAGCACTAATCCATTAATTGAAGACACTGGAGCGCTTAAAGTAATTGAACGAGCAGATTGAATTCTCATAGCATTAATCAATCGCGAAGACTGGGTAACCCCTGCTACTAAAATACCAATGATTAGAATCACGATTGATAGCTCAATTAACGAAAAAGCTTTAAATGATTTTTGGTAGCTATTTGTTATTCTTAACATTGCTTTAAAAACGATTGGCTTGTTTTATTAATTAAAAAAAATATCTTAAGGCAATAAGAATAAATACAAATGTAAATGACAACTTCTTTATAATAATTTCTCTATACGGGGCAGAAATTTATAAAATTCTTTAGAAACTCTAAACCCTTTTCAGCACTTTTTTCTGGATGAAATTGTGCACCAACAATATTTTCTTTAGCAATTATAGCATTGATTTTATTGCTTCCATACTGAACTTGAGCTAATACATTGTTGTCATTTTGGCAAATAAAATGATAGGAATTTGCGAAATAAAAATGATCTCCTTGAGCAATGTTTTTTAACAAAGGATGTTTGTTATTTTTGATCATCAGTTCATTCCAACCCATATGAGGAATTTTTAAATTTTCTTCAGCTAATTTTTTAACTCGACCATTTATATAATTTAAACCCTGATGCTCGCCATTCTCATAGCCAATTGAAGCCAAGACCTGCATGCCAACACAAATTCCTAAAAAAGGTTTTTTTTCTTTGATAATTTGCTTGCGAAGCTCTGATAAAAAATTAGGCTGTTGGCGTAAACCTTGCATGCAGTCATTAAAAGCCCCAACTCCTGGAAGGATAATATGGGTTGATGATTTGAGCTCAGATTCATTATTGGTGATTTCAATTAAACAATTTGAATCAATATTTCTAAGGGCATTATAAACCGATGCAACATTGCCTGAGCCATAATCAATGATGATAATTTTCATGATTTTATTTTTTTAATCTTTTTTTGTTACTTTGATAATATTTTTTTGGATCAAGAAAAGCATCACCAAACTGCTCCTCATCTAGCTCATTATTTTGCATTCTTTTGACAAATCTGAGTTTAGCATGAGTAGCATTGCTTCCAAAAACAATTCCTGCAAATTTATAACCTTTATTTTTTATTTTTTCACAGAGCCAGTAATTAGCATTTAAAGCAACCATGAAAAATAAAGAAATTTGCATTGTTATCTTGTCAAAATCGCTTGATAATTTCGCAAAAAAACTAAAAGCAAAGCCAATTAAAAATAGAATAATAATTTCTTTCCACATTCGGTGATATATGAACCAAATAGTATTGAAAAAAAAGGCTTTCCAAGAAAAACCTTCTTTAATCATAATGACATCTTCGACTTTACCATTATCATTTTTTTTGATCAGAGCGTTGTATATATTCATGGGTTTAAAGAATTTATGATTTTAACTTTTAAAACTATATTAATAATGTTTTTAAATCATACAAGCATAATGCTTTTTCGTTAAATAACTATCAAGATGAAATTTTCTCTAGATCGCCCAGCTTTGTATTTATTTAAATTATAAATTATTTGCTAGTTTTAGAAAAATCAAGATTCTGAAAGCAAATCAAAAAAAATGATCGCTAATGTAATAAACTTATTTATTGAATAAGGTTATTGTTAGCGATCATTTTAAGTTAGTGACCAAGCAAAATCAATTTAAGCTTGAAGTGCTTTTTTAGCTTTTTCGACAATTTTAGCAAAGGTTTCTGGCTCTCTAACCGCGAGATCAGCAAGAACCTTACGATCTAAATCAATTTTTGCCAATTTTAAGCCATTGATAAATTTTGAATAAATCATACCATGCTCTCTAACACCTGCATTGATTCGCTGAATCCATAATGATCGAAAATCTCTTTTACGAGCTTTGCGATCACGATAAGCATATCTTAGGGCTTTTTCAACCTTTTCAATAGCTACACGAAAACAATTTTTGGCTCTTCCACGATAACCTTTAGCTAGTTTGAGAATTTTTTTATGTCTAGCTTTTTTAGTAACACCTCTTTTAACACGACTCATAGATAACTCCTAATAATAAAAAATAAATTAATTTGAAAATAAGTAAACCTTAAGAAATATTCTTAACGATTATATGGCATCTTGAATTTTAAGATACTAGCGCTATGCCCTTCAGAAAGTGAAGCAGATTTGCGAAGTTTACGAATTCGACCTTGACTTTTTTTATCAAGATTATGTCTTTTTCCAGCCTGTTTATGAAGGATTTTTTTGTTACGAGTAACACGAAATCTTTTTTTCGCACTACTGTTTGTTTTGACTTTTGGCATATTTACAATAATAAATTGAACAAAGAAACAATGGTAGTTCAAAGGTTATTTGACAATAACTTACAAACATTTTTTAACCACCGAATCAAAAGATGATCTGTTTTTAAAAAAACAAAAACATATTAATAATTTTGATGATTTTCTTGTTTATTAAACTAAAAATAGCTTAATAATTCTGGTGGGATCGGCAGGGATCGAACCTGCGACCAAGACGTTATGAGCGTCCTGCTCTAACCGCTGAGCTACAATCCCCAAACAAGAAATATCTTATTAATCCTAATAATCTTAGAAAATAAGTCTTTGATTGCAAGCAATTTTTTTACTTAAGAGATTTTAGCCTTAGAAACAACAACTAATGCTGGACGAATAATTCTTCCAGCAATTGCGTATCCTGCTTGAACAACTTGCAAAATCACTCCCTCTTCCCCTTCAAACTCCATATGGCTTATTGCTTCGTGAAGATTATGATCAAATTTTTCATTTAAAGGATAAATTCTTTTTACTTGGTTTTTTTCAAGGATCTTAAGTAATTCTTTTTCGGTGAGAGTAATTGCCGTAGCATAGTTTTTAATTGCCGGAATTTTATCAATCTCATCATTTGGAGCATTGTTACTAGCCATCAAAAAATTTTCAACTATAACTACTAATTCACTAACAAAATTGCTAATAGCGAATTTACTAGCTTTTTCAAGCTCTTCGCGAGATCTTCTTCTAACATTATCAATCTCTGCTAATGTTCTTAACAATTTATCGTTAAGGTCATTATTTTTTTGTTCAAGCTCAGAAATTTTAAGAATTAAGTTATCCAATTCACTGTTAACTTGCTGATTACTATCAGAATTATCCCCTTCGTTACCTTCATCTTCTCGGCGTGAAAAGTTATGAGTCTGAAGATTTGCTGAATCATTGTTAAAATTTTGTTGCGTCATATTATTTTATTTTAGTTGATTAAAATTTATGTTATGAATTATTTTACAAATGTTTTATATCATTTCCAGTCAAAAATATTTTGTTTTAATTTCATATTTCTAATTTGTATTTCTTAAGTGGAAATGGTATTATTTTAATTTACGAATTAATTTTGGAGTTTCAAGATTGCATTAAAAAAAATTAAATTTAAACTAAAAAAATTAATTACCTTATTTTAATATTTTTTTATAAATTCATGTTTAACAAACTTAGCGAAAATTTTAGCGAACAAGCTAGTTATTTAGTGCCAATGGTCATTGAGCAAACTCCACGAGGTGAGCGTTCCTTTGATATTTATTCAAGATTACTTAAAGAGCGAATCATTTTTTTATCTGGTCCAGTCAATGATCAAGTGTCATCGTTGATAGTTGCACAATTATTATTTTTAGAATCAGAAGATCCAAAAAAAGATATTTTCTTTTACATTAATTCCCCTGGAGGTGTTGTTACCTCTGGTTTGGCAATGTACGATACTATGAATTATATTCGTCCAGATGTTTGTACCGTATGCATTGGTCAAGCAGCTTCGATGGGTTCACTACTTCTCGCCGCAGGAACTAAAGGCAAAAGATATGCTTTACCAAATTCACGAATTATGATCCATCAACCTAGTGGAGGCTATCAAGGTCAAGCTACTGATATCGAAATCCATGCTCAAGAAACCCTTAATTTAAAAAGAAGATTAAACGAAATCTACACTAAACATACCGGACAAAAACTTGCAACTATTGAAAAATCAATGGAACGCGATAATTTTATGTCCCCTCAAAAAGCCAAAGAGTTTGGAATTATTGATGAAGTCATCGATAAAAGACCTCAGACTACTAAATAAAATATTATAAACATGGTTAAGAAAACAGACGAAGAAAAAGAATTACATTGTTCTTTTTGCGGAAAATCTCAAAATGAAGTCAAAAAATTAATCGCTGGTCCTACCGCCTTCATTTGCAATGAATGTATTGAATTAGGGATGGATATTTTAAAACAAGAAACAAAAAAAACTCCGTTATTCAAAACACAAAATGGCAAACCAACTCCTAAAGAAATTGCCAAAATTCTCGACGACTATGTGGTTGGACAAGAATATGCTAAAAAGGTTCTTGCCGTAGCAGTTTATAACCATTATAAAAGGGTTGATAGTTCAACAACAAGTATTGATAATATTGAAATCAATAAATCTAATATTTTAATGATTGGTCCAACTGGTTGCGGAAAAACATTATTAGCACAAACCTTGGCAAAAATTCTTGATGTTCCTTTTACTATGGCTGATGCAACTTCATTAACTGAAGCAGGATATGTAGGTGATGATGTTGAAAATATTATTGCTAGATTATTGCAATCTGCAAATTATGATATTGAGAAAGCTCAACGCGGTATTGTTTATATTGATGAAATTGACAAAATTGCTCGAAAATCTGAAGATAATACTCGTCGTGATATTTCTGGCGAAGGTGTTCAACAAGGTTTATTAAAGATTATCGAAGGAACTGTTGCATCAGTTCCAACTCAACCAGGACGCAAAACGAGTCAACAAGAATATGTTCAAGTTGACACTCGCAATATCTTATTCATTTGCGCTGGGGCATTTTCAGGTCTAGAAAAAATTGTTAGTGCTCGTGGAATCAATGCTAGCATTGGCTTTGGTGCACAAATTCGCGATAAAGATGATTTGAGTCGTAAAGATATTTTTAAAAATGTTGAACCAGATGATTTAATTAAATTCGGATTAATTCCTGAAATTGTTGGAAGATTGCCAATTATCGCTCCGCTTGATGGACTTACTGAAGATGATTTGACAAAAATTCTTCATGAACCAAAAAATTCTTTAACTAAACAATATAAAAAATTATTCGCCATTGATAAAGTAGAAATTGATTTTGATGATGAGGCTTTAAAACAGATTGCCAAGAAAGCTATTGAACGAAAAACTGGAGCTCGTGGACTAAGGGCAATAACTGAAAACATTTTACTAGAAACAATGTTTGAAATCCCTTCTAAACATGATGTTAAAGCTGTTAAAGTTACTAAAGAAGCAGTTGAAAAAAATTTAGTTGATAATGTCACTTTACTCAATGAAAAAGAGTTACATGAAAAAACTAAAAAACAAATTACCTTGTTACCAAGTAAAGATAAAAAAAATAATTAACATTAATTATTAATAATAAAGTTAGTTTAATTACAATAAATTTTATTTTATTATATTTATTTCTAAAGCGTGAACTCCATCTAAAAATTGTTGTTTTAAAGTGTGATTTATTAAACGATGAATCTCGATAGTTTTTAAATTAACAAACTGTGATGATTTTATTTTCACCAAAAAATGGGTTTGCCCTTCTGGCTTACTGTAAGTATGTCCGCGATGAAGATAAGAATTATCAATTACCTCTAAAAATTCAGGTAAAAATCTTTCTTGTAGTTTTTTTTCAATAATGTTTTTCATATTTTTTTATGTCAAAAACTTGTTAATAATTTGTTAATAAAATCGAGTTTGTTAACAAAAAAAATTTAAGGAAAAAAGTTATTAATTTTATTAACATTTTTTTCACAATGTTATTAATGTTAATATCTTTTTTAAAATAACTTTTAAAATGTTGATAACTTGTTTCGATAGTTTAAAATTATATAACGAAAATGTTAATAAAATGTTAAAAAAATTTAATTAACAAATTAACAGCTCTAATAATATAATCAAAAATAAATGAATAAAATTATTAATGTATTAAAACATAAAATTGCTCAAAAAAATCCACCAATTTGGATTATGCGTCAAGCAGGAAGATATTTACCAGAATATCTAGAAACTCGAGCTAAAATTAATAATTTTCTTGATTTATGTTATAATCCACAATTAGCTTGCGAGGTTACTCTTCAGCCAATTCGCAGATTTGATTTTGATTGTGCTATAATATTTTCGGATATTTTAGTTATCCCTGATGCTTTAGGAGTAAAAGTTGATTTTGTTAAAAATCATGGTCCTATTTTAAGTGAATTTGATTTAACAAAAGATTTATCAAAACTTAATCTTAACAATCTTAAAAATCATTTAAAACCTGTTTTTGAGGCAATTAATTTAACTAAAGCTAGTCTAAATAAAGATAAAGTTTTGATTGGTTTTGCTGGTGCACCTTGGACATTAGCTTGCTATATGATTGAAGGTAGTGGTTCGAAAAATTTTGAAAAAATTCGTCAAATTTCACTTCAGCAACCAGAATTTTTTGAACAATTAATCACAATTCTTACGCAAGCAGTTAGTGATTTTTTATCGTTGCAAATTCAAGCTGGTGTTGATATTGTTAAAATTTTTGATTCTTGGGCAGGTATTCTTCCAAGTAGTGAATTGGAAAAATGGGTTATTAAACCAGCTCAAAAAATTGTCGAAAATTTACAGCGTAAATTCCCTAATATCCCAGTAATTTATTTTCCAAAAAATATTGGATTTAATTATGAGGAATTTTATAAAAAAGTTCAGCCAGATTGTTTAGCACTTGATCAAAATGTCAATCTTAAATGGGCTAAAGAAGTTTTACAAAATCAAAATCAAGCTGTTATCCAAGGAAATTTAGATAATTTTATTTTAGCTTTTGGAACAGCTGAACAAATTAAACTTGAGGTCAATAAAATTCTTAATAATTTTAATGATAAGCCTTTTATTTTTAATTTGGGACATGGGATTTTACCGCAAACACCTATTAAAAATGTGGAGTTATTGTTAAAACTAGTAAGAAACTAACATAAAATGTTAAAAAAAAGTAAAAATAAAGCATTTTCATTAATTGAATTATCAATTGTTATTTTAATTATCGGAATATTGGTAGCAGGGGTTACTCAGTCTTCGCGTTTGATTGTTCAAATGAAATTAACTACCGCAAGATCTTTAACTTTGAGTTCGCCAGTTCCAATAATTAAAGATTTATATTCTTGGCAAGATTCAGTTTCTGAAAAAAGTTTTATTGAATCTGAAGCTATTGACCAAGCAAGGCTAAGCGCTTGGAATGATATAAACCATATGACGATTTCAGATCGTTTAAACTTTATTCAAACTGATAATAATCGTAAACCAATCTACAAAATTAGAGCCATTAATGACCTACCTTCTGTTAACTTTAATGGGTCATATTTTTTAAGAAGCGAAAGAAATGTTATGCCATTTTTTGCTTTAGGTTCCGCAACAATTTTTATGGTTTTTAAAGCAGATAATGTGCTTGGGCAGAAATTCATGTTAATGCATCCCATTGCTAACTGCTCTAAAAATGCAGAAATTGGTATCGGGGTAGCTAATATTATTTCTGGAAATTTTGGAGTTCATGCCGGATGTGGAATTGGAACTATTACTAACGGGAATGTTATTTCAGTTTCACAGCCCACTGTAGTATCAATGGCTTTTTTAAGTAGTCCTTTGAATCCAGGAACTACTGCTAATATTAAAATTTATAAAAATGGTGGAACAGAATTGCCTTTAGTTGGGTCAGGTGGAAGCTATACGCAAAGCATGGGAGGAGCTTATGGCAATTGGCTTTCACCATTACTAATTGGCTTAAGAGATGACAATAATAATGGTGGATATAATTCAGGTTTTGTCGGTGATATTGGGGAAATTGTAATTTATTCACGAGCTTTAAATACCGAGGAGCGGCAATCAGTTGAAAAATATTTGGGTAAAAAATGGGGAATTGCAGTTCAGTAATGTTTATAATTTTATAATTTATTAAAAATGTTAAAATTAAATAAAAATAAAGCATTTTCATTAATTGAGTTATCAATCGTAATTTTAATTATCGGAATATTGGTAGCAGGGGTTACTCAGTCTTCGCGTTTGATTTCAAGAATGAAAGTTATGTCTGCTCGATCGCTGACCTTAAGTTCGCCAGTATCATCAATTAAAGACATTTATTCATGGCATGAGACAGTTATGGAAGCAAGTTTTGATGAAGCAGAAGCTTCAGATTCAAGTAGAATAACAAATTGGTATGATATTAATCCCCAAGTTTCTTCTGGAAAAATTATGGTAACTCAAAGCGATGTTAATCTTAAACCAATTTATTTAAGTAATCGCATAAATGGTTTACCAGTTATTAATTTTGATGGTTCAGATCGAATACAATCGCAAATTGCAGTTCCAGCAATTGCTTCAATGGGATCGGCAACTATTTTCAGTGTTTTTAATGCTCAAGATGTTTCAAATCAAAGATTTTTATTATTTCAATTACAAACAAATTGTGCTAATAATATTGAAATAGGTTTATCAGCGGGATCATTTAATATTGGTAATTTTGGAATTCATTCTGGGTGCGGTTATGCTACTGCAACATCGGCATCTTTTATGGCAACTAATCAAAATTATGTTATGACTATGATTATGGCATCAACACCACTTGCTAGTGGTCAGGCTGGCAATATTCAAGTTTTTCGTAATGGTGTTCAACAAACTACTTTTGCTAATGGAGGAGGTTATAATACGGGACTAGGAGGATCTTATGCAAAAGCAAATAGCATGCTTAATTTTGGAGGAAGATTTTCCTCAGGCTTTGTAGATGATTGTAGATTTATTGGTAACGTTGGAGAAATTATAATTTTTTCTCGAGCTTTAAATACCGAGGAGCGTCAATCAGTTGAAAAATATTTGGGTAAAAAATGGGGAATCGTTGTCCAATAGCATTGATATTATCTTTATAAACCAGTATCAATTTAAACTTTTGAATATTGAGAAAATCTTTTAAAATAATGATTTAGCAAAATATTGAGTTAAGTTTTAAATTAATTTTTTTGCTTAGTGTTGTGATTTATTAAGAGCTTCTTGCGATTACGAAATTAGTTAAATCAATTAACAAATCAGCTTTTTTGCCAAAAACCTTAAGATGATCAATAGCTTGTTGACGAAGAATT
This sequence comes from Alphaproteobacteria bacterium, assembly GCA_014190355.1. Taxonomy (GTDB): domain Bacteria; phylum Pseudomonadota; class Alphaproteobacteria; order Rickettsiales; family UBA1997; genus CAILUF01. The sequence continues at coordinate 137,994 of BJGH01000002.1, forward strand.
TGCAGTTGTTTGTTTGAGTTTTCTAAACCAACAATATCAACAAAACTGATCTTGTCTTTAGTTTTTTTGTGAGTAATTTCATCGAGATTTATTTTACCAATATTTATGCCATTGTGATCTAAAATATCATCGCGAATTTGAAATGCTAAACCTAAATCATTGGCAAAAAAACGTAATGCTTTGCGATCACTTGGAGAAGCTCGACCCAGGATTGCTCCAGCTTCGGCTGATGCCATAAATAATTCGCCTGTTTTTAAGCGATGTAAATTCGCAAGCTGTTCTTTAGAAATTTTTTTATTGGATTTTTCAATATCCATCATTTGTCCACCAACCATTCCCATAAAACCAACCGCTTTGGCAATTGTTGAAATTAATTCACAGCGAACTACTGGATCTTTGTGAGTTTGAATTTGGGCAAGTGTTTCGAAAGCATAAGTTAATAACGCATCTCCAGCAAGAACCGCAGTAGCTTCATCGAATTTTTTATGATTAGTAGGTTGACCTCTGCGATAATCATCATTATCCATGGCAGGCAAATCATCATGGATTAAAGAATAATTATGGATAAATTCGATAGCAGTTGCAGCGTTAAGAGAAGCAAGGGTTGATATCCCAAAGATTTTAGCACTGGCAATCACTAAAAAAGGACGAATTCTTTTGCCTTCCGATAAACAAGTGTAACGCATTGATTCGACAATTCTGGAAGTTGAAAAATTTTCAGGAAGTAAATCATGCATTCTCTTTTGAACCAATATTGAGCAAGCAAGCAAAGATTCTCTGAGATTTTTTTTATCAAGCATAAATTATTTTTTTAATATTTTGGCAAGATATTTGCCAGTAACTGAATTTTTATTTTTTGCTACTTCTTCAGGAGTTCCCTGAGCAACAATATAACCTCCTTTTTCACCTCCACAAGGTCCAATGTCAATAATCCAGTCCGCAGTTTTTAAAACATCTAAATTATGTTCGATAACAAGAATTGAATTTCCACTATCTACAAGTTTATGTAAAACTTTTAAAAGTTTATTAATATCTTCAAAATGCAGTCCAGTAGTAGGTTCATCAAGAATATACAAAGTATCGCCAGTTGCTTTTCGACTTAATTCTTTAGCGAGTTTAATTCGTTGAGCTTCACCACCTGATAGGGTAGTTGCACTTTGACCAATTTTAATATAACCTAATCCAACATCGCATAATGCTTTAAATTTATCGCTAATATGTGACATATTGCCAAAAAATTCATAAGCATCTTCTGCGGTCATTTCTAGGACATCAGAGATTGATTTACCTTTGTATTTAATCTCTAAAGTTTCGCGATTATAGCGTTTGCCTTGGCAAGTTTCACATTTAACATAAACATCTGGCAAGAAATGCATTTCAATTTTTATTACTCCATCGCCTTGACAAGTCTCGCATCTTCCTCCTTTAACGTTGAAAGAAAATCTTCCAACTTTATAGCCTCGAGCTTTTGATTCGTTTAAATTGGCATAAAACTCGCGGATGAAGGTGAATGCCCCAACATATGTACACGGGTTCGAACGCGGAGTTCTGCCAATTGGGGATTGATCGATCTCGATGATTTTATCAATGAAATGAAAACCAGAAATTCCGCTGTAAGGTCCAGGAACAACACGAGCTTTGTTGATAATTTTATTAAGAGCAGGGTAGAGAGTTTTAATAATTAAGCTGGATTTACCGCCTCCTGAAATGCCTGAAACTGCAGTAAAAACTTTTAGGGGAAGATCAAGGGTAACATTTTTTAAATTATTCAATGTCGCATTTTTTAAAGTGATAACTTTTTTCGGATCGATTTTACGTCTTTTTTCAGGAATGTTTATGGTTTTTTTACCGCTTAAATATTGACCAGTAATGCTATTTTTGTCATTGATAACAGCATCAGGTCTTCCTGCTGAAATTATTTGTCCACCGTGAATTCCCGCTCCAGGACCAACATCGATAAGATATTCTGCTTCGCGCATCATTTCTTCGTCATGTTCAACAACTATTACCGAATTGCCAAGATCGCGTAAGTTTTTTAAAGTGTTGATCAATTTATCATTATCTGATTGATGCAAACCAATTGAAGGTTCATCAAGAACATAAAGAACTCCAGACAAGCCTGAGCCAATTTGTGATGCTAAACGAATTCGTTGAGCTTCTCCACCTGACAGGGTTCCAGCCTGTCTGCTGACTGTTAAATACTCTAACCCAACATTTCTTAAAAAGCCAAGTCGACGAGTGATTTCTTTAAGCAAGCGTTCAGAAATTTGTTGTTGCATTGAGGTAAGATGATTTGGCAAATCTTCAAACCATTCAATGGATTTTTCAACTGACATTTTACTTAATTCGCCAATATGCAAACCAGCAATTTTTACGCATAATGCTTGTTGATTTAAGCGATAACCATCGCAAGCATCGCAGATTCGTGAAGCTTGAAATTTTATAAATTCATCACCTGCATTTTCTTCGTCATCTTCAGCAATTCTTTTTTTAAGAATGTTAACAATTCCTTCAAAAGTTTTTTTAACTTTAACTGTTTTGAGACCGTCTTCGATTTTTAATTCAATTTCTTCGCCATCTGTTCCGTAAAAAATTTTGTTTTTAACTTCTTCGTTAAGGTTTTTAAAAGGGACATCAAGGCTAAATTTATAATGGCTGGCCATGGCGTTAAGAACCTGTAAGAAAAAACGCTCTTGCGTTCCTTGCCATAAAGAAATTGCTCCTTGGCGTAGTGATAAATTTTCATCTTCGATAATTAAATCGGTACTAAAATATTGCTCAGTTCCAAGTCCATCACAATGTTTACATGCTCCAAATGGCGAGTTAAAGGAAAATAATCTTGGTTCAATTTCGCCGATACTAAAATCAGAATCAGGACAAGAAAATTTTTCACTAAATAAAATAACATCACCAGCTTGAGCAGTTGCAAGCTCATTGGCAGAAGAATTTTGATCAGAATTTTTAGTGGTTTTTTTGGAATTATTTGGTTTAAAATCTTCAGGATAGCTGACGATTTCAATGTAAAGCAACCCTTCACTTACCTTTAGTGCAGTCTCTACTGAGTCAGAAACTCGATTACCTAAATCTTCGCTGATAACAATTCGATCAACAACAATTTCAATATTATGTTTTTTATTTTTATCAAGAATTGGCAATATTTCATTGAGGTCATGAATTTTACCATCGATCTTGATTCTTTGGAAACCCTGCTTTCGTGCGTTCATCATTTCTTTACGAAATTCTCCTTTTTGCCCACGAGTAATTGGCGCAAGGATATAAATCCTAGTGCGTTTGGGCAATTGTAAAATTTTGTCAACAATAACCGAGGCAGACTGGCTAATGATTGGCTTGCCAGTAGTTGGTGAGTATGGAATACCAATTCTCGCAAAAAGTAAGCGATAATGGTCATAAATTTCCGTAACAGTTCCAACTGTTGAGCGGGGATTTCGGGAAGTAGTTTTCTGATCAATGGCAATGGCTGGAGATAGTCCAGTTATTGCTTCAACATCTGGTTTATCTTGCATATCAAGAAATTGACGAGCGTAGGCTGAGAGGCTTTCGATAAATCGTCTTTGTCCTTCGGCGTAAATAGTATCAAAAACGAGAGATGATTTACCTGATCCGCTAAGTCCGGTTACAACTACAAGTTCATTTTTAGGTATTTCGATACTAACATTTTTTAAATTATGTTCTTTTGCGCCAACAACTTTGATAAATTTTTCTTCATATGGTTCGTTAGATTGAGTTTTAATTGTAGCTTTAGTTGATTTCATAGTTGTTTATAATTTGAAATTCTTAATTTTTTTTTATTTTAACCATTTTTAATAGTTTTAAAAAAAAACTTTATATTTAATAAACACTATTTTTTTTGAATTGCAAATGTTATTTAATTTTTTTTTAAAAAAAAACAAAAATTGGGTAACTATTTAGAGTCACTATAATTAAAATCTAGCTTTATAAAATATTTGTCGATTTTTAAAATTGAGAAGCTTCTTGGCTTGAAACGCATCACAAAAGCTATTTAAATAGAAAAACTCGCCGAAAAGCAATTGCTCTTCGGCGAGTCCAGAAAAGAGATTATCGCTAGGATAAACTCCCCATCTTTTCCCTAAAGAAAAGAAGCGTACGCTTTCTAAAAAATAGTTGCAACTACTGATAACGTAACAATTACTGCAAGTGGAATGAATACCATGAGTAGTTAGATATTTTAGTAGTTAAAGATGAGTTGCCTATCAACGAAATTAGAAAAAAAATTCTAATCAAGCGACGACCCCTAATAAAAAGCAAAAATTAATTTTTGAGATTAATTTCTGCCTCATCCCTTACATTTTTGAGTTCCAAATCTGTAAGAGGGATAAGTCCTTTTTGCAATAAATAACCCTCAAAACCAAGAGTATTATTGCTAATAATTTCGCTAATAAATTGACGCATTGCAAAAATTAAATCAAGATGTTCTTTTTTAAAATAAATAAAAAGTGGACGCGATATTTGATACGAGCCACTGATAATATTGTCCTGAGAGGCAATAAAATTATTTATCTTACTGGCCTTGATTAGTTGACGATTTTCTTCTAAAAAACTAAAGCCAAAAATCCCTAGAGCAATTGGATTGTTTTTTAGTTTTTGAACAATCAAATTATCATTTTCTCCAGCTTCAATAAATATCCCATCGCTTCGTATTAAATGACATTTTTTGGCACGAATTTTTTCATCTGGATAATTTTTAATAAATGCTGGAATTTTTAAGCAAGTTTTTTCCATCACTAGTTCGCTAAAGCTATCTCTTGTTCCCGAGGTAGGTGGAGGGCCATAAACAATAATTTTTTGGTTGCTAAGTTTTGAGTTAATATCGCTCCATTTTTGATAAGGATTGGCAATTAATCTCAGAGGATTTTTTTGATCAGGAACCTGACTTGCCAAAGCTAAAAAAATTTCTTCCAAAGTTAAATTGTAATCAATGCCTTGGATTGAATTTGCAAGAACTATGCCATCATAACCAATTTTAATTTCTCCAACACTAATACCATTTTCTTGGCATTTAGAAATTTCACTTTTTTGAATTCTTCGAGATGCATTTACTAGATCAGGATAATCAAAACCAATTCCTGAACAAAATATTTTAAAACCTCCGCCTGTTCCAGTTGCTTCAACAATTGGTGTCTTGTAAAAATTTTGATACCCAAAATTTTCGGCAATGGTAGCACTAAAAGGGTAAACAGTTGAGGAGCCAACAATATGAATATGCTGACGGTTTTTTTTCTTGAAAAACTCAAAAAAAGAATTTTTACTAGAATTGCTTGAAGCCTCTAAACTAAGGTCTTTGGCGTTAATATTTAGCGAACCAAATGATAGCAATATAAGACAAAAAAACCAATAAAAGAAATGCATAAGGAATTATTGTTAGTTTTAAAATCGCAGTTTATAAAATCTTTGCTACTAATAAAAACTTTAATTACTTGACTACAAATTAGCAATTGATAATTTTAGTTTTTTTGGTATCTGGCAAATAATTTAATTGCCCTTTTATTGTAAATTTAAAGAAATTATCTGAAATATTTAAAATAATTTGTTGTTTAATTGCAAATAAATGATAAATATACTGGATTCTTGGCCTAAGGCATAGTAATTAAAGATTTTACTTAAAATTTTTGTTATAATTTAAAATTAAAACAATGCTTAGTGTCATAGGTTTTTAAATTAACAACTCATTTCAACTTAAGGTTAAAATGACATAAAAAAAATAGAATCTCAACAAAACTAATTTTATAAATTGAAATTAATATATTTTAAGCAAAAAAATATAATTTTATTAAAATTAATATTAACATTAATTTTAGTAATTAATCCCTCAGCTATGCTTTTAGCCCAAGAGCAAGCAACAGATCAGCGTTCTTCAAAAACAACTAATGAAAAAGAACAAAGCAAGCTATCACAAAATAATTCCCAAGCAGAATCTGCCTCTGGAGCAAAAGTGATAGCTAAAATTTATAAAGATAAAAAAACCGGTAAATATTACTCTGAAAATTCTAAAGAGTCGGTTTCTCAAGAAAATTTTAAAAACAAAGACCTAAAAGCCAAAAAAAATCTTGATCATCCTTTGCAAGATAAGCAAGTTAAGGCAAATGAAGACAAAGTGATTGAAAAAAATTCAACTTCTGAAAAAATTTTTTTTAATAAAAAAACAATTGGCAATATTGAAATTATTGGACTAGAAAGGCTTGATGAAAACTTAATTTTAGAACTAATTGACCATAAAAACATTAAAAACTTTTCCCCATCTTTTATTGAAAATGCTTTACAAAAGATTTATGAGTCTGATTTTTTTGCTGAAGTTAAAATATCGCGGCGAAATAAATTCTTGGTAATAGAAGTTAAAGAAAATCCCTTAATTAGTGAAATTAAATTTGTTGGCAATGATAAAATTGATGATGAGGCTTTGGCCAGCGAAATTAGCTTAAAAAAACGCTCAATTTTTACCAAAGCTAAATTACAAAATGACTTAAAAAGAATTAATGAGCTTTACATTAAAAGTGGAAGATTTCTAGCTAAAATTGAGCCAAAAATAATTCAAAAAGAACAAAATCGTTTAGAGGTAATTTTTGATATTAGCGAAGGTAAAAAAGCTAAAATTGCCAAGATCTATTTTTTAGGAAATCAAGAATTTAGCGATAGTGATCTTCAAGATGAGATTTCAACAAAGAAATCACGCTGGTGGAAATTTTTGTCATCAAGCGATAGCTTTGATTCAGATCGAATTGAATTTGATAAAGAGATGCTAAGAAGATTTTATTCAAGTAACGGTTTTGCGGATTTTGCGGTTGTTTCTTCATCATCGCAAATTTCTGCTAAAAAAGATCAATTTTATATAACTTTTTTACTTGAAGAAGGAATAAAGTATAACTTTGGTAAAATTAATATTATCAATGAAATTGATAAGTTTGATAGTTCAATTTTAAATAAAAAAATTCTTATCAAAGAGGGCAAAATTTATGATGCTACGCTAATTGAAAAAACCGTTGATGAATTTGTTGAAACAATGTCTGAGGCCTCATTTGCTTTTGGTGATGTTCAACCAATTATGCGCAGAAACCGTGAACTTAAGACAATTGACATTGATTTTGTGATTGCTCAAACTCCTAGAGTTTATATCAATCAAATTCGTATTAATGGCAATAGTAGGACTTTAGATGAAGTAATCAGAAGAGAGATGCGTTTACGCGAAGGCGATCCTTTCAACCTGACAAAAATTAACCGTTCCAAACAACGCATTGAGAACCTCAATTTTTTTGAAAAAGTTGAGTTTCGTACCAAAAGACTAGAAGAGAGCGATAAAGTTGATATTGAAATTGAAGTCAAAGAAAAGAAGACGGGCGAGTTGACATTGGGTGTTGGTTACTCAACTTTTGATCGCATTACTGGAAATGCTGGGATCAGGGAAAATAATTTATTTGGATCTGGCCAAGAAGTTGGGATTAATCTACAAAAATCCTATTGGCGTCAAAATGCTGAAATTGGTTATACCAAGCCATATTTTATGGGAACTAATCTTGCTGCTGGAATTGATCTTTACAAATATGACCAAGTTGCAAGAAATGTAATGATTTTTGATCAAAATTCAATGGGTTCGGTTTTGCGGGCAAATTATTCAATTACAGAATTTTTAAATCATCAGCTTCGCTATGCTCTTAGCGATGTTAAAATTGGAAATGTTTCTAGTCTTAATACTATTGACCCAACTGGGGTTAGGGGGAATTTTTTAAGTTCAGCTATTGGTCAAGGTTTTTTTTACGACAAGCGTAATAATCGTCTTAATCCTATTCGCGGATATTTTTTAAGTTTTAATCAAGAATTTAGTGGCATCGGAGGAAATGTAAAATATTTTAAAAACGAAGGATCTGGAGCGTTTTATTTGCCAATTTATAAAAATGATTTTATTTTTAAATTAGCAGCTCGAGGAGGTCTAATTGATGGAGTTGGGCAGGGGATAAGAAGTAATTTTGGTTATTTTTTGGGGGGAAATGACTTCCGAGGCTTTGATTTTAATGGGCTTGGACCTCGCACCAAGAATGCAGATGGAAGTGCCAAAGGAGGCCTGCCTGTCGGAGGAAAAATCTATTATGTTGGAACTGCAGAAATGCGCTTTCCTCTGGGTTTGCCAAAGGAGTTGGGAATATATGGAGCGTTATTTAGTGAGAACGGTTTAGTAAAGTCAGTTGACAAAGAAGTTCAGGGTGCTAGATATGGTATTGCCGATTCTTCATTGATTAGATCATCTTATGGTTTAAGTTTGGTTTGGTCATCGCCAATGGGTCCAATTAGATTAGATTTTTCTAAGATTGCTCGAAAGGAGAAGTATGATAGAACGCAAACTTTTCGTTTTAGTTTTGGAACTAGTTTTTAAATTTTTTTATGATTCGTATTTTTCAATTGCCAGAATATTCGCAAATTAAACTTGAATCTCTCACTGAGGTTGAAGATATGGAGATGCTTCGTCAAAAAGTTGCTTGGGTTGATTTACAAGATCCAACTTCTGAGCAGATCAAGGAGGTAGAAATTTTTTATGGCATAAAATTCCCAACTCGTCAACAGCAAGAGGAAATTGAAACTTCTTCGCGTTATTTAGAAACTGCAGATGTTATAAAAATAAACTCAACTTTTATTAATATTATCCCTCATTCTTCAAAGCTTGAGGAGCATGAAATAACTTTTATAATTTCCAGCAAAACTCTTTTTACTCTTAGATATTTTGATAGTAGAGTAATTTCAGAAACAGTTAAAAAAGTTAAACAACATCCAAGTGTTTATGTCAACCCTTCCAAAATCTTTTTGGCAATACTTGAAGCAAGGGTTGATTTTGATGCAGATTTGATGGAATCAGTTTCAAAATATGTTATGGAAATTGGTAAAAAAATTAATCATGATAATAAATTAGATGAGAAAATTTTATTAAAAATTAATGATAGTCAAAATTTAACAATGTCACTTCGTGAAGCTCTGTTTGACAAACAAAGAGTTTTATCATCATTACTTCGAAATGAAGATTTAATGCTTGATAGCTATAATCGTTTACGAATAATAATCAAGGACATTAATTCGCTAATCGAACATGCAAATTTTAATTTTACTCGTTTAGAATATTTACAAAGTAGTTTTTTAGGTTTGTTGAATGTTGAGCAAAATAAAGTTATAAAAACCTTTACCGTTGTCTCCTTGGTCTTTATGCCCCCAACATTGATTGCAAGTATTTATGGTATGAATTTCAAATTTATGCCTGAAATTGAATATGGCCTTGGATATCCTTTGGCTCTGGGCTTGATGTTGATTTCTTCGATAATTCCATTGGCAATTTTCAAGCGTAAAAAATTATTATAATTAAGATAAATATTCGGTAAGTGTTTTTCAAAAATATCCTTATTTTTAAAATATTTCTACCATAAAAGTGACACTTCCTTTGTTTTGCGCCTTAAGCTTGTTATCGTGTTAAATTCAAAAAAAATTTTTTTTAAAATATAAAGCTTTAACTTTTATAATCGAGTTATTTATTGAATATTTTTCTTAAGTGATTTATGTAAATTGTTGCTCCAACGGCTGGAATATTAAATTGCTCTAAATTGCAAATCATATAACAGCCTGCTCGAGCAATTGGGTATGGAAAATTTTTAACAAAAACATCAAAGGCAATGTTGTGGTGATATTGATTAAGGTCGATATCGAAAAAACTAAAGCGAGGAGTTACTTTATTAAAATTTTTTTCTATAAAATCACTAATATTTCTTGCTGAGGTGATTTGTTTTTCAATCAAATCATTGTTACTATGATTTTTGATTGCAGTGATTAATTTTGTCAAATTATCATTTTGTAAGATAATATTTTTTAATAGCTCATAGTCATGGGAAGCAAGTTTTTTTAGGGTGGTTAAATCTTTGTTAATTATCGCTATTTTGATTTGGTTTTTTATGTCATCATTGGCATCATATTCTTTTAAAAATATTTCTAGAAAGTCTGGGAAAGAAAAATTTATTACCAATTCATCAAGGCCAATTTTATTAAGAGCTTCGATAGTTGTGGAAATTATTTCAAAGATTGAATTATTCTGATAATCCCCAGAGTGTTTCTCGCCAATAATTTCGCAACCTATTTGAGTTTGTTGACGATCACCATAAAGTTGATCATTTGCTGTATGCAAAACATCGCCAACATAACAAAGTTTTAATGGTAACTCAAAATTTTTAAGACGGGTTGCAAGCAGTCTATTGATCTGAAGAGTTATGTCGTTTCTGAGGACCAAGGTTTTTGCCGAGATATTGTCGATCGTTCGAAAATAATTTTGAGAATTATTAGAATAGTTTTTTGGGAAGAAAAAACTATCTTCGAATTCAAGCAATGGCGTTTTAATCAACTGGAAGTTTCTTTGAAAGAATCCTTCGAGAATGATATTGATTTTTTGATGACTGTCTTTGGCTTCATCAAAAAGCAGATCATAGAAACCCGATGGCAAAAGGTGATTTTGTAATGGATTAAGTGTTTGAATATTATTGTTGTTGGATTTAGAAAAAATTTTTTTTAAAAAATTCATAAGTTAAGAATTATTTTGGATAAAATTTTCAAGAGTTAGCATATCTTGCCAAGCTAACTTCTTTTTTGCACTTTGACGCATTAAAAAAGAGGGATGAAATATTGTCATCACCTTGCTTGTTTGAGTTAAAAACTGCGGCGAATAATCAATAATTTGTCCACGAATTTTAGTAATTGGCTCATCAATATTAAGCAAGGCTGACATTGCAGTTGCCCCAACTATGACAATTATTTTTGGCTTGAATAATTCAATGTGCCTTTCAACAAAGGGTCGGCAAATCGATAATTCTTCATCGGTTGGTCGACGATTTCCAGGGGGTCTCCAAAAGATTACATTGGTGATATAGTAGTTTTGTGAGCGCTTGAGATTAATTGCGCGAAGCATGTCGTCGAGCATTTGTCCAGAATCGCCACAAAAGGGAACCCCTTTCAAATCTTCGTGGTTACCGGGAGCTTCGCCAATTACCATAATTTGCGATTGGGGATTGCCATCGGCAAAAACAGTATTAGTTGCCATTTTTTTTAGATTGCAGCCATCAAACTCATTAACAACTTTTTTTAATTCCTCAAGAGTTTGGCATTGCGATGCAAGAATTTTGGCTTGGCTAATTATTTGATCAAGGGGAATAAATTTTTCCAACAAGTTATTGGGGTGCGAATTATTAGTCATAAGCTGTTCATTTCTTTTGGCAAGATTTGCAAGAGCATTATTTGTTGAAAATACCGGAGTGATAAGATCATTTGATAAAGAATTTTTAATATCAGAATTGTTAGAAAAATTATTGCTATTATCATCTATTTTTTTATTTTTTTTTGGTGAATTGTTATTTGTTGAAGTTAAAAATTTTTTATTACTATTAACTTCTGGGATAAGTCGATTTTGTGCTTGGTCAAAATAAATCTCATTGAGTTGATTATCGTTATAGAATTCAAGAGCGCTAATTTTATTTTTACCGAGCATAAATTAAGCAATTTGTTTGATAAATTTTTGAAAATCATCGGGTTTTTCAAAATTTTTATAAACCGATGCAAAACGAACAAACGCTACTTTGTCAAGCTTTTCAAGGGCAAGCATGACCATTTCGCCAATTTTAGATGAAGCTAATTCGGTTTCATTTTCCATTTCTAACTGTCTAACAATTTGACTAACTAATTTTTCAACTTGGAGATCTGATACAGGTCTTTTTCTAACTGCCATTTCAATTGATTTTTTTAGTTTTTCTGGATCAAAGATTCTTTTTTCACCGTTTTTTTTAATCACTAAAATTTCTTTGAGTTGAACTCTTTCGTAGGTTGTAAATCTTGAATCGCAGGCTGAGCAATACCTTCTTCTTTTGATTGATTCTCCATCGTCAGAGATTCTACTATCTTTAACTTGGGTTTCGATGTTTCCGCAAAATGGGCAACGCATAGTTTATAGTTTTTTGATTCGTTGAAATAATGTATTGTATTGTTAAGTATATAATAACTTAATTTAAAGCCATTAAAATAAAAAACCAAGCTCAAATTATATTGAGCTTGGTTTTAGCAACATAACAAAATTTGTCAGTTTAAACTATTTCTTTGCTTTTGGAGCAGTTTCAGTTGCTTTAGCGTCAACAGCTTTAGCATCAGTTGCTTTAGCATCTACAGCTTTAGCATCAGTTGCTTTAGTAGCAGTAGTTGCTTTAGCATCTACAGCTTTAGCATCAGTTGCTTTAGCGTCTGCAGCTTTAGTAGCAGTTGCTTTAGCTGCTTTAGCGTCTACAGCTTTAGCATCAGTTGCTTTAGTAGTAGTAGCTTTTGCGTCAGTAGCTTTTACATCGCCAGTTTTGGCTTCATTATTAGCTTCAGTTTTAGCTTTTCTAGTTTTTTTTACTTCAGTAGTTTTTTCAGTAGCTGAAGTGGCTGCTGTATTTGCAGTTTGGGCGTTAGCAACAGAAGCAAACAAAGCAACTGTAGCAAGGATCAAGGAAAATTTTTTCATAATTTTTTACTTAAAATTTTGTTAATGCTGAAGTTATTCAGTTTCTTTCGAAAAAATTATACCAAAAATTTCTAAATTTAAATATTTACATCAAATGTTATCAACTGATCATTTCACAAATTTATTGATTTAATAAGCTGCTGATTTTTTGAAAATAATTTCTGACAATAACTAAACTTAGTAAATTTAGGGCATACGAAAGTGGTAACTAAAGTAAAGTAATTAAAAATTGATGTCAACTGCTTTTATTGATTTTTTTGAATAGTTAGCATTGCTTTGACAAAATCTTCAATTTTACCATCAAGTACAGCTTGAATATTACCTGTTTCATAATTGCTACGCAGATCTTTAACTAGTTGATAGGGATGCAAAACATAAGAACGGATTTGATGACCAAAACTATTATCAGTTTTGTTATCTTCGGAAATTTGAAGGGCAGTTTTTTTCTTTTGCATCTCTAAATCGTAAAGCTTTGACTTTAAGAGCTTCATAGCTTCAAGACGATTTTTTATTTGAGAACGATCTGATTGACATTGAACAGCAATATTAGTTGGTAAGTGAGTAATTCTAATTGCTGAATCAGTTTTATTAACATGTTGACCTCCTGCTCCAGAGGCTCGATAGGTATCAATTCGTAAATCTTTTTCCAAAATTTCAATAATAATTTGGTCATCAATTTCAGCATTAACGCTGACCGAAGCAAAACTAGTTTGCCTTTTGGAATTGGCATTAAAAGGCGAAATTCTCACCAAACGATGAACACCTGCTTCATGTTTAAACCAGCCAAAAGCAAAATGTCCAGAAATTTTTAGAGTTGCTCCACGAATTCCCGCTTCTTCTGCGGCAACAATGTCAATAATTTCACTTTTAAAATTTCTTAAATTAGCAAATCTTTCATACATTCTTAGTAGCATTAAAGCAAAATCGCAGGAGTCTGTTCCTCCTGCTCCAGCATTAATGTCAACAAAGCAATTATTTTGATCATTTTCACCAGTAAATAAACATTCGATTTCAAAATCACCAGCTTGTTTGGCAATATTTGAAAAATTGATGAGTAAGTCATTTAGAAGGTTTTGATCATTTTCACTTTCAGCAAGAGCTTGGTATTCAATGCTATCTTGGAGGTTTTTCTTTATCTTATGGTACTGATCTAATTTTTCTGAAATCAAAGATTTTTCACGAAGAATTTTTTGAGCATTATTTTTGTCATTCCATAAATTTTCATCTTGAACAATTGTTTCTAAATCTTGAAGTTTAATCAATAAATTGTCAGGGTCAAAGACACCTCGCAATAACCGTTAGAGAAGTATTGATCTTATTGATTAAATCATTAATCTGATTATCCATAAATTTAAATAAAAAATTAAATCTTGTTTATATTTGCTTTTAAAGTGTAAGCAAATAAAATTACAGAAATTTTTTTAATTTAAAATACTTATTTAATAAACAATTTTCAAATCAATTTAAAAACTAATTTAAAAACTTATGGCAAAAAAATTTGATTTATGTGTTATTGGTGCAGGTCCTGGAGGCTATGTTAGTGCAATCCGCGCTTCTCAACTTGGCTTAAAAGTTGCGATTGTTGAAGCTAATCATTTGGGAGGAATTTGCTTAAATTGGGGATGTATTCCAACTAAGGCCTTGCTTCGTTCTTCTGAAATCAATCATTTGCTTTATAATCTAGATGCTTTCGGTTTTAGCGCTGAAAAAATAAAATTTGATTTTACAAAAATTATTGAACGCTCGAGAGCGGTATCAAAAAAACTTAGTACAGGTATAGCCAGTTTAATGAAAAAAAATAAAATTGAAGTTTTTGATGGTTACGCTAAGTTCCTTAACGCCAACAAAATTTCAATAAGTAAAGATGATAAAATAATCGATGAGATTGAAGCGCAATATTTTGTAATTGCTACTGGGGCAAGAGCTAGAATTGTTAAAGGTCTTGAACCAGATGGTCAAGATATTTGGACATATCGCGAAGCAATGACCGCCAAAGAATTGCCAAAATCGCTTTTGGTAGTTGGGTCTGGAGCAATCGGTGTTGAATTTGCTTCCTTTTATCGCAATATGGGTAGTGAAGTAATTCTTATTGAAATGGCTGAAAATATCCTGCCGGTTGAAGATGAAGAAATTTCTAAATTAGCTCGTAAATCCTTTGAAAAACAGGGTATTAAAATTTTAACCTCTGCGTCTTTGAAATCTTTCAAAAAAAGTAAAGAAGGAGTTATTGCAAATATTGAAATTGCAGGAAAGACTCAAGAAATTGTTACACAAAAAGTCATCATGGCCATTGGTATTGTTGCCAATGTTGAAAATTTGGGTTTAGAAAATGCCAAAGTAAAAGTTGAACAAGGACGAATTGAAACTGATAAATATATGTGCACTTCGCAGGCAAATATTTTTGCAATTGGTGATGTTGCAGGTGCGCCTTGGCTTGCTCATAAAGCATCGCATGAAGGAGTTGTTAGTGCAGAAAAAATTGCTAGCTTAATGAACAAATACGACTCTAAAAAAGTTCATTCTATCAAAAAAGAAAATGTTCCGGGATGCACCTATTCAATGCCTCAAATCGCTTCAATTGGTTTAACTGAAAAGAAAGCTAAAGAAGCTGGTCGATCAATTAAAGTTGGAAGATTTCCTTATCTTGCTAACGGCAAAGCCATTGCCATGGGAGAAACTGAAGGTTTGATAAAAGTTATTTTTGATGAAAAAACTTCTGAATTGCTTGGTGCCCATATGTTTGGAGCGGAAGTTACCGAAATGATCCAAGGTTTTGTAATCGCTAAACAAGCTGAATTAACCGAGGAAGATTTAATGCAAACAATTTTTGCTCATCCAACAATGTCAGAAATGATGCATGAAGCTGTGCTTGATGCATATGGAAAAGTTGTTCATATTTAAATTTAAATATTATTTAATTTTTAGTAATTATTAAAAAATATTTTATAAAACTAAAAATAATTTTATTATTGTTGAGAATTAAATTATGATTAATAACAAGATTAACAATCTCAAAAAACGTAAAGCTAAAGAATTAAGGTTCAAATTTTACGGTAAAATTGCTATCGCTTTTACTTTAACTTTTTTAGTAATATTGTTCTCTTTAATTTTATGGCGAGCATACCCAGCTCTTTTACGCAGTCAAATTGCCCTTAATATCGATCTTAAAGATTATCAAGCTAATAGCGACTTAGAAAAATTAGATTATAATTTATTAGTTAAGAAAGCTTTAAGAGATAAATTTCAAGAAGCTTTTGATCAAACTATTGATCAAAAAGACTTAATCCAATCATATCAAATTCTTAGTAGAATCGCCAGCTTTGAGCTTAAAGAGCAAATTGTCCAAAATCCTCAATTTCTTGGCTCATCACAACTACTTTGGTTTAGCATGTCTTCAAAGGCTGACATGTATTTTAAGTATAATAATTATGGTAATTTTTCAGCCAAGCAATTGCAATTTTTAAGAGATTTAGAAGATGATGGTCATGTTCAACAAGTTTTTAACTGGCAATTTTTTAAAAACGCAGATTCACGCGAAGCAGAAATTGCTGGAATTGCTGTTGGGCTTGGTGGATCGTTAATGGTAATGTTGATTTTTTTAATTTTAGCCTTTCCAATTGCGGTAATGTGTGCGTTTTATCTTGAAGAATTTGCCAAGAAAAATCGCCTCACCGATATTATTGAAATCAGTATAAATAATCTTGCAGCAATTCCTTCGATTATTTATGGTTTACTTGGCTTAGTGCTTTATTTACAAATAATGCATTTGCCTCGTTCATCGAGTTTAGTAGGGGGGATGACCCTGTTTATGTTGGTTTTGCCAGTAATTATTATTGCCACTCGTAACACTATTCGATCAATTCCGCAGACGATCCGTGACGGAGCTTATGGGCTTGGAGCATCTAAATTGCAAGTTACTTTGCACCATTTATTGCCCTTATCAATACCAGGAATAATGACAGGAACAATTTTGGCAATTTCACGAGCTTTGGGCGAAACTGCTCCATTGTTAATGATTGGTATGGTTGCTTTTATTGCCGATCCTGCACAAAATTTTTTCGATCCCGCTACCGTATTGCCAGTGCAAATATTTTTATGGTCAGACTTGCAAGAAAATGGTTTTATAGAAAAAACTGCCTTAGCAATATTAATGTTATTGATGATTCTTTTTTTATTCAATTTAACGGCTATTATTTTACGCAAAAAATTTGAAAAAAAATGGTAGAGAAAATTTGCTAGAAATTTAAAAAAATTGATAATGACTCATACGAAAATTGTTGGTATTCTCAATCTCACTCCTGATTCATTTAGCGATGGTGGAAAATTTTTTGATGACAAATCAGCGATTGCTCATTTAAGAAAAATGCTTAACGATAACGCAAATGTTATTGATATTGGCGCAGAATCAACCCGTCCCAACGCGGAAATTCTTAGTGCTGATCTAGAGTTTTCTAGGCTAGAAAATATTTTGCCAGAAATAATTTATCATGTTAAAGTTTTTAATCAAAAACATCAAAAACAAGTTAAAACCAGTATCGATTCATATCATTTCACAACTATTGTTAAGGCTTATGAAATGGGAGTTGACATGATTAATGATGTTAGCGGATTAATTGATAAAAAAATAATAGAATTTATTGCTAATAAAAATCTTACCACAACTTTGATGCACAATCTAGCGATCCATGCTAATAGTGATGTTGTTGTTAATCAAGATTTGAATATCAACAAAGAGATAATCAATTGGGCTTCACAAAAAATTAAATTTCTTGAGCAATTTGGTGTTAAAAAATCGCAATTAATTTTTGATCCTGGGATTGGTTTTGCTAAAAATGCTCGTCAATCTATACGGATTTTGAAAAGTATTGAACAATATCGAATTTTAGGCTTACCACTCTATGTTGGCCATTCTAAAAAAAGTTGTCTAGATGCTTTAGATATATCTGGAGATCGTTCAACCAAAACCATTGAAATTAGTAAATATCTTGCTCAAAAACAAGTTGATTATATAAGGGTACATGATGTTTTAGAAAATTATTTGGCAATTAACCAAAGCTATCTTAAAAATAACTAAAATAATAAATTAATTTTGTACCCTTGAAAATATTTGTAAAAAAACTAGATATTATTTTACAGATATTTTAAATTCAATTAAGACGTTTTAAATAAAGTTAAAATAAAATTCATTAGAGTTTAAAAATGATGCGATAACGCTATATCTTCATGTTATGAGCAATATCAAGCAAAAAAATACAACAATTTAATTTTTAAATATTATTAACTTAAAATAATAACTAATTAAAAATAATTAATATTAACATTAAATATAAATATATGTCAAAAGTTATTGGAATCGATTTAGGAACAACAAACTCCTGCGTTGCTATCATGGAAGGAAAAACTAGTACCAAAGTAATTGAAAATGCCGAAGGGGCAAGAACCACTCCGTCAATTGTAGGTTTTTTAGCAAATGGCGAAAGAGTTGTTGGTGCACCAGCAAAAAGACAAGCTGTTACCAATCCACAAAACACTATCTTTGGAATTAAAAGATTAATTGGCCGAAGACACGACGATCCAATGACCGAAAAGGATAAAGGCTTGGTTCCATACAAAATAGTGGCTTCTGCCAATAACGATGCATGGGTTGAAGTAAAAGGTGAAAAATATTCACCAAGTCAAATTTCAGCTTTTACATTGATAAAAATGAAAGAAACTGCCGAAAGCTACTTAGGTGAAAAAGTTGATAAAGCAGTAATCACTGTTCCCGCTTATTTTAATGATTCACAGCGTCAAGCTACTAAAGATGCTGGACGAATTGCTGGTCTAGAAGTTTTAAGAATTATCAACGAACCAACCGCTGCCGCTCTTGCCTATGGCTTTGAAAAGAAAAATGGTCAAACTATTGTTGTTTATGATTTGGGTGGTGGAACTTTTGACGTTTCTGTTTTGGAAATTGGTGACGGTGTTTTCGAGGTTAAAGCTACCAATGGCGATACCTTCCTTGGTGGTGAAGATTTCGATATGAGAATTTTAAAGCATCTTAGCGACGAATTTAAAAAAGAATCAGGTGTTGATTTGTCAAAAGATCCACTAGCTTTACAGCGTTTAAAAGAAGCTGCAGAGAAAGCTAAAATCGAGCTATCTTCAACCCTTGAAACTGAAATTAACTTGCCATATATCACTGCTGATGCAAGTGGTCCTAAGCACCTCAATGTTAAATTAACTCGCGCTAAACTTGAACAATTAGTTGATGATTTAATCGAAAGAACTATCAAGCCTTGCGAAAATGCTTTGCAAGACTCGGGTTTAAAAGCTTCAGATATTGATGAAGTAATCTTGGTGGGGGGAATGACAAGAATGCCAAAAGTTATCGAAACCGCTAAAAAACTTTTTGGTAAAGAGCCAAACCGCAGTGTTAACCCTGACGAAGTTGTGGCAATTGGTGCTGCAATCCAAGGTGCAGTTTTACAAGGTGATGTTAAAGATGTGTTATTGCTTGATGTTACCCCATTATCACTTGGCATTGAAACAGCAGGGGGAGTTTTTACGCGCTTAATTGATCGTAACACTACGATTCCTACCAATAAAAGCCAAGTATTTTCAACTGCATCGGACAGCCAAACAGCTGTTACCATTAAAGTTTTTCAAGGTGAAAGAGATATTGCTAGCCATAATAAAATGCTCGGCGAATTTAACCTTGAAGGAATTCCACCAGCTCCGCGCGGCATGCCTCAAATCGAAGTTACTTTTGATATTGATGCTAACGGGGTGGTAAAAGTTTCTGCTAAGGATAAAGCCACCAATAAAGAGCAGCAAATTCGCATTCAATCATCAGGTGGTTTATCTGAAGCGGAGATTAAGAAAATGATGCAAGATGCAGAAGCAAATGCTTCAGCTGATAAAGCTCGTAAAGAAAAAATCGAAGCAAAAAATCACGCTGATTCAGCAGTTTACGAAACTGAAAAATCGCTTCGTGAACATGGCGATAAGGTTGATTCTCCAACCAAATCAGAAATCGAAGAACAACTGAAAAAAGTTAAAGAATTAATTGCTAATGAGGAAAGCGAAGCTGAAGCCCTAAAATCTGCTACTGAGAAATTAATGCAAGCCTCAATGAAGCTTGGTGAAGCGATTTATAAAGCTTCTCAGAGTTCAGCAAATTCCAGCACTTCTTCTGCCCACAGCGATTCATCAGCTAATGAAAACTCATCTTCAGCAAACAAAGATGATAATGCAAAAGTTGTTGATGCTGAATATGAAGAAGTTAAAGACGATAAAAAAGAAGAAAAGAAATAACTTCATCAACTTTTTAAAAAATTATGCCAAGGCTTTAGGGTTTTGGCATAATTTTTTTTAGAAAAATAAGCTTATATGATAAAAAATTATTAAAAAAAACTTAATAATTTAATCTTTGATATCCCGCCATTTATTGCGATGTATTATTAACTTCCTAAAATTACGACTTTACCTAATGCATCAATACATAGTTAAGATAATAAAAATTAGGATTTTTTATTTTTACTTAAGAAATTAATTTTAGATCAATAAGAATTAATTGAAAAAATAATTATTCTATAACTATTACTAATAACTATTTTTTCATTTTATTACTATTGGTCAAATCATAATTGTTTTTGAAATTTTTTGCCATTATTGTGTTTATCTTGTTAACTATATTTTTATCACCATTTCAATTTTAAATTAGTTTTCTTTGTAATTAATTGCGGTAATTTTATCTTGAAGACCTCAAGAAATATATAATGATCATGTAAAGATTGCTATCAAAACTTTGTGATAATAATAAATTTAAATTTGAAGTGATATAATTAAAAAAATGCTAAAATTTCATGGAAAATTTTTTAAAAAAAATCCGTCAAGATAGAAAAATACGACAGAGTGAGTTAGCGCAAAAGGTTGGAGTTAGTAAACAACTTATCAATGGTTTTGAAAATAACCGAAGCGGTATTTCTAATGATGTTTTAAAAAAAATATCAAAAGCTTTAGAAGTTAGCCCTGATGCTATTCTTACTGGCAAATCACGCACCCCTTTCGATGAGAATGGTCGCAAACAGCTTAGTGAGGCAATGAATTTAACCTTTAAAAATTATGGCGAAGAATTCGATAAAGAAACAATTGTAAAGATTGCCACTGAATTATATGCGTTAATGGTTGATTTTGATAGTCTAAAAAGTGATTCTGAAAAAAAGAATTTTAAAAGATCATTGGCAGATAAAATTGCAATTGGTCTTGCTTCAAAAACTTTTCTTAATGAAAAAAAAATTAAAAGATTATGAGCATTAAAAGAAAAAAATTAGCTAAAAAAGAATTAGAAAAAATCTATGATAATCGCTTCAAATGGTTGCAAGCCGGAAGGGTTTTACATGGAAGATTAAACAACTCACTTGAAGATAATCCGCGCTTGAAATTAATTTTAAAGCTGTCATTATTTGCTAATGTTGGTATCTGGCTGACACTTTATTTTGTTACTTTAAAAATTGTCTAATTATGACTGAAAAAAAATATCTCCTTTATGTTGAAGACGAAGAATTTCAAGCTAAGCTTTTTGCCCATATATTAGAAGGTGAAATGGCTGAATATGGTTATGGTGTAGAAATCTTAAGCAGCGGCATGGATTTTTTAAACTTTCTTGCTGGCGAAAAAGAGCTTAATATTAAAAGAGAACAGATCGGTTTAGTTTTGCTTGATCTGTCAATGCATGATATCTCTGGTATGCAGATTTTGCGAAATCTCAAGCGTTATGACTTTGATATTCCTATCGCGGTATTTAGCGCAAGAGATGATAAATATGTTGTTGATGAAGTTAAAAAACTTGGAGCAGTTGAATATTTCGTTAAAGGTAAAGATCTCGAAGAGCTTCAGCGAATCAAGAAATTTATCATAAAAAAAATGCAAGACTCTTAAATTTTTTAGCTTTAGTTAATTACAACTACCGCAATATTTCTCCCGCAATCACCTAGCCCCTGATGGTTTGCCCTTCGATAACTAAAATAATTTGAAGAGCTGGGATAGGTGTCAATTTTTAGATTTTCAATTTTTGTTATTCCTAGATTTTTGATTTTTCTTTCAACATATTCGCAAAGATCAAACAAAAGTTTGTCTGACCTTGGAGATTCTTTAAAAAAAACCTTGTTTATAGGATCTTCATTGATAAAATCTTGATAAAAGTCCAGAGAAATCTCATAAGAATCCTGCTGAATCATTGGTCCAATTTTTGCTGAAATTTTTTTAGCACCAAGTTTCTTCATTTCTTTAAAAGTTTCTTCAATAATACCAAGCTTAGCTCCTCGCCATCCAGCATGGCACGCCCCAATAATTTTGTTTTGATCATCAAAAAATAAGATTGGAGAGCAGTCTGCAGTAACTATTGCCAAAACCACTTCAACTAAATTTGTTACAATCCCGTCAGCCTTGGGTAGGTTTTGTTCACCGTAAATTTTAGATTTATCATCAATAACAATAACTTGATTAGAGTGAATTTGATCGATCATCAAAATATTTTGGAAATTAAATTGGAGATTTTTCAAATTTAAAGCTAAGTTATCTCGGTTTTTTAGTGCTCTGTCAACTATGCAATTTTTGCCAAAAAAATGAGTTTTAATCATAAATTAATTTATTATCTGTTGTTTAAAATAACGAAATTTTTCAAGATATTCTTGCGGATCCTTGATTTTGACCAATGAATTTTTGTTAGTAAAAAACATATCATGAAGTCTGGTAAGTAAAAATCTTAAACTTGCAGTAGTTAAAGCAATATTTAAGAATTTTTTTTCATAATTATTAATTTCTCTTACTTTTTGATAGGAATCAAGCATATTTAAAAATTTTTCATTATTAAATTTTGTTTGATCAAAACACCAAGCATTAACGGTAATTGCAAGGTCGTAGATCAATAAATCATTGCCTGCAAAATAAAAATCAATTACTCCTGTTAAATTCTGCTGATCATCAAAAAAAACATTATCAGCAAATAAATCAAGGTGAACAGGATGGCTTGGCATTTGTTGATTATAATTTTTTTGCCACAAAGAACCTAAAAGCTCTATACCGTCAGCAATTTCAATATCTAAGCCTTTTTGATATTCAGGCAAATTCTTGGCAAATTTATTGAATAAATTTTGAAAATTATTGATCCCTAAGTCATTGTTGCGATAGCCTTTGAAATCACTAACTGCTAAATGCATTTTGGCAAGAACTTGCCCCACTTCCTGACAATGCTTATTAGTGATGTTTAGATAATATCCTTGTTGATTAGCCTGAAGAGTTTTGCCATTTAAAAAACTAACAATTACTGAATCTTTATTGACAAGTTTTGTTATGAACTGGTTATTATTATCGGCAATTGGCTTAGGGCAAGAAATATTTTTTTGAGCCAAATGTTCTTTTAAATTTATAAAAAAAGGTAGATCTTGATGATTAATTCTTTTTTCAAAAATCGTTAAAATGAATTTGTTTTGAGTGGTATGAATTATAAAATTCGAATTATCGATACCATCAATAATTTCGGTAACTTTAAGTAATTCACCTAGATGATAATTTGTTAAATGTTGCTGTAATTGTGAAGTAGTTATTTTAGTATAAACTGCCATAAATTTTATTTTTTTTCATCGTTAAGTTGTTGAACTTTTTGCCAGCTTTCTAGCCATGAGGCATTAGATTTGATGCCCTTAGCCCATGAGCTATTGTTTTTGTTAATTCGTGAATCAATTTTTTCTTGAAAGAAAATTTTTGGTTCAATCAATTTTACTTTATTGACGATATCGATTGTAGTTTGGGAAATTTTGGGATCAATCATTGGGCGTATTTGTGGATTAAAAATTTTATCGATGAATTTGGTAGTGTTAACAAAAAAATCCATAACTTCAAAGGTAGTAAAATCGCCATTGCTTACGACATTTCGAGAAACGCTAAGCAATTCAAAATAACGAGCAAATAATTCTGATAAAAATTGCTGAGGTTTGTAAGCTTTTAAGGCATCAACCATCAATCTTTGAATTTCGCTACGAAGTGGAATTAATTGAGCTTGACGATCTTTCATGTCAAGGGCAATTGCTTGGCGAAATTCTTCGCCTAAATTAATTTTGCTTTCATATTCTAAAGCGTGAGCCATTTCATGAGCCAAAACATTATAACTAAGACTGCGTAAAATTATTTTTAAATTTTTAGCAAAAAATTTGTTACTAACTTTATCAAAAAAATTTTTTTTATCAGTTAAAAAACATCCAACATTGGTATCCCAACCCTTGATATATTTAATTTCAAAGCGTAAATTATGGCTTTGAAGTTTAGTTAAAATTAAATCCAAACCATCTTTAAAAAGCTCAATGCGATAGAGATCGCAAAATAACTTTAAAAATTTTTCATCTTGTTTTTGTCCTTCACAGTCAATTTGTGAAGAAATAATGGTTTGTAAAAAATTATCCATAAGTTATTTCTTTCTAATTGGTCGACAATAAAGCTCTAGGCGATGTCCGACCAGCTCAAAACCATGTTCCTTGGCAATTCTTTCTTTAAGTTTTTCAAGCTCTTCGTTATAAAATTCATGAACTTCATTGCAAGAAATGTCAACTAAATGATCATGGTGATCATCACCATCAAGCTTTTCATATCTTGATTTTCCTCTACCAAGAAAATCGTGACGAGCAATTAGTCCAAATTCTTCAAAAAAATTTAATGCTCGATAAACTGTAGCAATACCAATCCTTGGATTAATTTTCAAAGCTCTTTGATAAACCTCTTCAACATCGGGATGATCATCACTTTGCGAGATAACCCTTGCAACAATTCTTCGATTTTCTGTTAATCTGATTTTACGCTCTTCGCATAGTTTTTCAATAATTGAATTCATATAAAAATTTGGTTGGACTTGTAACAAAAAAAATGAGATTTTATATTTTTTTTCTTTAAGTTTTTTTGGTATTTTTAGTTTTTGTTAGAGTTTTATTTTGGTAATTTTAATATTTTTAAACTATTAACTTTTTTTTAAAAGAAAATTTTTCTTGCATTAAATATTACCAGCCTGTAAACTCAAGTCGCATAGGTAAATCGCCCTATTTGGCATGAAATTATTTATTAAAATAATTGATTATTTTAAATTTTTCTAGCTAAATATTCACTAATAATTTTTAAGTGGCATTTAATATGACAATAAATCGTAAAATCATCGAAACATCTGCTCCAGCTCTTACATTCGACGATGTTCTCCTCAAGCCAGCTTTTTCCAAGGTTTTGCCCAATGAAGCTAGTACATTAACTAAAATTACCAACAACATCTCGTTAGAAATTCCTATTATTTCTGCGGCAATGGATACCGTTACTGAGAGTAGGCTTGCGATAGCTATGGCTCAATGTGGAGGTTTAGGTTGTATTCATAAAAATCTTTCAATTAAAGAGCAAAGCGAAGAGGTTAGAAAAGTTAAGAAATTTGAATCGGGAATTGTTAATAATCCCTTAACTATTAGTCCAGATGAAACTCTTGGCGATGCTCTAGCGTTGATGTCAACTTATGGCATTTCAGGAATTCCCGTTGTTAAATCAGGTTCAAAAAAATTAGTTGGAATTATCACCAATCGCGATGTGCGTTTTGCTACTGATAAAAAACAGCCGATCAAAGAATTAATGACCAAAACAAATTTGGTTACGGCCAAGCAAAATATTAGTAAAAGTGAGGCTAAAAATTTGCTTCATAAAAATAAAATCGAACGAATTATTATCATTGATAATGCAGGAAACTGCGTTGGTTTAATGACAGGTAAAGATATTGAAAAAACCAAACAATTTCCTTTTGCCTCAAAAGATCAAGAAGGGAGACTATTGGTTGCCAGTGCAACAGGTGTCGGTAAAGATGGAATAAAAAGAGCTGAGAGTTTGGTTGAAGCAGGAAGTGATCTGCTTATTGTTGATACCGCTCATGGTCACTCTGCGGGGGTTATTTCGACAGTTAAAGAACTTAAAAAACTTTTTCCCAAGCAAGAAATTATTGCAGGAAATATTGCCACTAAGGAAGCAAGTAAGGCTTTATTTGATGTTGGAGTTGATGGTGTTAAAGTTGGAATTGGTCCAGGATCAATTTGTACAACAAGGGTGATTGCAGGAGTTGGCGTTCCTCAGCTTTCAGCTCTTTTTGATGTGTTAGAATTTTGTGACAAGGTTAAAATGCCAGTAATTTCTGATGGGGGAATTCGTTTTTCAGGAGATCTTGCTAAAGCCATTGCTGGAGGGGCATCAGCGGTGATGCTTGGAGGATTATTGGCTGGTACTGAAGAAACCCCAGGGGAAATTGTTTTGTTCAAAGGAAGGTCTTATAAAATTTATCGCGGAATGGGATCACTTGGAGCGATGGCTCGTGGTTCAGCAGATCGTTATTTTCAGCAAGATGTTAATGATAAAATGAAGCTTGTACCAGAAGGTGTAGAAGGAAGAGTACCCTACAAAGGAGCGGTTGGAGATGTTATTCATCAACTAGTTGGTGGACTTAAATCAGCAATGGGGTATACCGGTAACGCCACAATCCAAGAAATGCGTCATAATTGTCAATTTGTCCGTATCACTAATTCTGGCTTGAAAGAATCTCACCCTCACTCGATTGCTATTACTTCAGAATCACCAAATTATTCAACTGAAACTTAATCTATGAATTATTTTAAGGATAAAATTTACTATCATCACCAAGCTCACCGGTTATTTTTAGTAGTTTTTTTATTATTTTTTCTCAGTCAAATAATTTTTTGGCACAAGACTCATCGTTTTAAGGCCGATATCGAAATAGTTCCCGAAGTTATCAGCAAAACATCGACGCAAATTTTATCGCTCGGGGATCGCGAATTTCTATTTCGTATTTTGGCAATGAATTTGCAAAATATGGGAGATGTTTTTGCAGGTTTTGTAAGTTTAAAAAAATATGATTATCAACGAATTTATCAATGGGCATCAAGACTTGATGAGCTTAACGATCAATCGAGATTAGTTCCTTCGTTGGCGAGTTATTATTATGCTAATAATGACAATAAAGATGATTTATTTTTTTTAGTAAAATATCTTGATGAACATGCCAGTAGAAATATTGATAAAAATTGGTGGTGGATGTTTCAAGCTATTCAAATTGCTAGAATTGGTGTCAAGGATTATGATCTAGCCTTGGCATTGGCAAATAAATTAGCTACTAACAACGCTATAGACGCTCCGCTTTGGACCAAACAAATGCCTGCTTTTATTAGTAAGGAAAAAGGTGATGATTGCCTAGCATTTCAGATTATCAATAAAATTTTAGTTGAAAGTGAAAATAATATCCGACCAATTTCTGCTGAAGAAATGAACTTTATGCGTCATTTTATTAGCGAAAGGCTGAAAAGTCTAAAACAGAAAAAATTTGATCCAAGGCAATGCAAACAAAAAATCTAGAAAAAATTATTGCTTTAGCTTTTAGTGAAGATAGGGTTTTTAATGATAAAACTAGCGATTTATCAATTCCTAAAAACCTGCAAACCTCTTTTGTTATTAAGACTCGAGAGCCAATAATTTTTTGTGGCAATGAAATTATCAAACAAGTTTATAAACAGTTAAAAACTTTTAAGAAATTTAGAAATTCACCGTTAAAATTAGATTTTATTGCCCAAGATCAGCAAAACTTAAAAGCTAAAAGTGTTATTGCAAGTGGTTATGGTTGTGCTCGGTTGATTTTTGCAAGCGAAAGAATTATTTTAAATTTTATTCAACATTTAAGCGGCATTGCTACACAAACGCAGAAGTATGTTAAAGCTTTAAATAATCCTGATATTGCTATTTTGGATACTCGTAAAACCCTTCCAGCTTATCGATACCTTCAAAAATATGCGGTGTTGTGTGGGGGAGGAAAAAATCATCGTTTTGATTTGAGTGAAAGAATCTTGATCAAAGACAATCATTTAGCTAACAATAATCTAACAATTGAACAATTGGTTAAAAAAATTAGAAAAAAAACCAAGGATTTGTTAATTGAGATCGAATGCGATCAATATTGGCAGGTTGTTGAGGCAGTTAAGGCGAATGTCGATATCATCATGCTTGATAATATGAATAATCCTCAACTACTTGAGTCAATTAAAACTATTCGAAGCATTAATCCCAAAGTTATTATTGAAGTTTCTGGAGGAATAAATCTTAATAACATTAAAAATTATCGAGAATTAGATATCGACTGTATTTCTATTGGCAGTTTAACGCATGGCGTTAAGGCTGTTGACATTGGTTTAGATATTGAAAATCATAGTTTAAAACCGCAATTTCGCCGTTAAAACCTTATTAAATCACAATTATTAATTAATAATTTATGCAAAAACTTACCCAAGCCTTTATTTTTTGTGCAGGTCGAGGAGAGCGGATGAGACCATTGACTGACTCAATTCCCAAGCCATTAGTTAAAATTAACAACAAGTCATTACTTGATTATACAATTGAAAAAATCAATAAAATTCCCTCAATTGAAAAAATAATTGTTAATGGTTACTATTTATCACAGCAAATTGCTGATCACTTAGCAAAACTCAACAATTCTAAAATTATTTTTTCTTTAGAGCATGAAAAAGTTGAGACGGGCGGGGCATTGGTGTTAGCTAAAAATTTAATTGATTTTAATCAACCCTTGTTGCTTGTTAATGGCGATGTTTTATGGCAAGAAACCAAGTCCCAAGATGTTGAATTATTGATGAAAAATTTTGACAAAAATCAACATGATATGCTTCTTGGCTTAAAGAAATTTTCAGATTATCAAGGTGCAGAAAAAAGAAAAAATGGCAAATTAGGTGATTTTGATTTAAAAGAAAATAAAGCATTATATCGTCAAGAAAATGATGATATGAGTCATTGTTTTGTGGGTATACAAATAATTAATCCGCAAATAATTAACAATGCTCCAAGTCGGTGTTTTTCAGTATCGCATTATTTTTTCAGTAAGATTCAAAAAGATGGTTTATTAAAACAGATCCAGGGGGTTGAGCTTGAAGGAGATTATTATCATATCGGAACCGTTGAGGCTATTAAAAGAACAGAAAGTTTGTTAAATAAATTTTAATTTTTATAAAAAAATTAAAATTAAAACAATTTTTTAGATGCCTTTTAAAAAAATATTTTGCTAAAATACTTCAATTATTAATTTGAAATAGCAATGCTTGCTGTTTCAATATCATTTTGGAGTTTTTCGGTAAAATCTTTTTTGCTCAATCCTGATTTGATTGGCTGAAGAAAGTGAATAATTATTGTTCCTGGTTTTTTTTGAAGTGAAGTTTTTGGCCAGAATATTCCAGAATTTAAAGCTACTGGTACAACATCAACATTACAAGCAAGATAAAGCGCAGTAATTCCTGCTTGGTAAGGATATTTATTTGTTGATTCACCAACTGGAACTCTTGTTCCTTGAGGAAAAATAATTATTGATTGGTTTTGAGCAAGATATTTTTTGCTTTGCAAAATTACTTGTTTTAAAGCGCTTGCCCCGCCTTTGCGGTCAACACAAATTCCACTCATAACTCCAACAAACCAGCCATAAAAAGGAATTTTTCTTAATTCTTTTTTATAGGCATAGACAGGGCGATGAAATAATAAGTGCATAACAATTGTTTCCCACATTGATTGGTGTTTACAGGCAATTATTGCTGGATATTTGGGAATATTTTCTAGACCAATTACCTTGAAATCAATTTTACATAAAATTTTTAAAACTTTTAAACCTACCACAGACCATAATTTTGCACCGCGATCGGCAAGCTCTGAGTTTTTGGTAACAATTGCCCAAAAGAATAGAATTGGAATTATCATTCCCCAAAGATTGATAAAGATGAAAAATATTAGTGAACAAAGGAATTGCATCAAGGATTGGTAAAGATGATTTACTTGAGTGGTGCCGGATGTCGGGTTTGAACTGACGACCTACTGTTTACAAGACAGTTGCTCTACCGCTGAGCTAATCCGGCATAGTATTTATAAATTTTATACAATTATCCTAAATAATTTTTAATTCATCAAGTGTTTTTTTAATTTTTATTGATCCAAAAACTTTTGATAATTTTTCTTTGAGTAAAAAGAGTAATTCTCATATTTAGAAAAAAAAATTCAACTTTAGTTAAAAACATAAAAAGGATGGTAGTTTATATCAATGTTTTCAAGGGTTAAAAAAATTAAAAAAAAACTTCTTGCAATAAATAATTTAATAGCAATAAACTAAAGCAAATTAATTTTATGAATAAAAAAATTATTTTTAGTTTCAAATTGAAACACTTTTTATTATAACTTAGCTAATATAAACAGTTAAAAGTTGCTAATTATAAAGGTAAAATGATAAACTAAAAAAAGTAAGATATTATTTTACTAATATAATACTTTTAATATTTTAAAATTAATCTCATAAATTAATTTTTAAATTATAATTTAAAGAATGGCTAAGAGTTAATTAGTCTAAAGATTTCACCACCTCGCACCAATGGCGTTTGTCCTTGGAAAAAATAGTTATATTAAAAGTATGACTATTTTTTACGATTATTTTACTTAAAAAAGTAAAGTAAAGGCAAAGCTGGGTTGCATTAATTTGCAACCCAGTTAACAAAAATTATAAATATTACTCAATTATAATTTTATAACTAAGCAGTTTACTAAAATTTTTTTAAGAAACTTATAACTTGACTTTATAAAGAATGGTTTATAGTTTGGTTGGCATTGATAACCCAATAATATAATAAGTTATTATAAACTTGCTATTTTTGTTGACCCATAGCTTTATAAAGTTTCAAAAATGCCAACAACTCTCCCCTCAATCCATACTAGATATCCTGAATATTTAGATAAAGAAACTATGGATGCTTTGTTTTTATATTTTTCAATTCCAGAAAATATAAAAGATAGTATTTTAGATAATACTTCTTCCTGGGTAATACTAGTGTTATGCAAAAGAAAGACAAACTCTTAGAAAAAATTAATGAGATGACTGAAAGAAAAATAAAATTGAAAGAACATGGTTTTTCTATAAATCATCAAGCAATTGATTTTAGTTGTGAGGCAATTGTTAATGCCGGTAACGCGACGATTAATGCCGATAAATTTGGATCGGTTGGAGGAATAAGTAGAGCTATACATGATTATTTTACGATTAATGAATTAGAAGGCCAAAGAGATAGCCCCCTGGCTACTCTTTTAGAAATTGAAGCAAATAAAGATATTCAAAATTTTATTACAAATTCAGATGGAAAAATTTTTCTAGATGATGGTAAGGCTATGATCTTGTCATTAGATACAAATTCACAAGATTTAGATCAGCAACAAAAAGCTTTATTAGCTAAAAAAAAACCAACAGTTGATTTTAAAGAATGTAAATATTTGATCCATGCGGTTGGTCCTGACTGTAGCGATAGTAATTATAAAATCGATACAGGTGATGATATTTTTAATCAAAAAATTAAGAAAACTAAAAGAAAAAAAGCTTTATATCTTGCCTATAAGAATTCATTGGCTTTAGCTCATGAAAAGGGCTGTAAGTCAATTCATTTACCTTTTATTTCAATTGGTTTTTTTAGTTATCCTAAAAAAGAATTTGCAAAGGTTATATCCAAGGCATTATTTGATTTTAAAAATGAAAATCCTAGCGCATTTGCTGAGGGCATAAAAATCTCAGTAAAGGACCCTAACTCACCCAATTTAATTAACTCGGCAATTGAGTTACTGGAAAAAGAATTGCTGGAATTATATCAAAAACAAGAAAGAATAACAAAAAGCTCTCAACCAAATCAAAGCTCTAAACCAAAATCTAGCTTAAGTTTAAAGAGAGAATCTGTTTTTTTATTAGATGGCAATAAATTAAATACCTTTTTACCTCAAGAAAATACTTCAGAAACTTCTTCTAAAAGCCCAACTACAGAACTTTTAAAACATTCATCATCGATAGACAGTAATTTGGTAGTGATTGGAAAATTAGCTAATCCTTCAGAAACAGTGGATCAAAAATCTCGCAGCAATCCCAGAGTTGCTATGGCTATAGAGAGAAGCGATATTGCAGAAGATGCCCACAATAATACTGATTTTTCAAATGTAGCTAAGTTAATCTTTCAGCGTCAATATGATATCGCAAAAGATACGGCAACACAGTGTTTCGATTATCTTAAGGCAGAATTGAAAATTTTTCAAGAATTAAAAAAATTGAAAAGCGAAAACGATGAACAATTTACTAAAAGATCAAATTTAGCAAGAAAAAAAGATTTTGCTTTGCTTGAGGATTTATTAGAATTAGCTCAAAGTGTTGCTAAGGAAAATGAAGGGATATCAAGGCAGGGTAAGAGTGAAAGTGCCAAACAAATAATTTCGGAAAAACTTACAATTAAACCCTTGGTTATTAATGGTAGGAGGCTTGATGTTGAAAAGGTTTTTGAAATAATAGCTAAATTAAGTGTTGAGTTTCAAAAGCAAGCATCAAATAAAAAAACTTTTTCAGGAAATTATCGAGCAGATAATTATCAACAAGTTGGATTTTCTTTGAAAAGAGTTGATAAGGAATGTTTTGTTAGCGGTTTTAAAGATCGCATCCAAGAGATCTTGAAAAACCCAACAGTCGCTGCAAAAAATGTGGCAACGGGTCGCTAAATAAGATTTTATTTAAGTAATTTTTTTAGATAACTTATCTAAGTTAGGAAGGGTGAATATATTTTAATATTTTTTATAAAAAACACATCATTTGCAAATTATAAATTAAGCTTAATTTTTCAATAAAAATCTCATAAAAGCTTCACTCAAATGGATATTAGGCTTCGTTTTTTTTAAAATTTTTTATTTCAAAAAATATTTTTTTTGATTAGTATTTTTGGGTGGGAATGTTATTAGGAAGTTTGAATTGTTAATTAATTAAAATTAAAAGAATGGAATTTACAAGGATGTGTAAATAGAAAATGAACTTGCTTGAGGTAGAAAAGGGTGGTGCCTAGAGGCGGAATCGAACCACCGACACAAGGATTTTCAGTCCTTTGCTCTACCGACTGAGCTATCTAGGCACAAGGCTTGTCAGATAATGGATTTAAGTGTTTTAAAGCTAAATTTTGAGATGATAATTTATCAAAAAAAACTTAAAATAAGTCCTTAACAAAAAACATTGTAGTTTTTAATTTTTTTATTATAATTGTCCTTGGTTTATTTTGCAAGTGTTAGAATAAAAATTAATATTATGGTAGAAATTTCTGATTATAGTAACTATGTTTTGGCAAGCTATGTAATTACAGCTTTGCTTTGTTCAATGTTTTTTGGAGCGGTGGTTATTAAATTTTTTTATTTAAAAAAACAATTCATAACAAATAATGAAAACAAATAAATATCAACAAAAAAGAATAATATTTGTTGTAGTTATTTTTCTTATTTCGCTACTAGGATTTTTGTTAATAATTAACAATTTTCGTGAAAATTTGGTTTTTTTTTACTCGCCAAAAGAAATTATTGATCAAGAAATTATTTTAAAAAAAATTAACAATAAGATAATTCGCGTCGGGGGATTGGTCAAAGAAAATTCTTTAAAAAAAATTGATGCACTTACCATTGAATTTGTTATTACTGATTACGACAAAGATTTAATAATATCTCATAAAGGCATAGTTCCTGATTTGTTTCGCGATAAACAAGGAGTTATTGCCAAGGGTTTTTATGATCAACCACAAAAAAAATTCTATTCCCAAGAATTATTGGTTAAACATGATGAAAATTATATCCCTGCCGAACTAAAAAATATTAAATAAAATTTTATTTAATATTTTATCGCAAAAGCTCAAATTAAAAATGCTAGTTGAGTTTTCAGATCGAAATAAAAGGTTTATGACCAATTGATGGGAGATATCTTGATTTAACCCCAGATTCGCATAACTACAATGTTGACTACAATATGATATTAAAAAATAACAAAACTCAAATTATCAAGTAATTTTAAGGTAAGAGTTGAAATATTAGTGATTATGGTGAGGAGATCCAGATTGGCATAGCATCAAAATTATGAATAGTTTTAGTTGGGTTTGAAAGTCTGAGATCATTTCATTTAAGAATCGGGCTCAATAAGTTTGCCGAGCAATGAAGATTATCATCAACTCAAAATCGATATACTAAATGAAATATCGTTTGGTAATTTATATTTTTTATAAATTTTTTAAAATTTTCGTTAATTCTTCAACATTAAGGTTAAGGCATTTGAGGCGGTGAACAAGTTGCTCTTTTAGTTTGGGATGAATATTGTAAAGTTTGATATTAGAAAAATCTTTGATTTTAGCAAGCGGATCAATTTTGTTGTATATGTCAAAATCCCCAGTTTGATTGGAAATATCCGGGGTTATGAATTGAGAGTTCGAAATTGGTAAATTGTCAGAAAATTCGGCTAGCGAACTAGTGCTGTGGTCAATATTTTCAGGTTGAGATTGCTGCTGATCATTTTTTTCATTACAAACATTAAGGTTAAATGACTCTTCATCATCATTACCAAAATTTATTACTAATTGATTGTTGTAATTTGTTTCAGTTAATTGTTCTTTAGAGTAATTTTCAAAGTAATGTTTTTTATTTGATGAATTTTTAGTTGGTTTTTTTGGATTTGATTTGTTATCTAAAATTTTTTTTAATTGCTCAAGATTGTAACCATCGTCATTAATAAGTCTTTTAATTTTTTTAAGGGTTATAAATTGTTTACTGGAAAATAGTTTTTGATTTAAATTATTAATATTTGGCTGGAGATCATTAAAAGCATCAATCCAAGCCACTAGATCTTCTTCCTTGATATCGAGTTCTTCAGTAATTTCGAAGAATTCGTATTGAGTTGAGGTAAGTTTTTCTAATTTTTCGTTAATTTGCTCAAGAGTCATGGTTTTTTTTGTTATAATTGGAAATTAAATATTTGATAATTACTCCAAAAATAGCACTTAAAGGAACGGCAAAAATTATTCCAATAACGCCAAAGAGAGTTCCAAAAAAGAATAATCCAAAAATAATCCAAACGGGATGAAGACCAATCTTGTTACCAATTAAATTTGGAGTTAAGAAATTTGACTCAATAATTTGACCAATCACAAAAACCCCACTCACCAAAGCGATATTGGTAAAATCAATTCCCCACTGGAACAATGCAACGACGATGGCAATTGTAACTCCGCAAAGCATACCGATATAGGGAATAAATGAGAAAATTCCTGTCATCAAGCCAATCAAAAATCCATAATCTAATTTGCAAAAACTCAGTAAAGTTGCATAGATAAAGCCCAAGATCAGGCAAACTTGAATTTGTCCACGAATAAAACCTGCCAGAGCCTTATCGATATTTGAAGATAATTGGCGAATTGGTTTAGAAATTTTATGGGGTAAGTTATTGTTAAGGCTTTTAACTAGTCGATCCCAGTCTTTAAGTAAATAAAAAACTAAAATCGGCATGATAAAGATCAGCGATAAAATGTTGATTATTGAAGCTGAAGAGCTGATTGTATTAAGAAAAATATTCTTAATCAATTCACCAAACTTGCCTGTGAATTCTTCATTAGCTAAAACATGCGATAAATCTTTGTCAAATCTAAAGCCAAATCCATTAAGGCTTTCAATGATTTTGGGATATATGTCTTGGCTAATGGTTTGAGTATAGCGTGGAAGATTTTCCAAGAGTTGCAAGGATTGTTTGTAGAGCAGGGGAATTGTAATTAAAAATAATCCCGTAACGATTGCAAAGAAAATTAATAGGATAATTAGGGTTGAGAGGTTTCTTGGAATATGATGGCGAATTTGTAGTTTATCAACCAAGGGATGAAGAAAATAAGCAATTATTAACGAGATAATGAAAGGTGTTAAAACACTTTTAATTTGATAAATGATAAATATGCCAAAGCTAAGAAGTAATAAAACAATTAATATTTTATCTTTAAATTTCATCATTTTAGTTTATAGTCAATAAAATTATTTAAGAGTAACTAAGTAAAAATTTTCACTTTTTTTGTCAGCATCAGCATTGATTTTGGCAAGATTATCTTCAATTTTATTATTGCCATCGTTGTAATTTACTGAAATAACGGCGTAATCCCGTGCAATTGATTCGATATTGAGTTGATTAATAAAATTAGCATTCTCAATTTGTTTTTTAAAATTTATCCAGCTATCTAAATCATTAAGATAAATTCCAAGGCGAATAAAGTTATTGTTGAGATTTTTGTCATTGGCAATTTGAGCAGTGCTGAGGTATTCAATAGTTTTTTGAGCAACGGTGTCAAGCAATTGTTCGAAATTTAGGCGATCAACATTTACAAAGCTCAAGCGAATTTGCTTGTTTTGCATTTTGCGCATGTAATTAACATCAAGAGTAATTTTATTTTCAATATTATCGTAATTAAGAATAATGGTGTAAGCACTATTGGCATTATATTTAGCAAGCATTTGTTCAAGGTCGCCATATTTGATATTGGTAATATTTTCGCTATTAACTATGGCAATATTGTCAACATCACTTTGTCCAACTACAAAGTTTTTTTTATTTTTTTTCCCCAAGGAACGGTTCAGGGCATATCGCCAAAGATTATCTTGTTCCCATAAAATAATTCTTTTGTTTTGATTAATTCCAGCGATAATTAAAGCAGTTTCTTTGTTTTCTGAATTTTTAAATGCAGACTCATTGCCTTGGTCCTTTAGTTGTTGAGATTTTTGTTTAAGAATGTGGTCAACAAAATTTTTGGCAAAAGTTATATTAAAATTAGCAGAATAAACATTTCCGGCAATTTTTTCATCTTGGATTTGCTCAGAGCTAACCATGTCAGAAATTTCCTCATCATTAATTTCATCGGCGATTGCTAGGTTCAATTGGAGACGAGTTAACAAAATTAAAAAACCGTCGCGACGAGCACTTGCAACTGCCATATTTCTAGCCTGAGCGGGAGATTTACCTTTAACTTTTGTTGGGATATTTTCAACTAAATAAAGTTCATTATTTGCCCCAAAAGCACTGGCATGGAAAACAAAAATTGTCG
This sequence comes from Alphaproteobacteria bacterium, assembly GCA_014190355.1. Classification (GTDB taxonomy): domain Bacteria; phylum Pseudomonadota; class Alphaproteobacteria; order Rickettsiales; family UBA1997; genus CAILUF01. The sequence continues at coordinate 174,531 of BJGH01000002.1, forward strand.
TCCAAAATAAGTTAAAAATAAAAAGAAATCTTAACATAAATGCTTAACGAGTTAATTTGCAATTGATTTATTAGTTGTGAATTTATTAAAAAATTAAAAATAATTAGTTTTTAATTAAAAAAATTGTTTGAAATTAAACTTAATATTGCTATTCTTGAAGTCCAGTATTTTTTTTTAACAGCTGTATCATAAACAAATTAGTTTAACCAATTAATAAATTTAATGTCTTCAACATATAAAAAAGCCGGTGTTGATATTGATGCTGGCAATCATCTAGTAAATTTAATTAAACCATTAGCAAGCGCGACCAAAAGAGTCGGTTGTAACTCTGATTTGGGAGGTTTTGGGGCATTGTTTGATTTAAAATCATGCGGTTTTAAAGATCCGATTCTGGTATCTTCAACCGATGGAGTTGGAACTAAACTAAAAATTGCAATTGAAACCAACAAACATGATACAATTGGCATTGATTTAGTTGCGATGTCAGTTAATGATTTAATTGTTCAAGGTGCAACACCTCTTTTTTTCTTAGATTATTTTGCTTGTAGTAAGCTTGATATTGCGACTGCACAAGCGGTAATTTCTGGAATTGCTGAAGGCTGTAAGCAAGCAAATTGTGCATTGGTTGGAGGGGAAACTGCAGAAATGCCTGACATGTATCATGGAAATGATTATGATCTAGCGGGTTTTGCGGTTGGTGCAGTTGAGCGTAAGCAAATTTTGCCTAGACAAACTAAAGAAAATGATATAGTTCTGGGTTTAGCTTCAAGCGGTGTTCATTCTAACGGATTTTCTCTTGCTCGTTACATTTTGAAAGAAAATAATTTAAAATTCAGTGATGTGGCTTTTGATAATAAAAACTTTGGCGAGGTTTTGCTTACCCCTACAAAAATCTATGTTTCTAGCGTGTTGCAAGCATTGAAAACTGACAAGATTAAAGCTTTGGCTCATATCACCGGAGGAGGTTTAGAAGAAAATTTACAAAGAGTCTTGAATAAAAATTTAACAAGTAAGATAAATTTTCAGGCTTGGCAAATGCCGGAAATTTTTCAAGTTTTACAGAAAGTTGGTAAAGTTGAAGATAGTGAAATGCGAAGAACCTTTAATTGCGGGATAGGGATGGTTATTGTTGTTGATAAGTCTGCAGTTGATGAGGTTATACAAATTTTTGAGCAAAATGGTGAAAAGGTTTATATTATTGGGGAGTTGGTATGAATCTAATTCAGCGCAATATTTCAGTTCATCTACAAGACTTTCCTAATGTCGAATTTATCAAAGATAATGATGTTCTTGTCGAGCAAATGGATTTAGTCAGAAATATCTGTTCGCAAGTTTTGTCAATTCGCGATCATTTGAATTTAAGGGTAAGATTGCCTTTGGCAAGTCTTACAATAATTGGTAAAGATGCCGATAAACTTTTAAGTTTTAAAGAGGTTATAGCTGATGAGGTCAATGTCAAAGAAGTTAAAACTCAAGAGAATCTTGATCAATATGCTGAATTAAAATTGCAGGTTAATTTTAAAAAAATCGGCAGTAAATATTCAGCAAAAGTCAAAGATATAACTCAGGCAATGCGTCAAGGTAATTGGCAAAAAATCGGCGATGGCAAAATTATTATTGCAGACATAGAACTTTTAGCCGATGAATTTGAGTTAAAATTAAGTCCCAAAAATTATGATCAAAAAAATTTCCAACTAAGTGCCTTGACAAGCAACGACTATTTAGTAATGCTTGATATTGTTGTAACCAAGGAGTTATTTGACGAAGGAATTGCTCGTGATATAATTAGATCGATTCAACAAAATCGTAAAAATGCCAATCTTGAGATTACCCAAAAAATCAATCTAAAGTTATTTTCTTCTCAAGAGCAAGTTAAAGAAGTAGCAAAGACTTTTTCCAGTTACATTTCTCAGCAAGTTTTGGCCGATAAAATTGAAGTAATAGAAAATAAAACAAATGATAAATCTTTTACAATATTTGAAAATATACTTGACGATGGAGATTTATTTGTAGCTTTTAAGTAAGATAGATAGTTTTAGTGAAAAATTTTATTATTAAATAATTTTAAATTTTTTCAAACAAAGTTTTTTATTGTAATTTATTATAACAAAAAACAGTTCTTTTTATTAACTTAAATTAAATTTTGTAAAATAAGATTTATACTTAACTAAAGTAAAAAGAAGTCTCTATTGGAACATGATCAGAAGGTTGATTTTGTAAACGAAAATCACGATATATTTTTCCACTTTTCAAATAATTTTTTAAATCAGGCGATATCCAGATATGATCGAGTCTTCTTCCGCGATCAGACTTTAGCGGCTCTAATGCTCGATAACTCCACCAGCTATAAAGTTTTTCATGCGGATTAATAAAATGTCGATGAGTATCAACAAATCCCAAAGAGTTTTGTAGTTTAGTTATTTTTTCAATTTCAATTGCAGTATGAGAAACGACATTTTGCATCTGCTTATGAGACCAGACATCATGTTCTAATGGAGCAATATTAAAGTCACCAACAATTATTATTTTTGACTGGGAAGAATTTTGTAAGCTAAAAAAATCACTCATCCAATCAACAAATTTAAGTTTATGATCAAATTTATTATTGATTTTTGGATCGGCAATATCACCCCCTGCTGGAACATAAAAATTATGAATAGTTACATCACCTATTGGACTTTGGATTTGACTGCAAATATGGCGTTTATGGCCGTAGTTAAGAATATCAATTTTTTTGGTATTTAGGAGAGGAAATTTGCTGAGAATTGCAACGCCATTATAAGATTTTTCACCGCAAAATTCAATGAAGTTAAAGCCATATGAGATTAATTCAAAAATAGGAAAAGATTGGTCTTCAACCTTGGTTTCTTGCAAACAAATTACATCTGGATTTGCAAGGTCAATAAATTTTTTTAAAAGACCAATTCTTAGGCGTAAGGAATTGATGTTCCAAGAGACAATTTTCACCTTAATCAATTTGATATGTTACGACAACGCTTGAGCGAATTTTTTGTTCACCATTTTCACCTTGAATTAGACTTACTGATGGCATAAAATCATCACGATTTTCAATGAAGCCATGTTTTTTCAAACGCTCAAAGTCAGTGCTTTGAGAACCTTCATTGAATTTAATAAATTTTTTTAGTTTAACACCTAAAGCCTTGGCGATGTTTTTAGCATCTTGCTTTGCAAACTCAATTGCTTGTGATCTAGCTTGTTCTTTGTATTTATCGATATTTTCAATTTCATAGGTAATCGTTCCAATATCAAGGATTTCTTTATCATTTAAGTAATCAATTATTTCTCCAGATTTTTTAATATCGCGAAGCTTAACAAATATTACTTGGGAAGCTTCAAAAGAAATCGGATTGTTTTTGATATTTGGGCAGTTTGCTCCTTTTTTGCATAAGTCTATTGGATATTTTGGTCGATTTACATAATTTTCAGTTTTGATATCTTCTTTGTTGATACCCTTTTCGTATAATTCTAGCATAATTTGATTGACCTTTTGGATCATTTTTTGATGAGCATCTTTAGCAGTTTTTTCGGTTGATGAAACAACGAAGAAAAAATTACCAATATCAGCCGTTAACTTGATTTCATAATATCCTCTACCATTAATAAAATTTTGTAGTCCTGCATTTTTTTTATTGCTTATATCAACTATCACTTCATAGCTTTTTATAATACAAAAGACTGAAAGAATAATGCATAAAAATGAAAAATTATTTTTAAGATTACGATCATTAAAAATTGATCGATGGTTTAATTTATTAGGATCAGGCGATTCAAAATCTTCAAAGTTATTTTTCATAGGTTTTTTATTAGTTTTTTTTCAAGTTTTTTTATTTTTTTTTAAAAAGCTAGCAAAAAATTTAAAAAAAAATTTCTAGTATTATTAAGAAACATCGCCTACTGAAATAGTAAAATTTTTTTGATCTTTTATAATTATAATATTTCCGTATTCATCAATATCATTAAAAATTCCCGTAAATAAATTTTGTTGATTATCTTTGCCTAGATTGATGGTAACTTTTTGGTGAAGTTGATAAGCCTTTTCAAGCCAAATTTTTTTTAAATTTTTAAAACCAAATTTCTCCCATATTTTAAAAAAATTATCAAATTCGTCTAGGAATTTCTCAAGAAGTTGAAGGTTAGAAATTTTGAGATCAAATTCACTAAGATTTCCAGAGGCAAATCTGGTGTTATTTGGATTGTTATTAATATTAACGCCAATACCTATTATTGCTAGTTTTTGATTATCGTTAATTGTAGTATTTTCAACAAGAATTCCTGCAATTTTCTTATTTTCAATTAGTAAGTCATTGGGCCATTTATTTAAAATATTTAGCTTTTTTGCACTAAGATTACTTATCGTTTTATTTAAGACAATTCCACAAAATAGTGGCAAGGTAGATAAGAATTGAGAGTTAATCATGCTTAGATCAACGCATAATGAAAAATATAGATTGCCAAGAGGTGATTGCCATTGACGATTCATTCTCCCTTTTCCTATGGTTTGGATATCGCTTAAAATTATTTCGTTAGCGAAGATTTGGCGATTATTAAGTAATTCTTTTGCCAAGTCATTAGTACTAGTAACTTGATGATAATGGTGAATTAAAAAATTTTTGTAGCTATAATTTTGAAAGAAATCTTTTGAATTAGTCATCGGCTAAAAATCCAATTAGTTGGATCAGAAAGTTGTTGATTAAAGCTATAGTCTTCATCCTTAAATTTTTTTAGATCAATTGGATCGGTTATATTGTTTAGTATTGCATAATTTGCCATAAGTCCCCGAGCTTTCTTAGCATTAATTCCAATAATTTTGAAAACGCCATTTTTCTTTTCCTTAAAAATTATATTGTAAACTTTTTGAGGAATTTTTTTAAAATCAATTACTGCGGAATATTCTTGTGACGCAAGGTTTACAAGATCTTTGGATTTATCTTTCGATAAATAATCGTTAATTTTTTCGCTCCAGAATTCATAGAGATTTTTTTTAAAAAAATCAACTTTACTAAAATCCGTTGCCATTTCAAGGCGGTAGGGTTTAATTAGGTCTAAGGGTCGAAGTATGCCATACAAACCCGATATAATGCGAATATGTTCTTGAGCGTATTTAAAATTTTTTTCGGTAAATTTATTTTTAGTAATTTTTGAATAAACATCACCATCGTATGCCAGTAATGCTTGACGCTGAGGATTAACAGCAAAGTCTTTAAATCTTTGAAAGTTAAGTTGAGCAAGATTAGGGCTTATGTCCATAAGATTTTCTAGGTTTTTACTATCCAATTTTTTCAATTCTTTTGCAAGAATTTCTGCCTCCTTGATAAACTCTGGCTGGCTATGAATTTTCAAATCAAAATTGGTTTTATAGTCGAGAGACTTAGCCGGCGATAATAAAATGATCATAAAAAAAATGTTTACTTGCTTTTAAATTAAGCTTTGGTTAAATTATTAATCATTACATTTCAAAGTCAAATATTTTACAAATTATTTTGTAATGGATTTTGTGCTAAAGATTGAGCATCAGAGATTTTGCATCTGGATTTATATATCATTCACTCAAATCGTTATTGTGATCATTAGCAAAGCAATCCCAGAAAATTTTTTGATCTCAATCTTTGGATTAAATGTCTTTGAATTTATTAAAATAAAAATTTAAAATAATTTATGAGTCAAGAATTACCTCTTATGCGCAAAGCTACGGCTGTATGGCTTGTTGAAAATACCTCGCTTACATTTGCTCAAATTGCCAAATTTTGCGGATTACACGAGCTGGAAGTTCAAGGAATTGCCGATGGCGATGTTGCGTCCGGAATAATTGGTCAAAGTCCAATCCTTTCTGGACAATTAACCTACGAAGAAATAAGAAGATGCGAGCAAGATCAAAAAGCAATTTTGTTAATTAATCAAAATGTCTCAAGCTCAATCAAAACTGTTATCAAAAGATCAAAATATACTCCAATTGCTCGAAGACAAGATAAACCAGATGGAATCTCTTATCTACTTAAATACTACCCAGATATTTCAAACAATCAGATCAAAAAATTAGTTGGAACTACAGATAAAATGATTGAATCAATTAGAAACCGTCAACATTGGAATATGAAAAATATTAAACCACGAGATGTTGTTCTCCTCGGATTGTGTAGTCAATCTCAATTTAATGATGTCATTTCACAAATTAAATCAAGCCAAGATAAAGCCAACGATGATGTAATTGAAACAACAAATCGTAACGAAAAAAAGAAAAAAAATACTAAAAAAAATGAAAATTGAAATTGGACAAAACGCCCCTTTATTTGCATTAATTAGTAACAACAGTGAAGAAGTTCGCTTAGCTGACTTTCGTGGACAAAATGTTGTGCTTTATTTCTATCCCAAGGATGATACCCCAGGGTGCACTATTGAAGCTCAAGATTTTGCTAACAAAAGTAAAGAATTTGCCAAGCATGATTGCATAATTCTTGGCGTTTCGAGAGACAGTGTTGCTAGTCATTGTAATTTTATAAGCAAATATAAGTTAAATTTTCAATTGTTATCTGATGAAAATTCTGAGTTATGTGAGCAATATGGTGTTTTAAAAGAAAAATCAATGTTTGGTAAAAAATCAATTGGCATTGATCGCTCAACTTTTTTAATTGATAAAATGGGCAAAGTTCAAAAAATTTGGCGAAGTGTTAAAGTTAATGGTCATATCCAAGAGATACTAAATGAACTGTCAAAAAAACAAACTTAATTTTTTCATAAGATAATTTTGTTGTAAAGTTCATCAATTTTAAAAAAATAAAAATTGCTAAGGATTTGATAAATAACCCCTTGCAACTTTGTTTTTTGATATTAAAATTACCGTTCTTCAATTTGTTGAAATTCATAGCTATGTTTAACTTAGAATAAGAAAAAGTTAATATAGTTAAAATTAATTTAAATTTATTTAAAAATCGTTTAGGAGTTTGGTTATGTCTATCGCGTTTAAAGCTGAAAAAAGAGAGCAACTTGGAACAGCTAGTGCTCGTAAAATTAAAAAACAGGGTCGAATTCCTGCAATTATCTATAACACCAAGGGTAATATTAATCTAAGTCTTGATGTTAAGGAATTTGAAATGCATTACTTCAAGGGCATTAGTTTAACTTCACTCATTGAGCTTGAGCTTGATGGCAAAAAACATAAAGTTATTCCTCACAAAGTTGAGCTTGATCCAGTTTCTGATCGCCCAGTTCATGTTGATTTTTTGGTTTGTGACAAGGAAAAAGCAATTAGAGTTAAACCTAAATTACGATTTGTTAATCAAGAAAAATCTCCAGGTCTTAAAAAAGGTGGAATTCTTCATATTGTAGCAAGAAGAATAGAAGTTGCTTGTGAAGGAGAAAGTTCAATTCCAGAATCCATCGAAGTTGATATTGGCTCACTCCATCTAGGTCATAAAATTAGATCTCACGATCTAAAGCTTCCTAAAGGTTGTAAGTTAATTCGTAAAAACAATTTTTTAATAGGAAGTATTATTGGTCGTGGAAAATCTGAAGAAGAAAAGGCCGTTGATCCCAACGCTCCTTCTACTCCTGCTTCAGGTGCTCCTGCCGCAGCCTCAGCAGCTCCAAAGGTTGATGACAAAAAAGATTCAAAAAAATAATAAAATTCTACGATTAATCGACCAAGCTGTTTTAACTGGCAATACCAAATCGCTTGATAACTTTCTTGGAGATGCATTTTTTTTGTATTAATCAATAAAGCGATTGAAAGAGACTGTTCATGCGTTGGTAATACTATGTCAAGAAAAACAGTTATTTTTCTAAATCTAAAATAAAAGATTCTTGAGTTAGTAATCGTTTAGATTTTTGAGTTAATTTGTATTGCTAGTTGATTTTATTAATTACTACTCGTGATGAAAAAGACAAAATTAATCTTACTAACCCATAAAGCAAACAATCCTTTGAATTATATTTTAATTAAAAATTATTCCAAATATCGCTAATCAATCTTTTCAGACAGATCCAAATTTTCTTACAATATTAGAGATTATAACAGCTTTAAATCGCAATTGATAAAGCTTCAAGTAATTTACAAATCTTAAAAACTAATCCCACATCCTTAATGTTTTGCTTAAAAAAGTGGAGGGGTTATTAGTCCTGCCATTTGATTTAAAGATCATCTGAACTTACTTCTACGAAAAAGACATTTTTTATTAAATTCTTCTTAAAACTTTAATAATTTAAAAAAATAGTCCACTAACGCCAGAAAAAAAATATCCCTAATTTCGCAAAATTAAATGAAAATAATTTAGGAGATTAAAGAAATTAAAATGAAATTTAAAATAAGATTTTCTCCGTAACCCATCATAATCTAAGCCGCTATTCAGATTTTCTTAAAATGGGATAATAACTTTCTTTTAATTGAAAATCCTTTGGCCACGATTAGTGTAATTGATTTTTTAGGCACTTTAAAAATTTAAATTATTTAGACCAAAAACATAGAAAGACGGCTAATAAATTTATAAACCTATTATAAACCTAGTTTTAACTTTTATTAAAATTATATGTTGAGTATTGACCAAAAAATAGAATTATTAAGCGGTTATGTTGTGAATGGGGCAGAAGAAGAAGATTTTCAAAAATATTTAAAACAAGTCGGACCCGATGAAGATACATCTAAATGGCAGGATCTAATTAAAATTTTAACTGGTGGGAGATTTAAAATCCTTGACAAGGCTTTGAATGCGAGTAAAGATGTCGATGTTGTAAGGTCAAGGTTTGCAAGAGTAATTGATGAATTAATAATTTTATATGGACAACAACAAGAAAAAAATAAAATTTTAGAAAAAATTTTAATTACCAACAATACTGCCCTCGCTGAATATAATTTTATGTATCTAAGAAAAAGTATTTCTGCAGACGAGAGTCTTGCAATTTTTAATGATCTTTTTATACAGTTTTCGAACCCAGATTATCGGGGTGGGGTGGTTGAAAAACTTGTAGAAAATTTGTGCAGAAGTACTGCTTTCAATAAAAGATCTGGGGTCGGCAGTATTAAAACAAGCCTTGAGAGTTTAATAAAAATTATTTCTACTCACTCGAAATCTGATGCTAATAGTGAGATGAATTTTAGAAGATTGTTTTATGAAGCTGAATATTTTTCAAGAGAAATTTTAGAATCATATCCTGCGGAAGAAGGTTTTAATAAAATGAAGGAATTTCTTATTTTTGCCGGTTTTAAACAAGATGATGAACACAAAAATTGTATAAGTCAATTTGTTAAAAATTTTTTTAAGAGTGGTGCCATTGGCGGTGATCAAGAAAAAATTCAAAAACTAAACTATTATTTACAAAAAGCTTTCCATGACAACAATCAAGAAATTTTTGAGTTTAAAAAAAATATAATTAAAGATTTGGAGGCTAACAAAATATCTTACGAATTAGATAAATATTTTCCTAGCTATAAAGATGAATATTTAATATTTACCCTTGGAAAAGAAAATCATACAGTAGAAGAAATTCACAATATAATTATTTATTTAGGAAGTATTAAAGAAGCAAAATTGAGGTTGGGAGATTTAAAAATAAATTCTGCAATTCTTCCTGGTGACGATGGTGATTATGAATTTTTAAGAAAAGTTTTGAAAAAAAGTAATACAAAACTGTTAAATGAACTAATAGGTGAAAGTCCTCAATTAATTAATGAAGATCAAATATTTGCTTGCTTTAATCCTGCAGTAAATCAACCTTCTAAACCAATAAGGGATGCTTTAAGGTATGCTTTCGAAAATAATGATCCATCTGCTCAAGATTGCTTAACGCTATTATTTTCTAAGATTTCTGATCATAATAAATTATTAATTCTAGATGATTTAATTAAATTAAATACGCAAGATGAGGGTCAAGGTGAGGGTATATTGTTTCAAGCAGTTGAAGGAAATTTTCTAAGTAATCTTTTAGCCAGAGACTTTGATTCAGCGAGAATACTAGTATATTTGGGAAAAAAATTTGGTCTTGAAAGTAATATTAAATCATCACTTAGCTACCTAATAGATATTAATCATAAATTTTTTTCCAATACAAATTGTGTTGAATTATTAAGCATGATTGCCAAATATGGTAAGTTTACTGTTGAAATTATGAAAGAAGGTGAAAAAACTACTCTTGAATTAGAGGGGGCTGAACTTCTTGTCCATCTATTAAATAAAGAGAATTTTTATGAAAACCGAGATTCTGTGTCTAAGCTTCTTGGGCAAAAAAATATGGGGGCATTAGCTCTTTTTTTTGATATAACTGGTGGATTATTTACTAAGGAAAATAGATCATTAATTTTAAAGATTTTTACATATTTGGAAAAACAAAAACAAACTGATTTAACAAATAATCATGTTTGTCAAAATTTACTAATTTTTTTCTTAGAAAAAAATAATGATTATAAAAATAAATTAAAATCAAATTTTTCTTCAAAAGAAAAAGTTGTTAGTAGAAATTTGGAAGATTACATATCTAAAGATCCTAAAAAAAAGGATGAGATCAAATTGATTAGAGCTATTTGTAATTCTATTTTTTTAAATAGAAAAGATAGAGATTCTTTAGCTGATGCTTTTCAAAAACTGGAGGTTAATCCATATCTATTAGCTGAAAGTATCTTTAAACATTTTGTTGAAAATGAAACAAAAGAACGAAGAAAAACAATTAGGTTAGCTTTTGGAAAATTAGGGCTTATTAGATTTATTGGAGAAAAAGATAATGAGCTTAGTAAATCTTTAACAGGTTTAATATTGATGAGGGTTGTTGGTTTCGATGTTCATAAATATAATCCGTTGCTATGTAAAGAAGATTTCGACCCTTTAATATTAAAATTAAATGAGAGGTTATTGGAATTCGGACTAAATCCTACAAGAGATAGTAAAGCACCAAATGGCGTCGCTTCAAATAGGGGCCAATCTCAACCCGCTGTGAATAGTGTACAAAAAACTGCTATAACTCCAAGTTTATAAAAAAATAGAAAAAATTTAATAACACTACCCTTTACATTCTTTTACTATAAACACAAAACTCCTAAAGAATTTCATCATTTGGCGATGTATTTTAATCATGGATTTGTTGGAAGGAGCTAATTAAATATCAACAAAATCTTAGAAGGGTAAGATTTAATCAAAATCTCAATTGTAATATTTATTTAAGCCATAGTAAGCAATTATTAAATTGCCTTATTAAATACTCTTCAACTAACTATAAAACTTTTTTATTTCTATGATTATTTGTATGAGGAGCTATCATTTTTAATCTAGTATAATTCAAACCTTTCTTGGCCTGAAATACAAGATTCTTTAGTTAGAAATCGTTTAGTTATTTAAATTAATTTATATTACTAGTTGATTTTATTAATAACTAGCCGTGATCAAAAGACAAAATTAATTTGCTGATACCATGTTAAGCTAACAATCTAAAAAATTTTATTTTTTAAGCCCCTATCTTTGGTAAAAAGCTTCAAAAGAAGATTTACGAATAATGTGTTGTCTAATTATATAGCTAACAAGGGCTGGAGAAGCATCTTGTTTTACGTCAATTTTTTCTATATCTAAGGCATAAAGAGTAAAAATATAACGATGTTTTTTATCACCTTTGGGTGGGCAAGGTCCACCATATCCGTATTCGCTGTAATCATTTCTGGACTGATTAATTCCATCAACTAGATTGAATGAGTTAGAAGAAAAACCCTGTTTTAATTCATTGTATTTGGTTGGAATATTAAAAATAAGCCAATGCCACCAACCGCTTCCTGTAGGTGCATCAGCATCAAAAATCGTTAAAGCTAAGCTTTTGGTTTTAGCTGGAACCGCTTGCCAAGAAATTTGCGGTGATAAATTTTTCCCTTCGCAACCAAAGCCCTTATAAACAAATTCATCGACAATTATAGATTTTGGAGTTATGTCAGAACTAGAGAATCTAAAGTCAATCCCCGAGCTAACCTGGGCATTTGAAACTGAACATGAAACAAAAAAAATTGCAATTGACAAGGTAAAAATTTTTTTTAATAACTTCATAGATTTGTTTATTTTGGTTAAGAATATTTGAAGGATAGTTTATCGTATTTAATTTGCTAATTTTTTTAGCTCAAGGAATTTTTTAAAAGTTGACATGCCTTAAAAAAAGCTTGAACTTTATTAAGAGTTTCTTGATACTCACTTTCAACATTTGAATCAAAAACTACTCCTGCTCCCGAATGCAAATAAATTTTGTGATCTTTTATTAGTGCTGAGCGAAGAGTAATACAAGTTTCCATATCGCCATTACCCGCAAAATACCCAACACATCCCGAATAAAAGCTGCGTTTAATTTTTTCAATTTCTTCAATTATTTCCATTGCTCTAATCTTTGGAGCACCACTAACAGTTCCTGCTGGGAATGATGAAATTAAAGCATCAAGGGCATCAAATTGATCGCTTAATTTTCCTTCTACGCAAGAAGAAATGTGCATAACATGTGAATAATATTCAATAGCCATTTTTTTGGTAACATTAATTGACCCAGATTTAGCAACCATTCCAATATCATTTCTTGCCAAGTCAATGAGCATTAAGTGTTCAGCTATCTCTTTTTCATCTTCTAAAAGTTCTTTAGCAATTTTTTGATCTTCATCATAATTTTTACCCCGTAACTTAGTTCCTGCTAAGGGTCGAACAACAATTTTATCTTGCTGTTTAGAAACCATAATTTCAGGACTTGATCCAGTCAACACAAAATCTTCAAACTGTAAGTAAAATAAAAAAGGTGATGGATTAACAGCTCTAAGTGTTCGATAAAATTCAAAGGGATCAATATTTGGAAAGTCGCTGGTAAATCTCTGTGACGGTAAAACTTGAAAAACATCACCAGCAGTGATATATTCCTTGGCTTTTTTAACCATATTGCAAAACTGTTCTTTGCTATAACTAGCTTGAAAATCAAAGTCTTTAACCTTACTTGTATTTTTCTTATTTTTGTTAACAATTTGACTTTCAAGAATTTTTTCAATATTCAATATTTTATTTTCCAAGTCATGATATTTATCTTTAATATTGTAGGATGGAGCGCAAATCAATAAATTATCATAAAAACTATCAAAGACTAGGATAATCTGTGGACGAATAAATATGCTATCAGGAATTAATAAATCGTCTTGTAAGTTATTGTTAGGTAATTTTTCCATTAATTTAACCATATCGTAACCCATGTAACCAAATAAACCAGTACACATGGCAGGAAGCTTTTGGTAATAATAGTCGAATTCATCGAATTTAATTCTAGAAGAATTGATAATTTCTCTTAAATTGCTTATAGGATTACCATTTTGTTCGATAAAATTTTGTTTATCTTGGGTAAAATTAGCATTTACATAAGATTTTTGTTTTTGACATTTCCATACAACATCTGGCATTAATCCAATTATAGAAAATCGCCCTTTTTTTTGATCGTTTTCAACTGACTCGAATAAAAAAACATTACTTGTGAAATGTTTTTTTAATTTTAGAAAAGCTAAAACAGGCGTAAGAAGATCGCTTGAAATTTTTTTATAAAGCAAAGATGTTGAGTTTGCTTGGAGATGGTTTGAGAATTCTTGCGAATTAAAATTAAACATTAATTTTCTTGGTTTTTTCTAAAAATTTTCTCATTAACTTTAACTGGGTATTTGTTCATTAAATAATTATTGAATTGTTGCATAATATCTGATCTGAAAAGTTTTTGACTTGATTTAGCAACCTCTTCAACAAGTTGTTGATTAATCTGAGGTTTTTTAATATCACGCAGAATGGCAATAGAATAACCACCTGAGTCATTAATTGCTCCAGTGCTTTGATTTAATTCGATGCTAAAAATTTTATCAAGTAACGGGCTACGATATGGGAATTGTTGACCTTGATAATTGATAACATAAGTTCTTGGCATTAAACGATTTTTTTCTAATTTAAGCCGGTACTTGTTAGTAACAAGCGCTAAGTTGTTAAGATTTTGAGAAATCTCTGCTGAAACTTCATGTGCTAATGCACTTAAAGCGATTTCCTTTTTATCATTTTGAAGTTTTTGTTGAATTGCTTTAGCAACGCTTGCTAGCTCTTGAGTTTTACTTGGAATAATATCGGTTACTTGTAAAACATAAAATGTTAAGCCATCTTGAGATGTAATGGTCTTAGAGTTTTGATTTTTTTTCAAAGCAAAGACATTTTTGACAATTATTTCATTGTCTTGAGAAAAAATAGCGTTGCCCGAAGGGTCTTTACCAGAATTGTCAATGTTGTATTGGTTAATTGGAGAATTTATTTTGCTTTTATTCAAAGATTCACCAATGGAACTGCTTGAGAGAAGTTCGGAGTCTAGTTCGCTAATTTTTTTTGCTAATGCCCCATCTTTTTTCTTCTCATTAAGTTTATTTTTAATTTCATCACGAACTTGAGCTAAAGACTTAGTTTGACTTTGATTAATGTTGTTTAGTAAAAAGACATGGTAACCAAGGGAACTTTTTATTGGAGAGCTTAGTTCATTAATTTTGAGAGCAAAAGCTTTTGAAACTGTTTCGGTAAGTAATTGTTTTTTATTGGTTTGATTAAGGGTAATTGTTTTTAAATCTTTTTTTGCTTGTTCTTTGGCAAGGCTAGCAAATTGCGAAGCAATTTTTTTATTGTCATTTTGATTAATTTTTTTCAAGTTTGCAATAAATTCTTGAGCTTGTTTTTCCTCGTCAAAAACTACGTGATAGAAGTCACGAGTTTCCTCAGTTGTATAGCTTTCTTTATTTTTTTCATATTCAGCAACAATTTCTTGCTCTTTAATCTCAATAGCACTAGCAAGGTCTTTGGCAGTGAATTTAGCAAGTAAAATTTTGCGAAATTCTGGCAAAGAGAATTCTTTTTTATGATCGTTGTAATATTTTTCAACTTCTTTTTCGCTAACGCTTTCAATGTTTTTAACATTTTTTTCGTTGATTGAAACTAAATCAACCATTCTTTTTTCTTCGTTGAAATTGATTATATCAATAATTTTTTTTGAGCTTACTGGTGCAGCAATTTCCATAGTTTGGATTATCATCAACATTGAAGTTTGATTAATAATTTCATTAACATAAAGATCTTCATTTATACCACTTCTTTTTAAAAAATCTTTAAATTTAGTTTGATTAAATTTGCCAGTTTCATCGGCAAAATTTTTGTCTTTAGCAATATTTTCCAAAACAATTTTTTCACTGGCCTTTATATCGTATTCTGAAGAAAGATTTTTAACCATTTCTTGATTAACAATTCTTGAAAGACTATCAGAGGTAAATTGATCAGACTCCAAATACTGCATAGCTTGCTCATTATTGCCATAAGATTTTAAAATCAGTTCACGATTTTCTTTCATAGCTTTTTGTAAAGTTGAATAGGAAATTTTTTTGCCACCAATCTGAGCAACCCAATTGCTTGAATTTCCTAAGACAAAGCTACTTACTCCAAAAAACACAAAACTGAGAGCTACAATGCCAAGGACTATTTTAAAGGCAATATTACCAGTAAGTTTGCGAAATGATTTCATCATAAATTTTAATTTTTTGTTAATTTTAAATATTTTTAATTATTTTTCACAAATTATTTTTATGTTGTTAATTGCTAACTAATTTTCTAATAATCGAAAAAAAAATCAAATTTTAATTTTACTAATTCAATCAATAAAAAAATTTTACTGCAAGGGCTTTTTTTAATTTTGTATAAAATTTTACTTGCGATTTTTATTAAAACAAAAAAAATATTAGAAAAAACTAAATTTTAAAAAATTTTATGTTGATAGTTCAAAAATTCGGAGGAACTTCAGTTGGAGATATAGCTCGTATCAAAAATGTTTCTCAAAAGGTCAAAGCTGAGCTTGATAAAAAAAATAAAGTAATTGTCGTAGTTTCGGCAATGTCAGGAGTTACTAATCAACTGGTCGATTATTGCAATCAAGTTTCAACTTTAACTAATAATGAAGCGCTTTGCGAGTATGATTCAATTGTAGCAACTGGTGAGCAGATTACATGCGGACTTCTAGCTCTGCAATTGCAATCGATGGGCTACAAATCACGCTCATTTCTAGGCTGGCAAATCCCTCTTAAAACTGATAATGTTCACAGCAAAGCAAGAATTGACGAGATTGATGGCGAATTTTTGTTGAAAGCTCTTGAAGAATTCGATGTTGTGGTTATCGCTGGCTTTCAAGGGATTCACCGTCAAAGTAATCGAGTTAGCACTCTTGGCAGAGGAGGTTCGGATACTTCAGCAGTTGCAATTGCAGCATCAGTTAAAGCTGACTTGTGTGATATTTACACTGATGTTGATGGTGTTTATACTACTGATCCAAGGATCACTGAAAAAGCTCGTAAATTACAAAAAGTTACTTATGAGGAAATGCTGGAGATGGCTTATAGCGGTTCAAAAGTTTTGCAAACTCGTTCAGTAGCTATGGCAATGGCTCACAATGTTCGGGTTAGAGTTTTATCATCCTTTGGCGAGGTTAGTGAATCTTCAGGAACAATTTTAGTTAACAATAATGAGGAAATTATGGAAAGACGTTTAATTACAGGTATTAGTTACAGTAAAAATGATGTTAGGCTTACGCTTATGAAAATGCCAGATCATCCAGGATTGTCTGCGACAATTTTTGGAGCACTAGCAAATCGTGAGGTTAATGTTGATATGATCGTACAAAATATTTCAGCTGATGGAAAATTTATCGATATTACCTTTACAATTCTTAAAGACGAGCTAGAAAGAGCAAAATTAGCAATTGAGTCAATCAAAGATGAGGTAAAATTTGCCGAATTAAAAATTGATGATAATATTGCTAAAATTTCAGTAATTGGTGTTGGTATGATTAGTCATTCAGGTGTTGCTCACACCATGTTTAAAACTTTAGCGGATAAAGGAATTAATTTATTGCTAATTTCAACATCTGAAATCAAAATTTCGGTGTTAATAGCTAAGGAGTATGGCGAATTAGCGGTTAGGATTTTGCATGATGCCTTTGGGTTAGAAGCATAAAATAAAAAAATGCATTAATTATTCATAGCTATCGAATTTTGCTAAATTGGTTAATTTTAAAAAAACTTCAACAGCAGCAATAATTTAAAGTGACATACTGCGACAATTATATTTGCTTATCTGAGGTGCAAGATGTTATTTTGTAAAATAAGTAATAAAATCATTAAACAAATTACAGCAATTTGTGAATAGCAAAATTGATCTTAAATCCTCGGAAAAATTGGCTGAGGATTGCTAATTTTAAGATTATTTGAAAAATTATTTAGTTGTTGAAAATTATCACTAGGATTTGTTGATTGTTGTTGATAAATAATTAAATCAAGAATTTTTTTAGCACTGCTTGGCATAAAGGGCTGAAGGAGAATTGCAATCAAGCGAATTGCCTGACAAGTTTCAAATAAGCATTGACGCATTAAGTCAATTTTATGTTCTTTTTTCAAATTCCATGGTGCTTGATCGTTGAAATTTTTATTAATTAAATTAGCAAATTCAATTACTACTTCCAAGGCTTTGTCGAATTGTAAATTATCAAAAGCTTGAAAATAATTATTTTTAAAAGGCTGAAAATTTGCTCTTAAATTTTGATAATCTCCGGAAATTTCACCATCACAATTCTTAACAACCATTGTTAAACATCGTTGCACTAAATTGCCAATATTATTAGCTAATTCTGAGTTGATACGATTAGTAAAATTGATACGAGAATAATCGCCATCATTACCAAAAACTACTTCACGCATTAAAAAATAGCGAAAATAGTCAAGTGCTATAATGCCATATTTTTGATGATCATGATCTTGTGGATTGTTATCAACAAGCCTTGATTTAAGCCATTCAATTTCATTGTCTGGATTGATAACATTACCTAAAGATTTGGAAATTTTTTGACCATCATTGGTCCACCAGCCATGGGCAAAAACTTGATATGGCACATTGAGATTGCATGCCATTAAAAACGCTGGCCAATAAACACAGTGAAATCTAACAATGTCTTTACCAACAATATGCAGGGGCGATTTATTGCCATTAACCCAGAATTGTTGATATTTTTTGTTGTTATCTTTGTTATCATCTGCAAAATCGAGAGCTGAAAGATAATTGGTTAAGGCATCAAGCCAAACATAAATTACATGCTTTTCATCATTTGGAACCTTGATTCCCCATGAAAAAGAAGTTCGTGAAATTGATAAATCTTTTAAACCAGATTTGACAAAACTAACCACTTCGTTATAACGCGATTCTGGGCGAATAAAATCAGGAACTGCCTCGTAAAGCGCAAGCAATTTATCTTGAAAAGCACTAAGACGAAAAAAATAACTTTCTTCGCTATGCCATTGCACCTGTGCACCGGTTGGTGCTTTGCCATCAATTAATTCATCTTCGCTGTAAAAAGCTTCATCGCGAACAGCATACCAACCTTGATAACTTCCCTTGTAAATAAAGCCGTTATCAAGCATGATTTGCCAGATTTTTTCGACAGTTTTTTTATGTCTTAATTCTGTTGTTCTAATAAAATCATCATTGCTTAAATTTAAGGTTGTTGACAGATCGCGAAATTTTTGTGAAACTTCATCGCAGAATTGCTGAGGAGATTTTTCTTTGGCTAATGCAGATTTTTCAACCTTTTGCCCATGCTCATCAGTGCCAGTTAAAAAGAAAACATTATGATTATTTAAACGATTAAACCGCGCTATAACATCACAAGCAATTGATGTGTAAGCATGACCAATATGCGGTACATCATTGACATAATAAATCGGCGAAGTGACGTAAAAATTCTGACTCATAAAACTATTTTTAAAATTTTTTTGCTAAAAAAAATTATTGCTATTATCGACTAAAGACTTTAAAATCAAGGTTAATCAGTGATCACTAATTTCTAGTGACGATAATTCTAAATCACTAATTTTAATTTAAAAGCCATGGTGCACAAAAAAACCAAAAAAATTAGCAAACCTTTATTAAAAAATTTATCAATCAAAAATTTTCGTTGTTTTGAAAATTTTCACCTCAAGGATTTAAAAAGAGTTAATATTTTCGTTGGCGATAATAATTCAGGCAAGAGTAGTGTGTTAGAAGCGGTGGGGATGTTGTATCCAAGATTAGAAGATCACTTTAGGATTTTAGAAGCCAGAGGCGTTGGATTGGTTTTTAATTATTTAAAAGCTTATAGAAGAATAACCTCATTTCATTATGTAATATTAAATTTTTTTTCATTTTTCTTTAAAAAAAACACAGAAAATTCAATAGAAATTTTCAGCGAATTTTATGAAGCAAAAAAAAATGTTAATTTGCAAATTTCTTTAAGCTCTAAAATTGAAAAATTTAACGAAGAAGATGAAATACTAGAACCACAAAATCCTCACGAAAAAAATATTAAACCTGAAAGTTTAGTTTTTGACTATAAGTTTAATAATTCAAAAACCGTTCAGCGTCTAGGTTGCTCATCGCTTGGCACTTATGACTCAGTTTTGAAAGATTTTAATCAATATAATATTATTTTTCTTGCTGATCAAACCCCAACCCAAAGAGAAATTATTGACAAATGGTCAAAACTAAAAGAACTAGCAAATCTTAAAGAATCTAACGAAATTGATGAAAGATATTTGAAAATCTTACAAAATTTTGAAAAGGATTTAAAAAAGATAGAATTAATTGGAACCTATTTTTTTGCATTTCTCAAAGATGATTTTACTGTTTTTTTAGAAGATATGGGTAATGGCTTTAAGAAGTTTTTTGATATACTTCTAACCATAGATTTGGCAAGTAAGAAAAATCTGCCAACCCTCCTTTGTATCGATGAAATCGATAATGGTTTATATTTTGATAAACAAGATGTTTTTTGGGAGCAGTTGCTAAAATTATGTGCAGAAAAAAATATTCAACTTTTTGCGACGACGCATTCTTATGATTGTTTGAAAAGCATCGTAAGAGTTTTTGAAAATCACTATAAAACTGATAAAAAAATTGATGAAGAGCTTGGAGTTTTCAGATTAGTAAAAATTAAGAATGAGGTAAGAGTTTCTCCTTATAATTTTTCCTTCTTAAAGGTTCTGGCTGAAAGTTCAACAGAAATAAGATAATTAAAGACACCACTAAATTATGACCAAAAAATTTAAACAAAATCTTTTTATTGTTGAGGGCTCGACCGATAAACATTTTATGGAAAGATTTATAAAATTATTTATCGCTAAAGAAAGATTGAATATTGCGCCCGATTGTTATACTGTAGAGATAATTGATGAGGAAAAGCAAGGAGGTAAAAGTAATTTTTTCAATAATAATGGAGTTAATAATATTGTAAAAAATATTAAAAAATATAGCGATGATGAAAATTTACCAAAAACTTTTTTAATAGTCGATGCTGATTGGGAAGCTCATCATAAAGAGCATCAGCCAGCAGGATATTCAAATGTTTTTAAAGAGTTAGAAAAATTACAAGATCAAATTAAGAATCATAATTTTATCAAAAACCACTACGCTTTCAAACAATTTGAAATTGATCATTTTATCATGCCATTTAACAAGGAAACTCAAGAATATGGGGAATTGGAAACTTTATTCATTAATGCCTTAAAGCCAGAATATCAAAATAAATTAAATTGCCTTGATGCTTTGGAAGATTGTTTAAAACAAAAAGCTCCAAAGCCAGATATTCAATCGCATCATAAAGATAAAATGCGGATGGAAATCCTTTTAAAATATTATAATAAAACAATGGCTAAAGCCATTGAATGGATTGATTATGAAAGTGAAATTTTACAAGATTTAAAAGATTTTTTAAGAAAAAAACTAACCAAAACAAAAAGTAAAAATAAAAAATAATATGTCTTTAATTCAAAAATTATCTGGAATTCTTGCTAAATTCAACGATTTAGAAAAAAAGCTTCAAGACCCAAGTGGTTTGGGGCAAAATTTTGCAAAAATTTCTAAAGAACATTCTGATATGCAAGAGGTTGTGGCAGTAATTTTGCAATTTCAAAATGCTCAAAATGAATTTAATGATATTGAGCAAATGCTTACTGATTCAAGTCTTGATAAAGAAATGCGCGAGATGATGGAAGAAGAAAGATTTAATTTGTCCAAAAAAATTCCTGAACTTGAGCAACAAATTAAAATTGCTTTATTGCCGAAAGATTCAGCTGATGAAAAAAACGCTATTATCGAGGTCAGGGCTGGAACTGGAGGCGAAGAAGCGGCACTTTTTGCTTACAAACTTTTTCATATGTATCAACGCTACGCTGAAAAAAATCGCTGGAAATTTGAAATATTATCAATCGCTGATACTGGACTTGGAGGTTACAAAGAAGCCTCGGCAATTATTACTGGGCGAGGGGTTTTTGCTCGTTTAAAATTTGAATCGGGTGGACATCGTGTGCAACGCGTTCCAGAAACTGAAGCATCGGGAAGAATCCACACTTCAGCTGCTACAGTTGCTGTTTTGCCCGAAGCAGAAGAGGTTGATATTAAAATTGAAGAAAAAGATTTACGAATTGATGTTTTTCGCTCTTCAGGTCCTGGTGGGCAATCGGTTAACACTACTGACTCAGCGGTTAGGATTACCCATATTCCAACAGGGGTTGTGGTTTCGATGCAAGATGAAAAATCGCAAATTAAAAATCGCGAAAAAGCGATGAAGGTTTTACGATCAAGGCTTTATGAGGCTGAACGCGAACGCATCGAAAAACAGCGAGCTATGGAACGTAAAGAGCAAGTTGGCAGTGGTGATCGTAGCGAGAGAATCCGCACCTACAACTTCCCGCAAAGCAGAATTACTGATCATCGCATTAATTTTACAACTCATCGTATCGACGAAGTATTGGCAGGTGAGTTGGATGAGTTAGTCAATGCTTTAACTGCGGATGATCAGGCTCGTAAACTCTCGCAGGAGTAAAATTTGTTATTAAAAAATTCAATCATTGGCACACTTAAAGGTTAAATGATAATAACTCATCAAGAGTAGATTTGTTTAAAAATATTAAAAAAATATTAACAATCTTAATCTAAAAAATACTCTAATATTTACATCAAAATAAAAAAATTTTTTTGATTTTTGCTCAGGAATTGATCTAGTTCAGCATTCTCAATAGTTTGTTAAAAGAAAAGGTTTCGAAGACGAAATGGTAGGTTATTTGTCGCTTAAAAGATATTTCATTTAAGAAACCAAAAGCTTTTTTCAAAGTTATAGTTAATATTGATAGAGGCAGTTTTAAAAGAAATTATAGCTTTACTGAATGATTTCAGATAAAATGAATACTATAAATTTGAAAGCGCAGATTTTTGAATCTTTCAAGTTTGTCAAAGAATTTATTTTGTTGGTATAGGAAAAGATCTTTATTGAGGTGAATTTTTTTTGAGAAAAAATTACAAATAAAAAAACCTAAAATATTTTTTAATTGATAGTAAACCCGATCTCTTTATTGAAAACAATTGTAGAATTCTTAAAAATGAAAATAAATTTCAAATACTCATTATCAAAGCTAAACTAAAGATAATTGATAATTAAGGCTTTAGAGGTAATTATTAATTTAAGCAATTAAAAAACTTATTAAAATAGTAATTAATTTAAGTTAAATTTTATTTGAATTAAAAACTTTAGTGATTAAATATTAATTAATATATTTTATTTAATAAATATTAAATTTATGCAGGATCAAAAATTTATTCCCATTCCCACCCCTTCTCCAAATACTAAAATAAAAAAAATTCAACCTATAAATTTTGATAGCGATATTATTGACAAAGCATACAATGTTGTTGAAAATATTTTTGCTGATACTAATCTAAATCAAAAAATGATAAGTTTTGACTTGAATCCTAAAGAGGAGAGGGTTTATCTAATAAAAAATCTTAGTAATTTAGAGCAATATTTAATTGATTTTAATCACAGATTAAAAATGTTAAGAGATCGAGATCAAGAAATTTTTTTAATTGATGATCTGCCGCTAAAGGAAGAACAAATTGAGTTTGCTAATTTTTTAAGAGAATACCAACAAATAATAAAATTTAGATTTGATAATTTTAAAAACAATTTTAAAGATGGTAAAATTAATATTTTCATTTCTCATACTGAGTTCGAGCTAAGAGAAAAAAATAGGGCAAATTTTTATAAATATAATAGTAATCGAATTTGGTTTTGTAAAATGCCAAAATCGTTGTCAACTAATAGAGTTATTTAAGATCGCCCTTCAAAATTGAAACCAAGAGCTATTCTCAATCATTATATTCCCAGAGTTCTTAGAAAAATATCTAGTAATAACCCTAAGAGGCAATTGCTCTGACCAATTCTGGAATTTGTAAATTATTAGTTACAAAAATATTGTTTTGAAAATCTTGTGAATATCCGCTATATTTGCTAGAAGCTTCAAAGCTAATGGTTTGCTTGCCTTTAATTGAACGAAAATTTGCAACTGAGAATGAAATTAGCATATTTTAATAATTTGTTTGTTTTTAACAAATTATCAATTGGGAAAGCAATAATAACTATTTTAAATGCAAATATTTTTTACAATATTTGTATTATTTTCACAAAATCATTATTTTTTCATCGCGCTTTTGCTAGGAAGCATTGCAAACAAAGGATCGGTGATTTTGGTTGAAATTAAGGTTAATAACCACACTACAAAATAAAGCGCAAATGGGAAAGCAATTCGTGATTTATTTTTTGCCAAGCCTTTAATGATAATGTCGCAAGCCTTATCAGTATCCATTAAAAATGGCATGTAAAAATTATTTACCGCAGTCATATTTGAGCGAACATAGCCTGGGCAAACAGCGTTAACCTTGATTCCAAATTTTTGTAAATTACCGCGTAATCCTTCGCAGTAAACTCTTACCGCTGATTTAGAAGCGCTGTAAGCAGGTGAGCTGGGAAGTCCACGAAATCCTGCTAATGAAGAGATCACAGCGATTTGCCCGTTTTTTCGTTTTAACATTTTTTCTATTGCGGGGTGAATAATGTTCAAAACACCATTGAGATTGGTATTGAAAATTTCTTGAACTTGTTCAAAGCTTTCAGTTCCTTGCGAAGTTCCTGCTGAAATTCCAGCATTGGCAATAACTAAATCAAGGGAATATTCTTGTTCAATTTCATCAAGCCATTTTTTACTTGCTAATTGATCACAAACATCAAGAATTTTAATATAAACATTTGCCTTTAAATTTTCGCAAAGTGTTTTAGTTTGTTGTAAGTTTTCTTGATTACGAGCGCATAAAAAAAGGTTAACCCCAGCTTTGCTATAAGCAATTGCAAGGGCTCGACCAATGCCAGAGCTTGCTCCAGTGATCAAAATATTTTGAGGATTTAACATAAATGACAAAAAATTTATTTATTACTTTTGAAGGAATTGAAGGTTGCGGAAAATCTACGCAAGCCAAAAAATTAAACGAGTATTTATTGAAAAACAATGTTAAAAATATTTTAACCCGTGAACCTGGTGGCACGGCAATTGGCAATGAAATTCGCTCTATTTTGTTAAATCAGCGAGATCATAAAATTCAAGCAATGAGCGAGGTTTTATTGAATTATGCTTCGCGTCTGGAACATCTTGAGCAGGTTATTAAACCAGCTCTTAATCACGGTAGCGTAGTGATTAGTGATCGGTTTTTTGATTCAACAATTGCTTATCAAGGCTATGGCTTTGATATTGATTTATCAGCAATTCAAGCAATTCAAAAAATTGTTATTGGTGATTTTGCACCGCAAATAACTTTTTTACTAGATCTTGAAGTTTCTCAGGCTTTTGAAAGAATTAAGACCAGAGCCGATAATAATCGCTACGAACAATTAGCTTTTCAATTTCATGAAAAAGTTCGCGCTGGATTTTTGAATTTAGCTAAGCAAAATCAGCGTATAAAAATTATTGATGCTAAACAAGATAGTGAACAAGTATTTTTACAAATTATTAACAATCTTAAACAATTTATATAGTTTTAACTTTAAATTCATAATTTATGACAAATAACAATAACTTATCGCAAAATAAAAAACCTTTAATTGCTCTAGTTGGAGCAGGAAATATTGGTGGAACTCTGGCTCATTTAATTGGCCTTAAAAAACTTGGCAATGTGGTGATGATTGATGTTAATGAAGGTGTTGCCAAGGGCAAAGCTTTGGATATTGAGCAATCATCAGTTGTTGAAAATTATGATGCATCTTTTACAGCAAGTGCAGATTTTTCTAAAATGCGTGGCGCAGATGTGGTGATTGTAACCGCAGGAATTGCTCGTAAACCTGGAATGAGTCGTGATGATTTATTAAACACTAATACAGCAATTATTTCAAATGTTGCCAAAAATATTAAAGAATATGCTAGCTCAGCTTTTGTAATTGTTATCACTAATCCGCTTGATGCAATGGTTTATGTCATGCAAAAAGTTTCGCAATTAAATGCAAATAAAGTGGTGGGAATGGCTGGTGTGCTTGATTCTTCACGAATGTCATTATTTTTAGCCCGTGAGTTTAATGTTTCGGTTGATAATATTCATTCTTGTGTGTTGGGGGGTCATGGCGATACAATGGTGCCATTGATCCGTTACTCAACAGTAGCGGGAATTGCAATTCCTGATTTAATCAAAATGAACTGGACAACTCAAGAGAGAATTGATGCCATTGTGCAGCGAACCAGAGACGGTGGAGCGGAAATAGTTAAATTGCTTGGTACTGGTTCGGCGTATTTTGCACCGGCAACTTCAGCAATTGCCATGGTTGAAAGCTATTTACAAGATAAAAGAGAAATTTTGCCAATTGCTTGTCAGCTTAACGGTGAGTACGGGGTTAAAGATTTATACATCGGTGTGCCAGCGGTTATCGGCAAAAACGGCGTTGAAAAAGTTGTCGAAATTCACTTAAATAGCGAAGAAAAAATTGCTTTCGATAAATCGGTTGAAGCGGTTAGAAAACTGGTAAGTGAAGTTAAACTTTAATTAATTTTTTAAAAGTGAGTAACGAAATTAAAATCAAAAAATCACGATTAGTTTTTATTTACTTTTGTATTTTAGCTGTTTTTTCTTTAGTTATTATCAGGATGCTTTATGTTGTGGTAATGGGTGATAAGGTAAAAATCAGTGGTATTTATGATTCAAGAAAAACTGGCAGAAGGGGTAATATTTATGATCGTAATAAAGTTTTGGTAGCAACAGATTTAAAAACTAAATCGCTTTATATTAGTTCGGTACTTATCAAAGATGCTAATGCTATGGCAAGTGGTTTGTCGCAAATTTTTCCTGAATTATCTTTTCAAGAAATATCAAAAAAAATTTCCGATGGCAAGAATAGCAAACAGTGGATTTTAATTCGCAGGAACCTTACTCCACTTCAAGTTGAAGAAGTGAAAAAAATGAAAATGGCTGGTTTACTTTTTGAAGATGATATGATTCGAGTCTATCCACAAAAATCAATTGCTAGCCATTATGTAGGCTATGTTGATTTAGATCGTAAGGGCTTGGCAGGAATTGAAATGCAATATGATCGTTTACTTTCACAAAATCAAGATTTGTATTTAGCAATGGATGTAAGGGTTCAAGATATTCTAAGTGATGAATTATATAACGGTTTTGAAAAATTCAAAGCAAAAGCAGCGGCAGGAATTGTTATGGATGTTAATTCAGGTGAAATTTTAGCATTGTCTTCTTTGCCATCTTTTGATGCTAATATCCAGAGCGAAGCTCAAGCTGATCAAAGGTTTAATCGAATCACTGGAGGAGTATATGAACTTGGATCAGTCATGAAAATTTTCACTAATGCTTTAGCTTTTGAAAAGGACTTAGTAAAATTAAGCGATATTTATTCAGTGTCTGAGCCAATAAAATATGGCAGATTTAGTATCAAGGATCATGATCGCGGTGATCCGGAGATGTCGGTTTTAAAAATTTTTACTGAATCTTCAAATATTGGCACTGTTAAAATTGCTGAAAAAATTGGAGCAAGTAATCAAAAAGAATTTTTATCTAAGTTAGGTTTTTTGAAAAAAATGGAGGTAGATTTTCCTGGGTTGGGACGCCCAATATCCCCTAAAATCTGGCGAGATATAAATCTTTATACTATATCATATGGTCACGGTATCGCTATAACCCCACTACATTTCGCAAGGGCTGTTAGCGCTATAGTTAATGGTGGATACTTACCAGAATTATCATTCCTTAAAGCTGATCAACATAGTCGAGGAGAAAATGTTATTTCTGAACAGACCTCGCAGACTATGAGGTTCATGATGAGAAAAGTTGTTGAAGAAGGAACTGGTAAAAATGCTAATGTTATTGGATATGAAGTTGGTGGAAAAACTGGAACAGCAGAAAGAGCTGAATATGGCGGATACAATGAGGGACAAAATTTTGTATCCTTTGTAGCAATTTTTCCGATTTCTAAACCGCGCTACATGGTTTATGTAATTTTTGATCGACCAAATTATATTTTTAACACCGCTGGAATGGTTGCAGCACCTGTAGCAGGAATGGTTGTAAAAAATATTGCACCACTTTTAGGAGTTAAGCCAAAAATTAATCCTTAAAAAACCTAAAAAAATTTTAAGTATTAATAATCCCATTTTTTTCTGTTAAAAATCTCTATATTGAATTCAATTGATTTCAATATAACTTTATAAAATAATCATTTTTAATTTAAAATTATATTAAGTTTAAGATCTTTTTTGGATAGTTTGAGTGATTAAGAATTTGAAGGTTGGTTTTCTTTACTTAGTAAGTTAAAGGATAGCCGCAACTAAATTATCAGTTTTTAAGGGTTAAATGAAGATACTGCGTGAGCAACTATAATTGAGCAAGCATTTGCAATGTTAAGGGAACGAACTTTGCTTGAGGTGGGAATAAAGATTTTATGATTAGCTTTATTAAAAACATCTTCGCTAACTCCACAACTTTCTCGACCAAACATAATAAAATCATTAACATTGAAGCTAAATTTACGGTAACTTATATCGCCTTTAGTGGTTGCTAGAACAAGGCGTTGGTTTTTTTTAACTATTTCTTCATTAAAAAAAATATCAAAAGATTTGTGGCGAATTATCACGGCACTAGCAAGATAATCTAGAGCAGTTTTTTTAATTTTATTTAAATCGAATACAAAACCGCATGGCTCAACAATGTGTAGCTCGCAATCAAAGGCAACGCAACTTCTGATAATAGCTCCTACATTATTTGCTATGTCTGGTTGAAATAATACAACTTTAAGCATTTGAAAAAAAATATTGAAATAGATTGTCTATTCTGTTGTAAAAAAATATTTTTAGGTAGATTTTAAAACGAATAAGATATTTTTAAAAAATTTTTTTAAAATTTATAGCAAATTAACTTTACTTTGTTGCAATTAATAACAAGGTAAATTCATTTTGTTTGGGATCTCAGGCAAATACAAGAATGTTAAAGCTAATTTATATTTAATGTATGGTAAAAATAGCTATATTTTTGTCAATATTCAAATTTAAGTTTTGCAATTATTAACTAACTTTAAAAATAATATTGCTATATAAGTTGGATTAATTAATTTTTTAGTTGATTTAATTATTTGATTGCTAAAAATGATAATTAAAAATTTTATTACCATAAATTTATTGAATAAATTAATTTTTAAAATCTTGAATATCAAATATACATAGATTTATTAAAATATTTATCAATAACTTGATTTAAAATACTTAAACTTAAGATAAAATTTATAGTTAAGATTAAATAAAAAATGTTATAAGCTCTAATAATTATTATAAAAAAACAATAATTATAAATGATATTAAAACATTATTAAATACTGATAATTTTAATTATAATAAAAATTAATATATATGTTGGAAACTGTTAAAATAGTTTTTATTACCAAGGGTGAAAAAAAAGAATTCCAAGTTCCGCTTGGAACAACGGTTCTTGAAGCTGCTCATAATAACGACATTGATTTGGAAGGTGCATGTGAGGGATCTCTAGCCTGCTCAACATGTCATGTAGTTGTTGCAAAAGAATATTATAATAAATTATCAACCCCTTCAGAAGACGAAGAAGACATGCTGGATTTAGCTTTTGGCCTTACTCCAACTTCTCGACTGGGTTGTCAAATTATTATGACTAAGGAGTTAGATGGTCTTGAATTAATAGTTCCAGATGAAACTCGTAATGTCTCAATAAATAATTAATTCACTATTACATCAACTTAAAAAAATTGAATTTATGAAAAAAGATTTGATAATTAAAATTGGAATTGGAATTTTTGCAGTGGTATTTGGATACTGCGTTTTCTGGTTTTTCAAGGCTGGTCAAATTGAGAAGCAATTAAATAAGTTTATTACTGAAAATAGTGGCAATGTTTCGGTCGGTGAATTGACGGTTTCTGGTTTTCCAGTTGCCCAAAAAATTTCGGTTACTGACCTCAAGCTAACCATCCCTTCTACTTTATTCAATAAAAAACAAATAATTATTAAAAATATTGAGGCTAAGGCATCAATTTTATCAAAAGATTTCGTGGTTACAACATTTTCTCAGGCAAGTATTAATGACTTAGAAAAAGGATTAATGGCCATCGAGTTCAGCAAAGATCCTGAAATTTCTTTTACAGTTGGTAATGCTGGAATTCAAAACTTGATTTATCAGGATATGGGATATCGTATTCTTGATAATGAGAAAAATAATTTTTACTCTGCTTCTAGAACATCAATTAATATTCAAAGCTCTGTAGATGATCTCCAAAAAACAATCGTTAAAATTACTGGTAGCATAAATGAAGTTCAGGGTTTTGGGGTTATTGATGTCTATAAATCTGGCTTAGAAAAGAAAATTATTGAAGGTATTAAAACCGAAGAAATTGTCTTTGGTTCTGCTCCGCCATCTAGCGAAGGTCATGCAGATTCCAAATCTGATTACAAGAATGATGCCAAAAAAATCTCTGATGCTGGAATTAAGCAACAAGACTTGCCGAATGAAAAAGATACTGCTAAGGCTCCTGCTAATCCAGCAAACCCAGCATTAGCATCTTCCGCTTCTGCTGCACCTAATTCGAATGCCGCAGGATCAGCTCCTTCTAATGGTGCGAGTAATGTTGCTAATTCAGCTGTTCCTAATCCTGCTGCTAACGGAGCTCCTCCAGCAGTTGCTTCTAATAATTCTAATCCAGCACCTGTTACGGATCCCAATCAATTATCGCCCGCCGTATCTCCTCAGCAAGTTCCATCCGCTATTACTGATTCAAGCATTGTTAAAAGCAATATAACAATCGATATTGAATATCAGATTAGCTCAAACGAGCAACAACCTCAGGTTCCTTCAGATCCGTCCCAAGTTAAGGAGATGGCAATTCAATCAAGTAAAATTGTTAAAATAAATAATATTGAGTTTTCTAATCCTTTGTATAAATTGTTTATCAATGGACAACTAACAATTCTAACTGATGACAATCTGCCATCGGGTGGCGTGTCATTAAAAGTTGAAAATATTGACAATCTAGTAAATCAATTAGTTACTCAACTTGGTCAGATGGCTGATCAGCCAAAATTAATTAATGAAAATCGCCCGAATGCCGATTCTTCGGTTGCCGATACTTCAGTGCAAGATGCTTATAAAAATTTCCTAAAAAGAATTGCAATTAATCTTCCATCTGTAAATCGAGAAATCTCTTCAAAGAATCCGGTTACTAAAGAAAATATTGCTCAGTTTGACATCCGTCGTGAAAAAAATCTTGATTTCATTGTCAATGAAATTTCAATACACGAAATTTTAGGCAAGTTCTAATTATTACTAGGTTGAGTTTTTTAATTAACAGAGCTGGTACTGCAATTTGTTCTAAGCTTGGTTTAATAAATTAGTAAAATAATTACTCTACTATCATTGTTTTACAATGGCTATTAGTTCAATGCAGCATAAAGTGAAGTACAATAAGTTTTAAAATTAATAGATCCTATGATCGACATCAAACAATTGTTGCATAGTAGTGTTGATAAATTAAAAAAAAATCCCCATAGCAATAGTTATCTTGAAGCCCGCCTAATAATTGCTGAGATATTGGCCATAGATGTAAATAAAATTCCAATTATAGATAATTTAATTGTTGAAGATCAAAAAGTTGAATTAATAACCCAACTAGTTAATTTGAGAGTTCTGGGTAAACCTCTGGCGTATCTGTTAAAAAAAAGAGAATTCTGGGGACAAGTTTTTGTAGTTGATGAATCAGTTCTTGATCCGCGTCCGGATAGTGAAACCCTAGTTGAATTGGTATATAATATTTTTAGTAATAATTTAGGTCAAAAAAAAATGCTTTTGGAATTGGGGGTGGGAAGTGGATGTCTAATAATCTCATTGCTAAATATTTTTAAAAATTTTCAAGGAGTTGGGGTTGATATTAGTAGAGATGCTTTAAAAATAGCCAAACAAAATCTTGATAGATTTAATTTAGAAAATAGGCTGGAGTTATTGTGCAGCAATATGTTTCAAGAATTGCCAAGCTCTTTAAAATTTGATATAATTATCTCAAATCCACCTTATATTCCATCACAAGATATTATAAAATTACAAAATGAGGTTGCAAAATTTGAGCCTAGAATTGCTCTGGATGGTGGTGCTGATGGTCTTGATTTTTATCGTATAATTGCTGAAAATTCATCATTGTTTTTAAATAAAAAAGGACGAATAATTCTCGAAATAGGTTATGGTCAAGATCATCAAGTTAAAGAAATTTTTGAAAAGAATAATTTTAAATTTATTAATTCACAAAAAGATCTATCTGGCGTGATCAGGGTTTTAGATTTTGAAATTAATTCTCTATGAAAGTTATTGAAAAAATTAACGAAATAAAAGAACGGTTGTTAATTCATAATAATAATCAAGAATCAATAATTCTTGTTCCAACAATGGGTGCATTGCACGATGGTCATTTGACTTTAGTGAAAGAGGCAAAAAAAATCGCAAAAATTGTTGTTGTTAGTATCTTTGTTAATAAAGCTCAATTTAATAATTTTGAGGATTTTGAAAAATATCCTCGTAACCTTATAAAGGATATTGAAGCTTTAAAAGATTGTGGAATTAATTATATTTTTGCTCCTAGTCATCAAGAAATTTTTCAAGAACAAAATAATTTTGAAGTTAATGTTTTGGGAATTGCTGACTGTCTTTGTGGAAGATATCGACCTAAACATTTTAATGGAGTAGCATTAATTATAAGTAAATTATTTAATATTATCAAACCAAATCATGCAATATTTGGCATGAAAGATTTCCAGCAATTATTAATTATAAAAAAACTAGTTAATGACTTTAATTTTTCTGTCAAAATACATGGTTTTGAAACAGTTAGAAATAATCAAGGTCTTGCTCTTTCATCTCGTAATCAAAGATTGAACAATCACCAATTGTTAATTGCCTCAAATATTTTTAGAATTTTAAATGAAATAAAAAATAATTTTAGGAATAATAAAAATATTTTAATGGAAAAAAAACAAGAATTGCTTGCAATTGGTTTTGATAAAGTTGAATATTTAGAAATTCGTGATGAAAATAATCTTCAGTTAATCGAAAATTTTCAAACTAATCAGCAAGCTCGAATATTCATTGCAGTTTATCTGCAAGGCGTTAGGTTAATTGATAATTTAGCAATTTCTTAATTTTAATTTTTTTTTATGTCTTACATTATAATTAGCAACATTGGCTTAGCGGTAATGATGCTAGTTGTTTTTTTAAGATACTCACATTTTCGACTTAATTATAAAAAAGATTTAGAAAAGCAAAAAAAAATATATGATCAGCAAATTGCTGAGCTTAAAAAAACTGAGGTTGTTGTTGATACTGAAAGTTTGAAAGCGGAGACTCAGAAGAATGAAAATCTAACTCGTGAAATTCAGGAACTTGAAAGACAAAGAGATAGCGATTTAAAGTTGCGTATTAGTGCTGAAAAACAAATTGAAGTAACTAACAAAAAAATGCAAGAATTGCAAAAAAGAATTGAGGATTGGTCTGTTATTCAAGACTCGATACTTAATGATACCAGAGATACCATGGTTAAGATTGGCAATGATTTATTTAAAAAACTAAATGATAGTTATAAGCAGGAAGCTTTAACTAATAGAAATTTAATTGGAAGGGTATCGAAAACTCAAGATGAGCAAAAAGAATTTCTTAATCACTTTGGTCAAAGTGTTACTCAGCAGATTTCTAGTTTTCAGCAAAAAATATCAAGTTCTTCTATTGCAAACAATTCTTCATCAAATCAAGTTTTAAATGGTGTTACTAGTTTAGCTTCAGTAAATAATAATCAAAATAATTCAAACTCTTCACAACCTCAAAATAATAGTGTTAAGGCTGATAATCTAAGCGATGTCAAAACTAAAAAGTTACTAGAGGATATTGTTGAAACTATGAAAGCTGCTGGAAGGCTTTCAAATAAAGATTATTTCTTGGCAACTAATTTCGATGATCAAAGAGCAAAGTTGATGTTGTGTGAGTTAGTTTTTGCTGCGGCGGACCGTTGTTATGTTATGGATTTTAAGGCAATAAAAATTTTTAATGAATATGAGAAATTATTGCCAGCTAATCAACAGCAAGCTCAAGATTTTTTAAAGGATAAATTCTCTAAATATCTTGCTTATTTAGCTAATCCTAAATATATTGAATCTATTGATAAGGTTTTGAAATCAGCAAGGGTTGCAAAAGAAAAAAATGTTATTATTCTGGCATTATCTTCGAAAAAAGAGATTGGCATAATCAAAGATTTAGGAATTTATGATCAGGTCAAAAAATTTAATATCGAAGTTATGGATTTTGATTTAATTGTTAATGTTGTAATTTAATATGTCTCAACAGCTTCCAGTAGTTTCCAGTAAATTGCCTTATAAAATTGAGGTAGAAGCTGGGAAAAAATATAGTTGGTGTTCTTGTGGTCTATCGGCAACACAACCATTTTGCGATGGTTCCCACAAGACTTATAAAAATCCTGATGGAACAAGCGTCATGAAATCAGTTCCATATGTTGCTCAAGCTAATGAAACTGTTTATTTTTGTGGATGTAAGCATAGCAAAAATGGCGTTTTTTGTGATGGAACGCATAGCAAAATTTAATGAATAACATTCCTGTCAATAAAGCAACTTCTTTAAAAAAACCTAATCAGATGATTTTGCTCTTGCCATTTCTTAAGCCCTACAAAAAAGAAGTATATCTGGCATTATTGGCGCTGGGAGTTACCTCTTTAACGATCTTGTTTTTTGGTAAGGCTGTTAAATATATCATAGATATTGGTTTTGTTGAGCGTAATCAAATATTATTAAACTTTATTTTATTGGCTTTTGTTATTGCTATAATAGTTATGGCTGTTGCAGGTTACTATCGCTCGTATTTGATCAATAGTGCATCTGAAAAAATGATTGCCGATATTAGAAAAAAAATTTACGATCATCTAATCCGTGTTTCTGCTGAGTTTTTTGAATCTAATAAAACTGGTGATGTTATTTCTCGACTCAGTGTTGACACTGGAATTGTCGTTAATTTGATTAGTAACACTTTGCCGTTTTTAATCCGCAATACCTTTCTTTTTATTGGTGGATTAATTTTTTTATTTACCACTAGTTTCAAGTTAAGTCTAATCTCATTAATCCTTATTTTTTTTGCTATTTTGCCAATAATTTTTTTAGGAAAAAGTGTTAAAAATTTGTCTAAAAAAAATCAAGTTGCTCTGGCAAACTTATCGGCTCATATTGAAGAATCAATAAATGGCGTTAAAACTATTCAATCATACCTTTGCGAAGATAAAGAGGTGAGAAATTTTTTTAATTTTGTTGAAGATGGTTTAAAAATTTCATTAAATAAAATTCGCCTTAAAGCATTGATGATTGCGATTGTTATTGCTATAGCTTTTTTATCAGTAGCTTTGGTAGTAATGCTGGGAAGTAGAGATGTTATTAATCAAAAAATTACTTCAGGTGATTTATCGTCGTTCATATTTTATTCAATGATTTGCGCTACTTCCTTGGTTGCGCTAAGTCAGATTGCAGGACAAATTCAAAATGCTTCGGCAGCGATATCACGAATTTTTGAACTTCTTGAAGTTAAATCTCCAGTTTCTCAAACTGTTGTTCCCCAGTCTTTTGAAGAGTTTAAAAATAGTGATAACTCAGTAAAAATAAATTTTGCGTCAGTTAATTTTTCATACCCAAGTCGAAAAGAATTGTTGGTGTTAAAAAATTTTAATTTACAAATTCCTGCCGGGAAAAAAATTGCTATCGTTGGATTAAGTGGATCAGGTAAAAGCACGATTTTTCAACTTTTGTTGCGATTTTATGATGTTGATTCGGGAATTATTACTTTAAATGATTGCGATGTTAAGGCTTTGTCTTTTGTTGATTTACGACAAAATTTTTCTTATATTTCTCAAGACTGTTTTATTTTTTCAGGAACAATTTTTGAAAATATTGCTTATGTTGATAAATCAATTACCAAGCAAGAGGTTCAAAAAATTATTACCGAAAATCCAGCATTAAGT
The DNA here is from genome assembly GCA_014190355.1 of Alphaproteobacteria bacterium. Lineage (GTDB taxonomy): Bacteria > Pseudomonadota > Alphaproteobacteria > Rickettsiales > UBA1997 > CAILUF01. The sequence continues at coordinate 209,995 of BJGH01000002.1, forward strand.
TTTATTGATAATTTACCTAATAAAATCGATAGTTATGTTGGGGAAAAAGGCATTAAATTATCAGGCGGAGAAAGGCAAAGAATTGCTATTGCTCGAGCTATAATCAAAGATTCGCCAATTCTCTTGCTTGATGAAGCTACTTCTGCTTTGGATAATCAAAATGAACAAATTATAAATCGCGTTATAAATGGTTTTGCTAAAAGTAAAACAGTTATTACAATCGCTCATAAATTATCAACGGTTGTAAATTGCGATCATATCATTTTTATCAAAGATGGTGAAATAGTCGAGCAGGGTTCTCACTCTGATCTTATTGCCCTTGGCGGTTATTATAATAAGATGTATCAAGTGGAAATGATTTCTTAGTTTTATAATTTTAAGGTATAGCAAAGTTCAATTTTTAAGGTTAAAACGCTATAAAGCAAATTACTTAAAAAAATAAGTTTTAACTATAATAATATTTTTTAACAATAACTAATATTTTAAATAAAAATTTTTAATTTTTAAAATTCTAATAAATATTAATCGCTGCCAGTTCAATCATCATATCAATATTTTATAGCATAGTTTTATCTTAAGTAACGACAAGGGTGCTATTATTTTGAGTAATAGATTTCTTTTGAGATAAGTAACAAAGAAAAAAAGAGGCTAGAAAAATCGCTTCAAAAATTGCCAAGAAAATATCAAAAGATGTTGTTAAAAGAGTTGCTAACTAATATATCCAACAAAATTTACCAAAGTTATAATTTAGCGATTAACATTTAAATATAAAAAAAATACAGCAGAGTAGTAATGAAATTAAATTAAATGAGATTTTTGATTTTAGGCAGATCTTCTAAAATAATTTCTTCTTAAAAGAGAATTCTTTTTAGCGTTTATGTTGGAGTCAATTATATAAAAAATTCCTGCAGAAAAAAAACTCGATAAATTTGAAATTTCAAGGTTAAGTATTCTATAAAAAAATGTTAGATAAGATTTGCACTTAAAATGATTCTAAAGGTTGGGAGTTAATGATGAGTCACAAGAGTTTTTAGACCGAGTGGCTAATAAGTGCTTAACAATTTAATTAAGCAGTAGTTATTCCACAAATTCAACGCTCAATACTTTATTGATTTTTTCAAGGCTATCCTCAATTGACTTGCGATAAATTCTTATTGATTCAAGTGATAAATTTGAGCTGGTGTTATTTTGTGGAGATTTAAGAGGAGTTTTATTTGCTGCTGCATATAGAATTTCATCATAGGTTTTTTCAATTAATCGATATAACTCTTGCTGTTCTTGCATTCCTGATATTTTTTTCATTCTATCGATAATTTCATTGGCCTTAGTGCAAGGAAGTTTTTTTGATGATAGCCAAGCTTTTTCAGCGCAAATCCATATTTCTTTGGTATATTCTTGCATTAAAACAAAACTTTTTTTAGTTGAGGCAATTACGCGCTCTTTATCAGTTGCGGAACTTACTCCAGCTTTGCTCCAAAATTTTTCATAATCTGCTCTTGTAACACTACCGTTTTTAAATATAATTTCTTGTAAAATTGCTTGGAGGGCAAGGGTATCCTCGGCCATTTTATTGTTCATCTGAATGTTAGCAAAAGCGTTTGATGATAGCATCAAGAAGATGCTAATAATTTTGAAAAATTTCATAATAATTATATTTAAGGGTCAATATTAACGCGTATACGAATTTTGTTAGGAATTTTGGATGAATTTAAAATATTAGCAATCAATTTTTGTAAGTTTATTTTTTTATGAGCTTTAAGATGAAGTAAAAAATGATGACGATTGCGTAATTTTTGCAATGCAGCAGGGGCGGGTCCATGAATTTCAAGATGCTCATTGAAAGGAAAGTTTTTAGAAAAATCTTTCGCATAATTTTTTGCATCATTTTCGTTTAAAGCGCTAATCTCAAAACGAGCCATTCGGGAATAAGGGGGAAGATTTAAAAGATTACGATTGGTAAGTTCAAAATCATAAAAATTATTTTTGGCTTTATCAATATTTTCCAATAAAAAATTTTTTGGATTATAAGTTTGGATAAAAATTTTGCCTTGTTCTTTTCTTCTTCCAGCTCTTCCCATGACTTGTGTTAAGGTTTGAAAGCTTCTCTCCAAGGCTCTAAGGTCAGTATTGTAAAGCATAGCATCAGCATCAACAATGCCAACCAAATTTAGTTTGGCAAAGTCATAACCCTTGGCGATCATTTGGGTACCGATGATAATGTCAACTTCGTTATTGCTGATTTTGCTCACAATTTTTTCAGCATCGGAAAAATTAGTGACGCTATCGCTAGTTATCACTAAGATTCTTGCTTGAGGAACAAAATTCCTAACCTCTTCTTCAAGTTTTTCTACGCCAAAACCAAGACTTACCAAAGAGTTTGAGCTTTGACAGAATTTACAATTATTTTCAACCTTTTCATGATGTCCGCAGTGATGACAAACTAATTGTTTTTTATGCTTATGGTAAACCAAATTAAAATCGCAATTACTGCATTCATATTTTTTTCCACAACTTTTGCAAATTGCAACTGGTGAGTATCCTCTCCGATTAAGAAATAAAAGAGTTTGTTTGTTTTCTTGAAAGTTTTTAATTACTTCTAATTTTAATTTGTTACAAATAATTAAATTATCTTCTAACTTTTCTTGTTTTAAATCAATAATATTAATTTGGTTTTGACTACCGAATTTTTGGTCAATAATAAAATGACGATATTTGCCTGAAATAGCGTTGTTATAAGTTTCAAGGGCAGGGGTTGCTGAGGAAAGAATTATTGGAAAATTTTCAATTTTACTTTTTAAAATTGCCATATCTCGAGCGTGAAAATTGAAGACATCTTCTTGTTTAAAAGAGTGATCATGCTCTTCATCAATAATAATCAGGCGTAAATTTTTAAATGGTAATAATAAAGCCGATCTAGCGCCAATTATTACCTTGGTACTTCCACTAACTATTCCGAAAAATATTTCTCTTTTTAGTTTTTTGCTAATTTTAGAATGCCAAAGAGCAGGAGTAAAAGCAAACTGTTCTTTAAAGCGTGAAACTAATTGACTTGTCAAGGCAATTTCAGGAAGAAGAATTAAAATCTGGCAGTCATTATTATGGCTTGGTTGAGAATTTTTTTGGCAATAAAATTCTTGTAAAATTTTAGCAATAACTGCAAAATAAATTTCAGTTTTACCTGAGCCAGTTACCCCATCTAAAACAAAGGTATGATTGCTGTTGAGTTCATTGCTGATTTCTTTAAAAATTTGTTGTTGCGTTGGTTGTAACTCTTTTAATTTGAATTTATCAACATCAACATGTTGTTGCATATCCTCAACTTCTTTTTTTACTTTGTCACTGTTTAGAATATTAATAAAGCTTCTTAACACCAAGCCTTTACTTGCAAGATTATAATCGCTGATCTCATTAATAAATTTTAAAATATCTTGATCTAGTTTAATTCTGGGATGAATGGTTCCAATGGTTTTAATTTTGCTGAGCTCAAGATTGTCAGGTTTGCTATCGCTAATATCTTCAATCACGCCCCATAAAGTTTTACGACAAAATTCTACCTGAACAACATCGCCAATTGAAATGTCGTTTAATGTGCTGAGATAGCTATAGCTTTGATTCAATGCCAAGGGTAGCAAAACTTGAACAAATTTTTTTGTCATTTCTTGGTTGATAAGTTTAAAAGTTGAATTTACAATTACTTAATAATAAAACTTAATTTTTTTTGTGCCAATTCAAATTATTTAAAATATGAAATTTTTTATCGATACTGCCCAAATCAGTGAAATCAAAGAGCTTAATCAATATGGTTTGATTGATGGGGTAACTACCAACCCTAGTTTAATTGCTAAGTCAGGGCGGAAATTTCAAGAAGTAATTGCTGAAATTTGTCAAGAAGTGAAAGGACCTGTTAGTGCTGAAGTTGCTTCAACCGAATATAGTTCGATGATTCGCGAAGGTGAGATCTTAAGTAAAATTGCTAAAAATGTTTGCATTAAATTGCCAATGACCATGGACGGTATCAAGGCTTGTAAATATTTTAGCGATAAGGGAATTCAAACTAATGTTACCCTTTGTTTTTCAGCTGGACAAGCAATTTTGGCTGGTAAAGCGGGTGCAACTTTTGTTTCGCCATTTGTTGGAAGGCTTGATGATGTTGCTCAAGATGGCTTAAATTTAATTGCCGAAATTTGTGAAATTTATCAAAATTATCAGCAAATTACCACTCAAGTTTTGGTTGCATCAATTCGTAATCCACTTCACATTATTGAATCAGCAAAACTTGGTGCAGATGTTGCAACAATTCCTGCTAAAGTTATCAAGCAATTGATTGAACATCCTCTTACTACCAATGGTTTAGAAATTTTTGTTAAAGATTGGGCTAGTACTGGTCAAAAAATTGTTTAGCTTTATAATTTGTTAGTTTTTAACTGTTATTAACAGAATTTATTTAAAAACCATAAAAATGAGTAATCATAATTCAAAAAAATGGCGAATTTTTGGATATCAAACCGATATTGAATGGTATGATGTCAAAACCAAAATCAAACAATTGACTCGTAAAATTTTTTATAGTTTTTTGGTCCAAGAATTGCTTGTTTGGTTAATCAAAATTTACATCGAATTTGTTTTTATCACCTCGCAAATTAAATTTACCAATTTTGAAGTTGCGATTGATTCAATTAAAAATCGTTCACCATTGATATTTAGTTTTTGGCATAATCGGTTAATGATGATTCCTATTATTGCCAAATTATCCAAAAAAAAATATCCTAATCATAATTTTATGACTTTGGCTTCCAAGCATGGCGATGGCAGAATTGTTGGTAAAGTTATGGAAAAATTTGGTTTAATTTCGGTTCTTGGCTCAACTAAGGATGGTAGAAAATCATCACGAGGAATTGACTTTTCCAGTTTACGGCAAATTGTCGATGGTTTAAAGCGGGGATATGCTTTAGGAATTACCCCAGATGGTCCAAGAGGACCAAATCAACAAATTAATGGCGATATCATTAATATTGCGAGAATATCGCAAGCCAAAATTATTGCCATTTCCTATTCTTGCTCGCGTTTTTATGTTTTTAAAAGTTGGGACCAATTTAAGTTACCTTTGCCATTTTCCAAAATTTGTTTTTATTTTGATCAAGATTTAATTCTAGTTGAGCGAGATATTGATCAAGAAAAAATTATTGAGTTGGAAAAAAAACTTCTTGATAAGCTTAATAACGCTCAGTTTCAAGCGGATCAGTCTTTTTTTTAAAATATTTTTAAAACTTGCTCAATAAAATCTGTTAAATTTTAGTAAAATTATTATTGAACTTAATAAAAAATTATTGGATTTTAACAATCAATAAGTTAGCAATTGCTTGGCATGCGATTCCTTCTTTTCTGCCAATAAAACCAAGTTTTTCAGTGGTAGTAGCTTTAATGTTAACTTGTGAATTTTCAAGATTAAGAATACTGCAAAGCTGATTTTTCATACTTTCCTTATGTTTACTAATTTTTGGTTCTTCAGTGATTATTGTTAAATCAATATTGTTAATTTTAGCGCTTTTTTTATTAAGAATTTGCATAATAATTTTTAGCATTTCTTTGGAATCGGCATTTTGCCATTTATGGTCATTTACTGGAAAATGTTCGCCAATATCACCTTCGCCAATTGCTCCAAGCAATGCATCCATTAAGGCATGTAACGCTACATCACCATCTGAATGAGCTTCAATTTTTTTATCAAAGTCAATTTCCACTCCGCTTAAAAAAATTGTTGGATTTTCGTGAGGTAAAATTTCTCGAAAAGCGTGAACATCAAAGCCAATTCCGCATCTGTTTTCTTCTTTTACAGTTTGCAGAAGAGTTGGTAAAATCGCTTTTGCTCTATCGTAATCTTCTTCAGTGGTAATTTTAAAATTATTTTGTGATCCTGGAACTATTGCTACAGGAATGCCTGCATATTCATTTAATGCTGAATCGTCAGTAAAATTTAAATCCTTAAAAGCGATATGAGAATTTAAAATATCTTCATAGATAAAGCCCTGAGGAGTTTGTGCTCGCCATAAATTTTCGCGCTCTAAAGTCCATTCAATTTTGTTATTGTCAATTTTTTTCAAAGTATCTTCAACAGCAATTGCTGGAATTACTGCTGGGTGAGTTTTGAGTTTGTCAAGAATTCCATTGATAATTCTTTTGGAAACAAAGGGGCGAACTCCATCGTGAATTAAAACTTTATCGGGATGATATTCGCGTAAAGCTTCTAAACCAATGCGAATTGAGGCCTGACGAGTTTGCCCACCAAAAACTGGATTAAGCAAATCCAAGCCAATCACTGCTTCTTCGTAAAGCTTAACATCGTCAGGATGAATTACGCAAATCACCTCATCAATTAAGGGATGATTTAAAAAAGCTGTTATCGAATGACGAAGCATTGGAAAGCCTGCCAAAGGCATGTATTGTTTAGGAATTCCCTCGCCTTGATTAAAACGATTTCCCCTGCCACAAGCAGTTATTAAAGCGATAATTTTTTCCATAATAAAATTTAAAGTAAGATTTAGAAATATTAAATATCATCAATTCTAAAAAAATTATTTTTGATTTTTTCGCTCTTGGATTGATACTTTGGTTTGGCCATTATCAAAAAATATATTTTTATGTTTGAGGTAATCAGTAACAAAATAAGCTAATATTAAAATTACTATAATAAAGGATAAACATGAGGTTCTAAAATTTTTTTTAATTACAAAAAACCAGCTACTTTCATAAATCGCCCTAACTTCGTCTAACTTTTTTTCAGTTTCCTTTAATTTATTAATTGAATTAACAACATCAGTGATTAGTTCAGAATTTTTTTGTGAAAGTTTTTCTAACGACTGATATAATTCTCTACGACTTATATTTTCTTCATTATTCATAAATTTTTGGTAAAAAATTTGGGTGTTTTTGTCTTATTTCTTTTCTGGCTTTATCAATAGCATCAATTTGTTTGTTGATATAATTTAAAAAAATTTCCTTATCCGAAAAGGAGGTTGTATCATATTCCTTTTTTATTTCGGCTTGATATCCAGAAATATATTGAATTATTTCTGTTGTTTTTAAATTAGTTTGATAAAAGTTATACATTTTTAATTTTCGTTAGTATTTTTATCTAAAATTTTTTCTAAAACCTCTTTTAATTGCTTTGCATGTTCTAAGTCAATAACAATTCTTTCAATCAAGGCAGTGCTATCTTGACCTTCACTATATGCCATTGTTAAAACTATGTTTTTATTTTTTAAGAGACCAGTTGTTATATTGGTGCAAAACTTTGGAACTAGTTTTTCTTGAGTGGTCTTTATTTTAATTTCTTCAAGAACTTGTTCTTGTTTTTTTTTGTAATCTTCCATATTTATGAATTTTAATTAACAATTTAAACAAAATAATTTACAATACAACGCAAATATTAAAAATAACTAAAAAAAATTATATTAACTAGTTTTAATTATTTTTTAATAACTAATTGTGGTTTTCAATTCTTTTGACCATTTCCTCGCGAAAATTTTTGATTAAACCTTGCACTGGCCAAGCGGCTGCATCGCCAAGAGCACAAATGGTATGACCTTCAATTTGCTTGGTAAGATTATAAAGTTGATCTATTTCTGAAACTTTGGCTTTGCCTTCAACCATTCGATCCATAATCCGCATTAACCAGCCAGTTCCTTCTCTGCAAGGAGTGCATTGTCCGCAGGATTCGTGTTTGTAAAAATGCGATAATCGAGCAATTGCTTTGATTATATCGGTTGATTTGTCCATAACGATAACTCCAGCAGTGCCAAGAGCTGTTCCGGCATTTTTAAGTGAATCAAAATCCATTAACACCGTATCGCAAATATCTTTTTTAATTAAGGGAACTGACGAACCACCTGGAATGACTGCTAATAAGTTATCCCAGCCACCTCTAACTCCTCCTGCATGCTTTTCAATTAATTCACGAAGTGGAATTCCCATTTCCTCTTCAACATTGCAGGGCTTGTTAACATGTCCAGAAATGCAAAATATTTTTGTACCAGTATTTTTTTCACGACCAATTCCAGCAAACCAACTTGCTCCTCGGCGTAAAATTTCTGGAATTACGGCAATTGATTCAACATTGTTAATAACGGTTGGACAACCATATAAGCCAATTAAAGCTGGAAATGGTGGTTTTAAACGAGGTTGACCTTTATTGCCTTCCAAACTTTCAAGTAATGCCGTTTCCTCTCCACAAATATATGCCCCTGCACCGCGATGGACAAAAATATCTAAATCCCAACCAGAGTTACAAGCGTTTTTACCAATCAATTTAGCATCGTAAGCCTCATCAATTGCTTGTTGCAAGATGCAAGCTTCGTTATAATATTCGCCGCGGATGTAGATGTAGCAGGTATTGGCGTTAATGGCTCGTGAAGCCAATAAACACCCTTCGATTAATTTATGAGGCTCAAAGCGTAAAATATCACGATCCTTACAAGTACCAGGTTCAGACTCATCGGCATTCACAACCAAATAATGCGGTTTGCCGATTTTGGGATCAGTTTTTTTGGGAATAAAAGACCATTTGGTTCCAGTTGGAAAACCTGCGCCACCGCGACCTCGTAGTTGCGAATTTTTTACTTGTTCAATTAAATATTCGCTTCCTTGATCAAGAAATTTTTTAGTATCTTGCCAATCGCCTCGAAGCTTTGCTTCTTTGAGATTAAAGGGTTTTTCACCATTAAGATTGGTAAATATTTTATCAGATTGCTTAAGCATTTTTTTTAAAAAATAAATTAAAATTTTGTTTTTCAAATTTACATTTTAAATCAATAATTACAAATGTAAAATTGAAATTAACTAACTCTAATTTTTAACCACCTTTAATTTTATAAAATAACTTCTTTTTGATTAGAAGAGGTCATTAAGGTTTTGGTATCGTTTGTTTTAGACGAATTTTGTGGAGAGGTTAAGGAATTTTTTTGATAATTTTGCTTTTTTTAAAAAAAAATTATTTAAAAACTCAAAAACTCAATTAATTTTGATCAATATTAATTTTAAAAATTACATTTGTTAAATAATTTCTAAATCTAAATAAAAATTCACAAAAAATAAAATCTTTATAACAAATTATTTAGCTTTAAGATTGATATAATTTTGCTAATTATAAATTTCTTAGTTTGAGTTAAATGCATTTTTTTAAAAAGGGTGAACAATGATTTTCTTGAACAAATAAAGATTACTATCTATTGTCGATAAAATAATTTATTAACCAATGATCAAACTATTAAAACCAAGTGTTGTTCTTAAAAAAAATCAAAACCAAGATTATTTATTTTTTGTGCGTGGTAATGCTTTTTCCTTACCTAAGTTCTTGCAGGGTTGCTGATATTGATCCTTTTGATTCCAAGGCAAAGTTAAGTAAGGGTGACATCAAAGATCTTTTAATAAGAGATTCTAATTATTTAAAAAATAAAAAAAACAAGGATAAGGAAAAAGAAGAAACTTCAGTTCCAAATGTTACTAAATTAATTATTTCGCCACCACCACCAGTATTGGGTGGTGATAAAATAGTTAGCTTTTCTGTTACCGATCAGGCTCCCTTGAAAGATGTTTTAATTGAACTTGCTAGAATGGCAAATATTGATATTGACATTGATCCTGCAATATCGGGAGGAGTAATTATTAACGCTAAAAATCGCCCATTAAAAGAAGTTATTGATCGCATCGCTAATCAGGCCGGTTTGCGTTATAGTTACAAAAATGGTATTTTATATTTTCAGCGAGATGCTCCTTATATGAAAAATTATTTTGTTGATTATATTGGAGATGGCTCAGTATGGGGTGATGTTGAGTCAAATATCACGGCAGTTTTAACTGCTGAAGCTAGTTCATCTGGAGAGGGTGGATCAGGAGGATCGGATTCATCATACACTACCAACAAATCTGCTGGTATTATTTCATTATTTGCTACAGAAAGACAACATAAAGCTGTTGAAAAATACTTACAAGATGTTGATAAATATGCCTCAGCACAAGTTTTAATTGAGGCAAAAGTTGTTGAAGTTACACTATCTGATAGTTTTCGAGCAGGGATAAATTGGAACTGGTTGAATTCAGTTCCCAAATCTGATGTGCCTTATAGTATTGTTCAAAACTCCATGGCGAATTTTGATACCGTTGCTTCAGCAGGAGTTAAACCAACAATATTTACTTTAGGAAGTGCAACAGCTAGAAAGAGTTTATTCGGAGGAAATCTTGATATGACTATTCAAGCTTTGGAAGAGTTTGGAACAACTAAAACTATTTCTTCACCTAGAATTCATGCTATGAACAATCAACAAGCAAGTTTAAGTTTTCAAGATAAATTAATTTATTTTAAAATTGAAACTACTCAGTCACAGGCTGGAGCGGGTGGGGGTGGATCTACGCCAAGCAATGTTGTAACAACTACCTCTACTTCAACCAAGATGGAAGAAAATATCGGCGTTGAAATTGCCATAACTCCCTCAATTAATTTAAAAACTAACGAGGTAACCATGACTGTTCAACCAACTCTTGCTGTTAAAAGTGGTGAAGTAAAAGATCCGGTTAACGAAAAAAACTCAGTTCCTATTATTCAAACCAGAACTTTAAGCACAATTGCAAAGGTCTTGAGCGGGAATGTTTTGGTGATTGGTGGTTTGATGCGTCAAGATTCAACCAATCAGGATTCAGGATTGCCATTTTTGAGTAGAATTCCAATTTTAGGGGCTTTGTTTAAGGTTATTAATAGAAGATCGGATGTTGTAGAAACGGTCATTTTTATTAAAGCTACAATTGTTAATAGTTCAACTGGACCAATTAAAGAAGATAAAGAATTCCAAGAAAAATTTGATGCCGGAAAAAGAAGATATATTAACTAAAATCATTTCAACATAAAATTTGAGATTTAGTATTAATCATTTTAATTTTAAATATATTTTTATTTAAGGATAATTTTTCAGTTTAGATTATATAAATTAATTTAAAACTTTGATTGCCTAAAATAAATAATTTGTTAAATTTAAAAAACATGAAAAACATTTGAAATTGCAATTTCTTATGCAACTAAATTTTTTGTTTGGGGGTTTATTCAGATTTTTTGCAATTCTAATGTTAAAATTTAAAGTTATAAATTGAAATCTGTAGTATTGATAAATATAATTTTTGTTTAAATTTTTTGATTATATGTGGTTAACCTCAAAGCCTAGATATATTCTTAGTTGAGCGTTGATACAATTCATTTTTTAAAGATTTTTAATTAAAAGCTATCTTTAAGTGCTATTAAATTTTTTTTAATCATCAACTTCGCAGTTTAAAAACTATTACTGAAATGTAATATTTAAAGTCTATTAAAATTTTATATGAAAGCAATTGTCAAATACATCTTACGAAATGGAGCTAGAGATCGCCTTTATCTTGGTGTTTTTATTAGCTTAATTGTTGCATTTGCTGTGGCAATTTTTTTGGGATCAACAATGCTTGTTGAGCAACAGCAAACCACAATGGTTTTTTGTGCGGGATCTTCCCGAGTAATTTTAATAGTTGGGATGATTCTTTTTGTGTGTTTAACTCTTAATCGAGCCTTTGAAAATAAAGAAGTAGAGTTTATTTTATCAAAAAACATTTCTCGTCAGCAATTCATTTTGGCTTATTTATCAGGTTTTTATTTAAGTTTTATAATAATTTTAATCCCCTTGCTTTTGGCTATTTTTATAGTTAATAAAGTTGATATTTTGGGTTTTATAATTTGGTCGGTAAGCATTCTTCTGGAAGGTCTACTGGTTATTTGTTTTGCATTATTGGTTTCATTAATTTTAAAAAACTCTTTTAGTGCGATAATGTCAAGTTTTGCTTTTTATCTAATTTCACGATTGATGGGAGTTTTTGTAATGGCAATTGAGTTTCCTCAAAGTTTAAATTTAACCATACGCTCAATTCTTGCAACTATCTTGAAATTATTTTCAGTTTTATTTCCAAGGCTTGATTTATATGGTCAATCAAAGTGGATATTATATGGCTTTAAAGACAATACACATTTATTAATGGTTATAATTCAATTTATAATTTATTTTGGACTTTTGGTCTTTATGGCTTTTCATGATTTTAAGAAAAAACAGTTTTAGAGATTTAATAAATAAAATATCATAATTATACCGAGCTAACCTAGATAATTAAAACTATTGAGCATCCATTCCCTCCTTATCTGTTAGGTTAAAATATAAAAAAATTCTAATTTTTTTTAATAAAATTTTTTTATAAAAGCTAATCCATTTATAAAATTGAAATATGATTAGTAGTTCTATTATTGTAGATAGAGATCTTTCTTTTGTTGTTAATAATTATTATTAATCTTAGTGATTTATGCGTTAAATTAACTTAAATATTTTAGACTTATGTCTATTATTGAGTTTAGTATGAAGGAAGGAGAAGATTAGGATTTAAATAAAAAATAAATTTACCTTATTAAATTTATTTTAGGGCAGATTAATGTTTTTAAAGAATTATCTATCGAATTTAAATTATGCAGTTTTTTAAAAACCAGTATTATCAAAGAATATAAATAAAAGGATATTCTAGTTGCTAAGAAATTGCTTAGCAACTAGAAAAACATAAATCTATTCTTCTGATTTTTTGTCAGTTTTTTTACCGCTTGTTTTTTTGTCAGACTTATTTGATTTTTCTGATGAGCCAAAATCTAGATGGGTTTCTAATGCTTTTCTAACGAGGTAATTTTTGCTACGATCGTTTTTTTGAGCTTTAACCTCAAGAGTTTTGTATAAAGCAATTGGTAGAGAAATAGTAAGAGTTTTAGTTTGTTGAGATTTTTTCATATGATATAGACATTTATAATTGAAAATTTTTTTGTTATAATAAAACAAAAATAGTTTTAATTGTTAAAAATAAAATACTAATAAATTTTTTACTAGATTTAAAAGATTATTTTTAAAAAAAAATAAAAATCAAGGTTTTTTTATAAAAAAAACAATTTTTGTTTAAAAGATATATAATAAAATAATTTCTATTTTAGGTTAAGAAAGCTTGTTTTGTTGATTTAAAACAAGATCTAATTCCACAAAAAAAAATTTATTATAAAGAAATATTTTTTTATTAAAAAAATTAAACTTGTTTATTTGTTTTTTAAAAAAAATTCAATTAATTTTAATAAAAAAATATTTAAAAATTTAATTTATGAAAATTAATTCAGTAAAATTGGCTGTTAAATCGTTGATACTTTTAATTATAATTTTATGTGGGAGTTGCCAACAAAAAAATTATAATACTGAAGAGGTGTGGGTTGGGGAAAAATATGCGGGATTTGAAAATTATCAATTGTTTAAGGCCAAGAAATATTTAATTTCTAGTTCTGATAAATTAGCTTCTCAGGCGGGTAAAAAAATTTTAGATAAAGGTGGAAATGCAATTGATGCTAGTATTGCAGTGCAAATGGTGTTAAATGTTGTTGAACCTCATGCTTCTGGAATTGGTGGTGGATTATTTTTAATTTATTTTGATAAAAAAACTCGTAAAACTATTTATTTCAATGGGCGAGAAACTGCTCCAAGCAAAGCATTTCCAGAAATGTTTCTTGATGAAAATAAACAGCCCAAAAAATTTAGTGAGGCAGTGCAGGGTGGTTTAAGTGTTGGTGTTCCCGGTGTTTTAAAAACATTATACTTGGCTCATCAAAAATATGGTAAATTACCTTGGTCTCAATTATTTGAAGAAGCTATTAATATTGCTAATCAGGGATTCCCAATTACTTTGAGAATGTCTAATGCTTTGAAAGAATTAGATTATTTAAAAAACTTTGCAGGAATGAAAAATTATTATGATGAACATGGCAAATTAAAAAAAGTAGGCGAAATTATTACCAACAAAGAATTATCAAAAACTTTGGCAATAATTGCTAAATCACCAACGAAAGCATTTTATGAAGGGCAAATTGCCAAAAATATTGTTAAAGAGGTAAATAATAGCAAAGTAAATCAAGGTTTGTTAAGTCTTGCGGATTTAAAAAACTATCAACCAAAAACTGGCAAGTTAATTTGTCAGTTTTATCGAGAAAAATATAAGATCTGTACAATGCCTTTACCTTCAGGAGGTGTTAGCACTTTGCAAATTATTGGTATTTTAAATAATTTTTCTTTGGCTAATTATTCACCTAATTCAGCAGATGCAATTCACATAATTGCTGAAGCAATTAAACTGGCATATGCTGATCGTAAAGAATATTTGGGAGATGTGAATGAAAAAATTATCAATAAACTGCTTGCCAAAGATTATTTGGCAATGCGAGCTAAATTGATTGATTTTTCTCGTGCTAACAATAATTTTTCTGCAGGAAATTTAACACTCAAAAAATTAACTAACCAAGAAATTTTAGAAAAACCATCAACAACTCATTTTTCAATAATTGATTCGCAGGGTAATGCTTTGGCTCTAACAAGCAGCGTAGAATATTTCTTTGGCTCAGGTTTGGTTGTTGATGGTTTTGTTTTAAATAATCAATTAACAGATTTTGCATTAAATCCTTACCGCAATTCAAACTTGGTAGCAAATGCTATTGCACCAAATAAGCAGCCTTTGAGCTCAATGTCTCCAACCTTTGTTTTTGATAAAAATGATAATTTGTTGATTGCTCTTGGATCACCAGGTGGACCAAGGATAAGTCAATTTGTTGTTAAAACTCTAGTTGCAATTTTGGATTGGAACCTAGATATTCAAAGGGCAATTTCATTGCCTAATTTTGCAGTTATTGCCAATCGCCTTGAGTTAGAAGATCGAACTGAATTAGTTAAATTAAAAAAACAATTAGAAAAATTAAATCATCAAGTTGTTATCACTGATATTAACAGCGGAATTAACGCGGTAGCAATTCAGGGTAATTCACTTCTGGGTGGAGCGGATCCTAGGAGAAATGGTTATGTAGCGGGTCATTAAATTTGTATCTTTAAAATTGCTTTTAAAAAACATGTTTTTTCAAAAAAAGCTTGCAAACAAATTTTTTTTAGGTGAATTTATAAAAAAAATAAAAAATAAAAAATATAAAATTATGAAAACTAAAATTTTATTCATTATTGCTTTTGTTCTTAGTTCATCGCTTGTTAATTCAGCAAATGCTAAAAATCAAAACACTAAGTTATCAGATATTAAAATCAGCAATTCCCAAAATAAGGATGAGCGAGAAGAACTTCATTCAATTGACTTGGAAAAGCTTTATAAAGATGCTGAAAATTACTATAAATTAGCAAAATCATGGCAAAAATTAAAATGTCTTCCTAAAAGTGGTTTTATCTGCACTAAACATGAATGTAAAAGAAAAGATATTTCAGCTCATATCATTTTAGACAAAAAACAAAAAACAGTTTCACGCTGTGAAAATGACAATTGCGAAACATTTGTCGCTGAATTTGAGCAAACTGGCAGTTTTGTTAATATTCAAAGCAAAGGTCCAGTTGGATCATTAATCAGAATTTTAGGCGATAGTCGTTATAAAGAAATCACCACTGTTGGTTTAGATGCATATATTGCCAATGGAAATTGTGAAATTTATAATGAAGAAGATAAAAAACTTTAGGTTTTATATTTCTTCAATTCAATAATTAACTTAACTATGAAGCATCACTCACCGCGTTTGGCATTCTCTTTAATTGAGTTGTCGATTGTCATTTTAATCATTGGCATATTGGTAGCAGGGGTTACTCAATCATCTCGTTTGGTAAGAATGATGAAAATATCTACAGCAGTGCAAATAACAAATAGCTCCGATGTTAATTCAATTAATGATATAGTTTTTTGGCTTGAGCCAACCAAAGATTTTGCTTTTGGAGTGGGAACTAATGGCTCATTTGATTTTAATACTAACATTTATACTGATGTAGATAAACCATCTGATCAGGATCGTATTGGCAGATGGAATGATATTTATATCAGGAACAATTCTGCTAAGAAAAGCGCTATTCAGAACGCTCTTGCGCGTCAGCCAAAATATATTGTTGATGGCATTAATGGCTTGCCATCGGTGCATTTTGATTCAACTACTTCTCAAGCGATGTGTATGCATGCTCCCTTTAATATCGATCGCGGAATTACTCCAAATTTATCGCTCTTTGTAGTTTACCGCTGGCTTAACACTTTTGCGGCATATGATCAAAAATTATGGAGTGCAGACAATATGAATTGGGATCGTCAGGCAATTTTAAGGTGTTGCTCTGGAGGAACCAGTGGTATGATTTCTTTTGGAGGAGGGGCGGTATTAATTCCTAATCTCAATACTGCTAATGTTAATCAAATATTTACTCATATCTCGCGAACCAATGTTACCAATGGCTCAATGGCTTATATTAATGGAGCAACCCCAGTTTATTTTACAGAAAGTAATCCTTCGGTGAGTTATCCAGCTCTTACTTTTCCTGGAGAAAATAATCAAAGCTATGGTATGTCTTTAGATGGTAACTGCGTTAATAATACCAATATAATTTTCGCTGAATTTATTGCTTTTGATCGGGCATTAAATACCGAAGAAAGAACTACTGTGGAAAAATATCTTAGCAAAAAGTGGTCTATCAAGTTAAATTAATTTTAACATATCTTATTGTAAAATCTTTGAATATAAATAAACTAATTACAAAAATATTTTTAGGTTTTTTTAAAATTTAAATGTAGTTATGTCAATGTTAAATAAAGATTGTCAGATAAAGATCGATCGATAAAGAAATTTTTTAGATTTTTAAAATAATCCAGACTTTAATTATTTTAATTTAGACTTGAAGTTAGCATCCAAATTGCTTTATCATGAATTTTTGATCGTTGAATAAATAAATCAGCGCTTGCTTCATCACCTTCGCTTTGTGCTATATTAATAGCTTCACGCAATAGTTTGGCAAGAATGGTGTTGTCATTAACTAAATCTTGAAGCATATTTCTGCTATCAAAATTTTTATTGGGATTCGCTAGATCACTAATTTTTTTAAAGTGATCAAATGTTCCTTCAACTCTTGAGCCTATTGCTCTAATTCGTTCAGCGATTTCATCAACCGCTCCAAACATATCTTCATATTGCGATTGAAAAAGTTCGTGCAATGCTTTAAAATTAGCTCCTGTAACATTCCAGTGGTAATTCTGAGTTTTGAGCATTAAGGCATAAGTATCAGCAAGAATTTTATCAAGAGCAATTAGAGTTTGATGATTTTTCATGAGTATTGTGAATTATTTTATATTGTTCAAATAAACAAAATTTTAAAAATATTATTTGATTAAAAATTAACTAAATTTTTTTTGCTAGTTATTTTTGTATTTTTTTTTGTTATGAGATTTTTTGATTCTATTATTTTGTTTGATAATAGATATTTTATTGCAAAATATTTATTTAAAATTTCCAAAAAGCTCGATATTTTTTCATCTCAGAGCCTTATATTTTTTTGAAAATAATATTTAAAGAGGATATTGTTATAAATTTTAAAAATTTAAAATTGTAAAAAGGGATTGCTAGATTGAGCTTATTGATAATGTTTGTCTGGGAAGTAAGTTGATTTTTATAAGGAAATGATTATTAATTAGCTTTAATCTTTTATTTAAAGATTGAGTCAGGATCAAATCCTTAATTTGTATCATTAACCGCGAGCAAATTTTTGCTAAAGGTATCGGCATCAAATTCCTGTAAATCGCTAATTTTCTCGCCAACTCCAATCGCAAAAATTTTTTTACTAAAATTTTTTGCCAAGGCAACAATTATACCACCTTTAGCACTACCATCCATTTTGGTAACTATTAATCCATCAATTCCAATAATTTCGTTAAAAATTTGCAATTGATTCTTGGCATTTTGACCCGTTGTTGCATCAATAACTAAAATATTGTAATGCGGAGAGTTTGGTTCTAGTTTTTTTAGAACATTATTAATTTTTTTTAATTCATCCATCAAATTTTGTTTGTTGTGAAGTCTGCCAGCAGTATCGATCAGCAAGACATCAAAATTATTTTTTTGAGCATAATCTAAAGCTCGATAGGCAACACTCGCAGGATCTTCACTTTCTTTATTGGGAAGAATAATTTGACAATTATTTCTTTTGGCCCAAATTTCAAGCTGTTCAGTAGCACCTGCTCGAAAAGTATCACATGCTCCAATTAAAACTTTTTTTCCTTGATTTTGGAGGTTAGCAGTTATCTTGCCAATGGTGGTAGTCTTACCAACGCCATTAACACCATTAAAAATTAAAACTTGTGGTAAATTTTTTTCATCAAGTTCTAGCTTTGCTTCACATGGTTTAAGAATTTCTTTGATTTCATCGCAAAGAAATTTCTTTAAAGTTTCAAGATCAATGTTTTTATCAAATTTCTTTTGTTGAAAATTTTTAATTATTTGTGAGCTTGCTTCACTGCCAATGTCGTTTAATATCAACAAATCCTCAAGCTCTTCAAGAAAATTTGTAGAAATTTTACTTTGCGAAAAAATTTGTTTTAAAGCATCAGCTAGCTTGGAGGTTATTGATGTTTTAGCGTTGGATTTGGAAAAAATTTTGAACATGATTTAAAAAATTAATTTAAGCCTTTGAGATAATTTTGGGGATTGACTGCTTCACGACCTTTTCTAAGACCAAAGTAAAGCTGAGGAAAGTTAACGCTTCCAGTATTGCCAACTGAGCCAATTTTTTGTGATTTTAAAATTTTCTGACCTTTGCTAACATTTATTTCTTTAAGATGAGCATAAGCAGTAATCCATCCTTGCGAATGTTTAATTATCACCAAATTGCCATAACCTTTCAATTCACTTCCCGCGTATGCTACAATACCATCTTCTGAAGATCCAACCGATGCTCCCTCTTTGGCTTTGATATTTATTCCATCATTGTATAACCCACCTTTTTTTGGTCCAAATTTTGAAACGACATTACCTCTAACTGGCCAGGAAAAAATATTTTTCTTTTCTTCAATTTTATTTTCTTCTTGTGAAGAAATTATTTTATTTGGATTAGTTGTTATTGAATTCTGTGAATTATCACTATTTTTTGTTAAATTTAAATTAGAGTTATTTTTTTCAGTTTCATTTTTTTTTGCAATGCTTGAATCATAGGAATTATTGTTATTTTGATCAATATTATTTGCTATTTTACTAGATTCTTGGCTATTACTTCCTTGATTTAGTGTGGTTGGGGTGTTATCAACATTTCCAGAATTGCTAGTCATTACATTGGCTTGAAGTTTTTTAACATTCAAGGAATTTTTTGAATATGGGTTAGATTGATTAATAATTTTTTCTTGATTAGATTTAGTAGTAAGATTTTTCGGCTCTTCAATATTTTTAAAATTTGTAATTTGCAAACTATTGCCAGTTTTGATTTCATAAGGTTTTTCAAGTTTGTTGATGGCAATTATTTCATCAACTTTCATGTGATAATTTCTAGCAATACTAAATAAGGTATCACCTTTCTTGACAATATGAAATTGTCGATGAGGGATTTTAATTGTATCACCTTTTTTTAAACGATAAGGAGCTTTTAATTTATTAAGATCAATTATCTCGCGAGCAGAAATTTGATATTTTTTGCTGATGGCGTAGAGAGTCTCATTGTCTTGAGAAATAACTATTTTAAACTCTTTACTTCCTTTATTTGATTGATCAATATCATTTTGTAGATTAGTGGTTTTTAAAGGGTTATTCTCAAGATTTGGGGATTTATTATTGTTTACTAAATCTTGATCTTTTTTAGAAATTTCTTGTGGTGTTGCAATATTCTTTTCAGAAGAATTAACCAATTTTTTTGGTGAAGTTTTTTTGCTTAAATTCTGATATTTATCGCGGTTAAATTGATTGCTTTTGTTATAAAAAACATTTGAGCGATTAATAATTTTTGCAGGTTTTTGCGAACAGCTAAAAACTAGCATTATGCAAAAGATTGTTAAAAAAATGTTAAAAAATTTTGACAAAAAAGACATTTTTATTTTAAAATTAAAAATTAGCCAAAAATTAATTTTTTAAATCAATTTGGTAAATCTGTACAACAAATTAAAACTAATTCATAATTATGCAAAACAATATTTTAATGATTTTATCACCGCAAGTGCAACTGTTTTTAGTAATTATTTTAGCACTAATAATGGGAAGTTTCGCAAGTTTATTTACCCATCGCTTAGCTACTAAACAATCTTTAGTTTTTACTCGTTCAAAATGTTTAAAATGCAATCATCATTTGCATCTTAAAAACCTTATTCCGATTTTTTCATGGCTTATTCAAAAAGGTAAATGTTCATTTTGTCATACTAAAATTTCTGCACGCTATCCGCTAATTGAGCTGTGTTTTTTGGTAATTTTTTTAGGGATTTATTATGTTCTTGATCGCCAAATTAATTCACAAACCATTCTTTATTTTGCTATAACAACCATGCTTTTATGTATGATAATTGTTGATTTAGAGCATTATTTCATTCCAGATTTAATGCAGTATATTTTAACTATTTTTGTTGGTCTTTTAGTGGTTTTTCACAATGATAGTTTTTCTTTGTTAATTGCTTTTAGAGATGGTTTTGCTTTTACCTTATTTGCCATTGCTTTATGGTTGTTCTTCTATTTTGGAGCGGGTATTTCAGCAATTGGAGTTGATGATCTTAAATTCTTTTTTATTGCAGGAATTTTATTGGGTATCAAAAATTTCATTGCCTTTATGATGATTTGTGGATTAGTCGGAGTTTGTTTTGGCATACTATGGCAAAAATTAATGAAGGATGAAACTTTCCCCTTTGCCCCAGCTATGTGTATTTCTGCCTTAGTTTGTTTGTTATTTGGGCAATATCTTGAAATCAGTGAATGGTTAGGTAAGCTAATTTTTTTGAGTTAATCTTTTAAGATTTTATCGGCATAATCTTAAGCTATTCAGATATTTTTCTGGCAATCGATCTTAGGATATTATCACGGTAAAACAATTTTTTATGAGCAGAATTGCTGATAAAAATTTTCTCGAGAAAATATCCGCTGAGTTTTAATCCATCAACGAGATGTTCTTCAATGTATTGAGCATCTTCATCAAGAATAAATTGCGGTAATTTAAGTAATTTATGGTGATATTTTTGACCTGCATCAAGGCTTACCGCTCTTCCGGATTTTGGTGAGATGTAACTTAAATTAACTGTTGAATTAGTAACAACGCATGATGAAAAGTCTAGACCATAACCCAAAACTTGTAAAATTAATAATTCTAATTTTATATATTTAGCAATAATAGTTGATGATTTATGTGTAGTATTACTTAAAAACAATAGAAAATCATTGACATAGTTAAAAAGTTCAGGGCTTGAATCATATTCTAAAAATAACTCATCAATAATTGATAATATTGATTGAACACAATCTAATTTAAGCTTATCAAACATAAAATATGCACTATTGCTTTGGACAATATCAAGATGAGTAAAATTGCCAAGATTTTCTTCAAGACGAGTTGAGTAAGTAAAAGAAACTAAATTGCCAATTTGTAAAATATTTTTAGTTTTTGGTGATTGTGCTTGGCGAATAAATGCTCGACAAATACCATGCTCTTCGCTTAAAATTTTTACCACAGCTGATTTTTCGCCGTAATCCTTACTCGCAATTATAAAGCCTTGATCATTAAATTTCATGATTAAATTTATTTTATTTTTTGTTCAAGAAAATCATAAGCTAATTTTTTCTCGGCAAAAAAATTAATGTCTTTAAATTGATGACGAAACCATGTTAATTGCCTTTTGGCATAGTTTCGTGTTTTTTGTTGAGCGAGTTCTTGCATCGAAGCAAAATTAATTTCTTTTTTTAAAAATTTCTTAATCTCAATAAAGCCTAGAGTTTTAGTGATTGGTAAAGTTAAATCAATATTTTTTTTAAGTAAATTCTCAACCTCGCTAATTGCTCCTGTTTTGAGCATACTTGCAAATCGTAAATCGCAATTTTGATAGATTGTTTCTCTTGCTAAAGCAAGGTTTGCATGAATAAATTCTGCATCTGGAAAAATTCTCTGCTTAACTTGACTTTGCCAAAACTCTATTGGTTGTCGAGTTTCTAAAAAAACTTCGCAAGCTCTAATTAATCTTTGTTTGTCAATGATTTTGTCATTGCCATATTTTTTTTTAAATTGCTCAAAGCCAAGTTCTAAGAAGTGTTCCTGAGCTTTGATTTTAGTCTGGTTAGAAATCTCTGGAATAAAATTTATCCCATCAATTAATTTGCTTAAATATAAACCAGTTCCTCCTACGACTATCGGCAATTGATTTTTCTGCCAAATATCTTCAATTATTTTTTTTACCTTTGCTAGCCATTGGGCTACTGATGATTTTTCGTTATAATCAAGATGACCATATAATTGATGTTCAACTTTTTTTTGCATTTCAAGATTTGGTAAAGCGCTAAGAATTGGTAAATCATGATATTGTTGCAATGAATCACCATTGATGATAACACCGTGATTTATTTGGGCAAAATCAACTGCTAACTCTGATTTACCTGAAGCTGTTGCTCCAGAAATTATGATAATTTTTTGGTTAAAATTAGCCATTTTTTAACGCTTGATAAAGTTGTTCAAGATCATCTGGTAAATCAATTTTAAAACTTAGAAATTGATGATTTATTGGATGAGTGAATTCGATTTTAAATGAATGCAAAGCTTGCCTTGGGAAATCTTGTAAAATTTTTTTTAAATTATCGGAAATATCTTTGCCTAAATTTTTTTTAGCAGAATTATAAAGTTGATCACCAATCAGTGAATGTTTTTTTGCTTCGAAATGAGCGCGAATTTGATGAGTTCTTCCGGTATCAAGTTGACACTCGACAAGACTTGCTAAATTATTAGCAAAAATTTCTAAAGTTTGATAATGGGTTATGGCATTTCTTTTACCATTTTTGACAATACGCATTTTTAAACGATTAACCCGTGATCTTTCAATATCGGTATTAATTGTGCCAAATTTGGGTTCCATAACACCATAAATCATTGCTAAGTAACTACGCTTAATAATTCGATCTCTTAACATTTCACTCAATCTAAGATGACATAAATCATTTTTGGCAATAAGCATCAAACCACTTGTGTCTTTGTCAAGACGATGAACAATTCCTGCACGAAATTCACCAGCAATTTGCGATAACTTATTTTGATGGGTATGAAGCAAGGCATTAAGCAAGGTATGATCTTGATTGCCATTGCCAGGGTGAACAGTTAAGTAGGGTGGTTTATCAATGACCATTAAATCATCATCTTCAAAAACTATTTTAAAAGCAATTTCTTTAGGAGTAATTGATAATTGTTGAGTATTAGTTAAAGATATTGAGAAATGTTGATTTATTTTAGTTTTTTGTGAAGAGTTGATATCTATACTCCCATCACACTCAATCAATTTATTATCAAGTAAATTTTGGATTTTTGAACGGGTTATTTCTGGTTTAATTTCTTTAAATTTTTCGCTAAGAAATTTATCAATTCTGATGCCAACTTCTGATTCACTAACTGTAAAATTATATTTTTCCATGATAATTAATTAAAATTTCGCGATATTGTTCATTGTCGATGTTGCTATTTTGTAGCGTTGAAATTATTAATTCCAGATAATTTTTAGGCAAAAATTTTTCAGCAATTTCTGGCCATTCAATCAAGCAGATGTGATTATTGATAATTGAAAAGAAGTCAATATTTTCAAGTTCATTAGCTGATTTCAAGCGATATAAGTCAAGGTGAAAAACCTCACCTTTCTTGGTATCGTAAGAGCAAACAATATTAAAAGTTGGGCTTAGGATTTCACTTTTTTTATCTTGCAAATGATTGATAAAATGTTTAGCAAAGAAGCTTTTACCAACCCCAAGACTTCCTTTTAAAGCGATGGTTTTAACATCTGTATCATTGGCTATTTTTTTAGCCAAATCAATCATTTGTTGTGAATTAGCGATTATAATCTTTTTCATTAAGCAATTAAATGTCCATGACAATACGACGCGGATCTTCTAATAATTCTTTAATTCTAACCAAGAAAGTTACTGCTTCTTTGCCGTCAATAATACGATGGTCATAAGACAAGGCTAGATACATCATCGGACGGATTTTAATTTCGCCATTAACAACCATTGGTCGATCTTGAATTTTATGCATTCCTAGAATTCCTGATTGCGGAGGGTTAATGATCGGAGTTGACATCAAAGAACCATAAACTCCACCATTTGAAATTGTGAATGTTGCTCCAGCAAGGTCTGGCAAAGTAAGTTTGCCATCACGAGCTTTGGTACCGAGTTCAGCAATACCTTTTTCAATTTGCGCTAAATTTAATTTATCTGCATCGCGAAGGACTGGAACAACCAAACCTTGCGGTGAGCCAACTGCTACCCCAATATCATAAAAATTTTTGTAAATTATATCGGTTCCATCAATTTCAGCATTAACTGCAGGAATTTCTTTTAAGGCAATAATACAAGCCTTAACAAAGAACGACATAAAGCCTAATTTTACGCCATGTTTCTTTTCAAAAATTTCTTTATAATCACCGCGAATAGCCATAATTGCACTCATATCAACTTCATTGAAAGTGGTAAGAATTGCCGCGGTATTTTGAGATTCTTTTAATCGCTCGGCAATTTTTTGACGAAGCTTGGACATTTTAACGCGTTCAGTTGGTTTTAAAGAGCCACCTGAGGTGCTCGGCAGGTCAGCACTTGAGCTAGCTTTGTTACTCAGTGCATCTAGGGCATCGCCTTTGGTGATTCTGCCATCTTTACCAGTTCCATTAATTTTGTTAGCATCGAGATTATTTTCGGTAATTATTTTTTTTGGAGCTGGTGATAAAAAGGTATTGTTAGCTGAGATATTTTGTGGAGTTGGGATATTATGGCCTAGCGAGGGAGAATTTTGAGTATTAGAGTGAGATATTGGTTGAGTGCTTGCTTGAGCTCCAGCTTGCATGAGGGCAATTAAATCGCCAACTTTCACGCTATCGCCTTCTTTAACTTTAAGCTCAGTAATTGCTCCATTTGCAGGAGCATTAACTTCCAAGGTAACTTTATCGGTTTCTAATTCTAAAATAAGTTCATCAGCTTTTACGGCATCACCAACCTTCTTGTGAAGTTTGGCAATTGATGCTTCGGATACAGATTCTCCAAGGGCAGGAACTTTAATTTCAATACTCATAATTTTAGGTTAAAATTTTGTTAATAAATCATTTAATAAAATATTTTAAAATTTATTTCACTATCGTCAATAAATTTTTATTATCTTTAGATATTTCGTAGATCTTAAAAAAAATTTGCTTAGCAATTTTTATAAAAAAACTCTATATGGCAATTTTTAAACTCCAGTTGAGCCAAAACCACCAGTTGAGCGCTGCGTTTCATCTAACTCTTCAACAACATTAATGTTAGCTTGTTGATATTTACTGATAACCATTTGAGCAATTCTCATTCCTCGTGAAACAACGAAATCATTGGCTGAGTGATTTATTAAAATTACACAAATTTCTCCACGATAATCGCTGTCAATTGTTCCTGGAGTATTTAGAACACTGATACCGTTTTTTAAAGCTAATCCAGAACGCGGACGAATTTGGGCTTCATAGCCATGTTCTAAAGCAATAGCAATTCCTGTTTTAATGAGTTTGATTTCATTTTGTTTGATAATAATATCTTCGTCAATGCAAGCAACTAAATCCATTCCAGCACTTCCTTTGGTTTCGTACTTTGGTAAAGGGAGATCTTGGTAATTGGCAAGTTTTTTTATTTTTAAAATAGTCATATTAATTTACTAAATTTAAGATTAAATAAAAGTTGAAGTTTTAAAAAAATTCACTAGAATTTAAACTTTAAAGTTGATAAATTACTTTACCATAAAATTTTATTATCAAAATTTCAAATTTAGTTCAAATTAATCTAATTAAAAAAATAACTATTTTTAACAAAAGTTAACAAAAATATTTTATAATTTTTATAATATTTAAAATTTGAGAATTTATTTAAAATCTATTCAAAATCTATTTAAAATTTATTTAAAATGGCTCAAGAAAATTTGCAAAATAAACAACCCGATTCAACAATTACTTCATCTGAAGAGTTAGTCAAATCGCCATCAATTCTTCAAGACGACGAGATTAAATCAGCTTCACGACGAAAATTTCTAAAAAACACTGCCTATACAACCGCAGGTCTTGGTGTGGCATGTGCGTTTTTACCTTTTATTGATAGTATGAATCCTTCAAAAGATGTTCAGGCATTGGCATCGATTGAAGTTGATATTTCTGCAATTAAAATTGGCGAAGAAAAAAAAGTTATGTGGCGAGGAAAGCCAGTATTCATAAAAAGGCGAAGTGAGCAAGAAATTATTGAGGCTCAAAAAGTTGAGCTATCAGAATTGAAAGATCCTCAAGCCGATTCTGATCGCGTGAAAAAAGGTAAGGAGGAATGGCTTGTTACCATAGGTATTTGTACTCATTTAGGTTGTGTCCCAATTACTGGACAGGGAGAATATAAAGGTTGGTTTTGTCCATGCCATGGTTCACAATATGATACTTCGGCTAGAATCCGTAAGGGTCCAGCTCCAAAAAATTTAGAAATTCCTCCTTATGAATTTCTTAATGATAAAACAATTAAAATTGGTTAAAAATGTCACAAAAATTTTCCTTCGATAATCAAGATGAAGAGCTTAGTCCCAAACAACAAATTGAAGTCTTTCATTCAATTGAAAATGATATTGGGCAATCAATAACGCAAAAGTCTAAAGTAGCAGGCTGGATTAATGATCGATTGCCAATTGTAGCAACGCTTGAAAACACTTTGAAAAAACATCCATACCCAAAAAATTTAAGCTATTGGTGGAACTTTGGATCACTTGCTGGAATTGCTTTAGTTGTGCAAATTCTCACCGGCTTATTTTTGGCAATGCATTATGTTCCTAATACCAAATATGCTTTTGATTCAGTTGAACATATCATGCGTGATGTTAATTATGGTTGGTTGATTCGTTATATTCATGCTGTTGGAGCATCAATGTTTTTTGTAGCACTTTATGCCCATATCATTCGAGCATTGTTTTATGGTTCATATAAAGCTCCACGGGAAGTTTTATGGTGGATTGGAATTATTATTTTCCTCTTAACCATGGCTACAGCTTTCATGGGTTATGTCTTGCCATGGGGACAAATGAGTTTCTGGGGTGCTACAGTTATCACCAATTTATTTTCAGCAATTCCAGTTGTTGGTCAATCGATTGTTGAGTGGTTGTGGGGTGGATATTCGGTTGACAATCCAACACTCAACCGTTTTTTTGTGTTACATTTTTTAATGCCTTTTTTAATTGTTGGCATTGTTTTTTTACACTTAATGGCTCTTCATACCGTAGGTTCAAATAACCCCAGCGGTGTACCGATGAAAACCAAAAAAGATTCAATCCCATTTCATCCATATTTCACAATTAAAGACATGGTTGGTTTTGTTGCTTTCTTTATAGTGTTTGGATATTTCTTATTTTTCTATCCTAACGCTTTAGGACATCCTGATAATTATATTCCAGCTAACCCTTTGGTTACTCCTCCTCATATCGTTCCGGAGTGGTATTTCTTGCCATTTTATGCTATTTTGCGAGCTGTGCCAGACAAGCTTGGTGGCGTAGTGATGATGTTTGGGGCAATAATTTTATTATTCTTTATTCCTTATTTGGATCGCAGCAAAATTCGTTCTGGAGCATATCGTCCAACATTTCAAAAGTTTTTTTATGTGTTTGTAGCAAATTTTATATTTCTTGGTTGGTTAGGTAAGTCTCCTGCAGAAGGTTGGTATATATGGGCTTCGCGTACAGCAACTTTTTACTATTATGCATATTTTTTAATTATTTTACCAAATTTACCAAAGTTTGAAAAAATTCTTCCTTTGCCAAGTTCAATTGATGAGCATTATCGGCAAAGTCATCATAAGTAAATAAATTATCAATTTAAATAATTATTAACTAAGGTAAATAAATTAAAATTAATTAAATTAAAACTACTTAGACTATAAAAAAATGCAAAAAAAATTTTTAATTTCACTATTTTTATTTAACATCATTTTCGCATTACTTGCGCTTGAGCAATCTTTAGCAAGCTCATTGGTAAATGATGATGAACTTGCCACATCGGCATTGCATCCTAAACAAATGAAATGGGAGTTTGAGGGAATTTTTGGGAGATTTGACAAAGCTTCAATTCAACGCGGTTATCAAGTTTATCGCGAGGTTTGTTCCGCTTGTCATGCTATGAAGCAGATGTCTTTTCGTAATCTTGGTGATATTGGCTTTAATGAAAATGAGATTAAGCAAATTGCTAGTGAATATTTAGTTACAGATGGTCCCAACGATGATGGTGAAATGTTTGAAAGAGCAGGCTTGCCATCTGATAAATTTGTATCACCTTATGCTAATGAGCAAGCTGCTCGTTCTGCTAATGGTGGTGCTTATCCACCTGATTTGTCGCTAATTATCAAAGCCCGTCATGACGGAGCAAATTATGTTTACTCATTGCTTACTGGTTACAAAGATGTTCCAGATGGTTTCAATCTAGCAAGTGGCAAAAATTATAACCTTTATTTTGAAGGCAGACAAATTTCCATGCCCGCCCCAATTCTTGAAGATAATCAAGTTGACTATAAGGATGGAACTTTCGCTAGTAAAGAGCAAATGATTGTTGATGTCGTAAATTTTTTACAATATAGTGCTGAGCCAGAAATGGAGCATCGTAAAAAAATGGGCGTTAGAACAATGATCTTTCTGTTTATTTTGTTAGTAATTTTAGTTATGGCAAAAAGAGCAATTTGGCAACAAGTTAAATAAATTAAAATTAATTTTATGAGTTTTGAATTTAATGATGAAAATAAAACAAAAGTTGCAGAGATTTTAAAAAAATATCCTGCAAATCGGAAAAAATCAGCAGTAATGCCTTTGCTTGATTTGGCTCAACGCCAGAATTTCAATTGGCTTTCTAAAAGTGCTATTGAGCAAGTTGCTAAAATTCTAGAAATGCCTGAAATTAAAGTTTATGAAATTGCCAGTTTTTACACGATGTATAATTTAAAACCAGTTGGCAAATATCTTTTACAATTTTGTAAGACAACCCCTTGTATGCTTCGTGGCATTGATCAAATTCTTAAAGATTGCGAAAAAAAATTAGGTATTAAGATGGATGAAACTTCAGCTGATGGGCTTTTTACTCTCAAGGAAGTCGAGTGCTTAGGTGCTTGTGTTAATGCTCCAATTGTCCAAATTAATGATGACTACGCTGAAGATTTAACTTCTGAAAAAATGATGCAAATTCTTGAAGATCTTAAAGCTGGCAAGGAGTTTAAAATCGCTGCTAATTAATGGCGTTAAGTTAAATTTAAATTAATCTTATAGCTATCAAAATTAAAGATTTTAGCGATCACAAATTTTTTTATTGCGATTTAAGTGGTTGAAAAAAATTAATATTGTCTATGAGACAATTATAAATTTATTTTTCTATTCCCAGTGCTTGTGAAATTAATTGTTTTTGTTCACGAGTGTGGTAAGATCCATAGCCTGTAGCAGGGGAGGCACAAGCAATTCGACCAACATATTTTGAACGGCTAGTTTTATGTTTAATTTGCAATAAAACTTCTTCAATGTAATCGTCAACAAAATGCCAAGCACCCATGTTTTTTGGTTCTTCTTGACACCAAATAATTTCAGCATTTTTATATTTTTTTAGCTCACTGGCTAACTCAATTGCAGGGAATGGATAGAGTTGTTCGATGCGAATTAGGGCAATATCATTTATTTTGTTAGCCTGACGCGCTTCAAACAAATCATAGTAAACCTTACCACTACATAGCACAACTCGTTTAATTTTGTCATCGCTAACTAATTTTTCTTCTTCTGAGATAATCGGTCGGAAATTTAATTTGCTAAATTCTTCAATTTTAGAAACAGCAAGTTTATGTCTTAACAGCGATTTAGGTGACATAACCACTAATGGTTTACGATCCTTATTGACAATTTGCAGACGCAAGGCATGGAAAAAATTCGCTGGGTTAGTGATATTTACCACTCGTAAGTTGTTATCAGCGCAGGCTTGTAAATATCGCTCCAGTCTTGCAGAAGAATGTTCTGGACCTTGTCCTTCATAACCATGAGGCAAGAGCATTACTAATCCAGATTTGCGAAGCCATTTAACTTCCGAAGAAGCAACAAATTGGTCAAAGATAATTTGAGCACCATTGGCAAAATCACCAAATTGTGCTTCCCAAATCGTTAAGGTATTTGGATCGTTTAATGAATAGCCATATTCAAAGCCAAGAACTCCATATTCTGAAAGTACTGAATCATAAACTTCAAAACTAGCTTTTTGACTAGCAAGAGTTGAAAAAATATTGTAACGCTGAGCAGTTTTAGCATCATGTAAAATTGAATGACGATGAGAAAATGTTCCTCTTCCAGCATCCTGCCCAGTGATACGAACATGGTGACCTTGCTCAATCAAACTGGCAAATGCCAATGCTTCAGCAGTTCCCCAGTCAATGTCTTGACCTTTTTCAACTGCATGTCTTCTCGCTTCTAATTGTTTAACAATTTTCAAATTGGCATTGAAATCAACAGGAATTGTGGTTGATTTAACAATTAGCTCATTTAATTTTTTTTCGCTGATAGCGGTTTTAGTTGGTGAATTATCACCATCTTTGATATTTTGCCAATCGCCTTTAAGCCAATCTGGCTCAAGGGCTTTGAAAGAGTTAGCTTTGTCAAATTCACTATTTAACATTTTTTCAAATTCATCAATCATTTGTTGATATTGATCTTTAGTAATTGAGCCTTCATTGATTAGCTGTTGTGAGTAAATTTTTTCAAGTGATTGCTGATCTTTAATTTTTTGATACATGATTGGTTGAGTGTAGAGTGGTTCGTCACCCTCATTATGACCATATTTACGATAACATATCACATCAAGCACTACATCTTTTTTGAAGGTTTGACGATAATCAGAAATGATTTGAGAAATTCTAACAACATCTTCAACGCTATCGCCGTTAACATGGAAAATTGGTGCATCAATTGATTTTGCTAAATCTGAGGCGTATATTGTGCTTCTGGAGTCCGAAGGGTTAGCAGTAAAACCAATTTGATTGTTGATAATTAAGTGAATAACTCCACCAGTATCATAGCCCTTGGTTCCGTTCATAACCAGACTTTCGGCAACCGAGCCTTGACCAGCAAATGCAGCATCGCCGTGAATTAATAAAGCTAATGCCTGGTAACGGTCTTTATCGCCAAGTAAATCTTGAGTAGATCGCACTCGCCCAGCCACAACGGTATTAACCGCTTCAAGATGCGATGGGTTAAAAGCCAAAGATAAAGCAATGTTATTGCCAGCAATATCTCTATCGCTTGAATAGCCCATGTGATATTTAACATCGCCTGATTTAGTGATACCTTCGGGGATTCCTGGGATACCTTGAAACTCAGCAAATAACCGATGGTATGGCTTATTCATAACTCCCGTTAAAACATTGAGTCTTCCACGATGAGCCATGCCAATAATAATTTTTTTCACACCTTTTTTGGCAGAATTATCGATAATTTTTTCAATAGCGCAAATTGCTGATTCACCACCTTCTACTGAAAATCTTTTTGCCCCAGGAAAGCGTTTGTGAAGGAATTGTTCAAATCTTTCGCTACGGATAATTTCACTTAAAATTTTCTTTTTTTCATTTGGAGAAATTGGACTAAATGCACTGTTTTCAAATTGTTTCGTTAAGAAATCTTTTTCAGCTTGGTTACGAATATATTCAAATTCAGCACCGATTTTATTGCAATAAATATAATTTAAGTTAGCTAAAACTTGTTGAAGTTGAACCTTTTGTCCTTGATAATCAACTTCGCAAGACAGGTCTTCATTTTTAATATTGTGAGTAGACAAGGCAATTTCCTTGACATCATTAGCTGAGGTTAAGTTAAGTGGATCAAGATTGCAGGCCAAGTGCCCAAATCTTTTAAAAGCATCAATTAATTTGCTGAGTTTTAAGTTAAGTTCTTGACTGCTAGAATTTTCAACAGGGTTTTTAACTGGAGATTTATTGTCTTTTTTAACTTCTTTAACACTATTTGAAGAAATATCATATTCATTACAACCAATAATTTTCAAGTTTCTTTTTGCCCATGCTGGTCCTTGATAATCAAGAAGAATGCTTTTTATTTCATCATTATTTTCTTTAAAAAAATTCGCCCATGATTGATCAACGCTGTTTGGATTAACTAAGTATTTTTGGTAAAGTTCATTGATAAAAACAATATTAGTGCTGAAAAATTCAGAAGTGTGAGCAAGATTTTGCGACATATTAAATTTTAATTTATTATTTTTTTATTAATATTTTTTAACAGATCTTAAAAAAATTAATTTCTTTTAAGAAAAACTATAAATCCTTAAAGCCACAACAAACCAACTACAAACCCTATTTAAAACCCTAAAAGTTTAAAATGATTTTGAAATATATCGTGATTTATATGGTAGCGGAGGAGGGGATCGAACCCCCGACACGCGGATTATGATCCCGCTGCTCTACCAACTGAGCTACCCCGCCATTTTTGCGATATTTATTATTTTGGTAAATAAAAAAATAAAGCATGAACTTAAAAAATTTGCATGATTTTTCACAGCAATTTATGCCAACAAAGCCTTTAGAACAAGATGATATTCATAACTTAAAAATGATAATTTTGCCAAATAATTATAGCGAATTATCGTTAATTAAATTATTTTTTAAGCTTAGCAATTTAGTAATCTTAAAAGTTTTTTTAGTTACATAAACTATTGGATCTTCAATCTTAAAATTTTTTAAATTAAATTTCAAATTAATTTTTTATAAAGAATATTCCAATAATTGGCGAATTATTAAAAATATCGAGCGATTAAGATTCTAAAGGATAAAAGGCGATATAAGAATGTAGCAAGCAATACCAAAAAACTGCTAATTAGTGATATAAATTTAAATATCAAAATAACCTCCTTAAACTTCAAAACAGCTTCTTATAAAACAAAATCAAGATCAATTTTATCGATATTGCTAATTAATCGATTGTTTTCGTTTAAAGATTAATTTGACATTTTGATGTTTTTGCATAATAAATTCTGCCTTTTGGGAATTAGGTTAATAAATTCATAGTAAGGGATATTAGGGGTATTAAAATTAAGTGCAGTAAATTGTGAAATCAAATATTTTACAAAAGCCTTAATCAGTTAAAATATAGAGAATTAGATTCTAAGCGATCTTAAAATCTTAACAATTAGTGAATTAAGTTTACTGCAAGTTAAATATGTTATTAATAAACAAGCAATAACAACAATTGTTATGTAAGAAAAAATATACGCTGTTAAAATTGCATCAAGTAAGATCATTAAAGGCAAGCTATAAAACAAATAATTGAACAATAAATTTTTTTGATTATAAATTATTTAAATAAAAAAATTAACTAAAAATTTAAAGTTTTTTTTAATTTATAGAAAAATTAAAATTAAGCATGTATTTAACTCATTATTATTAATTTTAAAAATCAAGCAGCAGTAAAATCTTCTTATCAAAATTACTGATCAAATAAAAAAAATCAAATTATATAAAAAGTCCAAATTTATGTAAGGAAATATTGTTCTATGTTGACGACTCAAAAAGTTTTAGTGAATTAATACCTCAGCTGGCATTCAAGAATCTTATTCTTTTTTAAATTATGCATTTTATGATAGATCTTCAAATTTTATTAATACAATTGATTAACATACTTAACAGTATTGCCGAAAAAGAAGGTAGCAATTTGCTTTTGTTGATGGACACAAAACTTTTGCCGGATTTAAGGTTAGCGATAATAAATTTGGCGAGATTAAAAATATAATAATTTTACGAATTCAAAATAAACTTGGCTTTGAAGATCAAAAAAAATCAAAAATTATTAAAAAATTAATCAGTGATAAAGGATTGATAAAATTATTATAAATCTTGATTTTGAAAAAGATAAAGATTCTTAAAGATTAACTCTATGTCTAACCAAAGATCAAGAAAAATGGAAAGCGTCTTATCATAATCCAAATGGTAATTATAATAAAGCTTTTGAAACTGATTTTGAAATTAAAGCAAGAGAATTATTTGCTCTGTTGGGAATTAAGTATGAAGAATCTCCACCAGATAAAATTAAAGTCATCATTTCTAATGTTTTAGTTGGCAGGTGAAGTCTAATTGGTTCAGTTGTTTCAGCTGTTTTGGTATTGGGTAAGGATTATGAAGATAAAATTCCTAGAAATTTTAGCCATAATATTTGAGTCTGCTGATAAATTTAAAAATGGAACAGCGGAATTCAGCAAAAATTAGTAGAAAGATTAGGGCATATTAAAAAGTGTGTAAAGCAAAAACCTGTAGAAATAACTCCTAGTAGCGTTATAGAAACCTCAGAACAACAAACAACTTCGAGGTTGTCAGTGGAGTTGTAAAGTAAAAATTAGTTTTCTAATTAAAGGTAATTTTTCTTAATTTGTCATGCAAATCTTGAGTCGAATAATTTAAAATATTTGCATTTAATTCATATAGTCAGCTGATTTATGAATAATTAGCTATTATTAGAAAACAAAATTAATCTTTAAAACCTATTAAGTTAACAATTTATTGGTTAGACTTTATGAAAAGCATTATCTTTAATAATTTTTCAAGGGTTTATAAAATTTTAATCTAGTTCTAAATTGCTTTAACATAAAGACTTAAAGATAAAAATTTTAACTTTTCTTTTAAAAAAGGTTAAGAATGCTCTACGAAAAACTTTGAATGTCTAATTAATTGTTTAAAAAATCTGATAATTGATAAGAAAAATTATTATAGATAAGCCAAAAAATAATAAGTTACAAAATTTATAATTGTTAAAAAATTTTAAATAAAACAAAAACAAATAATCTTTAATTCATGTTAATTATTCATAGTTTTTTTTAACGACCTCCTGTTTCTTTAGTACTAGTAGGACTAGGACTTTGTTGTTTTCCTTGAACATTTTTTCTATTAAGAATTTCTATCTCTATTTGGCCCAATTCTTTTAAAACTTCTTGCAGTTCTTTTCTAATTTCAGGATCTTTTGAATTTCTAAATTGTAGAATAGCTTGTGTTCCTAGTTTTTTTATTTTTCTTTCATTTGACCAAAGGGGATCAAATTCTTGATTTGATTTCTGTTGGTTGTCGACTAATGAGCATCCTTGAGGCGCTGAGGGAGTTAATCCAGGTTGTTGTCGCTGTGGGTTAACAAATACTAAGGGATTAGGCGGTTTCGGTCTTTGTGACCTAAGGAGATCAGTTTCCTTGTCTAATGGCTGCGGTTGTTGACTTTGGTCCAGAAAATGAACCGGATGTAATCTTTGTTGTCGCTGTTGGTTACCAACTCCTAAGGGTCCTTGTGGCACTAAGGGAACAAATCCAGGTTGTTGTTGCTGTGGGTTACCAACTCCTAAGGGTCCTTGAGGCGCTAAGGGATTTGATCCAGGTTGTTGTCGCTGTGGGTTAACAAATACTAAGGGTCCTTGTGGCACTAAGGGAACAAATCCAGGTTGTTGTTGCTGTGGGTTAACAAATACTAAGGGATTAGGCGGTTTCGGTCTTTGTGACCTAAGGAGATCAGTTTCCTTGTCTAATGGCTGCGGATGTTGACTTTGGTTCGCAAAATGTACTCTTTGTGGTTGCTGTGGGTTAACAAATACTAAGCGTACTTGTGGCGCTGAGGGAGTAAATCCAGGTTGTTGGTTAAATACTAAGGAATTATGCGGTGAACGTATTTGTGACCTAAGGAGATCAGTTTCCTTGCCTAATCGCTGCGGTTGTTGACTTTGGTCCAGAAAATGTACTCTTTGTTGTCGCTGTTGGTTACCAACTCCTAAGGGTCCTTGTGGCACTAAGGGAGTATATCCAGATTGTTGTTGCTGTGGGTTAACAAATACTAAGGGTCCTGGTGGCACTGAGGGAGTATATCCAGATTGTTGTTGCTGTTGGTTAACAAATACTAAGGGTCCTTGTGGCGGAAGTTCAATTGCTTTAAGATCTGTTGTTAAAGCGTGATTTTCATTTTCCTTGATAAGTGCAGATAATAATTTAATTTTTTCAATTTGTGCTGATCTAAAATCAGCGTATTGTACTCGTCCTTGTATAATTGGTTGACCTGGATCTAAAGGAAGTAGTTTATCAATTTCAGGCAATAAATCAAAATAAAATCCAAATCTATTATTTAAATAATTTTGAGCTTTTGCAGTATTTTTTTCTTTAATTTCATTAAATTTATCAGAGATTTTATTACAAAATTTATTTAAACTGCTATTGATTTTATTTACATATTTTTGAAAATCTTCTGTGTTTTGGGGTTTTGTAAAATTTTCTTTATCTAAACTAATAGCGTTTTCAAAATTCTTAATTAAAGAAGGTAGGATTTTGTCCTCATAGGTATATTCTTCATTTACGAAATTTTCAAGTAATCTATCAATACTTTCATTGCTTTCTTCTTTTGGTTCTATTTTAGTCATAGAAAAAATAATTTATGTTTTTATAAAAAAAATTATTAAAACCATTCGTAAAACTAAAAATATTAATTTTAAGTTTTTTTGAAAAGGTTAAGGAATATTAAAAGGGAAATTTTAACCAATAAATATAGATTAATTGAATAATTAATTTTTTAAAGTTAAAAAAATATTTTGTACCTTTATGAATTTTAAAAAAATATTTTTAATAACTTTTATAATTTTTTATAAATCGTATTACTTTATAACAACATAAAGAATTGAAATTTCAGAATAACCATTTTAGTTTTTTTGTTAAAAATATTTAAAAACCTTAATCTATTTCCATAGAAAGTTTTGTTAAAATATTTATTGAAAAAAAATATTTTGTTAAAATGCTTCAATTATAATGTTGTGAAGGTATTTTTTAATTTTAAACAATAATTGGAAATGATATTTATTGAGTTAGGCGAATTGCCTCGAGACGCTTTATTTTATCGCGAAGGATTGTGGCTTTTTCAAAATCAAGATTGCTAGCAGATTCAAGCATCTCTCTTTTTAGCTGATCGATTTGTTCAATAGTTGGTTTTTTGTTAATTAATTCGTCGTCATTATCTTTATTTTTTTTCGAGTAAAGGTTTTCCAGAGCGCTTCCCAGAGGTTTGTTGGTGGTGGTTGGAGTGATGTTGTGTTTAAGATTGTAAGCGATTTGAATTTCACGACGTCTTTGAGTTTCTCGTAAGGCATTAGTCATTGATTTGGTCATTTTATCGGCATATAAAATTACTTTACCTAAAGAATTTCGCGCAGCTCTGCCAATGGTTTGAATTAATGAAGTTTCGTTGCGTAAAAAACCTTCTTTATCAGCATCAAGAATGGCAACTAAAGCACATTCAGGAATGTCCAAACCTTCACGAAGAAGATTGACTCCAACTAAACAATCAAATTTTCCTAGTCGTAAATTTTGAATGATTTCAATACGATCTAAAGTATCAACATCAGAATGCATATATACCACATTAATACCAGCATCGTTGAGATATTGCGTTAAATCTTCGGCCATTTTTTTTGTTAAAGTTGTAGCAAGAGTGCGAAAGCCTTGTTCTTTAACTTTAATAATTTCTTTCAAGAGGTTTGCGACTTGTGATTTAGCTTCTCTAACTTCGCAAACTGGGTCTAAAAGACCAGTTGGACGAATAATTTGTTCAACAATCTCACCATCGGACTTGGTGATTTCGTAAGCCTTAGGAGTAGCAGAAACATAGATGGTTTGTGGTTTGAATTTTTCCCATTCGCTGAATTTTAAAGGCCGATTATCTAAAGCACTTGGCAAGCGAAAACCATGCTCTACTAAAACTGACTTACGAGCTAAATCACCTTTATACATCCCTTCAATTTGGGGAATTGAAACATGGCTTTCATCGACAAAAAGTAAGGCATCTTGAGGAAGATATTCAAATAAAGTTGGAGGAGGTGAACCAGCTTCACGATTAGTTAAATAGCGTGAATAATTTTCGATACCTTTGCAACTTCCTAAAGTAACCATCATTTCTAAATCATAAGTTGTTCTTTGGTTTAGTCGTTGAGCTTCTAAAATACGATTATTTTTTTCTAGTTCAGTAAGGCGAATATTTAAATCCTCCTTGATTCTTTTAACGGCATTTTGCATAACATCGGCTGGGGTAACGTAGTGCGAGGATGGGTATATTGCAATATCGCTAAGTTTTCCAAGGGTTTCACCTGTTAAAGGATCAAATTCAATTATTTCGTCAATTTCATCGCCAAACATAGCAATTCGCCAAGCGCGATCATCAAGATGCGAAGGAAAAATATCAACAACATCACCAAGAACTCGAAAACTGCATCGTTCAAACGCCAAATCATTTCGACTATATTGTAAATCAACTAAACGCATAAGCAATTTTTGGCGATTGATTTCATCACCAGTTTTAAGGCGTAAAACCATTTGTGAATAAAAATCTGCTGAACCTATGCCATAAATGCAAGAGACTGAGGCTACAACGATAGTATCTCTTCTTTCAAATAATGCTCGAGTGGCGTTATGCCGCAATCGATCAATTTGCTCATTAATTGAGCTATCTTTTTCAATAAAAGTATCAGTTTTAACAACATAAGCTTCGGGTTGATAGTAATCATAAAAGGAAACAAAATAGCCAATTTCATTATCGGGAAAAAATTCTTTCATCTCGCCGTATATTTGAGCGGCAAGAGTTTTATTGTGAGCCATAATCAGGGTTGGACGCTGAGTTTTGGCGATAATATTGGCCATGGTGAAAGTCTTGCCTGAACCTGTAATTCCAAGAAGTATTTGATCTTTCTTTTTTAAATCAAGACCAGCAATAAGCTTATCTATCGCTTGGGGTTGATCACCTGCAGGTTGGAATTTTGATTTGAGTTTGAAGGGTTGGCTAGAGGTCAAAGTAACGATGTTGAAAGTAGTTAAATATTATTTAGTTTAATTATTTTAAATATTTGCTATTGTTTCTTATTATTTAGAAAATTAAGTGATTTTTTGGTTTTTTAATCAAAGATTTTTGATTTTTAAATCAACTTTTTAATCGAAAAATTGTAGAGCTTTGTTTCGCAAGGGTTTAGCAGACCTTAAAAAACCTACTTTAAATTTTTATTTAAAAAGGTGATGAAAAGGTTGGTGGATAGGGCAGGATTTGAACCTGCGAACGCTAACGCGGGCAGATTTACAGTCTGCTGCCATTGACCACTCGGCCACCTATCCAAATTTAAGTAGTTTTTAGTGATGAATATTGCAAATGCCAAGAAAGTTTATTGGCAAATTCTGATTTAAATTATGGAGCGGGTGAAGGGAATCGAACCCTCACGGCTAGCTTGGAAGGCTAGAACTCTACCTTTGAGCTACACCCGCTTAGTTTTTTTTAAATAATTATAAATAATTCTTTTAAAAAAATTATTATAAATTATTATTTTAAATCACTGAAAAATTTAATATAAATCAAAAAATATTTACAAAATTTTTTTTAATTATTTTAAATTAAAAAATCATTTTAATTGTCACAACAAATTTTGCAACTATGATTTTTTGTAACTTTAACTTTACGAAAGTTATTTTTAAGAAAATCACAAAATAAAATTTTCCCAACAAGACTTTCATCAAGATTTAATAATTCTTTAATTGCATTAATTGCTTGAAGAGTTCCAAGATTTCCAGCTACTGCACCTAAAATTCCTTTTTCACTGAGAGGTAAATTAAAATTACGATCTTTAAAATTAGGATTAAAGCAGGCATAGCAAGGGTTATTGGCAAGATAAGATTTAAAAACACTAACTTGCCCAACAAAACCTTTAACCGCTCCATAGACCATTGGTTTTTTTAAGTTATGACAAATTTGATTGATAGTAAAGCGAGTATAAAAATTATCACTTGCATCAACAATTAAATCGTAGTTTTGAGCAATTAAATGAAGGTTTTCCTCATCAGCAAAATTTTGATAAGTTGTAACATTAATATTTGGATTTAATGCTAAAATTTTTTCTCTAGCACTAGTAATTTTTAATTTGTTAAGATCTTGAGTGTTGTGAATAATTTGCCTTTGAAGATTTGACAATTCAACCTGATCATTGTCAATTATTCCAAGATTGCCAATACCACATGCGCTAAGATAAAATAAAATTGCTGAACCTAAACCTCCAGCTCCAACAACTAAAACTTTGCTATCAAGAAGTTTTTGCTGACCTTTCTCACCAATTTCTGGAAGAATAATATTGCGTAAATAGCGCTGATGATCTGATTGACTGAGTGTCATTGTTTACTTAAAAAAATATTTGCCAGACAATCTTCGATTTGTTCGAATTGAAATTTATAGCTATGGCTTTGAGCTTTTTTTGGTAAAATTTTTTGACCTTCAATCATTAGTTCTTGAGCCATTTTTCCATAAATTAATTTCAAAGTAAATTCGGGAATAGTAAGTAGGCAAGGACGATTAAGGCTTTGGGCTAAGGCACTACTGAAATGATGATTGCTAACAGGATTTGGTGAACAGGCATTAATTGCTTTGGTAATGGTTTGATCAGCAATAATTAATTTGATAATACCAACAACATCTTCAATAGCAATCCAACTCATGATTTGTTTGCCATTGCCAATTTTTCCACCAAGACCAAAAAAGAAGGGAGTAAGCATTTTTTTTAAAATACCACCATCTCTGCCAAGAACAATTCCAGTTCTCAAAAGAACAACCCGAGTTTTACTTTGAGCTTGCAGGGCAGTTTTTTCCCAATCATCACAAAGTTTTTGTGAAAAAATATTATTATCAATTGATATTTCATTGTCTTCGTTGGAGATTTTATCGAAGTGGTTTTGGTGATTAATGCCATATATTCCAACTGCTGATCCGCTAATGAACAGCTGAACTGGATTTTGTGAATTATTAATTTTATCAACTAGGTTTTGAGTTATGTTAATTCTGCTTTCGACAATTTCTTTCTTATTGCGATCGTTCCAATTAACTGCAATTGGTGAACCTGCAAGATTGATGATAATATCAAAATTAAATTCAACCTGATCAAGATTATTGATGTAAGTTATTTGATGATTGTTTTTTAGACTTTTATTGCGGGTAAGAATAGTGATTTGGTGATTTTCTTTGAGAAGATTGTCAACCAAAGCTTTACCAATAAAACCGGTTCCACCGGTAATTAGAATTTTGAAAATAGTTGTCATTGAATTAATAATGAAATTGATTTTGTAATTTTAGTATTTTTAAAAAAATAGTTTTCTTAAAGCAAATATTTAAAAAACTTTTAAGATTTTACAATAAATTACTTTAAAAATTTATCAATTAAATTAATTATTGCAATTATAGCGGTTGCTAAAAAAACCATTCTAATTGTTAATTTGTCGCAAATGCTATCGATTTTAATTTCAAGTTTATCAATCTTAGCGTTAAGCCTTTCTTCGACCTGATCAATCCGAGCATTAAGTCTTTCTTCGACTTGAGTGATTTTAACTTCGACTTGATCAATCCGAGCATTAAGTCTTTCTTCGACTTGAGTGATTTTAACTTCGACTTGATCAATCCGAGCATTAAGCCTTTCTTCGACCTGATCAATCCGAGCATTAAGTCTTTCTTCGACTTGAGTGATTTTAACTTCGACTTGATCAATCCGAGCGTTAAGCCTTTCTTCAACCTGATCAATTTTAACATTAACTTGATCAATCCGAGCGTTAAGCCTTTCTTCGACTTGATCGATTTTAACTTCAATTTTGTCAACTCTGTTAATTAAATTATTAATTTTTATTTCAATATCATTCATTTTAATTTCAACCTTATCAAGCCTGGTGATAATTTGACTTATTTGGCTTTGAGTTGAGGTTAATCTGATTTCAATTTCACTGAGCTTGTTTTCAATTTTATCGACTTTAATAACAATTTCATTGATTTTACTTTCCAGATTCTCAATTCTAATAAAAATTTCGATTATCTTTTTTTCAAGATCGACTATCTTTGGCTCTGTTGAATTAAATTTTTTTTCGATATTGTCGAGAAAGATATTGGTTTGATAAATATAACCATTTAATATTTGGTGGTTTTTTGAAATAAAGTTTTCGATATTCTTTTGAAAATTTTCTAAATCTTTTTTAAGGGCAAAATTATTTTCAAGATATGAGAGAATTTGATTGCTCTGATTAGATATAGCGTCGCTAATTTTTCGTGCTTTATTGCTCTTAAAGCCTGTCTCAACTAGAGCCTTGTAAATAGTGTTACTAAAATTGTGATTGATTTTAATAAAATCATCAGAGTCATTATAGCTGGTGATCATAAAAGTAGTTTTGTTAATGTGGTATGGTTAAAATATGGC
Organism: Alphaproteobacteria bacterium; assembly: GCA_014190355.1. Taxonomy (GTDB): domain Bacteria; phylum Pseudomonadota; class Alphaproteobacteria; order Rickettsiales; family UBA1997; genus CAILUF01. The sequence continues at coordinate 252,328 of BJGH01000002.1, forward strand.
AGTAAAGCAAATTAAATTTCAATTAATTGAATTTTAATTTTTGAAAATTTTAGCAATCAAAAAAATATATGCAAGATAATTATTGAAAAAAATATAACTTATTTTGTTTTGTAGAAATAAGTTAGTTTTGTTGTAGTTATAATAAATAAAAAATAACATGTTAATTAATAATAAGTATTTATGACAAATTTGGTTTATATTTTGGGTGATCAGTTAAGTTTAAATATTAGCTCGCTTAAGGACTTTAATAAAAAACAAGATGTGGTTTTGATGACTGAAGTTGCAGAGGAAGCAAGCTATGTCAAGCATCATAAAAAAAAATTAATTTTTATTTTTTCGGCAATGCGTAACTTCGCTGATTTGCTGAGCAAAAATGGTTTTAAAGTTCATTATATCAAGCTTGATGATTCTTCAAAACCCGAGTCTTTTATTGAGCAATTAACAATCTTTAATAAAAAATTAAAGCCAAAAAAAATTATAATCACTGAACCCAGTGAATATCGCGTTTTGAAAATGTTTGATGATTTTAAAATTAATAAAAATATTGATTTGGAAATACGCTGCGATGACAGATTTGTTGCAACTCACCATGAGTTTGCCAATTATGCCAAAGACAAAAAGAAGTTACTTTTAGAAAATTTTTATCATTTAATGCGTCAGAAAACTGGATTGTTAATGGAAAATGTTGCAAAAAAAACTGCCAGCAAAGCAATTTTTAAGCCAGTGGGAGGAAAATGGAATTTCGACCAAGAAAATCGTCAAACGATGCCTGCAAATGTTGTTCCTCCAGAATTGCCAAAAATTTCTCACAATCAAAATGTTATGGATGTTATAGCAATGGTTGAAAAAAAATTTGCAAAAAATTTTGGAAGTATCGAGGATTTCAATTATGCTTCAACTCATCTGCAAGCTGAAAAACAATTTAGAGATTTTATCAAAAATCGTTTAGCAAATTTTGGAATTTACCAAGATGCCATGCGTCAAGATGTTGATTTTGGATTTCATAGTGTAATCTCAATGTATATCAATGTTGGTTTACTTGATCCATTAAAATGCTGTCAAGAAGTTGAAAAATCTTATCACCAAGGAATATGCGATTTGGCAAGTGCTGAAGGTTTCATTCGCCAAATTATTGGTTGGCGAGAATATATTCGTGGTATTTACTGGTTTTTTATGCCTAAATATGCAGAACTTAACTATTTCAAACACAAAAATAATTTGCCAGAATTTTATTGGGATCATCAAAAAACTAAAATGAATTGTCTAAGTAATGTTATTAAACAAACTTATGATAATGCATATAGTCATCATATTCAACGCTTGATGATCACTGGCAATTTTGCTTTATTGGCAGGAATTGATCCAAAGCAAATTAATGAATGGTATCTCGCGGTTTATGCAGATGCTTTTGAATGGGTTGAGTTACCAAATACTCATGGCATGGCAATTTATGCCGATGGTGGAATTGTTGCATCTAAACCATACTGCTCTTCGGGTAATTACATAAACAAAATGTCAAATTTTTGTAAAAATTGTTATTATGATGTTAAAAAAACGGTAGGAGAAAAAGCTTGTCCTTTTAATTTTTTATATTGGAATTTTTTAATTAAAAACGAGCCAAAATTAAAATCAAATCCACGATTATTTTATCCATATTCTAATCTGCAGAGAAAAACCAAAGAGGAAATAAAGACAATTGAAAAAAACGCTGAAGAATTTTTAAAATAAAATTAATTGATAGATTAAATTTTGTTTTGTTTTGATAACTAATTAAAAAAACTTTTGCTAGTTTTAATTAAAAAACAAAAATTATCTATAAGAAATAAAAATTATTTATTTATGATTGACAAAAAAAATTCAAACAATGAAAATAGTTCTAGCGATAATTGTGATCGACATCAGCTTACGCTATTTGCTCAAGAGGTTAGTAACTCTAAAAATTCTGATCTAAGCAAAAATCAAAAAATTTTATCAACATCACAACAAGTTTCGCAAGATATGAAAAATTCATCTGATTTATCAAATGATCAAGCTCAAAGTAATGAGTTTTTAAATGATCAAGAAATATCTCTTAAATCTGATTCTAGTAATTTTGCGAAAACCGCAAAATCTGAGGTTTACGAAGCTCAAAAAAATGTTTTAAACAATTCTAGCAATTCAGAAAATTCAAAAGAACAAACAACTGAAATTAATAAGCTTGATTCAATTACCAAAACTGAAGTTAATTATAAAAAAGCTAAAGAAGAAGCTTTAAAAATTCTTGAGAGATTTGGCTTTGATGGACCACCTGTTGATCCCGTTGTTGTTGCTTATGAGTTGGGAATTAATGTTAGATTTGTTAAATTTAATCCAGAAAATAAAAAAATTTCAGGATTTTTTTATTCCAAAAGAAATGAAATCTTTGTTAATGAGGAAGAAGATATTTATCGGCAAGTTTTTACAATTGCTCATGAATTGGGCCATAAATTGCTTCACGAGGAATGGCTTAAAACTAATGATTATCAGGTTTTATGGCGAGATGCATCGCTTTATGATACTGATGACGCTAAGGAAAAAGAGGCAAATTGTTTTGCGGCCAATTTATTGGTTCCAAAAGCAATGTTAAAGCAATATTATCAAGTAGCTAATGTTGAAGAATTATCAGTTTTGTTTGGAGTATCTAGACAAGTAATCACATTTCGATTAAAACATGAGGGATTCATAACATCTAGGAGGTTGTATGAGTAATCTCGATGAAATTCTTTCCAGTCTAGAAAAAACATGGCAGCAAGAAAAAAATCATAATAATTTGATTGATAATAATCTTCAAAATATTGATGAAAAAAATAATTTAGATCAGTTAAAAAATGACCACTTTTTATTAAAAGAATCTCGTCAATTTTTTAGCAAAGATAATTTTAATAATGATAATGAAAATTTTGTTTTTAGAAAAACAAAATCATCTTCAGAAAAAATAGAATTAGAAGGACGAAGAGATTTCTTTCGTTTACGAAAAATCTGGTCAGTTTCGATAATAATATGGATAAGTATTTTTATTTCATTTCATGGAGGAATTGCTCTTGCCGTTGGTTTTGGTCATCTTAATTATGAAAATCACCAGTCAATTTTATTGACTATCCTAGCAGAGGATTTTCTTCAAATCTTGGGAATGGGTTATGTGATCGTAAAATTCCTATATCCTGATGCAAAATTCTTATATCCAGTTAACTCGATCATAAAGAAATAACTAATGAATAATTTAATTCATTATTTTCATAATATTAATTAAATTTGGTTGCAAGTAAAATTATTAATTTAATTTTGTCTTGAGATATTTTGAGTAATAGATTTGGTAATAAAATTGCTTTTAATTTCTTAAGAATATCAAATGACAATTAATAATTTCTTAGGTATTAAAAATAACTTAAATTGCTATTCTAATAATTAAAAGCAGCTATAAATTTTGGCGAACTTAATAAAATACTGTCATTAATTTTTTTTATGATTGCGGCTAGATCGCCCTGATATTGAAGATAAAATTAGATAATTTAGGTTTTTTCAAATCATCACAGCTCTTTAAAAAAATTTATCATTAATTAATAAGAGTTTAAAAATTTTTAACGATGGGTATTTATTTTAATTTTTATAGATAATTTAGTTAGCTTAATCAAGTAATTTGCTTTAGGTAAAGAGTTAGAAAATTCTATTAAATCAGTGGCAATAGGCTTTAGCGTTGTTATCAGGTATTTGAGATTTAGGTTTATTACTTATGTATATCATAATTCAAGATAAGTTGTATGTTTAATTATAATTAACAGAGTTATTTTTCCTATATTTCAAATCTTTTGGGTTTAAAATAATTGTGAAGTCACTTGATTATTCTGGAGATTAAAATTTATCAAAATAAATTATTTTTTAAAAAACAAATATTTATTAACAAAGATAACTAATAAATACTAACAAATAACTACTATTATATAAAATATATTTCTATATAAAAAATATAAACTCATGAAAAAATATCAAGCATTTTCCTTAATTGAATTATCGATTGTTATTTTAATAATTGGTATTCTTGTAGCCGGAGTTACTCAGTCATCAAGATTGGTCAACCAATTTCGTCTTCACAATTTAAAGCAATTGGTTGTAAATTCACCGGTAAATAGCATTAAAGATTTGGCATTGTGGTTAGAAACAACTCAAGCAGAGAGTTTTATTGAAAGCGAAGCGGTTGATGGAACTTTAATTACGCAGTGGTTTGATATTAACAAGTTAAGTACTTTTAGACCAACCGTTACTTCAACATTAGGGCGAGCAACTTATCGCACCAATGTTATCAACTCTTTGCCTGCAATCTATTTTAACGCAGGAGGCTGGTTTGACGTTAATTTTAGCGTTACAAATAATTTTGCTAAAACAATTTTCGTAGTAGCGATGAATCAAAATAACAATCAAAGAAATTACATTTTTGACAATGCAACTTGCACTCAATATTGTTTTATAATTGAATCAAATACCAATTCCGCAGGTCACATGCATGCAGGTGCATCACATTTTCAAGGAACCTTTCAATTAAGAAAACCTTATGTTATTACTTTGATTTACAACGCTGGTAATTCATTTTTTCGATATAATGGTGTTCAAAATATATCGGGCAATACCGGAAGTAATCCAATGTCTAACAATATTAGAATTGGTGCATCATGCGTTGGATTATCATCCCCAGAAGCCTTCATTGGCCATATCGGCGAGTTTATAGTTTTTGATCGAGTTTTAAAAGCAGACGAGTATCTTGATATTGAAAAATATCTCTCAACCAAATGGGCAATTAAGTTTTAAAAAAAACTATAAATTAAATGATGTTACTAATGACCATACTAAGTTTAAAGTGCAGACGAAATCTTGATATTGAAAAATATCTCTCAACCAAATGGGCAATTAAGTTTTAAAAAAAACTATAAATTAAATGATGTTACTAATGACCATACTAATTTTAAAGTGTAGACGAAATCTTGATATTGAAAAATATCTCTCAACCAAATGGGCAATTAAGTTTCAAAAAAAAACTATAAATTAAATCATTTTTTAAAAAGCCATTTTTAGTTTAAAGTGATAACATTAGTTGTTGGAATTTTAATTAATGATTATTTTAAAAATTTTTTTATCTTAAAAATTCTTTGAAATTGCCTTGAGATTATGTTTAGCTATGAACGTAGGAAATAAAAGATCAATTGATATTGAGCTAATTGAGCTAAAAATTTTGCTTGCCTTGGCGCACCCGAGAGGATTCGAACCACTAACCTTCTGATCCGTAGTCAGATACTCTATCCAGTTGAGCTACGGGTGCTTATTTTGAAAGATGATGATTGAAAAAACTTATCAATTGTTAATATTTGTTAACCTTTGTTATCATTTAAAAATCAATTTTTTTCAAAAAACTTTTAGACAAAATACATTGTAGAACCTGAATTAAAAAAACCAACAATAATTTACGAAATTAAAAAAGGGGTCAGACCCCTTTTTCAAAAAAAATAGGGTTTTGCACTAGAGATTGTAGATTAAATCAATTTCCAAAATAATTTAAAAAAAATAATATTGTTTTTAACCTACGAAAATCTGGCTAAATGATGGTTTTTTTGTAAAAAGGGGTCTGACCCCTTTTTCAAAAAAAAATAGGGTTTTGATCTAGAGGTTGTTAATTAGACTGGTTTTCAAAGCAAAATTGTTAAAAATTGCTAAAAAAAATTAAAAAAGGGGTCTGACCCCTTTTTCAAAAAAAAATAGGGTTTTGATCTAGAGGTTGTTAATTAGACTGGTTTTCAAAGCAAAATTGTTAAAAATTGCTAAAAAAAATTAAAAAAGGGGTCTGACCCCTTTTTCAAAAATAAATTTTTTTGGTCGTGCTTTCGATCAGGCTTTGCCTGATCTTACGCAACGACTGGAGGCTAGAATGAGATTTGAAATTAAAAAAGGGGTCAGACCCCTTTTTCAAAAAAAATAGGGTTTTGCACTAGAGATTGTAGATTAAATCAATTTCCAAAATAATTTAAAAAAAATAATATTGTTTTTAACCTACGAAAATCTGGCTAAATGATGGTTTTTTTGTAAAAAGGGGTCTGACCCCTTTTTCAAAAAAAATAGGGTTTTGATCTAGAGGTTGTTAATTAGATTGGTTTTCAAAGCAAAATTGTTAAAAATTGCTAAAAAAAAGCCTTTGCCAATAAATTTTTTTGATGGTGTTTTCGCTCATGTAAAACTTGCCTTGACGCAAGCGTAGTGTTATAATTTTATTTGGTCGTGCTTTCGATCAGGCTTTGCCTGATCTTACGCAACGACTGGAGGCTAGAATGAGATTTGAAATTAAAAAAGGGGTCAGACCCCTTTTTCAAAAAAAATAGGGTTTTGCACTAGAGATTG
>BJGH01000003.1 GCA_014190355.1 Alphaproteobacteria bacterium
GGTTTTGCACTAGAGATTGTAGATTAAATCAATTTCCAAAATAATTTAAAAAAAATAATATTGTTTTTAACCTACGAAAATCTGGCTAAATGATGGTTTTTTTGTAAAAAGGGGTCTGACCCCTTTTTCAAAAAAAATAGGGTTTTGGTATAGAGGTTGTAGGTTATATTGGTTTTTAAAGCAAAATTGCTAAAAATTGCAAAAAAAAATTAAAAAGGGGTCTGACCCCTTTTTCAAAAAAAATAGGGTTTTGCACTAGAGATTGTAGATTAAATCAATTTCCAAAATAATTTAAAAAAAATAATATTGTTTTTAACCTACGAAAATCTGGCTCAATGATGGTTTTTTTGTAAAAAGGGGTCTGACCCCTTTTTCAAAAAAAATAGGGTTTTGGTATAGAGGTTGTAGGTTATATTGGTTTTTAAAGCAAAATTGTTAAAAATTGCAAAAAAAAAGGGGGGAAAGACCCTTACAAACCTAAAAATTTATAAAAGCTAATAAAGACTTCGGACTGATGCTCCCCCGCTTTACGGGGGATCTATAGCTCCGTTAGCTTGAGAGGAAAAAATTTTACCAAAAACCTGTGCCAATTCTCGTATCACCTTTGCCTGTCATTTTCCAAACATTGCCAATACTGTGAGCTGCAGGATTATAGCGTTCATCACCAGGCAGTGCTGGATCCATCTCAGCGGTGTTTAACATCCCTAAAACCGAGTGTCGACAAAAAGCATGAGCTCCCCAGAAAATTGAATTATAATCTGAAAAATTTTTCTTAACCTCTTGAATATTATTCCAATTAACTTTTGCTAATTCTTTGCGGTATTTTTTACGAATTTTATTATAATCTGGATTAGAAACTACAAGGTCAGCATCTCTTTTCCAAGTGTAAAAATTCATATAAAGTGCTCCAGCGAATTGACTTCCTAAACCAGACTCACAACCATGTCGCCAACCCAATTCAAATCCCGGAGTTCCACCTTTTGGCATGTGAGTAAAAAGATAACCCATCGGTTTATACCAATTATAATAACAAGAATTAGTAAAAAATAATAAGAAAATTATTAAATGTTTTTTATTAATACTATTCATTGATTTTTAATTTAAATTATCTATTTATAACAGTTTTTATTTATGATTTTTTTACTTAATTTTGGTTAAGTCCTAGATAGGTTTTAGTGTAGTTAATTTACCATCCCAAAAACTGACCTCTTGAACCACCAGCCCAAAGCGGATTTCCGCCAAGAGCACTCTCGCCAGTTCCCGAACCACCTTTTTGCAAAACATCAAAAATGCCATTAAAACCATTACCGGTTACACTTCCCCCCATTGATCCACCAAATGCTCCACCCCAAGTGTCATTAATATTGCCAGCATTAAAAGTTGAATCATAACCATAAGGATTAATAAATCGATCAAATGATGATTGCGGACCAGTAACAGCACTACCCACAGTTGGGAAACAATAACCATAAGCCCGTGAATGTCCCAAGCGATATTCAGGATTACCAATCATTTTTGGGTCAAACTGATATTTATAAAATGTTCGATATAAAATGTTTCCCCTTGTGTAAATCGCTGTTTTACAACCATCTTCATAACCTTTGCGAAAGGCAGGAGTTCCCGGAGGAATTTTGAATTTAACCCCAGCATACATTGCCATTCCTGAATCGCCAACCATTCGACAACTCGTCAATGTAAAAAGAAATATTGCTAGGATTAATTTTTTTTTCATTAACGATAACCTCCAAATACCGATCCATAAATTGAAGATTTGTGACGAACATACATGTTACGATAACAATACCAAAAAGAATTGTTCCATGCATCGCGATAATCAGTATTGCCAGCAAATTTAAAGCCATCGATGGCATTACTGCGGTAAAACATTTTGTAAAATGTATTACTACCCCCTGCTGAACCAACTTCGCAACCATCTTTCCAGCCTCGTACAAAATCTGGCGAAGAATTTTTTAACTGATCATCAAATTCTTTATCAGCAATATTTGGAAAAATTGCTGACATCTTTGGGCTACAAGAGCTAAGAAAAATAAGGGCAATAAAAAATAATTTAAATTTAGTTTTTTTAAAAAAAGAAATCATTCGAGAGGTCCAAATTTCATTGAATTAAAGTTAGTAAAAGTTGCCGAATAAGTAACGCAAGCAAAGAAAGCATTACTCCACGCCGAATTGTAAACTGGGTCATGCTGATAAACTCCACTGCCAAAATTTGCAGTTCTTTGACCTTGATAAACATAGGAATTTAAAAAATAACGCATACCTAAAGCAGTTTGACAACCATCATGCCAACCTGCCTTGAACTCAGGTGGACCATCAGGAATTTTCATATTCATACCAACTGGCTGATAAAATCCAAAACTTTCTAAAACTCGACATGAGCTAAGGGCAAAAAATAAAATCAATAAAGTGGCAATTGTTGAAAAATTTTTTAGAACAGTTTTTTTTAACATTTTTTAAATTTTATTTTTCTTTATAATACATCGTGATCGATGATATAAGTGCATTGCTCTAAACCATCAAACCAGCCTGTATTGTAATCTGGTGATTTTTTACTTCTCACATAATCATATTTACCTTTCCACAAATCGGCAGCCAGACCTTTTGCCACAGCATTTAAAGCTGATTGGCATCCATCACGAAAACCTTTGCCATATTCGGTTTTAGCTGAGGGAAAATTTCGCATACCTGTCAATGGTTTAGGGCGAAATCCCCAACCCCAATCTCTGGGTGGACCTTCGTAAAACACTCGACAAGAAGACAACTGCAATAAAATAGCAATTATCATTATTTTAAAGTATGTATTTTTAATAATTTTATTAGTCATTATTAATTTTTGCTAAAATATTTTGTAAATTTTGCGATAATGATTCAAGCGAATATCGATCCTGCAAAACTTTATAAGCTTGTTGACAAATCTGATTATAATTTTGTGGATTGTTAATTATCGATAATATTTTATCAACTAAATCTTGACTTGATTCATTTTTAAAAAGCAAGCCATTTTGTTGATCATTGATTAATAATTTAGCACCATCAGTATCAGAAGCAATTACTAAAGTTGAATATAAAAAACCTTCAATAATAACTAAACCAAATGGTTCCTCGCGCGAAGGTACACATAGAATGTCAACATCCAAAAAAAAATCTAACTTATCCTTTACTACCCCAACAAAATTACATTTGTCAATAATTTGCTGTTGCAAAGCAAGGTTTTTTAAAGTTGTTAAATTATAATTTTCACTTACTTCAAAACCTCCAATTTTAAAACGAAAATCTTGATTTTTTTCTTGCAAAATTTTGCCTGCTAACAGCATTACATCAAAACCTTTGCGAGGTTCAATTCGTCCATATATTCCTATAGTTGGACAGATATTATTGAATTTTTTTTGCTGATATTTTTGGGAAATATCAATAGCATTGTTAACAACAAAACTTTTCTTTTGATCAAAATGTTTATCAACCAAATCTTTAATTTGGCGATTGATGCTGATAATGAAGTCACAATGCAAGGAAGTATCGAAAGTGATACCGTGATTAACTGCAATTGTATGGTAATTAAAGATTTTCTGGGGAAGAAAAAATTTTAACAATCTCATCCATTTCATCAATCGCCTTGAGTGGCAAATAATTACCTTGGGTCGATAAGAAATTACAATTAGCAGTAATTTTAAAAAATCAAAAATTTGGGCGAAGTTTTTTAATTTAAAAATTTTTGTAGCAGAATAATTTTCATTTCCATTTTTTGAAATAAGTAAAGCAACTTCATGACCCCGCATTGTAAGTGCTTGGGTGTAATCACGAAAAACCTGCTCTACCCCACCAATTGATTGTGAATGAATTGCATTTAAAATTCTCATAATTTAAAATAAAAAAAATTAATTTAATGAATTTTTAACAATGCTTAAAACTAATGCAACAATAAATTTTATTGCCAAATTGCCAATCAATCATAACTTAAGTGATGATTTTGGCTTTATGAAAAAATATCTTAATTATCAACATCAGACTCCTGTAATTCAAAACTTTAAAAACACTAATGTTAGTAATAATTGCGTAATTTTTAAAAATTTTAAAATTAATCCTGATAGTTGCATTACCTCAGAAATTTATCAACGCTATTGTCAAAATTATAAATTTTTTTTAAAATATTTTTTCCCTCAATTTAGTCCAGCAAAAAAAATAATTCATGTTGCTAACGAATACTACAGTAACTTTTTCCACTGGCATGAAATTTTGCAAAAAATAATCTTACTTAAAGAGCAAAATATCCTAAAAGATAGTTTAATAATTTTGCCAAGTAAGGCCAAAAAAATTAAATTTATTATTGAATCTCTCAAATTGATTGGCATTGATGATAAAGATCTTATTTTTATCAAAAAAAAATCATACCTTAGAGTTCGTGATTTATTTTTTGTAAATCATCGAGGTTTAGATTTTGATTTAATAAATAGACTTCGCGATCATTTAAGGATGGCAATTAAATCCAGTCAAATTAATTATGGTGATAAAATTTATATTTCACGAGCAAAACAAAAATTAAGGTTCGTTGAAAATGAAAAAAAAGTATTAGAAATTCTTGAGAAATATAATTTTAAAAAGGTTATCATGGAAGATCACAGTTACCAAGAACAATTATCGATTTGTGCTAATGCCAAATATTTAGTTGCTCCTCATGGAGCGGGAATAACTAACATAATAACTATGGTCAAGAATTCATCAGTTCTTGAATTAAGTTCTAAAAAAAACGAAGATTTTGAACGAGATTATCTTATCATGGCAAACATGCTTGAAATAAATTACTTCTATCAAAAATGTCAATTTGGTAAAAATAGCTTAATTTTCGATTCCCATCATGCCAGTATTGATGTTGATTGCGATATGCTTGAAAAAAATATTAAAATTATGCTTGAAAAAAAATATGACTAAAATTTTTCCTCAAATACACAATTTAAAAAACCTACAAGTAATTGAGATTTTTGGGGCAGATAGCTTTAAATTCTTACAAGGCTTGGTAACTAACGATATTAATAAAATATTAAATGAAGAAATTATCTATACGGCAATGCTAACTGGCAATGGCAGATTTTTATATGATTTTTTTCTAAAATATAATCAACAAAATAACTCGATTAATTTGCTTTGTTCGCAAAAATATCGCGATGATTTAATTAAAAAATTAAATTTTTTTCGTCTAAAATCTGCAGTAAAAATTTCTGCAGTTGAAAATATTTCAGTGCTTTATGCCTTTGAAAAAAAAGACTTGGAGCAATTCAATCAAAAAATTTTAAAAGATCCACGACATATTGCTATGGGCTTTTTTTGTCTGGTTGAAAATCAGCAAATTCATGATTTTACTTTTACCAAAGATCTATCATCTTATCATTTTTTACGAATTAAAAATTTAGTTTGCCAAGGGGAATATGACTTAGTAAGTGAAAAATCATTTATCCAAGAATTTGCTTTTGATCAACTAAATGCCATCGATTATAACAAAGGCTGTTATGTTGGACAGGAGATTATTGCCAGAAGTTATCATCGTGGTGAGATTAGAAAAAAAATTATTAATTTAAACATTGACTTAACAAAAAATAGTCATTTTCGTGAACAACTATTTAGTTTAGTTAAAAATAATGATTTATTGCTAAAAAATCACAATTATTATTTTTTCAATTCGCAGGAGTCCTTGAAAATCATGCATCGCGATTTGGAGATTGGTCAATTATTATCGCTAATTTTCAATGATCAGCAATTTTATTGCTTAGGGCAAATAAAAATATCCGAAAATTTGCAGTTGGAAAATTTAAATAATGATTTAAAAATAGAGCAAATTAATATCTCATGTGCTAAAATTAACTTTTAAATTCATAAATTTAACATGCAAATATATTTACCAATTGCTGAAATTCCTGTTAACATTATCATGGTTCTAATTCTTGGTCTTCTTACTGGGTTTTTAGCTGGAATGTTTGGAATTGGTGGAGGTTTTTTAGCAACACCTTTTTTAATCTTCATCGGCATACCTCCCGCAGTAGCGGTATCAACTTCAACCAATCAAATAATTTCTGCTTCAATTTCAGGTCTATTAGGTCATTTACGCAAAGGAAATGTTGATATTAAGATGGGAAGTTATTTGGTTTTTGGGGGATTTATTGGTTCATCAGCTGGAGTTTCAGTTTTTAAATTTTTACAAAAAACTGGTTATATTGATGTTACAATTGCATTGGTCTATGTAATATTTTTAGGATTGATAAGTATTGCAATGATTCGTGATAGTGTCAGAGTTATTTTTCAAGAAAAATATGGCTTTAACACTGAAAATAAAGAAGGTAAGATCGTTAATAAAGTTCTTAAAATTATCGATAAAATGCCTTATCGTTTATACTTTCCAAAATCTGGAGTGATTATTAGTCCAATTGTGCCAGTTGTTTTAAGTTGTGGTATTGGAATTTTAGTTGCCCTAATGGGGATTGGTGGAGGATTTTTGATGATTCCTGCCATGGTTTATTTACTGAGAATGCCTTCAGGTGTTGTTGTTGGAACTTCATTATTTCAAATTGTCTTTATCGCTAGCAATGCAACTTTTTTGCAAGCAATCAGCAATAATAATGTTGATATCGTATTAGCATCTTTAATGATTGTGAGTTCGGCAATTGGAGCGCAAATTGGCACCAGAACTGGTTACAAAGTTAATGCTAATGGGATGAGAGCTATACTAGCTACAATGTTACTTGGAATTTGTATAAAAATGGTTTTTGTATTATTTTCAAAACCAAGTAATTTATTTATCGTGGAAATTTTAAAATGAAAAAAATTCTAATTTTAACAATTTTAATTTTAGGACTTACCACTGCTAAATCATTTTGTGCACCTCTAATTTCAGGGATTTCAACCAATGAAATTAATATTGACACTAAATTTAAAGGAGCACAAATATTGCTTTTCGGAGCGAAAGGTGACGCTGGAAATATTGTGATTACCGTTCGTGGACCAAAAAAAAATTTTTTCGTTACCAGAAAAGAAAAAATTATTGGAATCTGGTACAATGCTACTCGGTTAAAATTTGAAAATTCTTATAGTTTTTTTTCGTTATTTTCTTCTTATAAAAGTTTAGAAGTTGATGAAGAAATTCTTCATGATTTAGAACTTACCAAAGATTTTTTACAATTCTCAAATTTTCAAAAATATGATGAGAAAACCAAAAATGATTTCAAGATAGAATTAATCGAGGAAATGGAGCGAAGAAAACTTTACAATAACACTGCAGATAAAGTTGATTTTTTGGATGATACCTTATTTAAAATTATGCTCAACTTTCCTAAAAATATTGTCCAAGGTGTTTATACGGTAGAGCTTTACCTTATCAAAGAAAATTCCCTGATCTCTTTTCAATCAATTCCAATCTATGTCAATCAAGTTGGAATAAGTGCAAAAATTTCAGAATTTTCTCATCAACAAGAAATATTTTACGGTTTAGTTGCAGTAATTTTAGCTCTTGTTGTTGGCTGGATTACCAACTATATTTTCATGCGATTTATTGGTCAATAATTTAAAATAATTTATGGAAAATAATAACATCAATCAACAGAACTCATCATCAATTATTGTTTGCATTGACACCTCTAATGCTTCAGAAAAAGCTCTTAGATACGGATGTATTCAAGCTAAAAAATATCAACATCATCTGGAAATTCTTGCGGTGATTGAGGCTTCACATAAAAATCTGCTATTTGGAGCGCAAGCAATAAGCAACCAAAAACGTCAACAAATGGAAAAACATATCAAAAAACTTATGCATTCAATTTGTAGCGGATATGAAATTACTCCGGTCTTTTCAATAAGAGAGGGAGATATTGCAAGCGAGATTACTCATCAACTTAAATTTGCCAATAATTGCCAAATGGTAATTTTTGGCAAATCTAACAATTCACTTTCCGATAACACTGTTTTACCAAAAATAATAAATCGTATTGGCAGTAAAATTAAAGTTCCGGTAATTATAATTCCTGAAAACTTTGAAAATTTATCTTAAATTATGTTTCGTAATTTTTTGACCGTTTCGTTTTTTATTTCAATGTCTCGGATTCTAGGCTTTGTTCGCGATATTTTAATTGCTAATTATATTGGAGTCTCAGTTTTATCAGATACTTTTTTTGCAGCATTTCGTCTACCTAATTTTTTTCGAAGAATCTTTGCCGAAGGAGCATTTAACTCAGCTTTTGTGCCAATTTTTGTTGAAAAATTAACTGATAAAGAAGACACCATTAAAGCCAAAAATTTTGCCGAAAATATTTTTTCATTTTTATTTTTTAGTCTATTCATCTTTACAATAATTTTACAGCTCTTCATGCCTTTTTTTATGAAGATTCTATTCCCAGGATTTTTTAGTGATACGATAAAGTCAGACCTCCTAATTAATCTTTCACGGATCACTGTTTTTTATTTATTTTTTATCGCTTTGGTTTCTTTATTTAGCGGTATTCTCAATTCTCTTGGTAAATTTGCTATTCCTGCCTCATCTCCAATAATTTTAAATTTAACTTTGATTGCCAGTATTTTTGTCTTTGGCAATATCGTTCCAAACTATTCTTATGCTCTTGCTTGGGGAGTTTTTTTTGCTGGGATTTTTCAATTAACAATAATTGCTTTTTTTAGTTACAAAAAAGGCTATTTACTCTACCCTAAAACTCCTAAAATTAATCCGGATATTAAAAAATTTTTTCGTAAATTAATTCCTGGATTGATCGGAGCAAATGTTATGCAAATTAATTTAATGGTTGATTCAATCTTTGCTAGCATGATCACAGGAGCAATATCATATCTTTACTACGCAGATCGTATAAATCAATTACCCCTAGCAATGATTGGCATTGCCATTAACATTGCCTTGTTACCCAATCTTACTCGCAAAATTAAACAAAACGAGCTATTACAAGCAAATAATATACAAAATCTTGCCATTGAAGTTGGACTAATTTTAGTAATTCCTGCAACCTTAGCTTTAACAGTAATTGCCTTGCCAATTATTGAAACCCTATTTGAACGCGGACAATTCAATCACCAACAAAGTATTGCTGTAGCTAATGCTCTATTTTTTTATTCTCTTGGTTTACCATCTTATGTTTTAGTTAAGATTGTTGAACCTGCGTTTTTCTCTCGCGGTGATACTAAAACTCCAATGAAGATTGCCATAATTTGTCTAATAAACAATATTATTTTTAATTATATTTTTTATGTTATAGGTCTTGATTATGTTGGGATTATTTTGGCTTCGGTATTATCAAGTTATTTAAACTTATCGATTTTGCTACGCAATCTAATTATCAAAAAATTATTTTATTTTAATCAAGATTTTAAAAAGAAATTGTTTCGTATAATTATCCCTGCATTCTTTATGGCAATATCCTTAAAAATACTTAAAGATTATTTTGTAGATCAAAATTATTTTAATAAAACTTTTGAATTAATAATTATAGTTATTTCTGGACTATTAGTTTATTTCATTTCTAGTTATTATTCAAAAAGTTTACAAATAATTAATAAATCCCAAGTTTTTAACAAAAGAAAATAATAATATGAATATAGCAAACAAAGAGGAAGGTCTTGGAAGTTGGAATTTAAATGACTTATACCAAGGTATCGATGATAAAAAAATTGCTATCGATACTGCAGAAATCTTTAGCAAGATTGATAATTTTTGTAAAAAATATCAAGACAAAGTTTCAAAACTTAATTCCTTGGAACTATGCAAAGCTATTGAGGAGTATGAAGAAATATTAGAAAAAGCAGCAAAAATCTTAACATACTCTTACCTGCTTCACAGTAGTGATTATTCTAATCAAAAATACTCAATTTTTTTTCAAAATTCCAATGAAAATTTAATTAGTAAACAAAGCAGTCTGGCTTTTTTTCAGATTGAAATTAATCTCTTAAGCGAAGAAAAAATTCAACAACTTTTAAAACAAGAAACTCTCAAAAAATATCAACCTTTCATTCGCGATACAAGAATTTTTAAAGATCATACCCTATCAAATGACTTAGAAAAACTTTTTATTGAAAAAAATATTACTTCGCGTTCTGCTTTTGTTAGACTATTTGATGAAACAATAAATAATCTGAAATTTGAATATGATAACAAAACTCTCAACTCTCAGGAAATTTTTAATTTAATGAGTAATAAAGATGAGAAAGTTCGTGAAAAATCAGCTAATAGTATTGTCAAAACTTTCAATAATAACCTCAAATTTTTTGCTTTCATTACTAACATTCTCGCCAAAGACAAGGCGATTGAAGATGATTACCGAAAATTTAAAACACCGATTTCTTCACGCAATTTAAGTAACTTTATCGAAGATGACGTTGTGGAAACAATGAGTGAAACTGTTAAAGAAAATTATCAAAATACTTCTCATCGTTATTACAAAATCAAAGCAAAAATTTTAAATAAGCAATTTTTAAACTACTGGGATCGAAATGCTCCAATCAATAATGAAGAAAATTGTCAGACCTACAGCTATAAGCAAGCTCAAGATTTAGTTTTAGAAGCATATCATGATTTCAATCCAAAAATGGCTGAAATTGGTAAAAAATTTTTTGACAATAATTGGATTGATTCTGAAGTAAGAAATGGTAAAGATTCAGGAGCATATTCACATCCCTGTGTTCCATCTGTTCATCCTTATATCTTAATGAACTTTCAAGGCAGAACTCGCGATGTTATGACATTAGCTCATGAACTTGGTCATGGTATTCATCAATATTTAGCTCGTAAACAAGGTTTTTTACAGTCCTCTACCCCTTTAACATTAGCAGAAACTGCATCAGTATTTGGTGAACAATTAACATTTCAAAAAATACTTAAACTTGAGCAAAATAATAATCGTAAAAAAATCATTATCGCTAACAAGATTGAGGATATGATTAATACTGTAGTTCGCCAAATAGCTTTTTTAGACTTTGAAAAAAAGATTCACGAACATAGAAAATCTGGTGAAGTAGAACTTGAAAAAATTAATCAATTTTGGTTTGAAACACAACAACAAAGTCTTGGACCAATTTTTAAATTAAACGAAGAATATAAAATTTTTTGGTGTTATATTCCGCATTTTATTCACTCACCTTTTTATGTTTATTCATATGCTTATGGCGATTGTTTAGTTAATTCGTTATATTCTATTTATAATTCACAAAAAATACCAAACTTTAGTGATAAATATTTAAATATGTTAGAATTAGGAGGAGTTAATCATTACAAAGAAATGCTTAGTGTATTCGATATTGATATTTCCCAAAAAAAATTCTGGAAATTTGGATTAGATATTATAACTTCATATATTGATCAGCTGGAACAATATCTCTAAATTAAAATTTAATTTATGGTAAAAAAATTTAAAATATTATTTTTGATTATTGCCCTATCTATAACCCAGTCATGTGCTTTACTTAGAGATAAAAACAGCAATTTAGACTATAATTGCGATGAAATATTTTATCAATTAAACGATCGTTATAAATTATTTTTAGAATTAGATAAAAAAGAAATTAGAAATCGTCAACAACTTGAAGTTCCAACTACTAGTAAGCTAGAGGAACTTAGTGTTTTTTCAAAAATTGTTGAAGCTGTTAGAAATGCTCCAGATAATGCCAAACTAATTCCCGTTGATCTTCGTTATTACAAAAATGTTGATTTAGGAAATATTGTAATTTCTAACGTAAATCAAAAATATCTTTCAACTTTTTTAAAGACATCAAAATACTCCCAAGGCTTTTTTGCTTTAATCAACTTTAATAACAAAACTGTAAAATACTTTCCAGTTGAAATTAACAAATTTTTCAGTCCTGAAGAAATCAAAAGAAAAGATCTTGCTAATGTTGAAATAGTTATAAATGTTAGCGATTCCAAAAGAATCTCGGGAAATATGAAATTTTCTGCCAATCAGCAAGTTTCAATAATTGCCGATAATATTCAAGATCCATATCGATTGGACTTAAGAGAATCAAGCAATATGCAATTTAATATGGATAAAAAATGGGTAATGTCAGTGTATAGTTTTGAGAATAGCAATTTAAAAGATGGCAAAGTTACCACAGGTTTCTTTAAATTTATTAACAATAAAAATTCTCAGGTTAAACTCCAGAAGTTTAATAAATCAACAGGAAAATGTTATATCGATTCCAAAGCTAATAAACTTCAATAAATAAATTAATTTTTTTAAAATTATGAAAATTTCTAAAATAATATTTACTCTTACCACAATTTTGTTAATACAATCATGCACTACCTACTCCACAGATCTTAATGAATTACAAAAAATTAAAGTTTCTGATCTCAGTGAAATCAAACGCGGAGAAACATGTGCAAAAAATTTATTTGGTGCATTTAGCTTACCTTATTTTGGCGATACAGCCATTAAATTAAGCGGAGATCAATCAGTAATTACCGCAATGAAAAAAGGCAATATCACCGATGTTTATGCAACAGACTTTTACAATCGTAATTTGCTTATATTTAGCAAAAGATGTACGGTTGTTTTTGGCAAATAAATCTCTAAATTGTGGATCAATCAAATTCAAAGCTTGTTCGCGATCAATTTAAAGCAAATAAAATTAGTTGGAAAAATTCATCCCTTTTCGGTTTGAGCATTGATTACAATCATCAACCAATCCCTTGGTTTAGCTACTCCGCCATAGATTATTTAAAAAACAAATTACAAAAAAATTTTAAGATTTTTGAATATGGCTGCGGAAGTTCTAGTTTATTTTTTAGTCAATATTGTCAAAAAGTAACTAGCCTTGAGACCAATCAAATATGGTTTCAAGTTTTATGTGAAAAAATTACAAAAGATTATGATTTTATTAAAAAATCGCCATTAACAACATCATCAATTACATCATCAAATCAGCAATCAAAATTTGAAGAAACTCCTCTAAACTTACCTAAAGAGAAATTTATAAAAAATGTTAATGAACTTAAAATCATTTTAATGGACAATGGTTTGGAAAATCCAAATTATCAGAATTATGTAAATTTATTTAAAGAAAAATTTGATATAATTTTAATTGACTCGCTAAAAAGATATCAATGTGCAATCAATGCAATCAATGCTCTAAACCATGGAGGAATTATTATACTTGATGACTCGCAGCGCAGTAATTATCAAAAAATTTTCGATTTTTTTAAAAACAATAATTTCCAAAAAATTGATTTTTTAGGAATTGCTCCAGGACAATTATCAATAAAAAATACCACAATTTTTTTTCAGTAAAAAGAGCTTTGACAACTAAAACGATAAAAATTAGTTTTAAAATTATTTTTGATTAAAATTATAGCGTAAATTAAAAAAATATCTTTATCAATGTTTGGAATATCTTTTAGATCAATTAATTACCTTATCATCATTTGCACTATTTGTTGCTGCCAACACCAAATATCTAAACTCGAAGAACTTAACAGTAAAGAATCTCTTATTAAATCTGAACCAGTTTTTGAATCTTATCTTGCTTTGGAATATCTAAACTTTGCAAGAAAATTAAGAAATGTTAAAGACTTTAAAAATTCTGAATATTTTGCCAAAAAAGGTCTTGATGCATTCATTAGAAAAGACATAATTCCAGAAAATCCAATAAATTTTGCAACTGACAATACTCAAATCAAAGAAATGGTTTTTATGCAAAAACGTCTTGAGGAAATCAATAGTATCAATAGTCTTAGAATCAATTTACCAATTCAACTTGCTCATCTTCATTATCTTTATGATTGCTGGATTATTAAAGAGTCGAGTAACATTTTTGTTTCCGAAGATTTGGCATATTGCAAAACAACTTTTTCAAAATTATTAGAAGAAATTGAAAACTATTACCACGATACTAAAAAAGATAAAACCGTTAAAACGCAAATAATTGAAACTAAATTTGATCGATTTGAAATAAATTTTGATATTCAAAGCTCTAACATCAATGATAAAGAAGCTGAAGAATTATCAAAAATTATTAATTATTTAAAAAAATTTAAAGGAGAATATAGCATTATCTTACTTGGAAGTGCTGATGACAATAAAGATAATCTACTTAATCAGAATCTTATACGCGATCGAATTAATACCGTTAAAAATTATCTTTTAGCTAACGGAGTTATTGATTATCAAATTAGCGTAAATTATGATGGGGAAGATCTTCCCGACATTGTTACAAGTGATTCTTTAAACTATAAAATTAATCGCAATGTATCAATATATATAATTAATCAAGGTAAGGAAAATGCCTCTTCTTATCCTTTACCGCTTTTACAGAATCTTTATTTAAAAGAGCAAATTAGATTAGGCAAAGAAAGAAGAGGATTAAAAAATTAATTATGAAATTAAATATTGAAAATTACCAAAGAATTGTTGTTAAAATTGGCTCGTCATTACTAGTTGAAGATAATCAAATTCGTGAAAAATGGCTAACTGAATTTGCTAAAGATGTTAAAGAATTAATAGAAAAAAAAATTGAATTAATTATTGTTACTTCTGGTGCAGTAGCTCTTGGTCGATCAATTATAGCAAATAAAACCTTAAAAAAATTAAGCGTTGAACAAAAGCAAGCCTGTGCTTCGATTGGACAAATTAAATTAATGAGCACTTACCATCAAATTTTTAAAAAACACCAGCTTAATGTTGCACAAATTCTCTTAACAGCTAACGATTGTAATTCCAGAAAAAGCTATCTTAATTGTCAAAACACCATTAACGCTTTAATTAAAAATAATGCAATCGCCATTATTAACGAAAATGATTCAGTTGCAGTTGATGAAATTAAAATTGGTGATAATGATCGCCTAGCATCAAGAGTTGCTCAAATGACTAACGCCGATCTTTTAATTTTATTTTCTGACATTGATGGACTCTTCGATAAAAATCCCAAAACTCATAAAAATGCTCAATTCATTAGTCAAGTTAACAAAATCGATAAGAATATTGAGAACATGGCCAAAGGATCATCATCTTCAGTTGGAACTGGGGGAATGATTACTAAAATTCAAGCAGCCAAAATGGCTTTAAATGCCAATTGCCCAACCGTTATAACAAGTGGAATTGAAAACAAAGCTTTACAAAAATTATTTTTTTCTGAAAAAAAATTTACCATTTTTTGCAAAAAAGATAGCAAAAATATTAATCAAAATCAGTCCACAAAATCTAAGAAAAATTGGCTTTCTGGCATAGTGAATCCCAAAGGAACTCTAATTATAAATGAACTAGCAAGTCAAACCCTTCAACAAAAAAAAGCAAGTCTTTTAGCAGTTGGAGTAATTGCCGTTCAAGGAAATTTTGTAAAAGGAGATGTAGTCTTTGTTAAAGACAAAAAAAACCAACACATAGCCAGTGGAATTGTTAATTATTCCAAAAGTGATGCTGAGAAAATTCTTAAAAAGAATTCTCAACAAATAAAAAAAATTTTTGGCAATAAAGCAAAGTCAGAACTAGTTCACCTTGATAATTTAGTAATTATTAGCCAATAATGACTTTAATTAAATATAACAAAAACATTTCTAGGAAAGTTAAAATTTATAAAAAGTTATTAATATTTTTTAATTATACCATCCTCGGCATTTTTCTTATTATTAATCCTTGTTTTGCAAATGAAAATATCAATAATATCACCACTCAACAGGATTTAATTATCAGAAATCAACAAAGCATAATTGATTATGAAACTCGTCAAAAAGAACAAACCTTGAATGAAGAAGAGCTTAACAAAAAATCTTTAGAAACCTCAACAGAAAAATATTTTACAGAACAAGAAGTTGATAAAAAAAACTGCAAGATTGTTAAAAAATTAATGATAACTAATTCAACAATTTTGAGTAAAAACATGATAACTCAACTGGAAAATGAAATAATTGGTAAATGTTATGGAGCAAAAAAAATCTCAAAAATTATTGAAAAAATTTTAGAATTTTATGACCTTAAAGGCCATGTTACAACCGAGATTGAAACCATTCAAAGTAGGATTGATCAAGGAATAATTGAGTTAAGAATAATTGAAAAAAAAGTTGAAGAAATTATTTTTAATGACAATAAACTTTCTAACTTGCAAAGAAAATTACAAAAATTTACAGCCTTTCGTAAAATTGAAGGTAAAATTCTAAATCAATATGATCTTGATCAAGGTTTATATCAAATCAATCGATTACAATCAAATAAGGCTAAATATCGTATCGATAATGGCAGTAATCATTTTTTAAACAAGGTTTACATTGATAATAACAAAAAATTTCCAGCTCGTTTTGCAGTAACTCATGATAATTTAGGAAACAGATCAACTGGAGTATTTCGTTCAGCATTTTCTGGATCATTTGATAATTTATTTTCACTTAATGAAAATTTAAATCTAGCAATTAACACCAATATTAACGACGATCAAAACACCAGAGATATTAAAACTTACTCAGCAAATTTTTATCTTCCACTTGGCTATTATAGCTTTTCAGCTGAAGGATCAAAAAGCGATTTTTTTGGTAAAGATCTAAGTAATCGAAATTTTTCAGGATATTCTCAACGATACAGCTTAATACTTAATAAGTTATTTACTGATAATAAAGAATATCGTATCTCCGGAAAAATTGGCTTCACAAAAAAAGAAACTGGCAGTTATCTTGAAAATGTTAAAGTTAGTAATTCACAACGAAATTTATCAATTTTTAACATTAGTGTTTTAGCTACATATTTTTTAAACAACAGCTCAACGCTTTTTTTTAAACCAAATATACTAAAAGGAGTTAATGCACTTGGAGCATATCGCGATTATTCATTTACTTCGCCACAACTTGATTTTACAATATTTAAGTTTTATCTGTCATATCAAAAAAAAATCAATAGTTTCAATCTTAGCAAACCAATAACTCTTGTCAGCGAAATAGATACTCAAATTGCCAATAAAACTCTTTTTGGTTCTGAACAATTTGCGATGGGAGGATATACTACTGTTAGAGGATTTCGTGAACGCAATATTGCCGCAGAAAACGGCTTTCTTTCAAGAAATAAGATTGAAATTAATATCGGATCTCTAGGAAATAAATTGAAAATTAAAAATAATCTCCTAAACAAAACATCAATTGAACCTTTTTTTGACTATGGCTATGTTAAAAAAAATTTTAACAATACATCTTCAAAAATCGCTGGAACAGGATTTAAAACTAGCTTCCATTCCAATCATTTCAAGGCTTCATTAACATTTTCATGGGCTTTAAAACAATCGTCAATGCCTGTTTCAAATTATCAGGAAAATAAAATGATTTACTTTGAGATCAACAGTTTATGTTGTAATTTTTAAAAAAGCTAATAAAATTAACAATTATCGGTAGAAATAAATCTACTTTTTTAGATTTTTAAATATCACATTAAAGCTTGTTAAAAAAAATACGTATAATTAATGACTAAAAAAAATTTGATAAAATTTCAAAATTTTGCCAAAAATTTGTTAATAGCATTTGTACTCACATTTACATCTTGCACTTCCTTAAGTCGTTTTGAAATTTTAAAAACTAGTAAAACGGAAGCAATATCAATTCTCGAGCTCAAAATAATGTCTGATGGGGTTGAAGAAAAAAATAATAGCGGATTATTTGGTGAATGTCACCTGATATTTAGCGATAAAAATGGGAAAGTTAAATCATCAAACAGAGATGATTATTCTTTTTATATAATTAAGACCAAACCTGGAACTATTAAGATTGATGCTCTTAAATGCTCAAACTGGACTTGGTACTTCAAAAATCGTTATCTTAACCTTGGTGGACTTAATTTTACAGCAAAAAATGATAACTTAAACTACCTTGGTAATTTAGTAATAAACTACGAGCCAAGAAGTTTTGGTTTTTTAGATATTTTTGGACTTGGTGGAATTGTTAACGATAGCAAAGGAGCATATGATATTAAAGTATATGACAATATTGAACGCTCAATTAATTTCCTTAAAGAATATTATCCTGAACTTAAACATAAAAATGTTTTGAGATCAGTAATTAATCAACAAAAAAATAACAAAACAAAACTCAAAGACCTTCAGGAAAGAGATAAATTAAATAATAAAACTACTGATAATTATTTCAAAGAAACAGTTACTAAACCTAAAAATGATCAAGATAAGAATCTTATAAATCAAACAAGTAATCCAATTGAGTCAGTTGAAAAAACAGAGATTAAGGATAATCAAAATCTTAAAACAAATGATTATAATGTATACAAACTAAAACAAGAAAACAATATACCGGTTCCAAATAGCTCTATTGCAACTCCTAATTCTGAAAATCAATTTGCCGTTCCGCCTAACCAAAATTTTAACTCTGCAAGAGTTCCAACTCCAACTAATCCTATTTCAACTCAAGTTGTTGTAAATCCATCGACAATTCAACCTGTTGCAACACCTATCGCTCCAGCAACTGTAATTCAAAATGAAAATAACGATGAACAATTTACTAGAAGCTCAGTAAATACTGATAAAAAAATTGGTAAAATAATTAAAAGAAATCGTTTATTACAAAAAGGTTATCAAACTCAATCATTACCGGAAAATTCTAATCAAAATCCAACACCTCAAGTCAATGAGCCTCAACAAAACTATCGACCTCGTCCTGCTGAAGTTCAGTAAAAAAATTATTTCTTATTGTTTTTTAACAAACAATATTGTTGATATAAATCAGGTCGATTTTTTTTAGTAAACTCCTCAGCTTGTTCTTTTCGCCAATTAGCAATATTTTGATGATGACCTGATAATAAAATTTCTGGAACTTGACGATTACGCCATAGACTTGGTTTAGTATAATGAGGATATTCTAGTAAATAACGATAATCATCGGTATCACTATTACCAAATGACTCTTGAGTTAAAGATTCATTACAACCCAAAATCCCATCAATATTACGAAGAATCGCATCGATCATTGCCATACAAGCAATTTCTCCACCTGATAAAATAAAATCACCTAGAGATATCTCCTCAATAGCAAACTCATCTAACACTCTTTGATCAATTCCTTCATATCTTGCACATAAAAAATTCACTTGCGATTGTAAAGCGATTTGCCGAGCAAGACTCTGATTAAAGACTTTACCTCGTGCAGAAAGGTAATAAATTGGTGAAGAGTTGTTTTTTAAATTTTGCTCTAAAGCATTAGCTACAACTTCTGGTTTTAGAATCATTCCTGCACTTCCACCATAAACTGTATCATCAACTGTTTTACGCTGATCAGACGCATAATCTCGAATATTTATGGCTTGATATTGCCATAAACCATGCTCAAGAGCATTGCCAATAATTGAATAAGCTAATGGTCCAGGAAATAATTCGGGAAATAAAGTAAAAATTTTAAAATTAATTTTTGGCAAATTATTGGTCATTTGTTAAATCAAAAGATTTCAGATTTTAAAGGAAAAAACTTGTTTAAGCTTTGCACTAGCTTGTTTAATTTCATTAGGTGTTCTAATCATTGAAAACCTAACATAACCTTCACCATTTTCGCCAAACGAACTGCCAGCAGACATCGCTACACCTGCATCTAGAATCATTTTTTTACAAAATTCAAAAGAAGATATATCGCTAAATTGTTTAGGTAATTTAGTCCAACAAAACATACTAGCTTTAGGTTTATCAATATGCCATCCTAGTTCATCAGCAAAATTTTTTACTAAAAATTCCCCTCGACTTTTATATAGTTTGCGTAAATTTTCAAGATAGTCATCATTACTTTCATCCAAAGCATGACCTGCAATTATTTGCAGCGGAGTAAATGATCCATAGTCCAAATAAGATTTTATTTTATAAAGAGCCGATATTAAATCACGATTACCAAGCGCAAATCCAACTCTTGTTCCCGCTAATGAATAACTTTTTGAAACAGAATAAAACTCGATTGCCAAGTCTCTAGCTCCTTTAACCTGAAGAATTGAATGCGGTTTATCTTCTTTAGAAAAATAGAGTTCACAATAGGCTATATCAGAAATAATGTATATTTGATATTTTCTACAAAAATCAACCAATTCCTCATAAAAACTAAAACTAGCTATTTCAGTTGTTGGATTACATGGATAACTAACGATAACCGCTAATGGTTTTTGCTTATCAATTTCAACCAGTTTTTTAAATTTATCCAAGAAATCTCTTGCTCCAAGAGCTGAGATATGCTTAGTATTGCCTTTTGCTATCGAGAAACCAAAAGTATGAATCGGATAAGATGGCGATGGAACACAAATAAAATTTTGTGGATCAGAAATTGCCAAAGCTAATGAAGCAATACCCTCTTTAGCTCCAATTGTAACTAGTGTTTCAGTTTTATAATCCAGTTCAACACCAAATCTTCGATGATAATACTTAACAATAGCTTTTTTTAAGAATTCAATTCCTCCTGTTACCGAATATCCGTAGAGACTTGGATCTAAAACTAATTTTGAGAGTTGTTCAATAATTTTTTGCGGTGGTGCAGAATCTGGATTACCCATTCCAAAATCAATAATTTCTTTACCATTAGCAATTGCTTCTTGCTTGAGTTGATGGATATTAGCAAAAATGTAAGGGGGAAGCTTTTGTGTTAAATAAAATTTTTTTTGCATTGATATTTTTAAAATAAAATTAAAAAAAACATTGTAAAACTATAATAAAAAATTATCTTAAAGCAAGTTTTTTCACAAATATTTTTATAAATCTTTCCAATAAAATTCATATCTTATGGCAGAAATATCCAAACTTCTTGATGGTTTTAAGGTTTTTAAAGCTACCACATTTGAAAAAAATCGTGAAATTATTAAGCATTTAATTATTCAAGAGCATAAACCCTCAACTATGATAATATCATCTTGTGATATCAAACTTGCTCCGGAAGAAATTTTTTCGGTCAATCCTGGTGATTTTTTCACAATTTTCAACATCGGAGGTCTAATTCCCAAATACAAAACCGAAGGAATAAGTGGAATAATCTCAGCTCTAGAATATGGAGTTAATATTTTAGAAGTTGATACGATCATGGTTTTGAGTAATACCAAAAATATTAGCTCAAAAATGATTATGTCTGATAATTTTAACAATGAAAAAAACAATATTTCTCCTGCTATGAAAACATGGCTTTCAATAGCTAATGAAGCTCGTGAGGCAGTTATTAAACAAATGCCAAATGCTTCCAAGGAGGAGCAAGAAATGGCTTTTGAAAGAGAAGCGGTAATCATCACCGTACAAAATCTTATGACCTACCCCTACATCAAAGAAAAAGTTGAAAAAAATAAACTGAAAGTTTTGGGATGGCAATTTGATATTGAAAGTGGTGATATTAAAGCCTTGAACCATGATACCGCTGTATTTGATACAATATCATAAATAATTGTAATTAAAAATAATATATTGCAATACAAAAAAAAATTTTTTTAGGTATTGATTTATTATAATAAAATGATTAAATGTTGTTAGAAGTTTTATTATTTTTTAAATTAACATTTCAATCCTATGTCTGAAAAAAACCTTCCAAGCCAAGAAAATCAAACTCATAACAAAAAAGATAAATTTTTATTTCTCAGAGAAATATACTGTAAAGCTAAAATAAATATCTCTCATACCAAATATCTTACTGCATTAATTTTCATAGCGATTGGAATTATTCTTACAATTGGTTTTCAAACCATTAAATATCAATATGAAATGGCAATTGTTAAAAAACATTTAAATAATTTTTATCACGATTTTGACAGCGATTATGTAAACTTTATTGATGATCAAAATGATATTGAGCGAGAAGTTACAAGAATGCAAAAAAGAATGGATCGGATATTTTCACAACATCATAATTTTTTTGAGAATAATCATTTCAAAAACCAAAATCTCAATTTATCAGAAGTCAACAACAGCACTGTAAAACTTCATGAAGATGATAAAAATTTTTATTATGAATTAAGTTTTTCTGGCTTTAAAAAAGAAGATATTAATGTTGAAATTAAAGATAATATTTTAACTTTCCAAGCTCAAAACAAAGTTTCAAGTAACAACAGCGGTGATCAAAAAAACAATAACGAACAAACTAATTATAATTCAAGTTTTAGCTATTCCTTTTTATTAAACAATTACAATAACGCGAGTCCCACAGATATTACAAAACTTGATGACAAGATTATTGTTAAAATTGCTAAAAAAACTTAGGATAATTTAGTTAAATTTATTTTTAATTCTTTGAGTTGTTTTTCGCTAACGCTTGCTGGAGCATTCATCATTAAATCCTGCGCTTTACCATTCATCGGAAAGGGAATAATTTCACGAATATTTGGCTCATCTGCTAAAAGCATAATAATACGATCAATTCCAGGAGCAAGTCCACCATGGGCAGGTGCACCATAATTAAATGCATTAAGCATTGCTCCAAATTGTTTTTCAACAACTTCATTGCCATATCCAGCAATTTCAAAAGCACGATACATTATTTCTGGTTTATGATTTCTAATTGCCCCTGAACACAACTCAACACCATTACAAACGATATCATATTGATAAGCTTTAATGGTCAATGGATCTTGATCATTCAATGCTTCAAGACCTCCCTGAGGCATAGAAAATGGATTATGAGAAAACTCAATTTTGTTGGTTTCATGATTAAGTTCATACATTGGAAAATCAGTAATCCAACAAAATTTATAAACTGAATTATCGATTAAATTTAAATCTTGTCCAAGCTTAATTCTAACTAGTCCTGCAATTTTAACCGCTTCATGTTCTTTGCCACAAGAAAAGAACACTGCATCACCAGCTTTTAAATGTGCTTTAGCTTGTAATAGTTGCAATTTTTCAGGAGTTAAAAACTTTGCAATTGGTCCTTTTGCTTCATTATTTTCATCAAAAATTATATATGCTAAACCCTTAGCACCATTACTTTGAGCAAATTCGATCATTTTATCAAAAAATGAACGAGGTTGATTAGCACAATTAGGGGCAGGAATAGAGCGAACAATTGCACCCTGCTCTAGTGCTTTAGCAAAAATAGAAAATTCAGAATTTTTAAAAACATCTGAACAATCCGCAATTTTGATTGGGTTGCGTAAATCAGGTTTGTCTATTCCATATTCAAGCATTGCTTGCTGATAAGGAATTTTTACAAAATTTTTATCATGAAGTTTTTTGCAACCGAATTTATTAAAAATATTAAACATCACTGGCTCAATCACAGCAAAAACATCTTCTTGAGTTACAAATGACATTTCAATATCGAGCTGATAAAATTCTGGTGAGCGATCTGATCGTAAATCCTCATCACGAAAACAGGGTGCAATCTGAAAATAACGATCAAAACCCGCAACCATTAACAATTGCTTGAATTGCTGAGGAGCTTGCGGTAGAGCATAAAATTTATGAGGATGAAGACGAGCTGGAACTAAATAATCCCTTGCTCCTTCTGGACTCGAAGCAGTCAAAATTGGTGTTTGGATTTCTAAAAAACCTTGGTTTGTCATTTCAGATCTTAAAGCAGATATTACCTGCGAACGAAGAATAATATTGCGATGAACTTTGTCTCGACGCAAATCAAGAAAACGATATTTTAAACGCAAATCTTCAGGATAGTTTTCATTATCATCATTAACTTGAAATGGAATTTGGTGAGATAATGACTCTATTATCAATTCATTGACCTTTAACTCAACTTCGCCAGTGGCGATTTTAGGATTAATTGCTTCGCTAGCTCTTGCTAAAACATGACCAACAACAGTAATAACTGATTCAAGTTTTATTGAAGCAATTAAATCTAAATTTAAATTTTTATTTTGTTGATCAATAACAATTTGAGTAATTCCATAATGATCTCTTAGATCAATAAAAATCAAACTTCCATGATCTCTTTTGCTATGAACCCAACCTGATAATTTTACAGTTTGCTCAAGATTGCTTTTATTCAACTCATGACACTTATGACTACGAAACTTATGCATATTTAAATTTATAATGATTAAAAAAAGCTATTAAAATAATCGATCAAAATACAATATCAATCAATTCAAAACCCCAAAAACATAGCTTATTTATAACAATTAAATCTAATAAAAAATAAAAAACAATAATTTAAGTATTATCTATCATAACGACCAATTTTTTCTTATCTTAAAAAACCACACTCTTAAAAACCACACAGACCAGCTCTAATCAATAATTTTCTCTATGCATGAAAAAATTTAATTAATTATTCTTAATAAATTAAATATAACTATTTTATGATTTAAAAAAAGGAGTTACTAATACAAAAACGAAAGAGATGTTGGGAGGGTTTTA
The DNA here is from genome assembly GCA_014190355.1 of Alphaproteobacteria bacterium. Classification (GTDB taxonomy): domain Bacteria; phylum Pseudomonadota; class Alphaproteobacteria; order Rickettsiales; family UBA1997; genus CAILUF01. Next base: position 24,283 of record BJGH01000003.1, read on the forward strand.
TATAAGATATTAAATAATCAACTACACGGCGAGTTTCGCCGTGCAGTTATAGAACATTAAGCGTATAATGATTCAAACTCTTCTTCGTCAGAATAATCTTCTACCTCTTCATTATCTTGATCTTTGTTAACTTGGTTTAAATTTAACAATGTAATCAAGTTGAGATGTTCATCAGCGTTAAAAGAATCACAAAGAATTTTGTTTGCTTGTAAGAAACTTTCCATTTTACGATTGATAACATCAACTTCTTGATCAGTAGTTACTTCATATAAAGCTTGGCAAATTTTGGTATTAGCTATAATATCACCATTTTGATCAGTAATTTTAGCACGGAAATTTTCCATATCTTGCCTAGAAATATTTGGATTTTGTTCGAAACCATAACCTAAGAAATTATAGATACGCTCTCTTTCTTCTTTATTTTGAGCTACAAAAACTAAATTTTTGGTACTAAAAATATTGTCATATTCTTGATATTCGAAAGCAATAGCAAAGTCATTTCTGACTAATTCTACAAGATAATTATAAGCATTATCTTTATGAACAAGATCAATAATTACCATGCTAAGCAATTCAAGATTTGATACCAAATCAAATGCTTTCGTAATTGCTTCATTAGCTTCTTTGGTATTTTTAGCACCAAGTATATTTGCACTATTACTATGAGGGATTGTAAATGCTCCTTCATAACCTCTTGATATTGCATCTTCGTTTTGCGAAAATTGCCAATTATTTCTTCTTCCGCCAGTAACAAATTGAGAAATAATTTGAATTGCTTTTTCATTGTACCCATTTCTAAAAACTAATTTAAGTTGAAGTCTTTGTTCATTGCTTAATGGATTACTAGTTACTTCAATTTTAATATCTGGATTGAGAACTATGAAATTTAATAAATTTTTGAGAGATTTGTCAGTCAAATTATCTTCGATTTTGTTAATATTATTTTCATAAAATTCGAACATTCTCTTAACTCCAGAATTATCTTGAGGATCTTGATCTAGATCTAGATCTTGATCATAATCAAATTTTTCAGTAATTGAATTTGAAGAGGTTATTTGAAAAGAGTCTGTTAAATCCTTTTTAACAACATCTTCTTCAAACTCTTCATTTTCAAAAATAAAATCATCAATCTCACTTTCTTTAACCTCGGTTTTTTTCAATAATTCTTTTTCCTCAAGTGCTTGATCACGAATTGCCAATAAGGTTTGGTTTAACTCTTCACCTCTTTTAATTCCAAAATAATTTGCAACTGTGTCATGACTAAATGAAATTGAATATCCTTCATTAGTAATTTTTTTCTGCCAATCTTTAAGTGTTGAAGGGTTTTGACCAAATTCTTTGGCTACGCTTTCAAAAGAAATTTTGCTACCATCAAAAATTATTTCAATCTGATAATCACTTTGATTATTTTCTTGAAGCCTTATATCAATAAACGGTGCTTGATAAAACTTAACAGTTTTTTCATCAAATTTCTTTATATTTTGTTCAATTAAAATATCATATCTTTGTTTGTCGATTTTGTTTTCAATTTCAATAAATACTCCATCTGGTGATTTTTTTTGGTAAAAGTTAGCCGCTTCAGAATTAGCAATTTCATTACCATAAAAACACTCTGAAAAACCATCTTCATTATCTAATAAACCAATTTGAGAAAATTTTTCATAAAGCACATGGTAGTAATTACTTAGATCGCTAAAGAATTTTTGATCAATATCTTGACTAATGCAGGCTAATAGTTTTATTGATGAAATAATATTACTTAAATCTTCTTTAATTAAAAAACTCGAAACTGGCAAACCTGATTTATTTTTAAGATCAATTCCGATTTTATATGCAAATAATTCGACAATTTTAAGAAAATTATTTTTAAATTCACTAGTTACTTGGGCTTCAACTAGAAAATCATTAAAATTGTCAACAATAATTGAGTTTTCAAAAACTGTTGGTAAATTTGATAAATCAGTTTCTTGATTTTGTAGCAAATTATTTTTTATGATTTCTAGGTGATCATTAAATGAAAATTCTTCCTCCTCAATCAATTCGTTATACTCATCTTCGTCATTAATTTGATTTAAAGATTTATTATCTAAATAATTTCTATTATTTAAAAGATCTTCATTTATTTGCCCTTCAAGATCTGAGAATACTCCACAATTAGGCTTATCAGTGTACTTGAAGCAGAAATCTTTGTAATTTCTAACTAATTCATTATTGCTTTGAAATGATTCTTCAATTGAAAAAAGACAGTGTTCAACAAATTCAGAGTAATTAGAGGCAAACGACTCATAAAGTGAACAATAGATGTCAAAAACCTGATCATAAAGCCCAAGATTTTTGTTTTGAAGCGCTAGTTGTGCAACAAATTTTATACTTGCTGAAACAACCTTAAACCTATCTTTAGTTTTTTCAAGGTTTTCCATGTTGATTTTACTTGGTTCATCATTTTTCTCTACATCAACACCTATGCAGAATAGATATGATTTAACAATTTCTAACCATTTTTCACAATATATTGGATCATTAACTAAATTATTAGCAGTTGCTAGAGAGTATGAATAATTTGAATCTTGGGGGATTTTTGTATCACTTTTCAATTTAATATTAATAAAATTATTAACCAAATAACATTCAAAGTTTTCAGTGTTTTTTAACAAATCTTGAGATAAGTTATCTGAATTTATTAATTTATCATAAGCTTTAACAATACCATTTTTTATTGTTAAGAATTCTAAAAAATTTGTTTTATTAATCATATATTTTTTAAGTTTAAAGTTAGTTTGTAGAGTTAAATTTTTAGTATACGTCGTAAGAGTTTGTACCGCCATGATAATAACGATTTCGACAAATATTACATTTTGACATTCGGGCAATAAATAGCTCAATAGCTCTAGGCTCTTTTAAACAGATAAACCAGCCGATGCCATGAATTAAAGGCATTAAAATCAAAAGATAGAAAAATTTACTGGTTGCAACAAATGCTAACAGCGAAATAATTCCATTTAATGCAGCAAATGTATAACTCACTCCAAGAAGAAGTGGAGGTCTGGTAAGACCTAAGAATAAAGGGTTAGTTCCTATATTTCCTGATGCCATATTTTAAAAAAATTTAAAATTTATAGTTAAAAGTATTATTTAATTAATCCAGTTAAAAAATATTAATTAAATATGTCAAGATTCTTTTTATTTTTTTTTTTTAAAAAAATAAATATGTTTTTTTTAAAAAAAATTTACGAAAAATTTTCCTTTAATTTAAAAAACATTTTGCATAAAATTAAAAAAATTTACTTTAGTTATATTGTTTAACATTATCAATTAACTTTTTTTATTTTTTTCCTTTTAATTAAAAATATTTTTTTTATGAGTTTTCTTGCGCATTCTCTGTCAAACATTAAACCATCGCCAACAATTGCAGTATCAACTAAAGCTGCTGAGTTAAAAGCACAAGGCAAAGATATTATTTCACTTGGCATGGGTGAACCAGATTTTGATACCCCTCAAAACATTAAAGATTTTGCTATTAAGGCAATTAATAACGGCGAAACTAAATATACTGCAGTTGATGGAACCCCTGCTCTAAAAAAAGCCATAATTAGTAAATTTAAAAGAGAAAATAATCTTGATTATAAACCTAACGAAATTTCAGTTAGCACTGGAGCAAAACAAGTTATTTATAATGCTTTAATTGCTACCCTAAACGCTGGAGATGAAGTTTTAATTCCCGCTCCTTACTGGGTTTCTTATCCTGATATGGTTTTACTTGGCAATGGTGTTCCAGTTATTATTGATTCTAATGCCAAAAATAATTTTAAAATTTCTGCCAATGATCTGGAGCAAAAAATTACTGCCAAAACTAAATGGTTGATTTTAAATTCACCAAGCAATCCAACAGGGGCATGCTATAGCGACAAAGAACTTCGTGCTTTAGCAGATGTTCTTCTCAAACATTCTCATGTTCATATCCTAAGTGATGATATATATGAGCATTTAATTTTTGATAATTTAAAATTTGCTACAATTGCTGAAATTGAACCTAAACTTAAAGAACGAACTCTTGTTGTTAATGGTGTCTCTAAGGCCTACGCAATGACTGGTTGGCGAATTGGCTATGGTGCAGGTTCAGAAAAACTTATCAAGGCTATGGGAATAATTCAATCACAAAGTACTTCTTGCCCAAGCTCAATTGGTCAAGCTGCTGCTTGTGAGGCCTTAAACGGAACTCAAGATTTTATTAAACCCAATTCCCAACTTTTTCAAAAAAGAAGAGATATGGTTGTTAAAATGCTCAATGAAATTACTGGGATTAATTGTAATACTCCAAATGGTGCATTTTATGTTTTTCCATCTTGTGCTAGTCTTTACGGTAAAAAAACTCCACAAGGCATAATAATTAACAATGACAATGATTTTGCAACTTACTTACTTGAAGAAGCTTTGGTTGCTGTTGTTCCAGGAATTGCTTTTGGAGCAAAAGATTTCTTTCGTATTTCATATGCAGCAAGCGATGAATTTCTCGCAGATGCCATGAAAAGAATTGCTAAGGCTTGTCAAAAATTATCATAAATTTATGCTTCTTGCAATTGATATTGGCAATACAAATATTGTTTTAGGAATTTTTGTTAAACAAAAATTAATTCATAAATGGCGTTTAGTAAGTGATGATAAAAAGTCTGCCGATGATTATGCTGTCGATATTATTGAGTTATTTCTAGATCAGAAAATCGATTGTTTACAAATCAATGGCTGTATCATTAGCTCAGTTGTTCCAGTACTTACTAACCGTATCACAATGGCAATCAAAAAATTCACCCATGAGTCAATTGCTAATAACCTAATGATAATTGGTGATGAAAAAGTTAAACTTAATATTGATATTAAAATTAAAAATAAAAAAGAAGTTGGTCATGATCGCTTAGTCAATGCCATCGCAGGATTTCACCAGTTTGGTAATAGTTTAATCATTATTGATTTTGGTACCGCCACTACTTTCGATGTTGTAGGTAAAAATGGCGAATATCTTGGAGGAATTATTGCTCCAGGTATTAATCTTGCCTTAAAATCTCTTCATGATATGACTGCTCAATTACCAAAAATTTCCATTAAACCACAAAAAAATGTTATTGGCAAAAGCACAGTTGAAGCAATGAATTCAGGGGTTTATTTTGGCTATATTGCCATGATTGAAGGAATGATTAAAAAAATTGAAGAAGAGCTTGGCTTTCAAACCAAAAAAATTATTACAGGTGGTTTAAGCGATCTTTTTAAAGAACCATTAAAAAATATTGTTGATTTTCAGCAAAGCGATTTGACTTTAGAAGGTTTACTGTTAATATATAACAATAACAATAAAAACAACTTTTAATTTTTAAAATCCACCAATAGTTCAAATCTTCGTAAAACAAAAAAAATAAGGTAAAAAATTTTAATAATATTTTTTTGAAGATAAATTCTTTAGTCAAATTTTTGATAATTAGTTAAGTTTTTTTAACAATTTTATTTAATAACAATATAGTCTAGTAATATAAAATATTTTATCTTTACTAATAATCATCGCAGTTAATATCTAAATAATATAATTTTAATTAATGATAATAAATAAATTTTAATGGAACTTAATCTAAAAAAACACTTTAACGACCTATTATTTTTACCGCTCGGTGGTGCAAATGAAATCGGCATGAATCTTAACCTTTATCACCTCAATGGCAAATGGCTGATGATCGACTGTGGAGTTGGTTTTGCGTACAATATCCCGGGAATTGATATGATGACCCCCGATATTAGCTTTATCAAACAACATCGTCATAACTTACTTGGCATAGTTTTAACTCATATCCATGAAGATCATATGGGTGCTGTGCAATATCTTTGGGAAGAGCTTCGCGTTCCAGTTTATGCTACCCAATTTGGCGCTAATTTCTTAAGAACAAAATTATCTGAATTTCATCTTGATAAAACTCTTCCAATCAAAATTATCGACAGCGAACATGTTCTCGACCTTGAGCCATTTTATCTTGAATTTATTGGTTTAACTCACTCCGTTCCAGAAATGAAAGCAGTATTAGTTAAAACCCAACATGGTAATGTTTTGCATACTGGTGATTGGAAATTAGATCCAGATCCAGTAATTGGCGATGTCAGCGAAATAGAAAAAATTAAACATTTAGGTGATCAACAACAAATCTTGGCAATGATTTGTGATTCAACTAACGCCATTAACGAAGGACATTCGAGATCTGAAGGAGAACTTTATAACTCACTTAAAAGTTTAATTGCTGGAAGAAATGGTTTAGTTGGTGTTACCACTTTTGCTTCAAATATTGCTCGAGTTCACACCATTGCAAGAATTGCAAAAGAACTAGGTCGCAAAGTTGTTTTTTCTGGATTTTCTTTACATCGCTTATTTGAAGTCGGCAAAAAAAGTGGTTATTTCATTGAAGATTTTGGAATAATTTCTGATCGCGAAGCCAAACTTTACAACAAGAATGAAATTTTGGTAATCTGCACAGGCTGTCAAGGAGAGGAGCTTGCTTCGGCTCGAAAAATTGCCAGTGGAAATCATCCTTATTTAAATTTTACAAAAAATGATTTGATGATTTTTTCCTCAAAAATAATTCCCGGAAATGAGAAAAAAATCTTCGAACTTTTTGACTTATTAGCCAAAAGGCAAATCGATGTAATGACTGAAAAAGATCACTTTGTCCATGTCTCTGGCCATCCGTCTCGTGATGAGTTAAAGCAAATGTATCAACTAGCTCGTCCACAAATTGCTATCCCTGTTCACGGTGAATTTATTCATACCAAAGCCCATTGCGAACTAGCTCAGGAATGCGGTGTTAATCGCGTAATTCAAACCGAAAATGGTTTAGCAATCCGCTTAAGTAGTGATCTTGGTAGATGTGAAGCAGTTGGTAAAGTTAAAACAGGTTATTTTGGAATTGATGGCAATCAATTGATCGATCTAAAAAGTGAAGTAATTCGTGAACGAAAAAAACTCCAAGAAGCTGGAGTTATTATAATCTCACTTTCAGTTAACGATTCCTTGAAAATTTTAGGAAGAATTGCCATTTCTTCAATTGGTTCTTATCCTTTGAATCAAGATCAAGAAAGTGAAAATTTATTGCGTAGTGAGATAAATAATTTTTTAAAAAATCGCGCAAGAGAGCTCGACTTACATGATGGTTTTGGTTTAAATTTTTTAAAGAAAAAGAAAAAACGCCAAAAATTAGAAGGTAGCAAAATTATCAAAGATCTTGAAAAACAACTTCGCTCAAGATTATTAAAAATCTTTGAAGAGTTAATGGGCAAAAGGCCAGCCCTTGAAGTTATTATTCATTTGATCGATTAATAATTGATTAAATTTTTTAAATATGACTATTAAAGCTGAATATAAAATTATTGCTGATCACTTGCGTTCCTCAGCATTTTTAATTGCTGATGGCGTTATGCCCAGCAATGAAGGGCGAGGTTATGTCTTAAGAAGAATTATGCGTAGAGCAATGCGTCAAATCCATAAACTTCAAGCAAAATCACCTCTTATGCATTTAATTGTTGATAGCCTTATCAAAGAAATGGGTCAGCAATACCCTGAACTAGTTCGAGCACAAAATTTAATCACGGCAATTTTAAAAGATGAAGAAGAAAAATTTCGTGAAACTCTTGAAAAGGGTCTAAAAATTCTTGATGAAGAAATTGCTTTAATTCTTGCTAACCAAGATTCAAAAACTCCCTACCAGCAAAAATTATCTGGACAAATCGCTTTCAAATTATATGACACTTTTGGTTTTCCCATTGATTTAACACAAGATATTTGCAAAGAAAAAAATATTACTTTAGATCACGATGAATTTCTGAAGGAAATGGAACTTCAACGCGAAAGAGCTCGAAAAAATTGGTCTGGAAGCGGAGAAAATAACGAAGATAAAGTTTTTTTTACCATTAAAGAAAAATTTGGTGAGACAATCACAACTTATCATCAAAACACTCAATCCTTCGCAAAAATTTTAGCAATTGTTAAAGATAATGAATTTATCTCAGAGATTAGTGATTATTCACAAACTTTAACAAATTCAAATGTTTTTATAATTCTTAATCAAACACCTTTTTATGCGACTTCTGGTGGACAAAAAGGCGATGATGGCAATATCATCAAAGCCAATGAATTAAAGGCTAATTTAAGTCATGATATTGATTATAATCAACTCACTAATTTTATTGATATTTTTGAAACTAAAAAATTTGCAGGCAATATTTTTGCTCATTATCTTGCTCAAGTTAAAGGGAATTTTAAAGTTGGCGATGAAATCCTAGCAATGGTTAATAATCGCAATCGTCAACTTCGTGCTCAAAATCACTCAGCAACTCACCTACTCCACAAAGCTTTAAAACAAGTTTTGGGTAACACTATTTCTCAAAAAGGTTCCAATGTTGATGCCAAATATTTAACATTTGATTTTAATCTAAACCGAGCTATGACCAGAGAAGAGCTTGACCAAGTAGAAGAATTAGTTAATTTTTATATTCGTCAAAATTCTAATGTTAACACCAACGAGATGCCTCTTGAGCAAGCAAGAAATAGTGGAGCGGAAACGTTATTTGGTGAAAAATATGAAGATGTGGTTCGAGTTGTTCAGATGGGAATTTCTGTTGAATTGTGCGGCGGAACTCATGTTAAAAATACTGGCAATATTGGTATTTTCAAAATCATTAGTGAAAATGGCATTGCTTCAGGAGTTAGAAGAATTACTGCTAAAAGTGGTTTTTTTGCCCTGCAACATCTTAAAATTCAAGAGCAAAAACTCTATGCACTTCTTGATTCACTCAAAGTAAAACAGCAATTCGATGAAATAAAAATTTCTGAAAATGAATTTTTATCAAATAAAATTGGCTTTGATGATTTAGCTTTTTTTAGCAATGAAAAAAATGGCGATATTATTAGCAATGAAATTAGAAATTCAATACTCGAAATAGCCAGTAAAACCGCATCAATTGGCGATGATTTTATCGCTCAAATAAAAAATAAAGATAAAGAAATTGCTAAGTTAAAAAAACAAATCTGGCAAGAAAATCTTAAAAATTTACAAAGCGAAAAAATTAATAATATTAATCTCCTTAATCACATTTTCAGTGATGTTGATGCCAAAGATCTCCGTGAAATAACTACTGAAATCAAATCTTCAAAACAATTTAGTAATCAACATATCATTGCATTTTTTGCAACTAAAGATGATAAGGTTTCACTATGCTTAACAGTTTCTAGTGATTTACAAGATAAATTCGAGGCCAATAAACTGATTATTCCAATGATTGAAAAACTTGATGGCAAAGGCGGTGGAGGCAAAAAAGATTTTGCAATGGGAGGAGGATTAAACGCCAAAGCAATTAACGAAACTATATTTCTACTAAAAAAATTACTAACTAATTAGATACAATTCAATTATCACTTACTGCAAAATCTAAAATCCTTTAAAATTTTCAATCTGCAAATAGCCAGTTCAAAAATCTTATCGTAAAAAAATAACCGCAAATTGCTATACTTAAAATTTTTGTAAATCGTTACTTACTTTAAAATTTATTTGAGATCAAACAAAAAAATTGATTTTAAAATACCAAATAATTTTAAAAACATTTATAAAATTATTGGTCATTGAAAAACCCTTAGATCATGATTTGTTAATTTGATTTTTTTTCATACCATAATACCGTCAACTCGATTTTTCAAATCACCATCTAATAATCAGCATTAAACGAGCTGTCAAATAATTTGATTTTCATATCTTTAAAATCCCCTTAAAAACAATCTCAACATTGCTTTAAATTCCCCTTGTAGGTTTAAAAAATATTTTTAAAATTTAAAAAAATTTATCTTGTTTTGATAAAAACCTTAAAAAATTATTTAAATCAAAACTATTTTATTTTTAACTATATTTTTTTTAGTTGAAGTGCTATTATTATTTTAAATTTAAAAAATTATTTTTTTAACCAGTTGCTCTAAACGATAAAATTAATTTAACAGCTAATTATGGAACAATTTAATCAAAAAATGCTTAACACCATCGATAATCAGTTCTTGGTAGCGATATTATCGATTTTACCAGTAATTGGTAAAATATTATTAATTATTCTTCCCCTTCTCCTAGCAGTTGCTTATCTAACCTTGATGGAAAGAAAAGTTATTGGAGCAATGCAGCTAAGAAAAGGACCCAACGTTGTTGGTTGGTTTGGAATCTTGCAACCCTTGGCAGATGGCTTGAAATTGATGCTCAAAGAAGTTATTTTACCAAGTCAAGCCAATCGTGGTTTGTTTATGCTTGCTCCCATCATTACTTTCGTGCTGGCTTTAATTGGTTGGGCAGTTATTCCTTTTAGCGAAACTTTTGTTATTGCTGATCTAAATGTTGGGGTTACTTATCTACTGGCTACCTCCTCTCTTGGAGTATATGGTATTATCATTGCAGGCTGGGCTTCTAATTCAAAATATGCCTTTTTAGGAGCAATAAGGTCATCAGCCCAAATGATTTCGTATGAAGTTTCAATTGGCTTAATAATTATCAGCGTAGTGCTTTGTGCAGGCTCTTTAAATTTAAACCAGATAATTCTTGCTCAAAAAGAGATGTGGTATGTTATTCCACTATTTCCAATGTTTATCCTCTTCTTTATAAGTGCCTTGGCAGAAACTAATCGCCATCCCTTTGATTTGCCAGAGGCTGAGTCAGAACTCGTTGCCGGCTACAATGTTGAATATGCCTCAATGCCCTTCGCCATGTTTTTTCTTGGTGAATATGCAAACATGATTTTAATTAGTGCTTTTGCTAGCGTGTTATTTTTAGGAGGTTGGTTGCCAATTTTTGATAATGATTTTTGCAATGCTATTCCTGGTTTCATTTGGTTGATTTCAAAAATTTTTGTTTTATTATTTTGCTTTATTTGGGTTAGAGCAACATTACCTCGTTATCGATACGATCAATTAATGCGTTTAGGCTGGAAAGTTTTTCTTCCAATCTCATTAATTTGGGTTGTTGCAACGGCAAGTTTTATAGTTTTTGTTAAATAATTTTAATAATATTTTTTGGTTTTCTGTATGGCGTCTTCTTCTTTGGCAATTTTAAAACAAAATCTAAAAAAAATTTACAATTTTTTTCTTTATGAAATTGTTGTTGGACATGTTCTTACCTTGAAATATATGTTTAAAAAAAAATATACCATTGACTATCCATTTGAAAAAGGTCCTGTTAGTCCAAGATTTCGTGGTGAACACGCCCTTAGAAGATATCCAAATGGAGAGGAGCGCTGTATTGCTTGTAAACTATGCGAAGCAATTTGCCCTGCTCAAGCAATTACCATTGAAGCCGAAGAGCGATCTGATGGCAGCCGAAGAACAACCAAATATGATATTGATATGCTCAAATGCATTTATTGCGGATTATGCCAAGAAGCTTGCCCTGTTGATGCAATCGTTGAAAGTCCAAATTTTGAATTTGCTACTGAAACTCGCCAAGAGCTTTATTACAATAAAGAAAAGCTCCTAGCAAATGGTGATCGCTATGAATATGCCTTGCAAAAAAATATTGAGCAAGACAATAAATATCGTTAATCGCAAATATCTATTATTTTTAAAAAATTAAATAAATTATAAAATTTAAACAATTATGATCTTAACCTTGCCCTTAATTCTATTCTATCTATTTGCCAGCGTTTTAGTTGCCAGCTCGATAGTGGTAATAAGTTGCCGTAATATGGTAATCGCTATTTTATTTTTAATTTTAGCTTTTCTTAATGCTAGTGCTTTATTTGTTCTTCTTGGTGCAGAATTTTTAGCAATGTTGTTAGTAGTTGTTTATGTTGGGGCAATTGCGGTGATGTTTTTATTTGTAATAATGATGCTTGATATTGATTTAAAAATTAAAGATGAGGTTAATCGCAAAAGACCAATTTTTATTTTGATAAGTGCTATTTTCTTTTTTGAAGTTCTAACCCTCACAAGGTTTTCTACGGTAAAATTTTATGAAACAAAAAACTTATACCCAACTAACCTTGAAATCACCAATGTTATGAGTTTAGGTAGGGTTCTATATACAGATTTCATTTTGCCCTTCCAGATCGCTGGAGCAATATTATTTGTTGCAATGATCGGAGCAATTGTTCTTACTCTTAAGGACGAGAATCGTTTTATTAAAAAACAACAAATTTCTAAACAAATTGAAAGAAACAAATCAAATTCACTAGAAATTGTTAAGGTTAAAATAAATTCAGGAATTAATTTATAATTTTATGTCACATATTAACAACATCGCTCAATCAAATTTTATTTTGGTCTCTGCCCTTCTCTTTTGCATAGCAATTAGCGGAATTTTTCTCAATCGTAAGAATGTTATTTCTTTGCTCATGTCCATTGAACTAATGCTTTTAAGTGTTAATATTAATTTTGTAGCTTTTTCTGTTTACTTACAAGATTTATTAGGTCAGGTTTTTGCTATTTTTATTTTAACAGTTGCTGGGGCAGAGGCTGCAATTGGTCTAGCAATTTTAGTGGTATATTATCATAATTCGCAAACCATTGAAATAGAAGAAATTTCTTCACTCAAAGGTTAACATGCTTTGTTAATTAACATATTTAACCTTTATAACTAACTATAGTGAGAGATTTAGAAATTACCACATCAACAAAATTTTCTCGACTTCTAAGTGACATTCCGATTTTAAAAATCTTATTTAGTTTAGGACTAACTATTTTGGTTTTAATTGGACAAAAAAGTTTTGCTTTAGAAAATCAATTACCAAAAAATTTTCAACAATCTGATCCCTGCTCAAATACCAAATTTTATTACAAGGTTATTCTTGATGAAATTGCTAAAAAAAATTTAGATGCCTTTAATGATCTCCCCAAATGCTTCAAAAATGACCAGCAATTAATTATCAAGGCAATATTAATTAACTATCAAGTTTTTTCACTAATAGATGAAGATTTGCAAAAAGATCCTAATTTTATTAAACGACTTGTTAAGGTTAATCCCATGATTTTAAAACTATCTCCACCAGAATTAACAAAAGACCATAACTTTATGGAAGAAATGACCTACATCCATCGCGATGCATTGCAATATGCAAGTTGGAGTCTCCTTGATAACCGTCAATTCATGACCAAAATGATCGAATTTGATTCACAAAATTATAAATATGCTTCAGATCGAATTCGTTCAATTGAGGAAATAGCTTTAATAGCATTACGTGATAACGGTTTAATACTTAAATACGCTCCATATTCCCTAAAAAATGATTATAAAATTGTTGAAAAAGCTTTAGAATCAGATATTAATTCTTTTGAATTTGCTTCAAAAAAATTGAGAAATAATGAAGACCTAAAAAAGTTAACTGAAGAACAGATTCTAAAAATTGATTTAGAGAAATTGGATCAATTTATAAAACGCAATTACTTTACAAAAAATCCTCAGCGTAATCTTGAAGATTTAATTACCAATCAAGGAAAATTTTATGGCAAAAGACAGATTTTTAATCGAAATTATCTAACTAAATGGCAAAAAAAACTTGGCGATGTTGACCCAGTTTTTCATAACTACCAAGAAGAATTTAAAATGATTGCTGTTGATACTAGAAATTATCAAACAAATTTTAAAGAAGACCTAAAGCCATTTCCGCAATTAATTAATAAAATTACTAAATTTTTGAAAAAACATCGGGTTGATGAAAATACGATTGATAATTTAAAAATTACCTATTTATGGAAGATTAGCGAAAAACCCTTAACATTTGCAATGAATTTATACTTTCTTCGCGATAGCTCAGACCTTGATTTAGGAAGTGATTTTGCCAATATTTCATCGCTAACAATAATTGTTAGCGATATATCAAAAACAAAAAATATTAAAGAAGATAATATTAAATTAGAAAACAGTAAAAGTTCTGATTATCTAAATAAAACAACAAAAACAAACAATAATTCATTAGATAGCAAAAAAAATAAAAACAAACATAGTATTGAAGGTAATAATAAAATTAACCAAGAAGATAACTTTGCCAGTGAAGAAAATTATGACCTTGAACAAGATCAGGATTCTGAAACTTCTGATTTAGGCGATACTGATAGAAAATTAATTTTTGATGAAGATATTCAAATAGATGAACTTAATCCAAAAGAAGAAGAGGATGACCCAGACTCAAAAATTAAAAAAAACAAAAAAAAGAAAGCCGATAAAAACAAAAAAACTATTAACAAAAAATTATCAGGCAAGTCCAATGATGAAGAAATCAAAAAAACAAAATCCAAAATTATTATCCTTGAAGATAAAAATACCCGATGGAATTTATCAGTGATCGAAGCAGTTTTTGATAGCGAAACAAGAATAGATCCAACCTTTAAAAATGGTCACAAAAGATATGTTTTATGGGATTTATATAAGATTAAAAAAGATGACACAAATCCAAAATTAATTTATCGCGTTGAGGATCAGGTTCAAGATTATTTTGTGGTATTTGCTCGCCAAAAAAATCATAAATATCAGCAAATTTATTCCACCCAAAAACTTGATCAATAATTAATTTTGTATGCGTAAAGATAATTTTTTAAATGCTTTAACCAATTTTTTTGTACCAATAATTTTAATGTTAAGTATTTTCTTTCTTACTGATTTTTTTAAAAACGGCTTCTTTTCAATTGTTTGCGCTATTATTATTGCAAGTTGCGGATATATGATTATAAGTTTGCAAAATCATATTTTAAAAAATTTCTTTAAAAAAACTCATGAGCTGTGGATTTATTTCTTAGCATTATGTGCAATTCTTTATTGCCTTTTAATCTTAATAACCCTAACAGATTTTTTATCTATTTAAGATAATTTATGACTAAAAAAAGCTTTTTCATTAATTGAACTTTCAATAGTAATCTTAATAATTGGAATTTTAGTAAGCGGAGTTACTCAAAGCTCAAGACTAATAAACCAATTTCGCTTAACCTCAGCTCGCAATATTACTCAAAGTTCTTCAGTTTCAACCATCAAAGATTAGGCTTATAGTTTAATGAGGTAAATGAAAAAGTTTTGATAGCCAAGTTTCAAATGGCTCAAATGTTGCTTATTGGCAAGATACCAATCCTCAAAAACACCAGTCAATTTCGTTTTGTTCAGAATATATTAGCAATCAACCTTTCTATAAGTTAATACGCATTTATTTAAAAATAAAATTTTATGAAAATTATTTACTTTTTAAAATTTTACTTCTAAAAAAATTTTGTAATAATTTTACTGCGTTTAAAACTTTAGCTTTTGATCGTGGAAGTCTGGAAAATTGATCACTCGCCAGAGCTTCCAAAGACATTTCTGGCAAGACTTTTGAGCAAGGTCTCACGATACGCAATTCATCAAATGACTTAAGAATTATCGGACTAAGAATTTTAATGCGAAAATTATGATCTTTAGCTTGAGTTAGTGAAAATTTTTCTTGCAAAGAAATAATATCGCCTTGGCTCTTAGATCCCCCCAAGAGATGACCGCCAACGCTCTCATTACCTGAAAATAAAATTTTTTTAGGATCTTCAACTCTCTCAAGATCTTCAGGGAAAATTCCATTACTTCGCGAATAAAAATCACCTATAAAACTAGCTTCAAACATTGCAACAAATGGCTTTGAACCTGATTTATCTTTTAAAAATTCTAAAAGCTTTTCTCTTCCATCAATTTCTTGATTAATATCATCGCAATATACTTGAGAATTTTTAAAGGTTGTTGCTTGGAATATCCAATAACCTTGATTTTTATCAACTTCAAAAACTACATTCCCCTTAGTTATCCTAAGATTATCCTCACCCATCTTATAAGCCTCACCTCCTGAAATAAATAAATTTTTGTCTTTTTTAGGAGATTCATTGCCCATCCCAAATGATCCAAGTCCGACATCAAAATTTTCTAAATCCTTAGCTTTCACAACAACTGAGCGTGACATTGCCTCTTTATCAGATGGCTGACCCCATTGCAAAAGAATATTTTCAGTTGAATGCTGATTAAATGGCATCGAGGGTTGGGAATTAACTTGCTTCAAAATATCTGAAAATTTACTTCCCTTCTCAGTGTCTAAAATGTGAATATGAAGATAATCAGGCTGACAATCAAGACTGCTTAATGAATAATCGACAGAATCAAGAATTGCAATGACGTTATATTTACGCGAATCATGGAAATTAGATTTATTTTGAGATATAGTCATAAATTTATAATTTAATTGTTTAAAATTATAAATAATTTTTAACTTATAAAATAAAAAAATTCAATAAAAAAAATAAAATTATTAAAAATTTTTAATAATATTAAAATTTTATTATTTTTTCACAAAAGAAAAAATTGAGTTTATCAGTGATTTTGATTTTTTATCACCTGAATTTATATCATTATTTTTGTCATTGTTTCGTCGATTATCGTGTCGACGATTGCGCCCATTTCGTCGGTCATCACGATATTTTTTGTTACGATTGTTATTATCTGAGCTGTCATTATCATTATTGCTGCTTAATTGATAATCATCATCATCAGAATAATTTTCAAGATAGGTTTTTTCAATACCAAGTTGGTTTACTTTACCAGTTGTAATTTGCATTTCTATTTCTCTTTTTTCTTCATCAGAAAGATTTTTGCGTTTTTTAAGAGTAAAACCCTGACTACCAATATCTTCACTTGGATGCATAAAAATATGAATGTGATAATTTTTTTCTGTAGCAACTATTTCATTTTTTTTATAATTCATGATATAAGCTATGGTTTGAGAGCTAGTGTAGATGTATATAACCCCAGCTTGACGATCTGAACAAGCATGACGAACTGCTCGCAAAATGCTAACTGCTAATATTTCAACCGAACGAACATATCCAGTTCCACCGCAATGTTTGCAAGGCTCGGTAATTGTCTCAAAAAAACTTGCACCCAATCTTTGGCGAGACATTTCTAGTAAACCAAAAACACTTATTCTGCCCAATTGAATTCGTGCTCGATCGTTTTGTAAAGCATCACGCAGAGCTCTTTCAATATTACGGCGATTTTTTTGGTCATACATATCAATAAAATCGATAACGATTAAACCAGCTAAGTCTCTAATTCTTAATTGTTTAGCAATTTCTCTACAAGCTTCTAAATTTGTGTTATAAGCAGTTTCCTCAATACCACTTTCTTTGGTTGATCTTCCCGAGTTGACATCAATTGCAACAAGTGCTTCAGTATGATCAATCACGATTGAACCACCTGAGGGCAGATTAATCTGCTTTTCATATAACGCTGAAATTTGTTGTTCAACGCGATATTTATTAAAGATTGGGATTCGATCATCATGCAATTTAATGTTATGGACATGGCTTGGCATCGTTAACTTAACAAAATTAGTTACAATTTCAAATGCTTCCCGTCCTTCAACAATTACCTCTTCAATAGTTTCATTATAAACATCACGAATACACCTTCTAATTAAATCATCTTCAGCATGAATAAATGCAGGAGCTTTGGAATTTAAAGAAGTTTCTTTGATGCTATCCCAAAGTCGATTTAAATATTCACAATCACGCTTTATATCTTCGGGTTTTTTACCAACCCCTGCAGTTCTAATAATAATTGAACGATCATTTCCTACATTAATTTCATTAAGAATTGAACGTAAAATTTTACGATCACGAAAATTATCAACCTTTTTGGAAACCCCTCCTTTATTAGGCGTGTTTGCCATGAGAACGCAATATTTTCCAGCAATTGAAATATATGAAGTCATCGATGCACCTTTATTGCCCCTCTCCTCTTTAACAACTTGAACAAGAATCAGTTGATTTGTTTTAATAACTTCTTGGATATTGTATCTTTTGTAAATACTATGAATATTTCCTTGATAACCTGCAGTTTCATCTTCAACCGAGTATGAGCCAGTACTAATTGATTCTTCTTTATCTTCATCAATAGAGTTATGATCGCGATTTTGTGAATTTGCTTGATAAGATGAGTCATCTTCGTCATTACGATTTTGATTTTGATGACTATTTAAATCTCTTAGTTTTTGTCTTTCTGCTTCGGAAATTTGATAATAATCAGGATGAATATCAGCGAAAGGTAAGAAACCATGTCGATCTGATCCATAATCAACAAAACAAGCCTGAAGAGATGCTTCAACCCTAGTAACTTTTGCTAAATAAATATTACCTTTGATTTGCTTAATTGCAATGGCTTCTCGGTCGAAATCCTGAAGATTGCCATTTTGAAGTACCGCGATTCTTTTTTCTTCACGATATGCTCCGTCGATAATAATCGAGATATTTTGTTTTGTCATTGTTGTATTTTTGTATTACAACAAACAGCAGTTTTTAATTCCTTAAACTCTATTTCTTCTCATTAACTTCTTGGTATAGATAATAACGGCTCAGAATTGCTATTTTATTTTTTATATTTTAAGTATTTAAAAGCATTAGAGAGATATTTGTTTTATATCGATAACAACTAAATTATTAATGATAAAAAGTTAAGAAAAAATAGTAAGATTACTGCAATTTGTTTTGGTTAAATAAATTAATTATAATTTTTATTTGAATACTTGGCTTTAAAACTTCCGTAGTTTTTATTCAAACTCAATAAAGAATCTGTTGATAGCCAAGCTTATGAAACTTGTGAAATTTTATTTAATCGCATTTGTTATTTTGATATATTATAAATTTTATCAAATTATTGGCAAAAACTTGTCGAATGTACCAAAGCTAAAATTTCAATAAATTAACATTTAATGATTTGATATACGAATAAGAAATTTTAATATCAAAAAGCTATAAATTGTTAAAATAAAATAGCGATAAATTTATTTAAATCGAATAATATTTAAGAAAATGCTACAAATTTATTAGCTTGATCAAAAATAAGAATTTATATCGCTTATCAAAAAGTCATTTTGCTTTATAATAAAAGCACTAATTTATTTTACTAGTTTTTTTAAAAAAAAATTTTCAAACTATTTGTTTGAGGAGATCAACCAGTCAAAATAATTTTTTTCACAAAAATCAATTTTTTTAGCAATAATTTGTGGAGTTTGATAGCTATGGTTTTTTTTAATAATTTGGCAAATTCTTTCAAAAAAATTTGCAGTTGTTTTAATTGAAATTAATATTTCTTGCTCTTGACACAATTTTTCTTGCCAAAAAAAACTACTCTTAATTTCTTGAAATTGGATACAACTTGCAAATCTTGTTTCAAGGATAAGTTTAGCAATCTTTTCTGCCTCTTCTAGGTTTGGAGCAGTTGTTTCTAAACTAATTAATTGATCATTCATAATTTTAATTTTATGTTAAAAATTTTTTCTCATCGTGGATATTTACTACTTAATAACCCAAAAAAATTACTACAAGAAAACTCAATAGCAAGCCTTAAAAACGCAGTTGCTAATGGTTTTAATGCAATTGAATTTGATATCTGGCATATAAATAATCAACTCATTCTGAGTCACGATTTACCAATTAGTATCGAAGATTGTCCGAGATTTTCTGATTATCTGCAATACCAGAATCAACTTGAGTATTGGCTTGATTTTAAAAACTTAACTTTAAAAAATATCGATAATACACTAGATTTGATTGCATACGACCTTAATTTTAATAAAATTAAACTTAATCAACTATATTTTGCACCATATTGCACTGATTATTCACAAACTAAAATATTTTGTGAAAAATTTCGCAAATATTTTAATGAAAAAATAAAATTTGTTGCGGTATGCGACCATCAAAATCAAATTAACGATCTTGAGCAATTAATTATTAAAGAAAAAATTGAATATATCTCGATTGACTACAAATTAATAACTAAAGAAATAGTTGAGAAATTTAAGACATCTCATTTAATGGCATGGACCATAAAGGATCAAGAAAGTTTTGCTCAAATAACAAAGTTAAAAGTTAATTATTTTGCCTGTGATATCTTGCCAAAATTATTTTAGCCTAATCTTAGCTAAATAAAAAAACCACCCAAAAATCAAAATAAAAGCTGGTTAGATTAAATTTTAAATCTTTTATTTTTAATAACTGATTATAACTTTAAACAAACTAACAGTTAAATAAATTTAAATATTCGCCATCAAATTTGCGATATTAATTTAACTTTAAAAATGATTATTAAGAAAAATATTTTCTTAGAAGATCCCAACTCAACAATTTAATTTTACTCCTAAGGTTGCCAACAAAAAAATTAAATAAGAATTTTTAGCCAAAAAAAATTAGAATTTTTAATACTAAAGTTAAGTTTTAGATTAGAATATAATACAGAATTATTAATTAATTGTTAGCAAATTATTAATTATAATCTTGATAAAGCAAAAAAAACCCGTCCTTGATTTAACAAGGACGGGTAATTCTTCAGCAATTCAAGTAACTATGTTTACGAGTTATTAACATCAACATTGAATGCTAATGCACAAGCTCTGGTTGTGGTAGCTACTTGATACGCTGTTCCTGTAATGCAAGCAGAAATAACCCCAAGAACTCTTCCAGTGGTTGATCTACCATCATCAGTTTTAGCATCTATTGACAAGGCATCGGTTGGAATTAATGCTGCACTTGCACGAGAAGTACCATTAACGATTGTGTTGGTAGCATCTGAAACCGAAGTAGTTGATCCAGTTAGAATAACCCAATTTTTTTGATCCGATGTAGTGCTATCAAATACCCAGCCATTTGACTTGGTTTTTGATCCAGGAAAGTTAATTGTTGGAGATTGAGCAGTACTAACACCGAGAATTGTTAAGGTGTTATCGATAGCTCCAGAAGTTCTTAAATCACGCCAAGCTTCAGCACCTTCATTAATAGATGATGCGTTAAAAAATTCAACACGAGAATTTTGATTACCAACGTTATCAGGGCTTGAAATTGCAGTAGAATAATCACCTGGATAAGCATCATATTGAGTAAAGAACGCGTTAACTGCTACAGCATAACCGCGAGCTTCACCAATTACTGATCGAAGTTCTGAGCTTTTGATTAAACTTGCTCCACCAGTGATACCGGCGATTAAAAGACCAATAATAATTAATACGATTGACAATTCAATCAGAGAGAATGCCGATTTTTTTGAAGTATAATTTTTTTTCATATAAACCAAAATTTAAGTTAAAGAATTGAAGAAGAATTTAAAATTTAATTGTTAGGCTTTTGCTTCACAAAATATTGATACCCATTCAAATTAGAATTCATTATAACTTTTTAAAGTAAAATAATTTGATTGCAAATTATTTTTAATAAAAAAGTAATGAAAAAAAAATTTGTTCAAATTGAAAAATATTTTAAAAAAATCTAATTTGAATGGGTAATCTTTAAAAGAAAATTTATTTATTTCTTTTACCATGTCAAATATTTTATTATACAAAATTTTGTTAGTTTCAATTTGAGAACAAATATTTAATTAATAATTAAAAATATTTTTTAAAAAATTTTTTTTATAAATTTAATTTTTAAATAAATTCTATTTTTAAAATTTCATAATTAATTAATCCTCCCGGAGTTTTAATTTCAACTTCATCACCAACCTCTTTATCAATTAAAGCTCTGGCTACTGGAGACATTGAGGAAATTAAACCATCTTCAATATTAGCTTCAAAATCACTAACGATTTTATATTTAACTTTTTTAGAATTATCAAGATTTTCCAAAGTAACAGTTGATCCGAATTTAATTTTATTACCAGATAATTTACTAACATCAACTACTTGTGATCGATTGAGTTTATCCTCAAGGTCAGCAATTTGACCTTCAATAAAACCTTGACGATCTTTAGCGCTATGATATTCAGCATTTTCTCGTAAATCCCCTAATTCACGAGCAGAGGCAATTTGAGCAATAATTTTTGGGCGTTCAATATTTTTGAGTTTTTCAATTTCAGATCTCAATTTTTGATGACCTTCTTTTGTAATTTGAAATTTTTCCATTGTTAGAAATAATTAAGATTAAAACTAGTTAAAAATAGTTAAAATATAATAACTCAATATTTCAAGTTAAAAATTTTATAAGATCTTGTTATTTTTGGTATCAGACTAATATTTGTAGTTATCAGTTTTAAATGGACCATCAATATCGATACCTAAGTAATCAGCTTGTTTTTTATTAAGCTTGGTTAATTTAACACCAAGTTTTTCAAGGTGCAAAATAGCAACTTTTTCATCAAGATGCTTAGGTAAAATGTAAACTTTATTTTGATAATTTTTATGATTTTGCCATAATTCAATCTGAGCCATAACTTGATTTGTAAAGCTTGTAGACATTACAAAAGCACTATGCCCTGTTGCACAACCAAGATTTAATAATCGACCTTCAGCTAATAAAATCAATCTTTTACCATCTGGGAAAGTAATTTGATCAACTTGCGGTTTAATATTCATCCATTTTAAATTACGAAGCGCTTCAACCTGAATTTCATTATCAAAATGCCCAATATTGCCAACGATTGCGCAATCTTTCATTTGACGCATATGCTCAATTGTAATTATATCAACATTACCAGTTGTAGTAATGAAAATATCTGCCTTGTCAACAACATCTTCGATTGGCAAAACTTGATAACCAGCCATTGCAGCTTGCAGTGCACAAATTGGGTCAATCTCAGTTACCACAACTCTTGCACCTTGGGTTTTAAATGCCTCAGCACAACCTTTTCCAACATTGCCAAATCCACAGATCACAGCCATTTTCCCTGCAATCATAATGTCTGTAGCTCTTTTTATTCCATCAATAACACTTTCTTTGCAACCATAAAGATTATCAAATTTTGACTTAGTAACTGCGTCATTAACATTAATTGCAGGAATTTTTAATTTACCTTCTTTTTCCATTTGATAAAGTCTGGCAACACCTGTGGTAGTTTCTTCTGAAACTCCACGAATATTTTTTAAAATTTCTGGATATTCTTCATGCAGCATTTTTGTTAAATCTCCGCCATCGTCTAAAATCATGTTCGCTTGCCAATCCTTTTTCCCAATTATGGTTTGACGAATACACCAATCATATTCTTCTTCAGTTTCTCCTTTCCAAGCAAAAACTGGAATTCCCGCCTCAGCAATTGCCGAAGCTGCATGATCAACTGTCGAGAAAATATTGCAAGAACTCCAACGAACTTCTGCACCAAGAGCAACTAGCGTTTCAATTAACACTGCAGTTTCTATGGTCATATGCAAACAACCTAAAATCCTTGCTCCTTTTAAAGGTTGGGACTTAGCAAATTCTTTACGCAAAGCCATTAATCCTGGCATTTCATTTTCTGCTAAAGTTATTTCTTTTCTACCCCAACTTGCAAGAGATATGTCTTTGACCTTATAATCATTACTCATAAATAAATATTAAAAATTAAAGTTTGCAAAAATTAACAAACCGATAAAAGGAATAATTAATGAATAACCAAAGCTTATTTTATTTTTTTTGGTAAAAAAATGTTCAGCAATTAGCAAGGTTAATATTAACAATACCGTGAAAAAAAATAAAATAAATTGTAAGGTTTTCAAAGCTAAGCAAGCAATTAAGATAAATTTAATATAATCATTTAGCTGAGTTTTGCCAGTAAATATTTCAGGAAATTTATTGCCAATCAAACGATAAAAAATTGCACTGGCAATAACACCCAAGATTAATGAATTAGCCATATTTAAAGTGGTATGCTCTTCTAAAACTCGTGAAATAATAACCAACACCATCAAGAAAATTAAAATTTCTTTAGGAAAAACACGATGAGTAAAATCACAAGCCATTAATATCACCAGACTAACACTTATCAAACTATAGATAATAAATTTTTCACTAAAACCAAATTGCAAATAACACACCACAAAAAGAATTGTGGTTGTTAACTCGACAAAAAGATGAATGCGCGGGATTTTAGTTTTACAAAAACGACATGCACCAAGGGTGAAAAGCCAGTTCAACAATGGAATTAAATCACGAGTAATAATTGTAGAATTACATTTTGGGCAACGCGATTTTTTTCCAAAATACCTTCCAAAACATGACTCGCCTCTTGGCAAGCGATATGCAAAAAGTGTCGCATAAGAGCCAAATACCGCTCCAAAGACAATAGCTAGAATTATCTCCACTACAAAATTAATCATGTCCATATTTTTGCCTCGTAAATTTTTAAATCGTAAATTTTTAAAAGTTAATTTTAAAAAAAATTAGTTATTAATAAAAAAAATTATTCAATAAAATTGTTAATTTTTATAGTTTTTAACGAAAATTATTTTATTTATTTTTTTCTAGATATAAAATAACATCAGCTCTTTCTTGAGGTTTTTTCAAACCTGGAAATGCCATTTTAGTTCCCGAAATATAATCTTTTGGTTTGGTGATAAATTGATTAATTGAATCACGATCCCAAACTCCTCCTTTAGTCTTTAAACCATCAGAATAAGCAAAGCCAGACATTGAACCTTTGGCTCGACCAACAACGCCGTATAAATTTGGTCCAACCTTTGCACCCTCGCCTTTATTGATGTTATGACAGCTTGCACATTTTTTAAAAATTTTTGCACCTCGCTCAACATCAGCTAACTTCATGAGTTCAGCAAGATCGACTGGTTTTTCAACCTTTTTTGGCAAAGCCTTGCCATCACTTCCGATTTCGATTAGATAACCTCTTTTCAACATGGTTTTAGGTTGATAAAGTAAATCGGCTAAAAAAACTGCTAATATTGTCACAACCAAAGACAGCAATACCGCTTGATAATTTTCACAAGCAATCTTTAGTAAATCTTTTTGTAATTTTTTAATTTTTTCTTTCATAATTAATCAAACAATGTTGACACTGACTTTTCCTGAGCAATGTTATTGATAGCCTGCCCAAGAAGGCTTGCAATATTAATAATTCTAATATTTTTAACTGCCAAATTTTGTTCATTTGGCTGAATCGAATTAGTAATAACTAAATTTTTTAATTTTGAATTAGCAATTTTTTCATGAGCCTTACCAGATAAAACACCATGGGTAATGTAAGCATGAACAGATCTTGCTCCTCTTTCCAGCAAAGCTTCTGCAGCATTGCATAATGTTCCTCCAGAATCAACCATATCGTCAACAATAATACATTCACGATTTTCAACTTCACCAATAATATTCATAACTTCGCTAACTCCGGCAACTGGACGTCTTTTATCGACAATCGCTAAATCAGCATTAATTTTTTTAGCAATTGCTCGCGCTCTAACTAAACCACCAACATCAGGTGAAACTACCACGAGATTGTCATTATGAAAATTTTGTTTAATATCGCTGACAAAAACAGGAGCACTGTAAAGATTATCAACTGGAATATCAAAGAAACCTTGAATTTGTCCCGCATGCAAATCAAGAGTAAGAACACGATCAACCCCTGCAGAAGTTAATAAATTTGCAACAAGTTTAGCAGAAATCGGAGTTCGTGGAGCAACTTTGCGATCCTGACGAGCATAACCAAAATATGGAATAACAGCGGTAATTCTTTTGGCTGAAGCTCTTCGAAGAGCATCAATAGCAATCAACAATTCCATAATATTATCATTAGCAGGATAAGATGTTGATTGAATTACAAAAATATCTTCACCACGGACATTTTCTTTAATCTCAACAAAAATTTCATGATCAGCAAAAGTTTTAACTTCAGCATCAACTAGTTTTAGCGATAAGTATTTAGCGATTTCTTGGGCAAGTAATTTATTGCTATTGCATGCTAGAAGCTTCATAAAAGAAAGATTAAATTTTAATATATGTTGATTTTAATATTCGATAAAATAATGTCCAAATAAACAACTTTATCAATTAAAATTTAAAAGAAAATTTTTTATTAATAATTTTTTATAAATTTAACTTATTTTAGTATAAATTTTGGTAATTTAAAAAACTATCACCAAAAGTTAACAATTAATAAAGTTAGTTTATTTTTTGCTCAGATAATTTTTAAGAAATTAGCTAAATTAATCAAGATAAAATTTTAAAAATTAAATTTAAAACATAATTTATGGCATAATTTATGGCTGAAATCGAAGTTTACGACATTATTAAAATCCTTCATATCATTGCCGTTATTTCATGGATGGCTGGACTACTTTACTTGCCAAGAATCTTTGTTTATCATACCCGAGTTCAACATAACAGTGAAAGTGATTTATTGTTTCGAGAAATGGAATTAAAACTTTTGCGCTATATCATGAATCCAGCAATGATTGTTAGTTTTATTTTGGGTTTTTATTTAGCAATTCAAATTGGCTTTGCAGGTTCTTACTGGCTTCATCTTAAAATTACTTTAGTTTTAATACTTGCAGGATTTCACGGGTTTTTAGCAAGTTGTCGAAAAAAATTTGCTAACAACAAGAATAAACATTCCCATAAATTTTATCGCCTGATCAATGAAGTTCCTACACTAATAATGATTTTAGCAGTAAGTCTAGTAATTTTAAAACCATTTTAATTTTTAACTATCTTTAAGTTACTTATGACGATTGCTGATCTAACATATTTTAATAAAACTGAGTTTCTTAATAAAGAGACCAAATTTCTAAAAAAACATAATTTGGTCAAACTAAAAAGTAGTAAGGATTTAATAATTGAAGTTCCTTACAGCACTACCAATAATTTTTGTCATTGTCAAATTTATAGCCATCCCTTTATTTATCTTCATCGTGATGCTTATGATAATTTGCAAAAAGTTATCAGCGAAGCAAGCAAGCTTGCTTTGAAAATTAAAATCTGGGATGGCTTTCGTCCTTTTGAGGCTCAGTCGTTTATGGCTGATAAATATCCACAAATGGTTGAAGGTGGCTATGTTTCTCATCCGAAAAATGGCATTGCTACACATGTTCGCGGCATCGCTGTTGACTTAACTTTAGTTGATCACCAAAATAACGAGCTTGACATGGGAACATATTTTGATGAAATGAATGAAAAAGCTCATCACAATACCAGTGATTTAAGCGAGGTTCAGAAAAAAAATCGTCAAATTTTAATTGAGCTAATGACCCAAAAAGCTGATTTTGAATTATATGACAATGAATGGTGGCATTACAATCTGAAAATTTTTCAACGCAATAAAAATAATGAAATTCACCAAGCACTTCCTTTGCAAGATAAAATCTATCCAAAAATTACTGAGCCATTCACTGAGCTATTATCAAGTGAAGTGCAAGAATTTTACAATCACTATGGACAAAATTATCACTTTAATCACAGATCAATCTTTAAAAGAATTTTCAATAAAATTACTAAAAATTTAAAAAAATAATTAACTATGTTAGAAAAAATAAATAGTGAAGAACTGCAATTAATTATTGATCTTAGATATGCTGGAACAAACAACATTTGTCAAAAAAAACTCTATCACCAAGATTACTCCCTTCTTCACCCTGAAGCCTATGCTAAACTTAAAATTGCTAGCCAAATTGCTCGTAAACAAAATCTCAAATTAAAAATTTGGGATGCTTATCGTCCGGTTGAAATTCAACAATTTTTTGTTGATTTTTTTGCTAATGATTTAGATAAAAAAAATTTTTTCTCAGATCCCAAAACTGGCTCAATTCCTCATTGCAGGGGAATAGCACTAGATCTAACTTTAGTTGATAATAATAACCAAGAACTAGATATGGCTAGTGATTTTGATGAATTGTCAGAATTAGCACATCACAATTATCCTCATCTTTCACCTCAAGCGCAACGCAATCGCCTTTTGCTTTTAGGAATAATGACCGCAAGTGGTTTTGATTTTTATCAAAAAGAATGGTGGCATTACCAGCTCTTTAATCCCCGCAATTATCAAATTTTATAATTTTTAATTTTTTTTAAAAATTCACTTCCAAATATCTAATCCAAATTAAAAAAATCGGGATTTAATTATTTTTTTAAAAATTATTAGCAAGTGCAGTTGATTTTAAATTTAAAATAACTAAATTTATAAAAATATTTTTTTAAAAAAACCTATTACCAATGCAAAGATTACAACAAAAAAAACCTAACAATGGCAAGAATTTCTTTTTATGGTTGCTAATTTTTATTGCCATCATGGCATTTTCTAATTTGCTGTCTAGCCCAGAAA
Source organism: Alphaproteobacteria bacterium (assembly GCA_014190355.1). Taxonomy (GTDB): domain Bacteria; phylum Pseudomonadota; class Alphaproteobacteria; order Rickettsiales; family UBA1997; genus CAILUF01. Next base: position 52,329 of record BJGH01000003.1, read on the forward strand.
ACATGACCTCAAACAAACTCAATTTCACTGACTTTATCGTTAAAGTTGAAAATCGTGAAGTTAGTAAAGTTGACATTAAAGGTGATGATTTAATTGGAACTTTAAATGATGGATCGCAATTTTATACTTTTTTACCGCATTATCCAAATCTTATCGAGAAACTCAAAGAAAATAATGTTACCATCAATGCCATTCCTTTGGTTAGCAAAAGTGAAAAACTTATTACAGGTTTATTAAATTGGCTTCCCCTTATAGTAATGATTGGTTTATGGATTTTCTTCGCTAAAAGTGCAAGTGGTAAAGGTGCTGGTGGAGCATTTGGTTTTGGCAAATCTCGCGCTAAATTACTTCAAGAAAATAAAAATAAAGTTACCTTTGCCGATGTCGCTGGAATTGATGAAGCAAAACAAGAGCTCAGCGAAATAGTTGATTTCTTAAAAGATTCAAAAAAATATACCGATGTTGGAGCAAAAATACCTCGCGGATGCTTACTAATTGGCTCACCTGGAACTGGTAAAACTCTTCTTGCTCGAGCAATTGCTGGGGAAGCGGGTGTTCCGTTTTTTTCAATTTCTGGTTCAGACTTTGTTGAAATGTTTGTTGGGGTTGGAGCAAGTAGGGTTAGAGATATGTTTGAACAAGCAAAAAAATCTGCACCTTGCATTGTTTTTATCGACGAAATTGATGCAGTTGGAAGACATCGTGGATCAGGAGTTGGTGGTGGTAATGATGAACGCGAACAAACTCTTAACCAACTTCTTGTGGAAATGGATGGCTTTTCTGACAATGAAGGTGTAGTGATCATTGCTGCTACAAATCGTCCAGATGTCTTGGATCGAGCTTTGCTTCGTCCAGGACGATTTGATCGCCAAATCACTGTCCCAAATCCAGATATCGTTGGCAGAGAACAAATCCTTGCAGTTCATGTTAAAAAAATTACCGTAGCCAGTGATGTTGATATTAAAACAATTGCCCGAGGAACTCCCGGATTTGCTGGAGCGGATTTAGCTAATTTGATTAACGAAGGAGCGATTATGGCTGCCCGATTTAATCAAAAAATGGTTACTATGAAAAATTTAGAAGATGCTAAAGATAAAATTATGATGGGAACTGAACGTAAATCAATGATTATGCAACAAAGTGAAAAGGAACTTACCGCTTATCATGAAGCTGGTCATGCCATCACTGCTATAAACTCACCAAACTCAGATCCAATTCATAAAGCTACCATAATTCCGCGTGGCAGAGCTTTAGGGTTAGTTATGCGTTTACCAGAAGTTGATCGTTTTTCAGTTACTCGAGCAAAATTACTTGATGATTTAGTTGTGGCAATGGGAGGAAGAGCAGCTGAGGAAATAATTTTTGGTTACGAAAAAGTTACCACAGGAGCATCTTCCGATATTCAACAAGCTACACATATGGCTCGCAATATGGTTACCAAATGGGGATTAAGCGATACGATAGGAACAATTGATCACGGTGAAGATGACAGTTCAAAAATTTATCATAGCAATAAACCATATTCTGAAGAAACTGGCAAAATTATTGATCAAGAAATTAAAAAAATCGTCGATGATGCTTTAACTAAGGCTAAAAAAATCCTCCTTGATAAAAAAAATGATCTTGAAAAATTAGCAAGAAATCTTTTAGAATTTGAAACCCTTACTGGCGATGAAATCAAAGATTTACTGGCTGGCAAAGAAATTAGAAAAAAATTAGCTAGTGTTACTGGTTCAGGCTTTATTCCTAATGTAACTGGTGATAATTAATTTTAATAATTAATTTAATAAATTGTAAAAACTTTGCAAATAACTCAAATAGAATTAGCTAAGTTAACAAAAAAATTTTTTAAAATAATTTAACAACAACAAATAACTTTATTTTATTAAAAATAAAAGTTAAAATAAGATAACAACAATAATTAAAAATAAAAAAATATTTTATGCAATTTGAAGTTCAAAAAAATATCTTGTTAAAGGCACTTGCCGATGTTAATGGTGCAGTTGAAAAAAAGAACACCATTTCTGTTTTACAAAATATCAAAATTGATGCCAAACAAGGCAAAATCAATCTCTATGCTACCGATATGGATATCCTTGTTCACTCAAGCTTTGATTGTGCAATTATTAAAGAAGGATCAACAACCGTTCCTGCTCAGATGTTCTTTGATATTGTTCGTAAAATTCCTGAAACTTCAGTTAGCATTATTAAAGAAAGTGAAACAATCCTTCACCTTAAAGCTGGAAAATCAAAATATAATTTACCTTGCATTGATGCTAACGAATTCCCTAATCTTAGCGAAGGTGAATTAAGCGAAGAATATGAAATTGATGGTGCAAAATTTTCTAGAATGATTGATAAAACTCGTTTCGCTATTTCTAACGATGAAACTCGATACTATCTCAACGGATTATTTGTTCAGGCAATTAAAAATGATGAAACTAGCGAATTAAGATGCGTGGCAACTGATGGTCATCGTCTTGCGGTAGCTAATTGTCAAACCCACATAAATCAAAATTTTGGAGTTATAATTCCAAAAAAATCAGTCAACGAAATTCGAAGAATCATTGATGGTTGCGAGAAAATAAAAATCCAAGTTTCTCGAGTTAAAATCAAAGTAATCGCAGGAAATTCAGTTCTTGTCTCAAAATTAATTGATGGTGAATTCCCTGACTATGAAAAAGTTTTGCCAAAAAATAATCCACATGCCATTAAACTCAGTAAAAAGAATTTTTTTGACTCAATTGATCGCGTTTCAACAGTTGCTAATGATAAACATCGTTCACTTAAATTAGGTATTGAAACTGGAAAAATTAATCTCCAAGTTAGTACTAATGAAGGGTCATTTGCTCATGAAGAAATCGATATTGAATATAACAACGATAAAATCGAAACAGGCTTTAACTCGCGTTATCTTCTTGAAGTAATTGGACAAGTTGACAAAGAAGAACTAACTATTCATTTTAAAGATGCCTTTTCCCCTGCTCTTGTTGAAGCTAATGAGCTTGGAGCAGTTTATGTAATTATGCCAATTCGAATTTAATCAACCAAATTGTTAAACCACCCTTCTGTAAACAAACTGGTTCTTAAAAATTTTCGAAACTTTGAAACTCAGAAGTTGATATTTGATCAATCAATAATTTTATTTACTGGAAAAAATGGTTCAGGCAAAACTAATTTATTAGAAAGCTTAAGTCTTCTTGGAAGAGGTCAGAGCCTTAGAAATGCTGAATTTGAAGAAATGCTCAATAATCAGAGTCAGCAATTCACGATTTTTGCCGAACTTAGCAATAATGATTATATCGAAAATATTGCCATTAGTTTTGAACAAAACACCAAGAAAAAAAATCTCGAAATTAACGGACAAACCCTATCAAATAAAAGACAAGATTTAAAAAATTATCTACCAAATTTTATTTTTTTAACTCCTGCTCTTGAGCAATTATTCATCTCTGGTAAATCAAATCGTAGAGACTATCTTGATCGAATTGTTAGTGATATTGATCTACTTCACCAAACAAGACTCAATGATTATCAAAAACTTCTCAAAGAGCGTTTAGCAATTCTGCAAAAATATCAACTACAAAACTCAGCAAATAAATGGCTGGAGGCAATTGAAGCTAAAATTGTTGAAAGCGGAATTGCCATAGCTTCAGCTCGAATTGAAGCGTTGGAGTTTTTTAATCGAGCAATCAAAACTTTCAACTCAAACTTTCCTCAAACAACTCTTCGAGTAGTTGGTGAAATTGAAAATATTGTTATGAAACAAAGTTCTTTACAAATAGAAAATTTTTACCATCAAAAACTAGTTGAAAATCGTCAAATTGACCTACAAAGTTTTAAAACTAATTTTGGAATACATCGCGGTGATTTTTTAGCAATCTTTGATAAAAAAAATATTTGTGCAACTAAATCATCAACAGGCGAACAAAAGACCATAATGACTGCAATTACTATTGCTCGAGCCAAAATCTCTGCCCAATACCGTAACCAATCAACTATCTTAATTTTCGATGAAATAGTTTCTCATCTTGACGATAAAAGAAAAGTTGATTTACTTGAAGAAATTAAAGATACTGGTTTGCAAAGTTTTTTTAGTGCAACTGATCTAGAACTTATTCCTGAAACTTTTAAAACAAAGCTATTGGCAATAAATATTACTTAAGCAAGTTATGAAAAAAATTTTAGTTATCGGAAGCGGAGCGATTGGTTGTTTCTTCGCCTCAAAAATTGCCAAAGAGACCGATCTAACCATGTTGTGGCGTAATGATTATCAGCATGTTATTGATCATGGCATTAAAATTATAAGCGATAAAAGTGAAACGGTTTTTTTTCCCAAAATCATTAATAATCTTAAACAGTATCAAGAACAATGCGATTATGCAATAATTGCTACCAAAGTCTTGCCTTCAATAAATTTAATTGAAATTATCAAAGAACTTAAATATCTTCCCAAAAATATTGTGCTAATCCAAAATGGTATTCATATTGAAAAAGAAATTTACAAAAATTTTCCACAATGTTCATTGATTAGTGCTTTGGCTTTTATTGCTGTAAGTAAAGTTTCATGCGGTATTTTTGAGCATTTTGCTTATGGCAGATTAACTTTAGGCAATTTTCCAACAGGTCTTAACCAAGATTGTCTTGATTTAATTACTTTATTTAAAACTAATAATATTGAAGCAAAAGCTAGTGAAAAAATTGAAGAAGATCGCTGGAAAAAATTAATTTGGAATGCTTCTTTTAATCCAATTTCAGTTTTAACAGGTGGAAGTGATACCAAAAAACTATTAGATAATAAAAATTGTAAAGAATTGTTGCAAAAAATTATGAAAGAAATTATAGAATTATCTTGTCAAGATGGCTATAATCTTAACAGTGATTTAATCAATAAAAATATTGAGGATACTTTACAAATGCGTCCATATAAAACAAGCATGCTTTTAGATTTTGAAGCACACAGACCAATGGAAGTTGAGGCAATCGTTGGTAATGCCTTAAATTTTGCCAAAAGTAAATCAATTCCAACCCCATATCTTTCAACGATTTATGCCCTACTTTCTTGTTATTAAATTTTTATTAATTTTCAGCTTGGTCTTTAATATTGGTCTTTCCAAAGCCATAGCTCAAGATGCTGTGCCAAATAATATAGCAAATAATTCCAAAAATCCTCCTAATTTAAAACAGGCTAGTCCAATTTTAAAAAACGAATCTTCTTCAAAATCATCATCACCAATTGCTAACCCTGCGATTAAAAGTCCCGCAATTCCATCAAAAATAGTAAGTCCTACTAATCCGGCTTCTTCCTCAAGCCCTAAATCGATTCCAAATGCAAATGCAAATCCTAATCCTAGCTCTAATAACAACCCTAACCCTAACCCCAACCCCAACCCTAACCCCAACCCAAATCCCAACCCAAATCCTAATTCCAATAACAATGTTTCAAATAATCAGCCATCTAATAACAATCCCTTTAAAACTCAAGGAGCTGTGAGTAATCCATCACCAAATAACAATTCAAGCAATCCCTCTGCAACCCAAGCTAATCCTGCTTCTACTAATCCCAATTCAACTACTAACAATAACCCTAACAACCCAAATCCAACTTCAAATCAAACAACACCAACAGAAAATAAAACAAATACTAATAATCAGCAAGATTTAACAACTAACAATAACTCTTCAGCAAATACAGTTGAAAACAATAAACCAAAAATTGCCAATAAAAAAACAAGAAAAAAAATTAAAAAAACTGATGTTAAACCTTCTAACAAAACAAAAGTAAAAGAAGCAATTAAAATAAAGGTCGAAGAAGTTTCTAAGAAAAATTTTATTACCGAATCTGGAAGAAATATTTCAAGTGATTATTTTTTGCAAATAATACCCAAAAAAAGCTGTGATAGCCTAACTAATACTGAATGTTTTCGTCGCGATCGTAAAAATGAAGAGCCTTATTTTCATAAAACTCAAATTTCAATCTTTAACAACCGAATTGTTGCAGAGCAGTTCTTCAACCCTAGCAACCATAGTAAAAGAATTTTTTTAAAAGTTAACAACGGTGATTACCAATTAAAAACCACTAACGATAACTTAATATCATTTAATGTAAATAATGGCTTAGTGCATGATTTAATCCTTGTTTCTGGTAATCTTAATCGTGAAGAGATTATGACTTCTAAATGCCAACTTTCTGAGAAATATTATGGTTATTTTTTGGCATATAATCAACATCCCAAAATCAGCGAAACTAGTTATTTTAGCAATAAAAATAATTTTGAAGGAATAAAAAATTTAGTGTTATTTAGCAATATTGAAAATATTGATGAGTTAACATTACAAGATATCATGGCTGTTGAGGTTCACTCCTACAATAATATATCTGCGGTAGACAATTTAAACCTTTGTAAAAGACCCAATAGTGATATTTTAGATGTTCGTCCAGTTAGCAAAATGGAGTGCCGTAAGCGTCAAGAATGCCTCATACTTCTTAACAGTAATCCTGATTTTAAAGATAAAATTGTTGATGAATCTTGTTTAGGTTATTTTGATAGTAAAAGAGATGATTTTGTTTCATGTTCTCAACAAAATGATTGTGAGGATTATGCAATTATCAAAAATTGCGAAGTAAAACTTGTAGCTGGTGAATAATGACATTTTCTCTCAAAATGCCAAATTAAAAATTAGCAAGCCTTAAAGAGTAATTCAAATTTAATTCATCATAATTAGAAATGCTCTATTTTTTAATTTTTATCCTTTCAAATTCTTCTTTAATCTAATAATTATTCCGCATCGGACCAGCATCTTCTAGTTGACAAGATTTTTCTTTTATGAAGGAATAAAAAATTATTTTTTAAAATATTAAAAACAGATTTAAGATATTAATTTTCAAGAGGAATTTATTTATAAATTTATTTTAAAAAAATCTGTTGACTTTTGAGACAATTATAAAAAGATAGAAGTTAAGAAAAGTTATTTTAAGTTTTTTTTATTAATTAAGATAATTAATTTTTTAAAAAATTAATTTAATTTTTAAATTTATAAAACTAGCTTTTATATCTGATACGCTTGACTTAATGAGATTTATCAATTTTTTATAACTGTATATGGCAAAAAATCCTACAATAATCAATTTTTTTGATAAAATTTTTAACAATATTTTGAGCAAATTTCTAGAAAATAAAATCTGCGAAACCAACACTTTTAGCAACACTTCTAATTCTCAACAGAACAATAAAAATAACACCAATATAGATAATTCTAACTTTAACCCAATTAATATTGGCATTATTAGTCAAAACTATGACTTTGATAAAAATCTTAAAAAATTGCAACTTCTTCTTAAAGTCATTTGCTTATGTTCTTTTATACCTTATGCAATCTTTGGAATGTTTTTCATCAATAAAAGCTTAATTTTTATTCCTTGCCTTGTTATGGCTACTGTTAGTGTTTTGTTAACCATGTATGCATCTATTAAAATCCAATTCTGCGAAGAAAATTTTAAAAATAAACTCTTTAACAAATTTGAAACTCTCAATAAATTCTTGTCACTTAACCAAAATAAATTATCAAAACTTGAAGGTTATGAAATGGTAGAAGAACTTGCTAAAGATAATTTTAAAGATTTTCTGTCAAGCGATTTGATTACTTCAACGCTAATTCAGCCTGAAAATAAAAACTTATCTTCGCCAGCCCTTGATTTTGAAGTTATTGATGTCGATCATAAAAACCCAACAAATTTTGATAAAAATGTTAACGAATTACAAACAGCAAATCTCAAGTAGTTTTTTGTTAAATTAGCTAAAATTAACTTTAAAATTTTGTAATAAATGGTTGACAAATCTTGACTAAATCAGTTCGAGATTGATCATCTAACATGTGACAATAGTTATCCATAATCGTTTGGTGATAATGGCCTAGCCATTTTTTTTCAGGATAAGTCAGCATTTTAAAATCGACTAATTCTGGCTCAAAAGGAGCAAAGCTTAAAGTTTCAAATCCCAAAAAATTATCACTAACTTCAACAACTCTTTGTAGGTTTTCTAAACGAATTCCATATTTATTAGCCAAATAAAATCCTGGTTCATTTGACAAAACCATATTTGGTAATAATGGACAATTATTCCTTGAGCTAATTGCACATGGTCCTTCATGAACCCCTAAAAAAGCTCCAACTCCATGACCAGTTCCATGCTGATAATCAAGATTAAATTGCCACAAATAAAATCTGGCCAAGCTATCAAGATTGAGACCCGCAAGTCCTTTGGGGAATTTAACTCGAGCTAAAGCCAGATGACCTTTTAAAACTAAAGTATAATATTTAATCATTTCATCATCAACCTTTCCAACTAACAATGTTCTGGTAATATCAGTTGTTCCCATAAAATCATGACCAAAATATTGTCCACCTGAATCAATTAAGTAAAGGGAATTCCCTTCTATCTTTTTTTGGCAAGACTCAACGGCATGGTAATGGATAATCGCTGAATTACTTGCAAAACCTGAAATCGTAGCAAAACTTTCACTAAAAAAACCGTTATTTTCCTTACGAAATTCCAATAATTTTTTTTGAGCTTCAATCTCGCTAATTGCTTGCTGATTAACTATTTTTTTAAACCATAAAATAAATTTCACTAGAGCAAGCCCATCGAGATAATGAGCTTTTTTTATTCCAGCAATTTCTGCATTATTTTTAACTGCTTTAGCTAACTGGATTGGGGAATGGTGATCATTAATTATAAAATTATTTTTTTGCAATAAGTTAAAAATAAAATAATTAGTTGAGCTAAAGTCAATATCAATACTGTTAAGACTTTTACGAATAATTTTGAAACGCAAATCTAAACAATTTTCCGCAACGCAGTTGATTTTTTCAATATTTAGGCCTTTAATTTTTTTTTCATCGATAAATAAATCAACCGATAAGTCTTTGTAAAGAATAGCATATTTTAATAACAAAGGTGAATATTCAAGATCTTTTGCTCTAATATTTAGTAACCAACATAAATCATCAGATCTTGTGATAAGTAGTGCATCACCAATAATTTTAGAGAGGATTAGTTTTCTTTTGTTAATTGATGTCATGCCACTCAGGGTGTCACTTAAAGAAAAAATCCTGCTATTAATTGATAATGGTCGATCTTGCCATAATTCATCAATAAAAATTTCTTCAATAAATTTTACATTTTTGTTAGGTATTTTTTCCAATTGGCTAACAAATTTAATTGAGCTTAACTTACTAAAAATGGCAATTTTTTGTTGACCAAGATTTGATTTAAGCCAAGCTATAACACTAATTTGAGCAATATCAATAATCTCATACTCTTCAAGATCTAATTGTTTTTGAGCTTGCAAAAGATATCTTCCATCAGTAAAAAAATAGCTCTTGCTAACACCAAAAATAACTTCGGCATTTGATCCGCTAAAACCAGTAATAGCTTGGATTCGCTGTTGATTTTGCGGAAGATATTCGTTAAAAAATTCATCTGTATTTGTTAAATACAAAAAATCAATTTTTTGTTTACTAAGATAGCTTTTAATATGTTTGAGCATAATTATTATTTACAACCGAAAAATTAAACTTAAATTTGTTAAATACAAAAAATCAATTTTTTGTTTACTAAGATAGCTTTTAATATGTTTGAGCATAATTATTATTTACAACCGAAAAATTAAACTTAAAATTGTTTCTTTAAATCTTTTTTCAAGTCTTTTATTAAAGACATAGACCTTTAAATATCTTTGGTTTTATTTCTATTAATATCTTAAAATGCTAGAAAAAACCGTAAAATGGAAAATCCTTAGAAATAACTTGAAAACTAACTAAATATTCTTGGATAAGAATATTTGATAATTAAATCATTTAGCAATAATTATTTTTAAAAATGGCTAATAAAAAAACTGCATATTCTTGTCAATCCTGTGGATCAATTCATTTTAAATGGGCTGGAAGATGTCCAGATTGTGGAGCATGGAATAGTATGGTTGAAGAATTTTCTGAAGGAGGAAATTCACATTTTTCCAGACTTGGTGATGACAAAACTTCCAAAAACAACACTACCAAAAACACCAAGAAAGCTGATCTAGTTAGTCTTAATGGTGATGCCAAAGATTTTCCTCGCGTTAAAACTAATCTTGGTGAACTTGATCGCGTTTTAGGAGGAGGATTGGTTCAAGGTTCAGTTATTTTAATTGGTGGAGACCCTGGTATTGGTAAATCAACGCTCTTACTTCAAACTGCAGAAAATCTTTCTAAAAACAATAACACGATTATTTATATTTCTGGAGAAGAATCAATTGATCAAGTTCGTTTAAGAGCCAAAAGACTTGGCCGAATGACTGATAACATTAAACTTGCCTCAAATACCAATATTAGCGAAATAATCAATGCCATAAATGACGAGGTTAAAAGCAATCAATCTCGACCAAGCATTGTTATTATTGACTCAATCCAAACAATGTTTGTTGAAGAACTTTCTTCGGCTCCAGGAACGGTATCACAGGTTAGAGCTTGCGCAGGAGAATTAACAATTTTTGCAAAAAAAAATAATATTACTTTATTGATAGTTAGTCATGTAACCAAAGATGGGCAAATTGCTGGACCAAAAGTTTTAGAACACATGGTTGATACTGTTCTTTATTTTGAAGGTGAAAAAGATTTACAATTTCGTATTTTGCGCTCGATTAAAAACCGTTTTGGTGGGGCAAATGAAATTGGTGTTTTTGAAATGAATGAAATTGGCTTATCAGAAGTTTTAAATCCTAGCGAATTATTCCTTACTTCCTATGATCGTGATACAAGTGGAACAGCAGTTTTTGCAGGAATTGAAGGCAGTAGAGCAATTTTAGCAGAAGTTCAAGCTTTGGTTGCTCCATCTTTTATTCCAACTCCAAGAAGAGCAGTGGTTGGTTGGGATTTAAATCGCTTAGCAATGATTATTGCAGTATTAAATAATCGTTTTGGATTAAATCTCTTTGACAAAGAAGTTTATCTCAACATCGTTGGAGGACTAAAAATTATTGAAACATCCGCAGATTTAGCGGTAGCATGTGCATTAATTTCATCAGCTCGTGATATTGCCCTACCCTCGTCAACTATTGCTGTAGGTGAAATTGGCTTAACCGGAGAAATCAGAATGGTGGGCAATCTTGAAGGAAGACTTAAAGAAGCTCATAAACTCGGCTTTAAAAATTGTCTAATACCAAAAGCTAATGAGAAAAATAAAAACTTCGCAAATCTAAGAAAATCTCTTCCAGAATTAAATATAAATTTTGTTTCCCATGTTCGCGATCTAGCAAAATTCTTACGCAAAAATTAATTACTAAAACATCTCTTTTTAAAGAATAAAAAAATTACTAATCATGACTTGTTTAAAAGATTTAGATAAAAATTTAATTTATTAAATCACTAAAATATTATAGCATTTTCATAAAAAAATAACAAATTAAGAGAAATATTTTTAAGATAAAAATCTTTAAAAAACCAAGCCTTATATCCATAAAGCTAAAACTTTTCTATGATTTTTAAGTAAAAAAAATGAAACTTAATTTGCTATTCACAAATGACGCATTTTATAAAAACATTAGATCAATTATTATTTAATTTCGATGATGATTGCCGTGGTTTGAAGAATTTCTATTTCTTCTTGACTTTCTTTTACGATGATTGTTGGAATCTCGATGATTAAAGTTACGATGATGTTTTTTATGGGAAAAATTATTAGCTTTTTTTATTCCTAATAATTTTTTGATCTTTCCAATTAACGATGCTAACAATCCTAGCTTTTTAGTTTTAAAATCTTGAGGATTTGATGGCAATTCATTTTCATCCTTATTTTTGAATTGGTCTTTATTTTCATTGCCATGAGATCGTTGATGTTGATAACGATTCTTTCCCTGACGATGTTGATGATTTCTATGATTTGAATCATTCTTATCTTCAAAATTAACCTTGGTATTTTGATTAACCAATTCTTCCTTTTTTTCAAAATTACTGGTATTAACTGATTCGGTTTTTTCAATATTAAGATCCGAGTCATCGCGATTTTTAGATTGCAAATCACTATGCGATTTTAAGTTAGACTCTGATTGATTATGATTATTTGGTCGATCATTAATTTTATTAACAGCGTTGTTAGACGATATTTTAAATGGAAGGTTGTTAATTACTTGAACTGGTTTGGGGTTGTCAGATCTTTCGCTTTTTTTTGTTTGATTATCACGACCAGAAGAAATTTTTCTTGCAACAAAATTGTTGCTTGTCGTGTTTTGATTATTATTAGATTTCATTATTTTTTTTAAATATATTTTTAATTATGACGAGGTTAATTATCTTTAAATACCATAAATGTTTATAAACTAGTTTACCAAAATTATTAAATAAATTAGCAGTTTAAGATTAGTTAAGATTTGTTTAAAAATAACAAATTTTTATTTGTTACTAAGAGGAATTATTTCAGCAATTTTAAGGACTATTCTTTCACTAACACCCTGATTTTGAATAAGAATTTTAGATGCTTTTTTAGCATAATCTTGAGCTATTTTTTTTCCACTTAAAAAATCTTTAACAGTTAAATAAAGTTCAGTTTTGTTTTTAACAATTATTGCCGATTTTTTGTCAACCAATTCATGATAAATTTCAGCAAAATTTGCCACACCCTCACCTGATATTACTGCACAATTTTGTTTTATTGCTTCAAATGGATTATGTCCGCCTATGTCGAATAATGACCCTGCAATAAAAGCAAATCCTGCTATATTATAAAAGATAGCAAGCTCATTTAAGGTGTCAACTAAATAAAGACTGGTTTGTTGATCAATAACCTGATTTAAACTGCGCGTAGCATATTTTAAATTGCTCGCCAGATCTTGAACCTCTTTTATTCGATTGGGATGACGCAAAACTATTATTGTTAACAGATCTGGGAAATCTTTTAAAAGTTGTTTATGAATATTGATAATAATTTGCTCTTCACCGCGATGAGTTGAGGCACATAGCCAAATTGGACGATTGTTAATCTGATTTTTTAATTGCTCCAAAATATCACTTGGTATATTTGAACTGTTGTTAAGTTGGGCCTTAAGATTTCCACAAAATAAAACATGCTTTGAAGTTAAACTTTGCATTTTAGTTTGCTCTTCTTGACTCTGAGCAATTATTAATGAAAAATAATCAAAAATATTAAATCCTAATTTTTTTATTTTTTTCCAAGATTTTAAAGATTTTTGTGAAATTCGAGCATTTACCAAAAAAACATTTATAGCTCTTGCTCTGGCAGTTGTTATAAAGTTGGGCCAAATGTCAGATTCAATGAAAATTATTGCTCTTGGTTGCCAAAAATTGAGAAATTTTTTGACTAAAAAATCAACATCTAGAGGTAAAAATTGATGAATAATCTTATCTTGGTAATTAAGAATTTTTTTTGCAATCACTTGAGCAGATGTTACAGTTGTTGTAGTAATTAAAATTTGACATTTATCAGAAAATTTTAATAACTCTTCAGCCAAAACCAAAGCAGTATTCGCCTCGCCAACACTAACAGCATTTATCCAAATCAATTGAGCATCGGCAATTTTAGATTTTTTTATATTGCGTGAAACAAATCCAAATCTTTCAAAAATTCTTAGCGGATCTTCTTTGCCACGAAGTAATCGGTATATTAAAATAATAACAAGTAAGGGCAAGGTTAAAATTAAAGTTAAACGATAGAAAAATAACCAAATTTTTTGTAGCGAATCTAAATTATTTCTGCAATAAGCACAGATTGACTTAGTAATTTTAAGCAAATAATTCCAAAATAAAATTAAAATTACTTTTAAGTTTTTTTTAATTACCTCAATAAACTTTGATCTATCAATCATTAAAAACCTCCAGCATTTTTTATAAAAAAATTTTTTATTTTTTTGCTTGAATTAATAACACCCAAACCCAAATCTCTTATAATCGCCAGACTTAAACTATCACTTTCAAAAATACTATTTAAAACATCAGTAGCTAATAACATCTTCTTACTAGTAATTCGAAATGATTTGTGGTAATTCTCTAAAAATAATTGATCAGTAAAATCAAGTCCACATGAAATATTTTTTTGTAATAATTCTTGTAAAATTTCAATGCCTGTAATTGCTAAATTAAAACCCTGTCCAGCAATTGGATGAATTCCACATCCTGCATCACCAATTAAAATAGCATTTTTATAATAGAATTTTTGGGCTTCGACCAATGTTAATGGGTAAGAAAATTTCTCAGAAATAACCTGACATTTACCTAAACAAAACTCCATTTTTTTGTGAAGTTGTTGTAAGAAATTATCTTGATCTAGATCTTTAATTACCTCAGCTTGGTTATTTTTGGCAATCCAAACAATTGAGGACTGATGCTGATCTTGCAAAGGAAGAATTGCCAGTGGCCCACCTCGAAGAAATTTTTCATAAGCAACATTTTGATGCGGTAATTGATGGTTAATTTTAAAAACCATGGCAATTTGTTGATAATTTTTTGTACGAGTTGGAATTGAAAAATATTCACGAAGTTTAGAAAATCTGCCATCGCAAACTAGCAGTAATTTTCCTTTAATTTCTTGTTGATCTGCTAGTTTAACAACAACTTTAGCATTTTCGTTATTATCGTTATCAATAAAATCAACTGCTTGATAATAATTTGGACAAAAAATAGTAATATTTTTCTGAAGCATTAATCGTTTTTTTAATGCTTCAAAAATGTAATGATTTTCAATAATTTGTCCCAATTGATTATTAATTGGATCAACTTCTTTACCAATAAAATCTAGTACAAAAGGAGATTTGTTATCAGTAATTTTGATATCACTAATTTTTCCAGCATAAGTTGTTAGCTCTTGGTAAATCCCAATTTTTTTAAAAAATTCCAAAGATTTAGCAGAGATAGCATAAGCTCTGCCATCGGCTGGCTTTTGCTGAATAAAAATATCTTCCTTTTCAACTATGGCAATTTTTAGATCATTGGCAACATTAGCTAAAGATAAAGCGCAAGACATTCCAGCATAAGAACTTCCAATTATTATAATATCAAAATTATTATTTATTTTTTTAGACATAACTAATTTTTGTAATTTTTTTTATAAAAAACTTAAAATAATTTTTTTTAAATAAAAATTATTAATTATTTATTTTATTGGTTTTTTGTAATTTATTGCATTTCAATCTAAAAATTGAAATTTTATCATAATAATTCTATAATTTTTTTATGTTAAAATGTTATATCACCCGATTATAATTTTGTTTAATTTAGCATCAACAAACAATCCAGCAAGCAATATTTCTTGATTAATTAATCAAATGATATTTTTGCAAATTTTGTAACAAACTACAACGATATACAAATATTGATTAGCACAATATTATTTAAAGTTACTGTAAAAAATTAACAATTAGCATTGTTTAAAATAAACATCAATCAAAACCTCTTGATAATTGAGATATTAGCTATGATCAATATTATTTTTGATAAAAAATACTAAAGACAATCCCCAAAATTTAGATTTATTCAAAGTAATTTGATTGAATAATTTAATAATATATTAAATCCCTTTGCTTTTTAGGTATTTTCTCAAATCCTGATTTAGTAAACGATATCATTTAGCAAAACCATTTAAATAATTGATTAAGATGCCAATAAAAAATTTTTATTGATAATCAATAGAGATTCCTTAACAAACTTAGTATTTGACAGAAAATAACAAAGACCAAAAATTTTTAATTCAAAATTATTAAATTTCTAAAATTGGTTATTTCTAAATTAAAAAATATTTAACAACTAAACTTTAATTAGATCATCTTCTTTGGATCAACCCATTCGTCAAATTGCTCTGATGTAAGCAATCCTAAATCAAGCGCTGATTGCTTAAGAGTTGTTCCTTCCTTATGAGCTTTTTTAGCAATTTTAGCTGAATTATCATAACCAATATAAGGGTTAAGAGCAGTAACCAACATCAATGAATTATTAAGAAGTTCTGTTATTCTTTCTTGATTAGCAACAATACCTACTAAACAATTATCAATAAAACTGTTAATACCATCAGCTATTAAATTTATCGACTCAATAACATTGCGAATAATCATTGGTCGAAAAACATTTAACTCAAAATGCCCATTCATACCACCAAGAGTAATGGCATGATGATTGCCAATCACTTGACAAGCAAGCATCGTTAAAGCCTCACACTGTGTTGGATTAACTTTTCCAGGCATAATTGATGATCCGGGTTCATTTTCTGGCAAAGAAATTTCGCCAAGTCCAGATCTTGGTCCAGATGCTAGAAAGCGAATATCATTGGCAATTTTCATTAATGAAGTTGCTGTTGAATTTAGTGCTCCAGAGAAATTTACCAATTCGTCATTACAAGCTAATGCAAAAAATTTATTTTTATTTGAATGAAATTCATCGGCATAATTTAAACCAAGTAGTGCTAAGCCTGAATCTTTAACTTTCCAAAATCCATCCGTTGCTGTGGCTCGGCATAGATCAAGGCTTAACAAAGTTTGATGAAGTTTTTTAATTCCTGAAATTTCGGTGATTTTTTCAGCAAATTTTTTGGCAAATTGCGGATGACAATTCAACCCAGTTCCTACAGCTGTACCTCCTTGCGCTAAGTGTACCACATAAGCAATGCTTTGCGAAACAAAAACACTCGCTGTTTGAATTTGAATTTTGTATGCCGAAAACTCCTGACCTAAAGTCACAGGTGTTGCGTCTTGGGTATGAGTTCGCCCAATTTTGATGATATCTTTAAATTCAGATTCTTTTTTGGCCAATTCATTGGCAAAACGAATTAATGTTGGCAATAATTTTTTATAAGTTGTAAGCACAGTTGCAACATGCATTGCCGTTGGAAAAGTATCATTTGAGCTTTGCCCTAAATTAACATGATCATTAGGATGAACTGGTGATTTACCACCTTTTTTGCCAGTAGCTTTTTCGTTAGCTACAGAAGCAATTACCTCATTAACATTCATATTAGTTTGCGTTCCAGAGCCGGTTTGCCATACTACCAACGGAAAATGATTTTCATAAAACCACTCAAATTTATTTAAAATTTCATCAACCGCTTCAACAATTTTATCAGCTAAATCTGGGGAAAATTTTTTAAACTCATCTGATTTTGGATCTTGCAGCATCAACTCTTTATTGGTTAAAGCGCAAGCTTTTTTAATCAACAACATCGCATGAATCACCTCTTTTGGCATTTTATGCGAAGCATCTTGATTACAAATTGGAAAATTTTCAACACTTCGTTGAGTTTGCGCTCCATAGTATGCATCAACCGGAACTTTAATATCTCCGAACGAATCATTTTCAAGACGAAATTTTTCTGACATAATAAAATAGAATTAAAATTAATAAAATAAAATATTTGTTATTTGTAATTGGTTGTTATTGTTTATTTTTAACTACAAGCGATGTTAACAAACTCATTAACATCGAGACTAGCTCCTCCTACCAATAGTCCATCAATATGATCAATTTTTAGAATTTCTCCTGAATTTTTACTGGTAACCGATCCCCCATAAATTATTAAAGCTTCTTTAATATTCTTAAAATTATTAGCAATAAATTCTTTGATAAATTTTGTTACTTCGGCAATTTGGGAAGAAGAGGCATTATTGCCAGAACCAATTGCCCAGATTGGCTCGTAAGCAATCAAAATTTTTTCAATTTTATCTTCAGTATTTAATGATTGACAAAGTTGTTTTTCTATGAATTGTAAGTAATCTTTTGAAGCTCTGATGTCACTATTTTCCCCAACACAAAGAATTGGATTAATTTTAAAACCAATAGCATTTTTTAATTTTTTGGCAATAATTTCGTTACTTTCATAATAATATTTTCTTCTTTCACTATGACCAACTATAACATATTCGCAACCAATATCTTTTAACATTTTTGCACTTATGTCACCAGTGAATGCACCATTCTCAGCAAAACCACAATCTTGCGCACCAATTTTGATAGCCCTGCTGCTAAAAATAATTTCATTAAATTCATCTACTGAAAAATCCTCAATTTTGCGACCATTCTTTTGGGCAAACTTTTCTAAAAAACTAAAACCATCCTCCATTAGTTCGGTATCAATATAATCTATAAAAACATTTGGCGGACAAACTACTAAGGTTTTTTTTGATAAATTATCATAATTTTTATTGTAAAGGTCTAGATAACTGTTAAGCCATTGATCGACTTTATCAAAATCGCCATTCATTTTCCAATTTCCAATAATATATTTCATAAATTATTTTTTAAAAGTTTACTAAGTTCAATAAAAATAAGAGAATAACGCCATTCACCAATAATTTGCCGTGAATTTTCAAAAAATTTTTGTGGGTCAATAATAATTTTTTTTAGATCAAAACTATTTAACAAAAATTGTTCAGAAATATTTTCATTAGCTGCAATTTTGCCAATGATTTTTTTTGCTTCAAGATAAATTATTTTTTGTTTTGAATTAAGCAAATTATCATTATCTTCCATTAATTCAAAGGGGGGTTTTTCAGCCAAATCTAATTCAAAAATCTTGGAAAGTTTATCAATGGCTCTTTGATCAATTTTATGAGTAATATAATCTGGCAAATTTCGAGTATAGGCCAAATCATAAAGCATCTGATCGCTCATAAAATGTTGTCGAGGAACATTTAAATTTTTGGCTTGCTCTTCTCGCCATAGCACCAAATTTTTTAAAAGAAACCCTAAATTTGTATTGCGTTTTGAAACAAAAAAATTTTTTAATAAATTTTTCTTATTGTCACTAACTACATTATCTATAAATTTTTCTATTTCTTCTAAGTAAAATTGTTGACGGTTATTTTTCTTTAATATTGTATTTAATTGTAAATAAATTTCATTAAGAAAAAAAACATCTAATGTTGCATACTCAAGTTGTTTTTGTGAAAGAGGTCTTTTATACCAATCGCTTCTCTGTAATTTTTTATCAATTTTTTTACCAAATAAATTTTCAACTAAACGAGCGTAACCTATATTAGTTGAAAAACCACAAAAATTAGCCATTAACTGGGTATCAATAATTGCAGCTGGTCTTTGCTTAGTTTTATAAAAAAAAATTTGAAGATCTTGCAAAGCACAATGAAAAATCTTAATAACATCTTGATCAGAAATAATTGCCAAAAAAGACTGTATATTAATTTTTTTTAAACAATCAATTATGAAAATTTTTTTATTATTAAAATTATCATGAAATGCTACTTGAATCAATGATAAGATAGGGTAATAGGTATCGCATCGAATAAATTCGGTATCAATTCCAATAACTTTAACTTTTTTTACTTGCTGCAAAAAAAATGACATCTTATTTTCATTATCAACATAAGTAAAATTACTACCAAATGACTGATCTAACAAGCTTTTTCCTCCCTTAATTTTTAAAGAAATAATTTTTAGGAAATAAAAATTATCAATAGTAAATTTATATCAAATCAAGATAAACCAGAAGGAATACCACGCGGAAACATTCCTGATCCTTTAGGAGAAACCCTTTTAGCCCAAGGAACTCTATTTTCTAATTCTTTTTTTTCTGATTCAATTTTTATTTTATTATGCTCAACCTGATTTTTTAAACTAAGACCCTTGCCCTTCATAATCTGATTTCGTGAAGGAACAATATCGCCCAATACTCGACAATGAGCAGCATTTTTCAAAATCTTATCTCGAGTATAACCCTCATAAAGACTTCTAACATAATCTGGCCTTATTGAATCTGGATCAAGCAAAATATCATTAATATCATCAATATCTTTTTGATGTCTTTTGATTTCATATTGAGTTGAAAAAGTATCTTTTGAACCAAAAAAGGATTGCTCCCTAAGACTTTTATCTCTCAATAAATCAATATCAAGATTTTTAACCTCAATGAGATGCTCAAGGGTTTTTTCATGAAAAGATTGGATAAATTCTTTTTCCAAATCTTTAAAAATTTCTTTTAATGCTTCTTCACTAGATTCATTAATTTTGTTGATAGCTTGAAGTTCTGATTCTTTTGAAAATTCTTGCGATAGACCAACAAATAAAGGATTTCCTTGCTCAAGAAATTTTTTAAAAAGATTTAATTTAAAATCATAAGCATTTCGATCATTAACATCAAAACTAAAGAAATCTTGAAAATTTTTTTTACTTTTTTCTAAACCATTATACAAATCCTTATCAAATTTATCTTTAATTTTCATTAACATTTTATTGGATTTGATTTGATGAAAAATTAGCGTCTTATCTAAAATTTTTTTTAAATTTTCATCACTTAGACTAAAAAGAGCTGGATAAAAATCATCATGCTTAAGAGATTTAATTTCATCAAAATTACCAATATTTTTATATAATTTTTTAAATTCTTCAGAGCAAGGTTTGGGCATAATTACTTTTAAACGATCAAGCTCTTCAACCATTCCAGCTCTTTGCCAGGCTTTATACATATCCTCACCATGTTGCTTTGCTTTTTCACCAAATTTTTCTTCATATTTTTTTTCTAATTCATTTTTCAATTTTTCAATCGACTTATTTGAACTATTGGTAATATTTCTAATTTTTTTTTGAATTTCTAACTCTTTTTCAGTTAAGTAAACAGAACTTCCAGCCGATATTGCTAAATATAATAGCGGACTTTCCAAAAGCATTGGTGACAACATTTGCGCTGATCCATAAACCAAATTACTTCCAGCAATTTGATCAATCGCTCCAAATAACTCACCGAAAACAGGTGTTTCATCAAAAATTAGACGCATTAGCTCATCCACTTGAGCCTTATCCATTAATTTACCAAATTCACCAAGGCTTTCACTTTTAACCATTTCAGACATGCTTTCACCAATTGTTTGAGTTGGATCAAAAATTTGCGATAATGGATCAACAAGAAAATCAAGGTAGGGAATTGGAAAAAAAGGAGCAGCAATTAAAAAAATTAACAATAATCTTTTTTTTAAAAAAGGGTCTTCTTCATTGATAATATCTTGCGATTGCGATTCTATTTTTTCTGACTGGTTATTAAATTTTTGATTAACTTCTTGAGTTACTTCAGCAGAAGATTTATCAATTGATTCCATAGTGTTTATAGCCTGACTAACCAAAGCATAGTATTGGGGATAAGTAATCAAACCGTTTATAAGATAATCATCAATATTATTAAGCATTTCAAGAACAGATTGGTTAATTCCTTCTCGTTTTTCAGCAAGTTTTAAATATTTATTTCTTAATTTTTTTTGTCCCTCAAAGTAAAAATTTGTTGAAACAGGATCTTGCTTTTTCAAGCCAGTAACTCTTCCAGCAAAATTCGCAACAGGTTTTAATGCCTGTAGTGCTGACTTAAAAGATTCATCAGCGAGAGATTTACTTTCAAATTTATCGCTTTTATCATTACTCATAAATTATTCTTAATTTTAAAAAACATAATAAAAAATATAAACATAGATACAAAACATAGATAATAAAAAATTATTTACGCAATAACTTGACAATATTTTAAGCTTAAATAATTTTGATATAAAATTCAAATTATTTTAATAAATTTTTAGATAAATTTAACCCATGATCAATTACTATCTCAAAAAAAACCTTGCTTTAGCGATTACTTTGCTATCACTTATAACCTCGAGCTCATGTCAAACAAACAATAAAAATAAAGCCGAGGAAGATTTTAAGATTGAAGACAATATTTCTTCAAATCAACCTCTTCAACCATACGAAACCGTTAATAACGAGCAAGATGCAATTGCCATAAACAAACAAATTCCAGAAAAATCCCAAGAAATTGAAGTTCAAGATCGCGTTTTCTTTGGCTATGATTCTTTTGAAATAAGTGCTGAGTCGAAAAAAATTCTTGATACTCAAGTAGCATGGTTAAAAAGTGATGAAAAAATAAAAATTACTATAGAAGGACACTGCGATGAAAGAGGAACTCGCGAGTATAATCTTGCCTTGGGAGAAAGAAGAGCGGAATCGGCAAAACAATATCTTATTGCCGAAGGAATTAATCCAAATAGAATTTCAATAATTTCTTATGGCAAAGAACGACCAGCTTTTATGGGTGCAAGTGAAGAGACTTTTGCTAAAAATCGCAGAGCAGTTGTTGTTGTCGACTAGAAACAATTTTAGAAAAAAATTATTTGACTACACCAGCCCTTAAAATACTGGCAATAAAATAATAAATTCAAACATTGAAATATAATTAGGTCAACAACTTGTTTAAAAAAAACATTTCTAAAACTTATAAATTTTTAGTAAATAACATTAAGTCCTAAAATAATTAAAGATTGATAATTATTAAAACAAACCAGTGGTTGAGATAAGTGCTACCAATAAGCCACAACTTAGTTTACTAAAGCAATAATTTCCTTGGTTAAAATTGCTAATTTCAAATTCATAAAACATATTCTAAAAAAATAATGACCTTCAAACTTGATAATTTTGGAATTTATCGTCCTATAATTCCCATAGCCCACAGGAATGATGAATATCAAGAAGACAATTTCAAAATGCTTCTCGATATGCAAGATCATCATTTTTGGTATATTGGTAGACATAAATTCTTATTAAAATGCCTCAAAAAACACTTAAAAAAATCCCATAAAAATTTTATAGATTTTGGTGGAGGGGTTGGAGGGTGGATTAAATATTTAATCAATAAACTTCCATTAGATTTTAAAGAAATTGCCTTAGGAGATTCATCTGATATTGCCCTTATGGAAGCTAAAAAATTATTACCAAACAATGTTAGTTTTTATCAAATTGATTTGAAGACTAGTCACTGGAAAGAAAAATGGGATGTAGTTTTTTTGTTAGATGTTATAGAACATCTTCCTGATGATCAAACTATATTAAACCGAATATTTGAAACTTTAAAACCAAATGGCATATTAATTGTTAGCGCTCCTGCCTTAAAATATTTTTGGTCTTATAACGATGAATTCTCTAAACATTTAAGACGCTACAATATCTCTGATTATAAGCGATTAGCTAGTTTAACCGGATTTAATTTGATCGATTGTCGTTATTTTATGTTTTTCTTAAGTCCATTATATTGGTTATCCCGTAAATTTAAACCCAAAACCCTATCCCAAGCTGAAATTGATAATTTTATGAATAAGACTCATCAAGCTCCTAATTCTTTAATAAATTTTTTTCTATCAAAAATATTCTCTGCTGAAACACCTTTAGGACACTTCATTAAGTTTCCATGGGGAACATCGATCCTGGGAGTTTTTCAAAAACCTTAAAATATTTTTTTATTGCTTAAATTATCGGCGTGTTCAAGCCAGTATTTATTTAATTTTTCTAAAAGAGAATTTTGTTGACAGCGATTATGGAGATGCTGAAAATCAACCTCATCTATTGATTGATCTTGATTTGCACAGCAATAAAAATATTCAACCTCACCTGAATTATTAGTTTTTTTCTGCAAACATTGAGCACATACCCCCTTCATCATACACTGCATTGGAGCATTCAAACTGGCTATAGCATATTGAGCCTCGGCAAATTCTTTAACAATATTCTGATGGCGTAATTTGGCAATTTCATGCATTAAACTATCGTTACCAATTGTAAAAATTCGATTGATTGTTTGCGGATTTTTTTGAAAAAAATCTTTAATTGCCTCAATGACATTGCCTTGAAAAAATTCATTTTTACCAAAATTCTCTTCAACTGCGATTATTAATTGCTGACAAGATTTTTTCATTCGTGATAGATTCACAATATATGATGCTTGACGATAACCTGCAAAGAAAATAACTTTACAGCCATTTTTAGTAAACTCTTCAGCCAAAGCTGTTAAAGGCTGATTTCCTCGCCCTCCCCCAACAAAAACTACTGTTTCATTTTTGGCAATTTCTGTAGGCTTACCGCTTGGACCCATGAAAACACAAGGTTCATTTTCTTTAAAATTTTTAATCAAGCTAGTTGATCCACCTGTTTCAACAACAATTCCAGTAATAATTCCTGAGTCTGAATCAATACTTAAAGCAGTAATTGCTATTCCCTCCATAACTAATTGCTGATCATTTATTTTTTGTGAATAACTTTGATAATTTTGTAAACGAAAAATTTGCCCAACTTTGGTCAGTTTTGCCTGCAGCTTGGCCTTAACAACAACTTCAATAACATTTTCACTTAAACGATTAATCTTCAAAATTTTTACTAAAAAATCTTGACGATAATCAGATTCAACTAAAAATTGATTACTTACTTTATCGCTTAAAATATCTGAATTAGCTTTGCTCAAATTTAAAATTTTTTCAATTTCAATCACCCCTTTTTTGGCACTAGCCATTGCCTTAACAACACTTCCCTCATAATCTTGATGCAGATCACCAAAAAAACTAATTGCCTGCCAATTTTTAGGATTAATTTGGTTGATAAATTGCAATTGCGATAGCTCATCACCAATATTTTCTTTAAGCAATTTATTTTTAAGATTACTTTGAGAAAATTGCTGAGCCATTGGTAGTAAATACTTTTGATCATTTTTTAAATCAAGATTATCCTCGTAAATTATCGATAAATTTGGTGATGTTCCAACAGCAATAATCAAACTTCGACAATCAATAATTTTTTGATCCTTGGTTTTAACAGCCTTAATACTATTAAATTGATCGATAATAATTGCCTCAACTTCACAATTTTCAATAAATTCGATACCCTGCTCTAAAGCCTTCTTAACTTCAAGATGATTCTGGCGATAGGCTGGTGAGTCGATTAGTTTTTTACGATAAAGTATTTTAACATTTCCACAACTCTTGTTATTTTTTATGTATTCTTGATAATTATTAACAAATTCTTTAATTATTAACAATTCTTCACCGTTGAAAAATTTTTCTAAATTTTTATTTTGATAATTTTCGCCAAAAATTTTAATAAATTTTTCATAAAATATTTTTAATTCAACATCATAGTAAGCTTTAGCTTCGGTTGCACTATCAATTGCTGTTAAACCTCCACCAATTATAACAACTGGTGAGCGAATTTGTAAATTGCTAAAAAGATTTTCTTGATATGCTCCACCCAGTTGCAAAGCCATTAAAAAATCTGAAGCTAATCTCACCCCTTTAGCAAAATTATTTTTTAAATTTAAAATATGTGGTCGACCTGCTCCAATGCACAACGCAATGTGATCAAATCGATAATCCTCAAAAGCAATTTTATCAGTAATTGTTGAACCAAATCGAATTCCTCCATAAAGATAAAAATTTGTTCTTCTTGATAATAAAATTCTAATTACTTTTAAAAAATTTTTATCATATCGTGCAGTTATTCCATATTCAACTACCCCTCCAAATCCTGCGATTGTTCTTTTAGAAAGGGGTTCATAAATTTCTGAAAAATTTTTAATTGGTTTAAATTCTTGTAAATTATTTTCACTATCTCTTCCTGAAATTTCTGCTTGCAAAGGTTCAATTTTCAAACCATCAATTGCAACTACCTCATGACCCAAATTAAGCAAATAATGAGTCAAGGTAAAACCAGCAGGACCAATTCCACAAACTAGAATTTTTTTTCCACTACTTTTTTTCATTATTGGCATAGCCAAATTTAAAGGATTCCATTTAGTCAACAAAGAGTAAATCTCAAAACCATATGGCAAATGCAAAACATCTTTAACAATTCTCGTTTCTATCTGCGGAATATCGACACTTTCCTGATTTTGAAAAATACAAGCTTTCATGCAATCATTGCAAATTCTACTTCCAGTTCCTGCAATCATTGGATTGTCTATTATCGCTATTGCCAGTGAAGCAATTGTAAAACCTTGACTTTTTAGCAAATTCATTTCAGAAATTTTTTGCTGCAAAGGACATCCCTGTAACTCAACTCCAAGTTCATCAATTTTAATTTGGTTAGTTATCTTATCAACCAAACCTGTTCGACAAGAATCTTTATTTTGCTTATGACAGTGAATACAATATTTTGTTTCTACGTGAATTCTATTCAACGAAAAACCTTGATCGATCAAATCGAATCCCCGAATTTTTTCAACCTGAGTACAATCAAGATTTATTAACAAATTTTTTTTATCAGTTTTTTGAGGAAAATTAAACAAGCTCCCATCGCGATGCAATAACTTTCCATCTTTACTAAATAAAGCCCAAAGGCAATAATTTTCAATTAACTTAATAATTTTTTGATCTGAATTTGTTTTATTAACCTCAACATAAATTAGTTGAGAAAGATTAATTTCCAATTGGTCAGTATTAAGATAATCAATATTTAACTGCTTTAAAATTTTTTTTCCATCAAATGAATGATCAAAATCATTATCAGAAAATTTTTTTAAAATATTACGAATAATGTATTCTTTTCTAATTTCATAAACAATATCGAAGTCCTTATGCTGAAGTTTTAAACAAGAATTTTCTTGCTCAATCAAAAATAAATCAACCAAGAATTGTTCTAAAGCTTTAGCAGCTTCAATTAAAGTTTGTGAATCACTATTTTTATTAATTAAAAATTGCTGATAACAGTTTAGATTATTTTTTTTTAAGAAATCGCTAAATTTTTCGTCAAGTTTTTTTAGACCATCAACACTGTAAAGATCAACAAAATCAAGATTATAAATGGGATTTAAGAAATTATTTGAGAGCATTTTTAACAATTTGTTCTTCGTCAAAAACTATTTTTTTATCGCCAATAATTTGATATTTTTCATGACCTTTTCCAGCCAGAATTAAAATATCATTAGCTCCAAGCATTTTTACCGCTTGATTTATTGCCATAAATCGATCAGCAATTTCAATAACCTTATTTTGGTTGCAACCAACTAAAATTTCTTGGCGAATATCTTTTGGAGTTTCAGTTCTAGGGTTATCATCAGTTATAATAACTAAATCTGCTAATTGACAAGCAATTTCTCCCATGATTGGTCTTTTTTTACGATCACGATCTCCACCGCAACCGAACAAAACAATGATTCGTGATTGACGAAAGTTATCATTATTTTTTTTCTGCTGGATTTTTTTAGCCTGTAACAAAACATTTTTTAAAGCATCTGGCGAGTGAGCAAAATCAATAAAAATTTCCGCGTTATTGGCTAACTTTACAATTTTTTGCATTCTGCCAGGAGCTACTTGAATATGATAAAAATTTTCAAGTAATTTTTTTAATTCATTTGCCTTTAAATTATGATTAGCGATAATACAACCCAATGCACAAAGCAAGTTATAGGCTTGAAAATCACCATTAATTGCCATTTTAAATTGAAAAGTTTCATTATTAAATTCAAATTTTACATCTTGCAAATTAATATCAATTAACTTTAGGAGCTTGGCTTTATAACCATAGTCAATGATCTTGATTTTACGATTATCACAAATTGATTTTATTTTATTAAATTCATCAATATCCGCGTTAACTACTGCCACGCCAGAATTATCAACAATCTCGCTAAATAATTTCAACTTACATTGCAAATAATTCTCCATATTCAAATGGTAATCCAGATGATCTTGTGAAAAATTAGTGAATCCTGCACAATTTATTTTAAGACCTGCAACTCTTTTTTGATCAAGCCCAATTGAACTAACTTCAATTGCTACATCATCAATGGCAGATTTTTTTAAAGTATAAAGATTACGATATAATGCTACAATATCTGGTGTAGTAAGACTTGAAGAGGCAAGCTGATCTTTAACCATTTGATCACAATTAATCCCAAGAGTTCCAATTGAAGCCGATTTGATATTTAAAATATTTAAAATTTGACGAATATATTCAACACAAGAAGTCTTACCGTTTGTTCCCGTAATGCCATAAATATTTTTTGGCAATGGTTGATAGAAAATTTTCAAAAATTCAATCAACAGAGCAAAGTTGTTATCACTAGTAATAACTATAACTTTTGGAAATTGTTGTTGAAAGTGGTTAATTTCTAATAAAGATTGTGAGTTAATAATAATTGTATTTGCTCCTAGCTTAGCCGAAGAAAATGCATATTGAACACCATCATTTTTTATGCCCTTCAAGGCAAAAAAAACATCGCCATCTTTTATCAATCTTGAGTCAATTGCTAAATTTTTAACATCAGTTTGAGTAAGCAAATGATTATTTGCTATCACTTTAAATTGAGTTTTAACTTGTTCAAGAATTTGTTGAAGCTTCATTGATTGCCTTAATGAATTGTTGAGCACTTAGCTTAATATTGCTACTAAGTAGTATTGGTCTGCCAACCACTAAATAGCTTGAGCCATTGGCAATAGCTTGGAAAACATTAGTGCTGCGTTTTTGATCATCACCAATAACCTCATTAAGTCTAATTCCAGGAGAAACAATTAAAAAATCATTGCCAAAAGTTTTACGCAATCTTTTTGCTTCTTGAGCAGAAGACACTACACCATCAAGTCCAGCCTCCAATGCCATTTTTGTTTTATGTTCAACTAAATCTTCTAAGGTAATTTTTTGATCAAAACCCATCGCAACTAAATCATAACGATCTAAATTAGTTAAAACACTTACTCCTACAACCTTAATATCCCCCTTAATTCGTGCAACACTTCGCATAATTTCATCATTAGCACAATGAATCGTCAACATATCAACTTGGTGTTGCTTTAAATTTTCAACTGAGCGAACCATGGTTTGAGTAATATCATAAAGCTTTAAATCGGCAAAAACTTTTTTATTATTTCTTTTAAGATATTTAATAATTTCAAAATATTGACCACCCATCATCAATTCTAGCCCGAGTTTGTAAAAGACCACATCATCACCTAATTCGTCTATAATTTTCTTTGCACTATCAGCATTAGCAACATCCAGAGCAATAATTAGTTTTTCCATTATTTTTTATTAAATTTACTTTCTTCTCCCGTCATGATTCGTAAAATATTTTCACGATGACGAACAAAAATTAATATAAATAGACCTAAGCAAAATACAATTTGTGAAGTTGGTGCACCGTAAGCTGAAGATAATATTACCGTTGAAAAAATTGCTACCAATGACGATATTGAAGAAATTCGACATGCGCAAAAAGACAATATCCAAAAACATATCGCTAACATTCCCACCGCAAAATCTAAAGATAATAATACTGCAATTGCCGTAGCAACACCCTTACCACCCTTGAAATTCAAATAAACTGAATAGATATGTCCCAAAACACAGATCGAACCAATTAACACCAAAAATAAATGCAAATTATTAACATCGTAAAACATAAAGCGAGCAATTATGATCATAAAAGCCCCTTTAAAACCATCGAGAATTAAAGTAAAAAACGCTAATTTTTTGCCAGCCAAACGCATAACATTGGTAGCACCGATGTTCTTAGAGCCATGCTGTCTAATATCAATTTTAGCATATTTTTTTGCTAATAAATATCCAAATGGAATCGAAGCAATAAGATATGAAAAAACTAAAAATAAAAATTGGTAAAAAAAAATCATTTTTAATCGTCGTTATCTTTGTTATCGGAATTTATTTTATGCTTACGAAAAGCATCAAGCGAAATTACTTTCGCCGATAAATCAACATCAGCACCCTCGGTTTTTCCTTTACTGTTGATATTGTTTGCTTGTTTTTCATCATCAAAAATTCCATTCTCAATATCTTCAATATCAGCATAGTTAATACTAAATTTCAAGGCAAAATTTATTGATGGATCAGCAAACGAAGTAATAGCTTTATATGGAATTGTTAATCTTTCATATTTTCCTGCAAAACTTAAAGAGACTTTAAAATTATCATGCTCAACTACAAGATTTTTGAACTGATACTGAATGGCTACAGTCATTTCTTCCGGATATTTTTCTTTAAGAACCTTAGACAAAACAACACCACTGTATGATGTTAAAAAGGTAACAATGAAATAATGCTTACCAGGCAAGCCATTTTTTTCTATTTTTTTAAGAGTTTCATAAATCACTGAGCGCATAGAGTTCTCAATAATTTCATCATATCCTATTAAATCTTGTTGTATCTTGTTAGACATTGTTATTGTAAATTAGTATTAACGCTTGGCTTCTGTTGACAGGTGCCAAGCAAACCCCGATAATTCACTTATCAACTAAGCAGCAATTGCCACTTGTTGAAATTCGAAATTATCATTCGCAAGATTATAGTTATCGTTTGCGTTTATTGTTTTTGAACGGATATTGATTGGCATAACCAAACAATCGGCAGTTTCTCAACCGAGTAAAAAATTTTCCTTTAGTGATTGTCGAAAGCTATTCACCCCCTAATAAAAACCACAATATATTGATTTTAAAAATTGGTGGAGGTGCTGGGAACCGCCCCCAGGTCCAAACGTTTATTACAAAAACCGTTTATTACCATAGATCCTCAATTAAGAAAATCAGCAAATATATTAAAACCAAAAAACAAAATTAACAAGGGTTTTAAATTCATAAAATTTGAAAAATTATTAGAACTTTGCTATTAAAAAATTTTTCTAGTATTTTCAATTCAACTTGATTAAAATTCTTGGTTAAAAATCGCTAAACAAATAAAAAAACTTATAGAAAAATCTTATGGAAAGTTTGACTAATCAATCATTTTGCGAAGCCGAAGTGAGCAATCGAAAAAAAGTAATTATTCTTGGCTCAGGTCCAAACCGCATTGGGCAAGGTATCGAATTCGACTACACCTGCGTTCACTGTGCATTTGCCTTAAAAGAAAACAACATCGAAGCAATTATGGTTAATTGCAATCCCGAAACTGTTTCCACTGATTACGATACCTCTGATCGCCTTTATTTTGAACCATTAACAGCCGAAGATACTATCGAATTAATTAAAAAAGAAATGTCGAAAGGAGAATTGGTTGGCGTAAATGTTCAGTTTGGAGGTCAAACTCCTTTGAGTTTAGCAAAATTTCTGCAAGACGAAAATATCCCCATAATTGGTACTTCACCTGACATGATTGATTTAGCGGAAGATCGCGATCGTTTTAAAAAACTTTTACAAAAATTAGATCTAAACCAACCACAAAATTGTATTGCCTACTCTAAACAGCAAGTTCTTGATCAAGTCAAAGAAATTGGTTTTCCAGTTGTTGTTCGTCCGTCTTATGTCTTAGGTGGAAAAGGCATGGCGATAGTTTATGATGAAAATTATTTATTAAAATATTTAAGTGAGTATGACGAGGTTTTTGAAACTGGTCCGTTACTTTTAGATCAATTCTTAAGTGATGCCATCGAAGTAGATGTTGATGCATTAAGCGATGGTAAAGAAGTTTTTATTGCCGGAGTTATGCAACATATTGAAGAAGCGGGAATACATTCTGGAGATTCGGCATGCTCAATTCCTCCTTACAGCCTTAGTGATGAGATCATTAAAGAAATTAAAAAAGCTACCGTCAAGTTAGCTTTAGCCTTGGAAGTTAAAGGTTTAATGAATGTTCAATATGCAATTAAAGATAATCAGCTTTTTGTTTTAGAAGTTAATCCCAGAGCTTCAAGAACCGTTCCTTTTGTTGCTAAAGCTACTGGTATTCCAATAGCTAGAATTGCCTCATTGTTAATGATTGGTAAAAAAATTAGTGATTTTAAACTCAAAGAAAAAAAATTAGATTATTTTGCAGTCAAAGAAGTAGTGTTTCCTTTTGCTAGATTTAACAATGTCGATACTTTGCTTGGTCCAGAAATGAAGTCAACTGGTGAGGTAATGGGTATTGACAAAAGCTTTGCTTTGGCCTTTGCCAAAGCTCAACTAGGAACCGGGGCAAAATTACCAACAGAGGGTTTAGTTTTTTTATCAGTTAAAGATTCTGACAAAAAATATTTAGTACAAATTGCCTCTAAACTTGTTGAGATTGGGTTCAAAATTGTTGCAACACGGGGAACCGCAAAATACCTTGCCGAAAACAATATTCTATGCACAATTGTTAATAAAATTACTGAGGATCGTCCTCATGTTGTTGAAATGATTGATCGCAAAGAAATTGCTCTAGTCATTAACACCACTGAAGGAGCTCAGGCTACGCGCGATAGTTTTTCAATTCGCAGAACCTCACTTATGCGCGGAGTAACTTATACTACAACTATTTCTGGAGCGCTTGCAACTGTTGATGCAATTGAAGCATACAAAAACCAAGGTTGCAAATTTGAAGTGTTTGCCTTGCAAGATATTACCCCAAATTTTTTATAAGTTAAAAAATTTTTTCTCTCTCCTACCACCACAACTTTACCACGCAGATCTGATTTAATTAACGATTTTTTGTAAAAAAAGTTCAGACCATTTTTTAAATATATCAATTGATGGAAAAATAACAAATTTCCTCAAAATCGATATTGGTTTAGAAAATAATTAATGATTATTTTTCATCATTTTTTCTTGTTTTTTATTATTAATCATATCTTTCCTAAACTCTTTTGTCCACTAATTTTAGAAACTCTTCAACCCCGAATAAAGCAATGAATGACCCCATTCTTGGACCTTGATCCTGTCCAAGTAAAATTTGATAAAGAGCTAAAAACCAATCGCGCATATTTTTTTCAAAGCCGTGATTTTTGCCAATTTGAAAAACTAAATTTTGTAATTCTTGTTGATCATTTTTTTTGCTTTCATCAATATTTTTTAAAGAATCCGCAAGTTCCAAAATCGCTGATTTTTCTGAATTGCTACCTTCACGATATTTTTTATTTTTCTTGATAAAATCATTGTAATAATTGATAGCACGGTCAACCATTTGTGCCAAAAGTGGGGAAGATTGTTTGTTTAAACCTGCTTGATATTTAGAAATAAATCCCCACAAAACCTCGTCATTTTCTGGGTTACAAGCACCAGCAAGATTTAACAGCAATGAATAACTAATATTAAAATTTAATGAATTATTTGGAACTTCACCACTATGAATAAAAAATGCTGGGTTTTCTAATTTTTGTTCAAGGGTTTGGTTATTAAAATTTTGAACGAATGTTAAGTATTCGTCCATCGCTTTGGGAATAACATCAAAGTAAAGCCTCTTAGCAGTTTTAGGTTTTTGAAACATGAATAACGCCATTGACTCGCTTGGAGAATATCTCAACCAATCTTCAACAGCAATACCATTACCTTTTGATTTAGAAATTTTTTCACCCGTATCAGATAAAAACATTTCATAGGTAAAATTAACGGGAGGTTTGCCACCAAGAATTTCACAGACTTTGCGATAAATTTTTTCATTTGGTTGATGATCTTTACCATAAATTTCATAATCAACACCAAGCGAATACCAGCGTGCTCCAAAATCAATCTTCCATTGTAATTTGCATCCACCTTTAGTGACTAATACTTCTTTTTCACGCCCGTTTGGATCAACATAAATAACCGTTCCCTTATTTTTATCAATACCCTTAACGCCTTTGTCAATAACGATTCCTGACTCTTCATCAATTGGCATAAAAGGTGAGTAAGTTTCTTGACGCTGCGCTCCAAGTGTTGGTATCATTAAATCCATCAACTCTTGATATTTATCTAAAACTTTGAGCATTGTAGTATCAAATGCTCCCGAACGATATTTATCAGTTGCCGAAATAAATTCATATTCAAAGCCAAATGAGTCAAGAAAACTTCGAAGTCTGGCATTCATATGATGACCATAAGACTGATGAGTTCCAAATGGATCAGGCACTGAAGTCAAGGGCTTGCCAAGATTGGCTTTGATTAAATCAGCATTTGGTAAATTTTCTGGGACTTTGCGAAGCCCATCAATATCATCAGAAACACAAAACATTTTGGTAGGAATTTGCGGAGCAATTAGTGAAAAAGCAAATCTCACCATCGAGGTTCTAACTACTTCGCCGAAGGTTCCAATATGGGGTAAACCCGATGGACCATAACCCGTTTCAAACAATACATAACCTTTAGCGGGAGTTTTTCCTTGAATTTGTTGATAAATTCTTTGAGCTTCCTCAAATGGCCAAGATTTACTGAAAATTTTTTCTAATTGACTTGGTGAAGAGTCTTGGAACAATTGAGAAATTTGCTGACAAAGATTTTGTTGAGCGTTAGTCATATGATTGGTAGTTAGTTAGTCGCAAAAATAGATTAATTTATGTTTTTTCATTTTAAAACCACTAACCCTTGTTTTGCAAGAAAGATAATTTAAAAATTGATTTTTTATTATTGAACTCCGTAAGATTTTTTTTGCCGTTAGTTGTTTGTTTTAAGCTTTATAAAGCTAAAAATCTTATTTTCTTTTTTAATTTTACTTTTTTCCCTGCTTTTGTTAATCGTTCCTCAGCAAACATAAAACTTAGCTGGATTAACCTTTTAGCAAGTTAGTATGGTTATTAAGTTAGAGAATTTTAAAAACATTTAAACTTTAATAAGATATTGGATAGGGTTTAATTTTAAAGATTTGCTGTAGTTTATCCTTAGATATAAAAACTTATTAACCATTTTAAACCTGACAACTACTTTATAAAATTACTTAATTTTCATTTTAAATTTAAATTGTTTTATTGATCTTCAATTATATCATATTCTAGCAATTTATTGCAATCTTCATAAAGCTTATCGCGATATTGATAGATTATTTGATTAATTGATTTTTGACATGAGCTAACATAAATTCTGCGCAATCTAGTTAGTTCGCTCTTGGTGTATAACTCAGTTCGTGAATTGATTTTTTGTCTTCTTTCCCTTAAAGATATTTGATCATTTTCTAAGGTATTTTTTTCATCAAGCTTATTTTTACTTTCAACGCTAAACATTTTTTGATTTAACCCAAGCGATTCCAAATTATTTCGATTAACACTATCGGCAATATAATTATTTTTTATTATTTCCTGCTGTTTTTTATCATAGTCTATCAATAACTCATCGCCATATTTATCGTAAACTTTTTTTTGACATAAAATCTTTTCTTGACCATCTTTTTTATAAATCTGTTCAGGAATTTTTGCTAAACACTGTTTATTATCTTCAATTGCCTTAGCACAATTTTTAAAATTTGCTGAGCGAAAAGAATATTTTTTGCATTCCGGATATTTACTGTTTGCATCATTTTGTTTTTTTAAATTTTTTGTTAAAGCTTGATCAACCACAAAACCAATATCATAAGTTTCGTTTTTATATGGCAAATATTGCTCATTGCCATAAGGTGCAGAAAGATTATACTCATCAATTAATGCTTTTCTACAGGTAAAATATTCTTCAATTTTTGCTTTATCATCGGTATCGACTTCATAGCCAAGTCTTTGACATCTTTGATGATGAAAATTATCTAATTTTAAGTTTTGTGTATAAAGATTTTCTAGTGAATCATTTGCTAATTTTAAGGAAATTTGCGCTACAAGATTACTTATCTCGTCATTAATCTGAGCATTTTCAACACTTGCTCCTCTGGTATTTAAACGAAATTTAGCAAATGTTAAACGACATCGCCAATAAAGCTTACTTTGATTAATATCTTGGCTATCAAAATTCAATTTCAATGAAACACAAACATCATGATCTCCTCGTTCAATTCTTTTAATCTTGGGATTTTGCGAGATTATATATGGTTCATAATTTATTTTTTTTGCACAGCCAAAAATCAGCAGAAATAAAATTATCGATGCAAAAAAATTTTTCATGTTTTAAAATAAAGTTTTAAAAGATAATTTTAGACTAAAACTTATTCATAAAAACTCAAATATTTTTAATTATGCATTTGATAGTTGGACTTGGCAATTATGGCAAAAAATATCAATATACTCGCCATAATTTTGGGTTTTTATTAGCCGATCAAATAATTGCTGACCATAATTTACAAAACTCAGGGTTAAAATTTAACAGCGAATTATACAGTGGTAAAATTGCTAAACATGATGTTATCGTAATTAAACCACAAACATACATGAATTTATCGGGCAAAGCAGTTCTTGAATGCATGAATTTTTATAAAATTAACCTCGCAAATTTAATTGTTTTGCATGATGAATTAGATTTAGAATTAGGGAGAATTAAAATAAAGACAGGCGGAGGAAATGCTGGACATAATGGCTTAAAATCAATCAGTGAAGTGGTTGGTAACGAATATTTACGGATACGCTTGGGAATTTCTCGACCAGTTAATTTACAATTTGAAATAGCTGATTATGTTTTAAGTAAATTTAACGATGATGAGTTAAAAATAGTTGAAAATGTTAATAAAAAAATATCTAGTGAAATATCTTTAATAATTAACAAATAATTTATAAAGAAATATTTTGCCAATTAATTTAATGACTTTTTATTTTGCATTTGAACCGATGACTCTTGGACCATTCACTTGAGATGATTGAGATATTACAATTGCCTGAGTAAATTTACCAAAGACTGGTTGTTTACTAGCAGTTCTATTATCTGGTTGTCTAACACTAGCATTTCCAGTTCCTAATTGAGATTGCGCAATACCAGAATCTTGTCTAACACCTGAAGAATTTTGTAAAGCAAAATGCTCTTGCGGTGAATGAACTTCAATTACCACAACTTTTTCAACAACTTCAACTTGTTGCTGTGAATTTTGAGGCGAATTACTATTAGACTGTTGTGAATTGTCAGGATTTTTATCTTCTATTTGACTTGAACTAATTATTCCGGCATTTCCAAAAAGCTCATTAATTGTTTGAGCTTTTTGAACTGGAACCACAATAACCATATTTTTCATTCTTCTTTCTTCATGAAGACGATAAGCGATCATTTCTTCTGATTCTTCAAGAATTTTTATCATTTTTTGTCTCAATATCTCATCTTGTTTTTTAATTTCAAGCTGAGTGATTTTATCATTAACTTGCCCTATTGCACTAACTAGCATTTTAACTTCAGCAAGCTCGGGATCTCTATCGCCACCAGCCTTAAAAGCATCTTTTAAAATTTGACTAAATTTTTCATTTGGCTCATTTGCTATTAATGAATTTGCATCTAAACCAAATTTTTCTTCAAGGGTTTGCAATAATTTTTTTTCAATTTCTAACCTTGCATCTTTTGATCCAGATATCTGGTTATCAAAAATATTATTATAAATTTCTTGAGCTCTTGGCTTAGAGATTTTTTTTAAATTTGGATTATTTAAATTTTCTTTACTATTAGCTCTATCCCGAAAATCAATTGATGAAAACCCTGAAGAAGAAGTCGAAGAAGATCCATTACTTCCCTGATTACTGTTATTGGATTTTAAACCTTGCAAAACTTTTTGAACATATGCAGCTTTTCTAGCTTTTTCATCTGGATTAAGATATGGCATTATTGGTTTATCCTGATTTCCAATATTATTTACCACATCAATTTCTAGATCTTTAAGAACTTTTTTAATGTTATTCGAAAAATTTTGCTGCTCCATGGTATCTTTAATAATTGCCGGATTAATATTATACTGCTCTAATATTTTCTTTCTATCTTCAGGACTTAATGACAATAAAAAACTTATGAAATTTGGATCGGTTGAGTCTTGAAGGTCTTTAATATCTGAAATAGATTCAATTTTTTTTTGTTTTTTTTTAAGTCTCTCAAGCAATGATTGACTTTCTTCAGTTGTCATAAAAAATTAGTTTTTTAAATTAATCTAAAATAAACTTATAAGTTATTTTTTTTTAAATTCAATTATTTTTTCTTATAAATTTCCAAAAAATATGAGGTTTTTAAATAATTTACATTTTTAACAAAGCTAAGGGGTGATTCTCCTCGAGGACTTGTTTAAGCTTATTATTCATGATATGGGTATAAATTTCAGTAGTTGCAATATCGCTATGACCAAGTAATTCCTGTAACAAACGCAAGTCGATACCGTTGTTCAATAAATGACTAGCAAAAGAATGACGAATAACATGGGGATGAACCCTTGATGGCTCAATTTGTGCTTTTATCGCTAGCTCTTTAAGCATTGAATGAAATCTCTGTCTAGTGATATGATTTTGGGCTGAAGATTTTTTTTTAGCAATTTCGTCAACTTTTTTTGATTTACTGGAGCGAAAATTTCCTGCAAATAACCATTTGCATTGATCAAGACCGATTGCTTGACGATATAGCAAATATTTATTTAAAATTTTTAAAGTTGCTTTATTCAAGCCAATTATCCGCTCTTTTCCTCCCTTGCCTTTAACAAGTAAATAATTTTTTAATTGATTGTTTTCAAAATTTAAATCACTAATTTTTAGCGATACCAATTCACTAACCCTTAAACCTGAAGAATACATCAGTTCAAGCATAGTGCTGAGCTTTATGCCAAATTCACTTTGATCAGAATTAACAATTTCTAACATTTTAAAAATTTCTTCTTCGCTTAAAAATTTAGGAATTTTTTTAGTTTTTTTTGGTCTTTCTAATTCAAACGCAGGATTGCTATTGATAAACTTTTCTTGCAATAAAAACTTATAAAAATTTTTTAAACATGATATTTTTCGTGAAATCGATGATGATGCCAGTCCTTGATGATCAAGGTATGTAAGATAATTTCGGATAATTTGGGTAGTAATAAAAAAATTGTCATGGTGATTTGTTGTTAAAAAAATTGCAAATAATTCAAGATCTTTTTGATAAGACAATGCAGTGTTAATCGATAAACCATCCTCAGCCTTAATTTTTTCTATAAACGAAATTATTAAATCTTGATTATTCACAGGTCTTTTTAACTTTTAATTTTTTGATTTTTTTCATCAGGAACGCACAGGTTAATTTTATTTTGTAAATCAATTTTCAAATTTACTTCTTTTTGACTAACACGAAAATTACTCTTAGCCAAGTGAATAAATACAACAAAAAACAAAACAAACAAAGCCAAAAATACTAGGTATTTAAGGGTATTAAGAATAGATTGGTCAACATAACCTTTACTCATAAATTAATGTCTATTAATTAAAATTTAAATAATTTAATTAAAAAAAACTTGCAAAATCCAGTAATTATAAACTAGCATCACAATAATAATTTTTTTAAATATTTTTAGATGGTCAAAAATTTAAATACAAATCATTCATATAAAAAAAAATTATCTTTTATTGCAATATTTATTTTGCATTTTTTTTTAATCAATATTCTCTCCCTTAAATCCAGTATGGCAAATATTGCGATAATTAGAGATCGAGAGATTGAAAAATTTTTACATCAACTTGCCGACCCAATTTTTATTCAAGCTGGACTTAATCCCAAAGAAATTGAAATATATGTTATCAATGATGATTCAATTAACGCTTTTGTTAGTAATGGGCAAAAGATTTTTATTAATACAGGATTAATTCGTAAATATAAAACCCCAGACTCACTAATCGGAGTAATTGCCCATGAAACTGGACATATTGCATCAGGACATTTAGCTCGAGCAAATGAAGGCTATGAAGATGCCCAAAATGCCATGATCTTAAGCTATTTGCTTGGCATTGGAGCAATGGCATCAGGTTCAATTGATGCAGGATCTGCAATCATCATGGGAGGGTCACAGAGCGCTCAAAGATTAATGATTAAATACACTCGTGGACAAGAAGAATCAGCCGATTCACAGGCATTAAATTATCTTGATAAACTAGCCTATCCTGCTAATGGTCTAGTTGAAGTGTTAAATTTTTTTAATAGTCAGATGATTGGATATAAAGAGCAAATTGATGAATATCTTTTGACTCACCCAATTAGTAGCAAAAGAATTGAGTTGATTAAAGCTAGAACTGCAAAAAATAGATACACCAATCATAAACTCAATCAACAGCTTCAACCGCAAATGGATATTGTTCTTGCTAAGCTCGAAGGCTTTCTTGAACAACCAGACGAATTAATAAAAAAATATCATAATCGCGATGATTTGCATTCGCGCTATGTTAAGGCTATAGCTTATTTTCGTAAAGCTCAACTTGATGAATCTCTAAAAAACATTGACTCATTGATAAAAGAAAAACCAAAATCTGGTTTCTTATACGATTTAAAAGGGCAAATATTATTTGAAAGTGGCAAAAACCAAGAAGCAATAATTACTTACGATCAAGCTATTAAAATGTTATCAAATCACGATACGGCATTAACCAAAATTAGCTTTGCTCTTGCCTTAATAAATTTAAAAGATCATGATCATGATTTAATAAAGCTTGCTATCAATAAACTTAGAGAAGCTCAAAAATTTGAAGAAAATAACCCAATATTATTTAAAACCCTAGCTAGTGCTTACGCTAAAATTAACGATGAAAACAATGCCAACCTTGCCCTAGCCGAATTTAATTTATTAATTGATCAAAAAGACAAATGCTTAAAAATTATCAATAAAGTAATTGATAAATTAGATAAAAAAAATGTTAACGATCAACAACAATTGCTAAAAGCTAATGATTTAAAAGAATTTTGTAAAAAAAATAATGACGATTAAGATTTTCAATTAAATTTAAACCTTAATTAAATCGATAACTATTGGCTAGCCCTTTTACTATAGAATTTTCAACAAAATTTCTCTCAATTTCTCTAAAAATCTTAGTATTCATAATTCTTAGAGATTCAGCATTTTTAGAACTTTTGTATTTTTCTTGATTAATAAACCCTCAATAACCTTTTAAATCACTTTATATTTGCAAAATTTTTTGGATTCTTCGCGAAAAATCTGCAGTATCTTTAATTGGCTCATCTTCAATTACGCAAGCCAAGTCAAATAAAGTACGAACAATATCACAATTTCGTTCTTTTTTTTCCTGATCTTCAAATTCAAGTTGTAGTTTTTTAATAATTGGGTTTTGTGGATTAATTTCCAAAATTTTTGCGGAAGCTGAGTTAATTTGTTTTTGTTCAAGCAAATAGCGTTCTAAGCGAATATCCATTGAACCAGCACCAACCGCTAAGCATACCGGTGAACCTGTTAATTTTTTTGAAATCCGTACTTTTTCAACTTTATCCGATAAAACTTCTTTGAAAAAAGCTAGAAGTCCATCATGTTTGCTATCGGTAGCATCCTTGATTTGCTCATCTTTTTGCTCTTCATCTTCTTTTTTATCTTGTGGATTTTTATCAATATTTTCCAAGTCAACATCATGACGATTAATTGATTGAAACTCTTTTTCTTTGAATGGCATCATTACCGTAACCCAAAATTCATCAACTGGATCAGTTAAATAAAGCACCTCAATATCTTTTTGTAAAAATACTTCTAGCTGCGGAGATGCTTTAATTTTATCAATATTTTCCCCAGTTAAGAAATAGACCCGGTCTTGTCCAGTCTTCATTCTTTCGATATAGTCGACAATGGTAATTAGTTTATCTGGAGATTTTGATGAATAGAATCGACATATTTCTAAAATTTTTTCACGAAAATCTGATGATTCACACAAACCTTCTTTTAAAACCGCTCCAAAGTTATTCCAGAATTTTAAATATTCTTCTTCATTATCTCGTGATTTTTTCTTTAATTCACTTAATACTTTGTTAACCACTGATTTTCTAATTTTATCAAGCACTGCACTATGTTGCAAAGTTTCACGGCTAATGTTTAAAGGCAAATCATCTGAGTCAATTAAACCTCGTAAAAACCTCATACAAGCAGGAACTAAACTTAGCTCTTCACTAATAAAAACCTTTTTAACATAAAGTTTAACACAAGATTTTCGATCGGGATGAAAGAGATCGAAAGGCTTCATTGAAGGAATAAAAAGTAAATTGGTGTAACTTACTAATCCTTCAACCGAGCTGTGAATTGTCATAAATGGCTCACCTGGTAGATGGGCAATATTTTTATAAAAAGCCTGATATTGATCAGCAGTAATTTCCTCTTTATTTTTTTTCCACAAAGCCAATGCACTATTAAGAGTTTCAACCTTTGCTCCGTCATCTAAATTTTCTGGGATAAAATCAATTTTAAAATTTATATGGTCTGAATAAGTTTGCACAACATGCTTGATATGAAAACGATCAAGAAAATCCTCAGCATCATCCTTGAGGTGCAAAATTATTTTAGTTCCTCTTTTTAATAATAAATCATTTTCTTTTTTGCTATCAATTTCTTTCAATTCAAA
Organism: Alphaproteobacteria bacterium; assembly: GCA_014190355.1. Lineage (GTDB taxonomy): Bacteria > Pseudomonadota > Alphaproteobacteria > Rickettsiales > UBA1997 > CAILUF01. Next base: position 94,211 of record BJGH01000003.1, read on the forward strand.
TTGCTCAACTCCTTGCGATTGCCAATGCCAGATTTTGTTATCATCATATTTTTTTGAAATAACTTCAACTTGATTAGCAATCATAAAGCTCGAATAAAACCCTACCCCAAACTGCCCTATCAATTGAACATCTTTTTGTTTATCACCTGTCAAAGATTTAATAAAGTTTTCAGTTCCTGAACGAGCAATAGTTCCAAGATTTGAAAGCAAATCCTCACGATTCATTCCAATTCCATTGTCATTAATAATTAACAATTTTTCTTGTTTATCAATCGCAATAGTTATTTTTAATTCATCATCAAGAATACCGGCATTCTGAGTTGCTAAGTAACGCATTTTATCGCAAGCATCTGAAGCATTGGAAATTAGTTCACGAAGTGCTACATCTTTATTAGTATATAGAGAATTAATCATTAATTGCAATACCTTGCCAACTTCAACACTAAAATTAAATTTATCGCCATTACCGTTTTTAGCCTTATGATCTGATGAAGCTTTTTTTTCTTTATGTTCATCATGATGAGCTTTAGAGCCATGATGCTCTTGATCTTTATGATCTTTAATATTTTTTGAATTTTTTTTATTTGTCATAAATTTTAATATTTTTTTAAAATTATAAGAATTTAGCCTGCGAAAAATATTTAATAACTAAATACAACCTTTTCAAGGGTTAATTTAAAAATAAAAAACATAAAAAAACTCTGGGCTTTTAAGACCCAGAGTTTATTAAGATTTATTAAATAATTTCAAATTTTTAATTTATCAATTAAGTAATTAAAATTAGAAATTATAAGCTAAACCAAGCTTAGCTACACTGAAATCAGGATTAATTTTATCAGTAGTATTAAAAACATCATTGGATAAACCGAATTGAACTATCTCATAAGATGCATTTAAAGAAAAGCGTTTCGTTAAGTCATATTTTAGACCTAAACCATATATGAAAGCTTCACGAGTTTTATAATTCAGATTGTTTTCGAAAATGTCATTTAAATAAGTATAATTATATCTTACTCGATTAATTGAATGACCAAAGAAACCACTCAAGGCAAATTTATCTGTTATATCGTAACCTAAATTTAATTTTGCTCCAACGCTATTTTTAATCTCAGTATTGTAATATGTTACGTTATCTTGGTCTGAATATTTTGCTCTACCTTTGGCTTTGTTAAAATCAAAGAATATTTCCGGTGCAACAAAAAATTTATTAAAATTAAAAGCATACTTATAATTTAATCCACCAGAAAAACTTGTGGTTTTGCTATAGCTATCAAATTCTTTGGGACGCTCATTATGTTCAGTGATAAGAGAAAATAGTTCGACTTCAGTATTAATTAGATTTAAACCAATATAATTCCCTTGGGTCTTAGCATTAGCAGCACTGCTAATAATTGAGAATAAAGTAATAAGAGCAATTAAAATTTTTTTCATAGTTTATAAAATTGATATTATTAGGAAAATTACTTTGTTAGAATTAATATAACCTTTCAAATTTTAAAAAAAAAACCTTTTTTGTCAATACTTTATTTAAAAAGAAAATCTTTTATTTTATGCAAAATAACAATAGCTAAATCTTTTTTACTAACTCTTCCAAGATCAACAATTTTTGATGATATTGAAAAATTACGCTCAACAATAACAGCTTTGGTCAATTCACTGCCAAAAATTGTTCCTTGCTCAATATCATTTGCAATCAATAAATCACAATTTTTTTTGATTAATTTATCTTGAGCATTAACCACCAAATCATGACTTTCGGCACAAAAACCGATAACCATTTTTGGGCGATTGGGGCTGTTTCCAACAAATTCTAAAATATCAGGATTTAATTCAAATTCCAATGCTAAATTTTTAATAATATTTTTTTTAATTTTATCATAGCTAGGATTTTTAACCTTAAAATCTGCTACCGCTGCACAGCCAATAAAGACGTCAATTCCTTCAAGATTTTCTTTAACAACCTCAAACATTTCTTGGGCATTTACAACTCGTTTAATGTTAGTTGATTCAAGAGGAATGGGTAAATTAATATTTCCAGCAATCATTGTTACTTGGGCATTGGCTTGCTTTAAAATTTTTGCCAAAGCAATTCCTTGTTTTCCTGAAGAATTATTGCCAATAAAACGAACACTATCAATCATTTCACGAGTTGATCCTGCGGTAATTAAAATTTTCTTACCACTTAATAAATTTTCAATTGCCAAAAAATTTTCTATTTCATCAAAAATTTTTTCAATATTTGCCATTTTGCCAATTCCTACTTCACCGCAAGCCAGTAGATCATTTTCTGGCTCAATAATTTCAATACCAAGTTCATTTAATTTTTCAAGATTTTGCTGAGTAACCTCATTTAACCACATCTTTTCGTTCATTGCTGGGGCAAGAATAATTTTTTTATCACTTGCCAAAACTACGCAAGAAGCCAAATCATCAGCATTACCATGGGCAATTTTCGCAATAAAATCAGCACTTGCAGGGGCAATTACAATTAAATCATTTTCACGAGCTAATTTGATATGACCCATCTTGACCTCATCATCAAGAGCAAAAAGATGATGATAGGTTGGAGTTGAAGATAATGATGAAACCAATAACGGAGATATAAACTCACTTGCCGATTTTGTTAAAATGCAATTAACCTGATAGTTTTTTTTTCGTAACAAACGAATTAGATCTAATGTTTTATAACATGCAACACTACCAGTAATTATTACTAAAATTTTTTTCATAGAATTTTTAAGATTGCCCAAGTTTTTTCGGTAATAACTCTGCCTCGTGGAGTTTTTTCAATAAAACCCTGCTGAATTAAATATGGCTCAATACTATCTTCAATGGTATCTTTTTCATCACCAATTGCAAAAGCAATAGTTTCTATGCCAACTGGTCCACCTCGATAATTTTGAGCAATAAAACGAAGATAACGATGATCTGAAGCATCAAGCCCGTGACTATCAATTTCTAAACAATGCAAAGCGTAATTAGTAACCGCTAAATCAATTTGATTTTTATCGCTATCGGTAGCATAATCTCTAACTCTTTTAAGCAAACGAATAGCAATTCTAGGAGTTCCTCGAGAACGCTTGGCAATTTCATTGCAAGCTTGTTGTTCAATACCAATATTTAAAATTTTGGCATCTCTTAAAACTATCTGCTCTAACTCTTGAGTGTTATAAAAATTAATTCTAAGCGGAATACCAAAACGATCTTTTAAAGGATTAGCAATCAGACCAATTCGTGTTGTTGCCCCAACTAGGGTAAATTTTGGTAAATCAATTTTAATTGCCCGAGCACTTGGTCCTTCGCCAATGATGATGTCTAACTTATAATCTTCCATTGCTGAATACAAAACCTCTTCAACATTTTTATTCAAACGATGAATCTCGTCGATAAACAAAACATCACCCTGCTGAAGATTTGTTAAAATTGCTGCTAAATCGCCTGATTTGGAAATAACAGGTCCAGAAGTGCTTTTAAAGCCAACTCCCATTTCGTGGGCAATTATTTGCGCTAAAGTTGTTTTGCCAAGCCCTGGGGGTCCATGAAACAAAGCATGATCCAAACATTCACCTCGAGATTTAGCTGAACGAATAAAAACTTCAAGATTTTCTTTTAACTTTTCTTGCCCTAAAAAATCTTTGAGATATGACGGACGAAGACTCAATTCAGTAACTTCATTGTCAATTAAATTAGGATCGAGAATTGTTCCTTTACTTGCTAGATTGGTTGCTAAATTGGTTTGCTTCATAATTTATAATTCTCAATATTTTTAACTATGTTATAATTAATTTTCTTTAAAATTGTTAATCCTTATCTTTTTTTAGCAAGCTCTCTTAAGCTTGAGGTAATAAGATTTTCAAGGGTAATATCTTGATTTTCAGCACTTAAAAAATCAAGAACTTTTAAACAATCATGTTTTTTGTAACCAAGATTTTCTAATGCTGAAAGGGCATCTTGCATAACCTGACTTAAACTTAAAGTTTGGTTAGCAACGCTTGAGATATCAAAACCTGCTAGATCAATTCCAAGCTTTTGCGGAGAATTTTTTAATTCAGTAGTTAATCTTGAAGCCAATTTAGGACCAATTCCCGAAATTTTGCTAAAGGTTTTGGTATCATTTGCAACCAGTGCTTTAGCAAGCTCATCGATATTTAAAGCACTAAGAATTTTTTGAGCCATTTTTGCTCCAACACCCTGCACTTTTAATAATTCCATAAACCAGATTTTTTCAATACCACTTGCAAAGCCAAATAGCTCAATAGCATCTTCCTTAACTCTTGTTTCAATTACCAAGCTAATTTTGCTATTAGCAGGATACTGACGAATGTAACCAGCAGTTTTATGTGAAATATGGACAACATAACCTACCCCATTAACATCAATAATACAATGATCATCGCTAACTTGATCAATTATTCCTGAAAGTTTACCAATCATATTTTTTATTATTAAAGATTAAATACCCTAGATTTCCTTATTCCAATTTACATTTAAACAATTTAAAATCTAGTTTAAATTTTAAAACAAATTTTATGAATAAAGCGAACTTCAATAAATTTATCAATGATCTTGAATGGCAATTTAGTGATAATTTAGTTGATTTTGAAGAAGCGTTGGAATTTATGACTTCTCGCGTTGACAAAATTATCAACCATCAAGCTAAGTCGTTAATCTGGGTTTTGGAACATCCTGCACTATACACCGCAGGAATTAGTGCCAAACCTCAAGACATACTAAACATCACTGATCAAAAAATTTATCAAACCAATCGCGGTGGAAAATACACCTATCATTGCCCTGGTATGAAAATTATCTATGTCATGATTGACTTAAAAAAATTTTTCTACCCCAATCAACCAGATGTTGCAAAATTCATTAACTTTCTTGAAATCTGGATTATTGATCTTTTAAAATATTATCAAATTACTGCTGAAATTCGAAAAGATAGAGTAGGAATTTGGGTTGAAACCAAAAAAGGTGATTCGTCAAGTGAAAAAAAAATTTCAGCAATTGGTATTAAGTTAAAAAAATGGGTTAGTTATCATGGAATTGCCTTAAATATCGACTGCGATTTAACAGGGTTTCAACGTATTATTCCCTGCGGTATTAAAGAATTTGGGGTAACATCATTTGCCGATCTTGGCAAAAAGATTGATAATAATTTTAACTTAATTTTACAGCAAAGTTTTAATAATAACTTACTTGAAAAGTTACCACTATAATTAAATTTATATGACAAAAACTTTTACTAAATCCGTTTTAATTGATCAGATTTTCTAAATTATGATATTTCCTTCAAAATAAGTTAGCTATTAAATTATAAATCAAGCTAACAATAGATAATCTCCTTTTAGAATTATAACTTTACAAATCTTTTACAAAATGAAAACCTCTTATATAAAAACCTTCATTAAAGTAAAGTGAATGTGAGCGTTTATTTTCAGTATATGAATCCAGAACAATTTTAATGCATTGTTGTTTTAGAGCAATGATTTCTAAATATTGTAAAATTTTTTTACCAATGCCATTACTTCGAAATTTTTCGTTCACAATTAAATTTGAAACTTGCAAATATCTTCCGCAATAAAACATTCTTGATACCCAAAAACCTGCAACACCCAAAAGCTCCAAACCATTATCGCTCTCGTTAAATGCTAACAACATCTGATAGTCATTTCTTTTAATCATCTCCTCTAGCGTTTCTTCAAAAATTAATTGGTCTAAATTTAAATGCTGATAATGTTTAAAAATTAGCTCATAGGCAATTTTCATTTCTTTAGAATTTTTAGCAATTTTAAAAATAATTTCCATGATTATAAAATTAATTAAAATAAATTATAAAGTTTGTAATTGCTCTTGCAATTTACTCGCCCATGAGGTTATGGTTCCAGCACCACAACAAAAAACTAAATCTCCTGATTTAATCAATGGTTTTAATAAACCCGCTAAATCATTTTCATTGTTAAGTTTAATAACATTGCTATGTCCAGCTTTTTTTATTCCGGCAATTAAGCTATCTTGATTAATTCCTGCAATTACTGATTGTGAAGCTGCATAAATATCAGCAACAATAACTATATTTGCATCAAAGAAAGCATTACAAAACTCATTAAACAAATCTCTAACACGAGAATATTTGTGAGGCTGAACCACGCAAATAACTTGTTGATTTTTTCCAACCAAATCTCTCGCTCCTTTTAGTGTAGTTTTAATTTCAGTTGGATGATGGCCGTAATCATCAATTATTGAAACTCCATTAAATTCACCAACTTTAGTGAATCTTTGTTTAACACCATTAAATTCTGCTAAACCTTGTTTAATTTGATTATTATCTAAACCTAAAAATTTACCGATAGCAATTGCTGACAAAGCGTTACATGCATTGTGTTTACCATATATTGGCATTTTAATTTGATTAATTTCTTGACCATTTTTAAAAACCGCGTCAAATGTTAAACCGTTGATATCCATAACAATATTTTTAGCAACTAGATCAGCAATACCAATCATTTGGTAATTAATTGAATAGCTTAACAAATTATTTTTTGATACTTTAAGCTTTTGGTAAATTTTATTGGCCTCAATATCATCAATACAAATTGCACATATCCCATCATCACCAATTTGTTGAACATATTTTTCAAAACAAGCTTTTTGTTTCTCAAAACTACCCTGATACCCCACAAATTCCAAATGCTCAGCTTCAATATTGGTAACTACCCCGATTTTAGTTGGCAAATTTATGAAGCTCGCATCAGATTCATCTGATTCAGCAACTAAATATTTACCCTCACCTATTTTTGAATTACTTTGAAAATAATGAATTATTCCACCATTTATTACTGTTGGTTTTAAACCAGCAACATCTAACAATACGGAAATCATGCCAGTTGTGCTAGTTTTGCCATGTGTTCCTGCTACCGTAATTCCGATATATTCCTCCATGATCAATGCCAATAATTGAGCTCTAGTAATAATTAAAATATTTCTTTTTTGTGCTTCTAAAATTTCAGGATTATCATTTTTTATAATTGAAGTTTTAACAACTAAAGATATGTCCTTATCAATATTCTTAGCGTCATGACCAACAAAATATTCAACTCCGGCATTTTTTAACTTTTCAGTAAGATAATTTTCACGCAAATCCGAACCACACACCTTAACACCCCACTGCCTCAAAATAAATGCCAGCGCACTCATTCCTATTCCCCCAACACCAATAAAATGGATTTTGCTCTGCTGTTTTAATTGCTTAATATTTAAATTCATATTTTTTAAAATAGTAGTTTATCCTTAAACTTAAATAAATTATTTTTGACTATTAAAAACATTAAAATTTATTTGTAAAACAAAAAATGCATAAAAATGGCAATAAACAAAGCTAAAAAAAACATTAATGAGATTTTTAAAATCTTACAAAAAGAAAATCCTCATCCCAAAACTGAATTAATATATCACAACAACTACACCCTCCTTGTTGCAGTGATTCTCTCAGCCCAAACCACCGATATTGCAGTTAACAAAGCTACCAAAGAATTATTTAAAATTGCTGATACTGCACAAAAAATGTTAACTCTTGGTGAAAATAAGTTAAAAAAATATATTGCTAATATTGGTCTTTACAATGCCAAGGCAAAAAATGTTATCAAAATGTCTGAAATTTTAATTGAAAAATTTAATAGCCAAGTTCCCAATAATTTCGACGATTTACAAAACCTTCCTGGAGTTGGAAGAAAAACCGCTAATGTTGTCTTGAATTGTGCTTTTAATCAGCCAACAATTGCTGTTGATACTCATGTTTACCGTCTGGCTCATCGCTTAGGTTTTGTCAAAAATAAAAATTTATTAGAAACTGAACTTGCTCTTCTTAAAATCATTCCTAAAGATTATTTGCAACACGCTCATCATTGGCTTATTTTGCATGGAAGATATACATGCAAAGCCCAAAAACCCAATTGCCATGACTGCAAAATTAAAGATCTATGTCTAAAAAATATTTAAAACAACAGTTAATAATTTAGATTACTTCCAAATTAATATTTTATTTTTTCAATTAAAAATAACTAGATCCAAGGTTTTATAATCTTTAGTTTTATAATCTTTAATTGAACATAATAATTCTTATAAAGCTTCTGTAAATTCTTCACTTTAATTAAGGTGCTACTGTAATTGGCTTTTGCCCTCTTAAATCAGATGCCGTTGGAGATCTTGGACTATGGTTTGTATTATGATCATTGCCAGTAGAACTAGAACTTGAAGTTGCATGTTTGGAGCTTGCATTATTATCTCGCGATGAAATTACATGATCTTTATTTGATCTTTGGTTATTTGAAGATTGATTATCATTTTGATTATTAGCTTGGCATTTTGATAATTGCTCTTGATAATTTTTATTAGTAAATGATAAAGCCCACAGTGAAAATGTTAAAAATGCCGATGGACCAACTATTAAAAATGAGATAGCAAAACTACCAATTACTCCTGCAAAAAACTGAGTTGCCACCATTGATACCCCAACAATTAGGCCTAAGGTTGAAAATAATACTCCAACAATTGATGAATCCCTATATCTTTTTAGTTGATTTAATTTCTTTTGATTATCTTGCATAAAAAAATAGTTTATTAACATTAATTGTAATTTAATTACGAATATATTTGTTTATAATTAATTTAATAATCAAGATTTTTTAGAAATCACTTTGGTTTTGAAAAAAATTATTAGATTGTCTGAGTTGGTTTTTTTAATTTAAAAAAATTTTCAGTAACCTTGTTACTAACATATGCCAACCTTAAACCAACTTTACTCCCATTTAATCGACCAGTAAGGATTTGATCTTCTTTATTTATTTTCTGAAAATAAAATGATAATTTCACCATTTCCTTAAGATCCGATTCAGTTAAATCTGGTTCATTTTTATCGTTCATTTCCTTATTAATAATATTTAAAATTTCCTTATTGTTAGTGATTCTATTGCCATCTTTATCAAGAAAATTTCCTAACCCGCCATATTTTTTTGCAATTTTTATTGCCCTTTCAACAAGTTTATTATCTTTAATATCAGTTTTATTCATAGCTGTATGCAAATTTTGAGCAATTTTTTTAAATATTTCTTCTTTGTCTTCATTTTCTGAGTTTTTGTAAACATCAGTTTTATATCTAAAATCTAGCCCCCTAATATATCCATTTGAATCTTTGTTAGAAATTTTTTTATGCAAAATTTCTTGAGAAGAAAAATAAGGTTTAACAAGAGTATATTCATCATGTTGTTCAGTTAAATATGGTGTTATTTTTTTGGAAGAATAATCAAGCAAACTTTTGTAAATTTTATCTGTTTCTTCAATATTTTTATTTTGCGTTTTTCTTGTAAAATCATTAGAATTACCAAAGAGAAATTTTTTATTTGACATTAATTTAACTACTTCGGGCATTTTTTTATAACCAAGATATGCCCCGCAAAGCAAGCCCTTAATCCCTTTAATGCAATTATCTTTATCATTATCATTTAATATTTCACTTTTAATTTTATTTAAAACTGAAGTTTTATAATTTTTTTTATCTAAAGTTTTTAAATCTCTTAAAAAATTAAAACCTTCACTTAACGCTTTATATAAATCACTATCAAAATCTTTAGGTTCTATTTTTTCTCCTAAAATTGCTTTACCCATTTGTTTTTTCCATCTTTCAAATTGATAATTGTCAACATTACCTTGTTCGACTTTTAATTTATCTAAAAATTTTATTCCTTCATCATTAGATTTTTTTAAATATTTTTCAAAAGAATCTGAATCAATAACACCTTGATGATTAATTAATTGATAAAGCATTGTAATATAAGCAACGCGTTGAGCAATAATCGAAGGCAATGATTCTGATTTTTCAAATTCTATCTTAGTAAATTTTTCAGTAGCTTTTTGTGCTAAATCTAAAGAAGTTGGAAAAAATAATAGCAAAAAACCACTGCCAATAAAACCTTCATCCATTTTTTGGCTTTGATTATTTTTTAGATATTTTTGGACCGCTTTTTCAATATCACCCTTAGATTTTATTAAAAAATTAAATTTTTCATACTCTTTTTTAAATTTATCTATTTGATTAAAATAATAATCTTGATCTGTTTTATTTAATGCATTTAAAGTTTTGAATTTAAGTTCTTTCATTTCTTCAAATATTTTTGTAGAATTTTCACTATTAAATATTTTTTTAATACCAATTGAGGTAAAAAACCTATGACATTCTAATAAACCTCTAATCTTATCTTTAACATCATTTGAATTTGACTCGTTAGGATTAACTGGATTTTTTCTCAAAGTAATAGGTTTATTATATTGAGAGGGAGTATTATTTGTTTTTTGGGGTTGGGGTTGCGGTTGGGGTTGGGGTTGGGGATTGCGTTTAATAATTCTTGCAAATAAATTTAATAAATTTTTTGTAGTAAACATTAAAAATTAAAATTAATAATAAAATTTTCTACTAAGCTTGTATATATTTTTTTAAATTTCAAGCAATTTATTAATTTTTAAGAGGAGCCTGACCCTTTTTGGTAAAAAAAATATAGATTAATGGTTGATGGATTATGTGTTTATCAATAGATTAATTAAAAATCTTTTAAATTCTGATATTCTTTACGATAGCAAGCAAAATCATTACTTACTTTTTTCTCTTTTTTATTCTTAATTTTTAATAGTTTTTCTTATCAAATATTTTTTTACAAAGGTTAAATCGATTTGACTTTAGAGATTTGTAAATTAAATTTGTTGTCTTTTTATTTAACCTTTTTTTTGAAAAAATATGAATAAAGCTCTAGGCAATCACATTTTGGTAGAATTCATGAATTGCGATCCACAGATTTTAAATGAGGTAGCAACTATTGAAAAAAATATGGTTGAAGGAGCAATAAAAGCCGGTGCTACAGTAATAAATTCAACATTTCATCATTTCTCACCTTACGGAGTATCTGGAGTGGTAGTTATTCAAGAGAGTCATTTAGCTATTCATACTTGGCCAGAATGGGGTTATGCAGCCGTTGATTTATTTACCTGCGGCGAAATAGATGCGTGGATTTCTTTTGATTACCTAAAAAAATCCTTTAAATCAGATTCATACTCAGCAATTGAAATGAAAAGAGGTTCAGTAAGCTTATTAAAAAGAAATGATTTCAATCTTGATTCAATTAGGTCTAAAAATACTCAATGGCAAAATCCTGATTTTTACACTCGCAATGTTTGGTTCACTGATAAAGACGAAAACCAAGCTTTGTCTCTTCGCTATACTGGCGAAATTCTTCATGATACCCAGTCACCTTTCCAAAGAGTTCGAATCCTTGAAAGTTATAAATATGGCAAAATTCTTACTCTTGATAATATGGTGATGACTACCGAAAAAGATGAATATCACTACCACGAAATGATCAGTCACATAGCCTTGTTATCACATCATAATCCACGAAATATTTTAGTAATTGGCGGCGGCGATGGGGGAACGGTGCGTGAAATTTTACGCCACAAAATTGTTAAAAAAGTTACAATGGTTGAGATTGATAATGAAGTAATACAGGCCTGCAAAAAACATCTTCCTATTATTGCTAGTGAACTTAATAATCCTAAACTTGAATTGATTGTTGACGATGGTATTGCATTTGTAAAAAAAGCTCAGGCTGAGAGCTATGATGTTATAATCGTTGATGGATCTGATCCAGTTGGCCCAGCTCAAGGATTATTTTCAACCGAATTTTACAAAAATTGTTACAAAGCTTTGAAGGATGACGGTATCCTTGTTTCTCAAGGTGAATCCCCAAAATTCAATGAAAAAGTTTTTGTTGAGTTAAACTCAACTTTAAAAGAAATTTTTGGTGAAAAATATACTAAAATATCATTGTTTTATGTGCCAACCTACCCAACTGGAATGTGGTCTTTCCAGTATGGTTTAAAAAATCCTAAAAACAATAGTTTATTAGATAAATCACATGATCAAAACAAAATTGATGAGTTTGTTGCAAAAAATAACCTTAGATACTATAATTTCGAAATTCACCAAGCAAGTTTTGCTTTACCAAATTTTGTTAAAAATTTAATTAACAGCAAAAATTCTTGAAAATTATATTTTTAATTGAAAAATATTATTTTAAATAACATTTACTTAAAAACCTCTTAAACCCAAATTATTATAACCCAAATTATTTATACTAAAATGGCTGATAATAAAGCTTTCAACAAATCAAAAAAACCTCTTTTGCTATGTATTCTCGATGGTTTTGGTATTGGCGATGACAACTCCGAATTCAATGCCATTTCACAAGCTCGAATGACTAATTATCAAAGAATTATTAATACCTATCCTCATTCCCAACTTCAAACTTCTGGTTTAGCAGTTGGACTTCCTGAAGGGCAAATCGGTAATTCTGAAGTTGGACACATGACAATTGGCGCTGGTCGAGTAATTTACCAAGATCTTCCTCGCATCAATAATGCAATTGCCGATGGTAGTTTTGCCAAGAATCCTCAATTACAAAACCTAATTGACTATCATCAAAATAATGACTCAACTTGCCATCTTGCAGGTTTGGTTTCCGATGGTGGAGTTCACTCTCATCTTGACCATTTGCTTTTTTTAGCGAATTATCTCGAGCAAAATGGTGTTAAAATTGTAATTCATGCTTTTCTTGATGGCAGAGATGTTGCCCAAAAAAGTGCTGAAAAGTATTTACAAAAATTAACCAACTTCAAAATTGCAACTCTTATTGGAAGATATTATGCGATGGATCGTGATAAAAAATGGGACCGAATTGAACTTGCCATTAATGCTATAATTAAAGGTCAAGGCGAACATTTCTCTGACTGCTTTAAGGCCATTATCAGTTCTTATAAAAAAAACATTACTGATGAATTTATTAAACCCTGCATTATTGATAACTATCAAGGGGCTGCATGTAATGATAGCTTAATTTTCTTTAACTTTCGTGCAGATCGAGCTCGACAAATCTCTGAAAAATTAATGGCAAGCCAAAAATTTACTAAAGCCTTGGCTCTTACTCACTACAGTGATCAACTCGATAATTTTTATAAAATTATATTTCCACCTCAAGAAGTTAAAAACTCCTTACCAGAAATTTTAGCAAAAAATAATTTATCACAACTTAGAATCGCTGAAACTGAAAAATATGCTCATGTTACTTTCTTTTTTTCTTGTGGACAAGAACAAGAATTTAGCAACGAACAAAGAATCCTTGTTCAATCGCCAAAAGTTGCAACTTACGATCTTAAACCCGAAATGTCTGCCTTGGAAATAACCAAAAATCTTTGCCAAGCAATCAATAGCGATAAATATGATTTTATTCTAGTAAATTATGCCAATCCTGATATGGTTGGTCATTCAGGAGATTTATCTGCTTCAATTAAAGCCTGTCAAATTATTGATCAACAGCTGGTAATGCTAGAACAAAATATTTTGCAAAAAAATGGTACAATGCTTATCAGCGCTGATCATGGCAATATTGAATGCATGCGTGATAATTTTGATCAACCTCATACCGCTCATACTCTTAACCCTGTTCCGTTTATTTTAATTAGCAATAATCATAAATCAATTGACCTTAAAAATGGCAATCTTAGTGATATTGCTCCATCAATCCTGAAACTTCTTAACATCACACAACCAATTGAAATGACTGGAAAAAACCTTATCAACCACAAATAATATGAAAAAAAACCTATCAAATTATAATAAATTTATAACAAAAAAATTATTTCTATTTAAGAATTTTAACAATTCTCAATTAATTAAAATTAGAAAAAAAATTTCAATAATTATATCTTATTTAACTAGTTCTAAAAAAAATAAATTACCAATAAAAGATGTTTTAAAAAAATCCCAAAAAACCTTTGACGAAAATCATAATCAATCCAATCCTAATAAACAAAATTCTCCTAACGGTGGTTTTTTTTCAACATTAATTTTCGCAGTAATTTGTGCAGGTATTATTCGCTCCTTTCTTTTTGAGCCATTTCATATTCCATCAGGCTCTATGAAACCAAATCTTTTGATTGGTGATTATGTTTTTGTTAAAAAATATGCTTACGGATATAGCAAATACTCCTTGCCATTTGGCTTTAATTTTTTTTCTGGAAGAATTTTCAACAAAACTCCTAAAAGAGGAGATATCATTGTTTTTCGCTATCCAGCCAATCCCAGCATCAATTACATCAAGCGTTTAATTGGTTTGCCAAATGATCGTATTCAAGTTCGTTCAGGAAAATTATATATCAATGAACAATTGATAAATAAAAATTTTGATAGTCAATTTAATGATCTTCAAGATGGACAAATTTTTAATGCCGACCAATTTATTGAAACTTTACCAAATGGCAAAAAATTTCTAACACTCGATACTGGAACAACAGCCCAAGATAATACGGGAATCTTTGAAGTTCCTGCTGGACATTATTTTGTTATGGGAGATAATCGTGATAATTCACAAGATAGCAGATTTATTGACCAAGTTGGCTATATCCCTGAGGAAAATTTAGTTGGTAAAGCAACAATCATTTTCTTTTCCAATAAACAACCTTTTTGGAAATTTTGGTTATGGCACAAATCAATTCGCTTTGAAAGAATATTTAAAAATATAAACAATGATTTAAATGAGTAATTTTCAAGATTTTTATAATAAAATTAATTATTTCTTTAATAATGATAAATTACTTGAAGAAGCCTTAACTCACCCAAGCCTTTCCAAGGAAAAAAAACAAAAAAATAATTATCAACGTTTAGAATTTCTTGGCGACAAAGTTCTGTCATTGATAATTTCAGAATTCTTAATGCATAAATTTATTGATGAAGCAGAAGGAGCACTCTCAAAGCGTCATGCCAATCTTGTTTCAGGAGAAACTCTCTCGCAAATTGCCCTAAAAATCGGTCTTGATAAAGTTATAAAAATCAGTTACGGAGAAGAAAAACTAGGTGGTAAAACCAATAAACGCAATTTAGAAAATGCTCTTGAGGCTTTGGTGGGTGCGATCTATCTTGACAGCGATTATAAGCATGCCAAAGAATTTGTTTTAAATTTTTGGCATCATCAATTATTGCAAGATCGTAAACCCCCTCAGGATGCAATTTCACAATTACAAGAAATTATTCAGGCTAATTCTCGAGATCTTCCCTTGTACGATACATTTAAAGAGAGTGGCTCAGATCACGCTCCAACTTTTATTTCTAACCTAACCTTACCATTATCATCGCAAATCTTTAGTGCTCGAGGTTCTTCAAAAAAAGAA
Source organism: Alphaproteobacteria bacterium (assembly GCA_014190355.1). Taxonomy (GTDB): domain Bacteria; phylum Pseudomonadota; class Alphaproteobacteria; order Rickettsiales; family UBA1997; genus CAILUF01. The sequence continues at coordinate 109,478 of BJGH01000003.1, forward strand.
GCTCAAAAAAATGTTGCTAAAATTGCTTTAGAATTTTTAAAAAAATTATCTTAGATTTTGTCAATTTTTTAAAATTTATAATATCATCAAATTTGATAGAACAAATTATTAATTATTTTCAATTAGGAGATATTTTCGTCTTTAAGATTACGAATCATAAACGGCATTTGCATCAAGCTAAATATGACCGTTAAAGTCATCATCCCGAAAACTTTAAAATTAACCCATAGCTCCGTAGAAAAATTTCGCCATATTATTTCATTAACAATTGCTAGAAAAATAAAATAAAATCCCCACCACTTTGAAAGAGTTAGCCACGCCTCATTTGACATTGCCAGCTTATTATCAAAAACAACTGCCAACATTGGTTTTTTAAAATAATATCCGATTAACAAGATTGCGGCAAAAACTATATTGACAATAGTTGGTTTAATTTTTATAAAAAATTCATCATGCAAATAAAAACTCAATAACCCAAAAACAGTAACTATCAGAGCTGCAAATAACGCTATATAAGAAATTTTTTTAGTTAATGCATAACGCAAAATTAATGAGAAAATTGTTACAATAACCATGCAGATTGTCGCAAAAAACAAAGGCTCAAAAGAGGGATTTAAGAAGGAATTTTTGGGAATTTTAAAAGCTATAAAAAAAACCATTATTGGCAAATAATCGCCAACGAATTTTACAATGCTTTCCTTTTTTTTGGACATATCAATAAATTAACTAGTTACAACATTTTAAATTATCACATGCTAATTTGATTTAAGAAATTTAACCTTAAGATCAATAAGCCTTGAGTTATTTTGACTTTGAATAAATACTGGCTTTTGTAATTTTTTTAATCAGACATATTCAATTAATTCAAGCAATTATTTGATTCATTTTCATCTCCCTTAGTTAAACTAAGGATATTAATCTCAATGGTCAATTTATTAAAATTATCATCGAGCAATTTTTTTAGTTTTTCATCAGCAAAATTATAACTTCCCGCCAACAAAACCCTAACCGAAGCTCCAATTCTTCGATCTTTAATTGCCTTAACCAATATTTTATCAATCGAATTTTCATTTTGTTGAGCAATTATTAATTCTTTGTCCACTGAAAAATCAACAATTTTTAATTGATCGTTAAAAATTTTATAAATTAATTTAACTTTATCAGAGCATTTGATAACATCGTCTCCTACACCGGAAAAAAGCTCTTCAAAGGTTAAATCTTCAAATGTTTTTTTTATATTCTTGAGATCTTGAATTTTTTTTACAGTTTCAATTTTGTTAGAAATTTCATCATATTTATTCTTAACCTGCGTTATTTCACCTGTAATCTTGGATAAAGAAATATTATCTAGAAATGTATTGCGATGCTTGCTGTCTCCAACTAAAACAACATAAATAATAACTACGCAAGCAGTAATTCTAACAATTGGTTTTTTAACAAAACTTTGAAGATCCATAATAAATAAATCATAATTTTATTTGCCCTTGGCGGATAATTGAATAATTATCACCTTCAATTTTTATAACAGTTGAGGCTTGATTGTCAAGAATTTTACCGGAGATGACCAAATCTACATCATCAAAATTATCAATAATTTCATCAGCGGATATTGCAACTTTTTGTCCACTTAAATTAGCACTGCTTACTGCCAAAACTGAATTAAATTGTTCAAATAATTTTTTAACAAAAAAACTTTCAACAATTCTAAAGCCGAGATAATTTTGATCGTTAAGATTTAGATTATTAGCTAAATTTATTTGCAGATTATCTCTTAATTTAGAGACGATTGTCAGCTTTCCTGGTAAATATTCTTCACTTATTTTATCTAGCAAATTATTATCAGTAAATATTTTTTTTATCTGATTTTTATCCTTTAAAAAAATTGCTATTGGCTTATCAATAGCTCTTTTTTTAAGCTGATAAAGACGATTAACAGCTTGAGAATTTGTAGCATCAACAGCTAAACCATAAACTGTATCGGTAGGAATAGCAATTACTTTCCCTTCCCTTAAAAATTGGCAAGCTATTTTGGTTGACTCTAATGTATTTTCATTAATAACTAACATTGATTAGCAATAATTGTTTTTATTGGTTGAAATGTTTTACGGTGAATTGAGCATATCCCAAATTCCTTAATTTTATCAAGATGTTTTTTGGTTCCATATCCAGCATGTTGATCAAAGCAATATTGTGGATATTTTTGGTGATAATCAAGCATTATTTGATCACGAGTTTCTTTAGCAATAATTGACGCACAAGCAATTGACAATGATTTTTGATCGCCTTTAATAATTGTCTTACTTTCGACAATTAAAGGAAATTTTTGATTATTTAAAAATGGATTACGATTGCCATCAACTAAAATTATTTGGGCTGAAAAATTATATTTTTTTACAAAATCATCGTAGGCTATGATCATAGCTTGCATGGTAGCTTGCAAAATGTTAATTTGATCAATCTCTTCATTGTCAACAATACCAATACCGTAGCGAACATTATTTTTTATAATATTAAAAATTTCCTGACGTTGATTTTTAGTTAATTTCTTTGAATCATTAATTCCTTGAGCTATATTATTTTGATCCAATACCGCACAACAAGCAACCACTGGTCCAGCTAGCGGACCCCTTCCTGCCTCATCAATACCAGCCACCACAAATTCATCATATTTTTTTTCAAACAATAAATTTGGTTGCATAAATCAATAAATTAATTTTAAAATAAGAAAAAATTTCTAAAAATTACTTGCTAAATTTTTAACAAAAACTAATTTTTTAAAAAAAATTCTTGTTCTGTGGCTTGCAAGAATTAAAAATTATTTTTTATTAACTTACAAATAAAATCTATATTTTTAATTATAATTATCAGAATTCATTTAAAACTTAATACTAAACAATCAAAAAATGTCAAAATTTATGAAAAAATCAAATCCAGCTCTACCTTTCATTGTAATAGTGCTAATTATAGCTATTGTTTCCCTTACAGTTTATTTATTTGTTAAAAAATCTGATAAAAAGGAAACTGATAAAGAAAATCCTACTCAAGTTATCAATTCAAGCGGACTGGACAAAGACCAAAAAATTAATGATGTTGAAGGTGTTGAAGAAGTTGTTGCCAAATGGATCGAGGCAAATCCTCAAGCCATCATTAATTCGGTTTCCAATATGCAAAAAAAGGCCATGGAAGAGCAAATGAAAAATGCTCAAAAAAATATTGGTGAAAAAAAATCAGAATTATTCAGCGATAAAAAATCTCCTCAACACTCCCCCTCTGGGCACGATGTTACTATCGTTGAGTTTTATGATTATGCTTGCGGATACTGCAAAAAAGCCTATTCAACTGTTAATGAATTAATTAAAAGCGATAAAAAAGTTCGTGTTATTTTCCGTGATTTCCCAATTCTTGGTCAACCATCTCGTGAGATGGCAGAAGTTTCAGTTGCAGTTAATTTAGTCGATTCTTCGAACTTCATAAAATTCCACGATAATCTTATGGGATCAAATGATCGCGGTAAAGATGCGGCCCTTAAAGCAGCAAAGTCCGCAGGGGTAAATGTTAGCAAAGTTGAAGAAATTTTGAAAAAAGACAAAGCTAAAATTGATAAAATTCTCGACGATAATCTCAACCTTGGAACTTCAATTGGTATCAATGGAACCCCTGGTTTTGTTATCGGCGAAGAGTTAATTCCAGGTGCTTTAGAACTCTCAGCTCTTAAAGAAAAAATCGCTGCCGTTAGAAAAAAATAAATTTTATAAATAATATCCCCCTATGATCGTCTCGCCACAGCGATCAATTATTCTTCTAAAATAAAAAATTTCTATAAATCTTGATTGGCAAGCAAATATTTAAGTTTATTTAAAAAACTATCAAAGATAGCTAACAATTTTTTATGAAAGATACTTCCCCCAAAACATCAATTGAGCTTAAATCAGATTCACAACCTCAATTTGTATTTATTTATGGAAGTCATGCCATGCAAAGAGATCCCAACCTTACCAAAGAAGTTGATGGCAAGTCTGTTTTGTTTAGTCTTCATCAATATGTTGTGCCAGATCTGCCTAATTTAGACAGTGAAGGAAGGGACTTATTGGCAAGATTTAAATTTCGCGATGAACAAAATCCCAATGAAAAATATTTTATTTTTTACCAAATTACCAATCAAGAAATTCAGGCAATGTTCACTGGAAAAATCAAAGATCAAATTGCCAGCATTTTGAACACTGCTTGCTTGCCTGAAAAAAGAAGATCTGGAATAATGACTGAATTATTATATCAATTTGCAATTAATCAGACTGCTAAAGAAAAATTCACAACAATTTGTCCGTCATTAAGCACAGAAATCAACATCAACGATAGCCCTGAAATAAGAAAACTTTTCACAGATCAATCGCCAAAAGAAATTGAGGAACAAGTTACTAATTGCTTAAAAAATATTAACCATCACCTTAAAGAGCTTCAAAATAAGCAGGATTTTCAATCTTCTTTACCCTCAGCTGAAAATAAAATTGACCACACCGTTAATTATTTTTTATCACCCACACAACTTTTTAGTGATCAAGAAAAATTTGCTTTGGAAATATCTCTCATTAACCTCATCAAGCAATCAAGATTGTGGCAAAAAGTAAATTTTAAATTATTGTTTTCAACCTTTGAAAAAATTACTAAAACACCGAATTTTACTTTTGAAGTTGGTTTACAATCAAAAAATATTAATCTTTTAACACCAACCGAGATAACCCCTGAAATCACCAAAAAAATTGCAGAGCAACTTGCTAAATCAGCATCACCAAGAGGATTAGGCTCAAAGTCAAAACCATCTCGAGAAATTTAAATCATCAACAATTTCTAAATAATTTTTAATAATATTGTAAAATGTTTATGATTGAAATTATTTAATCAAATATTCTCACTTTATCATTTTACTAAAAATTTTCCAATGGCATTTGACCACTATCTAACCAAAGACTGGGATAAATTTTGACAATTAATAATTATTTCTTAAAGTAGTTAACAATATTTTTTAATGATGCTAGATTTAGTTAATTTTAGTTAAAAATTTACAATAATTCTTAAAAAATAATTATAAATAATTTTCCTAACAATTTATAAAATAATGAACAAAACATCACATCAATCAACATCTAATAAAACACCTAACCTCCCCGATAATCCCGCTTATCATCTTGATTACTCAAAGCTTTCAGAAAAACAAAAGCACGCTCTTGAGCTTTTCAACCAAAGGCAAAATCTGTTCATTTCAGGTGGGGCTGGTAGTGGCAAATCTTACTTACTACATTTTCTTAAACGCTATTACTCACAATTTGCTCTAGAAATTACTGCAAGCACTGGAGTTGCAGCAATTAATGTTAATGGTGCAACAATCCACTCTTTCGCAGGAATTGGTCTTGGCAATATGCCTTTAGAGCAAAGCATTGAAAATGTTATGCAACCAAAGATGAGTAAGGTGCGTAGACGAATTCGTTCAACAAATATTTTAGCGATCGATGAAATTTCGATGATTTCTGCACAAACTCTTGATTTAATTGACCAAGTTTTGCAAGCGGTTCGCGAGAATAACAAACCGATGGGTGGTATGCAAATCGTCTTATTTGGCGATTTTTTACAACTTCCTCCCGTTAGCAGATATGGTGAAAATTTTGATTTTTGCTTTAACTCGCAAGTCTGGCAAAATCTTCAACTTGAAGTAATAATTCTTGATAAAATTTTTCGTCAAGATGATCAAGATTTTGTAAAAATTTTACAAGATTTACGATTTGGTAAAATTAGCAAAACCAGCCAGGAAGTTCTTTCTTCAAGGATCAACAATCTTGATCAAAACAATATTATTCGCCCTACAATTCTCACTACTCACAATGCTAAGGTTGAAAAAATTAATAATGAATTTTTGAAAAAAATTCCTAGCGAAGAAATTATTCATCATGCTAAATTTGAAGGCAATGAATATAAAATTGAATTTCTTAAAAAAAATTGTTTAGCCCTAGAAAACCTTAAACTCAAGATCGGAGCGCAAGTGATGATGATCAAAAACACCTATCAAAAAGACGGAATTATCAATGGTTCACTTGGGGTAATTAAAAGTTTTTCTTCTAAAAAAAATTATCCAATTGTCCAATTTACTAATTTTCGTGAGTTAACAATTGGTCCTGAAGAATGGTTGTTAGAGCGCTTTGATTATGAAAGTAAAACTTTGGTTACCGAAGCTAAGATGACGCAAATTCCTTTAATACTTGCTTGGGCAATGACCATTCATAAATCGCAAGGCCTAACTTTGGATAAAATTGCTTGCGATTTAAAAGATAGTTTTAGCGAGGGTCAAGCCTATGTTGCTCTTTCGCGGGCCAGAAGCCTTGAAGGCATTACCATTGATTCAATTGATTTTTCCAAGATCTCCGCCAATCAAGAAGCTATAAAATTTTATCAAAAATATGGTTAATAAAAATAGGTAATTTTAAAAACTAAAAACAAAAAATTAATACCAAGTCAATTTCTTAATTTAATATTCAAACCTATTAAAAATTAATATAAAAATACTTAAAAAACTTACTTAAACTTTATTTATATTTATAAAATACTGTTAGCTGTTAAGAACAAACAAAAAATATATTTTTAAATTTTTTTTGTTTTAAGTTTTTAAAATTAAGTTTGAAGCCATTATTTTGCATAGTATCTAACCCATCAAAATTTCTTGAAATAAGCTTTCATTAATTTAAAATTTGCTCTAGGTTAAAGCCAAGGAAGCTTCAGCTTGATGATTTTTTAAAGTTAAAAAAATACTAAGTTTCACTTAATTTTTTATTTCAAAAATACTTCTCTAAATTTATCGTTTTTTTCAGGGAAATAATCTTAACATTTTTTATTGACGAGTAATTTATCAAAATTTTTTTCTAGTTGTTCAATTTTTGTTTATGAACTTTAGAGTTAGAATTGATTTGCTATGGGAAGAATATTTACGCAATAAGAATCTTATTACCGCAAGAATTACAATATCCGCTAAAACAACAAAGAAATTTAACCAAAAAATATCATTTTTTACTCATTTTTAATTTCTTCTTTTACCTCTTTTTTTTCTGAATTTATTTTATCTTTTATTTTTTTTAATTTTTGATTGACTTCTAATGTCGTTAATTTTTTGCTGGTAATTAATTTATCAAAATTTTTTTCTAGTTGTTCAATTTTTTCTTTATGAACTGGAATTGATTTGATGTTATTTATATCAGGTTTAATTAGCAAAGCTACCAACCCTAAAACTGCAATTAAAACCGTGCATATGAGTCCTGCCACCTTAATAGCGTCACTTTTTAACGTTTTAATTTCTTCTTTTGCTTCTTGTTTGGCTGAATTTATTTTACCTTCAAGTTCAGTTCTAAATTTATTCAAATGTTCGTTTTTATCTTCAATTATCTTAATGTGAAGATCCTTCATCTCCATTGCAATACGAAGACCGTCCATCGGAATATTTTTTTCCTTTCCTGGAGATTTCTTTTTTGATTCATCGCCAATTGGCTTTGATTTAAGAGATGTTTTTGAATTTGAACTTATCATTAACAATACAGCTGAAAAATTTATTTTAAAACATTACTAATATATTCTTCAACTTTGTCTAAAATATCAGGTCCAAATTCATTTTTGATTTTCTCGAAGGGAATTATATTATTTTTGCCTTTTTCGTAAACCTCATTCCACGCTGAATTTCTACCATCATGCAAAATGTCAACTAACTGCCAAGCAGTTTTACTGCCATAATAAAGACAGGCGTAGAGTAAACTTCTTTCTTTTTCCTCGTCATCAATTGAATCAATTATATCAAAATGTTGCTCATCATCTTCCATAGCCAAAATGCGGTAATTACTATCAATTGGGTTGTCCTTTCCAAAATTTTTGAATTCTTTGTAAACACTTCTCAGAACTGGACCATATTGCCATGCTTCAAACTCATCGTTAAATAATTTTTTATCAAACAATGCCAAATGAAGACCATAAGCAAAATATAATAATTTTTGTAATTTTAGATTGGTTAAATCGCGAACTCCCGATCTGGTAAGCCTATCGATGATGAAGTTAACGCAAGCAAAAGTTGTGTGATGATTATCCTTGGTTTCAGGCATAAATTTTAAGTTTAGTATTGTGAAGATTTTTACTAAAAAAATTAAATAAAGCCATACAAAATTGCAAAAATTTTTGTTAGGTTTTACTTTTTTGATAAAACAATAATCAAAAATATATTTCTTTAGAATTATTATTTTTTTTTAGTAAAAAATATTATAATAGTTAATAATTATTGTAGTCAACAAAAAAATTATTAACCAACATTAAATCTTATTATGTTTTTAAATTAACAAAAAATTCTTAAATTCATCAAAAAATACTTTAAATTTTTTTAATCATATCATTACCTAGTCTATCTTGATTTCTACCCAAAAAAATCTTAATAACAATCTTAAAGCATCTTTTTTTAATATCTGATTCTAATGCAGATTTACCAGCTTGCCTTGAATTACCTTATTATTTAAAAAAACTCTAAAATTTTACTAGCTTTTTTTCAACAAACCTGCTGTAATTATAGCTCAATTTCAAAAAAATTGCTAATGGTTTTGTAAAAAATAACCAAAGATAATTTTAAATTTTTTAAATGAAATTACAATATTTTCAAGACACAATTGCTAATTTAAAAAACGAAAATCGCTATCGTAGTTTTGTCAGTATATCTCGCCTTGCGGGGCAATTTCCCTATGCTATCAACAATGCTAATCAGCAAAAAATTATTGTTTTTTGTTCAAATGATTATTTGGCAATGGGGCAAAATTCCCGAGCAATTAATTCAGCGCAACAAGCTTTGAACAATTATGGCGTTGGATCTGGAGGAACGCGAAATATTTCAGGAACTTCGCAATTATTAATTGAGCTTGAACAAAAAACTGCTCAATTACATGACAAAGAGAGTGCTTGCGTCTTTGCTTCAGGTTATGTTGCCAATGATGCTTCAATTCAAGCTTTGGTAAAAATAATTCCTGATTTAATAATTTTTTCAGATCAAAAAAATCACGCTTCAATCATATCCGGGATCAAGAATAGTAATGCCAAAAAACATGTCTTTCGCCATAACGACATGGTTGATTTAGAAAATTTATTACAACAATATCCTTTAGCGCAAAATAAATTAATTATTTTTGAATCAGTATATTCAATGGATGGTGATTTTGCTGAAATTGATAAAATTATTGCCTTGGCTGAAAAATATCAAGCCATGACCTATATCGACGAAGTCCATGGGGTTGGACTTTACGGTGAAAATGGTGGTGGACTTTCTCAGCAATTTAACCTTGCTCAAAAAATTGATTTTATTGAAGGAACATATGCCAAAGCTTTCGGTGCAATTGGAGGATATTTGGCTGGCAATAAAATCGCGATAGACGCTATTCGAAGCCTTGCTTCGGGATTTATTTTTACCACTGCCCTGCCTCCAGCAATTATTAGCGCAATAATTACCAATGTTGATTATTTAAAAAATAGCTCTGTTGAGCGCGAAAAAATGCACAACAATGTGCAATATCTTAAAAACTCCTTGAAAGCAAATAATATAGCTATTGTTAATAATCAATCGCATATCATTTCAATCAAAATTGGCGATGCTTTAAAAGCCCAAAAAATTTCGCAAAGATTATTAAATGATTTTAATTTCTATCTTCAGCATATCAATTACCCAACAGTTGCTCGTGGCGATGAAAGACTAAGAATAACAGTTAGTAGCGAACATAATTCGATAATGATTGATAATTTAGTCAAAGCTCTGGTGCAAGTATTGCAAGAAATGGTCTAAAATTAAACTAGCCGAAACATCATCATAATACTTAACTTTTTTATGATGCTTTATGTTTTGGTGATTGATCATTCTAGCGCTGAAACTTGAATATCGTTCGTCAAATAAAACTATTGGAATTGGTGAATTTGAATTTTTTGAAATAGCTAAATTATTGATGGTTGAATTTTCAAAATTATTATGCAAAAATTGTTCAAAATTTTTGGCAAACCGCATGATAAACTCACTCATTTTATTGAGTTCCTTGGGCAATTTTTCAACAAAATTATCCCCAGAGTCCAACGGTATCCCAATTACAATTAGCTTTGCTTGAGTTTCTTGCAAAATTAATAAGATTTTTTTAAAATCAATTAAGTTACTTTGGCGCTCAATAATAACTTTAGGAGTAGCGATGATTCTTTGATCATCGCAAATAGCAATTCCAATTCTTTTGCTACCAACATCCAAAGCTAAAATTCGTCCGCTTTTTGCAAGGTTCAAAGCAGTTAAATTCTGTTTTAAATTAATTAAATCACTAATTATCATGTCTGTAATTACAACAAAAGATATTAATAAAATTGCTCGTTTAGCAATGATCGAAATCGATGAAACCAAAGCTCAAGAATTTACCAAACAAATCGATAATGTTTTAAGTTGGGTTAAAACTCTTGACGAAGTTGATACTAAAAACATTAGCCCTATGAGCAATGTTAGCGATCATAATTTAGAACTCATCAAAGATGAAGTCAAGGATGGCAATATCGCTTCACAAGTTTTACAAAATAGTCAGCATGCAACTTATGGCTATTTTAGCGTTCCTAAGGTAATTGAATAATTTTAAATATCGTGCAATTAGCTTTCTCTTTTTCAACTCAAAATAAAGATAAATTTAGTGAAGAAAATTTTATAAAAACTGCCGAAAATTCTTCAGCTTACAAGTTCTTAGAAAAATTTTTTCAACAAGAAGATTTTGAATCTACTCAGTTTCCAGTCTTGATTATCAAGGGTGAAAGCAAAAGTGGTAAAACTCATTTGCTAAATATTTTTGCCAAAAAATATCATGCTGAATTTATTGATAAAAATATTTTAAATGACAATAATCCACTCAATATTTTTGCCAAAAACAAATTTTTTATCGTTGATGATTTTGCTTTAATTGAACAAGATGAGCGAATTCTTGCACTACTAAACAGTGCCAGTGAAGCCAGAGTTTTCTTAATTCTTAGCGATAATAATCAACGCAAATTTACTCTTAAAGATTTAAATTCGCGATTAAAAAATATTTTTGCTAGTGAAATTAAAAATCCTAGCCAAGAAACCATGAAAATACTAATCAGCAATCAATTAAGTCAACAGCAAATTAAAATATCTGGCGATATTATTGATGAAATAACCTTTAATGCTCCTCGAACTTATTGCTCAATTGAAGATATTGTAAAAAAAATTATTTTTTTACAAAATGAGCAAAATGAAAAACTTACTAAAACTAATCTTGATAAATTATTTAAAAATTCATAAATTAACCACGTAAATTTTTTTCTTAAAAATATATGAAATCTCACTTAAAAGCCTTCTCCTTAATCGAGCTTTCGATCGTAATTCTAATAATTGGTATTTTAGTAGCTGGAGTTACAACCAGTTCAAGATTGGTTAACCAAATGCGTTTAACAAGCGCAAGATCCTTAACTCTAAGTTCACCAGTTTCAGCAATTAGTGATCTAAGTTTATGGTATGAAACAACTTCGCCAAAAAGCTTTGATAGCGAAAATCCAAGCAATGGCGAATATATCGCCAAATGGTACGATTTAAATCCCCAAAGACTTGAAAAACTTGATCTTTCACAAACTGGTGCAGATAGCTCAAAACCGATTTATGAAACCAATGCTATCAATGGTTTACCAGCCTTAAGATTTAATGGTGGTCAATTTCTTGAACGCGTTAACACTTTAGGTGGCAATTTTGCTCGAACAGATCAAATATCAATTTTTTTTGTTCAAAATCATCGAGCTAACATAATATATTCTTAAACCTTAAGTTGGGTTACGTGGAGCGGCAGTATTCAAACATGGCGATTAAATATTCACGCTGGATCTTCAGATAATATTATTCATTTTGACTTCGGCCCATGCTGTCCAAGCGCTTCAAGATCATCTTCTAACGTTACTAACAGTTTTTATGAAAAAACCAACATCTTGTCTTTTATTAAAAATAATACCACTACAACTACTCGCATTAACAATATTGTTAATGGGGTGAACAATGCTTCTTCATCATCTCTTGACACTTCATCTTCTTCATCATTTAATATTGGACGATTTAGCGGTGACGCGTCCTACTCTTTAAATGGATTATTTGGTGAATTAATTATTTTTTCGCGAGCATTAAAAGAAGATGAAAGACTTGATGTTGAACGCTATCTTGCTAAGAAATGGGGTGTAAAAATTTAGAGATTCTTAAAAAATAGAACTAGCATAATTGTATTAAAATTTTAATTCTAAGCCTGCCATGAAATAGTCTGAAATAATGATTTTAAAAAATTATTTTTTTGGTATTGAATTTTTTATATGATTTTTAATAATTCACAGCATTTAAGGTTGTTTTTTTGTAAATTTTCTTGACCATTTAATCCTTTGATCTCAATTAGAACAATAGCTCCCACACTATGGCAATCAATTTTTTTTAATAATTTTTGACAAGCAATAATTGTTCCACCCGTTGCCAAAACATCGTCAACAATTAAGATACGAGAATTTTGTGGCAAAATATTTTCCTTGATTTGCAATTGATCATTGCCATATTCCAAACCGTATTCTTGCGAAACTACAGGAGGTGGAAGTTTTCCAGACTTTCTCGCTAACACCAAGGGTTTTTTGAGACGATAGGCAAGTGGTGCACCAATTATAAAACCTCGTGATTCAATTGCCAAAATACTATCGAATTGAAAATTGCTTGCAAGTTTTGCCATTTTCTCAATCATCTCATTCATAGCTTGAGGATTACTTAACAAAGGCGAAATATCACGAAAAATTATTCCTTTTTTAGGAAAATCTTTGACTTCTTGAATATGATTTTTTAAGTCCATAAAATGATTATAATTAAAATTTTAGTCAAAAATATTTTAAAAATTTATGAAAAAAATTCAATCACAAAAAATTATTATCACTGCTTTAGAAAATGAACTTGAGCAATCATTAATTCCCAAGGATTGGCAAATTTTTTTTAGCAAAATTGGTAAAATTAATGCCACAATTACTACCATGGAAATTATCAAAAACTATCAACCCGAAATTATCATTAATTTTGGAACTGTTGGCTCAATAAACCCTAGTTTAAAAGGTTTAGTTGAAATAAGTAGCGTTATTGAGCGAGATTTTTGTGCCATGCCCTTTGCCAAAAGAGGAGAAATTCCATTCGCTAACCAGCCTGTTGAATTCTTTTCACAAAATCATTACAATATCAAGCCATGCGTTTGTGGAACTGGCGATAATTTTGTTAATGAGCATGATCGATGGTTAATTGATAACAATGTTGATGTAGTTGATATGGAACTTTTTGCAATAGCCAAAACAGCCAGCAAATTCAATACGGCTTGGCGATCTTTTAAATTTATTAGCGATAGTGCAGATGAAAATTCAGCAAAAAATTGGCAGGAAAATGTTGCTAATGGCAGTAAGTTATTTATAGATTTAATTAGCAAAATCTAAAATAAAATTAGGAATTTATTACTCTTAAGAATAATTCTTTAGCTTCTTTTTTAGTTTGATTGGCAAGTTTTATTGCTAATTTTACAGCATTGTCAAGTTCAACTTTGCAATCACCTTGAGCTTGATAATAACTTTGTCCATCACCATCAAGAATTATTGTCCTTAAAAACAATTTTTTATTTTTTATTTCACCATATACCCCAACAGCTGAATTGCATGACGCTCCCAATTCTTGCAAGAATGCTCTCTCGGCTTGAATGCAAATAGCGCTATCCTGATGATTAATTTTGGCAATCATTTTAACAAGCTCATCATGATCTTTACGAATTTGAATTGCTAAAGAACCTTGCCCACCCGCTGGAAGCATTTCATCAATGTTAATAGCTTGTTGAATTAACTGATTTTTGCCAAGCCTTTCCAATCCAGCTACCGCAAGAATTGTTCCGTCAACCAAGCCATCCTCCAAGGCTTTTTGCAATCTAGTATCTACATTGCCACGAAAATTAATAATTTTTAAATCGCTTCGGTGCTTCAAAAGCATTGCCTTTCTGCGTGGTGAAGAAGTTCCAATTTTAGCATTTTTGGGAAGATCTTTAATATTTTTATATTTATTGGAAATTAGACAATCCCTTGGATCGAGACGCTGGGTAAAAGCAATAATCTGTGTATTTTGATCAATTTGCGGCGGAACATCTTTTGCCGAGTGAATTGCTAAGTCAATTTTATTATCAATCAATGCTTCTTCAAGTTCTTTTATAAATAAACCTTTACCACCAAATTTAGCAAGGCTTTCTTCTTTAATTTTATCACCTGAGGTAGTAATGGTAACTATTTCAATTTTGATATCAGGAAAATGCTCAGAAATCATTAAATGAATTTCTGCAACTTGAGCAAGGGCAAGATTACTGGTTCTAGTCCCAATTCTTAGAAAATTAATTTTATTTTTTTTTAATTTAGAATTAGTGGAAGCCATTATATTTTATTAAAATACGAGAAAAAACATTTAAACATAATGAACTTTAAAAGATTTTATAGCACAACTTACTTGTTAATTTAGCAACAAAAAACTATCTAAATACCCTTCTAGCCTTGTCTAGCCTTGAAGCGAGGATTAGTTTTATTGATCACATAAAGTCGACCTTTTCTTCTGACAACTTTACAGTTTTTGTCTCTTTTTTTTGCTGATTTAAGCGAATTAAAAATTTTCATTGCAACCTCAATTTTTATTTAATTTTTATTTAATTTTTACCAATATTTTGATGATATCTCAATACTTAAAACACCTTTAGATCATTAAAAAACATTTATTTTAATCTTTTAAAATTAAACATTTTAAACTTGAAAGAATTACTTTTATCTAAAAATCCCTTGTGTTAGAGGGGTCTTTAAGAGTGAATTTTACCAAAAATAACATTTTGCTTTTACTATTAAAAATGTAATTTTGCTTAAGAAACAAAGATAATCTAGTTAACAGATATTTACAAAATTTATTTTGCACTCAACAAATAATTAATTTACCAATTATACCCCGCAAAATAAAATTGTCAAATCAATATTATATCTATCGTTTTCTTATTATTAATACTTATTCAATCTTTAAAAGCCCTTATCTTTATCAAATATTTATATTTTGCTGTCATATCTATAAAACTAGGTAATTAATGCTTAACTTTCGTAAACCTTGTCGTTATGAGTTTGGTGTTATAATTTTTGTTGATCGTTAAGAAAAAATCTTGATGTAAATTATTAACTATTAATAAATTTATTAATTTTTTTATTGAGTGGAAGTTTCTTAAATAAAAAACAGTAACAAACATTTTATATCTTTTTAATAATCAATAACCGTAACATAATTTAAATTAGCAATATCTTCAACCATTGAAACTTGAATTGAATTGTCATCAACTTTTTTAACTCTTCCGATAAATAAACCTGGTGGTAATGTATCGCCATCACCCGAGGTAAAAACCTGATCCCCTTCCTCAACTTGTCGACCCTTTGCAAAATAAATTACATCCATTAAATTACCATTATTACCAGCCAAAATCCCTCGCAAACGAGCCTTTGAAATCATAACAGGAACTCGAGATGCTGAATCATTAAGTAAAATTAATCTTGATCTATTTTCTTCAACTGACTCAATTCGCCCTATAACTCCAATTTTTCCAACAACCAAACTACCTTCACGAATTCCTCGATTTTTTCCTGCATTGATAATTAAGTTATTATTAAAAATTTGATGCGATCTGCCTATTACTTGAACAACTCGATAATTAGTTGATTTATCCTTAACAAAATTTAACGCCTCTTTAAGATCTTTATTTTCTTGATGAATATTTAAAGTTGTAATGTAATAAGATTGCAATTTTTGCAACTCTTCACGAAGCAATTTATTTTCTTTTTTTGCTTTAACTAAATCACTAAAATCAGTTAAAAGTGAAATAGTTGCATTAACTGGAAAAGAGATTGTGCTAGTAATTGGTGTAGAAATATCAACAAACCAGAATGAAGCATTTTTTGAAAAATCCTCACTCAAACGCGAGACAATTATACAAATAACACATAAAAAACTAAATAACAAAACTTCAATTTTTTTTAAAACCAAACTAAAGCTTTGATGTATGCTTAGATTGGATTTTTTATAACTAAAGTTAAGATATTGTTTCATAGGGTTTTGACAATACTAAAATTAAATTTAAACAAGATTTAATCTTGTCTAAACAAAGTTGCGCGAAACATTTTGGTGTTTTCTAAAACCTTACCACAACCATTAACTACACAAAGCAAGGGATCTTCAGCTACAAAAACTGGCAGACCGGTAGCTTGGCGAATAACGATATCAAGATTTTTTAACAATGCCCCACCACCAGATAGAACGATACCCCTTTCAACAATATCCGAGGATAATTCAGGAGGAGTGCATTCCAAGGCAACTTTAATAGCATCAACAATCTGCTCAACTGGTTCCATTAAACTTTCAGAAATTTGACGCTCGGTCAAAATCATTTCTTTTGGAATACCATTTGATAAATCACGACCCTTGACCTCAATAGTAGCACCATCACCATCTTCTGGAGGACAAGCTGCACCAATTGTTTTTTTAATTCTTTCAGCAGTTGATTCGCCGATTAGGAGATTTTGATAACGACGAATGTAAGAAATGATTGCTTCATCCATTTTATCACCACCAACCCTTACTGATCTAGAATAAACAATACCACCTAATGATAAAATTCCTACTTCAGTTGTTCCTCCACCAATGTCAACAATCATCGATCCGGTTGGTTCAGTAACAGGAAGATTAGCACCAATCGCTGCAGCCATGGGTTCCTCAATCAAGAATACTTCATTGGCTCCAGCTCCTTCTGCTGCATCTTGAATAGCTCTTCTTTCCACAGGAGTTGATCCAGATGGCACACAAATTATTACAAGTGGACCCAACCAGCTTTTAGTTTGATTAACTTCGCGAATGAAATGTTTAATCATCTCAGCTGCCACTTTGAAATCGGCAATTACTCCGTCTTTGAGCGGACGAATTGCCTCAATTTTAGCAGGCGTTCTTCCTAACATCATTTTTGCGGTATTTCCAAAAGCACAAGAAATCATTTTACCACTTTCATTTAAAACAGCTACTACCGAAGGCTCGTTTAATACAACACCTTGACCACGAACATATACCAAAGTATTTGCCGTACCTAGATCAATGGCAATATCTTTTGAGGTTAATGAAAAAAATTTAGAAAACATTGTTACTCCTTTTTGTTTTTTAATTTATCTAAACAGTTAATATAAGCAATTCCCGAAGCAACTAACACATCCGTGTCAGCACCGCTCGCTGAATAAATTTTACTACCTTCTTGTAATCGAACAACAACAATAGCCTGTGCATCTGTTCCTTCAGTAACAGCTTGCACTTGATATAACTCCAGACTTGCATCATGGGGTATTGCCTTTTTGATTGCCGAAAAAATTGCATCGACGGGACCGTCATTAGATACAAAACTAGTTTGTAGTTCTTTGCTGTCAATTCTTATTTTTAATTTTACATCAGCAAATTTTTTAGTTCCACAATTAACTTCTAAATCTAATAATTCAAAATTAGATTTATTGTTAACAATCGAATTGTCAACCAAAGCTACCAAATCTTCATTGCTAATCTCTTTTTTCTTATCGGCTAAGTCTTTGAAGCGAATAAATGCTTGATCCAAAAGCTCTTCAGAAATTTCATATCCTAAATCTTTCAATCTATCTTTGAATGCTGATCGTCCTGAAAGTTTACCTAATTTTAAGGAAGTTTTCTCAAGTCCTACCGACTGAGGAGTCATGATTTCATATGTTGAGCGATTTTTCAACATACCATCTTGATGAATTCCACTTTCATGAGCAAAGGCATTTGCCCCAACAATTGCTTTGTTATACTGCACTGCAAAACCAGTGATACTAGAAACTAATTTCGAAACTCTAGTAATCATTGCAGTGTCAATTGTGCAATCAATTTGATAAAAATCACTTCGTGTTTTTATCGCCATAACAATCTCCTCTAAAGCAGCATTTCCAGCTCGCTCGCCAATACCATTAATTGTACACTCAATCTGTCTTGCCCCTGCTCGCATCGCAGATAATGAATTGGCAACAGCCATTCCCAAATCATCATGACAATGAGCAGAAATTATCGCTTTATCAATATTACTTACATTATTTTTTATTGCCAAAATTAAATTATAATATTCTTCAGGTGTAGTATAACCAACCGTATCTGGAATATTGATAACACTTGCTCCAGAATTAATAGCAACTTCAATTGCCTTGAATAAAAAATCATGATTAGAGCGAGTTGCATCTTCCGCCGACCAATCAACTTGCGAAACTAAGTTTCGAGCTAAAACAACGCTATCTTTGATTGCCTCAAGCACTTGGGGTTGCGACATCTTCAATTTATACTCCATGTGAATTGGTGATGTTGCAATGAAAGTATGAATACGAGGTGAACAAGCATCTTTAATTGCCTGACTCGCTCTTTCAATATCATTTTTTTTGGCTCTTGCCAAAGCACAAATTGTTGAATTTTTGATGGTTTGAGCTATGCGTTCAACTGCCAAAAAATCACCGTTTGAGGCGCAGGGGAAACCAGCTTCAATTACATCAACTCCCATTTTTTCAAGAGCCTTAGCAATCAAAAGTTTTTCTTCAATATTCATTGTAGCACCGGGAGCTTGCTCTCCGTCGCGTAAAGTCGTATCAAAAATTATGATTTTTTCTTTGTTATTTTTTTTCAAATCAAACATTTAAAAAATTAAATACAGCTGAAAAAATTTTAAAAAATTTTTTAAAATTTTGTCTTTAGTAAAATTTTATAAAACTCAAAAAATTGTTGCAATTGTTTTTTGTTAATTGCAAATTTAAAGTTATTGATGATCAATTGCAAATAATAAATTAATGATATTTAATAACCTGATTGATATTGTAATGCCTGCTACTCCATGCTCTAGAGCTGAGGTTAAGGCTATGAAAGAATTTTTGATTTTACACAATTTTCGAGCCAATATTTTTCTTGAAGAACAAACAACTATTGCTCACAAAAATTCACATGAATTTAGTACCATTAATCCCAAATATCGTTTTGAACAACTCCATCATGCTTTAGAAAATCCCAATTCACAAATTATCTGGTGTGCTCGTGGAGGCTATGGAAGTGCTGAAATTATTGAATATTTATACTCGATAAATCGTCCTAAAAAAAATAAAATTTTTATCGGATTTAGTGATATAACTTCGATCAATATTTTTTTAAATCAACAATGGCAATATCCAAGTTTAACCGCACCAACTCTGATCCAATGT
This sequence comes from Alphaproteobacteria bacterium, assembly GCA_014190355.1. Lineage (GTDB taxonomy): Bacteria > Pseudomonadota > Alphaproteobacteria > Rickettsiales > UBA1997 > CAILUF01. Next base: position 128,840 of record BJGH01000003.1, read on the forward strand.
GCTTATGACATGGTTAGCGTTGATTCAATTAAAACTGTTATAGACCTAATCAAAGGCAATGTCAATTCAGTTACTTATCAATTAACAAATTTAAAAAATCACAATTTTTCACAAATTAAAGGGGAGTTAGTAGGTGGATGCGTTAGCGTCATTGCCGGAAATTTTGGCTGTAAAAATCAATTAAATTGGCATAATAAAATTCTTTTTTTAGAAGACGAAGGAGAAGATGGCGAAAGATTAGATCGATATTTTCATCAAATTACCATGATCATCAAAGAGACTCATCAAAGACCACTAGCGATTGTTCTTGGTAATTTTATGCAAGGCAATCCCCATGGTTCGCCAAAGCTAGAAAATATTGAGATTGCCATTGCTCGTTTTAGTGAAAAAACTGTTGATATTCCTTTTTTTCAAGAGCAAAGTTTTTGCTTAGGTCATTCTTTTAACATGCTTCCCTTAGCAATTGGTCATTTATCAACAATCACCAATCAAAATATTTTAAAACAAAATTTTTTTTAAAAAATGATTTGAAATTTTTTTTAAGATTTATAAAATTTTAAAAAAAATCTAAACTTTTTTTATTAGAAAAATAAATTTCTTTAGTATAAACTTTTAACTATATTACCCTTTTTTTTTGGGATAAAATTTCTAAGAAACTTAAATTGCAATTTTAAATTAATTTCATTTAAATTAATTTGATTTCTTGGCATCTTGCAAATATAAAAAATTTAAATATTGTGTCTGATTTAAGCAACAACCAAAATAGCAAAAACATTACCATTAACTTCGGACCACAGCATCCTGCGGCTCACGGAGTGCTTCGATTAATTTTAGAAATGGATGGTGAAGTTGTTACCAGAGCAGATCCCCATATTGGACTTCTTCATCGCGGAACTGAGAAATTAATAGAATATAAGTCTTATTTACAAGCTGTGCCATATTTTGACCGCTTGGATTATGTTTCCCCAATGTGTCAGGAACATGCTTATGCATTAGCTGTAGAAAAACTTTTGGGCTGTCAAATTCCGCGACGCGCTCAATTCATTCGCGTTTTATTTTCTGAAATTACCAGAATTCTTAATCATATCATGGCAATTACCACTCAAGCTCTGGACGTTGGAGCAATGACTCCCCTCCTTTGGCTTTTTGAGGAACGCGAAAAAATGATGGGTTTTTATGAAAAAGTTTCTGGCTCAAGAATGCACTCAGCCTATATTCGCCCCGGTGGAGTTCATCAAGATTTACCAAAAGGTTTAGCTGAAGAAATTGCTAAATTCGCTGAAGAATTTCCAAAAAAAATTATTGACATGGAAACTCTTTTGACCAATAACCGCATCTTCAAGCAACGGATGGTTGATATTGGCATTGTTTCTAAACAACAAGCTTTGGAATGGGGTTTTTCTGGACCAATGATCCGTGGATCTGGCATTGCATGGGATTTACGAAGAAACCAACCTTATGAAATTTATAGTGAATTAGATTTTGATATTCCGATTGGCAAAAATGGTGATTCTTATGATCGTTACCTTGTAAGAGTTCAAGAAATGTACGAGTCAATTAAAATAATAAAGCAATGCTTAGAGCTTATGAAAGAAGGTGAAATTTTTTGTGATGATCCAAAAATTTCACCGCCAAAAAGAGATAGCATGAAACATTCAATGGAAAGCTTAATCAATCACTTTAAACTTTTCACTGAAGGCTATCACGTTCCTAGTGGTGAGGCATATGGCTGCGTTGAAGCACCAAAAGGAGAGTTTGGGGTTTATTTAATCTCTAACGGTAGCAATAGACCTCATCGCTGTCGAGTTAGAGCTCCAGGATTTGCTCATTTACAAGGCTTAGAATTTATGGTAAAAGGTCATATGCTTGCTGATGTTGTTACAGTAATCTCTACTCAAGATATTGTTTTTGGTGAAATTGATCGCTAAGATATCAAAAAAAGATTTTAAATATTTATTATAACAAATTAAATTTAGTAGACCCTATTTATTTTAATAAGTAAAAAATTATTTGATTTAAAAAAATACTTAGCTATTTTAAGTTAAAAATTTATACTCAAAAAATAAGTATTAAAAAAGTTTTGGATTTTTTTTAATAAGATAAGAAGCACCATTTAAGACATTTTAATAGCAACCATTTTTTTAAATAGACTACATTCAACAAAATCTAATTAGAATTGCTTATTTGAAAAAATTTTAAAAAATGTAAATTAAATTTAACACTCCCTAAAGTAAAATTGATCCAATACTTGCCTTTATAACATATCTACACGTTTAAACTCTTCCTCTATCTCCTCTATCTCTAATTTGACGAGTTCTTATGCCATCACTTATGGCATAACCAGAAAGCGCCACCAGGCTAAAACCAAGAATAGACATCATAATAGTAATCACTATCATATTTGGTTCGCCTTCTTTACAAAAATTATCACGACTTATCGTTTCATTATTTTTATTAAATTCCTTTATTTTATCAATATATTTTGATAATTCATTTCTTTGTTCTTCATTTTTTTCTTTACTTGCTATTTCTTCGAGAGATTCAGTTAAATTTTTTAAATCATCTGCCGATTCGATTTCTGAACAAAATTTTATCTGATCTAATTCATTTGCATATTTAGTTAATTCATCAATAAAATTTTTTGAAGATCCATAAGCAGTTTCATTACCAAGATTTGAGATACAATAATTTTTAAAAATTTGATTTATTGTAGAAATATTAATACCACCACCTTCATTATCATCAGTTAATAATTTATATTCTTTATTACCAATGATTAATGTATTATTACCGCAAATAGTATAATTAACATCTTTTATTGACGGAGTTGGGGTTGGATTTGTATTCGATGGCAGCAGAGTTGTTTGATCCAATGGCGGCGGAGTTGTCGATGGATTTGTATTCGATGTCAGCAGAGTTGTTTGATTCAATGGCGGCGGAGTTGTCGATGTAATTGTATTCGATGGCGGCGTGGTTGTGGTTGATATCAACAATGGCGAAGTAGGATGAGTTATCGAAGAGTTTGTTGTATTAGTTATGTTTTGACGATATGGCGGGCAATTATCCACAGTTTTATTTAAATATCTAAATGCTAAATTCCCTGTAAATTGATTGTAGAGAATTACTAAATCTTTGCCTATGTTAATTACTTTATTACCATTTTTTTCCTCTTCTATAGCTGAAAGCACAAAAGAATCATAAGTCCAATTTGTTTTTAATTTGAAATCATAAACAACTAACCCCCCTTTTTCATCTATATTAACTTGGAAAATTCTTGAGTTATCTGATTTCAGGAAGCGTTGATTTGACGCGTTTGTTTCGCATGAATAATTTTTATTACTATCAAAAAAATTATTATAAATTTTATACTGACATGATGCTATGTTTTGTTGATCTTTAGTTTTTAATAAATAAGAACTATTATGAAGATCATATACTAAATCAAATTCATCATAATTTTTCAAATTGTACAGCCCTAAATCAGATCTAACTTTAATAATTGTTCCATTTGCCAACCTTAAGGTTCCGGTAGTAATATTAAAAAAATCTACTAAACCATTTTTATTTGTTATATTCAATCCAACTACATCTCCTTTATCTTTTACTTCTCTAATCGAACCTATTGCCCTATTATCTTTGTCGTATAAATTAAGTGAATTATTAGAATAATTACAATAACTTATCGTATTATAAGGTGAAGTATGTGAAGCGTTAGTCGAATTTGTTGTGTTTCCAGATATCGGCTTGCTAGTATTGGTCGAATTTGTTGCGTTTCCAAATATCAGGTTAGTATTGGTCGAATTTGTTGTGTTTCCAGATATCGGGTTGCTAGTATTGGTCGAATTTGTTGCGTTTCCAAATATCAGGTTAGTATTGGTCGAATTTGTTGTGTTTCCAGATATCGGGTGGCTAGTATTGGTCGAATTTGTTGCGTTTCCAAATATCAGGTTAGTATTGGTCGAATTTGTTGTGTTTCCAGATATCGGGTGGCTAGTATTGGTCGAATTTGTTGTGTTTCCAGATATCGGGTTAGTATTGGTCGAATTTGTTGTGTTTGTTAATGTAGAATCAGTTGTCGAATTGGTAAAATTTCCAAAGATTGTGATTTTAGGAGCGTTTGAACAAACCTCATTATTATTATAATAAATTTTGAAAGTAGCAGGAGTAATATCAACTGGATTACTAGAACAGGTAAACTCATATTCTAAGCCATCTTTTGAAAATTTATAAATGTAATTCCCATTATTAGTAACTGTTTTATTAATTGCAGCATTATTTGTTAAAGCTTTTAAATCCAAAGAAGCTTGACTGGAATTTAAAAAATTAATTTCCTTAGATTTTTGATTTCTACCTTCAAAAAAAGTAATTGTCATTGATCTTGGTTTTTCTTGCAAAGTTTCAATTTTACACAATTGAGTTCTTAGCGGTAGGTTTTTTGAAATAATATAAGAGTCCTTCGTTTCAGCGTTTAAGCATGAATATACTGATTGCGTTGAATTACCCGAATCTATAACTGCTCGTAAACCTTGAAGGGGTTTGTAATTTTTTTTATTTTTTGGTTTAGGACTTCGTTTAGTATTATAAGGATAAGTTTTTTTTCTATTATCTCCTTCTCCTTCGTTTGGTGATTTAAATCTTGTTCTTAATTCTTCTTGTTTTTTTCTTAATTCTTCTTGTTTTTGTTTAGTTGGTTTAGTTAAATTAGGATTATTTTGTTTTTTCTGTGGTTGAAAAGGATCTCTCAAGTTATATGGTGCTACCTTATTTTTAGATTCTGAATTATCAAATTTTGAACTAATCGCATCTGATGAGGCAACGCTTAACAATAGACTAAGTGGGCTTCCTTGATTTTTAAGGCTTGGGGTAGGCATAAATATAAAATTAGAAAATTAAAATAAAAATAAACTAAGAGTGAAATTTAAAATAAATTAAGCAATTATTAAAATGATTAGTACGCTAATTTATTTTTTTTAATTAATAGGTTAATTTGTAAATTAATATATTAAACTAATTAAGATTTAAAATAAAAATTTAACATATTTTGAACAAAATAATTTGATATTGTCAACAAAAAAATTGTCTTAGGAAAATTAATTTTAAAAATTAATATTTAAGAGAATTCTAAGTGTTTTTTAGAATAAAATAATATAGTTGATTCAATCAGAAAAGATTTAAATAAAATACCAAATCTGTTCAAACTTAAAAAACAATAAAAAACTTAACTCTTCAAATAGAGACTATTTCCTAACTCCTTATATTTTTTACTCATCTTCACCATACCAAGATCGATATCTGAAGCTTGGTAATCATTATTTTTGTTAACCTCTTCAGCTTTACTATTGGCAAAATCTCTGACCTCTTGAGAAATTTTCATTGAGCAGAATTTTGGTCCACACATCGAGCAAAAATGAGCTAATTTTGCACCTTGAGCAGGAAGAGTTTCATCATGATATGATTTTGCCATTTCTGGATCTAAACTCAAATTGAATTGATCTTCCCAACGAAACTCAAATCTTGCTTTTGATAATTCATCGTCATGCAATTTTGCTAAGCGATTGCCCTTGGCAAGATCAGAAGCATGAGCGGAAATTTTGTAAGCAATAACCCCTGCCCTAACATCTTCCTTATTTGGCAAACCAAGATGTTCTTTAGGAGTAACATAACACAACATTGCGCAACCAAACCAGCCAATCATTGCTGCACCAATTGCCGAAGTAATGTGATCATAAGCCGGTGCAATATCAGTAGTTAATGGTCCAAGGGTATAAAATGGTGCTTCATAACAATCTTGCAATTGTTTTTCCATATTTTCTTTGATTAAATGCATTGGTACATGCCCTGGACCCTCAATCATCACTTGACAATCATGCTCCCAAGCAATTTTAGTTAACTCTCCTAAAGTTTTTAATTCAGCAAATTGTGCTTGATCATTAGCATCAGCAATTGAACCAGGACGAAGCCCATCTCCAAGCGAAAAGCTTACATCATACTGCCTCATAATTTCACAAATTTCATTGAAGTTAGTGTATAAAAAATTTTCTTGATGATGTGCTAAACACCATTTTGCCATTATTGATCCGCCCCTAGAAACAATCCCTGTAACACGATTAACAGTCATAGGAATAAAAGGCAATCTAACTCCGGCATGGATTGTAAAATAATCAACTCCTTGTTCACATTGCTCAATTAAAGTATCACGATAAATTTCCCAAGTTAGGTCCTCGGCAATGCCATTGACTTTTTCTAAAGCTTGATAAATTGGCACGGTACCAACTGGGACAGGACAATTGCGAATAATCCATTCGCGAATATTGTGAATGTTTTTACCCGTTGAAAGATCCATCAAAGTGTCAGCACCCCATCTGGTTGCCCAAATCATTTTTTCAACTTCTTCCTCAACTGACGAAAAAATTGCTGAATTGCCAATATTAGCATTAATTTTTACCAAAAAATTTCTGCCAATAATCATTGGTTCAAGCTCTGGGTGATTGATGTTAGCAGGAATAATTGCTCGCCCTTTGGCAATTTCTTCACGAACAAATTCCGCGGTAATAATTGGCGGAATTTTAGCTCCAAAAGTTTCCCCAAAATATTTGTTATCAAGTAACATTTTTTCGCGATTCATATTTTCACGAATTGCCACATATTCCATTTCTTTGGTAATAATTCCAGCTCTAGCATAGGCCAATTGCGTTGGTGCTTTACTGGTTTTTGCTTTAAGAGGCTTTAACTTTGCGGTATCAAAACTTGGAACTTTTGAAATGTCAGTGTTAACTAAACCATTATCTTGCGGCTTAATTGAACGACCCAGATAATTTTCAACATCATCTCTACCTTTAATCCAACTTTCACGAAGCCTTGGCAAACCTTTATTTAGATCTATTTTATCTAAAAATTTTTCATCAGAATAAATCCCCGAAGTATCGTAAACAGTAAAATTTTTTAAATCAGATTTTTCAGAAAGTTTAATGTTTCGCATCGCCACTTTAACATCGCTATGATTAGCACTTTCAATATAAATTTTTTGTGAGGCAGGAAAAGGCTTGAGAGTTAATTTTGAACTGTCAATTTGCGTAGTTTTTTTGGTCATAAATTATCATAATTTATTAAGTTATTCTTTTGATTTAATTAAACTACCTTTGAAGTTGAGTATCAAGAGTTTTTTTTAAAAGAAGTAAAGGTTTAAAATAATAATTCATGATAAAAAATTATTAATAACAAACAAATTAAAATATAAATTAACAAGTTTGTTAAATAATAATTGTAAAATCCTCACTTGAATCTGGTATTTTAAAATATTGATATTAAATCTGCCAATAATTTAAAAGGGGTTAATAAATTTATTGAAAAAGTTGCCGATAATTTGGGCAATTAGTAATGACAACAGCATAGCGATCAGAGTATCGCTGAGAAAATGTGCACCTTTTAAAATTTGATAGAATCCTAAAACCCAGCCAAGAATTGTAGCGATAAAAAAACTTAAATATTTTAATTTTTTATTTAAAAAAACAAAAACTAAAATATATAAGGCAAAGCCAGTAACAGCGTGTCCAGCTGGAAAGCATTGGCCTTTTTTTTCTTGAATAAAACCTTGCTCATAGCTATCAAAAATTTTAACATAAGGTTTAGTACCATCAAAATTTGTGAGTTGATTTGGGCAATAAATATTGGTGAATTTTTTAACATTACCAGCAATTAGTGGAATCAATGATAAACCAATTAAAGTTAACAGAAGTTGATGACGATAGTTATAAAATTTATTTTTCTTTTTTAAAAATCCAATAAGGCAAGCAATCAAAACAGCAGCAATTAATCCACCCAACAAAATTTTTGGAAGTTGATAAAAGAACAGTTTTTTAACGGGTTCATTACCATCAACTAGCCATGTTTGGGTAGTAAAATTATAAAAATGATTTTGAATTTTTAAATCAATATCGCTTACTTGAAAAAACCACAAGGCAAGTAAAATCAAGGCTAGATTAATAGCGATAAAAAAACTATTGAGGTTTTTTATCAGCAAAATTTTTAAGTTTGTCATTTTTAAAAAATAAACTTGCTAATTGATAATATTGAATTTGTCGATTGAGCATTTCTTGATCAAAATCAGTAATTGCTTCTTCAACACTGCCATCATAGCCAAATTTTTTTAAAGTAAATTTAAAAAACTCTAGTTCTTTTTTTGGCTTTAACAAATAAAGTTGATCATTTTCAATATAACCTAAATCAGTGTAAGTGCTAATAAATGCTCGATGACGAAGCCTAGTAATTTGTGGAGAAGTTTTATTATTTTTAAGCAAATCAATTCCAAAAAATTTACTAGGATATGATAAATTTAATAAGCCAAGAATTGTTGGAGCTAAATCAATTTGACTGGCATTTTCACTATAAACTCTAGGAGCAATAATTTTTGGAGCATAAATGATTGCGGGAATTTGGTATCGCCAAATTGGCACCTCAATGTTACCAGCAGAGCCAGCACAATGATCGGCAACAAAAACAAAGATCGTTTTATCAAACCACGGTTTGTTTTGAGCTTTTTTAATAAATTGCCCAATCGCATAATCAGCATATTTAACTGCACCATCACGATTGGTTTTAGAGGGAATATCAATCTTGCCTTCAGGGTAGGTAAAAGGTCGATGATTAGAAGTTGTTAAAACTAAATTTATAAAATTTTTATTGCTTTGATGAGATTTATCTGCTTCTTTAATAACCTTATCATACAAGTCTTCATCGGCCACACCCCAAACATTGTTAAAAGAAATTTCGTTTTTAGCAAATATTTGACGATCAACAATTTCAAAACCATTTTTAGCAAAAAAATTATTCATATTGTCAAAATAACCATCGCCTCCATAGATGAATTTGGCTTGGTAACCTCTATTAATCAAAGGCGATGCTATGGTAAAAAGATTGTCATTGTTAGGTCTTCTAACAATTGAGTTACCTGGGGTTGGTGGAATCGACAAGGTCAATGCTTCTAAACCGCGAACTGTTCGAGTGCCAGTAGCTTTCAGATTAGTAAAAAACAAACTTTTACGCGATAAATTATCAAGATTAGTGGTAAGATTTGACTTAGAGCCGAAACTTCCCATGAAATCGGCACTAAAACTTTCCATTGCCACTAAAACGATGTTATATTTTTTCTCCACACCGCTATTTTTAATGTTACGAGCAATATCATCTTGATTGATAAAATTAGCATAACCTTCTTGCTTTACAATCAATTGACGCAAATCATTAGTAGCATTTTTTACCTCAAGATTAGTGTAAAATTTTTCATAATTAATTTCGTTATTGCGATAGGCTGAAAAAAATTGATAAATCCCATTCCAAGCAATTTCTTTACAATGATTATTGGTAAAATAATGGTCAATTTTATTGCTATCAACCTTGAAAAATGCAATTGCGAGAACCAAGCTATAAATTGCTAAATTTTGCAACTTTTTAGCCAAAGATCTCTCGGTAATTTTAATTAATTTTTTTTCACTAAAATAATAAACAACACCTGAAATACCAATAATTGCCATAATTATCAAAGGCATTGGGTAAGATTCAAAAATATTGCCAATAACTTCAGTAGTATAAATCAGATAATCAACGGCAATAAAGTTAAATCTTGCCTGAAACTCATCGTAAAAAATAATTTCTGCAAAAAATGCAAAAACTAAAATATTTAAGAAGATAAAATAACAAATCTTAACAAATATTAAGTGTTTATGATTATTAAAAAATTTTGTTGAAACTAAACTATAATATAAAATTGGAATAAAGGCAAGATATCCAAGGGTTAGAGCATCAAAAAATAATCCAATAGAAAAAATTTCAATGAAGACTTTAAGTAAGCTAGCGATTTTAAATGTGAACTCTTGACGCTCAATAAAGCTAAAATACAATCTTAAAATAAAATTCGCTGAAGCGAAGATGATAAAGAACTTGATCCAAAAATTTTTGGTTAACTGCGAAAAAAAATTACCGATCTTTGCAAAACAACAACCTATCATATTTTATTAAAAGCCATTTTAAGAAAGATAAACATTTGTCGTACTTATTTTTTAAACATTGCGAGCATTCGCCAAGTCACTAAAAATCCACCAAAAATATTTATTGAAGCGATAATGATTGCTACAAAACTTAGGAATGAAACCAAATTAAAACTTTTTGCACTACCAAGCGCGATAATCGCTCCAACAATCACCACACCTGATATGGCATTGGTAACAGCCATTAATGGCGTATGCAAAGCCGGGGTAACTCGCCAAACTACGAAATATCCAACGAAACACGCAAGAATAAAAATTGTCAATGCCATAACCAATGGACTAGCCGATCCACCGTAAGCTGATTGATAGCTCAATTCCATAATTTTGGCAACAAGCTGGTCAGAATTTTTAGTAATTTTTTCACTAAGATCGATGATTTCTTGAAGATTAGACATAAGAATAAACAAGATTTGAAATGGTTGGGGCGGCAGGATTCGAACCTACGGGTGGCGGTATCAAAAACCGCTGCCTTACCGCTTGGCTACGCCCCAAGAAAATTTGATAATTTAATATATAAAAATTGAAGAACACCAAAATGACTAAATAATTAATTCTTTTGATTATTTTCTTAAACTTTTCCTTTCAATTATTTCATTTAAATTATTGACTTTCAACTTATGAGTTGAAATAACATTGTTAACTTAAAATTATTATTTTAGAATTGGTATTTTGAATAATTCAAAGTTGCATGTCAATTAAATTTTTTAAAATTTTTCTGGCATTTAAATCCAGTTATTTATTTGTGATAAAGTTTTTTTGCTCTGTCCTCAAAGGCACTCATCATTTTTTGGGTAGCATTGTGAAAAATTGTTGAAAACATTTTGCTTAAAATTTTTGAATTAAATTCAAACTCTAAATAAAATTCAACCAAGCATTGATTCTGATCGATTGGAATAAATTGCCATTTATTAATAAGGCTTTTAAATGGTCCTTTTATTGCTACAACATCAACAAAATATTCGCCATTTTCTAGCCTTGCAAATTGAACATCTGAAGTATATTTTTCAAAAAAATTTTTAAAATTTATTAACAATTCCGCTTGAATGTTTTCTGGTGAGATTTTGGAAATAATTCGAGCATTTTTACACCACGGTAAAAACTCGCTATATTTCTCAATATCGATGACCAGATCAAACATTTGCTTAGCACTATAGGGCAAGATTTTACTTTGCTTAAAAAAGGGCATAACTAAAATAATTTTGGATTATTAGCGAGATTAGGATTATCCATCATTTCTTGCATTTTTTTCGGATCAATTTTACCAAATTTATCCATCATTTTACGCAATTGTTTATATTTTTTCATTAACCGGTTAACCTCTTGAATTGACGTTCCAGAACCTTTGGCAATTCGGTGTTTACGAGATGAGCTTAAAATTTCTGGATTAGCTCGCTCTTTTTTGGTCATCGATAAAATTATCGATTCTTGTATTTTCAAATCCTTTTCAACATTACCTAACTGACCCAGATGCTCTTTGATTTTACCAGCTCCCGGGATAAATTTCACAATCCCCGCTAATCCACCAATTTTTTTCATATTACGAATTTGCGATAAAATCATGTTAAAATCAATATCGCCATCCTTGATTTTTTTGGCATCTTTAGCCATTTCTTCAGCATCGAAAATTTCTTGAGCTTTTTCAACTAAACTTACCACATCGCCCATACCAATGATTTGCGAAGCAATTCTTTTGGGATGAAATTCTTCAAAATCACTAATTTTTTCTCCTACACCAACATATTTAATTGGACAATTAGTGGTAGCTTTCATCGTTAAAGCGCAACCTGCTCTTGCATCACCATCAAGTCTTGTTAGAATAACTCCTGTCAGCGGTAAAATTTCTTGAAAGTTTTTTGCAACATTAATTGCATCCTGTCCAATCATAGCATCAACAACAAGAATTATTTCTTGAGCATTAACTTTTTGATTAATATTTTTTAACTCCTGCATCATTTCTTGATCAATAGCAATTCGCCCTGCACTATCTAAAATCAAGACATCATAACCACCTTCTTGGGCTTTTTTTTGCGCTTCAATTGCCAAAGTTAATGGGCTTTTTTTATCATCAAATTGACAACAATCGATATTAACTTTTTGAGCCAAGGTCTGCATTTGAGTAAATGCTCCAGGTCGATAAGTGTCGAGTGAAGCTAATAAAATTTTTTTATGATTTTTATTTTTTAATCTTGCTGCTAATTTGGCAGTTGAGGTGGTTTTTCCAGATCCTTGCAAACCAACCATTAAAATGATTAAGGGAGGATTACTATTGAAATTAATAGCGTTAGATTCACTGCCCAATAATTCAACCAATTGGTCATGAACAATTTTGACAATCATCTCACCAGCTGAAATACTTTTTATCACTTCCTTGCCCAATGCTTCAACTTTAACTTTTTCAATAAAATCTTTGGCAACATTAAGAGCAACATCCGCTTCCAAAAGAGCGATGCGAATTTCCCTTAAAGCCAAATCTAGATCATCTTGAGAAATAATTTTTTTACCGGAAATTTTATCAAAGATTTTTGTTATCTTTTGTGAGAAACTATCAAACATAAATTAAATCTAATAAATTTTTAGGAAGTCTAGTAGGTTTAAAAGTTTGAGAATTTAAACAGACCAATTCAACTGTTAATTCAGAAATTAATTGTGATGATTTTGTAATTTTTTGCATCATTGTCAATGAAACTTTGTTAATTTCGCTAATCTTAACTTCCACTGCAAGCATATCATCAAGCCTTGCTGGGAAATGATACTCAATTTGACATTTACGAACTACAAAAATTATTTTTTGATCATTTGCTAAATTGGATTGCGAAATGTTAAGCTCTCTTAAAAAATCACTTCGAGCTCTTTCATAGAATTTTAAATAATTAGCATAATAAACCACCCCTCCTGCATCGGTATCTTCATAATAAACTCGATAGCTAAAAGTTTGCGAATTTTTTTTAACGCTCAACATAGACATAACAATTTGGAGTTTCGTAAAGCTTGATTGCAACGCATTCAACGTGATGATTAGCAAATAATTTTGGACAAATTTCTTTAAGCAAATGATTGGCAATGTTCTCAGCTGTAGGATTGCAATTCATGTAATAGATTTTTTGGCCAGTGATTTTAGTAATTTCTTCACCAAGTTTTTTATCAATTAAATTAAGAATAGTATTGTGATCAAAATTATCATCAATCCATTTACCAAGAATATCGCGAATCACACCAAAATCAATAATACGACCAACTTGATCAAGTTCTTTCGCTTGAAAACTAGCTTCCAATGCATAGCGATGACCATGAAGCAATTTACATTTGCTTTCATGATTGATTAAACGATGACCGGCATCAAACTCAATTCTTCTGGTACAAACAATCATAAAAAATATTTTTTTTTAATTTCTCGGAGTTATTCTAGGTTAGTGGACTTAGAAATTCAACAAATTTAATTATGATTAAGGACAAATTTTTGAACAAACAAATCAGTGCTGATAACGCTCAAGAAATTTTAAAAAAATTACAATTTAACGAGCAAGGTTTAATTCCTGCAATTGCCCAAGACTGCAATACTGGCAAGGTTTTAATGCTAGCTTGGATGAATCAAGAAAGTATCATCAAAACTATCGAAACCAATTTAGCTACTTATTTCTCAAGATCTCGTCAAAACCTCTGGCAAAAAGGTTTAACTTCAGGAAATTCTCAAAAAATTGTTAATATTTTTGCTGATTGTGATTATGACTGTATTTTGCTGAGCGTTGAACAAGAAGGATGCGCATGTCATACAGGTAGCGAAAATTGCTTCTTCAATAAAATTTTTTAATTTTATTACGCCCTTTCTATCTACCCTTTTTTAATTGATGATATTCTTTTTAAACTTGTTGTTGATTTTAGTGCTTTAATATGCGCAGATGGCAAGGAATTTGGAGAATTTAACTGCTCAATATCAGAATTTGTAGTGATTAAATTATTTTGAAGCTTTACAGATTGCAAAAAATTATCGGTAACCACGCCTAAAGCTTGATTAGAAACACTTTGATCATGTTCAAACTGGTTAATTATTCGCTCTTTAGCTTCGCTATTTTCATCGCCATTTATTGCCAATAATTTCCGATTAGCTTCATCAATTTCTTGAAGTTCTTGTAAAGTTTTTACACCGTAATGAGCGGTAATTTTTGGCAAATAAATTTGCGTTATATCATTAAGCTGACTACGAATTTCATCGGTACTATCATCGCTTTGAGAAAATGATTTGTGTTTTTTATTAGGCAAAAAAACCTCTTGGAGATTTGTTCGATCATTAACGGTTTGTTCTTCGAAAAAATCATATTTGCTAACAAAACTTATGGTTGTTTTTTTTTCGCTTATATCAATGAGGCTATCTTTAAAAAAATTTTCTTGAGGTTTGCACGATAAATCAGAAAAAATTTCACTCATAAATTGATTAAGCTCTTGTGAGTTATAAAATGAATGGCTTTTTCTCAGTGAATTTATTTTTAGTTGATTATCTGACATTGCGAAGGATATAAATTAAATATCCTTGAAAATTAATAATCCTTAAAAATTAAGTAAAAAAAAAGTTATCAAAAAAAAATTTTTTTTTGAAATTGTTTTAAAAATAAACAACAACAATTAACAGGAATTATTTATGAATGAATCGCTCTTTTGTCTAAAGCTAAAGCAGACTCTTTTATTGCTTCGTTATAGGTTGGATGGGCATGGCAAGTTCGCGCAATATCTTCTGCACTTCCACCAAATTCCATAGCAACTACTATCTCATGAATCATATTTCCAGCTTCACGAGCAATGATATGTGCACCTAAAATACGATCCGTTTTAGCGCAAGATAATATTTTTACTAAACCCTGTTCATCATAAGTAGCTCTGGCTCTTGAGTTAGCCATCATCATAAATTTTCCAGATTTGTAAGCAATGTTTTGAGCTTTTAGTTCTTCTTCAGTTTTGCCAACACTTGCAACTTCTGGGTAGGTGTAAATAACGTTAGGGATAACATCGTAATTAACATGCCCTGCTTGATTGCCAATAATTTCTGCAACAGCAATTCCCTCATCTTCAGCTTTATGAGCAAGCATTGGACCAGTAGTAACATCGCCAACAACATAAATATTATCAACATTGGTTTTTAAATGATTATTCTCAATAAAACCTCTAGCATTGGTTTTAATTCCAACATTTTCTAGACCTAAATTTTCAGTGTTTGGTTTACGGCCAATTGCTACCAATACCACATCGGCAAGCAGAGTTTCTTTTGCTCCACCCTGCACTGCTTCAACTTCAACAATCGCTCCTTTTTTGTCCTTTTTAACACCCAAAACTTTAGTTGATAATCTAAATTTAAGCCCTTGTTTTTCTAGAATTCTTTGGAAATTTTTAGATATTTCATTATCATTTGTTGGAGTAATTTTATCCAAAAACTCAACAACTTCAACTTGTGAACCCAATCTCGACCAAACAGATCCAAGTTCCAAACCAATAACTCCCGCTCCAATTACAATCATTTTTTGCGGAACTTTTTCAAACTCCAGCGCTCCCGTTGAAGAAACAATAACTTTTTCATCAATTTCAACATTTGGCAATTTGGTAACTTCAGAACCAGTAGCAATTACAAATTTTTCAGCAGAAATTTTTTGTTTAGAACCATTTTCATCAGTAACTTCTAATTGATTTTTATCAATAAATTTTCCTGAACCAATTATATGACTAACTTTATTTTTTTTGAAAAGACTAGAGATTCCAGCGGTTAGCCCAGCGATAATTTCATTTTTGTTATCAACTAATTTTTTAACATCAATTTCTGGCTTATTAGCAATAATTCCAAGCTTTGCAAAATTGTGTTGCGCATCATGAAACTTGTGAGAAATTTCTAACATTGCTTTTGAGGGAATGCAACCTACATTAAGGCATGTTCCACCAAGATTTTTTCTCTTTTCAACACACGCTACTTTAAAACCCAATTGCGCAAGGCGAATAGCGCAAACATATCCACCAGGACCTCCGCCAATGATAACAACATTATAATCAAATTTACTTGCCGAGTTATTCATAAATTTTATTTTTAATTTTTTTAAAAAAGTTTTAACAACAATTATTTTATTTTTCCCTTTTTGCTTTGCAAGTAAGATTTGGGGTGCTAAATTACTGATTTATTGACAGCCTAATAATTTCTAATCTTGTTACAGGAATTTTAGAAAAAAATTGAAGAGCTTGATAGTAAGCAAAATTATTAATTTGAATAAATTGATTATAAGAACCAGATTCATCATTTTTAGACTCATTTATCTGCGAATTATCTTGATCAGATTGGTTTTGGGGAATAAATTTTTGATTATCAACATTTAGTATATTTTCGGTAATATCATTTTTAAAATTATTTTGACTAAGCTCACCATCGGCTAATTGAGCAATTACATTAAAATCTTCGAGAGCTGAAGATTGAAGAAAATTATTTGGCAAAGGTTGATAAACCTCAACTGCGTCAGTATCATAATTAATAATCTTTGTTAAAGGAAAATTATCAACACCAATCTTTTGGTAATCTTGATCACTTGACAAATTTTTGTTTAAGTCAAAATTATCATTTAATTGATAATCGAGAAAATTGTTACTAAATTGTTGACGAATGGAATTAAAAGATTTTTTTTCTTTATCACTAAAAAACAACATAAGGTCATCAAACAAATTAACATTTACTATAATTTTAAGATCTTCACTAGAGCTCAATAAGTCAATTTCTTTTGTTAATTGTTGAGCCGTTTTTAAAGAAAATTTTTTTGATGTTTGGTAGATTTTTAAAAGAAAATTATTAACTAAATCACGATCACCAATATCAGATATATCAAGAACAAAAGCTTTTTTTCGATTAACTAAGTTTTCACCAAGTGTATTTAATAATTTTTGATTAATTTCACATCGAGAAAATTTTATAAAAACAAGATTTTGAAAAAAATATTCAAGCTTGACTAAAGAGTCTAAAAAAAAACTTAAATTATCATCTTTAATTCTTTCAAAAGCCAAACCATAGGCTGAATGAATTGGAAGATTATCAATTATTTTGCTATCAAATAAATTGTGTATTTCGATAATTGGTAACCACTTACTAAATGCAAAGACCTCTCGAGATTTATCGAGGTATTCGTAAGATTGGGGATTTTGGATATTGTATTTATTAAGAGAAGAAACTAATTTATTCAACATAATTTAATTATTTGGTTGGTGATTTTACAATTAATAAAATTTGTTTTTGTAGATCTTAGTAATAAGTTAAACAAAAACATAAATGTGCCTTGTTGACATGAATGTATATTGATAGTCTGATTAATGTCTATTATAAATGAACAAGAGTTTGTTATAACTTTTAGAAGTTTAATCAGTAATTTAATTTTTTAACAAGAAAATATATAAAAAGATTATTCTTAAAAAATAGTTTTAAAAATATTTTATGCTAGAAAAACTTTATCTTTGACCTTTTTTATTTAAAACTACTTAGCTTTTTTTTGTTTTTGACGATAGATTTTAACCTCTTCAAGCTTGCCTTGGGCATTAAGCTTTCTTTTAATTTTAATTCGCAATTTTTTTGCAGTATCAGTCATTTTGTTAAAAGGATAATTGACAAGGAATATATCAATATTTCCATATTTATTAATAGTTCTAAGTGTTGAAGCATTAACTTTTAAGTTAACATTAACACCTAAAACTTCGCTTTTAAAAGCAACATCTCGTAGATTTGGTAGAAACCTTCTTCTCGTTTTTCTGTTTGAGTGAGAAACTTTATTTCCGCTCATTGGCCTTACATTAAGTAAATCGCATTTTCTAGTCATAATAGTGAAAAATTAAAATTATAATTTTTAAAGGTTTTTAGATATTTATTTGATAATAAAACAAATCAACTTAATTTAATTAGATTAAAATTAATCTAAACTATTTAATTATTGAATCAAAGTTCCAAACTTAATAACAAACTTAATAGCTATAAAGCAGAAGGAATTAGCTAATAAATGCTTCATTTAAAAATGGCGCTTTTAAACTAAATTAAAAATAATATTTTCAATTAAAAATACTATGGTTTAAGTTATTATAATATGCTATTACTAGTTAGAATCTAAGGCATACCAGCATTATTGGTATATTTGATATAAATTTTATTAACCCTTTTAATTTTATCAATAAAAAACTAACAGTAAAGTATTTTTTTATTTGGAAGGTGATTATATACTTATTTCCCCTTTTGTATCCAGTATTGTTTGCCTGTTTTTTCTTTTAAAATATAATAGTTTCTAGCCAACTCCATTTTTTCTTCCATCGTCATTTTTTTAAAATCCTTAGCGTAAGTTGGTTTAGGTAAAAAATCTTCTTCTTTTGCCTTTCTTTTCGGTTCACTTTCTTTTACGCCCACAAAAAACACCCTTTTTTCTTGTTTGAGGAACGCCGTAATTTTGGGCTTCGACTGGATAATGAAAAACTTTATACCCACCTTTCACAAATTCTTTTTTTATCGTTTCTACCACTGCGTCAATTGATTGGAAGCAGTTTCCAATAATATTAATACGCTCTCTGAGCCTAGAGTAAGAACAGCAAAAATTACAATGTTTTTAGTAGCAATATCTTTGGCATTCATGGTGGCAGGCATAATTTTATTATATCTTTTGTGGGGCGTAAACAAAGCTAAAGGACAAACTCTAAATGCCACAACTTTTTGCGCAATCACCGAGAGTTGGTGTTATAAGGACATTCAGCTCGGTAAATTCGGTGTTCCAGTAGTGTTAATTTTATAAGAGGTATTGGTTGGGGTTAATAATAAATTAAAGCTCATTTTAATCCTAACTCTTAAATTAACGTGAAGCTGCAGGAGTTGAAACGCCTCTCCTCCTCAAATCATTTACTCCAACTCCAACAGTTGTTGGTGGCGTTCCTAACTCTTTTTTCTTTTCTACTTTGATAAGACCGTAAACTCGCTCACAAGTGATATCTTTTAATTCTTTGACTAATAATTCTTCAACTTCTTTAACAATATTTCCTGATAGTTCTGTTTTAGTATGATTGCCCCTTCCGCATTCGATAAAAAATCTTTCCTTTTTCTTCTTTTTCATATCTTCTAAAAAAAGTTTAGTGACAATTTTAGCTTCATTTATACCCAAACGGTGAAGATCTAAAAGAAAATCTTGATTTCCAATATCCTGTTTATTGTATTTACACGCTAATTCTTCACCAGTTTTAACATAATTTTTCTTAGTGATGTCATAGAAATTCCTTAATAACACTCCATTGCCTTTAACACTATTTAAAGCTTCTATGATTTTTGTAACATTTGCGAAATCCGATTTTCCATCTGATCTATCAAATGTTTTAGAACTCCAACTGTTATGTTTACATAGATCTCCCAAAAAACTGCCAGCTTCCGGACTCTTAGAGAGAGAAACTAGGATACGTCTTATGTTATCAAGATTTGTATCTTCAATCATTTTCTTTAATAACTCTGGTGGAATTTTTTCATAGATTTCTTTTAGTTTATTTTTACCTTGTTTAGTTTTGGCTAAAGCATCGATGTTAACTAGCAAATCTCTGACATTAGCACCTTCAATCAATAAATTAGCTCCTATTTTATCATAGAATTTACATGCCCGCTGACCGTCATCATCAACTTTTGATAGGGCGCATAAAATATTTCTAATATCTTGGGCGTTAACTTTTAAGGTAATTTCTAACCATTCATTTTCAATTTTATCATAGAATTCTCCTACCCTTTTACCATTATCTTCAATCTTAGACAAAGCGTTGAAGATAAGGGCGATAGCCTGGGGACTTGCATTCTTAAGTATATTTGGCCATTTATCTGGAGCAATTTTATCAGAGAATTCTTTTACCTTTACACCTCCATCTTCAATCTTAGACAAAGCGTTTAAGATATTAGAGATTTCTTGGAATTTAGCATTATTAATGATGTTTGGCCATTTGTTTGAATCATTAATTATGTCAAAGAATTCTCCTACCTTTTTACCATTATCTTTAATCTTAGACAAAGCGTTGAAGATAAGGGAAATTTCTATTGACCCATTTTCTACTTTTCCTCTGAATAATTTTCCAACTTTATCTATAACAGTATAAAGCATTCTAGATAAATTATCATCACCCCAATTACGTATAATTTCTATTAGAAGGTCATTACTTGCTTTACTTGCTTGATTAAGAATTTTACTTAACTGGATTGGGGACTGTAATTGACTAATTTCGTCTTTAAGATTAAAAACTGCTTTCATGTTATCTTCATCTTTAAAATAATCAGGTCCTGATATTGCATTTGTGACAGCAAACCAAGGGCTTTCATTTGGCTTTACCAATGATTTAGATACACAATCGTTGGATCCTCTATATAGATTGCTATCTTCTACTTCTACTTCTTCTTCTCTTTTTCTTTTTTTTGTTTCCAATTCTAATTTAGAAACTTTAGTTCCTTTGCCTTCAATATGTCCACCTCCACCTCCTTCTCCTCTACCCCTACCTCCACCACCAAGTCGTCGTAGTAAACTTGAATTATTTAATCCTTGGGGTATTGACATAAAAATGGAATTTGTAATTTGTAATAAGTTTTAACTGTAAATAATAAAAACATTATTGGATAATTATTTTTACTTTAGATAAATTAGTATATCAATAAAAACATATAATTTTCTTCTGTTTTGAAAAAAGTTGTGAAGTCCATTAAGTTTTTAAAATTTCTCATAAAAAATCTTTTGTTGTTAATGCTTACAGAATAGAGGTTCAAAATAACCTATCGAGAGATTTTAGGGGAAATAAATATATAATCACTAGTTGGAACTTATCCATAACCATCATAGTTAACCAACAAAAATTCAAAAAATAACAAGAAAACATGCTTTTGCAGTGAATAATCGCAGTAATTGATGATAAATTGAAAAGTTAAATAATTGATTATAAAAACATATAACAACTTAAAAAACTCTGCATCATGAAGATTAATTTAAAAAATACTTGCAAGAAGTTTATCCAAAAAAATAATTGATTTTTCAATAACTTTCTTAAAGTACTAATAACAGCTATATTTTTTTAAGTTAAAGAATTATTAGCGATCTCTTAAAATAATTTCTAAAAAAGCAAGGCTTGATTATTATAAACAAACGAGGGTAATTATAATTTTTTCTAAAACAACCTAATAAAATAAAATTTATCTAACGTATTTTTTAGATTAATTTTTGCTTAAAGATATATAAAAGAGAAGTAGATAGTAACGCTGTCTAGGTTACAAATCACTAAAATAATATAACTTATCTTTAAAATTATAATTAATTGCAAGTTGCTGAGCTTGTTCCAGATATTGCTGAAACAATCTGAGGTGCACCGAACATTGCTGCGATTCCTGCTGCAACACCGACCATCAAACCCCAAGATACTTTTCCGGTAAAAAAACCAATTCCAACAGAGATGATAGCGAAAGCAGCAAATGCTTTACCAGCATTACCAGTGGCAACCCTTAGAACATTACACATCACATCAGTAAGTGTATTTGAGCTAATGTTAGCAGAGACTGTCGAATAAGAAGAGTACGCATCATTAGTAACAAATAAACCTAAAGATGCAACTGCTAAAGATAGAAGGCCAGAATTTTTTTTATTTAAAATTTTCATATAAAAGTTAAAATTTATTAAAGTTTTTTGATTATTAAAAAAGTATAACACTAATGTATTTATAAAAAATTTATTTTATTTTATCAAGAATTATTTTTATAATTATAAGTTTTGAAAAATAAATAAAAACTCTAAAATTAGCGTTTTTAACAGGTAGCTGATGATTTTCCAGAGATTGCTGAAACAATCTGAGGTGCACCGAACATTGCTGCTATTCCTGCTGCAACACCGACCATCAAACCCCAAGATACTTTTCCAGTAAAAAAACCAATTCCAACAGAGATGATAGCGAAAGCAGCAAATGCTTTACCAGCATTACCAGTGGCAACCTTTAAAACATTGCACATAACATCAGTAAGTGTATTTGAGGTAACATTAGCAGAGACTGATGTATAGGATGCATTTAAATCATATTGAATTAGAAATGTAAGAGAAATTAGCTCAATAAAATATAATAGAATTTTCATTTGGTTTTATTTTTATTAATACAATCAACTTGAATTAAACTAATATTAACAGGTTGCCGAGCTTGTTCCAGATATTGCTGAAACAATCTGAGGTGCACCGAACATTGCTGCGATTCCTGCTGCAACACCGACCATCAAACCCCAAGATACTTTTCCGGTAAAAAAACCAATTCCAACAGAGATGATAGCGAAAGCAGCAAATGCTTTACCAGCATTACCAGTGGCAACCCTTAGAACATTACACATCACATCAGTTAATGTATTTGAAGTTGCAGTTGCCGAAACCGTTGAATATGAAGCAAATGCATCTGGCGCAATACTTGTTAAAAAAATAAAAAAGAACAGCATGCTAGTTGATGACAATTTTTTAACTTTAAAATAAGATTTTTTCATTTTTTTATAAATTTATTTTTTTAAAGGATTGAATAAACTTATATAAAATTATTGCCACAAAATTAATTTACAAACATTAATTTTTTTTATTTGATAATTTTTATTTCCCATTCCAAAATGATACTAAATTTTTTTTCAATTTCATGACATGCTGAATCTGCTAATTCAATCAAATCTTTTGCACTAGCATTTCCAGCGTTGATTAAAAAATTACAATGCTTTGTTGAAAATTGAGCATCTCCGATTTTTTTTCCGCGATAACCAATTTCATCAATTAATTCCCAAGCTTTTTTTGCAGGTGGAGGAGGATTTTTAAAAGTGCTTCCTCCAGTCTTTGCTCTGATTGGCTGAGATTCTTCTCGTTTAATTTGTAATTCATTCATGGTTTTACTAACCTGATCATAAGATGATCTCTCAACTACAAAATCACCTTCTATAAAAAAATATTTTTTATTTAATGAATTATAACGATATGAAAAATTAAAATTTTCATTAGCTAAAAATTTTTTTTCACCATTGTAATCAATCCCCTGAGCTTGCAATAAAACTTGAGAAACTTCTGACCCATAACAACCTGCATTCATAGCAATTGCTCCACCTACCGAACCTGGAATACCACTTAAAAATTCTAAACCAGAGTAACCCAACTGTCGTGCATAATTTGCAACATTAATACATAACGCTGAAGCACCACACCTAATAATAATTTTATTATCAACAATGTAATGATTTATTTTGGAAAACTCACTTCCAAGTCTTATTAATACACCCCTTACCCCATCATCACTAATGATAACATTTGAAGCAAGCCCAAGAATTTGAATTGGTATTTTCTTATCAATTTCTCTCAAAAAAAATTGTAGATCTTCGGCATCACTTGGTCGATACAATATTTCGGCATTGCCACCAACATTAAACCAATTAGAAATTCTGGCATTCTGGCGATAAACTCCTTTAACTTTAGGTAATGTATCAATACTAATCATGTTTAATGGTATTTTTTAATAATTCAAATAAAACCGCTGAACGCTTTTCATTTAGAGCTTTTTTTTGATATTTGGTAAAAATCCAATCTCTAGGAAAATTCTGCCAATCTGCCTTTGATTGAGCTGTCCAAACAAAATTCTGACAATTTAAAATATTGGCTAAGATCCATGTTTTATAATCATCGTGATCAGTTGCAATAGTTATTTTTGCAGAATCTTTAACTTTGGGCGAGATAATTTCATCAAGAAATTTATTAGTAATTAGTCTCCTTTTGAAATGCTTATTTTTTGGCCAAGGATCTGGAAATAAAAGATAAACTTCATCAAAAAAATTATTTGGAAAAATATCGATTTGCTGACGAATATCAGATGTCGATATTTTGATATTTTTTATATTATTTTCTTTTATCAAGTTTAACAAATTCACGACTCCATTGATATGAGGCTCAAAACCAAAAAAATTTTTTTGAGGGTTTTTTTTGGCAAGATTGAATAAAAAATCTCCGAAACCAAAACCAATTTCTAAAATATTTTCTTGTTTTTTTTGATTTTGAAATCCTTTAAGATCTTTACTTAACAAATGATGTGGTAGAAAATTATCCAGCAAATTTTTTTTAGGATTTGATAATTTTCGACTTTTAATTCGCCCAAAACTTCTAATTAATTTATCTACCGAGTTTGGAGACCCTTGCAGCATGTCGACTTCCCTCAAAATTAGTTTCTAAAAATGCCCTAACGATTTTTATTGCTTGATCATTTTCAATAAATCTTGCCCCTAGACACAAAACATTGGCATCATTATGAGCCCTAGATAATTCGGCAAGTTTAGGCTCATAACATAATGCTGAGCGAATTTTTTTAAATCTATTACTGGCAATACAAACGCCTATTCCGCTTCCGCAAATTAAAATTCCTCTTTGCAATTCATTTTGATCATCAAATTTTTCACATAAAATGTAAGCGTAATCAGGATAATCAACTGATAAAGTAGAACTATCACATCCTAAATCTTGAATCTTATGACCCTCTTCTCTTAAATATTTTTTTAAAGACTCCTTAAGATCAAAACCAGCATGATCACTGGCAATAAGAATTTGTAATTGTTTTTTCATAATAAATATTTTTTAAAAAAAATTTTAAATAATTTAATTTAATTTTAAACTAAAAAAACATATAATTGATTAATTGCTATCAAAAATCTAATTGAAAATTTTAAAATCTTTTACCCTTTAATATATTATCTTTTACTCTCAATTAAAATAGCTGCTTAGTATATGATAAATTAACTTAAAAACACTGCATCGTTATAAAATATATCTCATATAAATCAAATAAATATGGCCTGTAATAATTTGTTAAAATCCTAATTTTAATAATTAGGCATAGCGTTAAGATCACAATTAACAATATTTCTGACATATTAACTAAAAAACTTTAGTTAAGCTATAAAATAGAAATATAATTATAATTTCTATCTCCAAAAAAATATACGCCTCTTATTTTAGGGAAAACTTTTGTTTTTTGAAGATACCTATTTAAATTGCTAAAATTCAAAGAATTCATTTATTAATAAAATAAAATTATTAAAAAATAAAATTATAAATTAATAAATTGCTGTAAAATAAAAATACAAAATGATTGAATAATTCTTAATTATACCCTTTTAAATAAAGACAGTGGGGCAATTAAGATAGTATAGTGCTGTGTAGTTGAATTTTGAAGGTCTGATAAAGAACTATCGCTTACGGTAGGTTCTGCCTTTACGGGCTTTTTTGTAACCGTATTTTTTTGGCTCAACAACACGCGAATCCCTTGTGAGAAAACCTAGCGAACGAAGAGTTTGATGATTGCCATGATCAAATGCGACTAGAGCTTTGCTGATTCCATGGGCTAGTGCACCAGCTTGACCACTCTTACCGCCACCAACTATTTGAGCAGTAATATCAAATTTACTATCGTTTTTGGTAATTTTTAAAGGAGCGTTGACAACATTAAAAAGAATTTCTCTTCCAAAATAAGCAAGAGCCTCATGGTCATTAACATTAATTTTTCCAGTACCTTTTTTTATCCAAACTTTGGCAACTGCATTCTTTCTTTTTCCAGTAGCATAAGCACGACCTTGCTTATCTATTTCTGGCTTAACATCAACTTTGGTTGATTGTTTGATTTCAATAATTTTTTCCTTAATAACTACAGACATATTTAAAAATTAATTAGTTTTTCTTATTTTTTGGATTCATTGATGCAACATCCAAAACCTGAGGGTTTTGAGCTTGATGTTTATGCTGTGAACCTTGGTAGATGTGTAATTTAACCATCAAATCTCTTTGTAATGGACCACGAGAAATCATTCTAGAAACTGCATATTCAAGAACTCTTTGCGGATACTTTCCTTCGATCAATTGACGAGCAGATCGATCTTTTATACCACCAGGAAAACCAGTATGCCAATGATAAAGTTTTTCAGCATATTTTTTTCCAGTAAATTTTACTTTTTCTGCATTAATAACAACAACATGGTCACCACAATCAATGTTTGGAGTGAAAATTGTTTTGTGCTTTCCACGAAGAATTTTAGCAATTATTGAAGCTAATCGTCCAACAACTAGACCCTCAGCATCAATTAACCACCATTTTTTGTCCCATTCTTTGCCCATTTCACTGGGCTTTGCAACGTAAGTCTTCATAAATCAAGTTTATTGAGAATTTTTTATTTAAGTCTAACAACAGCTAATTATATTAACTAGCTACCAACTATAAACAATAGTTTTTGATAATTTAAATTATATTTGATTAAAATAATAAAATTTTAAAAAATTAACCGTTAAGTTATTGCTTTCAAGAAAATTAAGTAAATATTCAGATATACAGCGGCTAGTCCTGATTTAACAATATCAATGCAAATTAAGACTCGAACAGTAAATGCTTGCTAATTTAATTTTTTAAAAAAATTTTGTTAAATTTATCTATTTCCGGCTTATTTGGCATATCTCTTCCAATATCAATACTACAATATCAATAACCAAACAATTTTACTAAATAAAAAACAAATAACATAATTGGTAAATTTAACAAAATTTACAAATTAATTCATTAGTTTTTCAAAATTATCTTTGAATAATTAAATCACAACTAAAACAAATGTCAAATAATTTTTCTATTACTCATAAAACCTTCGATCATTTCTAGATCAAGCAATTCAAATTTACTGATTGTTTGGAGCTAAAGTATGGATTTTATTAATTAAAGTATTTGATTTTTTATATTCCATGAATTTGTAATCGTCTAAAAGCATGCTAAGAAAATAAACATCATAAAAATAACCCTTGTGAAAGCGATGTTGACGAAGAATACCTTCCACTGTAAATCCAGATTTTATTAATAAATTTTTAGAAGGAGTATTAGCAGTTGCAACAGATGCCTCGATACGATTAACTTTAAAATGATCAAAAGCATATTTTACAATATTCTTAATTGCCTTACTTGTTATTCCCCTTCGCCAATAATTAGGGGACAAATCATAGCTAATTTCAATGCGTTTTTGATACGAATTAAATCCACTCAAACCAATTGCACCAATCATAACATCTGTATTTTTATCAGCTATTGCAAAATAGATCCCGCTCCCATAATAAAATAAACTTCGCCAATACGCTATGTCTTTACGAGCTTGCTCGATATCATTTGCAATCTCGCACAAAATGAATTGATTAACTTTAGGATTACTGTAATGGTAAAAAAAATCTTCGGCATCACTTTCACGCTTCTCTCTTAATATTACATCACCTAGATCAAAAACTGGAAATATTTTATTGGAATTTGATTGCATTTTTTTAAAATTAAATTGTTAATATTTGTTCTTCTTAAATTAATTTTGAAATTTTAAAAAATTCAAAATTAATTTGAATCTTTACTATAAAACAATCTAAAAGCTTTGATGGTTCTTGAAGATTGAAAAAATAACGAAATTTTTTTGTTTTTCGAAATAATTTAAAAAATTAAATAACCAATAAAAAAGAGGTATAAATGAAAATTCTAGTACAAATGAATGATATTTTTAAAATCAACGTTAACACTGATTCAACCTTTAAAATTATGCTTGCAGGTCAAAATCTTGGTTATGAGATTTTTTATTACACCCCCGATCAATTAATTTTTGATTCTGATCAACAAGATTTAAAAGCATTAATTTCAAAAGTAAAGCTTAAAAATGATTGTAAAAATTATTGCCAAATTATCGAACAAAAAATTTTAAGTTTAAAAGATTTTCAAGTTATTCTTGTTAGGCAAGATCCTCCCTTTGACATGAATTACTTAACTACAACTTATCTTTTGGAAAAAATTAGTAGTAAAGTTTTAGTTCTAAATAGTCCCCATGAAATTCGTAATTGCCCTGAAAAAATTTTGGTGACTCAATATCCTAATTTAACACCCCCAACTCTGATTTGTAGTTCGAAAGATCAAATTAAAAAATTTCATCAACTTCATAAAAAAATTATTCTCAAGCCTCTTTATTCGTGTGGTGGAGATGGTGTGATATTAATTGAGGAAGATAGTCCAAATCTTAACTCGGTTATTGATTTGTTGATTAATAACTATCAAACACCAATAATTGCCCAAAAATTTATTGACGCTGTTAAATATGGCGATAAAAGAATAATTTTGATTAATGGCGAATTTGCCGGAGGTATTGTCAGACTCTCGCAAAACAATGAAATTCGTTCTAATTTACACATTGGTGGAATTGCACAAAAATTAACGCCCAGTCCACGAGATCTAGAAATTTGTCAACAACTTAAAGAACAACTACAAAATCGTAATTTGTTTTTTGTGGGAATCGACATTATTGGTGATTATCTTACAGAAATTAATGTTACTTCTCCAACTTGTATTCCAGAAATCAATCAGCTATCAAATTGCTCTGTAGAAGAAATATTTTTTTCCAAACTTAATGAAAAGATAAAAAAATTTAGTAATTATTAGTTTTTTAAAACCAAGAAATTGTAAAAGAATTTTTGGTTAATGTTAAGAAAATCTTAAATTTTTCTGAAATAACTTTATTTTCTAATATTTTATAACTAACAAATCTCAATGAAAATTAAATTACAACATCCTTAAAATAATCGAACATCAAGAACGCAAGGTTTTTTTAAAATCTATAAAAATAATAACATAAAACCTTAAATTCATTATTAATCATTATTTAAATTGACTGTCATTTTTTTATATTCTTCGCAACAACAATTATAGCTTCCTTAATTCCTTCTATCTTTTAATTACTTTCAGCAAGGATTAATATTCTTTAGTTCTAATTTAAAAACACTTGATTATTCACTAAGTTAACAAATAAAATTATAGATCAAGCTTTGAATTAATTTAATTTATCAATTAAAAGATAAGGATTAGCAATATCAAATTTTTTCAAAATTTTAATTTCAAATTTTTCCATTATTTCAGCCATATCGTCTTGTTCATGGTCATATCCCAAAAGATGTAAAACAGCATGAACTAGCATATGCGTCAAATGATCATTAAAATTTTTGTTAGCCTGTTTTGCTTCTTTTTTTATTGTTTCATATCCCAATACAATTTCCCCTAAAATTAAGTTAGATAAATTATTTATAACTTTTTCAAGACCTAAAAGATTTATTTCTTTTTCATCAAGATTAGCAAAAGATAAAACATTTGTTGCTTTATTTTTTTTTCGATATTTTTGATTAATTTTTTTAATCTGCTGATCTGATAACAAAGAAATATTAATTTGCAGTAAGTTAGTCTTTTTGAGATATTTTTTTAGCAAAGTCTGAGCAATAATTTTGTTTAAAACCAGTTCAATAAAATGCTCAATATTTTTTTCAGCAACCCATTTTTTACTTTTGATTTCTATATCGTAGACAATCATACATAGCATGGGTTAGGATTGGTGCAATAACGCATTTTCTTTGGACAAAATCTTTTCACTTCATCACCATAAAAATAATTACTTTGATCATTTTTTTCAACATTGATAACAATTTTACTTAAAGCTTTTATAAAATGCCCCTCAACATTAAGAGCTGGAACTCTTTGATAATTAACGATCTTTAAATGATCCGCTAATTCTTTATATTCAATATCAAGCTCAACTAATGTTTCGGAATGATCTGAAACAAAAGCAATAGGAATAATTAATGGCTGTTTTTTATCTTGAGCTACCCTTTTAATTTCATCTTCAAGGCTTGGAGTTGTCCACTTTAGTGGGCCAACTTTAGATTGATAGCAAATTTTTTGATCTATTTTATCTTGCTCAATACCTATGATATTTGCCAATTGTTTAATAACTTCAGCAACCGTTGCCTCAACTTGCAAAACATAAGGATCACCCTTGTCAATTAATTTCTGTGGCAAGCCATGAGCTGAAAATAATAAACGAATATTTTCAAAATTACCTTGATAAAATCGATTCAATGTTTGCTTAATTAAAAGTGCATGAGATTTACAAAAATCTGAATCTGTTGCGTAACAACAAACTGTTTTAATGGTAATATTTTTTTTAAAATCGTCAGACAAAGATTCCTGAAAATCTTTTAGCGATGATGCAGTGGTTGAACTTGAAAATTGAGGATAAAGAGGTAATAAAACTATTTCCTGTGGTTGATATTTTTCAATTTTTTTAACTGTTTCATGTGCAAATGGATGCCAATAACGCATAACAATAAAAACCTTAAAATTTCCTGAAAAAGATAATTCTCTCTCAAGAGCTTCAGCTTGGTTTTTGGTAATTTCTAAAATTGGTGATTTACCATTAATTTGTTGATAAATTCCTTGAGCTTTAGGTTTTCGTCTTTTTGAAATCAATTTTGCTAAAAAAAATCTTAAAGGCCACGGCAAGCTAATGATTGCTTTATCATTAAATAAATTAAACAAAAAAGGTTCGACCGCCTCAAGGTTGTCAGGCCCCCCAAGATTAAACAATACTACTGCGGTTTTTTTATTAAATTTTTTCATGAATAATTTTTATAATAGATTGATAAAATAAACTAATTAAAAACACTGAAATTAATAACAAAATAATTACTGCACTGATTGTTAGATTATAAGTTTCGGCGATTTTAAAAGCAGTTGAAGAACAAATTAAAGCAATTGTTAAACTTAAAAACAACATTTGCGATGGTGATTTACTGAATAATCTGGCATTTGTTGCAGGTAAGATCAATAAAGCGGTGATCAAAAAAACTCCTACCACCTGAACTGCCATGGCTATTGTAAAAATTAATAAAGTTGTGAACAAAATATTGATTAAGTTAATTTTTACTTTTTCAATTTTAGCAAGATCATAATCAATATTAACCAGCAATATTTTTTGATAAAAAGCAAAACTAAAAACCACGATAATTAATGCTAAAATACTTAAAATTGCTACATCAAATTTTGAAACCGTCATTAAATCACCAATAATGTAACTTGTGAAACTAAAATTAGGTAAGAAAATATCAGCAAAAACAAAGGCAAGCGCTATTGAAAAATATGATAAAATCATGATCATAGCATCACGCGAGAAAATTTTACAATGCATAATTAATGAACTCAGTAAAGCAAAAATAATGCCAAAACCAAAAAAACTTAAACTTTGATTAATTTCAAATAAAGCCGAAAGAACAACACCCAGAAGCATCGAATGAGAAACTGCATCGCCAAAATATGCGATTTTTTTCCACAACACAAAAACTCCCAATAATCCACAAATTATCGCAATTAGAAGCACAGTTAATAAAGGTTTAAGAAAAATTATGGTCATAGTTGCGTTATTTTTTTTTATTTTTAATCTTAATAAAACAATGTTCGAAAGACATTTTAAACAAATTTTCAGCTTAAAAGTTTAATTTTAATGAACCATATTCAAGCTCAACATTTTTTCAAAACTAGATACAGCCCTTTAGATTTTAAAATTAAATTTATTTAGTTTGATTTTGATTATATAAGTAAAATTTTTAAGGAATTTTTTCAGAATTTATCAATTTTAAATATTAATAAGGTTAACTAAATTCATTAATTATGTCCAGCAAAAATTCAAATGTTCTAGCTTCATTCATGAAGAAGCAAATCTCAGAAAAATCATCTAAAACTAACTTTATCAGTCAATCAATTTTTGGCGATAATAATAACAACCAAAATAATAAAGAAGAAACCAAAGAGGATAGCAAGGAAGATAAGGTTAGCGAAGAAGAAGAAAAGGAAAAAAAAGAAGTTGAGCAAGCTAAATTAGCATCAAAAACCAAAGCTGCCCAAATGGATCAAACAGAAATGTTAAAAAAAATAGTAATCCAAAATGCCATAAAATTTATTTTAATTATTGGAGCGATGTTTGGATTAGCTTATGCAATTATAGAAGTTGGTCCAAAAATGATTGTCTCTTTAAATGGCGTATTTCTCAAAGCTTTTTTTGGGTTTGGTTCGGTTAGGTAAGAAAAGTTAATCCATTTACGCTTTTGGATGCGCAAAACTAAAAGATTCGGACCTAGCATTCGCAACGAAGTGGAATGAGAAAATTGGTCAGAAAAGAGTTCAAAGGGGTCAAACCCCTTTTCAATTGGGAGGTTCAATTGCAGGCTTTACATATCGGCTTCAAGTGGGGGGGTTGGTTGAAGGCTTTGTTATTAAATCCCCCAAGATCCTCTTCCACCAGAAGTAACTTCTCTTGATGTTGTTGTTGTTTTAGTTGTTTTTGATGTAAAAAGCTTCTTATTAGCATCACTAATTTTTGTATTTGCTTGAGTAAGATTTTGTAGTCTTTGATTATTAGCTTCTTGTTTTTTTTCTGGTGAAACATTTATAAATCCAGAATTATCCAAACTCTCTTTACTAACTTTATTGCCCGCTCTTAAACCATCAATTTGATTAATTGCAGTTGTAAGAGCACTTTTTTCTGCAATGAGTTCATCATGTGCTTGAGGCGTTGACGATTGATAATGCTCTTGATCTTTTCTAAGAAGAGCCAACATATTATCTTTAAAGTCATTAAAAGCCTTGTTCTCTTGTGAGCCATCTTCATTTACTTTAGTCAAAAATTCTTTTCCCATTCCTGCATCACCCTTTCCTGTTTGTTTTTCCCCCATATTAGCAAAAAAAGATTCTCTAAGGTGACTATCAAAACCTTTTTTAAAAGATTCCATTTCAGTTGTATCTGATTTAAGCATTTCTCTTAAATTCTCAGGAAGTGCTAATTTATCCATTAACTTAACTCTAAATTCATCAACTTCTTTACTAATAGCTTCTTTGGGTTTCACGCCATCTAATACTCCACTAGATTGAACTTGTTCAAAAACATTTTGAAGATTTGTTTGCGAATTTGGGGTATGACCCTTTTTGACCATTTGACTATCTGGGGTATGACCCTCATTGACCATTTGACTAGGCATCGGTTGGATGCGATTGGAATTGCCAGTTGAGGGAGGGTCTCTATCTTCTATCACTTTAGTTAACCCATACGCAAATATGCCCATTCCTGCTACTGCCATCACAGTTGAACCAACGACACCCATTCCTGCCATAGCTGGAAAAATTATTGGCCCCAAAGCCAACATTAACATTAAAGCTCCAACTCCCATCATAATCATAGATTGCGTGGAAATGCCCCTTCTTAAGGGTTTTTTTGCTTGA
Source organism: Alphaproteobacteria bacterium (assembly GCA_014190355.1). Taxonomy (GTDB): domain Bacteria; phylum Pseudomonadota; class Alphaproteobacteria; order Rickettsiales; family UBA1997; genus CAILUF01. The sequence continues at coordinate 162,013 of BJGH01000003.1, forward strand.
GGCTCCTCTGCTTGAGGAGGATATGGTGAATTTTGGTTTGGGTAATGATTTTGAGCGCCACCTTGCTTTGTCTGTGATGGTGCAAGTTGACTCGCTACATCAATTAATCTGTTTGCTGATTCAGGATTATTTTCAGCCCATCTAATGGCTTTATCGGCAACATTTGCAAGCTTATTAGGATCATCTCTATCATTACCCACAATATTTCCTCCAATTATTTTTTTAAAAAAATTTTTTTAAATTTTTGTTAAAAAATATTGAAGTCTCAAGGATAATCTTAATTTTAGGATCTTTAAAAATTTAAATTTATTCAAAATAAGACAATTGCTTAAAAATTTTTTAAAATTATTTCTTAGGAGAATTTGTTATTTTAAAATTTTTAATTATTGCTTTAATGGCAAAATGCTTGAAACTTATTTTCTTAGTCTCTTAAAACCGGCTTCTAAATCATCTTTTAAATCGCCAACATCTTCAAGGCCAATATTAATTCTCAAACAAGTTTTATTGCCATAAGGATATTTAGTAGCGGTTCGAATTGAACTAGCATCAAACGGTAAAATTAATGACTCATAACCTCCCCACGAATAACCCATCCCATAAAAATGAAGCTTATCAACCATTCTAGCTAAAGCTTCATTAGAATATTTTTTATCAAGAATAATCGAAAATAATCCCGCTCCACCAGTAAAATCACGCTTCCAAAGAATATGATTACTATCGCTTGGCAAAGCTGGATACAATACTTTTTCAACTTCTGGACGAGTTTCTAACCAACTGGCCATTGCTAAGGCTGATTCAAAGCACCGATCCATTCTTAACTTAACGGTGCGAAGCCCTCTTTGCACCATGTAGCAAGAGTGCGGGGAAGCGGTAACCGCCATATAGCGAAAGGCTTCATACATTACACGAAAATGTTTTTCTTGGATGGTAATCGCTCCCATCATAATATCAGAATGACCATTGATATATTTCGTCAATGCCATAACCGAGACATCAACCCCAAACTCAAAAGGCTTAAAATAAATGCCACTAGCCCAGGAATTATCAAGGATGGTTGTAATACCGTGTTTTTTGGCAATTTTACAAATTGCAGGAACATCTTGAATTTCAAAGGTTTGCGATCCGGGACTTTCCATGAAAATAACTTTGGTGTTTTTCTTGATTAACTTGGCAATATCTGCTCCAATCAATGGATCATAATAAGTTGTTTCAATTCCTAATTTTTTTAAAAATTTATCAGCAAAACCACGAGTTGGCGAATAAACATTATCAACCAAAAGCATATGATCGCCCTGCTTTAAAAAAGCTATTAAGGCAGTGTTAATCGCAGCTGCCCCAGATGAAGTAACAAAAGTATTGTATCCGCCTTCAATTTCAGCAACCGCTTGCTCCAAAGCAAAATTAGTTTGCGTGCCATATCTGCCATATTTTAACTCGTAAGGCTGAACCAGATCATTGTTGGAATATCCGCGTTCAGCGTAAATTAAATCTTTCAGAGATGGAAAAACAATAGTTGAGGTTTGATAGATTGGCGGATTAACCATCCAACCTTGCTCCTTAGGGTTTCTACCAGCATGAATTATGCGAGTATTTTCATGAATTTTTTTTTCCATAAAATTTATTTTTAATTATTTTTATTTTTTATTTAACTATTAACTATTTTTAACTTTTTTAATTAGTTTTGTTTTTTATTAACTAATTTTATCGAAGTGTTTTATCGCTGGCTATCAAGGGTCCTAGTTTTTTTCCTGCCAAAAGATGAACATGAAAATGTTTTACTGTTTGATGAGCATCGTTGCCTTGATTAGAAATTAAGCGAAAACCATCAACTTCTAATTTCAATTCTTTAGCAATTAAAGCAACTCTTTTAAAAAAATCAACAACCTCTTGTTCGCTAGCCTTTAAAACAAAATCACTGTAATTTTCATATTGCCCTTTTGGAATAACTAAAATGTGAGTTGGTGAGGCTTTAGCAATATCGTGAAAAGCTAAGACAGATTGATCTTCGTAAACTTTATTTGCTTTAATTTCTTGACGCAATATTTTTGCAAAAATATTTTGATTATCGTAAGCCATAAATTAATAATTTTAAAGTTGATTTAAATTTTACCAAATAATTTTTAGATTATTTGTTTTAAATTTATTTGCTATCACCTTATTGAAAACAAGCTTAAACAATATTAAAGAATATTAAAATATTTCTAAATTTAATATTTTTTTTAATTTAATGAATTAATTTCACTCAAACTAAAATTAAAAATAAATTATACAATAAAATTTTAGTTATAAATAATCATATTGCCATGAACAAAAAACTCTTAAGGCCTTTTCCTTGATTGAACTATCTGCAGTAATCTTAATTATTGGAATTTTAGTAGCAGGCGTTACCCAATCATCAAGACTTGTTCGTCAAATTAGACTTGCCACAACTCGCTCTTTGACCACTAGTTCGCCAGTTACTTCAATTAAAAATTTAAGCTTATGGCATGAACCAGTCATGGATTCGAGCTTTATTCCTGCGAAATCTCAAGACAATAGTTTGGTTAGTGCTTGGTATGACATTAATCCGCAAGTTACTACTCAACTAAGACTATCGGCAACTTAAGGCAATGCCTCATTTCATCCTCGCTATTTTAGCGATGAAATTAATAGTTTGCCAGCGCTTTACTTTGATGACAATAGCGATTGGATGACACTTGGAGTTAATCATGGTCTAGAATCAAATAACAAAATTACCATTTTTATTGTTAATAAATTTGCTACCAATACCACCGGTTTTGTATTGACAAAACGCGATAATTTTGTCGATGGCAAAGGCTGGAATGTGGTGGTATTGGGTAATTACTATGCTTTAGAAATTATGGGTTATCAATCAACCAATGTTGCAACATTTTCAACAACTTTAAATTTTAATACCACCTATTTAACTACTTTTTCATATTAATGGCAATATGTCTAGTAGTGGAATGAATCTATGGGTTCATTGGTAATAAATAAAATCCGCTCTCACGGAGTGGAACCTTGACCATGTCCCCTTCGCCAAATGGTGATGAAGATTTAAGAATTGGCGCAAGAGAAGGAAATGGCGTGGCTTGGTATCACGGCTCAATTGGCGAAATAATTATTTTCACTGATTAATTAAGCGATAGCGATGTGTTAGAGGTCAACACTTATCTAAAGAAAAAATGGAATATTAAATAATCAACTACTTCGCATAACTGATTAAAGAATTTTACATTTTGTTAGCATCACTTGCTACTCTAACTTTTAGCATGCCATCAGGACCAACAACTTTACCATCTCGACCCTGACCTTTTTTGATTTTATCAACAAACTCCATACCCTTGATAACTCTTCCCCAGACACTATATTGACCGTCTAAGAATCGAGAATCTGCAGTAACGATAAAAAATTGACTATTACCACTGTTAGGATCAGAAGCGCGAGCCATTGAAACCGCTCCACGAACATGAGGCTCATCAGAAAATTCTGCTTTCAAGTCAGGTAATTTACTGCCACCCATTCCCGTTCCTGTTGGATCGCCAGTTTGTGCCATAAAACCATCAATAACACGATGAAAAACTATGCCATCGTAAAATTTTTGACGAGCCAAAGTTTTAATTCTCTCGACATGTTTTGGAGCAATATTTGGCAACATTTCGATTACCACTTGGCCATAAGTTAAGTCGATATATAAAATATTTTCTAGATTAGCAGAGTTAGTAGATTTATTTTTTGCACCAGCACCAGCTTTACTGGTATTTGCATTTTGGGCAATTGCTTTATTCATAAATAAAATTAAAAAAAGTGTTAAAGTAAAAAAAGAAAATTTTTTCATAGCATTAAAAAAAATAAGTTTTAAATTATTGATAATTAAAAAAATCAAATAAAAATTTTGCAAGATAATTTTTAAAGGTTAATTTAATCGTTATTTTTAATTTTAAAAGAGGTTATATGTCAATTAATAAAGTAATTTTAGTGGGAAATGTTGGACAAGATCCCGAAATACGCTCGACGCAGGATGGCAGAGAAATCGCCAATTTCTCAATTGCTACATCAGAAAGCTGGAAAGATAAAAACACTGGTGAAAAAAAAGATAAAACTGAATGGCATAGAGTTGTAGTTTTTTCTCAAGGATTAGTTGGGGTAATTAAAAATTATGTTAAAAAAGGTACTAAACTTTATCTTGAAGGATCGCTACAAACTCGCAAATGGACTGATAATCAAGGTGTAGAAAAAACTACCACAGAAATTGTTTTACAAAATTATAATTCAACTCTGCAAATTCTTGATTCTAGAGAGCGTAATTCTTCGAGTCATGATAGCTATCAATCATCTAACTCAAAAAAATCTTCTAATCGCGATGATATTGCAGTTGAAGAAAATGATGATGAAGTTCCATTTTAAATTTTTTAATTAATTTTAACTTGTTAATCACTGCTTTGATTTGAAATAATGCTCGTTAAATAGTGCTTATTTAAATAATGCTTGTTGAACTAATGCTTGAAAGTCAAGTCAGATAATGGTATTGATAACTTGTAAAAAAAAATTCCCTGAATTACTATAGCTAGTTATATATAAATCATTATAATTAATCTGCTAATTTACCACCAAAATAGTAAAATTTGGTAAATCTATTGCAGCAAATAATAGCTAAAAAATAATAAAATTTTAATGGGTTTTTGATTAATTGCAATAATTTTAAACAATAGTTAAAAACAATAGTAAAAAAACTAATTACTAAAACAATGCCTACAATCTCAATTAATGGTAAATCTCAAATTGTTCCTGAAGGAATAACCGTTATTCAAGCTTGCGAAATCGCTGATATTGAAATTCCAAGATTTTGTTATCACGAACGTTTAGCAATTGCTGGTAATTGTCGTATGTGCTTAGTTGAGGTTGCTGGTGGTCCACCCAAACCTGTAGCTTCTTGCGCCATGAATGTTACTGAAGGAATGCAAATTTTTACCGATACTCCAATGGTTAAAAAAGCTCGCGAAGGGGTGATGGAGTTTCTGCTAGCTAATCATCCACTTGATTGTCCAATTTGTGATCAAGGTGGAGAGTGCGATTTACAAGATCAAGCCTATCAATACGGCAAGGGTAAAAGCGACTATCACGAACATAAAAGAGCTGTTAAAGACAAAAATATGGGAGTGTTAATTAAAACCCAAATGACTCGCTGTATTCATTGCACTCGTTGCGTTAGATTTGTTGAAGACATTGCTGGAACTTGCGAAATTGGTGCAGTTGGTCGTGGTGAAAATATGGAGATTACTAGCTATCTAGAAAAAAATATCAAATCAGAATTATCGGGCAATGTCATTGATCTTTGCCCTGTTGGTGCTTTAACTTCTAAGCCTTATGCCTTTAAAGCGCGAAGCTGGGAATTGAAAAAAACCAATTCAATTGATGTAATGGATGCACTTGGCTCTAATATCCGTATCGACTCGCGAGGCATTGAAGTGATGAGGATCTTGCCAATAATAAATGAAGAAATTAATGAAGAATGGCTTTCTGATAAAGCCAGATTTTGCTATGATGGTTTAAAATATCAAAGGCTAGACAATGCCTATTTAAAAGAAAATAATAAATTAACCAAAACAACTTATCAGCAAGTAATTAAAGAAATTGCTAACAAAATTAAAAATTTAAAAAGCGATGAAATTGCTGGCTTAAGTGGACAATTAGCAAGTGTTGAAGATATCTTTGCTTTAAAATCACTTCTTGAAAAACTTGGCTCAAAAAATTTTGATTGCAGACTACAAAATCAAAAATTATCAAATAAAAATCCTGCTTCATACCTGTTCAACTCAACAATTTCAGGTATTGATAATGCTGATTTAATATTACTAGTTGGAGTTAATCCACGAAAAGACGCACCTGTTCTTAATGCTCGAATCCGTAAAAGATATTTAAGCAGAGATTGCCAAATTTTTAGTGTTGGGCTTGGCAATAATCCTGACCTTACCTACCCTTATCAAAACTTAGGCAATGATTTAATTACTCTAAAACAAATTGCCGAAGGTAAACATCAGATTTGCGATCAACTTAAATCAGCAAAAAAACCGATGTTAATTATTGGTAATGACGCAGTTAGCGGTGATAATGGCGAAATGTTGCAACATTTCTGCCAAATGATTGCTCACAAATTTAATTTTATTCAAAATGATTTTAATGGCTATAATTTTCTAGCCCAAAATAGTGGATTGATTAATGGTTTAGAGCTTGGCTTTGATCAAACAACCACTCAAGAAATTTTAGATAAATGCGAAAATAATAAAATCAAATTACTATTCTTACTTGAAGTTGATGACAATATTGATTTTGATAAACTTAAAGATGTTTTTGTGGTTTATATCGGTAGTCATGGTGACAAAGGAGCAAGTAATGCTGGCGCAATTATTCCTGCTACTGCTTTCAGTGAAAAAGAAGCATTTTATATCAATATTGAAGGGCGAGTTCAATCAACGCGTCGTGCAGTTTTTGCTCCGCAAAATGCTCAAGAGGATTGGCAAATTTTCCTTGATCTTGCTCGTGAAATTGAATGTGATTTAGGTTTTAAAGATCATCTTGAGATTCGTCAAAAAATAATCATAAATTTTCCTAACCTTGCAAAAATTGATCAGGCAAATCCGCGTTTAATGGCAAATGATAATCTTTCAAATCCAAGTAATTTTGTTAATCAATTAATTGCTGTTAAGGATTATGATTTTTATCTTACAAATGCCATTACAAGAGCATCTCGCACACTAAACAAATGCAGCACTGATAACAAAAATAATTAGCAAAATTAATTAAACCAAAAATTTAAGAGTTAGATTTTTGGCAATATTATTTTGAAAGTAATTTAAAAACCAATTTAAACTACATCAGTTGCGATAATTTTGAAGGGGTGAAAGAACTTTCCCAGCGAACCGAGAAAATGAGAAATCCTATAACCCTCTCTTCCAACTTGTAAAAAGAAAAAACCTCCAAACCCAATCTCGAAACAAACTTTTAACCTACGATCGCTCGCGTAAAATTTAAAAGGAGTCATAAAAAGGGGTCTGACCCCTTTTTTATAAAAAGATCATCATTTAGCGAGATTTGCGTAATAAAAAACGATATTATTTTTTTTAAATTATTTTGGAAATCGATTTAATCTACAATCTCTAGTGCAAAACCTTATTTTTTTTGAAAAAGGGGTCTGACCCCTTTTTTATAAAAAGATCATCATTTAGCGAGATTTGCGTAATAAAAAACGATATTATTTTTTTTAAATTATTTTGGAAATCGATTTAATCTACAATCTCTAGTGCAAAACCTTATTTTTTTTGAAAAAGGGGTCTGACCCCTTTTCTATCTATGGAAATCGATTTAATCTACAATCTCTAGTGCAAAACCTTATTTTTTTTGAAAAAGGGGTCTGACCCCTTTTCTGTCGTTGTATATTTTTTTTAACCCCCCACGGCTAAAAGTTTTAACTACCGTTAAAACATTTTAGCCAGCTCCCCCTCACAGGGGGGGAGCAACAGCTTGAAGGCTTTATTTAGCTTGAATAAATTTGTAGGTTGAAGGAGAAGAGATAAAGGGTTTTTGGTGGCGTTTAAGACATAATCAAAAGAAAGTAAGCGATAAATTTACTTACGCGCCTACTCTACTACCAGCTGATTTTGCTTTGTCTTTGGTAGATCTTGTCTTTTCTTTATCAACTAAATGTTGCAATTCTGTTAATTTATTTTCTGCAACATCAATTTTAAATTTTGGATATTTTTTTTCAAAATCATACTCAATAATATTGCTTAATTCTCTAAGGATTTTAATTCTTCCCACATAATCAATATAATCACTTTCACCATTTTTAATTAATTTATCATCATCTCCTAAACCTAAACCAGCTTTTAAAACTTTTTTTAAATCTTCTTTTTTTGTATCACTATCTAAATCACTTCCTTCATAATTTTTTATTACTATATTTGACAATTTAGCTAATTCAGCTTCACTTGGATTGTTTTTAATATTTTTACCAAGTTTTGTTGCTAACGTCTCTATATAGTTATTATTATTCATGGAAAGTTCTTTTTGAATTTCATTTAACTCTTTGATATTTGCTAAATCTAATTTTTGTTTAATAACTTCTTTTTGAGCTTTATCAATTTGTTTTAAAATTTTACTATGGGAGGTTTTATTAGAATTTCCTATCTTACCATATATCTTATAAGCCCCATATGTTGCTGCTCCTGAAGCAACAAGCCCTAAAGCAACTTGACCTAAAATTTGAGGATTAATAGGCACTCCACTTAATAATAATAGCAATATTATCGAACCAGCAAAAACCAGCCCTGCAAGGATTATTTTATTTTTTTTTAAAAAACCCTCTTTAGTATTATTCTCTTTAGAACTTTCTATTATATTCTTTAAATCCTTTTTTAATTTTTTAAAATCATCATCCATAATAACTCCCTATTTTTATTAATATTAAATTTAGATTTTTTTAAAAAAATATAAATTAAAAATGATTTTTAATTTTTTTAATTATAAATTAATTTAATTTATTTTTTTTAAATAAAATCAAATTGTATCTCTTTGGAGCGAGAGTAGCGTTTACGATCATTAGAGTCAAGCATTTTTTTACGCAAACGCAGTGATTTAGGGGTGACCTCAACTAATTCGTCCTCTCCAACATAGGTGATCATGTCTTCTAAAGTAAGATCGCGAGGAGGTGTAAGACGAATTGCTTCATCAGTTCCTGAAGCCCTGATATTAGTAAGTTGTTTGCCTTTTAAAACATTAACCTCAAGATCACCTTGTTTAGAATTTTCACCAACAATCATCCCAGCATAAACTTTTTGCTGAGGCTTTACAAACATAACCCCGCGATCCTGCAGATTCCACAGGGCATAAGCTACTGCTTCACCTGGATCAGTGGCAATCAATGCCCCATTTCGCTTGTGACTGACCTCACCTTTATATGGTGCATAGCTATTAAAAATCCGGTTTAAAACTCCTGTACCCTTGGTATCAGTTAAAAACTCGCTTTGATAACCGATAAGCCCTCGTGAAGGAACAAGAAAAATTAAACGAGTTTTACCACCCGTAGATGGCTTCATTTCTTGCATTTCGCCTTTACGTGAAGATAATTTTTCAACAACACTGCCACTAAAATTATCATCTACATCAACAACAACTTCTTCAATTGGCTCTAAAATATCTCCTTCTGGAGTTTTTTTAAATAATACTCGCGGTCTTGAAACTGAAAGCTCAAAACCTTCGCGACGCATATTTTCAATTAATACCCCAAGTTGCAACTCACCTCTTCCGCCAACCTCAAAAGAATCTTTACTGTCCGATTCTTTGACCTTGATAGCAACATTGGTTTGAGCTTCAGAAAATAAACGATCACGAATCATTCGTGAAGTAACTTTTGAACCTTCGGTTCCAGCTAAAGGCGAATCATTAACGCTAATGGTAATAGCCATGGTTGGTGGATCAATTGGCGTTGATTTAATTGGCTGAGTAACGGCAATATCACACAATGTATCGGCGACTGAAGCTTCTTCCAAACCAGCAATTGAAACAATATCCCCAGCAATTGCTTCTTCAACTGCAACTTTTTCTACACCACGAAAAACCATTAATTTTGTTAAACGACCAGTTTCGACAACTTCACCATTGAGATTTATTGCTTTGAAATTCATCATATTTTTAGCCTTACCAGAATAAATTCTTCCCGTCAACATTCTGCCAAAATATGGCGAGCGATCGAGTAAAGTAGCAAGCATTGAAAAAGGAGCATTGGTATCAAATTCTCGAGGCTGAACATGTTCTAAAATTAAATCAAATAATGGCGATAAATCTTTACGCGGATCTTTATCGATATCCTTAACGCACCAACCATCTCTACCTACCGCATAAAGCACTGGAAAATCTAATTGCTGTTCACTGGCATTAAGAGCAACAAACAAATCAAAAATTTCATTAAGCACTTCGTCAGGGCGAGCATCGCTTCGATCAATTTTATTGATGATAACGATTGGTCTCAAACCCAAAGCCAAAGCTTTAGCAAGAACAAATTTGGTTTGAGGCATAACACCTTCAGCCGAGTCAACTAATAACAAAGTGCTGTCAGCCATTGACAAGACTCTTTCAACCTCACCACCAAAATCAGCGTGACCAGGAGTATCAATTACATTAATTTTTTGATCCTTCCACATTAATGAAGTACATTTGGCAAGAATAGTGATACCGCGTTCTTTTTCTAGGTCATTGGAGTCCATTACTCGAGTTTCAACTTGTTGGTTAGTGCGAAAAGTTCCGCTTTGGTGAAGCATAGCATCGATTAAAGTAGTTTTACCGTGGTCAACATGAGCAATAATTGCAACGTTACGAAAGATAGACATATTAAAATTGTTATAAGTTATTTTTTATTAAGACTAATTAAAGGTAATTATGTGTTGTGATGTTTTGTGAATTATTATTTTTTTAAAATTGATAATTTTTTTAGAATTATAACTTCTTTAATTCAACAGTCAAGCTTGGTATTCGATTATTTCTAAGTGTGAATTTTGAACATGTCACTAAGTACTTAAACACTACTTACATTATTTTAGATCTTGTCAAGCATTAAAGCTATAAGCTTCCCTACTATTTTTTGAAAGCTTACATCCCAATAATATTTTAATTATTTCTGAGCATGAACTTCGAAATTTATCTCAACTTCATTAGCAACACCGTGTGATTTTTTTAAATCATTATCGCCAATAACAAAATCACTTCTTTTTATTATTGCTTTACCGACAATATGGGCATGATCTTTGGTAAGATCTTTAAGGGTAAAATCAAGATTGAGTGGCACAGTTTTGCCCTTCATCTCCAAATTACCATAAACTCGATATTGTTTTAATCCGCTGCTAGCGATAAATTTTTCTGAACGAAAAATGCTAAATGGAAAAGTTTTGATAGCAAGCCAATTCGCGGTTTTCAAGGCTTCAAGTGCTTCGCTGTATGACATGTCTAGCGAAGTCATATCAACCTTTATTTCACAATTAGCATGCTTTAAATCATTGGGATCAAAATTTATTGAACCAATAAATGATTTGAACTGCCCCTTAACTTCTGAGTCATTTTGCTTGGCAGTAAATTCAATTTTACTTTTATCGGCAATTATTTTCCACTGCGATTTAATTTCTGGTTTATTGGAATTTAAATTTCCTTCAATACCCTCTGAAATAAGTTCGCTATTAAATTCAATTTTTACTTCATCAGCAACATTTGGTAAACCATAATTAATGCCATAATTTGAGCGTTTAATTTTAAGAGAACCAGCAAAACCAACAGTTCGAGTTTTGGTTAGAGGATTTTCACCAATCTTGTTAAGTTTAACATCTATTGTTTCATCTCGTTTAACACCTCTAATGGTAAGACTTCCTAGAATTTTAGCGTTATTATTTTTGGTAACAATAATTTTTCTGCTAACAAATTTTGCGGTTGAAAATTTGTTAATATCAAAAAAATCAGAACTTAAAAGATGTTCATCAAATTTTTTTAAACCTGTGTTAAGCGAATCAACTTTAATAATCACTTCAACTGAACTATTAACATAATTATTTTCATCAAGAATTACTTTACCTTGAACATCAGTAAATTTGCCACTAAGATATGAAAAACCAAAATGGTTAATTTGCCAAGAAACTGAAGAATGCATCGGGTCAAAACGAAATACCTCGCCTGCTGAAGAATTTGCAATATTAATAACATTGATTGTTATTAAACAATAACTAAAAGTAATGATTTTTAAAAAAGAGTTTTTAAGGTTATTGAACATAATTTGTTTTGAATAATTATAAAAGGATTTCGCTAATAGTTTTAATAATTTTTTTTGATGATGAGTCCAAAACCAGCGATTCAACAACATATTTATTTGAATGTTTTTTAACACCATTGAGCAAATAGCCATCGGTAACCCCTGCACAAGCAAAGACGACCTCGCCTTTTGCCATGTCATATTCTCGATATTTTTTTGAAAGATCAGTTATTCCCATTTTTTTGGCTCGTTGAATTTGTTTTTGGTCATCATTAAAAATTAGTCGACCCTGCATTTGTCCACCAATAACCTTTAAGGCACAGCTAGCAAGAACACCTTCAGGTGCTCCACCTGTTCCCATATAAATATCAACACGGGTTTTTTGATTGGTACAAGCAATAACTCCAGCAACATCACCATCGCCAATTAAGCGAATTTTTGCTCCAATTTCACGAACTTTGGCAATCATCTCTTGATGTCGTGGACGATCCAAAATCATTACCATTAAATCACTCACAGCAATTTTTTTAGCCTTAGCGAGGTTTTTTAAATTATTGGCAACTGAATTATCAAGATCAACTACCCCATCTGGCAGGTTTGCCCCAACGGCAATTTTTTCCATATAAACATCTGGGGCATGAAGAAAAGATTGATCCTCTCCAAAAGCAATCACCGCCAAAGAAGATTCACTGGCATTAGCACAAATCGTTGTTCCTTCTAAAGGATCAAGAGCAATATCAATCTTAACTCCCGAAGTTCCAACTTTTTCACCAATATACAACATGGGAGCTTCATCACGCTCACCTTCACCAATGACAATAGTTCCTGAGATCGCCATATTATTTAAAGCGCTTCGCATGGCATCAACGGCAACTTGATCAGCTTGATGATTATCGCCTTTGCCAATCCATGGGTAACAAGCAATAGCGGTTTTTTCAACCACTTCAATAATTTGTGAATTTAATTTACTTAACATATTTTTCCTAAAAAATTAGTTTTTTATTTTTTAATAAAACTTTAACGCGAGGTTTTTTAATTTGAAGTTTTTTTATCAGCAAATTGTTTTAATGAATATTTTGACCAGATCTTTGTTGATAGCAAGGGGTGTTAATTTAAAAATTATTTTTTTCACTAAAGGGGTCTGACCCCTTTTTACAGAAAAACTGTTATTCGACCAGATCTTTGTAGATGGCAAGGGGTGTTAATTTAAAAATTATTTTTTAAAATACGATTTGACAAAGAGGTTGTAGTCCAAAACCCTATTTTTTTCGCTAAAGGGGTCTGACCCCTTTTTACAGAAAAACTGTTATTCGACCAGATCTTTGTAGATGGCAAGGGGTGTTAATTTAAAAATTATTTTTTTAGAAAAGATTTAACTTAGAACTTGAGATCTTTAGCTTGAGAGTTTTTGTTCTTTGAACTCAACATGTTTACGAACAATGGGATCATATTTACTAAAAACCATTTTTTCGGTTTTTTGTTTAGGATTACGACGAGCAAGGTAAAAGTAGCCAGTACCAGCGGTGCTAACCATTTTAAATAAAATTGAACTTCTTTTTGCTTTAGATGCTTTAGGTTTTCCAGCCATAAATTCCTCAAATATTTTTTTAATTAGAAAAAATTAAAATTAGTTAAGATTAAATCTCTTAGATTATTTTATTTACTTTTAACAAATTTTAACAATTGTTGCGATTTAATTTAGAAATAATAATTATCAACTCAAGATTTGCCATCAAATATTGGCATGATCAAATTAACGATGAATCATCATTCATTTTTTATAAATAAAATTATAAAATCTTGGATAGTTATAATCAAGATAAATTTAATATAATCTTTTTTTACCTCTAAATCCAGCAGCAATTCCGGTGCGAGAAACTGTTGCTAAACCATAGTTTTCAAGGGTTTTAATAGCATTTTCAATTTCATTTGAATTGCCAATAATTTCAAAAACCCAAGAATCTTCTTCTTGATCAACTAACTCGCAACGAATATTTCCCAAAGCTTTTTTAGCATTATCAACCAATTTATTATCTCCAACAATTTGCACTAAAGCGAGTTCGCGTTCAATATAACCATAGCTACTTGTTAATTCGGCACTAGTGTGAACAGGAACAATGCGTTGCAATAATTTACAAATTAATTCAATGGTTTTGTCAGTTCCATAAGTTGTAATAGTGATGCGTGAAATTTTTTTATCACTAGCAATTGGAGCAACACAAAGGGTTTCGATATTGTATCCACGAGCAGAAAATAACTCGACAACTCGCGCTAACGCGCCAAATTCGTTGTCAATCAATACCGCAATAACATGTTTTTTAATAATATCAGACATTTTAAAATTTATAATTTATACGGCGTTAATATCTTTGGTGACATAACTTTTGGCTTGACTGCCCAGAAGAATTTCGTTGTGAGCTGAACCAGCAGGTATCATTGGAAAAACATTTTCTGATTTATCAACGACACAGTTAAATAAAACAGGACCTTGGTGATTAATCATTTGCAAAATTTTTTGATCAAGATTTTGCGGATTATCACATTCAATCCCAAGAATACCAAAGCTTTGAGCTAACAACACAAAATCAGGCAATGACTCCATATAAGATTGGCTTTCACGTTTTTCATAAATTAATTCTTGCCATTGGCGAACCATGCCCATGTAACGGTTGTTAAGAATAAAAATTTTAACAGGCAAATTATATTGCTTAAGAGTTGCTAATTCTTGCATGTTCATCATAAAACTAGCATCACCACTAACACAGATCACCAAGCTTTGCGGATTAGCTACCTGAGCACCAAGAGCGGAAGGTACGCCGTAACCCATAGTTCCAAGACCTCCCGAAGTCAGCCATTTTTTTGGCTCATCAAAAGTGATATACTGCGCACTCCACATTTGATGTTGTCCTACATCGGTGGAAACAAAGGGCTTTTGATTCTTGGTAAGGGCGTTAAGTCTTTCAATAGCATATTCTGGCTTGATAGTTTTTGAACAATTTTCATAAGACAATGATTTTATATCTCGCCATTTAGCAATCTTTTGCCACCACTCTTTAGTGTTGTCTTGCTTAACATTTTTTAACTTATGCCATCTATCGAGCATTGCCTCTAAAACATTTTCAGCATCACCAACAATTCCTACATCAACTTGGATAATTTTGTTAATTGAACATTGATCAATATCGACATGAATTTTTTTAGAATTTGGTGAGAAACCCGAAACCCTTCCAGTAACTCGATCATCAAATCGAGCACCAAGATTAATCATAACATCGCATTCATACATAGCCATATTAGCTTCGTATGTGCCATGCATGCCCAGCATGCCAAGAAAATGGTGATCACTGGTTGGAAAAGCTCCCAGACCCATTAAAGTTTGAGTAATTGGAAAACCAGTAGCTTTAACTAATTGACGAAGCAATTCGCAAGCTTTTTGCCCAGAATTAATCAACCCTCCTCCAACATAAAAAACTGGCCGTTGAGCATTTTTCATTAGCTCAACAGCCTGATCAATTTGCGAGTGATCAATGCTAACTTGTTGTTTTAAAACTTTGTAAGATTGGCGATTTATTGTTGAAGGTTTACCTAAATATTTACCATGAGCATTTTGAACATCTTTGGGAATGTCGATTAATACAGGGCCAGGACGATTGGTTCGCGCAATATGGAATGCTTCATGGATAATATTGCCTAAGTCATTAACATCTTTAACAAGATAATTATATTTGGTGCAAGATCTTGTTAAGCCAGTAACATCAGCTTCTTGAAAGCCATCGGTACCGATTATTGAAGTTGCAACTTGCCCTGAGATACAAACTAAAGGAATCGAGTCCATATAGGCATCAGTAAGTCCGGTAATGGCATTAGTAGCTCCAGGACCTGAGGTAACAGTAATAACTCCAACCTTACCGGTTGAGCGAGCGTAGCCTTCAGCAGCATGAGTAGAAGCTTGCTCGTGGCGATTTAAAATATGGTGAATTTTATTTTGCATAAACAAAGCATCATAAAACGGCAAAATTGCTCCACCTGGATAGCCAAAAATAGTATCAACACCCTCCTCAATTAACGCTTTAACAATTATTTGCGCTCCAGTCAACGACAATGGTTTATTGATTAAATCAATATTATCTAAAGCTTTTTTATCAGGCTTTAGGGAGTTATTTTTGTTATTTTTTGTTTTGTTTTGAGTGATATTTTCCATAAGTTTTGACAATTTTACCAAATTCAAACTTTGCAATCAAGTAAAAATTTATATAAAAATTATCTTAAATTTCTCGTTTACATTTTAAGTTGAGATAACTAAAGTTGTTAGCATAAAAATTAAAAAATTTATTAATAAAAAAGTTGTTGATTATGACTAAAACTAGTATCCTAAATATTGAAAAAATACTTAAATCATTACCGCATCGCTACCCGCTGTTGCTGGTTGATAAAGTCATTGAATTTGAAGAAAATAAAAAAATTGTTGCGATTAAAAACGTTACCTTCAACGAGCCTCATTTTCTGGGTCATTTCCCAGATCATCCAATTATGCCAGGGGTATTAATTATTGAAGCGCTTGCTCAAGCTGGAGCATTGATGGTGACATGTGCTCAAGATTTTAAAGCTGAAGATAAACTAGTTTATTTTATGTCAATTGATGGTGCAAAATTTCGTAAACCTGTTGTCCCAGGAGATGTCTTGGAACTTCATGTTGAAGCTATTCAAAACCGTGGCAATGTCTGGAAATTATCAGCCCAAGCCAAAGTTGATGGCGTTAAAGTTTCTGAAGCACAGTTAAGTGCTATGATCGTTGATAAAGAAAAAAAATAAATAGTCATGACCAATAAATTTTCTAATTGCTCAATCCATTCAACTGCAGTGGTTGACAACAATGCCAAGCTTGATGCAGGGGTTGAAATTGGACCCTATTGCATTGTTGGCAAAAATGTGCGAATTGGCAAAAATACCAAACTCAAATCTCACATTGTCATAGATGGCGATACGGTAATTGGTGAAAATAATGAGATCTTTCCATTCGCTTCAATTGGGCTTGTTCCCCAAGATTTGAAATTCAAAGGTGAAAATTCTCAACTAATAATTGGCAATAATAACAAAATCCGCGAGCATGTGACAATTCATCTTGGCACTAAAGATGGAGGCAATCTTACTCAACTTGGCAATAACTGTTTACTGATGGTTGGGGTTCACATTGCACATGACTGTAAAGTTGGTAACTCAGTTATTTTAGCCAATAACGCTACTTTAGCAGGTCATGTTGAAGTTGGTGATGATGTTGTGATTGGAGGTTTATCAGCGGTTCATCAATTTGTAAGAATTGGCAAAGGGGCAATGATTGGAGGCATGTCAGGCGTTGAAAGCGATGTTATTCCCTTTGGCATGGTGATGGGAGATCGGGCAAGTTTAGCAGGCTTAAATTTAGTTGGGATGAAAAGACATAATTTTGAACGCGATGAAATTCATGGTCTTAGAAATTTTTTCAAAAAAGTTTTTGAAGAAAATATCGAAGAAAATTTTCATCAACGCGTTAACAAAATAAGCCAAGAATTTACTCAAAAAACTGTTAGAGAAGTTGTCAATTTTATTCAACAACAAACCAGTAGATCTTTTTGCCAACCGAAAAATTTAAAGAAAAGTAACGATGCGTGAAATCTGTTTAGATACTGAAACAACAGGTCTTGACCCCAAAGATGGTCATAAGGTAATTGAAATTGCTTGCGTAGAATTAGTTAATAAAATTAAAACCGGTAAATTTTTTCATACCTATATCAACCCCAGAAGAGATGTTCCTGAAGAAGCATTTAGAGTTCATGGTTTATCAACTGAGTTTCTCAAGGATAAACCTTTTTTTGATCATATCGTTGATAAATTTTTAGATTTCATCAAAGATGATTTGTTGGTTATTCACAATGCTAGTTTTGACTTAAAATTTTTAAATCATGAATTAAAAAATCTCAATCGACCAACCCTTAACAATAATCGAATCCGCGATACTTTACAAATTGCCCGAACTAAATTCCCTGGATCACCAAACTCACTTGATGCTTTATGCAAAAGATTTGCCATTGATTTATCGCGTCGACAAAAGCACGGAGCTCTTGTTGATACCGAATTACTCTGCGATGTTTATATTGAATTAATGGGAGGAGCACAAACCAACATTTTTGGCAACGACCACAAATCTTCACAACAAATCACAGAAAATAAAGAAAACAACAATGTTAAAGAACCATTAACTACTTTTAATACAAAAAAAGTTGAAAATTTTCCACTACGAAATTTTGAGCTATCAGCTGATCAAGAAAAACTTCATGAAAATTTTATTCTCAAAAATTTTAAAAATAATTTTTGGGGATACATAAACTAATCTTCTATTAAATAAATATTCCTTAAATTTGTCAAAATTGGTCTGAAAAGGGGGTCAGACTCCTTTTGCACTTTTGTAAATATTTGTCTTGATTTTTTTAACCCAAAACTCCTATCAGATTTTACAGTTTCTTGCCAGTCCTTTTGCGCTGATTAGCTTGATCTTGAATAACCTGGAGGCTTGAATAGCCTTGAACCTGAAGAAAGATTTTTGACCAATCCAGAAATTAGTTTTTTACAACTTCCAGTTAAATTATGAACTTTTTTTTAATTATTTAATAGGGATTGGTAATCAATTTTTATTAGCTTCTTGCTCAATAGACAGTTGTCAAAATCTTTGTTGAGATTTTTGCTGTTTTAAAAATTATTGCCGACCTTTATCTAACTATTCAGCTTTCACTCTATTAGAAGCTATTTCATAAGCATTTGAAAAAATACCCGCACAACAAAAATCGTTATCGCAACAGATTTAACAAGAGTTAGTCCTAGGATAAATTCATTAATTCCAACAATTACAAAAATCAAAATTACCACCAAGCTAGCGATCAAAAATTTTAAATAATTTATAGAATTTTTAGTTTTTTATCATATTTTCTTTAAATCACCAAGAATGATAGGTTGCTTCTCTTTATTAGTAGGTTTTTTACACTGATTTTATAATATTTTTCAGAATTTTCTTTCATTTAAAAATTGGCAATTGAATTATAAATAAAATAAAGGTTTTTAATTTTTCTTATATATTCCTCTGACCACTTCCTTCTTTACCACGTAAAGACAAATTTTTTTGCCATTTATCACTAACATCAGGACCTTGCCAATCTTGATTTTTTTCACTGTTTCTTTGTTCTGATTGACTATAATAAATATCTTGTTCAACTGAAGGATTAATCCCATCGTAAACTCGCAATTTTTTTTCTTTAACTTTTGATATTCCTGATCGACTAACTAAAGCCAGAGAAATTTGAGAAACCGCAGAAACTCCTATCAAACCCAAGACTACTTCAGATGCTCCATATCCAGGAAATAAGACCAAGGAAGAAACACTGATTACTCCAAAAGCCATTAGACCTAAAACAACCATTGGAACAACTGCACAGCCAACCAAAACCGTACTAATTAAGCGATTTCGATTTTTTTTTAAATCAATTTCTTGATTTATTTCTTGATTAGAAAATTTTTTTAATTCGGGATTATTATCTTGATCATCATAAGTTTGGTAATTATTTCTTTCTAGAGGATTGCCCGAGATATACTTTTGGTTATTATCCATAGCACCTGAAGAAATATCCTCAGGATTTGATTTAAAAGTGCTAGCGGAATCTGGCAATTGTGGATGATGTATTGGATCTTCTTTGCCCATTGCTTGTTTATTAATTATATTATCATTCAAATCTAGAAAACTTAATTTTAGATTAATCCTTTCATTATTTTAGTCAACTTTTTATAAGATGACTTGTAAATTTATTTTTTATAACTTTAAATATCCAGTCATAACTTTGGCTTTAATCGGTTTATTTTATTGCCCATTATCAATTTTTTCACTTATCATATCTTAAGCCAAAAACTTATCTGCAAAAAAACAAACAACAAAACTTTTAATTACTAAAAAAATATTTACTTTAAATATAAATTATAAATAATAATAATTACTATTATATTCTACAAAATTTATTTTTAATAAATTAACACCACAAACGAAACATTAATGTTCATAGGTCTTTTCTGGAAAAAAATATCGCTTTTTATTTCAAAAAGAATTAACGGTCTTCAAGATATTTTAAAAAATCCTCAAAATAATAGCGATCCATACTGGTTTTGGCTTTTTCTGCCCTTTGTCTTTGCCTTGGGATGTATTTTTTATATTAAATTTAACAATAATTTTCAAAAAAATATTTTAATTTTAGCTTTTTTCTTTATTTGTTCTTTGAGTCTATTATTTTATAATTTTTTTCGTTCAAAATATTTTATTTACTTGCTAATTAGTAGTTTTTTAGCTGGGATTTTCTATAACTATTTTTATGATAAATTTTTATTTAATTATCAAATAATTAATTTTAAAACTTATCTTAAAATTTCTGGAAAAATAGAAGAAATAAAACCATTTTATAACCCAATAAATCAATTATCAGGCTCTAATTTACTAATCAAAAATCCTACTATAGAAAAATTTAATTTTATAGATTATCAAAATTATTTTAATAAAAAAATACGACCCTCAAATCATAAAAAAAAATTAAAATTAAATTCACAAAACAAAAATAAACTTGGTTCAAAAAAACCACAAAGTAACAAGAAAAAATATCATAAAAAGACTTCAAAGAAAAGTAAATTACCCAAAAATTTTCGAAATTTAATCAACCTTAAAGATTTTCAGGAAATTGATAGAAAACTAATTGATTATCAACATAATTATGAGTGGGGAGATTTTATAAAAATTAACAACAAAAGTTATTTGGCTCAGCCTGCGCCATATATTAATATAAGCGTTGTTAAAAATTTTAATTCTTTACAAATAAATAATAATTTTAATGCTATTGTTTTATTTCAACCAATTAAACCCAAAGATTTTAGCGATGATTTTGATTTTGCAATTTATAACAAGCAAAGAAAGATTGGCGGTTACGGCTTTGCTTTGTTGGTAATTGATAGCAATAAATTAAAAAATAGCCGAATCAATAATAGCAATCCTTGGCAATTATATTTCGAGAAATTTAGCAAAACCCAACAACAATTTTTTTTAGAGATTCGAAATAAAATTACTGAAAGAATTTTTAAAAATATTAATCAGGAATCTGGGGCTATAGCACTTGCACTTTTAATTGGCGATCAATCGAGAATAACTAGTAAAAACCTTGAAAACATTCGCCAATCAGGATTAAGTCATTTATTATCAATTTCTGGCTTTCATTTATCATTAGCATGTTTATTTTTTTTATTTGTAAGTCGTTATTTATTAAGCTTATTTACCCCACTAGCTCTTATTTTTGACCTAAAAAAAATTTCAGCTTTTCTAGCGATCTTAGCTAGCTATTGTTACTTAATGATTAGTAACGCTCCAATCCCCGCCCAAAGAGCCTTTATCGCAGTGTTATTGTTAATTTTAAGTTATTTTTTTAATGAAAAATTTAATGGTAAAAGAGCTTTAGTCATTAGCTTCTTTATACTGACATTGCTCAATCCTTATCAATTATTTAATCTTAGTTTTCAACTTTCATTTATTGCCATGCTAGTCTTGATTTGTTTTTATCATGATTATCATCAAAAAATTTTTAATCCCAATCAAGCACTTAGATTGCCTCGAGAGAAAAAATTTTGGTTTAATCGTTTAACTTTTAAACTAAAAAAAATTATTGATTATTTTCATGAAGTATTTTTGATTTCGGTATTAATCCAAATTACAACATTACCATTCCTTATTCAAAGCTTTGGTAATTTTAGCTTAATTGCACCAATAACCAATATTATAGCTATTCCGTTAACTTCTTTACTAATAATGCCAAGCGGTTTTTTGGCATTGGCTTTAATGCCTTTTGCATTAGAAAAAATTCCTTTAATCTTCATGGATTTAAATATTAAAATTCTCCAAGAAATTATTAGTATTTTTGGACAAATTTCATTAGCAAGTATTCATTATCATAATCCTTCTCAGCTCTCTTTATTGCTAGCTTGTTTAGCAATTTTATTATTTTGCTTATGGCATAATAGTTTTATCAAAATATTGGCAATTATAATTTTTATAAGTAGTTTTTTTGTTTATAAATTTTCTAAAAACCCCGCCTTAATAATTGCTGGCAATCAAAATTCTTACGCACTATATCACCCGAATTCAGGGCTTGAATTTTCTGAGTTTAAGTCTCCAACAAAACAGCATCTCAATTGGCAAAAAAAATTCAATCAAAGAAAAATTAAATTTATCAAAAAGTGTGATAAAAAGTTAAATAATTATAATTGTCAAAAATGTTTTATCAACCCAAGAAACAATTACTGCCTAGTCTATTATCAAGATCATCAAATTATTGTTATCAAGAACCGTAGCCAAATTTCCCAATTATGTAGATATCGCCCAAAAATTGTAGTAAATTTAACCAAAAAATATCAACTACCCAAATGTTATCAAAAAAGAAAAATAAAACCCTTAATTATTGATAATGTTGATTTTATTAATCATGAAACTCATAAAATTTTTTTCAATAACACCCACCAAAGTTTTAAATTACTAAATCAATTTTAATAAACTATTTTTAGAAACTATTTTTAAACTAAAAAAAAGAGGACAAGAAAAGTGAAAATGAAATGGTGACCCCAACGAGATTCGAACTCGTATTTTCACCGTGAAAGGGTGACGTCCTAACCATTAGACGATGGGGCCCAAAAGGGAAAAAAGCTTATAAACTTTGAAATTAACTTAGGAATTATATAACTTGTTAAATTAATAACAACAATTTTATAAATTTTTTTTATATATTCAAGTTTTTTTGAGTTCTCTTAAAAAAAATTAATAAGATAAGCCTAAAATACTGATTTACTTACGAAAATAAAATAAACCACGATAGACATTTATTAACCTTTTATTAAAATCAGATGTTAATTGATTTAACTTAAAATAGAAACGCAAAATATTTAACAAATTTGATAAAAAATTCAATAACATGAACCTATAACATGAAGATAACTTTTATTTTCTATAATAATCTTTAAGCTTAACTTTAAGTATTCCTAAAGATTTTTTAATTAGCTAAAACATTAAAAAAATTTTAATGCGATTTTTTTTATTAATTAAGGTTTTTTTCAGTAATTATTTGCCATTTAATAAGATTTAGCTTTACTTTAAAAAAAAATTAAAATTGTTGTGGACAAATATTTTAAGTATATTAAAAATTATAGTATAAAACTACATCTGGTGCAAACTTTACATTTTAACTACTAAATATAGTATTATTTTTTAAATATATTATTAACTTTGTTTAATCTTTTAATTAATAAACTACAACAATAAATTTAATTTTAAAAACAATAATCATGAGCAAAAAATCTTTAGAAAAAAAATCGGCTAAAAATAATGAAGAAAGCCCTAATTCCAAAATTTTAGTCAATTCACCTTCTTACCAAAAAAATCGAAACACAAAATTTGTTGTTAAAATTGATAACAAGAAAGATCAAAGACTGAGCAATTTTGGTAAAGCGGTTCTTAAAGACCGTTACCTAATGCCTGACGAATCATATCAAGATCTCTTTGCCAGAGTTGCCAGCTACTACGCTGACGATCAAGAACATGCCAATCGTCTTTACGATTACATTTCTAATTTATGGTTTATGCCAGCTACCCCAGTTCTAAGCAATGGAGGGACTGAGCGTGGTTTACCAATTTCATGTTTTTTAAACGAATCAAATGACTCTCTTTCAGGAATAGTTAATCTATGGAATGAAAATGTTCTTCTTGCGTCACGTGGAGGTGGAATTGGCAGCTTTTGGGGTAACTTACGCTCAATTGGTGAAACAGTTCGAGGTAATGGCAAAACTTCAGGAATAATTCCTTTTATAAAAGTGATGGACTCACAAACTTTAGCAATTTCTCAAGGAAGCTTACGAAGAGGGTCTGCAGCGGTATATCTTCCAATTCATCACCCAGAAATTGAAGAATTTATTGATTTACGAAGACCTACCGGAGGTGATCCAAATCGCCGATCATTAAACTTGCATCACGGTGTTGTAGTTACAGACGAGTTTATGCGAGCAGTTGAAAAAGATGGTGATTTTGATTTAAAAAGCCCATATAATAATCAAACCATTGATACCGTCAAAGCCAGAGCATTATGGATTAAGCTTCTAACGGCAAGAATTGAAACCGGTGAACCTTATATTTTGTTTATCGATGCGGTAAATCGATCAATTCCGGATCACCAACAAAAGCTTGGTCTTAAAGTAAAAACTTCAAACCTCTGCAGTGAAATTACACTTCCTACTGGCTTAGATCACCTTAACAATGATCGAACTGCAGTTTGTTGTCTATCATCACTTAATCTCGAATATTACGAAGAATGGAAGGATAATGAGTTAATCTTAATCGATGTAATGAAATTCTTAGACAATGTCTTGCAAGACTTTATTGACAAAGCTCCAGAAGGAATGGCAAAAGCCAAATATTCAGCAATGCGCGAAAGAAGTGTTGGCCTTGGAGTAATGGGTTTTCATTCTTTTTTACAAAGTAAAAATGTGCCAATGGAATCAGCAATGAGTAAAGTCTGGAATAAGAAAATTTTCCAACATATTAAGCAAGGAGTTGATCAGGCATCAAAAATTTTAGCAGATCAAAGAGGTGCTTGTCCAGATGCTAAAGAAGCAGGAATTCAAGAGAGATTCTCAAATAAACTTGCTATTGCCCCAACCGCTTCAATATCGATTATCGCTGGTAATTCCTCTCCAGGGATTGAGCCATTTGCAGCTAACTCCTTCACTCAAAAAACTTTAACAGGATCATTTAATGTTCGTAATAAAAATTTAATAAGATTACTTGAAGAAAAAGCAAAGAATAGTGAAGATATTTGGTCATCGATTACTATCAATGAAGGCTCAGTTCAGCATCTGGATTTTCTTGATGAACATGAAAAACTTGTATTCAAAACAGCTCAAGAAATTGATCAAAGATGGATTATCGATCTTGCCTCAGAGCGTCAAGAATATATTTGCCAAGCTCAAAGCTTAAATATTTTTTTACCAGGCAATGTTTCCAAGAAAGTCCTTCATGAAATTCATTTTAGAGCTTGGTATAAAGGATTAAAAAGCCTATATTATTGTCGATCAACTTCAATTCAGAGAGCTGACAAGGTTTCTAATAAAACTCAAAAAGATGAAATGACTTTTGAGAGTATTGATTTGAATAACTCAATTAACAACAATAATAATATCAAGCTACCAACTCCTCAAAATGAAAAATATGAAGAGTGTTTATCCTGTCAATAAAAAACGATAACTTCAATGTTAATTCTTGGCACTCTTATAACAAAATTTAGGAGTTTAAAAAATTTCCTTAACTTTTTATAAAAAATTTTAAGATAAACAAGGGGTTGTTTTTAATAACTAAAAATTAATATTTTAAAATTTTTTATTTTAAAATATTTAATTTAGTAACTGTTAACAAAAACTCTTATGAAAATTATTTTTATAAACAATTTAGATTAAAATATTTTGATTTAAATAATTTAATCAATTTTTACCAACTTTTTATTTTAGATTTTTAAAATCTTTTAAAGAATAATTAGCTTTTCTCTTGCAAGACCAAATTTGTAGGAGATTGAAATTTGACCATTAATTCAATAATCTTATTGAAAAAAATAATAACCAAATAATTTAATAATAAAAAAATAATTTCAAAATAAATTAAAGAAATTTTTTGATATAAAAATATAAGTTGAAAAATAAATTTACCAATATATACATTATTTTAAATTAACTTTTTTTAACTTAAAACCATTAAAAATACTTATCAATGACATCATCGCCAACAAAATACACGGAATTAATTTTAAAAGAAAAGGAAGAGCTTGAAATACGCTCAGCAATTACTAAAAGCGATATTGAATTATTTGAAAATTTGGTTAACGAAAGCAATTGCAACGCCATAATGAATTCAGATTTAGGCGAATTAATTGTTACAACTGATAAAGAAAATTCCCCTAAAATGCTTCAGTGTCTTTTAGATAAAGGAGCTAAAATCAATAATTATAATAAAGGATCTGGTCAAACGGCTCTTACTATGGCATTATTATTAAATAAAGACAAATTAGCTACAATTTTAATTAACAATTCTTGTGGTATAGAGATTAAAAATAAAGATGGCTTTACACCCGATAAAATAGCATTTATTTTAAAAAAAAAATCTATAAGAGAAGAAATCTCTAAAAAAATACACCCAAGTTATACATTAGCTAAATATGCTAAAACTCAAACTCTAGAAAAACTTAAAAAAACTTATAAAAATTTAAAAAAATTTAAACCAACTCTTCCTCAAATTCGAGAATAAAAAACAAATAATTTTCTATTTAGAAAATTTAAAAGATTTTCTCTGTAGAAAAATTTTTATTTAAAAAACTCTCCCATTTTTTTGAAAAAACTTTCCGATTTTGGATTATTAGTTTTGTCTTGTAATAATTTATCAAGCTTCTCAAATAGTTCCCGTTCTTGAGCTGAGAGCTTTACAGGTGTCTCGATATTTATTTTGACATACATATCACCCCTTCTTCCCCCTGAATTCATAACACTCATACCTTTTGATTTTAAACGGAATTGGTCTTGATTTTGTGAACCTGCAGGAATTTGTAGTTTAGCCTTCGAACCATCAATTGATGGAATCTCAATAGATCCACCAAGTGCAGCAGTAGTGAAACGCATTGGCATTTCAAAATAAATATCATCATTTTTTCTTATAAAAAATTCATGTTTACGAATTGCTACATAAACATATAAATCGCCAGCTACTCCTCCTCTAACCCCCGCTTCTCCTTCACCACTTAAACGAATTCTGTTACCTTCCTCAACTCCTGCAGGAATTTTTACTGATAGAGTTCGATCCTTATTAACTCTACCTTCACCATTACATTTTTTGCAAGGATTTTTGATTATCTGGCCAGTTCCATGACAAGTGGTACAAGTTCTTTCGACGATAAAAAAACCTTGTTGAGCTCTTATTCTTCCGCTTCCCTTACATGTTGGACAATCAATTGGCTTTTCATTATTTTCACTACCAGTTCCATGGCATGAATCACAGGTGCTAGCAATTTTAAAAGAGATTTTTTCAGTTGTTCCTTTAAATGCCTCTTCCAAGGAGATTTCCAGATTATAACGAATATCCGAACCCTGCTGTTCAGCACTTCTTTTTTTGCCCTGACGCTTTCCACCCATTTCACCAAAAATATCAGTGAAATTGCTAAAAATATCATTAAAATCAAAACCATCGAAACCTTGATTAAATCCACCACCTCCCGAGAAACCACCCTGCCCTTGGGCTTGATGACCATAACGATCATATGCACTTCGCTTATCATCATCTTTTAAAACTTCATAAGCTTCAGTTGCTTCTTTGAATTTATCTTCTGCTTCTTTATTTCCGGGATTACGATCAGGGTGGTATTGCATCGCTAATTTGCGATAAGCTTTTTTTATTTCATCAGCTGAAGCACTTTTCCCAACACCTAGGATTTCATAATAATCTCTTTTGCTCATTATTTTTGAGTTTAAATTAAGTTAATTTGTGATAAAATTTAATAACATTTTGCATTTCTAAATGCTTTAAGAAAAATATTTAAATTATAATTGCCTGTTTTTGAAAAAAAATATTAAAAAAACAAACTCCCATTAACTATAATTTATTTTTAAAGATTTTATCTTAAAATTTTGTGATATTTTGATTTAAATACAAGAAATGTTACAAGACATTGGAATTATTTTCCTCCCAAGTAATGTTTCGTTACTCAGTAAATCTAGAATTTTTACCTTTAATAAATTAAGAATTATTGTTTAGATTTGCAAGTGTTGAATTTAAAAAAACTTTTAAATTTTTATAAATTTTTTAACCAATTTAAAAATTTTTCAAAAGCTAATGCGCGATGAGAGATTTGATGCTTGAAATAAGGTTGTAATTGAGCAAATGTTTGAGCCATTCCATCTTTAATAAAAATTGGATCATAACCAAAACCAAATTCGCCAATTGGTTTGAAACTAATCTTTCCATCAACTCGCCCTTCAAAATTTTTAGCGAGATTGGTTTTAGGATCAAAAAAAGACAAATCGCAAATGAAGCAGGCTTTAGCTATTTTATCGTCATTGAATCCTAACTTAGCTAACTCTTTGAAGATTTTTTCAAAAGCAAAAGGGAAATTTTTTTGACCAGTTTTCGGATCAATAGCATATCTTGCCGAATAAACCCCAGGCTGATTATTAAGAGGTAAAATACATAAACCAGAATCATCGGCTAAGGATGGAAGGTTAGTTTTTTGGGCATAATATTTAGCTTTCAGTAGTGAATTTTGGGCAAATGTTTGACCAGTCTCATTAGGCTCAGCAATGTTAAATGACAAAGGCGAAATAGCTTTGATGTTGATATGTTCGAGCAGGGAAGTTATTTCCTTGATTTTCCCTAAATTATTACTTGCTACTAGGATTTCTTGATATTTTTTTGACACTCGAGTGAAGTTTAAAAGTTTAAGGTTTTGAAATTTTTGAGATTTTAAAAACCTAAAATTAACAATTATTTAAGAAGATTAATAATTAGTTAATTCTAACAAAGAATCTTAGCAACTCTTAAAAACTATCTAGTATTAATATTAAAGAAAACAGCCTTTGTCCCAAAGTTTATAAGCTAAGCTTGGCAAGCTTGGATTTATTTTATTATTTACGCTTGAGCTTCACTAGCCTTGGCTTCTTGTTCTTTAGCTAGTTTTTCTTTAGCTTTTTTCTTTAGATTTGAACCTTTAGCTTTTGGTTTATAGTTTGGCTTGTATTTTTCAGCACCTTTAACACCCAGATTAATTAAGAATTTAGCAACTCTTTCGCTTGGCTGAGCACCAACAGTTAACCAATGTTCAATGCGCTCTTTGTTAATAACAACTCTTTTTTCATCGCTATCACCAAGTAAAGGGTTGTAAGTTCCAAGTTTTTCAATGAACTTAGAATCACGTGGAGAAGTGCTATTTGTAACTAAAATACGATAGAAAGGAACACCTTTTCTACCACCTAAAGAAAGACGAATTTTTAACATTTGAATAATTATTTTATATTTTTTGACAGTAAGGATTTGATGATTTTAATGTCTTAAGAAATAATTACAAGCAAAAAAATTAATAGTTTTATTTAAAATCTTTTTACTCAACTTTGGCTTGCAATAATTCTTCGATTTTTTTGATTAATTTTTCATCTTCAGGAGCTGTGGTTGAGGCAAAGTAATCAACCAAATTGCCACTGCGATCAACCAAATATTTATGAAAATTCCACTTCGGTGCAGTTCCAAAACCTAAAGTTTTTTTAGCTTGCAAATAGAATTGATGAGCATTATCTCCACTAACAACCTCTTTTCTTGCTACCGGAAAACTTAAACCATAATTATACTTACAAAATTTTTGAATTTCTTCGTCTTTTTCAAATTCCTGTCCACCAAAATCAGCACTAGGTACAGCAATAATGACCAAACCCTGCTCTTGATATTTTTTATATAATTTTTCTAAACCTGCATATTGTTTAGTAAATCCACATTTTGAAGCGGTATTAATGACCAGCAAAACCTTACCCTTAAAATCACTAAGCAATAAATCTTTACCATCAAATTGCTTGAATTTAAATTGATAAAAATTAACATTTTTAGCTTGAGAATCTTTGGCTTGAAATATTGAGAATATTGACATAGAGCAGAAAATAATAATTAGGGATTTGCAAAACTTCATAACTTTTAAACTTTTAATTTTTTCTTATTTGTTTTTTTTAAGTTATTATCCTTGCAAAAAATTATTTTAAAAGATAAATTTGGAAAAATTTTTAAAATATTTTTACTTAAAATCAAAAAATTTAGGCAAAAGAAATATCAAAAAAATGTATAAACTCTCAGCAAAAAAACTCCACAAACCCTTCAGTAACAAAATTGATGAGGGTAATTTCTTTTATTATGTAAAAAAAGTTTTGCAAGCTGATAAACCGATTTTTATCACTGCCATAACATACGGCGTAATCATCAGTATCTTAAGTTTAGCTACCCCAATTTGCGTTCAACTACTGATCAATTCAGTTGCTTTTACAGCATTATTTCAACCAATCCTCGTCTTGGGTTTCATTTTGTTAATTCTGGTTGGGTTATATGGTTTAGCAAATATTTTACAATTTCACGTTAGCGAAATTTTTCAAAGAAGATTTTTTGCAAGAATGGGTTATGAAGTTGGTATGTCTTTACTTAACGCTAATCATCGCGATTTTGAAGAAGCCAATCAAACCGAATTAGTCAATCGTTTTTTTGAAACTATGGCAATTCAAAAAACCATTCCCAAACTTTTAAATAAAACTTTTACCACTTTCTTCCAATCAATTATCAGCTTATTGCTAATTGCCTGTTATCATCCCTTTTTTCTAGTTTTTACAATTGGCATTCCCTTCGCAGTTTATGTGGTCTGGAAAACTTCCGCTTCAAAAGCAATTGAGCATCAAGTCATTGAAAGTCGCAGAAAATATGATTTAATTGGCTGGTTTGAAGATATAGCTCGAAACCATCTTTTATTCAAATCAAGCACTGGCAGAGATTATGCCAAATACAAAATTGATTTTATCACAGGACTTTACCTTGAGGAAAGAAAAAAACATTTTCGCTATCTCTTTCGCCAAGTAATTTCCCTTTTCATTCTTTACGCTTTAGCTACTACTTTGCTTTTAGTTCTAGGTGGATGGTTATTTTTGAAAGGACAACTAAGCTTAGGGCAGTTAGTTGCATCAGAATTAATAATTTCGGCAATCTTATACAACATTGCTACTCTTGGTCGAGATTTTGAAAATTTTTATGATCTTATTGCCTCAAGCGAAAAACTTTCACAATTTCAAAATATCCCTCGTGATCATAAGAAAAATCAAGAAGTTGACGAGGTTATCAATGAAGTTTGTTTTGAGCGAGTGCTTTATCGCCAAGGTATCTGTGATTTTCAATTTGATTTGAATTTTCTAAAGGGTAAAAATTATTTACTTTTCACTAATGGCTATTCAACTAAAAAAATTATCATCGAGATGCTTTTAGGGCTCACTCAACCTATCTCGGGAATGATTGCTATCAACACTAAAAATCTTAACGATCTAGATGCCTATCAGCTCAGATCACAAATTGCCGTGATTGATAATTCACCTTTTATTGAAGGAACTCTTCGTGAATATTTGACTTTCAATCACGAAAATATTTCGCAAAATTACATCATGATTGTTTTGGAAAATGTTGGTTTAGCCCAGACAATTCTTAATCATAGCGAAGGTATAGATTTAAGAATTTTACCAAATGGTTGGCCTTTTAGCGAATCAGAAAAAATTCTTTTAAAAATTGCCCGAGCCTTAATTCACAAGCCTCAGATTATTATTGCTGATGAAGTTTTAGACATGCTTGCTGAAAAAATTCGTCAAAAAGTTTTAACTTATTTGACCCTTGAGCATCGCGGAATGTTTTTGTATTTTTCTCATCGCTATGACAATCTGGACAGCTTTGAAAATAAAATTTTTATTGAAAAAAATTTTAGCAAAAATATTAATGATCTTAACGACCTAAATCAATTTATTGAAGGACAATGACCAATAAAAAAAATAATGATCTTGAAGCTTTCTCAAACTTAAAGCAAATTAAACTACCCAATGCAGTTGAAGTTCTTGCAAAAAGCTTGTTAATAGGTGTTGGGGTACTTTTATTTTTTTTAATTATCACCCCTTGGCAACAAACTGCAAAAGGCTTTGGCTATGTCATTGCCAACGATCCAAATGATCGCGCTCAAGAAATTAATTCACCAATAAATGGCAAAATAAAAAAATGGTATGTTAGCGATGGCGCGAAGGTTAAACAAAATGATGTAATTGCCGAAATCATTGACAATGATCCACAAATCCTTGAGCGAATTCGGAGCGAACGAGATGCTAAAAAACGTAAACTGCAAGTTGCACAAATTGCCTCTTCAACTGCTAAAATTAATTATGAGCGTCAAGAAGAATTGCTAAACAAAGGCTTGAGTTCTCGTAAAGATTTTGAAGAAGCCAAAATTGAATATAAGAAATTATTATCAGCTATGGAAGCAGTTGCTTCAGAAGTTGCTGAAAGCGAAACTAAATTATCGCGTCAAGAAAATCAGATTATCTACGCTCCAAAAGATGGGGTAATTTTAAAAGTTTTACCGGGAAATAATGCGACAATCGTCAAAGCTGGCGATAAAATAGCGACCTTTGCTCCAACCCTCAGCGATCCAGCTATTGAGCTTTATGTCAATAGTAACGACATTCCTTTAATTTACGAGGGAAGAAAAGTTCGTTTGCAATTTGAAGGCTGGCCAGCAGTTCAGATGAGTGGATGGCCATCATTAGCAATTGGGACATTTGCAGGAGTGGTTAGCGCTATTGATTCATCAATTTCTGAAAATGGTAAATTTCGTATTATCATCAAAAAAGATCAAAATAAAAATTGGGAAAATTGGCCAGACCAAAGATTTTTACGTCATGGCAGTAAAGTTTACGGCTGGGTTTTACTGAACTCTGTTCAACTTGGCTATGAGATTTGGCGCCAAATTAATAGCTTCCCTGCTGAGTTTGATCAGAGCGTTATCAATCCCAAACAATTAAAAAAAGATGAGTAAGAAAAATTTTTTTACCAGTAGTTTTTTAATTATCACATTGCTCAATCTCAATTTTTTACTTAACTCATCAAATGCTCAGAACCCAACTTCGTCAAGCCAAGTTGCAAGCGAGCTTAATGTTCAAGATTTGCCTGATCAAAATAACAATGGCTCAAAAAACTTATTAACAAAAAAACCCACCAAAGAAAACAATCAACCAAAAAAATCTGATAACCACAAAGATAAAATTACTCTTGAAAACATTGCCAATGACACTTCGCATGTTCATCAAAAATTAGTAAATAATGATAAAAATGTTAAGACTGTTAGCTTAGATGAAGTTGTAAAATCAGCCATAAAAAATTACCCAAAAATTCTTTCACATTACGACAAAATTCGCTCATTAGAGTCTGACCTTCTTGCTTCAAAAGGTTTTTTTGATATTCGTCTAAAACAAAATTATTCAGCAAAAACTCGTGGCTATTATGATGGCAAAACTTACGATGCTGAAATTGAAAAATATCTTGGAGCTTTAGGAAGCAAGGTTTATTCTGGCTATCGCAAATCATATGGCAAATTTGCCGAATATGATGGTCAAAAACTCACCAACTCACAAGGCGAATTTCGTGCAGGTGCAAAATTTTCATTACTAAAAGATCGCGATATTGATGACAATCGTCTTGCCATTATTCTTGGCAATCTAGGCATAGAGGAAGGTAAAATTGAGTTAGAAAATATCAAAATGGAAATCGCTCGAGATGCAACTAAAGCCTATTGGTCTTGGGTAACATCGGGAAAGATTCTTCAAATTTATGAAGATCTTTATCAACTTTCTTTAAATCGTCAAAAACAACTTCAAGCAAGAGCTAAGCAAGGCGATATTGCTGAAATTGTAGTTGTTGAAAATCGTAAAAATCTTTTAAAACGTAAAGCATCATTGGTCAAAATTCGCCAAGAATTTGAAAGCGATTGTTTGTATCTGTCATTATTTTACCGCGATGAAGAGTCCAAGCCGATAGTTACTAGTCTTGCCAATTTAGCAAAAATTCCTTCAACTCTTCCCAAACCTCCAAATGAAAAAGAGTTTAAAAATAGTCAAGAATTAGCTTTGAATAAACGCCCTGAAATTCGTTTGCTTAAAATTAAAAATGATGAAGAAAGCAATAAATTAAAGCTTGCCAAAAACTCGCTTCAACCGCAATTAGATGTTGACGTAGGAGCATCAAAAGATCAAGGTGCAGGACCAATATCTCGTAGCGAAGCCAATAATTATGCCAATATCACCATGTCAATGCCTCTTCAGCTTCGCGAAGCTCGTGGAAAAGTTGGTTCTAGCGAAGCAAAAATCAGCGCTTTAAAATATCAAAGATCACTTTTGGAAGATCAAATTAAAGTTGAAATTGATCAGATTTTAGTCAAGGTTCTTATGATCAACGAAACTCACAATCTCTTAAGCGAAGAAGTTAAACTCGCCGAAATTCTACAAAATTCTGAGGTTGAAAAATTTAAACACGGAGCAAGCAATTTCTTTTTAGTAAACATTCGCGAACAAGATCTCGCCTCATCTAAAGCAGCATTGGCCGAGGTTTACAAAGAATATCAAAACTCACTAGCAGACTACAAACTAGCCGTATTTGATAATAAAGATATCGTCGAATTAAAATAAGTTTTCAAAGAAAATTCTAAAATAAATTAAGAAAATAACTAAATATTATTTTAAAAAATTTGTAAAAAAATTATCAATAAA
Source organism: Alphaproteobacteria bacterium (assembly GCA_014190355.1). Lineage (GTDB taxonomy): Bacteria > Pseudomonadota > Alphaproteobacteria > Rickettsiales > UBA1997 > CAILUF01. The sequence continues at coordinate 196,238 of BJGH01000003.1, forward strand.
ACAAGCTCAGCTGTTGATGAGGCTTTTTATGTTCATTAACATTTTCAATAAAATATTCGGTTCTCAATTTTTGTTCTTCATTTAAAAATTGCTCTCTTCTTATTAAAACTCTTAAAATATCGCCCTTTCTAAACTCTTCATTTTCATCTACCCTTCTTAAAAAATCCAAATCCTCTATCGTCGCATAAAAACTAGATTGACCATCATTTACATACCATTTATTTTTATCTTTAAAAGACAAAGAGATAATATTGAGATTAGTATTAAATTTAACCGGTTCTTCAATCATTACTTCTTTTGCTGGTGGACATTTAAAATATTCAAATTCATGTTTTTTTACATCAAAAAAATCTTGGCAATTCTCTGGCTTAATTACACATAGATCTACTCCGTTTTTTCCTAGAGGAGAAACCATTTCTTCAAGAGATTTTCTTAATTGCCAATTTTCGTATAGCTTTATAACCTGCTCATTAGTTTCAAAAATTTCATCATCAATTTCAATTATAACAAGATTATCTTTTGTGTATTTTTTTGTTGGTTTTCTATTTTTCAAAAATTTTAACAACTTCCATAAACAACCAGCTCCACCAAATATAATAGCAGCTAATTCAGAAGCATTTATTAAAGCCTCTGCATTTTGACTAGTTAATAAATCGGATACTTTATCAATTATGTTCTGATCTATTCGAAAGTTAATTTTAAAAGATCCAGCTTCCAAATTAGATTTGACCTTTACTTGAATTTTTGTTTTGCCTAAGTTTAGTGTCTTATTTGCCTCATTTAAAAGACCATCAAGACCTAGTATCGCAGATGATAATTCACGAGGATTTATTTCATGGTTTTTTAAACCATCCCCGTCATATATTAATTGAAGGTTCATTGTAGTGTTATATTTAAATTAATTAAACATTAAAATTTTTATTTTATTATTTTAAAAAATCTTTCTACTGTTTTAAATAGCTTCGTCATTATAAATAATAAAATTTCTAATATTTCTGAGTTTTAATATTTTTTTCATAATTTTAATATTGCTAAAATCAAAATTATTGTCAATTATTTTAATATTTCTAAATTCTAAAAAGTTAATTTTGATCTTTTAAATAGATGGCTCAAAAACAATTTTAAGAAATTTATCCAAAAATATATTTTTAAAAAACTTAAAAATATTTTTAATTTATTTTATAATTATAAATTTATTAAGCAAATATATTTAAATAAACTTAACGATAAAGCAATAAAAAAAATAATTATTAAAGACAAATGTTAAAAAATAATAAAGTTAGTGCAATTAAAGTTAAATCAATAATTAAGACTTTTTTAAAACCACAAAATCTGTGCTGTGTTCTAACAATTATTGCAATCTTAAGTTATGTTTTGTTAAAAATTTTTGCTTATCAAAATATCGCTCCTTATCCTCTAATTGCGATAATTTTTAGCTTTGGGCTAATTCAACTTTTGCAAATTTTTAAAAAAATTTTACGGGGTAATTTAGGAGCGGATGTTATTGCTTTCATTGCTTTAGCTTTAGCAATTTATTTGCATGAATATTTAACAGCCAATCTGTTAATTTTAATGATAGCCAGCGGACAAGGCCTTGAAGAATATGCCTCAAGCAAAGCCTCTTTCGTTTTGGAAGCTTTAGCATCAAGAAATGTTCCCATCGCTCATTTAAAAATTAATAATCAAATTTCTGAAATCAAAGTTGACCAAATCCAGGTTAACGATTGCTTGGCAATTTTACCTCACGAAATATGCCCAGTTGATGGTGAAGTGATCGAAGGAATGAGCACAATGGATGAATCTTATCTTACTGGCGAGCCATTTCACATCAGCAAAACAATTGGCTCAAAAGTTTTATCAGGAGCAATAAATGGCGAAAATTTATTGTTAATTCGTGCTGAAAAATTAGCCAAAGAATCGCGATACGCCAAGATCATCGAAGTTATGAAGCAAGCCAAAGACCAAAAACCCCAGATACGCAAATTAGCCGATAAAATTGGGGCAATTTTTGCCCCACTTGCTTTGCTGATTGCCTTTGCAAGCTATTATTTTACTAACAGTTTAGAAAATTTTTTAGCAGTACTAACCATTGCCACACCTTGCCCGTTGTTGATTGCCGTGCCAATTGCCATAATTAGTGCTATTTCAATTTCGGCAAAAAATGGGATCGTTATTCGTGATCCAAGAATTTTAGAAAATCTGCCAATTTGCTCGACTGCAATTTTTGATAAAACCGGAACCCTGACATATGGCGAGCCATTTCTTGAAGAAATTATTTGCTTCAATAATTTTAATGATCAACAAGTTTTGCAAAAATCAGCAAGCCTTGAACGCTTCTCGCGTCACCCTTTAGCATTAGCAATTTTAAAAAAATGCCATGACCAATTTATTCCGTTATTAGAAGTTCAAAATATCAAGGAACAAGCAGGATATGGTATCACTGGTATAATCAATAACAAAGAAATCACTATCACCAATCGCGATCATCTCGCTAGCAATTTTCTTGGTGAAGCAGTTCTGCCAGCTACGCAAGCTGGTTTGGAATGTTTAGTAGTTATCGATAATAAACTTGCAGGTATTTTAAAATTTCGCGATCAACCTCGCCTTGAAAGCCATTCTTTCATTGATCACCTTGGTCCTGAACATAATTTTAATAAAATAATTTTACTATCTGGAGATCGCCATAATGAAGTTGAATATTTTGCTAAAAATCTTGGAATCAAAGAATTTTATAGCTCGCAAACTCCTGAACAAAAATTAGCAATTGTTAAAAATGAAACCAAGCAAGCCAAAACTTTGTTTATGGGTGATGGCATTAACGATGCTCCAGCCTTAATGTTAGCAACAGTTGGGATTGCCTTTGGCAAAAATAACAACATCACTAGCGAATCTGCAGGAGCGGTAATTTTAGAAAATAATTTACATAAAGTTGACCAACTTTTTCACATCAGCATTGCTATGCGTAAAATCATTTTACAAAGCGCAGTGGGAGGAATGTTGTTTAGCCTAATAGGTATGATTATCGCAGGTTATGGATATATTAGCCCTGCTCAAGGGGCAATACTGCAACAAATAATTGATGTTATCGCCATAGCTAATGCTTTACGCTTAACCTTTAACAACAGCATCACTAGTGATTTTTAAATTAATGATACTTACCACTAATCGAGTCTTTAATTACCAATTCCAAGACTATTATAACTTGGGAAGCGAAGACTAATCGATGATCTAAATTTGCAAAAGAACAAGTTGATCAATATCTAAATGCGAGAGGTAAATTTCTAAAAAAGTCGATCGTTAGATATTAGTAAAATAACCAGATTGCTTAATGGATCGAAATGCTTGTGGTAAAATTCTTAAAAAAACCAACCAACCAAAAAGATGATTAAAAAAAACCATATAATGTCGATGAAAACAGCAAATAAGAATTTAGAATGATTAAAAATTTAAATTTAAGAATAAAAATAGCATTACACAAATCTAAGGATTTTTTTGAACTATATTATTCCTAGCTTAAAGGGCTTTAGATAAAATATTTTTAAGATAAAATTTTTAAAGAATAAAGCAAAATACCCTATACAGCTGAAGCTTTTTAGAGATTTTTAGTAAAAAAAAATCATAATTTATAACTACCTAAAATGAAGAATTTAAATTTTTTGATCTATTAACCACCGATCTTCAACCCTTGAATCAATTTAAAAAACCTTAACAATAAAAAAAGCAAGATAGCATTTCTGCTATCTTGCTTTAATTTTGCGAGAAGTTTTTTAAGAACTTGCTTTAATTCACTTTAAAATATTTTAAAATTTAAAGTTTTATTAGAAGCCCATTCCTGGCATGCCACCACCCATATGACTATGAGCACCTGCTCCACCAGCATCTTCTTCTTTTTTCTCAACAATTGCACATTCAGTTGTGATTAATAAACCAGCAATTGAAGCAGCATCTTGTAAAGCGGTTCTAACAACTTTAGTTGGATCAACAATACCAGCTTTGAACATATCGACATATTTGTTATTCTGAGCATCATAACCAAAAGCTGGATCAGCTTTAATCATAACTTCATTACAAATTACGGCACCGTCAAAACCAGCATTTTCTGCGATTTGTTTAATTGGAGATTTAACAACATTTCTCACTAATTTAACACCAACTGCTTGGTCTTCATTAGCAACTTTTAACTTGTCAAGAACTCGTCCAGCATACAACAACGCTGAACCACCTCCAGCAACAATTCCTTCTTTCATTGCCGCGCGTGTTGCAGCTAAAGCATCATCAACACGATCTTTCTTTTCCTTAACTTCAACTTCAGTAGTTCCACCAACCCTGATAATAGCAACACCACCAGAAAGTTTTGCCAATCTTTCTTGAAGTTTTTCGCGATCATAATCAGAAGTAGTTTCTTCAATCTGCGCTTTGATTGAATTGCATCGAGCTTTAACATCTGAAGCCTTACCAGCACCATCAACTATTGTGGTATTTTCTTTATCGACAATAATTTTTTTAGCTTGTCCAAGTTGCGAAGGGGTAACAGCTTCGAGCTTCATTCCTAGATCTTCAGAAATTAATTGAGCATTGGTTAATACTGCAATATCTTCCATGATTGCTTTTCTACGATCACCAAAACCTGGAGCTTTAACTGCACATACTTTTAAGCCACCGCGTAAACGGTTAACCACTAAAGCTGCCAAAGCCTCACCTTCAACATCTTCAGCGATAATTAGCAATGGTCGTGAAGATTGAACAACTGCTTCAAGCATTGGAACCATTGGTTGTAAACTTGAGATTTTTTTCTCAAACAATAAAATGAAAGGATTATCCATTTCGACAGTCATTTTTTCAGTATTGGTAATGAAATATGGCGATAAATATCCGCGATCAAAATTCATTCCTTCAACCACGTCAACTTCAAACTCAAGGCCTTTAGCTTCTTCAACGGTAATTGGACTTTCTGGACCAACTTTTTGAACTGCTTCAGCGATTTTAGTTCCTACTTCAACATCACCGTTAGCAGAGATTGTAGCAACTTGAGCAATTTCTTCTTTGTTGCTGACTTTTTTGCTCATTTTGTTGAGTTCTTTAACCATTTCGTCAACAGCTAAATCAATACCTCTTTTTAAATCCATTGGGTTGATTCCCGCAGTAACAGCCTTGATTCCTTCATGAGCGATTGCTTGAGCAAGAACGGTTGAAGTCGTAGTTCCATCACCAGCAATATCATTAGTTTTTGAAGCAACTTCTTTAACTAATTGAGCACCAAGATTTTCAAATTTATCTTCAAGCTCGATTTCTTTGGCAACAGTAACACCATCTTTAGTAATTCTTGGTGCACCAAATGATTTAGAAAAAATCACATTACGCCCTTTTGGTCCTAAAGTAACCTTAACTGCATCAGCAAGTTTGTTGATTCCAATCAGCAAACTTTTTCGCGCTTCATCAGAATATTTCATAACTTTTACAGACATATTTTCTCCTTTTTTATTTTAAATTATATTAAATTTTTTTTAGATATTTTTAAGAATTTTTGCTAAAATTTTTAGCAAATTTTTTTTACAATATTTTATAACAATTATTTTTTACTTTCAATAACTGCTAAAATATCAGATTCTTTGAGAATGATTAATTCTTTAGAGTCTACTTTAACTTCGGATCCACCCCATTTAGCAAAAAGAATTCGATCGCCAACCTTAACATCAAGGGCAACTCGCTCACCCTTATCATTAAAATTACCTTTACCAACAGCGATAACAAGCCCTTCAGCTGGTTTTTCTTTAGCGGTATCTGGGATAATAATGCCTCCAGCAGTTTTGCTTTCAGCTTCAACGCGTTCAACAAGAACACGATCGTGCAATGGTCTAACTTTCATAGTTTTTAATTTTAAATTTAATGCAAAAAATCGATTAGTTAAAAGAATTTAACTTAAGGTATTAACAAATATAATTTTTTAGTTTTGCTTTACAAGGGCTATTTAAAAAATATTTTTTAATGCTTTAACAACTCATCAAGCTTACCTTCCGCTTCCATGGCATAAAGATCATCACATCCACCAATGTGAATATCATTGATAAAAATTTGTGGAACTGTCATTTTACCATTGGCTTTTTTGACCATCTCTTCTTTAGTAACATCATCAACAACTTTTATTTCATGATATTGGGCATTTTTACGTTGCAGTAAGGCTTTGGCTTTGTTGCAGTATGGACAGATGTCTTTGGTGTAAATAATAATTTTAGTCATAATTTTAAATTTTAATTAATAAGCCTTGCCAGATGATTGTGGTTTTTGCATTGAATTAGGTTGATTTTCAACACCATAATAAGCTGGCGGAACATAATATTGATCGGCATCATATTGCGGATAGTATGGCGATGCTGGGATCGCATAAGGATTTGAATAATAACGCGAACCAGCCGATGGATAAACTTGATAAGGCGAACCGTATTGAGCAGGTGGATAACCCTGCGATTGCATTCCACCCTGCATTCCACCTTGATTATATTGTTGATTATATGGATAAGGTTGATTTTGCTGATAATTTTGTGGTTGACCCTGATAAGGATAAGGTGATTGTTGACGATAATAATAATCTGGAGCAACACGATTTTGCCCTTCTATGCCCTGCTCTTGGGGTGGAACTGAACCCGATTCAAAACCTGGACGATCGTAAAGATATGGGCTTGATGAACATGAGCTTACAAAAAACATTACAACCAATGAAAAATTGCAAAGCAAAGATCTGTTAAAAATAGCAATTGATTTTGGCCTAACTTTATTCATTAATACTTATTTAAAATTACATTTTTTGATTCTGGCTCAATATTTTTATATCGAGTTGGAGCAACGTAATACTGATCGTAATCATAGATTCTATTACTGCCTCTTTGGAAATCATATGGATTAACATAATAACCAGAATTAGCTGGCAGTGCATTTTGTTGGTAGTTAGGGTATAAATTTTGACTCCTCTGATTCACCGATCTATTTCGCAATGATGATTGATTTGATGAACATGAGCAAAGTATTATAACAAAACTTACCAAATAAAATAGTTTGTTAATTTTGCAACCCATCAAAATAAATTTTTAATATCTTTGTTGCTAATCTATCGTATAATTTTATGAAAACTTATTTAAAGTTTTCATAAAAAAATTCCTAAAAAATTAAATTGGTAAAATTAATTTTTGTAGCTTATTATTTTAAAAATTAGCTTAATTGTCAACCCTTAAGAAATAAATTTAATCTTGAAAACTTTTATAGCAAATTTTTTTTCAAAATTTATTAAAATGGGGCATTAAGTTAGAGTTATCAATATATTTTTTCAAGTCATAGATTATTAATTTTTTTTAAAAAATTAAAACTGTTTTATTTTAAAAAAAATGTTAAATTCACTTTATCAAAAAGATCAAAAATATTTAAATTTAGCGATAAATTTAGCCAGAAAATCTTTGATTAACTGCTCTCCAAATCCAAGGGTTGGCTGCGTAATTGTTAACAATGATGTTATTTTAGCAACCGCTATCACTGCCCCAAATGGCAGACCTCACAGCGAAATAATTGCTATCAACAAAGTTGCTAATAAAAGTTTACTAATCAATGCTACAATGTATTTAACCCTTGAACCATGTTGTTTGTATGACGGGAAAAAAAGTGCTGGCTGTGTTGATGAAATTATTGCTAACAAATTCGCTCGCGTTGTAATTGCCAATATCGATCGCAATCCAAATATCAATGGCAAAAGCGTTGAAATTCTTCAAAAATCTGGAATAGAAGTAGTAATTATCGAATCACAAGTTGGCAAACAACTTCATCAAGAATTTTTCAAAGTTCAAAAAACTTCCTTGCCATATTTAACTCTTAAAATTGCCAGCTCTCTAGATGGCAAAATTGCTACAAAAAGTTTCTCAAGTCAATGGATAACAAATGAGCAAGCCAGAAAATATAGTCATTTGCTTCGCGCTCAAAGTGATGCAATCTTAATTGGAGCAAATACTTTAAGACATGATAATCCAAGCCTTACCTGTAGAATTAATGGATTAGAACAATATAGTCCAAAAAAAATTATTGTGAGTAATAGTTTGAATTTTAATGATAATTATAAGATTTTTGACGATCCTTGTAATCTAATAATTATTACTTGTGAATCTAATCAGAATAATAAATTTTTTAAAAATTTTGCAGGTAAAGTTATCTTTGTTAAAAAAAATCATATCCTTGAACAAAATATTGATTTAGAATGGGCTCTCAAAATTTTAGCACAGGAGGGAATTAATTCAGTTCTGGTTGAAGGAGGAAGTAAAATTATTGCCCAGCTTATAAAAAATAATCTGATTGATAAAATTATTTGGGCAAAAAGCCAGATTATCATCGGCAATGATGGCATTCCTGCCATTGCTGAACTTGGAATAACCGATATCAAGAATGCTATCAATAATTTTGAGCTACAAGAAATAATTAGATTTGATGATAATTTAATTGAAATATTACAAAAAAAATAATATATGACAAGAAATATTAATAAAATTATAAAACAACCAGATTTGTTAAGTGTAAGGAATTTTAAATTAAATAATATTAAATCTAAAGAAAATATTGATCCAAAAGAACTTCGCAATCACCTTGGCCAATTTGCTACAGGAGTTGTAATAGCATGTGCTCGAAAAAATAATTTCTTTGCTCAAAAATTTTTTAGTGAAAAATTATTTACTGAAAAATTTTATGAAAATTTTCTTAATGAAAATAACTTGCTAAAAAAATTCGAAGATTTTTGGCATAATTTTGCTGATCAACAAAACTGGCAAAAACGCCTAATTAACAAATTATTTTCACAAAATAATATCATCAATAAAACAGATAAACTTATAGAAAAGCCGAATAACAATCCTAAAAATTATTTTAGTGAAAATTTCTTACAAAAGATTAAAAAAATCTTTGCTGAAGAATTTTTTGGCATGACCATTAATTCCTTTACCTCAATTTCCTTAAGTCCTGCTTTGATTTCTTTTTGTATCGATAATAAATCTGGCAATCTCAAATTTTTTAAGCAAAATCGTTATTTTTTACTTAATATTTTGAGCGAGGAACAGCAAGACTTGGCATCGGCATTTGCTACCCCAAAAAATTCTAAAAAATGGAGTGTTGAACCTTATATTTTTAGTAAATTTGGCAATCCAATTTTTCATAACTCTTTATGTTTTATTGAGTGTCGAAAACATAAAGTAATTAAGATGGGCGATCATCATATCATCATTGGCGAGGTAATAAATTTTGCAAAAGTTAACGACAAAAAACCTTTGCTTTATTTTTCTGGAAAATATGCCCAAACCAAGTAATGATCTTAATTAATTACTACAATACAAATTTCATCAAATCATTACTCGAATTCACTAAATCGCCAAGATGGTTATTGACATATTGAGCGTCGATAACAACTTCAGATCCTGCCTTCATTTCACTAGCATTAAAACTTACTTCTTCAAGGATTTTTTCCATTAATGTGTGTAATCTTCTTGCTCCAATATTTTCAACTTCGCTATTAACTCGATGAGCGATTTTAGCAATCTCTAAAATACCATCATCCTTAAATATTAAATTAATATTTTCAACAGCAATCAATGCGCTATATTGTTTAATTAAACTAGCCTCAGGATCGATTAAAATTCTTAACAAGTCTTCCTGAGTCAAAGGTTTAAGCTGAACACGAATTGGAAATCTTCCTTGAAGTTCAGGCAATAAATCGGAAGGTTTGGCAATATGAAATGCTCCTGATGCAATAAATAAAATATGATCGGTTTTGATTATTCCATATTTAGTGCTAATAGCTGTTCCTTCCACCAGCGGCAATAAATCTCTTTGTACTCCTTCTCGCGAAACATCTCCACCCTTAACATTGCCTCTGGCACAAATTTTATCAATCTCATCAATAAAAACTATCCCATCATTTTCAACTGCTTTTAAAGATTTTTTGATAATTTTATCTTCATCAATCATTTTGTTTGATTCTTCATCAATCAAAGTTTTTAGGGCCTCTTCAACTGTTAAGTGAACCTTTTTAGTTTTTTCTGAGCCAATTGCCTTACCAATCATTTCACCGATATTAATCATTCCAACCTGACCTCCTGGAAAATCAAAATTTGAAGAGTAAGAATTGCCATTATCTAGGACTTCAATTTCAATTTCTTTATCATTTAACTCGCCACTATCAAGCATATTTGTAAATTTTTCTTTAGTTTCATCAAGTGCATTTTCTCCGACCAAAACTTTTAAAATTTTTTTCTTAGCATGTTTTTGAGCTTTGTCAAAAACATCTTTCTTCATTTCACTTTTTTGATTTTTAATTGCAACTTCGATTAAATCGCGAATAATTGAGTCAACATCACGACCGACATATCCAACCTCTGTAAATTTTGTAGCTTCAACTTTGATAAAAGGGGCATTGGCTAATTTTGCCAATCTTCGTGCAACTTCGGTTTTACCAACTCCAGTTGGTCCAATCATCAAAATATTTTTTGGCATAATTTCTTCGCGAAGCTGGGGTTCAACAGCTTTGCGTCGATAACGATTTCTTAAGGCAATTGCCACTGATTTCTTGGCATCATTTTGGCCAACTATGTAACGATTTAATTCTTCAACAATTTGCTTAGGAGTAAGCTCAAGATGAAATTTATTTTTTGAATTATTCTGTTCTTTTTTTGATGCTTTGGTCATTGTTATTTTGTTGTTGTATGTTATTTTTTTTAATTCCATTATAACTTGAATAATTAAGCCATAAAACCAGTAAAAAAATTACGAAACTAGTAATCAAAATTGTTAAAATAATTTTCATAAATTTAATTAGTATTTTTATTTTACAATAGCAATTAACAGCCTTCTAGAATTTTCACAATTTCATTTTGGAGCTCAAAAATACCGTAATTTTTTTTAAAACTTGTGGTAATTACCTTAGGAATCGCCCAAGGATTTAATTTAATATGATTGTTAATTTTTTCAAGTGCTAACTGCTGATCACTTAAATTTAATTTATCAATTTTTGTTAAAACCACTTGAAAATTAACATTGTATGATTTAAAAAACTCCATTAATTCCTGATCATGATCTTTCAAGCCCTTCTGCGCCTCAATTAACAAAAAAACCCGTTTAAGGTTTTGACGATTATAAAGATAATCAATACTTAACTGTTGCCAGTGTTTAATTGAATCAAGAGAGTTTTTGGCATAACCATATCCAGGCATATCAACAATAATAAAGCCATCACGAAAGCCTGAAATTTTAAAAAAATTAAGATATTGAGTTCTTCCTGGGGTTGCTGAAGTGAGGGCTATTTTCTTACCAATTAAAGCATTGATCAAACTTGATTTACCCACATTAGATGCACCAATAAAAGCAATTTCTGGGAAATGATTATTTGGTAATTGTGTTAAATTATTAACACTCAATAAAAATTCACAATTACCGTTAAATATTTTATTTACCAAAAGATTTGCCATTTAATTAAAATTTAAATTATTTATTGTATTTTTCAAATTTTCGCTCTGCAAATTCAATCATCTTATTGGCAATATCAATTCCTGAAGCATTTTCAATACCTTCTAAACCTGGTGATGAATTTACCTCTAAAATTTTTACTCCGCTATTGGAGCGAACCATATCAACTCCAGCGATATCTAAACCCATTAATTGAGTTGCTTTTATAGCTATATCACGCTCTTTATCGCTAATTTCAATAGCCTTAGCAGTTGCTCCAAGATGAATATTGGCTCGAAATTCACCATCTGAAGCAATACGCTCCATCGATGCCACAACCTCATTGCCAATCACAAAACAACGAATATCATGACCCTTTGATTCTTTAATAAATTGCTGAACCAAAACATCAGCGTGAAGACTACGAAAAGCATTGATAACACTTTCCGACGCTTTGCTAGTTTCAGCTAGAACTACTCCAACTCCCTTAGTTCCTTCTAGTAATTTAACAATCAATGGTGAACCTCCAACCAACTTAATTAAATCCTTGGTGTCATATGATGAATTAGCAAAAGAAGTAATAGGAATATCAAGACCATGTTGAGCCATGATTTGCAAAGTATGCAATTTATCTCGCGATTGAGTTATAGCTTGGGAATTATTTAATAAATTAATTTTCATAATTTCCAGTTGTCGTAAAATTGCCGAACCATAAAAAGTCATTGCAGGCTTTAAACGAGGAATCACAACATCAACTTTCGATAATTTTTTTCCTTCATCGAAAAAAACTTCACAAGCATTTGCTGAAATTTTAAGATAACAACCACCCACATTTACAAAATTGACTTGGTGTCCACGCTTTTGTGCAGACTCAATAATACGCTGATTTGAATATAGCTTAGGATTTGAGGCAAGAAGAATAATTTTCATTGGGTTTATTAAATATTGTGTTTGATTATTAAAAAAATTAGATTATTTGACGATTATTAGAAAATAAAAATTATATTGTCAAACAGTAATTTTAAATAATTTCAAATTCAATAGATTTTGTTTCGCGATAAGCTTTTAAAACCTCTTTTCGCTTTTTTTTGCCTTGCAGGAAAGACTTAGAGACATCTACAATTGTTTTTAACTGACTTAAAGTTTCACGACCAATAAGCATACGAAAAGCCATAGAATCTCTATTGGCAAGAGTCAATTCAATTCGTGCTTTTCGATCACCCATTCTTAAATATGATTTGATGACAATTCTTTTTTCTTTTTTTCCACTTGAATCTGAAACCATTCTGCGTTCAACAATTCGAGCAATGCAACTTCTTTTCAATCTTTTATTTTTTTGCAAAGGATGAATATCAAATTTAACATATTCAACATCTTCGATAAAAAAATTCTCAATATTAAAAGCATGAATCGCCGAAGTTTTTGCACCTGTATCGACTTTACCTTTAATTGCCGGTAAGGCAATGCAATCTAATGAACACCACTCTTTCCAGCCAATTGTTTTTTTTGACTTAACCTTACTCATGAAATTACTAATTTTGGCGTTGTTTAATAAGATGGTTAACAATTGCTAAATCATCAGCGGTATCAACTGACAAAGGATGATTTTCAACGATTTTTACGCCAATTGATAAGTTATTTTCTAATGCCCTTAATTGCTCTAGACTTTCTCTTTTTTCCAAAGGCGATACTGGCAATTTAACAAATTTTTTCAAAGCAGAAATTTTATAAACATAAATTCCAATGTGATGAAGATATTGTCCAGTGTTGTCTTTGCTGTATGGAATTGGACTACGCGAAAAATATAATGCTCTATGATCTTGACTAAGAGCGATTTTAACAATATTAGGATTGGTAATTTGACTTGGATCTTTGATTACAGTTGCAACAGTGGTAATATCAAAATCTGAATTTTGCGCTAACTCAACAGCACTAACAATAACTTCGGGATCAATGTCTGGCAGATCTCCTTGCAAATTTATTATCAAAGAAAATTGTTGATTTGAAGAGAGTTGATATTGCTCCAAAGCACTGTAAATTCTATCTGTTCCGGATGGCAAATCAGGATCAGTAATGATAAAATTTGCGTTAATTCTTTGAGCTTCATTAGCAATTTCTTTGCCATCACAGGCAATTAAAACATCTGCGACATTGGCTTTTAAAGCCTGTCTGTATACTCTTTCAATCATAGTTTGTCCAGCAATATCAGCCAGCGGCTTATTAGGCAATCTGGTTGATGCCATTCTAACTGGAATAATAATTAAATTTTTTTGTAACATATTTAAACTAAATTATCACAAATCCTTGTCTATCAACATTGAAAATGTATTTTAATAAATTATTAGCGAAGTTAAAATTTGCTAATTTAAAAATAGCAAAAGCTTTAAAACCATGTTTTTCTAAAGCTAGATAGATTTTAAATTTGCACTTGAAATATTATTTGAATTTTATTATACTTGGTTTTAAAATATTTTTTCTAGTGATTTTTTTTATTTTCTTAAAAAAATTTATTTAAAAAACTATTAACAAAAAAATTAGTTAAAGCAATTAGATCAAATTAATTAGTATTTAACAATTAGTTTTTAAATTTTATTAAAAATTTATCTAAAAAATTTTTTTGAACATCTTTTTATTACCGCTAAACTTTCTTAAAAGTTTTACTCAAGTCATCTTGAGCACGTAGCTCAGTCGGTAGAGCACCTCACTTTTAATGAGGTTGTCGTTGGTTCGATTCCAACCGTGCTCACCATCCATTGCAATTATTTTTAAATTTTTTTTAACTAAAAAAAACTTAAGAGAGTTATATGTTTTAAGATATTAATTTGCTTTATTGTATTACGCGCTCTTGATCAGGACCAAAATTAACTCTTTTTTTATCTCTTGGTCGCGCTTCACCTGCATTCGATCTTGGATCGCCTCTTAAATCTTTAGCAATACCGGCTAAATCCCCAGCTAAATTACTTTGTTTACCACGACCATCTATTCCAGCTGGAACTGGCTTTGAAGATGAAGCTAAATCTAAAGCATCAATAGAAACTTGAGGCTGAGGTTTTTTTAATATTGGTTTAGGTTTGCCATTAATTAACGGATTTTTTTTCAACTGATCTGTTTGTGGTGGCTGATTTGAATCTTCATCTTTAGAAGATAAAGGTGATTTTTCTGTTTCACTAGATTGTGGATTAGCCCTGGCATTTGTAATAGCATTTTCAATATCTTCAACTCTTTGCAGGCGATCACTTATTTGATCTAGCGTTAAATCACCCCTATCATGTTTACTAAATTTATCATCATCACTATTTTTTGAATAATGTAAATGAAGTATTGGGAAAATAATAAACATTGCAAGAATTGGCGAAGCAAAAAAAGTAAGAGCACCCAATGCCAATCCAAGTTTACTAATTACCCCCATCTTTTTTTCTTTTGAAGATATTGACCCACCCTCATCAAACACTTCTTGATGAATAGGTTTTAATGATCTTTGGTCATGTTCCTGCTGCGAATTGTCTGCAGGATTAATCATCTTTAATGATTTTGAGTCATCATTATTACCATTTGATTCTAATGCTGATTGCTGATCAGCAGAATCGTTACCCTTATCTCTGTGTATGACATTTGAAGACCATTTCATTTTTAAAAAATTAACTTAAAAAGGGATAATCAGTGTAACCTTTATGATTTCCACCATAAAAAGTTGCACGATCATATTTGGTTAACTCGGAATTTTCTTTAATTCTTCTGACTAAATCAGGATTAGAAATAAAGTATCTGCCAAAAGCTATAGCATCAGCGTTACCATTAGCAACAACTTCCTTAGCATTTTGTGGATTATAACCTCCTGCTGAAATCAATACTCCAGAAAATTTTTTTCGAAATAATTGGGCAGTATTTGGAGCGTCTTGAGCTATTTTATCACTCCCTCCTGCTGTTGATGCTCTAGGCTCAATTAAATGAACATAACCTATTTGCTTTTGTTCTAAATTTTCTAAAACATGACTAAATAAAGCAATTGGATCACTATCGCTCATATCATTAAAAGTTCCATAAGGCGATAAACGCACACCTACTCTTTTATTTCCCCAAACAGCAATTATCTGCTCTAAAATTTCAAATAATAATCTCGCTTGGTTGGCAATACTTCCCCCATAATTATCAGTTCGATGATTTGATCCATCTTGTAAAAATTGATCAAGTAAATAACCATTTGCACTGTGAAGTTCTACCCCATCAAATCCCGCTTCCTTGGCATTAATTGCTGATTGTTTATAGTCATTTATTAAGGCTGGAATTTCTGATTCTTCTAAAGCTCTTGGGGTGAGAATTGGTGTAGGTTTCCATGTTGCCGTATAAGTTCCAGAATTTTTTGCAGGTATAGCCGAAGGAGCAACTGGCAAAGCTTCATTAGGTTGCAAAGATGGATGAGAAATTCTGCCAACATGCCATAATTGCAAAAATATTTTGCCATTTTCTTTGTGAACTTGATCAGTCACTAATTTCCAGCCAGCAATTTGCTCTTTGCTGTGAATACCTGGAGTTGCCGGATAGCCCTTACCTTGAGGAGAAATTTGGGTAGCTTCAGAAATAATTAAACCTGCAGTTGCTCTTTGAGCATAATATTGGGCATTAAGTTCATTGGGAATGTCTCCGGGTTGAGTGGAGCGCATTCTGGTAAGAGGAGCCATAATTATCCGATTATTTAAGGTTAAATCGCCAATTGTAAGGGGAGAAAATAGATCGGTCATATTTGTAAATTGATAAATTTTTAAAAATTAAATTATTGTAAACTAATTTTTTAAATAAACTTGCTTTGAATTTGTTAACTTTTGTTAACAAATAATATTTTCAAGAATTTTAAAAAACTTTGTTAAAAATATCGTCAACATGCTTAGTATGATAACTTAAGTCAAAAAGTTCGCTAAGTTTTTTGTTACTTATTTTATTAGTTAATCGTGGGTCAGTTTTTAATAATTCCAAGAAATTGTTAGCTTGATTATGCCAAATTTTCATGGCATTTTCCTGAACGATTTTATAAGCTTCTTCTCTACTAACTTCAGCTTCTTCAATTAATGTCAGCAAAACTCGTTGAGAAAAAACTAAACCACCCAGTTTATCAAGATTTTTTTGCATATTTTGCGGATAAACTAACAAATTTTCCAGCAAATTTGTTAGTCTTGCCAATGCAAAATCCAAAATGATACAGCTATCTGGAGC
The DNA here is from genome assembly GCA_014190355.1 of Alphaproteobacteria bacterium. Classification (GTDB taxonomy): domain Bacteria; phylum Pseudomonadota; class Alphaproteobacteria; order Rickettsiales; family UBA1997; genus CAILUF01. The sequence continues at coordinate 212,906 of BJGH01000003.1, forward strand.
AATCATTCTTTCAACTGCTGAATGAGAAATATCACGCTCATGCCACAAGGCAATATTTTCCATAGCAGGATTAACATAACTTCTAATCATTCTTGCTAGTCCAGTTAAATTTTCACTTAACACTGGATTACGCTTGTGAGGCATAGCTGAACTGCCTTTTTGTCCAGTTGAAAAAAATTCTTCAACTTCTAAAACTTCACTTCGTTGAAGATGACGAATTTCAACAGCAATATTTTCAATCGAACTAGCAATAATACCAAGAACTGCAAAAAACATTGCATGACGATCACGCGGAATAATCTGACTTGAGGTTGTTTCTTCCGATAATTGTAATTTCTTAGCAACATATTCTTGTACTTTAGGGTTTACATTAGCATGGGTTCCAACTGCTCCTGAAATCGCACAAACGGCAATTTCTTTTTTAACTTCTTTAAGTCTTTTTAAATTTCGTGAAAATTCTGCATAAAATCTTGCCAACTTCAGGCCAAATGTTGTTGGTTCAGCATGAATACCATGAGATCTGCCAACGCATATTGTGTATTTATGCTCAAAAGCACGAGCTTTTAATACCTTTAAAAGATTTTCAAGATCTGTTATTAATAAATCACAAGATTGATTAAGTTGATAAGATAAACAAGTATCCAAAACATCTGAGCTGGTCATGCCGTAGTGAATGAAACGAGAATTTTCTCCGGTAATTTCTGCTAAATGAGTAAGAAAAGCGATAACATCGTGCTTAGTGGTTTTTTCAATTTCATCTATGCGATTAACATCAAATTTACCACCTGCTTTTAAAAAATTCTCACGAATTCTTTGGGCGGTTTTTAATGGAGCAATTTTTAATTCCTCAAGTGCCTCAAGAGCATAAATTTCAATATCAAACCAAATTTGGTACTTATTTTCTTGCGACCAAATTTGTGTCATTTCTTTTCGCGAATATCTTAAAATCATAAATTAATTTCAATAAAATAATTTTTAAATAATTGTTTTTAATTTTTAAATTTTGTAAATCAATCTTAACCGATTGATTATTACAAAGCTACTTTAAAGTTGAAAAATTTTATTACTACTTGTCTCTTAAAGATTGATTATTAAATCTCAATTATTAGTTGAAATGGTATTATTTGTATTTTTTTATTCAAAGTTTAAAGAAAATTAAAATAATTTTAGCTTACTAAGACTGTAATCAATTAGAATGACTTTAAGATGGGCTATTTATTATTTTCAAATCCAGAGCTTTTTTTCATCAAATTATTAACTAGCTATTTTTTTTTAGAAGGTTGATTACAACTTACTTTAGTTGATTGAGGGTTTGAAGGTTCTAATCCTGGCATAAATGAAGATCCATCTTGTCTTTGACCCAACTGCGCTGATTTATATAGATCTTTTGTTTTTTCTAACAATCCTGCTGGTTTTTCTAATTCTTCTATTGTTTTCATATTTTTTTTTATTATTTCTAATTGATCTTCTTGACTTATATCAATATCACAAATTTCTTTCTTTAATTCTCTAATATATTCTTTATTTTTATCGAGCTCTTCTTTTGTTAAAATTAAATTTGCTAAAAATTCTGTTTGAAATCCACATAAAAATTCTATTGTTTTTTGATTAGATTCTTCTGTGCCAGATAATTCTTCCAAAGCTAGATTATATAATTTATCTATATTTTCCTTAGTTAAAAAGCTTTTAATTTTTGGATTAAAATTTCGATTTCCAAGAACTCCCGGCCATGGTTGAGAAATATTTTTTTCATCTAATAATTTTTTATGAACTTCATGAAGCATTTCATTACTCAATACTATCTCTGGAAGTTCACCATAAATTTCTTTTTTTTCATTCTTTAGAATTGTTATATTATATTTTATTATTTCTTGAAATCGAAGAATTTTTGCCTTTTCAATTATTGAAATAATATTATCTTGTTTAGCAATTTGCATTAAAGTAGCAATTTTAGTAAAACCAGACACTGGTTGATTAATACATGCAGCCAGATAATCTTCTGATACTTTATCAAGTATTTTAAGTATTTCGGGGTTCTTTGCAATTTCTCTTACAACTAAAAGTGCCGAAGACAAAATTTCTGTTTTATTACAAAATTCTATATTTTCTGAAGTAAAACGATAAAACAAGCTATAAGTTGGACATTTTATTTTAGAATTATAAACATCTACTCCCTCAAAATCAGGACAAGAAGAAAAATATACTTCATAAGCATCTTGGATAATATCTAAAATTTTAATATTTGAATTAAGAATCTCTGGCAAGATTAATTCTAAATCTTTATTATCTTTATTTTTTTCAAGAAAAGCTTTTAATTCAACAATTGATTCAGATGATAAGTTATTACATCCAGAAAGATAAAAAAAAACCTTATTGGAGGTAAATTTGGCAGATGTTCTAGGCTAAAGCAACCAGAAAGATTTAACATTTCTAAATCATTGGGTAGACTTGGTAAAGCGGTTAAATTAAAGCAATCAGAAAAATTAAGAATTCCAACATTATTAGGTATATTTGGCGATGTTATTAAATTTTTACAATTACTTAGATCAAGTTCATATAAATCCTCTGGTAACTTTTCCGGCAAACTATTTAAGTTAGACCATCCAGAAAGAATAAGTCTCTTTAAACCCGAAGGTAAATTTGGCAAAGCACTTAATCCACTGCATCCAGAAAGATCAAGACTTTTTAAACACGAAGGTAAATTTGGCAAAGCACTTAATCCACTGCATCCAGAAAGATCAAGTTTTTTCATATCTTTGTTTAATTCCACTGGAAGACTTTCTAATTTTCTGCATTCGCTAAGAAAAAGTGTTTTTAAAAAAATAGGTAGCTTTTGTGGAAGAGTTTTAAAGTTTTTGCAATCTGAAAGATTAATCTCTTCTAAGCCTATTGGTAAGACTTGTGGCAGAGTAGTTAATTTACCACATTTAGAAAGATTAAGCTTTAATAAACTGCTAGGTAATTTTTCTGGAAGACATATTAAATTTCTGCATTCATAAAGATTAATCTCTAATAAGCCCTCAGGTAAATTTTCGGGCAGATTAGTCAAGTCATAACAATCAGAAATATCAAGTTTATTTACTTCTTTAGTAATTAAATTAAGAATTTTCTCAGGAATTTTACCATCTTCAATATCGTTATTAGAAATTTTATAAGAAATCATATGTTATTGTATTTTTTTAGAATATATCTTAATTCTATAACTTTTTTGTTTTTATATAATTAAATATAGGTTTTATTTAGAAAATATTAATTACAATAATTTAAAATAACAACTATAATAAAACTTAAGAATAATTGTTCAAGAAAGCAATAACATGTTTTAATTTAAAGTCACATAAGATTTCTAGCAAAATTACCAATTAACTTAGAGTAGTTTGGCGCACCCGAGAGGATTCGAACCTCTAACCTTCTGATCCGAAGTCAGAAACTCTATCCAGTTGAGCTACGGGTGCAATCAAGTGATTAAAACACTAAACCGTTTAAATCTTTTAAGCAAAAAGAGTTATTGGTAAGAATACCTCTTCTTGAATGTTGGAAAACCTGATCAGCAGAGGCTTTCATGTGCCAACATTATTTCTTTTTAGCTCTTGAAACTAAAGATTTTTTTCCACCAGATTGAGCTTGGAAAGTGTGTAAAACTTTTTCAGCCATTTCAAACGGAACAGCAAAGAAAGAGAAACTATCCATAACTTTAACATCATCGATAAATCTTTGGTTAACTCCAGTTTCACGCTCGATAAATTCAACGAGTTTACGAGGATCCATTCGGTCGTTTCTGCCTTTAGCGATAAATAATCGAGCAGTACCTTTACGATCAACATAACCTCGCTTATCTTGTTCGCCAATTGGTCGATATCCGCTCATTCCTCGGTCATCATAGTAAAAATCTTTGTTCTTTTTATAAGCTCCAATATCATCAATTTCACTGTAATTTTTGGCGTTTAACTCGTCTTTAAAGGCAAGTTTTAATAATGCTGAAAGAACAATTTTAGGATCCGGATTTTCATTCAAAATTTCTTGAGCAATTGAATCCAGATCATTGAAATCTCCAGCATTGATTATTTCTTGCAAAGAATTTCTGATTCGCTGTTTTTTACTGTCTATAACTTCTGCGACATTGGGAACTTTTTGTTTAGTAATTTTGGTATTAGCAATCCGCTGAAGTGAAATTAATTTTCGATATTCTGAAGGAGTTATTAAGGTTATAGCAATACCACTTTTCCCTGCTCGACCGGTTCTTCCAATTCGATGAACATAGCTTTCAGGATCTTGCGGTAAAGAAAAATTGATAACATGCGTTAAATTATCAATATCAATCCCTCGCGCTGCAACATCAGTAGCAACTAGAGTGGTAATTTGTTTGCTACGGAATTTTTGCAAAACTTTTTCTCTTTGTCCTTGCGATAAATCACCGTGAAGTGCTTCAGCCCTACAACCTCTATTGAAAAGCTTATGAGCAATTTCATCAGCATCAACCTTAGTTCGACAAAAAACCATACCATAAAAACTTTCTTCAACATCAATAATTCTAAATAATGCCTCGAATTTATCAGCTTGCGAAACTTCAAAATAAATTTGCTGAATATTGCTTTTACTGATTTGATCACTTGCAACACTGATTATTTCATAATCATGCATATAATTCTTTGCTAAGCGTTCGATATGCGAAGGCATAGTAGCAGAAAATAATACTGTACGGCGATTTTTTGGAGCAGTTTGCAAGATTCTTTCAATATCTTCAACGAAACCCATGTTAAGCATTTCGTCCGCTTCATCTAAAACAACATAACTAACCTTGCTAATATCAAGAGTTTTGCGTTCCAAATGATCTATTATTCTTCCAGGAGTTCCAACAACAATATCAACCCCGCGGTGCAATCGTGAAATTTGCCTTTCAATTGGTTGACCGCCATAAACAGCAACTATTGAAGTTTTTTGCTCTTCGGCAAATGAGCTAATTTCTTCAGTAACTTGAATGGCTAACTCACGAGTTGGAACCAAAATCAAAGCCTGAATTTTTTTACTTTGAGGAATGACCTTTTCAATCAATGGAATTCCAAATGCCCCGGTTTTTCCGGTACCAGTTTGGGCTTTACCGATTAAATCTTTGTCTTTGGTTAAAAGAAATGGTATGGCTTTGGCTTGAATAGGAGTAGGCTCTTCGAAACCTTTTTTTCTTAAACATTCGATCATCATCTCAGAGAGACCCAGATCACGGAATTTTGCTAAATTAGGCATTTTATTTTTGTATATTTATTGATTATGGAATTTTAAGGAATTCTTATCGTTTAATTTTGCTAATTGATTTAGGTGCATCTGCACTTAACATATGCCCTTAGCATTGCCAACTGTCAATTCTGGTGTTTTTTGATTAAATAAAACTATTTGAAAATTGTCAACAAATCTGGGATTTAAAAATTCCTGTAGTTGCAATTCTACAACTTTATCTTTTAATGTAAAGAATAAATTTTTGTTAAAATATATTTGTTTTTATTTATAATTAATTTTTATTATTATTTACTATCAATTCCTACTATTTCTTCAATATTCTTAAAACCTTCTTTGGCAATTAGTAAACTTAAATCTTTTTTAATTTTTTCAACCAAACCAAAACCTTGATAAATAAAGGCTGAGTAGATTTGCACTAGTGATGCACCGCTACGCATTTTTTGATAAACATCATCAGCATTAGAAATTCCCCCAACACCAATTAAAGGAATTTTTCCTTGAGTAAGTTTATAAAAATTACGCAAAACCTCATTTGATTTTTCAAATAAAGGTTTACCGCTTAAACCACCCTGTTCCTTAGCATAATTACTTTTGAGGTTTTGTGATCTTTCAATTGTTGTATTGCTGATAATAACTCCTGAAATTTGCGAATTTACGACAATATCAGCTATTTGTTGTTGCTGGTCAAAATCAAGATCAGGAGCAATCTTGAGAAGAATGGGGGTGTTTTTTTGAGTTTTTTCTTTAAGCTCAACTTTAAGGTTATCAAGAGCTTGCAATAAATTAGTAAGTTGTTGTTCGTTTTGAAGATCGCGAAGATTTTTAGTATTAGGTGAAGAAATATTAATCGTTAAATAATCAGCAATCTCATAAAATTTAGACATTAGTGCAAGATAATCGCTATTGGCATCGCTAGTATCTTTATTTTTACCAATATTTACCCCGATTATTTTTGTAGCATTTGACTTGATAAGTTGCAAATTTTTAAGAAAAGCTTCACTTCCCAAATTATTAAAACCTAAGCGATTGATAATTGCCTGATCTTGAACCAAACGAAAAATTCGTGGTCGCTCATTGCCGATCTGAGGTTTAGGAGTTGTTGTTCCTGCTTCAATAAAACCAAAGCCAAATTTTTCCAAAACCTGAACCACTTCACAATTTTTATCAAAACCTGCAGCCATGCCAATTGGTGATTTAAAATCAAGATCAAAAACTCGACTTTTAAGATTATCATAATCTTTATCTAAGGTCATAATAGTAGCAAATCTTGGCAAATATTTTAAAAAATTTATTGCCAAATTATGAGCTGATTCAGCATCAAACTTAAATATTAATGGTCTTAATAATTGGTAAATCATAAATGATTTTTTTCTGGTAAATTATGTGTTTTTGATAAGTTTATCAAAGCCAAACATATCAGACCTGCGATAATTATTAGTACCTCGCTTGATCTTTTTAAAATCAAATTATCGCTTAATTCATTTTTCATTTGCGCTTTCTTAAATTCATTCTCATTCCATTGGATTTGCTGAGTATAAAATTCATTATTTTTATTATCATTTTTTTTAAGATAAAATTTCTCAACATGCTGATGAACGGGATGAGATGGTAAAATAATAGGATTTAAAATTATTTCTCTTTGTTGATTGTATTTTTGTAATTTAACTTCGTCATAAATAACCGAAAGCTTTGATACCATTAAAAAAATAATAAAAAAGATAGTCAAAAAAAATATTAAAATTAAAAATTTCGTGGCACATTTGAAAAAAAAGTGATTACTTTGCCAAATAATTTTTTTTTGTTCAATTTTAACTGCGGATATTTGCGAAGCAGTATCGCTAATAACTAAATTTAAAATTACCATCGAATAAATTACCAAAACTAAAATTATTTCTTTAAATGAATTATAATTTAACAAGATTTGACTAAAAAACAAAATTGCCACTAAGCATGAAATCAGAAGACTAATAACTATTGAAGTTCGAGTTTTAACTGCAAAAAAAATTAATAAATTAGTGATTACAAAAACAAAAATTGTTAAGTTTAAAATCATAATTTAATAAAATTTTCTAATCACGAAGCAATTCGTTTATTGAAGTTTTAGAGCGAGTTTTTTCATCAACTTTTTTAACAATAACTGCGCAATATAAATTTAAGGTTTTGTCATCAATTTTTGTATTAGCAATACTTCCAGGAACGACAACGCTGTAAGCAGGAACTTTTCCATAATAGACTTTACCAGTTGAACGATCAACGATTTTGGTTGATCCACCAATATAAACTCCCATTGAAATAACCGATCCTTTCTCAATAATAACCCCTTCAGCAATCTCACTTCTTGCACCAATAAAACAATTATCTTCGATAATAACAGGATTGGCTTGCAATGGTTCAAGAACTCCACCAATTCCTACACCTCCTGAAATATGGCAATTTTTACCTATTTGTGCACACGAACCTATTGTTGCCCATGTATCGACCATTGTTGATTCGTCAACATACGCCCCCTTATTTACAAAAGATGGCATTAACACCACATTTTTACCAATAAAAGAACCTTTTCTAACCACTGCCCCAGGTAAAGCCCTGAAACCAGCATCACGAAAATCTTGCTCTTGCCAATTACTGAATTTTAAATCAACTTTATCGTAAAAACTTAGAGAATTTCCAGTAACTGCTTGCTGCTTGCTAAAAAAATTATCATTTAAACGAAATGATAATAGAATTGCTTTTTTTAACCATTGATTGACCTGCCAAACATCATTAACTTTGTTACAAACCCTTAACTTTCCGCTATCAAGCAGCTCCAAAGCTTGTTCAACCGATTTACGAACCTCACCTGAAGTTTGAAAATTAATTTGCGCTATATTTTCAAAGGCTTGTTCAATTATATTAGTAATTCTTGAAAGTTCTTGACTCATATTTAAAACAGTTAATTACGATTATTTGTATTATTTTCTCTGGTTATTTTATTTGTTAGGGTTTTTTTTGCAATCGCAAAATAAATTATTTTTGGTGATTGTTAATTTTATTTTTAAGCCAAATAATTCTTGCTTTTATTTTATCATTTAATTGATCTTGAGCAATACTGTTTAAAAGCTCAATTGCTTTATCATTATCACCAACACTGTAATAAAATTTAGCCAAAATAAAATTATTTAATTCAAAATTAGGATTTTTATTCAGTAATTTTATTAATAATTTTATTTGTCTTTTTGTGCTACTTTTTTTATAATTAAAAAGATAGATTCTTGCTAATTTTAGGCTGGGTGTTTTACTAAATATTTTTTTTGTTTTTTTAGTAACATAAAACCTAAATCCGAGCTTAATCCATGATTTTAACAACATCTCTTGGGCATTAACTGAGTTAGAATTAAACTTCAAAGCTTTTCTTGCCGAAATTTGAGCCTTAAGATATTTTTTTTGCTGATAAAAACCTTTTGCTAAAAATAATGCAATATTGCTTAAATCTTCGGGATCTATATATTCACTAATCTTATCCTTAAAAATAGCTTGAAGCTCATGCAGATCATGCCATAAACCATTTTTTCGACAAAGAATAATCAATTTTTTTGCAACATCTATTCGATTTTTATCAAGACGACAAAGTTGTTTGCCGTAGGCTATTGCCTTGCTCTCCTGCGAAGATTCTATTGCTAAATTAAATTTAGCATTGTAAGTCAAGATATTGGCATGATTATTTCCGCTAAACTGAGAAAAATAATGAATAACATTTTGCTGATCATCACGGCTAAGGGCAATCTTACCTTTGATAAAATTATTTAATTTTTTGTTTTTAATTTTTGCTGAAAAATTTTTTTGATGAAGATTAATATATTTTTGATCCTTAAGCTCAATTGCTAAAAGCAAGGAGCTCAGATCATCAAAACCATGCTGATGTCTTAAAACAATTTTTTCTAAGCTTTTTGTATAATTTCTTTTGAAGAAAAAGCGTAATAATGACGGGAATTTAATTGCCAAAATTCTTGTCAGTAAAGAAGCTAGGACAATAATTAAGATTGTAAAAAAAATTGTAATCAAAACAGTTGTTAAAACATCGGTTTGCATTTGGTAGCCAAGCCAATTAACCATAACATCGCCGTTATTATCAATCAACCAAACAATCGAGTAAGTAGAAATAAATAAAACAATAATAAACCAAAAAACTGTGAACATTTAATTGATATTTTTTAAATAATTAATAATTTCTTGATCAATTTTATTGACCTCAATTGCCGAATTTAAGTTATCGAGAAAACCGCTAAGAATTTGATGATAGCTTGCTGGAAAACTTAATCCTATCGTTAAAGCCTCTTGATAATTTTCAGATAATAAAGCATTCTCTAAGGCAATAATCTTATCATCTATATCACCAGAATTTTTGTAAATAGTTCTACGAATAACAATAACCTTAGCAATCTTATTATTTATTTTCTGTAAAAAACTATTGTCAGAGATATCAGAATTTTTTAAGGCAATAATTTCTGGGATTAAATCTTTAAAATTCTTATTAATTTTTTGAACCGTTAGATAGGATTTTAGATTATTTTTTAATAAGTTAATTTTACTCTTAACAAAATCGTCAGACAAAGTCATTAACTCAAGATTTTGTAAATCGCTATTATATTCTAAGCCCTTAAAAATTTTGTCACGAGTTAAGGCATAAGTTAAAGAAATTTTATTAAATTTTTCACGATTTTTATATTTCAAAAACTCGGTACGCAACTCATTATTTTGCTTACGCAGTTCTTCAATTTGCATTTGATTTTTAACTAACAAACGGTATAAAAACTCGCTATTTTTTTCTTTATATTCACCAGCTTGAAGCTCATCAAGATCACCATTTATTGGATAATCTTTGTTTTTGAATTCTTCGGATAAATCAAAAATATCACCATCAATATTACTAAACTTTTCAGCTTCAACCCTTGCCATTCCTCTTCGCTTTGTCAAGTCTTGCCAATAAACATAAACCAAAACAGACATTAAAATTAAAGTAATAAGTAATACTACTTTCAAAAAAACAAATTGTTTTTTTGACGATTTTTTTAAGGACGACTTAACAGCTTCAAAGCTAATATTTTCTTTATTTACAGAATTATTTTCTGGATTATTTTCTGTTTTTAAATCACTCATAAAATTTTTTTAAAATTCGATTATCGCTCAATTTCTCAATTTTTTTAAATTTTAAATTTTCTTTAGAAAGAAGTTTTGCTTGCTCGACAATTTTGTCACTAAAACCAATTAGACATGAATTTACAAAATATTCAAGAAGATTGTGTTTTTTTGCTAACAAAAAAAATAACTCGAGCGATTTTTGCGAAAAAACTATCACCATTTCAAAATTATTTTTTTTAACCTCATCACAAAAAGTCTGAGAGAAATTTTGTAGCTTAATTGTTTTATACACTATCAATTCCTCAACTTTAAAGCCATGTTTTAATAATATTCCCTTAAAATTAAAAGTTATCTGCTCTCCTCGTAAATAAAGGAGAGATGGGTTATTTTTAAATTTATAATTTACAATCAATTTGAAAAGTTCATTAGCGCAGCTTTGGAGTGGATAATGGACATTAATGTAACCAAGTTTATTAATTGCCTGAGCGGTTTTTTTACCAACTGCAAAAATTAAAATTTCTTTGTCAAATTTAATTTTACTTAAACAAGCTAAGGCATTTTGACTAGTTATTATAAGAACCAAAGACTTATTGATAGCAAATTTATTCTCAATATTTTCCAGATTAGTTTGACCACAAAATTTTTTAACTTTAAAAAGAGGTTCACTAAATACCTGATAATTTTGGGCAATAAGAAATTTACTTAAAGCTTTGCAATTGTGCTTTGATCGAGTAATCAAAATTTTTTTCATTTAAGTAATTGCTATGTTAAAATTATAAATTTAAAATATTTCAAACATTAATTATTTTAAAATTAAACTTTTTTGGTTGTAGTTAAGTTGTTAAAAAATATTAACAACTTTATTTAAATTCACTATGTTATCAACAACTATTGGTTGATAATACGGATTTTCAACTCGATAGTTTAAAATTACTTTTAAATTTTTCAAACTTAATTCTCAAAAGCAATGAATATTCACGAATATCAAGCAAAAATTCTTTTAAAAAAATTTGGCGTAAGCGTACCTGAAGGTCATCCAGCCTTTAATGTTCCAGAAGCAATTGAAGGGGCAAAACTACTTGAAGCTAATGGTCATAAAGTTTTCGTAGTTAAAGCACAAATTCATGCTGGAGGTCGAGGAAAAGCCGGAGGTGTTAAAGTAGTTAAATCAATTGAAGAAGTTAAAGAAAAAGCTTCACAAATTTTAGGTAAAGTTTTAATTACTCACCAAACTGGTCCTGAAGGCAAAGAGGTTAAAAGACTTTACATTGAGGCAGGTTCAAATATTAAAAAAGAATATTATCTTTCAGCAGTTGTTGACCGTAAAACTAAATCTATCGTATTCATGGCATCAACTGAAGGTGGCGTTGAGATCGAAGAAGTTGCTAGCCATAGCCCTGAAAAAATAATTAGCGTTAAAATTGACCCAGCTACAGGAATCCAAGGCTGTCATACTCGTAAACTCGGTTTTGCCTTGGGTTTTAAAGGCGATACTTTAAAGAAATTTTCTAAACTAGTTACTTCACTATATCAAGCATTTATTGAAACAGATGCTTCACAAATTGAAATCAATCCTTTGGTTGAAACTCACGAAGGTGAAATTATCGCTTTAGATGCTAAAATTAATTTTGATGACAATGCTCTTCATCGCCATGATGAAATTAGAACTCTTCGAGATCTTGATGAAGAAGAACCTCTCGAAATCGAAGCTTCAAAATATGAATTGAATTATATTAAAATGGATGGTCAAATTGGTTGTATGGTTAATGGTGCAGGTCTTGCAATGGCTACTATGGACATCATTAAACTTTTTGGCTCCTCTCCTGCAAACTTCTTGGATGTAGGTGGTGGCGCTACTCGTGAAAAAGTTACCGCTGCTTTTAAAATCATCTTATCAGACAATAATGTTAAGGGGATTTTAGTAAATATCTTCGGGGGAATTATGCGTTGCGATATTATCGCTAATGGAATTCTTGAAGCTGCAAAAGAAGTTAAACTCAGCGTTCCTTTAGTTGTTCGCCTTGAAGGAACTAACGTTGATTTAGGAAAAGAAATTCTTGCTAAATCTGGTTTGGCAATTATTCCTGCCAATGATTTAGCTGATGCAGCCCAAAAAATTGTTAAAGCGGTTAAAGAAATTGCTCACTAATTAAATTTAACTATAAAATAAAAATTTAAATAATTATAAATTAAAATTAAAAAAACATGTCAGTTCTAATTAATAAAAACACTAAAGTAATTTGCCAAGGTTTCACTGGTTCACAAGGTACATTCCACTCTGAACAAGCAATTGCATACGGCACAAAAATGGTTGGTGGTGTTACTCCAGGCAAAGGAGGAAGCAAACATCTTAACCTGCCTGTTTTTGATACCGTATTTGAAGCTAAAGAAAAAACCGATTGCAATGCCTCAGTAATCTATGTTCCACCAGCTTTTGCTGCTGATGCAATTATTGAAGCAATTGATGCTGAAATCGAATTAATTGTCTGCATTACTGAAGGCATTCCAGTTCTTGACATGGTTAAAGTTAAAAAAGCCTTAACTGGTTCAAAATCACGGTTAATTGGTCCAAACTGCCCTGGAGTTATCACGCCTGGCGAGTGCAAAATTGGAATTATGCCGGGTCATATTCATAAAAGTGGAAAAATTGGAATCGTTTCACGCTCGGGAACTTTAACTTATGAAGCAGTTCATCAAACTACCAAAGCTGGGCTTGGTCAAAGCACTTGTATTGGTATTGGCGGTGATCCAGTTAACGGCACAAACTTTATTGATTGCTTGGATATGTTTTTATCAGATCCACAAACTCATGCCATGATTATGATTGGCGAAATTGGTGGAACCGATGAAGAAGAAGCAGCTGAATTTTTAAAACTTGAAGCTAAAAAAGGACGAAAAAAACCTACCGTTGGATTTATCGCTGGCAGAACTGCACCTCCGGGACGCAGAATGGGTCACGCTGGAGCGATCATCTCGGGTGGTAAAGGTGGAGCTGAAGGCAAGATTGAGGCAATGAAATCTGCTGGCATTGAAGTTGCAGACAGTCCCGCTCTTCTTGGCGAAACAATGTTAAAAATTTTAAAATAATAGTTTAAAATAAAAATTAATATTTTAAACTAAAATAGCTTAGAAACAAATTAAATAAAATTATAAATATTTAATCCCACTAAATTTAAATAGGAGTTGACAATGACTAACAATGATCGCAAAAAAGCACTAGAAGTTGCTTTATCACAAATTGACAAACAATTTGGTAAAGGTTCAGCAATGAAATATGGAGATCGCCCAGCTATGGACATTGAGGTAGTTTCCAGTGGCTCACTAGCTCTTGATATTGCACTTGGTGTAGGTGGTTATCCGCGTGGCAGAATTATCGAAATTTATGGCCCAGAAAGCTCTGGTAAAACCACCCTTACTTTACATGCCATTGCTGAAGCGCAAAAAGCTGGTCTCTCTTGTGCCTTCATTGATGCTGAGCATGCCTTTGATCCAGCCTATGCCAAAAACCTTCATATCAATCTTGATGATTTAATTATTTCGCAACCAGATAATGGTGAAGCGGCATTGGAAATCGCCGATACTTTAGTTCGCTCTGGAGCAGTTGATTTAATTGTTATTGATTCAGTTGCAGCTCTGGTTCCACAAGTTGAATTAGAAGGTGGTATGGCTGACAATCAAATGGGTTTGCAAGCTCGTTTGATGAGTAAAGCACTGCGAAAATTAACTTCGACTATTTCTAAAACTAATGCCACTGTTATTTTCATTAATCAAATTCGTATGAAGATCGGTGTGATGTTTGGCAATCCTGAAACTACAACTGGTGGTAATGCTTTAAAATTTTATGCCTCTGTTCGTCTTGATATTCGCCGTGGTAACGCTATCAAAGAACAAGAAGAAGTTTTAGGTAACGAAACCAAAGTCAAAGTTGTTAAAAACAAAGTTGCCCCTCCGTTCAAAACTGCCGAATTTGAAATTATCTACGGTGGTGGAGTATGTCGACTCGGCGAGATTATCGATTTAGGTGTTAAGCTTGAAGTTCTTGAAAAATCTGGCTCATGGTATGCCTTTAAAGGCAGTAAAATTGGTCAAGGTAAAGAAAATACCAAAACCTATTTGCGTGAAAATGCCAAAATAGCTGAGGAAATTGAAAAATTAGTTCGCCAAAAATCCTTGGCAATTTCAGCTGCTAAAAATGATAAAACAACTTCTGAAAAAATTGACGAAGAGCAAAACAAAGAAGAAGCTAAAGCAAGCAAGAAAAAAACTGCCTAACAGCTTCTTGCGTAAGGGCAAGCTCAGCTTGCCCAAAAGCAACAACATAAAATACTCTTCACCCCAATCTCCAAACCTCATTCTAGCCTACTGTCATTGCGTAAGGGAAAGTTTTACTTGAGCGAAAGCACAACCAAAAAATTTATTTTCTCAACCCCAATCTTCAAACCAAATTCTATACTCCCGTCGCTTGCGTCAGATCAGGCAAAGTTAGAACGAAAGCACGACCAAATAAAATTATAACACTTCGCTTGCGTCAGATCAGGCAAAGTTAGAACGAAAGCACGACCAAATAAAATTATAACACTTCGCTTGCGTCAAGGCAAGTTTTACATGAGCGAAAACACCATCAAAAAAATTTATTGGCAAAGGCTTTTTTTTAGCAATTTTTAACAATTTTGCTTTGAAAACCAATCTAATTAACAACCTCTAGATCAAAACCCTATTTTTTTTGAAAAAGGGGTCAGACCCCTTTTTACAAAAAAACCATCATTTAGCCAGATTTGCGTAGGTTAAAAACAATATTATTTTTTTTAAATTATTTTGGAAATTGATTTAATCTACAATCTCTAGTGCAAAACCCTATTTTTTTTGAAAAAGGGGTCTGACCCCTTTTTACAAAAAAACCATCATTTAGCCAGATTTTCGTAGGTTAAAAACAATATTATTTTTTTTTAAATTATTTTGGAAATTGATTTAATCTACAATCTCTAGTGCAAAACCCTATTTTTTTTGAAAAAGGGGTCTGACCCCTTTTTTAATTTCAAATCTCATTCTAGCCTCCAGTCGTTGCGTAAGATCAGGCAAAGCCTGATCGAAAGCACGACCAAAAAAATTTATTTTTGAAAAAGGGGTCTGACCCCTTTTTTAATTTTTTTTTTGCAATTTTTAACAATTTTGCTTTGAAAACCAGTCTAATTAACAACCTCTAGATCAAAACCCTATTTTTTTTGAAAAAGGGGTCAGACCCCTTTTTACAAAAAAACCATCATTTAGCCAGATTTTCGTAGGTTAAAAACAATATTATTTTTTTTAAATTATTTTGGAAATTGATTTAATCTACAATCTCTAGTGCAAAACCCTATTTTTTTTGAAAAAGGGGTCTGACCCCTTTTTTAATTTCAAATCTCATTCTAGCCTCCAGTCGTTGCGT
>BJGH01000004.1 GCA_014190355.1 Alphaproteobacteria bacterium
AAAAAATCATTTTTAACCATTGTTAAAGATTCAATTAAAAATTCATGACCTTTCCAAGAAGTAAATCGAGCAGGCATTAAAATAATTTTTTTATCTTCAGGTAAATTCCATTTTTTACATAAATCAATCATTCTATTTTTTGAAACCCGATCAGGATTAAAATAATTAAGATCAACTCCGCGATGAATAATCTCGATTTTATCAGAGATATTTTCTTTAGTTTGGTAGTTTTGTAAAATATAATTTCTAATGTAATTTGAAACTGCAATAATTTGATGCGATTTTAACATCGCTGAATTATATAATTTTTTTAGAAAAAAATTGTTAAATCCTAAAAACTTTGTGGAGTAAGCACCGTGAACTGTAGTGATGATTTTTATTGGTGTTTTTTTACAAGCAAAATAAGCACTCCACATTACTGATCTGGAACGAACATGAATAATATCAACTTGATTTTGTTCTAAAATTTTTTTTAATTTTTTTATGTTAAGGAAAATACTAATTGGATTTTTGTTTTTTAATGACGGAATTATAATATGGTTGATTTTAGCTTCTTTTAAATCATATGCTAAGATACCTCCACCCGATACAACTATAGGTTCAAAATTTTCTTTTTTTAAAACTTTAGCAATATCAACCGTACCTCTTTCAACCCCACCGCTTTCAAGAGATGGAAGTAGCTGCATGATTGTTATTTTTTTTGGATTTTCCATAAGTTTTAATTTACAATTATTGTCTCCTCGCGTTTAGGACCAGTTGATATTATCACTACTTTTACTAAACATAATTCTTCAATTTTTTTAATATAATTCAAAGCATTTTGGGGGAGATCACTTAAAGTTTTTACCCCAACAGTAGAGCATTGCCAGCCTTGCATTTCAATATAAATTGGTTCTATTTTATGCCATAATGCAATTTCTTGGGGCAAATAATCATATGTTTTGCCATCAATTTTATAACCGCAACAAATTTTAATAGTTGGTAATCGATCTAAAACATCTAATTTGGTTAAAACTATTTCTTTAACTGCTGACAATTTGATTGGATGTTTTACTAAAACCGCGTCAAACCATCCACATCTGCGATTTCTCCCAGTAACAGTTCCTACTTCTTGACCTTGAGTTCTTAAATATTCACCAGTTTCATCATTTAATTCCGAAGGAAATGGACCAGACCCAACTCTGGTAGTATATGCCTTGAGAATTCCTAAAGTTTTATGAACTCTATCAAAACCAAGACATGAACCTATGGCTACTTGACCAAGATTGATATTACTCGAAGTAACAAAAGGATATGTTCCGTAACTAACATCTAGCAATGCTCCTTGGGCTCCTTCAAACATGACTGCAGACATTTTTTCTAAATCCTCAGCAATTTGATAAGAAGGTTTCACAAATTTTAAGAGTTTATTTCTTATTGAATCTAACTCATCAAACAATTCCTTAACAGTAATTTCTGCCAAATCTAAACCCCTTCTTAAGGCATTATGATAAAGCAAAATATCAACTATTCTTTGCTGAAGAATTTTATCATGAAAAAGATCACATGGTCGAATTGCTCTTCTGCCAACTTTATCTTCATGAGCTGGACCGTTACCTCTACATGTTGTACCAATTTTATTTTGTCCCTTTTTTTCTTCTAAAACTTGATCTAATTGACGATGAATTGATAAAACCAGACTAACATTATCAGCTATTGCCAAATTTTGTGGGTTAACTGATATACCATTTTTCTCAACCTTAGCAATTTCGTCAAACAACGAGAATGGGTCAACAACAACCCCTGAACCAATTACTGAAAATTTTTGACGAACAATACCAGAGGGAAGTAAGCTTAGTTTAAAAACTTTATCGTCAACTTTGATAGTATGCCCAGCATTATTTCCGCCCTGAAAACGAACCACCGCATCGAACTTGTCAGCTAAAAAATCGACAATTTTTCCCTTACCTTCATCTCCCCATTGAAGCCCTATAATTGCAGTATTTTGCATGTTAGTTTTTAATTTTATTTTTTTGTAAATTTTGAGTATTTGGATAACTCGGATTAATTGTAAAATATTTACTACAATACGGGCAAACTACATAATCATTATCACCCATATTGAGGTAAACTAAAGGATGCGATGATGCAGTTTTTGAACCATCGCAATTAACTTTTTTCGATTTGACATGAAGAACTTCATGAACCGAATTAATTGGAGCGGTTGAGTTTAATTGATTAGTATTTTGATAATTAGACATTTTTCAGTGTTATTTAAAGAATTGTTCTACTAAATAAAACAATTGGTTAAAATAATTATAATAATTTTAATATATTTTATTGAAGTAATTTTATATTTACAATCTTTTAAATTTTCAAAAAAACACCATAAATAATTAAATTCAGTTCCAAAAATTAACTTTTAAAAACAAAAATAACAACAACTTTATTTATAAATCATTATATTAATTACTTGCCATTTTGTAGGTGTTTTTTTATAATAATTGCTAAGAAATTTTTTTAGAAAAACTTGCAACCTTCAGAAAAATATTTAATTTTAAATTTTTAATTAGTGAGCAACTTTTCAAAAATATAGTTTAATAATTTTTTTTAAGAATAACTTATAACTTACAAAACAATTATGTCAAATTTAAAATCAAAATTTTTTACCAAAAAAATTCTAAATGTGATTTTTTTCTTATTAATTTTATTGACCTCATCTCAAAAATCATTTGCTGAAAGAACTTCTTGGCAAAAAACCCAAAATAATGCTGTTGAAAGTGCGTTATTAATTAGTCCATATCAAATTAACAACGAAAAAAACTTAATTGCTGGAATTCACTTTAAAATTAAAGAAGGCTGGAAAATATATGGCGAAGATTCACAAAGTATTGGCTTACCACCAAGTATAACAATATCTGAGTTTGACGACTATGTCAGTCATAACATAGTCTGGCCTAAAGCTGAGTTAGCTGAAGAAAGAATTGGTAAAGAAGTTATCAAATACAATTATTACAAAAATGAGGTAATTATCCCTTTTGAAATCAACAGCAAAAACATTAATATTCACAATAAACTTAAAGTAAAATTAAGTTATGCGTATTGTAAGGATGTATGTATCCCTGCTGATCAAGAATTTTCTTTAAATTTTTCAGATCAAATAGATAATGAGACTATTTATAAAATCCAAGAATATTACCCTAGATCACTGGATATTGATGATAATATCAATAACTCATCTAACAATAATCAACAACAATCAAATATAAATAATAATGAATATTTATTTATAATAATAGTTTCTGGAATTATTGGTGGATTTATTTTAAATATCATGCCATGCGTTTTGCCCGTTCTCTCAATCAAGTTAATGTCAATAATTAATTATTCTATTTTTTCAACTCGAAAAATTAAATTAGCTTCTTTTGCAACTTTTCTTGGAATAATGTCGTGTTTCCTTGTTCTTGGAATTATTGTTGCCATACTCAAAAAAACTGCTGATGGCTTCGGCTGGGGATTGCAATTCCAAAATCCCTATTTTTTAATTTTTTTGGTAATTATTTTAACATTTTTTATTGCCGAACTTTTTGATATTGTTACTATTAATTATAACCAAGTTATTGCAACTATGCTCAATGAAAAAATTGCTATAGGCGAAAAAAAGAAATATATTTTTATTCCTAATTTTTTATCAGGAATTTTAGCGGTACTTCTTGCCACACCTTGTTCTGCTCCATTTCTTGGATCAGCTATTTCTTTTGCCTTAACCCAAGGTTCAATTAATTCATTCATGATATTTTTGGCAATAGGATTTGGCTTTGGATTACCTTACATTATTTTAATTATTTATCCCGATATCGTCAAAAAATTACCCAAAGCTGGGATTTGGATGTATCGAATTAAAAATGTAATGGCTTTGTTATTAATCGCAACGATAATTTGGCTAATCTATATTCTTTCAAAAAATATTGGCAGTATGCCATCGTTGGTAATTGCTTTTGCGTCAATCACAATTCTTGCGGTTCTTTGTTTAAAAGGCATTATTAAAAAAATAACTATTATTGTATGTTTAATTTTTTTGATCTTTACCATTCCTTTTAATTATAGAGAAGAACAAGCATATAAAAGAAGTGAGTTTGATAGTCTATGGGCTCAATTTGAAGAATCAAAAATCGAAAAATTAGTTGATAAAAATTTGGTAGTTTTGGTTGATGTAACCGCCGATTGGTGCATAACCTGTAAATTTAATAAAACCTTTGTTCTAGAAAATGAGAAAATTATCGACAAATTAAAAAAACGTGAAATAATTGGCCTAAGAGCTGACATCACAAAACCAAATAAAGAAATAATGGATTATATGAAAAAATATAATCGTTATGCCATTCCATTTAACATTGTTTATGGCCCAAATGCTCGTGAAGGAATATTAATTAGCGAACTTTTAACTAAAAAAGAATTATTGAAAGCTATCACAAAAGCTAAATAATTAAAAAATATAAACTTTAAAAAATTTTAATAACTATGGATATTACTAAGTTATCAATCTGTGAAATTCTTCAATCTTTTCATGAAAAAAAATTCAGTGCTACAGAGTTAACCCAAGCATATATTAAAAATATTGAACAAAATCGACATCTTAATGCTTTTATCACTGAAAACTTTGACATAGCATTAGATCAGGCAAAAATTAGCGATAATAATATTGCCAAGGGAGAATTTAGAGATCTTGAGGGGATTCCTCTAGCAATTAAAGATCTATTCTGTACTAAAAATATCCGCACCACTTGTGCTTCAAAAATGCTTGAGAATTTTATTCCAACTTATGAATCAACAGTTACTAAAAAGTTGCTAGATGCTGGAGCGGTTTTTATTGGTAAAACCAATATGGATGAGTTTGCCATGGGCTCGGCCAATGCTAACTCTTATTTTGGCAAGGCTATAAATCCATACCAAAGAAAAAATAGTAATGAAGAGCTAACCGCGGGGGGATCATCAGGAGGATCAGCCGTTGCAGTTTCAGCAAATCTTTGCGCTGGTGCAACCGGTTCAGACACAGGTGGATCAATTCGTCAACCCGCTTCATTTACTAACTTAGTTGGAGTTAAACCAACTTATGGTCGATCTTCGCGATACGGTATGATTGCATTTGCTAGCTCCTTAGATCAAGCAGGAGTTTTAACCAAAAAAGTTAAAGATGGTGCGTTGTTACAAAAAATTATTTCTGGATATGATGATAAAGATTCAACATCATCCAAACAATTAGTTCCTCAGTTTGATAAACTAATTAATAGTAACTTAAAAGGAAAAAAAATAGGGATTGCCGATGAATATCAGATCGAAGGAATGCCTGAAGATATTTTAAAACTTTGGGATAAAGGCAAGGAAATGCTTAAAAAAAATGGTGCAGAAATTGTTAAAATTAATTTACCTCATACCAAATATTGTGCAGCAATTTATTATATTATTGCCCCTGCAGAATGCTCTTCAAATCTAGCTCGTTTTGATGGTGTAAGATATGGTTTTCGCTGCGAGGATAAAAATCTTTCATTAAACGAAATGTATGCTAAAACGAGAGCTCTTGGCTTTGGAAAAGAGGTTCAAAAAAGAATATTAATTGGAACTTATGTTTTATCAGCAGGCTATTACGATGCTTATTTTCGTAAAGCTCAACAGGTCAGGAGATTAGTTGTTGAAGATTTTAAAAAAGCTTTTGAAAAATGCGATGCTATTCTTACCCCAGCTACTCCTAACCCAGCTTTTAGTTTTGATGAGATGAAGAATTTTGATCCTTTAAAAATATATCTTAATGATGTTTTTACAATTCCTGCAAATATGGCTGGACTACCAGCATTATCAGTTCCTGCAGGATTTGACAAAGATGGTCTTCCGCTTGGCTTGCAAGTAATTAGTAAAAATTTTGATGAGCAGACAATGTTTGATGTTGCAATGGCAATTGAAGAAAACCGAGGATTTTAATTTTATTATTTTTTTTAAGTTATCTAGGAATTCTCTAATAATATTAAATTTTAATAAATATAAAATAACCATTATCTGATTTAATCAAATCACTACCACCTGACTCGATCATTTTTTCTTTTAAATTCTTTATAGTAAAATTTGATTTTAAACACCACTCCATAATTTGGCAATTTTGATAGTCAAAAAGATTTAAAACTAAACCTTTAAAACCCTGTTTCCTTATCTGTGCAATAAAATCATTATAGTTGGGACTATTAAAAATTTTTTTTGCAATTTTAATGTTATCTTTACTATCAATTAGAGGATATGACCAACGCAATTTCTTTGAATGAATGTAAAATATCAATGAAGTATTGGAATCGCGTTCTGGCCAATATCCAAATGGCATAACAAAAATAGCCGAATTATCTGGCATTACTGATTCAATTTTTTTAACAAAATTTATATTACTATCTACCATATTGGCAATTTTAAAATTATATTCCTCAAATTTAAAATTTTCAGTATCTTCAATCAAATAATCATTTTTTTTATTATTTTCCAAAAAAAATTCGTGGTAAAATGTTACATCATTATTGGAAATAATTGGCTTTCCAACCATATCTAGAAATGAAAAAACATAAATCAAAACAAGAAAAATTTTGAGTAAAATTGCCTTATTAACGTTATTTTTTTTCAAAATTCCATCAACAATAATTCCAAGTATTATTATACACAAAAGGGCAATAACAACAACAAAACGAGCATTACTTCTTACAAAAACTATCTCGAAACTTAATGAAATCAATCCTCCACAAATAACAAATAATAGACTTAAAAGAATTAAAGAAGATATAAAAGAAATTTTTTTAATATCATTATCACTCAATCCAAATCTTTTAGTAGTTTTTTCTAGAATTTTACTATCATTGGTCTTTACAACTAACCAAAAAATTGAAAAAATAAAAACAGATCCCAGTAATAATCCCAAATAACATGAAGAATTTTCCCAGATGTCAGTTTTATCCTTCCAATATATTCCCATCTTAGCAAATTGATCTATAAAATGATTTGAACTAGGGATAAATAAACTAAGTAATTTTAAGCTGAAAAAGAAACAATTATCTAAAGTTCTAACTAAAGGAGAATAATTATATTTAAACACGAAGACAAAATAAGGTAAGTAAAGATATATAAAAAAAATAAAAGTGATCACTGCAAAAACAATAAACAATGTTAGATTTTTTGAGAAAAATTTTCCATCCTTAAGTGATTTTAAAAACCAAACTAATAAAAGAATTAGACAGCTGAAAAAGTTATAATAAAAACCTGTTCCACAACAATAAGCAATAATCAATACACTAAGAATAAAATACCAATTCAGATCTAAGCAGTATTTTTGTTTTTGATTTTTAATAATTAAATTTATTTTGTCATTATAAAACCAATATACCAAAATCATTATCAGGGGGAAACATGAATAATTAGATAAGAAGACGTGATAAATTGATCTTTGAAAATGATAACTTAAAAAAGCGTAATAAATTGCTAGAAAAAAAGATATTAAACTTGATATTTCAAAAACTTTTAAACAAATAAAACCAAAAAAACTTATTAAAAAAAACCCAAAAATAAAAAATAAATTTATTAGCAGATAGGGATTTTTTGTAAAAAAAATAAAAACCTTGATTATAGCCAAATTAATAGAATCTGAAAAAAAAGGAAAAAAATCAAAAGAAAAAAAACTATCTTTATTAAGCAAGCCAAATCTTGAATTATCTGCGATCCAACCACCACTATCAATAATATTTTGAATTAATGCAATATTAACTAGTAAATCGCCAACAGGAGCAATAATCGGATAATTTAGATTTAATTTCCATAATTTAAAATAAAGAAACAACAACAAAACTGATGATAGGCCAGTTAAAAGAGCTAGGAAGAATATCTTAAGATTGCTATCTTTTTGATTTATCATCATTAATTTTTATGAATTTTAAAAAAATGGTATAATATAATTTAGACAAAAATTTTCTAAATTTTAAATAAAATATTTTTAATTTAAATAAATATATCTATACATTAAATTATAAAATTTACTAAAAATTCAATATTTTAAATAAATTAACTAATTAACTAAAAAATTTAGTTGTTTTTTATAAAGATAAATAGGTTTTTATTCAATTTAATTAAGTATTTATTTTAGAAATGATATTGCCATTTAGCACTATATCAATAAAATAACTATTAAAGAACAAACCATGAAACTAATGATCTAAGTGAGTAGATAGTAAACAAAAAATAATTTAAAGTATTATTATTTCTCAATTAAATTATAATATTTTTTTTGTAACAATTAATTCTTTTATTTTATTTAAAAAAATATCAAAACCCATGACCTCTTGCTGATCTTCACCAAGCTTTCTAACGCTTACTAAACCATCTTGAGCTTCTTTCTTACCAATGGCAAGAATGTATGGGATTTTTTGTAAAGAATGCTCGCGAATTTTATAGGAAATTTTTTGCGAATCTAAATCTAATTCTACTCTTATTCCATTTGCTTGAAGGGTTTTATAAACATGCGTGGCATAGTCATCAGAATCATTAGTGATAGTTGCAACAACTACTTGAATTGGTGATAGCCAAATTGGTAATTTTCCTGCATAGTTTTCAATCAAAATTCCGATAAATCTTTCCAAACTTCCTAAAATCGCTCGGTGTAACATTACCGGTCTTTTCTTGCTTCCATCTTGAGCGATATAATTAACATCTAGTCTTTCAGGCAATACAAAATCAACTTGGAGAGTCCCGCATTGCCATTGTCTTTTCAAAGCATCGACCAAAGTGAATTCAAGTTTTGGACCATAAAAAGCACCTTCACCTTCGTTTAACTGATATTGCAATCCTGCATGTTTAACCGCTTCTTCTAAAGCCTTTTCTGCCTTATCCCAGACAGCATCACTGCCCGCCCTTTTATCTGGACGAGTCGAAAATTTTACTAAAATATCTTCAAAACCAAAATCACGATAAACCTCTTTCAGTAAATCACAAAATTTTGCAGTTTCTTGATTAATCTGATGCTCTTCACAAAAAATATGAGCATCATCTTGCGTAAATGATCTAACGCGCATTATACCGTGAAGTGAGCCTGAAGATTCATTGCGATGACAACAACCAAATTCTGCCATTCGCAAAGGCAATTGCCGATATGATTTTAAATCTTGGTTAAAAATTTGAACATGACCAGGACAATTCATAGGCTTAACAGCGAGTAGACGATTTTCACTTTCAGCAATAAACATATTTTCTTGAAATTTTTCCCAATGCCCTGATTTCTCCCACAATACTCGATCAATTAATTGTGGAGTTTTAACTTCAATATAGCCATTTTCAATAATTTTTTGACGAATATAATTTTCAATTTCTCGATAAATTATGTAACCTTTGTGATGCCAGAATACTGATCCCGTAGCTTCTTCCTGAATATGGAATAATCCAAGTTGTTTACCTAATTTACGATGATCTCTTTTTTCAGCTTCCTGCAAAATATGTAAGTAATTTTTTAAAGACTCTTCACTTTCCCAAGCTGTACCATAAATCCTTTGCAACATTTCATTATTTGAATCACCTCGCCAATATGCTCCAGCAACTTTCATTAATTTAAAATATTTAACATGTGCAGTGCTAGGAGCATGAGGACCTCGACATAAATCTATAAAATTGCCTTGGCGATATAAAGAAATTTTTTCATCACTTGGAATTGAGGCAATAATTTGTGCTTTATATTTTTCACCAATTTTTTCAAAAAATTCAACAGCTTCTTGACGATCCCACTCTTCTCTGACTACCTGATCACCGCGTTTCGAAATTTCTAGCATTTTTTTTTCAATATCAACTAAATCACCTGCACTAAATGCTTCACTTCTGGCAAAGTCGTAATAAAAACCATTTTCAATAGCAGGACCAATTGTTACTTGGGTTTGCGGATATAATTCTTTAACCGCTTGAGCCATCAAATGAGCGCAATCGTGACGAATGATTTCTAAAGCATCAGCACCTGACTTTGCAGTAATAATTTCAATTTTAGCATCTTGCTTTATTGGCGTTGAGAGATCTTGTAATTTATCATTAACTTTAACTGCTAAGGCATTTTTTGCTAAAGAAATAGCAATTGATTGGGCTATCTTAAGACCATCAATTCCTTTAGCAAATTCCTTTATATCATTATTTGGAAAAGTTATTTTAATTTGAGATTCCATAAAATTAATTTTATTTTTAAATAAGAGTTTATTTAGTAAATACTTTTAATTGACCTTATCAAAAACTATTTTTAAACAAGTTATAACATTTAACAAAAATTAAAATAACAAATCAATTTATTATTAAAAGTTTTTAGTAAATTATTTTTTGTTCTAACTAATATTAAAAAATTTATTAAATATTTTATAGAAAATAAAAATAAAGCAAATGCATGTGCTTCAAAATAAGCAAATATTTTATTTATCATTTGAAAATAAACTGTAAAATTATTACTTTTCTTTTAATAAGCGTGTTTCTAATGCAATTAAATTAATTCAATTTATGAAAACAAATAAAGCTTTTTCTTTAATTGAATTATCGATCGTTATTTTAATTATTGGGATATTGGTAGCAGGAGTTACTCAATCATCACGCTTAGTCAAACAAATCAGGCTTGCGTCAATTAAATCAATGACCTTAAGTTCACCCGTTTCATCAATCAAAGATCTTGCCGTATGGTTAGAATCAACTTTAGACACAAGTTTTATTGATAGCGAAGAAAGCAATGGATTGGCTGTTACCACTTGGTTCGATATTAATCCTCAAACCACAATAAAAAATAACGCAATTTCACCTTCAACCACTGAAAATCCAATCTACTTAGAAAACGGTATTAATGGTTTACCAGCTCTCTCTTCAGATGGAACCAATGACGTAATGTTAATCAATAATTTAACTGATAGTTTTGTTAATGGCTTTACATGGATTGGAGTTTTGAAATGGACAGGTTCAGGAGCCAGAGGTTATTTTGGATTAAAATCAGATTATGGAAGCCTAAATAACTTAGTAACGCTTTTTTTAGATGATTGCAACGGAGCAATTAACTGTTTTCGCGTTACCTCCAGAACCGATGGTGGACTTGCCTCATATGCTGGTTTTAACACTCCATCTTTTATTAAATCAGATCCCCATATCATCTCAATTGTTCGAAGAACTAATTCCCTAATGAATTATGATAATGGTATGCAGATTGGCCCAACCGTTAATGATGCTAGTGTTGCAGGGATTTACCGCACAGCTGGACCTTGGGCAATTTTTAAATACACCAATTCCAATACTTTGTATTTTCAAGGAGTTGCAGGTGAATATATTTTAATTGGTCGAGCTATTAATGATGATGAACGCAAAGATATTGAAAAATATTTAAGCAAAAAATGGGGAATAAAAATTGCTAGTTAATAAGTTAAGTAATCTGATTAATTTTTTTACAATAAACAAAATTAAGGATGCTATTTATCCTTGATTTAACATAGCCATTCAATTTAAAGCATTAAAAAACCTTAGTTATTAATTAATTTTAAATTATTAATTTGCTAAATTTGATTTTAGTTTTATCATATTTTTTAAAAAAAATAAAAGATGAATTCTAAACCAAATCACAAAAACTTAATAATAATACTTGGGATTTTAATTGCTATTGGCCCATTAACTATTGATGTTTATCTTCCAGCTTTTGTTGATATTGCTACTGACTTACAAACAAAAATTTCTCAAGTACAACTTACTTTAACCTTCTATTTCATTGGCATTGTTTTAGGGCAAATTTTTTATGGACCAATCATTGATCGCTACGGCAAAAAACCTCCTTTGATATTTGGCCTAACCCTGTTTGTAGTCACTTCATTGCTATGTTGTTTTGCTAAAAATATTGAGCAAATCATAATTTTAAGATTTTTTCAAGCAATTGGCGGATGTGCAAGTGTGGTTATTTCCAGAGCAATTGTTCGTGATATTTTTAATTCACAACAAACAGCGCAAGTATTTTCTAGCTTAGTGTTAGTGATGGGTTTGGCACCAATAATTGCTCCATTTATTGGTAATATTATTTTAAAAAATTTTGATTGGCGAATAATTTTTTTGTTCTTAGCAATATATGGTTTTATTTGCTTAATTATGTCTCTTATAAAAGTTCCAGAAACCAAGGGTTTTAACAAGGATGAAAAAATCAGCGATGCCTTCAAAAAATATTTAGCAATTTTAAAAGATCGCAATTTTATTATTAATTCTTTGTGCGGTAGTACAATGATGGCATGTTTGATGAGCTATATGACTGCCTCGCCGTTTCTATATTTACAATATTTCAAAACCTCTACTACTTTTTATAGCTCATTATTTAGTATTAATGCCTTGGGATTTGTTGCACTGGCCCAAATTAATGGAATTTTATTAAAAAAATATTCTATTGAAAAAATTCTAGATAAATTAATATATATACCTTTATTTAGTGGAATATGTTTAATTTTAGTTGGTTTTGTTGAACAACAATTAATTTTAACAACAATTCTAATTTTTATTTTGGTGTCAATTTGTGGAGCAATTAACCCCAATACTTCTGCCCTTGCCCTCGCTAATCAAAGAAAACATTCTGGTTCAGCCTCAGCCTTATTTGGAACAATTCAATTTTTTAGTGCCACAATTTTTTCAATGCTTGCCAATTACTTTCATAACAATTCCGCTACTCCAATCTGCATAATTATTGGCTCATGCGGCATTTTATGTTTTATTATTCACAAATTTTATAGTAAAAGTGGTCATCATTACCACACTAAAAATAGTCAAGAAACTATTAACTAAATAATATTTATTTTTTCTAATTTACTCTTCTTCGAGGTTTTTTTTAAAAAACACATCAATAAAAAGCCATAAAATCAAGCCTTTAATACTTCTTAAATAAATCACAATTATACAAACAGAAAACTTTGATAAATTAAACGATATCTTTTATGAAGATATTCTTAATAAGAATTGTATCTTCTAATCTAAGTCATCAAAAGAAATTAAAATTTCATAATATGCGAATAATTAAGATAGAATTATATGATCATTTAAGTGCCAATTCTTGATTTAAAGATTCCACAAAATCTTATCAAAATTTAACAAATGATTTTTGCTATAATCAAATTAAGTATTAACCATTTATTTTGAGGGATTCTAAATCTTTGATCTTCTATAATAATTAGGCCTTTGTCTTGCAATTTTTCTAACATTTTTTTATCTAATACTTCATAAAAATTTTGCTGAGTTAATTTTTCAAAATCTTTAATCTCAATGCCCTGCTGTAGTCTCAAACCCATTAACAAAATTTCTTCGATTAAAATTTTTTGCTCAATAACTTCATTAGTTTGAATAGCATTTTGCTGTTCAAAAACTTTTTTTAACCATAAATTGGGTTGATGAATCATCATAACTGCTCGACGATTTTTTTCGTTTTGATAAACTACCCTACTATGAGCTCCTGCTCCAATTCCAAGATATTCCAAACTTTGCCAATATGCTAAATTATGTTGTGACTGAAAATTTTTTTGAGCATAATTAGAAACCTCATAATTAATAAAACCATGTTCTTGCATGACCTGAGATGTCGCTAAATATAGCTCACTGGCAAGATTTTCATCTGGCAAAGTAAATTTTTTTTGTTGATATTGACTAAAAAATTTTGTACCTTTTTCAATAGTTAATTGATAAAGCGATAAATGTTTGGGATTAAATTGCAAAGCAAAATTAAGCTCTTCAAGCCATGACTTCATTGTTTGCTTTGGTCGAGCATAAATTAAATCAAAAGAGAAATTATCAAAATTTTTTTGACAAACTTCAATGGCTTTTATTGCCTGATTATAATCATGGACTCGTTCCAAGAATTTCAAGTCATCGGCATTTAAAGCTTGAATACCTAGGGACAAACGATTTATACCAATTTTTTTAAAATTGGCAAACTTATTGATTTCCACCGAACTGGGATTTGCCTCAAGAGTGATTTCACAATTTTTATCAACTTCAAAAACCTGATTGATTTTTTCTAAAATTCCTGCCAATAAAAATTCTGGCATTAAAGATGGCGTTCCTCCCCCGAAAAAAATCGTTTTGATCTTACGCCTACCAATTTGCTTTACAAAATAATCAAGTTCCAAACAATAGCCTTCAAGAAATTTTTGGTGATCAATATTAGCTTGAACATGCGAGTTGAAATCACAATAACCACACTTAGCTTCGCAAAAAGGATAATGAATATAAATTGAGAGTTGCTTTAACATTTTTATTAAATAAAATTTAAAAAAAATTAAAATTTAAATCTATGCTACAAATTGCCATTGTTGTTTTTCGTGAGGTTTTAGAAATTGCTTTAATTCTTGGTATTTTGGCATCAGCCAGTAAAGAAATCAAGCACAGAAGTAATTATATTCTAACTGGATTGGCTGCAGGGGTTATAGCTTCAGTTGCCTTAGCGTTTTTTACTGATCAAATATCTGCAAGCCTAGAAGGAATGGGTCAAGAATTCTTTAATGGCTTAATTTTAATTGCTTCAGCCTTTATGATTGGCTGGACAACTCTCTGGATGCAAAAACATGCCAGAACACTCTCCAGTGAATTAAAACGCTTAAGTGCTTCCGTTAAAGAAGGACGAAAACCATTATATGCCCTTTTGGTAGTTGTATTGCTTTCAGTTATTCGCGAGGGAACTGAAATTGTTCTATTTACTTACAGTTATTATGTTTCTGGAACTGAAATAAACCATATAATTGCTGGTTTAATTTTTGGCATTCTTGGGGGATCAATGATTGGCTTAGCACTTTATTTAGGAATCATGAAAGCTTTTGGAAGACATTTTTTTACTGTCACTAGCTGGTTATTAATATTTTTTGCTTCAGGCATAGCCATGGCAGGAATTGGTTTTTGGCAAAATGCCGAAATTGTTCCAAGCCTTAAAAACCCAGCAATTGATCTATCAAATATCATTTCTCAACAAAGTTTTTTTGGCAAATTTCTTAACATCTTCTTTGGCTATATTGATCAACCTTCTTTGATGCAACTCGTAGTTTATTTTTCCTGTCTTGCGACTCTTATTATTGGCTTGAGAATTGCCAAAAAAGTTTAAATCACAATCCTTAAAAACTAGCAAAAATTCCCTTACAATTTTAAAATTGATTGAGATTTTATAATTTAAAAAAATTGGAACATATTGCAAATTTTTTTAAAAAAAATTAGGATTGGTTTAATTATAATGTTTTACAATGTAAGTTAACATAGTTAATTTATATTGTAAATTTTATGACCAAAACATCCGTCAAACAACCAACCCCTGATGAGCTTTTAGCAACTAATTCTCTGAGTCACAAAGAAATAATTTTGAGATTAGATTCTATCAAAGACTTACTTAGCAAAGGAGAATTAGAATTTGACGAGAAGCAACTAATTAAATTAGAAAAATTAATTGAAAAATCAAGATATAATGAACTAGATGAAGATTACGACAGATCAAAAGAAATTCCAGATCAAATAGAATATCCTAATGATGAAAAAATTTTCAGAACAGCAGGGTTTTTAAGTGAAAAATATCTCACTAAAAAAGAGGTTGGATCGTTAATTGAAACTATTAAAGCTTTGGTTAGAGTTGAGAAAAGTGAAGATCCCAAAAGTTTTGACACAAGTATTAGATCAATCAGGACAGCAATTAGATGCTCTGAAAATGCTCAACATCTAAAAAAAATTATTGCAGAAAATACTTCTGTTATAAAAAGCGATGAAGAAGAAAATTTATTCATTTTAAAATATCCCGATAAAACTTCAAAAATAAAAGATAACAACACTACATTTGATTTCTCTGTAAAAATCATCAACGATAAATTCAAAATTATCTTTTCTAAAACATTTAAAGAAAATAATTCATTAAAAATGAAACCCGAAGATCATTTATTTCCTGAAGAAATCCAAATGGCAATGTTTGAAAAGTTAATGAGTTTATATCCCGAACTAGAAACAAAATTAAAAACCGCAATAAAGATTGATTGCATTCAAGAAAATATAAATAACCTAAATAGCCTCGAAAGGATTTCAAAGTATTTCGATCATACCAGCCAAAATCCCGAATTTCAAAGCGAAATGAAATCAATTCTTGACTCAAGCCCAAACCAAAGCAATACTCAAAATTTTATGAACCAATTAAAATTAAAATTTAATCTAAAATTAGATGCACTTCCGCCAAAAAACTCAGTTAATCGCCTAATAAATGCTGTGAATATTAAACAAACTTTTTCAAAAGGAAGAGATTGAGATTAATATTTTTTAATATCAGTTATTATGATTTAACTATTTTTAATTATTTTGACAATTTCTAGACTTGCATAACTGATGATCGCTTGACACCCTGCTCTTTTCATGGCAATTAAATTTTCTAAACAGGCTTGGTTAAAATCTAAAATTTGGTGATGATGAGCTAATTTTAACATTTGATATTCAGCACTAACTTGATAGCCAATAATTGGTGTAGCAAATTTTTCTTTTGCTCTAACAATAATATCAAGATAACTTAAGGCAGGTTTAATAATAATTAAATCTGCTCCTTCTACGATATCTTGAGCGATTTCTTGAAGAGCTTCATTTGATCTACGAAAATCCATTTGGTAAGTTTTTTTATCAGCGTTTTTAAGATTATTTATGGAATCAACAGCATAACGAAATGGTCCATAAAAATTCGAAGCATATTTAGCACTATAAGAGCAAATTAATACATCTTTAAAACCATGATCATCAAGAGTTTTTCTGATCGCTTGAACTCTTCCATCCATCATATCTGAAGGACATACTACATCAACCCCTGCTTTTGCTAAAGTCAAAGCTTGTTTAGATAATACTGCAACAGTTTCATCGTTTAAAACTCTACTTTGCTGATCGATCAAACCATCTTGACCATGAGAAGTATATGGATCAAGTGCAACATCAGCCATAACACCAATCCCACTGACCTTAGCTTTTATTTCAGCAACTGCTTGACATACTAAATTATTTTCTTGATAAGCTTCACAAGCATCAGCAGTTTTGAGTTTTTGGTCAACAACTGCAAAAAGCATAACTGCCTTAATTCCTAAGGCTTTAGCTTCTTTGACTTTTTCAACTAAATTATCAATTGAATAACGATAAACTTCATCTAAATTAACAATTTTTTGTGATTGATTTTTACCTTCACAAACAAATAATGGCAATATTAAATCGCTAGCATCAATTCGATGCTGTGCTAACAAATCTCTAATCCACTGCGATTGACGATTGCGTCTTAATCTTAAATGAGGATAATTTGCGGTTATAGTCATATTTTTTAATAAATTTTTTTTATTTGAAAAATTATAAACATTTTTTTTATTATGCCAAATATTTTACAAGAAATTTATCAACATAAGCTTATTGAGGTAAGAAATCGTAAGAAAATCAAAGATTTAAGACAAATTTGTCAAGAGCTTAAATGCCTTGAAAAACCTACTAACAATCGCAATTTTTATCAACAATTACAACAAAAAAATCTCCAACAAGAAACAGCTTTGATTTGTGAAATTAAAAAAGGCTCTCCAGCTAAAGGTCTGATTAGGAAAGATTTTGATGTTATAAAAATTGCTCAAGAATATCAAAGTGCCAATGCTACTTGTTTATCAGTTTTGACCGATGAAAAATTTTTTTACAGCAACGATCAGTTTCTTATTCAAGCAAGAACTGCTAGTACTTTGCCAATTTTACGCAAAGATTTTATGGTTGATCCATACCAAATTTATGAAGCAAAAATGCTTGGTGCAGACTGTATTTTATTAATCGTGGCAATGCTCGATGATGCTAAACTTCAAGAGTTAGAACAAGTAGCAATCGAACTAAATTTATCAGTGTTAATTGAAGTCCATGATCAAGAAGAATTGTTAAGAGCTAGTAAACTTAAATCAAAACTACTTGGAATTAACAGTCGTAATTTAAAAACACTAGAAGTTAATTTACAAAATATTTTAGAGCTTGCAAAGCAAGTTGATAAATCTTATACTTTAGTTGCTGAAAGCGGAATCAATTCCCCTGCTGACTTAAAAACCTTAAAACAAGCAGGAATTAATTGCTTCTTGATTGGCGAATATTTTATGAGGCAAAATCAGCTAGATCAAGCTGTTAAATCAATGCTTGAAGCTTAGTTCAAAGAATTTTTTAGGATAAATAAAATGTTTCGTATCGCAATAATTGGTCGACCCAATGTTGGCAAATCAACCTTATTTAACAAGTTAGTTGGGAAAAACTTTGCCTTAACCGATGACCTACCCGGTCTTACCCGTGATCGTAAAGAAGCTCATGGCAAACTTGGTTCTTTAGAATTTATTGTTATAGATACTGCAGGATTAGAAAATAATTTAGCAGAAAACTCAGTTAGTCAAAAAATGGTTGAACAAACTGAATATGCTGTTGGCGATGCGGATTTATGTCTATTTGTAGTTGATGCCAAGTCAGGCATTCAAAATAATGATTTATATTTTGCCAATTGGCTTCGCAAAACCAATAAGCCAGTTTTACTGATTGCTAATAAATGTGAAAATTTTAATGAAGAAGTTTTTGCTAAGGAATATTATCGCCTTGGTTTTGGTAAACCCATTGCGATCTCTGCTGAACATAAACTTGGCTTTGGAGATCTTTATGATCAGCTAAGTACAGCAATTGACAAATATCAGCAAGATTTTGCCGAGCTGAATGATCAACAACCAGATGTAAAAAATCATGACTTACAAATTGCTGTAATTGGCAGACCCAATTCGGGGAAATCGAGTTTTTTAAATCAAATTTTAGGTAAAGATCGCTTAATTACTGGTCCTGAAGCAGGCATTACTCGCGATGCAATTGCCATTGATCATAATTATAAAAATCACGTTATTCGTTTTATTGATACCGCAGGAATTCGCAAAAAAACTAGCATTGACCATAAACTTGAAAAGCTCTCAGTGCTTGATAGTTATCGCGCTATTCGCTTTGCCCAAGTGGTGATTTTAATGATTGATGCCAATTCAATTTTGGATCATCAAGATGTGGCATTAGCAGGACAAGTTTTAAAAGAAGGACGAGTTTTACTTTTTGCAATAAATAAAATTGATTGCGTAAAAATTGATAAGGAAGTTTTTATGCGTCAAGTTCGTCAACAAATTCAGAATCTATTTCCTCAAATTAGTGGTGCACCAATTTTGGGAGTTTGCGCTATATCAGGTTACAATGTTAATAAAATCTTAGATTTAGCTATTGAAAGCTATCAGCAATGGCAAAAACAAATTACCACTTCTAAACTTAATGACTGGCTAGAATATGCTAAAAATCAGCATTCACCAAAAATGCATAAAGGCAAACCGGTGAAACTAAAATTTGCTACTCAGATCAAAACTCGTCCACCAACTTTTGCAGTTTTTACCAACTATCCGCAAGTTTTAAGTGGGGATTATGAACGCTATTTAGTAAACTCAATTCGTCAATATTTTGAATTAAATCTTACGCCAGTTCGCTTATATCTTCGTAAATCTGAAAATCCTTATGCCGAAAGAAAAGAAAAAGTTTTTTCTAAAAAAGTTTTTAATAAGAAAAAATAATTTAAAATTATTATTATGTTAATTTAACAATATTTAACAAAAGTTATGAAACAAAAAATCTCCCATAAAATTGATCAAAAAATTGATTCTCAAAAAATTTTTAATATTACTTGTAACTTTGAAATAGCTAAGCTTGAAGGGCAATCACCTTTTGTACCAAATCTTGATAACAATTATATTTTTGATCAAAAAACTAGCCAGGCAATCCTTGCGGGTTTTGCTTTCAATCAGCGAGTTTTAGTTCAAGGTATGCATGGCACAGGCAAATCAAGTCATATCGAGCAAATCGCTTGCAGATTGAACTGGCCATGCATTCGTGTAAATTTTGATTCACAAATTACTCGTCTTGATTTAGTTGGAAAAGACATCATCAAACTTAAAGATGGTAAACAAATAACCGAATTCAAAGAAGGTATTATTCCCTTTGCCTTAAGAAATGGCATAGCATTAGTGCTTGATGAATATGATGCAATAAAAACTGATGTTTCCTTTGTAATACAACGCTTACTGGAAGAAGAAGGAAAATTTGCTCTTCTTGAAGAAAATGAAATAATTCATCCTCATCCAAATTTTCGCTTATTTGCAACCTCAAACACTCTTGGTGCAGGCGATGATTTAGGAATTTATCATGGAACTAATCTAATCAACCAAGCCCAGATGGATCGCTGGAACATCGTTGCATCATTAAATTATTTACCCGAGAAACAAGAATTAGCAATTTTATTAAAAAAACTTCCTGAAAGTTTAAATCAAGATATTCAACTTGCTAAAATGATGATAACTTTAGCAAATTTGAGCCGTGAAGCTTTTAAAAACAGCGATATTTCTAACTTAATTTCACTTCGGACTTTAATTTCTTGGGGTAAAAATATTGAAATTTTCCAATCGGTTAAAGATGCTTTTATTTTGAGTTTTTACAATAAAATTATTGATGAAGAAAAACCAATTCTTAATGAATTTTATCAACGGGTTTTTGGTGAAGAACTGTCGTAAAAAAAATTATTATAATACCCATTAATGCAGAAATTGCCGAAGCAAAAAGCACTGCAAGCTTAACTTCTTCAAGAATATGTTCTTGATCAAAAGCTAAATTACCAATAAAGAAACTCATGGTAAAACCTATTCCAGTTAAAATTGCTACACCATAAAATTCTATCCAACTCACTTCGCCATTCTTAGAGCATCTTGGCAATTTGGCAATCTTAAATTTTATAGCCAGATAAGCACTAAACATAACCCCAATTTGTTTACCAAAAAATAAACCTAAAACTATTCCTAAAAATAAACTTTCATGAAAAACTGATAAATCAAAATTTGCTAAAACCACTGCACTATTAGCAAAGGCAAAGATTGGCAAAATTAGATAATTAACCATAGGAGCAATTAACTTAATCAATGATTTCAAACAATCTTGATGACGAGGAATAAAAACAGCCAATAAAACCCCTGCTACACTGGCATGAATTCCAGATTTTAAAATCATTAACCATAATCCAATTCCCAAAACAACATAAAAAATTAATTTAGTTTTTTGCCTAAGATTTAAAATTGCCAGTATTCCTAAAAAAATTATCGTCCACAGCAAATAAATAATTTCAATATTAGTTGAATAAAAAATTGCAATAATGGCAATAGCAATTAAATCATCAAAAATAGCTAAAGAAACAATGAATACCTTTAAAGATTTAGGTATTTTTTTACCAAATAAACAAATAACTCCATAAGCAAAAGCAATATCGGTAGCACAAGGAATGGCAATACCAGAAAGATTTTGAGGATATGAACTATTGCATAAATAAAAAATTAATGCTGGAAAAATCACTCCTCCAATTGCACAGATTAGAGGAAGTGATGCTCTATTAAAAGATGACAACTCGCCGCTTAACAATTCTTCTTTCAATTCCAAACCTACCAATAAAAAGAAAATCGCCATTAAAAAATCATTAATCCAATCAGTTAAAGTAAGATTTTTAACAATGCCAATTTCTGGAAAATTTATCGGAATTGTAATTTCAAAAAAATTTTGATAATTTACATAATATTGAGAATTAGCTATGAACAATGCTAAAGAAGTAGCGATAAGCAGTAAAATACCTGTCAATGCTTCAAGTTCAAAAATTTTTTTTACTTTTCTTAACATTTTTAGTTATAAATAAATTTTACTTAATACAACACACTTTAATTATTAAAGATTTTAATTAGCCTTATTTTAATTTTATAGATTACTTTATCTATTTATTATGGAAATTATCTTCAGCTTGCAAAGTTTTTTCCTCGATTGGGTGAGGCGAAGAACCTACTGAAGTATTTTTATTAATTTCTATTTGTTGAAGATCTGAATTTGAAACCCCACTCTCACCAACCCCTAACTCATTTACATAATTTAAATTTGGAAAAATAAATTTAGATAATGCATTTTGATCAAGTTTTTGATCAGAAAATACTGATGTAATTTCTTCACGATTGGTTGGTGGTTTACTATAAGCCGAAAAATTTATTTTATCTTTTTCTTTAATCGATAAATCTATGTTTTGTGGATTTTGCTGAACTTGATTTTGTAAAATATTTGATGCTGGGTCTGGGATCGATGATTGAACTTGGCTTAAAGAATGATCTGTATTTTTACTATTATCTTGATCTAAATCTTGCGAATCTATACCTTGAGCTAACTTCAGATCAAGGTCTTGTTTAATTATTTGCTTTTGAGATATTTCCTGCTTTTGAGATAGTTCTTGCTCTTGAGATAGTTCTTGCTTTTGAGATATTTCCTGCTTTTGAGATATTTCCTGCTTTTGAGATAGTTCTTGCTCTTGAGATATTTCCTGCTTTTGAGATATTTCCTGCTTTTGAGATAGTTCTTGCTCTTGAGATAGTTCTTGCTCTTGAGATAGTTCTTGCTTTTGAGATATTTCCTGCTCTTGAGATATTTCTTGCTTTTGAGATAGTTCTTGCTCTTGAGATAATGAATTACTAATAATTTGTTCTTGATGATCAATTGGCAAGAGCTCTTTACTTTGCAGCGGAGAAGCTTGACTTTCAGCAATAATTTTTTTAGAGTCATCAACTTGGTTCTGAGTTTCTAATTCATTTATCTGCTGCGAATTTGTTCCAAATAATTCATCAACGCTGGGAACGCCACTAGAAAATGGATCTTTCTCGCTATTTGAATCTTTCAATAAAACTAAGGATTGTTCGTTATTTTGTTGAGATATTTGACTTAATTGCTGATTAGCTAAATTATCTATTTGTAAGTTACTAACATGATCCTTGTTTACTGTTTGATCACTAACTTGATATTGATTAGGTAATCCATTACTAGAATTATTGGTTGATAGATCGCCATTTGGATCATCTGTTAATTTTGTAATTGGATTATTGTTTAACTCTTCTGTTTTTTTTAACTGATTAGAAAAACTATCAATCGAGGCATTTAAAATATCTCCTTTAAAAGAAGTTGAACTTGAAGAATTTTCTGATAACACGTTGTTATAGTTAGTAACTGACACGCTACTATAGCTTGCAAAATCTAAGCCCGGTAATTGTTTATCAGGATTAGTAGCACCTTGAATTATTCCTTCATTATTTTGACCCTCGTTACTCATAACAATAAATTAGCAATATTAATAAAAAACATTAGCTAAAATTTAAGCCAAAAAAATTATAAACCAAAGGAATTACTTGCTTTGTAAATATTTTTTATATTCTGCTTCATCCATAGCTTCAGATAAATCTTCTAAATTTGAAAATTTAACTTTGGCAATCCAGCCATCTTGGTAAGTTGAATTATTTATTAACTCTGGAGATGAGTTTAAATTATCATTTATCGCAACAACTTCACCTGCAACTGGGATATAAACATCACTTGCTGATTTAGAAGATTCAACAACTGCAAAAGCATCATGTTTGTTATATTTATTGCCAATTTTAGGAAGCTCAACATAAACTAATTCGCCTAATGCTTCGGCAGCATATTCAGTAATACCGATTGTTGCAGTATCCCCTTCTATTTTGACCCACTCATGATCCTTTGTGTATTTCATAAATTTTCTGTATTTAAGTTAAAAATTAATATTATTATTAAGAATTATTTAACAATAATATTTTTAGTTATTTTTTAATTGCTTTAGTTTTAGCTTCAACAAAATTTATTGAACTAATCTCAGCATTGATTTCACGATCACGAATTACCACGCTAACCTGATCATTAATCTTAACATGTTCAGGATCAAAATAACCCTGACCAATTGAAATTTTAAGGGTTGGGGAGAAACCTCCGCTGGTTAAAACACCGATTTTCTTACCGTTTTTACGAACCTCACAACCCTCGCGAGCAACTCCTCGATCTAAAAGTTTAACACCCATTCTTTTGCGTTTAACCCCATTAGTTTTTTCAGCTAAAACTCTTTTTGCTCCAATAAAACTAGTATTAGTTTTGCTGATTACCCATGATATTCCAGCTTCAACAACCGAAGTTGAATCATCCAGATCATGACCATATAGCGGATAACCCATTTCCAATCTTAATGAATCTCTTGCTCCAAGACCTATTGGCTTAACTTCACTATGAGCAGATAAATCAAGCCAAAATTTTTCAACTAGGTTATTTTCAATGCTAACTTCAAAGCCATCTTCTCCGGTATATCCTGTTCTTGAAACAAAAACTTCTTGTCCAGATTTAAGTTTAAAAAAACCTAAATACATATATCCCAAATCAGCTAAGTTAACATCGTTTGTTAAAAGTTTTGATAAAACTTCTTGAGCCTTTTGCCCTTGGATAGCAATTAATGAACGCTCAGCTAACTCAGTAAATTTTATATTAGCAGGAAGATTTTTACGAATCCAATTGGCATCCTTTTCTTTACAACCTGCATTAAGAACAATAAAAAACTTATGGTCATTAATTTTGGTGATAATCAAATCGTCGATTATTCCTCCATCTTCATTGGTAAGGACTGTATATTTTGCTTGAAAATTTCTACTCAAAGAAAAATCTGTTGGGGTAATCGTTGATAAAAAATTTATAACATCTACTCCTTCAATAAAAAATTGACCCATATGCGAAACATCAAAAATTCCAACATTGCCTTGGCGAGTCCATTCATGCTCTTTAAGCATACCATCGCTATATTGAACAGGCATATCGTAACCTGCAAATTCAACCATTTTTGCTCCTTGCAAGCGGTGAGTTTTATTTAATGCTGTAGATTTCATAAAAAAAATAATTTAAAAATTTTTAAAAAGAACTTTGCAATCTTCAAGCTATTTATTCAACAGCCGGAAGAATTGGAGCTTTGCTAGGAGCAATTTTATTTTCTTGCACTTCGCCTTTAATCTGGGTCTTTCCAGACTTATCAGTATTTTTATCATCACTATTTGCATCCGACGATTGTTGTAAATTTTGTTCTTTAGCAATTTTCTCTAAATCTTCAGAAATAGCTTTACTTTTAACATTAGACAATGATGCCAAGATTAAACAATTTAGCATAAAAATGCCGATTAAAATCATGGTAATTTTTGATAAAATTGAAGCAGTAGCTTTACCAGAGACTACAGAATTGAGACCCCCAGAGCCTCCACTAATTCCACTCAATGAATCTCCATCTGATTTTTGAATTAAGACTAAGATTATCAAGACAATAGCGATAATTATTTGTAAAACTAGCAAAAAAAGTTGTAAACCTTCCATAGCGATATTATTTTAGATTATACCATATTTAAACCAAAAAATGATCATTACAAAATTAAATAAGAATTTAAAATAAATAATGATTAATACTAAAAATTTCAATTTTTTTAGTTGTGAATGGTAATATTGGCAGTTTTTTGTAATGATTTTATAATCCTAAACAAATTAATTCAATAGATTTATTAAGAATTTTTATTGTTTAGTTATTTGGTTTTAATAAAATTTATATATAATTTGATAAATTTAAACTTAATTAAGTTTTAAAAAGTAAATGAGCATTGATAATTTCGAAACTAAAAAATTGCCAAATATAAAAATTGTTAGCAAAATTAACCTAACCAAAAATGCAGAAGAATTAATCAGCCAACTTGGTTATAATTTAAAAGATTGTCTATTGGTAAGTGATAAAAAAATTTGGCAAAAATATCGCCAAAATTTTGGTAAAAAATTTTTTCAAAATATTGGAGATTTATTAATCTTATCGAATCCTATTGCTGATCAGTATTTTGTAAATAAAATATCAGAATTTATTAAAGATAAACAATTAATAATTTCTTTTGGTAGCGGAACTATCAATGATTTATGCAAATATAGCTCTTTTTTAAAACAAATAAATTATTTGGTCTTTAGCTCTGCTCCATCTATGAACGGCTATGCTTCAGCCAATGCTTCAATTATTATAAACAATCATAAAAAAACTCTCAAAGCACATACCCCTCTAGCGATTTTTAATGATCTAAATATTTTAAAAAAATCACCTATTAAAATGATTAAGGCTGGAATTGCAGATACCATTTGCTTATACAGCTGTTGGTTTGACTGGAAATTATCAAATCTTGTTTTTAAAACAAATTTTTCTGATCAATCACTTAAAATGCAACATGATTTATGGCTTAAGCTTTTTAAAAACTATCATAAATTTGACCTCAGAGATGGTTATTTTATTGAGATACTTATCGATATTTTGATAACTTCTTCACAAGCAATGAACATTGCCAATGGTTCTTACCCTGCAAGCCAGAGTGAACATCTTATTGCCCATAGCTTAACGATGAAATATCCCAAAAAATTAAAAAATATTTTACATGGTCAATTAATCGCTATTACAACTAAAACCAGCCTTGAATTACAAAAAATTATTTTAGAAAAATTACAAAAAAAACAGTTACAAATTCCAATAATTGAAAAAAATTGGCAATCTTTGTTGTATAAGTTTTTTGGTAAAAAAATTGCTCTTGAAGCAATTGAGGAGTTCAAACAAAAAAATCTCTCAAATCTTAATATTAATAAAATTAATCAAGAAATTGTAACTAATTACAACCTAATTTATCAAGAATTAGCTAAGGTTTATGATTATAATCAAATGGCTATAAAACTAAATGATCATTTTAAAATTTCTCATAATATTAGACAATTGAAGATTTCTAAACTGCAATATTTCCAAGCCCAGAGATTAGCAAAGTATATTCGTAATCGTTTTAGCTGTTTAGATTTTTTTTAATAATTCTATAATTATTTACTCAAGATATTTGATTTGCGAGTCTTTAATTGCCTGAGAGTTAAAATCTTCTAAAGCTTTTTTTATCAGCCCTTGAGCTAATGCTTCTTTTGCCTTGTCGAAAGGTAAAATTTCTGCGTTGCGTTCATCAACAAATTTAATAATTAAAAACCGATTAGCGCTAAGAATTGGTTTAGAAACCTGCCCTTTTTTTAGTTTTTTTAATGAACTTAAAATCTCCTTTGGCAGAGCATCTTCAACTATATAACCAAGATCTCCACCTTTTTTAGCAGTATCCTGATCAACTGATTTATTTTTAGCAATATAACTGAATTTTTCAGGATTTTTAAGCAATTTTTCATAAATCTTATCAGCCTCTTTATCGTCATTTAAGGCAATATAACTCAAGCGATAATCTTTCTTGTTGGCCAATTGATTTGACAATTGTTGGTAATTATTTTTAATATTTTCTTCTTGCTTGATTTGGTTAGCAATATGTAGATATAGTTTTTGCTTAAGAAATTCAGTTTCAAAAAACCTTAGAGCTTCTTGATAATCCTCATCATTATTTAACTTT
Source organism: Alphaproteobacteria bacterium (assembly GCA_014190355.1). Classification (GTDB taxonomy): domain Bacteria; phylum Pseudomonadota; class Alphaproteobacteria; order Rickettsiales; family UBA1997; genus CAILUF01. The sequence goes on from BJGH01000004.1 coordinate 27,363, forward strand.
AATTCTTTAGCTTTTTGATATGATACTTCATTAACAACAACTTCATTAATAATTATTTTTTTCTGATCGCTAGTAAGATCATCAAAGGTAAAATTTTTTAATTTTTCATCTCTCGCAGCAATTTTAGTAAATTCTCTTTTAACTTGCGAAAGCTTGACATCACCTCCTTCAAATTTAGCTAATACCTTGTCATTTTCTTTTAGAGTATTATAATTTGACGATTTAAAAAAGTTATTTTTGCAAGAACTAACTATAGTTAAAGATAATAATAAGATTAGTTTATTATAAGTTGTGGTAGACATAATTTATTTTATTTATTAATAATCTTTTAAGTTTATTAATTTTATTTTTTTTTGCAAGTATAATTATTTATTAGGTCTTATATTTTTTGACAGTCTGAAAGTTGATTTGGAATTTCTATATTAAACTCAATAACAGCTTTATTTACCTAACTATGATTTTATATTTTTTCAATCTCTTTTATTATTTATTTTTTATATCTTTTTTTATTATCATCAAAAAATACTAACTTAAAATTACAATTCTTAGTTTTAAATTGCAGGAAATTTTTGACAGCACTACAAAACTATAAAGAAGACGAAAAGAAAAATTTAACAACATTCCTGATTTTATAATTTTTTTCAACTTTGCTATTTTTGTGATTATAAATTAAGTTGTTATTGGTTGATTTAATTTCTATGGATAGATTTTCTTTATCGCGTCGAAAACTATATTTTTGGGAATTATTTTTTTCTATTTTAATTTCGGTCATTTTATCAACCGGATTATTAATATCTTTATCAATAACTTTCCAACCCAACTGGCTCAGAGTTAAAAAATAAAATTCTAGTAAATCGTCAGGATTGCTTTCAAAACTGTAAACAACCGAAGAGATACTTCCTGCGCTAGAGTCAAAACCAATATTTTCTTCATTAATTTTATGCATACCACTCAACAAAGCGATATCCCTACTACCCTCAACAAAAACATTTTCTTGAACTTTAATTTTTAATGAATTTGTTGATGAATAACCGCAGCTTGTTATTATTACTAACATTAAAAAACTAATAACCATCTTCATAAAATCTAAAAATTAATTTTAATATTATTTTTGACATTTTTGGCAATAAAAACTTGCTCGAGCATTTTGAACAATCCGGATAATTTTATTATCGCAAACCTTGCAAGGTTGATTAGCCTTGTCATAAACCAAATGATTATTTTGAAAATTACCAAGATTACCCTTAGCATCATAATAATCGGAAATACTTGAACCTTTTTGCTCAATGGCATTACTAATAATTTTTTTAATTGATGCAACAAGTTTTTTTAACTCGCTATCTTTCAGCGAATTGGCTGATCTGATTGGCGATATTTTGGCATCAAAAAGTGATTCACTAGCGTAAATATTTCCAACCCCAACAACTATTTTATTATCCATAATCGCTGTCTTAATATTTAAAGTTTTATTAGCCAATTTAGCTTTTAAATATTGAAAATTAAATTGTTCAGATAATGGTTCAACAGCTAGCTTAACAAGCATTTTATGCTGGGGTAAATTTTTATTTTCAATTAAATCAATAAAACCAAATCGTCTTGGATCATTGAAAACAAGCCATTGTTGATCAGATATTTGGCAAGCAAAATGATCATGTTTTAATTGCGAGAATTTATTAACAATTGACAATCTTCCACTCATACCTAAATGAATTATTAAGGTATGTTTATTATCAAGATCAATTAATAAATATCGCGCTTGACGGTTAACTTGATTGATCTTGGCATTAACTAGTTTTTGCAAATCAACACTTGAATCAAGTCGCATTTTTTTATCGGAACGATATATTGCAATAATTTTTTGCTGATGTAGAATTTCTAAATCGCGTCTGATCGTTTCAACCTCGGGAAGTTCAGGCATAAATTTATTATAAAGTATTTTAAGATATTTTTAATATTATCTTACCAATAATACCATTTTAACTTGAAAACTTGTATTTCGAACTTAAATCAATCTGGCTTCATCTTTTTAGCTAAAAATGGTGAAAAGCCTTGAGCTGTATATGTATACAGCTCTCATTTTTCATCATTTTTATCTTAAAAAATATTTTGCCATATTGATTGTTTTCAAGTTAAAATGGTATAAGATAAATTTCAAACTTTAATTTATAGCTAATTTATGGCTAATTTTACTAAAAAAAATCAGCAAGATTTATTAGATAATGAATCACCATATACCTACAACTTAAATCTTCCAGACCATGTTAAATCCAACAAGGTTTTACTTCATAGCTGTTGTGCACCTTGTGCAGGTGATTTAATGAAAAGAATGATTGCTTCAAATATTGATTTAACGATCTTTTTTTACAATCCCAATATTCACCCCAAAAAAGAATATGAGATTCGTAAAAACGAAAATATTCGCTATGCCCAAAAACTTGGCATTAAATTTATTGATGCTGATTACGATGTACAAAATTGGTTTAGTCGAGCTAAAGGTTTAGAACACTCGCCAGAAAGAGGTGAAAGATGTACCAAATGTTTTGACATGCGCTTTGAGAGAACTGCTCTTTATGCTCATGAAAATGGTTTTGAAATTTTCACTTCATCACTTGGTATTTCTCGCTGGAAAAATATGGAGCAAATTAATGATTGCGGAATTCGCTCTTCTAAAAACTACCCTAACCTTACTTACTGGACCTATAACTGGCGAAAAGCCGATGGAGCAAAACGAATGTATGATATTGCCAAAGAAGAAAATTTTTATAAACAAGAATATTGCGGATGTATCTACTCACTAAGAGATACCAATGCTTGGCGAGTTAAAAACAATCGTGAAGAAATAAAAATTGGTGAAGAGTTTTATGAAAAAAAACTGATTTCAAACAACTGATTTTTACCTTAAATTTGATCAAACTAACAGCAAAAATAGCAACAAATATCGCTGAATGTCTTTTACCAAAATACATGAAAAAAACATATATTTGGCAGATAGCAGATATTTGGAGCGGGTGAAGGGACTTGAACCCTCGACACCAACCTTGGCAAGGTTGTACTCTACCACTGAGCTACACCCGCTAATTAAATTCTAAACTAAGTCCGCTAGATCAGTCATGCTAAAACCAAAGTTAAATTAACCAAGTTGAGAATTAACCAACTCAATTAACCAAACTAGCGAAGCCTGATAAGTCCAGTTACAGATAAGGTCCAGTTAAGTAAAACTGCTTAGATGAATTGGATTTTAAAAAAAATCACAAATCACTTGCAAGATTAATAAAAAAAATCCTAACTATAAGCTGAATTTAATTGCAAATTATTAATAAATTATAGTCTTAAAAAAATAATTTGCAATGTTGAAAAAATAAATTATTATTTACCAATTAATAAAGCTTTAAAACATTGATTTTACTGAAGTTATCAGTGATTTTAAAAAATTGATTATCGTTTACAAAATTTATTTTAAAAATTTAACAACTCAATTACTTACAAAATTTATGCTTAAAAAAATCATCAAAAAATTTTCTGTAATTTTCTATCTTACTATGATCCTTAGCTTGACTTCATGCGTTGAGACAGTAGTAGTTGCATCGCTTGGAAGTGGTGCAGTAGCGATTCGTGAAAAATCTCTAAACAATACTCAAAAAGATGTTTTAATTGCTAGTAAACTTGGGACAACTTTTCTAGCCAATGGCTTAAAAAATCCCGGAAATTCGGTAGATATCACGGTTAATGAAGGTAGAGTTTTGTTGACAGGAATTGTCAGAAATGCCAATAAGGCCAAGCTTGCTCAAGAATATGCTTGGAAAGTTGAAAATGTTAAAGAAGTTATCGATGAAATTCAAATTCGCCAAGATGGCTTGAAAACTAAGGATTTTTCTTCGGCTTTTTTTGACTACCTAATTACTTGGCAATTAGAAAGTAAATTATTATTTTCTAGCAAAGTTCACAGCATTAATTACAAAATTACCACTGTTGATAAAACAGTTTATTTTCTAGGAGTTGCTCGTGATGATGCGGAAATGCAGAATGCTTTGGATCAAGCTTCGAAAATCAAAGGGGTAAAAAAAGTTGTTAATCATTTGTTACTAATCAATGATGTCAAAAGAAAATAACAATCAAATTATCACTTTTGGTTGTAGGCTTAACGCTTTCGAATCGCAGGCTATTAAACAAGCAATAGATGCTTCTACTCAAAAAAATTTAATTGTCTTTAACTCTTGCGCAGTTACTGCCAGAGCAGAAAAAGATGTTATTAGTTCAGTTAAAAAAGCTCGTAAAAACAATCCTGATGCTAAAATTGTGCTAACGGGTTGTTTAGCTCAGATCAATCCTCAAAAATTTGCCCAAATGCCAGAGATTGATTTAGTTTTAGGCAATAGCGAAAAGTCATTATCGCAAAGCTATGATTTTTCTAAAAAAAATTTTGACCCTGAAAATAATGTTAATAGCAAAATTGAAAATAATATTGACTCACTTAATTCACTCAAGAATAACAAGGACAACCCTCAAGACAGCAAAACCAATATCATTAATTCAGAAAAAACCAATATCAATCTTCACCAAGACCAAATTTTCAAAACAGAAATAACCAAACAAAATGGTTTTTTTGAAGAAAAAAATAGCCAGAAAATTAAGGTTAATGACATCATGTCAATCAAGGATACCGCTCCGCAATTAGTTAGTTATTTTGATGACCAAACACGAGCTTTTTTAGAAATTCAAAATGGCTGTAATCATCGTTGCACTTTTTGCATAATTCCTTATGGACGAGGCAATTCGCGATCAGTTCCACTGGGAGTAATCGTTGATCAGGCCAAAAAAATGCTTGATAATGGTCATAAGGAAATTGTCTTAACAGGTGTTGATATTTCTGATTACGGCAAAGACCTACCCTCGCCAATCAATCTCGCACAAATGATCAAGAGACTTTTAAAAATGCTTCCTAACCTTGAAAGACTTAGATTATCTTCAATTGATGTTGCAGAATTAGATGACGAATTTTTAGAAGTTTTAAAAAGCGAAGAACGCTTAATGCCCTATCTTCACCTTTCTGTTCAATCTGGTGATGATTTAATTCTTAAAAGAATGAAACGTAGACACACCTCACAACAACTCATTGATTTTTGTCAAAAAGCCAGACTAGTAAGATCAGACATTACTTTTGGCGCAGATTTAATTGCTGGATTTCCAAGCGAAGATCAACAAATGTTTGACAATTCTTTAAAAATAATTGAGCAAGCTGATTTAATTTTTACCCATATCTTTCCATTTTCACCAAGGCTTGGAACACCTGCTTACAAGATGAAACAACTCGATAAAAAAACTATCAAAAATCGTGCTAAAATTTTACGAGAAAAAGGTCAACAACAACTAACCAAATTTTTACAACAACAAATTGGTAAAACCTTTGAAGTACTTGTTGAAAAAAATAATCTTGGCAAAACCAAAAACTTTTTAAATGTTAGAATCATTGAAAACGCTGATCAAATCACTAATAAAGCGAACACGAATTATCAAGCAAACCAATCAAAATTATCAACCATCAATTTTTTATTAGAATCATCAACTATTAGCGAAAACACCAAAATTCTAACAAGAATTATTGCTTGTAATGAAAAAGAATTAATTGCTGTCAAATGTTAATCTAAAAAATATCTCAATCTAATAATTTTTTTAAAAAGGGGTCAGACCCCTTTTGACAAATTTTTTAAAAAGGGGTCAGACCCCTTTTGACAAAAAAATAGGGTTTAGGGCATGGGGTTGTTAGCTTTGAAGGGTTTACAAAAGTTTTAAATGGTTTAAAGTGTTGTTTTGATCTACAAAAAACCTAATCGGATAACTCTTTTTTTAAAAAAGGGGTCAGACCCCTTTTGACAAAAAAATAGGGTTTAGGGCATGGGGTTGTTGGGTTTAAAGGTTTTTAAGAAAATTATTTGGTTTTTTGTTAACAAATTTTCCTGAATTTTTTAAAAAGGGGTCAGACCCCTTTTGACAAAAAAATAGGGTTTAGGGCATGGGGTTGTTAGCTTTGAAGGGTTTACAAAAGTTTTAAATGGTTTAAAGTGTTGTTTTGATCTACAAAAAACCTAATCGGATAACTCTTTTTTTAAAAAAGGGGTCAGACCCCTTTTGACAAAAAAATAGGGTTTAGGGCATGGGGTTGTTGGGTTTAAAGGTTTTTAAGAAAATTATTTGGTTTTTTGTTAACAAATTTTCCTGAATTATTTGGTTTTTTGTTAACAAATTTTCCTGAGATTTCTAAAAAAAAAGGGGGTCTTATCCCTTTTGCAATAAAAGCTCTAACTCGCCACCAAAAAAATTTACTATACTAAAGAATAATGATCGAAATTTTTAAAGGTTATTATCACTTTACAACTTTATCAAGGAAGGATTTATTGCTAACTCATCGCAAGCATTTTACGCAAAGGTAATTCGGCTTTGATTCTCAAGCTTTCCTCAAGCTCTAGCTCACCACCAGAAAAATTTACTAAAGAATGAGGATCAGAATTTTTTTGATTATTATTTAATTTATTAACATGATTGAGCATCACTAAATAAAGTTTTTCTAGAGTGTTTAATGCCATGTAAGGACAGGTGTTACAAAGTGTGCAACCTGCTTGATTGATAAAAGGGCAGTCGATGAATTGGGCAGATGAATTAATTTTTTTCATTTGGTGAATGATGTGTGGTTCAGTTAAAACAATAAATTTTTGCGATTTTGTTTTGGTAAAATTATTTTTAGAATCATTGATAATTCTAGATTCAATGCTAGGTAAATGAAAAGAATTATTTTTAAATAACTCCCCTTGCCTTTTAACAAAATTTAACAGTGATGAAGTAGAACCAATATGATCAGCATATTTTAACAACTCTTGTGGACATTCCGGATGAGCTATAACAAAAGCATCAGGATGATTGGTGATTAGTTTTACTAATTCTTTTTCACTGAATTGCTCGTGAACTATGCAACTGCCTTGCCACAAGATCAAATCGCGGTTAATTTGTTTGGCAATATATCTTCCTAAATGTTGGTCTGGGGCAAAAATAATTCTTTGGTTACTGGGAATTTGTTCAACAATTTTTTGGGCATTAGTTGAAGTAACGATAATATTTGACAAAGCTTTAATTTGAGCTGAGCAGTTAATATAGCTAATCACTATAGCATCAGGATATTTTTCTTTAAATTTTGCAAAATCCTCTGGTTGACAAGAATCTTCCAAACTACAGCCTGCTTTGAAGTCCGGAATTAACACGGTTTTTTGCGGTGAAAGAATTTTTGCAACTTCAGCCATAAATTTTACGCCACAAAACACTATGGTTTTAGCATCGGTATTACTAGCTTTTCGCGATAGATCCAAAGAGTCTCCAACAAAATCAGCAATATCTTGAATTTCTGGATCTTGATAATAATGAGCAAGAATCACTGCATTGAGTTGATTTTTTAGTTTTAAAATTTCTTGTTCAAGATTTTCTGGAAATTTCATAAATTATCTTTTAAAGCTTCAAACCAATAATCTGAATGACTTCATCATAGGTCTTAGAAGCAATATTTTGAGCGTATTGTTGTCCGTCTTGCAAACAATTGTTTAACTGCTGATTTAAAAAACTTTGATCAGTAATTAATTCTTTAATTTTTTGAGAAATTGGTTCAATCTTTGCAACAACTAGATCAGCAAGATCATTTTTAAATTTACCATAACCAGAATTAGCATAGTGATCGGCAATTTCTTGGGGATTTTTTTCACTAAAACTCGCAAAAATATTTAACAAATTAAAAATTTCTAATCGCTTCTCATCATAAGTAATTAAAGTCTGCGAATCAGTTTTAGCTTTTTTAATTTTTTTAACAATTTCATCTACACTATCAGTTAAATTAATTCGTGAAATTTCACTTGGATCAGATTTACTCATTTTTTTTGCCCCATCTTGCAATGACATAATTCGTTTATTTTGCTTGATAATCAAGGGTTCAGGCAATTTAAAATATTGGCAATTAAAATGATTGTTAAATGCTAATGCTAGATTGCGAGTAAGTTCAAGATGTTGTTTTTGATCATCACCAACTGGCACTAAATCAGTTTGATAAAGTAAAATATCAGATGCCATTAATACCGGATAGGAATAGAGACCTAAATTAGCATTTTTGTCTTTGTTATCAGCAATGTTGTATGAACCATCGCCATAACCCTCTAAATCACCACTTCCTGCTTTAGATCCTGATCCAGCCTTGTCTTTAAACTGCGTCATCCTGTTAAGCCAACCAAGCGGAGTAATTGTTGCTAAAACCCAAGCAAGCTGAGTATGAGCAGGAACCTGACTTTGCAAAAAAATCTTAGATTTTTGTAAATCTAATCCACAAGCAAGATATGTAGCAAGGGTCTGAATAATATTAGCTCTTAAGACCTTTGGATCTTGACGAATAGTAATGGCGTGCAAGTCCATAATTCCAAATAAACATTGGTATTGTCCTTGTAAATCAAGCCAATTAGTAATAGCTCCAAGATAATTACCGAGGTGCAAATTACCAGTCGGCTGAACGCCAGAGAAAACTTTTTTGAAAACTTTTTTAAAAACTTTTTTCACAAAATAAATTTTAAAGTTGCAAATGATTTTAGCTATTTTAGAATGAAAATCTTGTAAGGCAAGTGGATGGTCGCTGATTTTAATTAAGTTTACTTAATTTGAAAATTAGAGGAAAGTCCGGACTCCTTAAAAGATGATACCAGCTAACGGCTGGCGAAGTTTATGATTGGTTTTAAATTAATAATAAATTTCAGGGAAAGTGTCACAGAGAATATACTGCCTTAAGCCCGACAATTAATGCTTTGGTATTAAATTTTTGGCTGAGTAAAAATGTTATAATTAATGTTATAATTTTTTAAGGTGAGAGTGAAAATACAGGGCTAAGAATCTGTACGCTTGTATGGTAACATACATTTGGAAAAACCCTATCAGGAGCAAGATCAAATAGAAATGGTTGAGCTGTTTATTCAGACTCAGATGCCTTTTACATCACCATTTGGGTAGATTGCTTGAGGTTGTTAGCAATAACAATCCTAGATGAATGATCATCACTTGTGTAAACAAGCACAGAATCCGGCTTATAACTTGCTTTACAAAAAATCAATAATGATAACGCAGTTCTCAATAAAATAACCTAATTCAAATTATTGCTTACCAATGCTTTCAACCAATCAAATTCGTCAATGTTTTCTTGATTATTTTGCAAAAAATGATCATCAAATTATTGCTTCCAGCTCATTAATTCCTCACAATGATCCAAGTTTAATGTTTTGCAACGCTGGGATGAATCAATTCAAAAATTATTTTACTGGTCTAGAAATTCCCAAATTTAAAAGAGTTGCAACTGCTCAAAAATGTGTTCGTGCAGGTGGAAAACATAACGATCTGGATAATGTTGGTTACACTGCTCGTCATCATACTTTTTTTGAAATGTTAGGAAATTTTTCCTTTGGCGATTATTTCAAAGAACAAGCAATTTTTTATGCTTATAATTTCTTAACAAAAGAATTAGCAATTAACCCCGAAAAGCTTTTGGTAACAATCTACCACGATGATCTTGAAGCCCGACAATTATGGCAAAAAATTAGTGGTTTTAGCGATGATAAAATAATAGCTATCGCCAGTGATGATAATTTTTGGTCTATGGGTGATGTTGGACCATGTGGACCCTGCTCTGAAATTTTTTATGATCATGGCGATAAAATTTTTGGTGGACCTCCCGGATCAAAGGATCAGGATGGTGATCGCTTTGTTGAGATCTGGAATTTAGTGTTCATGCAATTTGAAAAAACTAAAGATGGTAAAAAAATTAACTTACCCAAACCTTGCATCGATACCGGAATGGGCCTAGAACGCATAGCCTCAGTAATCCAAGGTAAACATGATAATTTTGAAATTGATTTGTTCGATAATTTAATTAGCAATATAAACAAGAATTTTTTACTTTAAATCAATATTATAGTTGTATTTGGTTATAACTAATTATTTGTTGATTTAAAAAAAAACTATCGTTACTTTAAAATGTCATTTTAATCTTAAATTTTTTTCTAAATATGGTACCAAATCTTGATAATGGTGATAGAATCAGTGACATAAAAAAAAATATTAATAGATATATTGATCCTAAACATATTAAGGACAATCTTTTTTATATATTATTAGAATTAAAAAAATTAGAAGAAATTGAACATGATAAAAATAGTTTTTCTAATGAATTTTTATTATTTGTTAAAAATATATCAAATGTTTCAAAAGAAGGTGATGGATTTAATGATGCTAATTTTGATATAATAAAAAAAATATTTAATAAATTTAAAGAAGTAACTGAAATTGATAAAGCTAAGGATGAAGAAGGCAACAGTGCTCTTCATCATCTTGCTGGATTTCGTTTTAAAGATTCAATAAGTATTGATGATGATTTTTTTAATTTATTTGAAAATCTAATTAATGAAAAAAACAATCTTTGCCAAACAGTAATACACAAGGCCTTTTCTGAAAAAAATTATCGACTAGCTGAAATTTTTTTAACTAAAGGAGCTGAAATAATTAAAGATTCTCAAGGTAACTATCCTTATCATTTATTTTCTGCAACAAAAGATTCTTACGAAGATGATAAATATTTTTTAAATAAATTAATAGATACTAAACCAAGATCATACCAATCACTCTCAGACGAACTTGCATCTCCAAGACATCATGGGCATATAACTAGAGAAAAAAACAAAAAATTTTTAACAGAACTTAGTAAACCGAAAAGAAAAGAAATTTTTTTTCTTAAAAATAATTCAGGTTATAATCCAATACAATATGCAATTATTGAGAAAAATGTAGATAATAGTTGTTTTTGGCTTCAATATGGCTTAGATGAGGAACTAATAAATGAAAATTTCAAGTTCCAAATTTTAAAATTTATCTTACAACAAAAAATAACTAATGAAGATGAGTCAAATAAAATCCATGAAATATTTAAAAAATTTTACGATAAATTTTATTCAAGAAATAAAACTAACAGTATTATCAAATCGGATTCCAAAAAATTATTATTGATAGAAATTGCTAAAAAAGGAAACTTAGATTTTTGTAATGAGGAATTCTTAGAAAAAATCTACAAAATTTTATTTGAAAAAGAAAAATCTGGACAATTTGCATATCTATTAAATCAATTTGGGGGAAATTCTAAAACCGAAGATGATAATAAAAATTCTTTTGATGATAATAAAAATTCTTTACTCCATATTCTTCTTCAAAATTGCTCAGAAGAAACAGAATACTATGATCTGCAATTTTTAAAATCTTTTATAGATTCTAAAAATATAGAAAATAAAACCCCTTTTATAATCGCAATTGAAAGAGGATTAAATAAATTTTGCAATGGATTTTTAGATGATAAAACAAATATAAGTTCAATTATTGAAAATTATTTTGATTACATGAAATGTGCCATTGAATGTGGAAATATTGAAATTATAAGAAAATTATATGAAAAAAATCAAAATATAATTAACCAATTAGATCGGACACCAGCATCATATTTTCAGGATAAAGTATTGATTTGTGCCTTAAAATCAAAAAATATTAAAGTTATTGAAACCTTATTTGAGATTACTGAAGAAAAAAGTATATCTAAATCTAACATTAAAAATTTGTTTAATGAAATTATAAATTCTAAAAATCCTGATATAATCAATGTAATAATACAAAAAACAGGTAATTTATTTGATAGTTATTTTACAAAAAGAATTTTTAGAGCAATTGATAATTATTCAAGTGATCAAGAAACATTAGAATTAATTTTGAAATCAGGGATCACAAAAGAATTTTCCTCAACAAATTCTGATAAATTATTTGCAGCAATTGCAAAAAAAAATAATGCTGATCCACTTACTTATACCTTATACTGCACTCAAGATATAGATATTGATAATAAGGTTAAAATTTTAGAATTATTAGCTTTATATCAAGCTGATACCGAAATTTTAAAAGACAAAATTAAACTGCAACCCTATTTAAGTTTTAAATCTTGCTTTGAAAGAACCAAAAGAAGAAGTCCATCAGAGAAATTAAATAATTGTTTAATAAAAATAGTTAGTAATAAAGAATTACATAAAAAACAATTTAAGCAAATTAAACTATCATTATTTATTAGTGATTTATATGATAATTTATTGAAAGTAAAACAAAGTAACGATACAGCAAATTCAAGCCAGAATAACGATAGTAAAAAAAATCTTGAAACAGAATTGTTAAAAAATTTAAAATTTATACAAATTTTACAAAAAATTTATAATAATCAATCTATTGATTTAAGTGAAAAAGGTAAAAGATCCACTTTGTTTAAAGAAGCTTTAAAACATGATCAAGCATCAATCTTATCATTGAAATATTTAAATGGTAAATCTTTGGAAAAGTTCTCATTTCTTGAAAATTTATCTGATGAAGATTTAATTTCAATGTCAAAAGAACTTGCTGCAAAATTTTCAGATAATACAAAAGAAATTAAAAAATCAAAAAATGAATTAAAAAAAATTTTAAATTATAAAAAGAAATATCATGATCAATTTTCTAAAAAAATTATCACCGATAAAGAAATTCACTCATTTGACCAAATGTATCAAAATAAAATTGAAAAAAATGCTTTGCTCGACTGCAAATCAATAATTAAAATGATTGGTCATGCAAATATAACTGAACAAGATAATGATATTAATGATATTATTAAAAAGGTTTCAACCGAGTTCCAAAAACCAGCAACAAGTTTTTTTAGTGCTGGAATATCTAGGTTGTTTGGAAGAGCTAACCCAGTTGGAATAGGAAATCGAGAAGTTATGGTTTAAATAATATCATTAAAATTTAAATTATTTTAATTCTTTTTGTTTTACTATCTTCACACCTAAAAAATTTTAATTTGTGATAAAATAATTGCTAGAAATTGGTTTATTGTACCCTGGAACATTATACAGAAAACGATACTCAAGATCTATTGAATCAGAATTATCATACTCCCAAGCTTGCCATCTATATTTTTGCGATAAATAAAGTTTATCTTGAGGCAAAATATTTGAGGCATTTAACAATCCTGCAACATATGAATTTGAATTATAACCAGAACCATCACCTTTTGGAAAAATTTGATAGGCTAAATTATCACGATAATTTTTATCTAATTGATCTAGCAAATTAACAAATTTTTGCTCATCATTAACATCAACCAAATACGGTGATTTGTATTTTTTAATTGATAAATCAATATCTCGCTCACGATTATTAGCACTAACCAAATTAGTTATATTTTGCGAAGTTAAATTGGTAAAAATACTTAAAAAATTATTATCAGGACCAGCACCCCAAGTTTTCAGCCATAACCCTGCTTGGTTATCATAAACATAACCATTTTTATTGGCGTATTTTGCTTGTTCATGAGGTTCAGGAATATGAACTATTGTTAAATGGTTATTATTAGCAAAAACCTCGTGTCCCATAATTTGCAAAGCGTTTTCTTTAGCAACATTTTGAGCAATTATTGAAGAAGAATTTATGTTACGAAGCAATTTATCATCATCTTCTTGAAATAAATTATTCAAAGCAATTGCATTAATTGCTCCAGACAATTGAGGAGTTAATGAAGCCACATGAGAGCTAACTAATTTTTTTTCAACCATTAAACGATATTGTTCACCGATTAACTCACCAACAATTGCTGATGATGCTAAAGTTTGACAATTGTTATTTAACGATATCCCTGCCAAACATCCCAAGGAAGCGTGAAGCATTAATTGTTCAAATTTTGAAATTGAATTTGAAACTAAAATTGTTCCATCAAGGTTTGTAAGATATTGTCCATTTGAGTCGCGCAAAGGACTTAATTGGTGATGATATGCCTGACCAATCTCATTAGCGGCAATCTTGGCTAGACCTAAAACCAAAGAATTTTTGAATTGCTCTGAGCCATTTCTTATCAAATTTTCTGGGGTAATTATTGCTTGAGCAATTAGCGATGATGATCCTTCGATTGCAGTCTGAACTAAAAGCTTATTTAAATTATCTTTTAAATTATTGATTATAACGCTTGGTTGATAAAGCTGGGAAAGAGTTCCAGAAATTCCTGCTGATAGAGTTGTAATAGCAAGATTTTTCAGAGATTGGCTTTGGGTTAAATTTTTGGCAACTTGCGATGATCGACCTTGGTTATTTATTGTTGAAATTGAAGCTTGTGAAGCTAAGGCAGAAATTCCCGCAATAGTTGCAGTATTTATGCCGTGAATTAAAGCTTGAGAAATTGCTATCTTGGACAGACCAGATTGAGATGCACTAAGAATTGTTGATTGAATCATTGATGAGTTCAAAGCATTATTTAAAAGTGATCCAGAAGCCATAGCTGTATTACTTAATGCTGAAGATGATAAGGTTGTTGAAAATCCCGAACTCATAGTGGAAGATGTTGAGGTTGATAAAGTCATAGTTAAAGAGGTATTGGAAGATGAAGCTGATAAAGTTGCTGAAGAAAATGCTGAGGATGATGAGGAAGAACTTGCTGAACCTATTAACTGAAAACCACTAAGAAAATTAGCAGTTATTGCTGACACCGTGATTGAAACTACTGCACTTCCAGCTTTGGTAAGCCCTCGCGAAGTTTTATCATATTCATGATTAATATTTTCTAAAAAATTATGTTCGGTAATTTTTGGATCAAATTTCTTAAGATAATTTAAATTGTTATCATCAATATAATCCTCCTTGGCAAAGGAACTATAGATTTTACCTCCAACATCAATATCAAGAGAACTAGAAGTCAAATTAATTTCACTATTAATAACCTTGCTTGAATTATATCCCGAATTTCCATTTTTAAGAAAATAATTACCCTTCCCTTTGTCAGTATATTGTGAAATATTATTTTGATAAACTGCCGAAATTATTAAATTATTTACAGGCTTAATCTCTAAAGAACCTTCATTTGCAAGTGATGATGTTTGAAGTTTTTGATAATTTAATTGGTTTAATGAATCGGAAATTTTTGAACCAAAAATTGTAATATCATTAGCTGAAATTAAACTTAAATTTTTACCGAAATTTAATTCACTTTTAACAATTTTTTCTTGATAAGAATAATGTGTTTTTGAATTTTTTTGGCTATTAACACTACCTATAGATCCCCCAGCAACAGCAGATACCATAACAACTGGTAATGATACAGGAGCAAGAAAAACAACTGCCGCTACCATAACCGCTGTTAACATAGCATTCTCAGCACTAAGACCAATTTTGGTTGTTGTTAACTTACTAAATTTTTGCTCAATATCTTTGCCATTAATAATATTCAAATTGGCGTTGTTATTAATGAATTCTTGCAGATATGTTGAAGAATTTGGATTTAGATCAGTGAAGTATCCAGTTTTGATAAGACCATCTTGCGATACATCGATTTTACTAGCGATGATATTGACATCTGAACCTGACAAGATTTTTAAATTCCCCAAAACCTCAATCTGAGTAGGAGAATTAACTATTCTTGAACTAGATAAAAAATATTGTTTTTTAACATTAGGGCTCGATGAGCTATTATTTTCAATTTTTTCAAAATAATTTAAAGCCGAAGTAATATCAATTTGATTTTTTGCAACTATATCAAGATTTTTTCCTGCAAAAATTTGTGAATTTTTAATTACAATATTTCCTCGTTCATTTTCTAAAAAAATTCCTTCGCTAGAATTATTAAGATTTATTCCTTTGGCAATAAGATTGATATTTCCTTGAGCATTGATATCATTAGCTAAATTGATGGTTGATGAATTGATTTGTGAAAACTTTTTACCGGCAAAATTATCTGCGAAATATTCCTTATTAGTTAATTGTAAATTATCAAAAATAATATTTTGATCAGCATTAATTGAAAGGTTTTTTAAACTATTAATCTTGGCAGATTGATTAATGAAATTACCTTGGGCATTAATTTCAACATTTCCTCCTGAAATTGAAGCGGTTTGAAATAAGTCTGACTTAGTATTAACAGATTTTGTTGATAAAAAATTATCAATGTAGGGATTATAACCACTGAATTGCGAATTATTCAAAAGATTGTTATCATTTGTTGAAACTAAAGCAGAATTAATAACATCTTGACTTGCTGATATAACTAAATTTTCTTGGGCCTTTATATCAGAAAAATTAATTAGTGAGCCATTGTTAACCTTAATATTTAAATCTTGTGAAGCTTCTATTTTGGCAAAATTCTCATTAACAATTTTTTTAGAAGCTTCAAGATTAAGATTTTTTCCTCTGATTATTCCTTGATTAATTATTTGATTGTTTTTACTGGTTATATCAAGATTTTCTGAAGCATTTATTGAAGATTTTGCAAGAAAGTTATTTTGTATATTTTTCTTGGTTAATTTGCTTAAATAAAGCTTTGGAACTAGATAATTATTACCAAGAATTGATTCCTTTTCAAACCACAACATATCACTTTTAACTTGGTCAACCTGATCCTTAGTTAAAGCTTCATCAAGCGTTAAATTTAAAAAATCTTTTTGTGATGCAGCATTGTCAATGAGGGTTTTTATAACTTCATTACTATTTTTATAATCATAAGATTTCTCAAGATCATAATTAATTTCTCTTAATTTATCGCTAATAATTTTGTTTTGAAAAAACTGATCGCCAATAAGTCTAATATTTTTTAACTCTAAATTTTTTTGAATTTGATTTGGATCAAGACCAATTTTTTGATAAAAATATTGGGAGGCAAAATAGCTATTTTGGTCAATAAATTCAAGTCTTGTTTCAATAAGAGGTTTATGGGATTCGCTATTAATTTTAAAGAAACTATCATTGAAATTATAACTTAAATACGATGACAAATTAAAACCAATCGAATCTTGATTAAACAAATTTTCTAAATCAAGATTGTTAACAAAATTTATGTTTTTGGTTTGAATTATTGGTGTTTGTGAATATTCTTGAAAATTTGAGTTTATAATATTTTCATTAGCAAAAATTTTAATCGATCGATTGGCTTTTAAAATTGCTGGAAAACTTTGTGAAAAATTATTGTAATCTTCATATGAGCCAGTATGACTGCCATTACCTGGATTATAGCTTAAAAAATTTGTTTGAGCTAAAGAATAAATAATGGTGTGATCATCATCGCCACTAAAAACTCCCCTTAAAGCATACAAACCTTGGTCTGAAATCGCTAAATTATTAAAATTTTTAGCATTAATTAAAATATTATTATTTGAATAAATATTGGAAGCTTGGTTTGTAAAATTATCACCATTAAATTCAAAATTATCATGGGAATGAATGTTAGCTGATATTGAATCAGGATTAGTTAATTGCTTAGCATAATAACCATAATACCACTCCTGACATTTATGGCCAAAACAACCAAAATTATTAAAATACCAAGAGTATCTTCCAAAGTTTTTAGGGTAATCATTTGTATAATAAACTCCAATTGGACCATTTTTTAAAGGATCAATAAGGGCATTAAAAGGATTATTTTTTCTAATATTTTTAAAATCTGTTGCATAAATTTTAAGATAACCGTTTTGAGCAATAACATTTGCTGAATTATTTTCAAAAAGGCTAGCTTGAGCAATTTGAAGACTTTCTTGAGGAAGTGAATCAAGACCCTTAATTAAAATATTTCCCAATGAATAAATATCTGCATTAACATGATTTATTAAATTTTTAGCAATATTAAAATTGATATTTTCTTTACTGGCAATTGTTGAGGATTGGAAATTGTTTAAACTATCACTAATTTCAAAAGTTAAGTCCTTATAACTTGATATTAATCCATAATTATCAAAATTTTGAGCTTTAATAATAAAATCTGAATTAGTTGCAAGATCAAGCGAATTTTGAATAATTTTACCATTAATTGCTTGTAAATAATTGGTGTTTTGTCGACCATTAATTTTTGAAAATTTATCTAAAACAATATCGCCCGAATTAACTGTAATATTAAAATTACCTCCTGCATCAATATGTCCATAATTTTCAAATAAATTATTAGCAATTATTTTTACTTCATTTCCAGCAACTATCCTATTTTTATTATTAATTGAGCCAATAGTTAATGAATTGGAAGAATTTAATTTTATTGAATTATTGCTGGTTATATCGCTTAAAATTGACAAATCTTTAGCATTTATTTCTATATCACCAGAAGTTTTTATAGCTGAAATTATTTTTAAATCTTGATCATTACTCAAATTAATTTTGATTAAATTATTGGCGCGAATACTGTTATCAGTATAATTGATTACAAAATTATAATTATCATTAAAGATATTATCACTTTGATCCATAGAAATATCATTTGCTAAAATCGATTTTTCAAAAGAATTACTATTTTTTAAAAAAAAATAATAATTATTGTTATCAAATAAATTTTTGTTTGTTTGTTGTTGATTTATAATTTTTTTAAGATTAGCAAGTTTATTTTCATTATTATTGATTACTAAATAACTAATTTGATCAGGTTTAAGATTAGAGATTTCAAGGTTATTCTTAGCCTGAATAAGACCATTTAAATTACCAAAATTTAAAGCATTAACAACAATATTATTTTTTGAATTTAAATTACTAGAAATCAGATTATTTGATAAATTTAAGGCTGAAATAGTTAATAAATTATCACTTAAAACTCTTTGATTATTTATAAAATTCTGTGAAGTTAATTTTAAAAAATAATCATTTTCAAAAATATTTAGAGTTTTAGCTAAATTAGATAAATCTAACTCAGATAAATCAATTTTGTAACACTCTTGATTAAGGCAATTTGTAAGATATTTGACATTTGATATCGTTTGGTTATTGAGTAAATTATTATCAAAAGATAATTCTAAATTATTATCGCCATGAATTAGTCCATTGTTTTCAAGATTTAATCCATTGGCAATTAAACTATTTTTAGCAATAATTTTTCCATCATTAACTAAATTTTTTGTAAAAAATTTAATATTATTAGCCCACATAACAGGCATTAGAGTATAATCAAAATTATTGTTTTTATTATTTTTAATTTGGTTAAAAGCAATAATTTCCATATCTTTATCGCTATTTACTTGAGCATTATTTATCAAATTATTAGCAATAATTTTAATATCGGCATTTTGGGAAGTTGCAATATTTCCTGTTAACTCAACATCACCATCAAAACTACTGATTTCAATATCATGGGCTATTGCCTTAAGATTTTTCACAACAATATCACCATTGCTTAGAATTTTAATACCATTTTTTTGCGATAAAATATCACCGTTATAATTAACACCTAACCCTTTATCAGAAGCAATTATAAAAATTTTTCCTCCTTGAATTTGTGTTAAATTTCCAGCATCAATAGCAAATTCTTTATTGGAAAAATTATCCAGATTATTATCATCAAATTTCTTATCAAAATAGGAAAAGTTTTTTTGACTAGCAATTAAATTAACCTCGTTTTCCTTAGCAAAAATTGAAGCATTTATTTTAATTTTTGACGCTAAAAAATTTGTAGTATTAACCTCCTCAAGATTTATTCCTCTCTCAGAAATTTTTATATTATTGCCATTTTCTTGATTATCAAAATTAAAATATATTTGATTAGCGTTTGTTTGATTGGGATTTGACAAGAAATTAACTTTACTGGCAACTATATTCAAATTATTAACATTGATAAAACCTGCGCCATTGATACTAATTCCATTGGGATTAGCAATTATTAAATCACTTTTTTGTCCGGCAATTTCGACAAAACCATTAAGTTGACTTAGATTACCAGAAATTACCTCATTAATAATCAGAGATGCACTATTATTACCTTGCAAATTAGGATTTATTGGAATGATTCCCGCAAGCTGACTTTGAACAATATTTCTTTCACCTGTGTTAGAATTATTAATAATTAAACCAGATTGACTGACATTAAAATCACTGAATAAATTATGACTAACTCCTGAGGAATTTGGTGATGAAATATTTAAAATTTTAACGGCATTTGGAGCATTATCAACGAAAGTTGAACTGTTACCTGCTGGGGTTATTGGATAATTAGCTAAGAGAAAATTTAGCGAACAAAAAACACTAAAAACAACTGTCGAAAAAAAAATAATTATTTTTTGGGTTTTATTTATCTTTGTTTTAATTATAATTAATACTCTCCAAATCTTGAAGATAACTAAACCAAATATAAAAATTATAGAAAACATTGAGTTAACTAATTGTGATGAATTTTTTTTAACATTAGTTAAATTATTTATAAATAAATATATTTGTCAATAGTATTTGTTAATTTTAAAAAAAATTATTAACAATGAATTATATTTTATATAAATGCAAATTAATTTGCCTAGATTCAAAATATAAAGAATTTGGAGAGTTAAGCCAAGCGTAATGAAAGATTTTAATTTCCATTTAAAGATATGGAACAAATCACGAATTACAATCTTAAAAAAACAATTAACTTGTCAAGAACAACAACTTCACCTTCAGAGTTATCAACACTACAAAACACTAACCATAAACTTAAGACCTAAATAAATTAAAAACCCCGCAACACATCCTGAGATAATATCGTCAAACATAACGCCAAAAGAATTTTTCATTTTTTTATCAACCATACCAATAATCGATGGTTTAAAGATATCAAAAAAACGAAAAGCAATAAAAGATAAAATTAAATGACAAAATATTATTTTATAATTTGAAAAATAATTATCACCAATGGCATTTATAGAAATTTGCAAAGCAATTATTTGTCCAACAACTTCATCTAAAACAATAGTTTGATTGTCAATATTATGATTTTTTGAAGATATTTTTTTAGAAAAATTATTAACATAAAACTCGATCTTTTGACAAGCAAAAAGAGTCATGATAAGTGAAATAACTATCCATAAAAAATTCTGAAAAAAAATGCTGAAGGTTAAATTATAAAAAGTTATCGAACCAATCAACCATAACAATAAACCTCCTAAACTTCCTAAAGTTCCTGGCATTCTTTTTGACAATCCTAGATAGCCAAATGTTAAAATAAATTGACAAAATTTAAACATCACTAAAAAATTAAGTTATGATTTAATTAACCAATTTACACAGTTAATATTTTGTGTGTTTTTTTGGCTGAAATAAAAATCAAATTATACCATTTTAACTTGAAAACAATCAATCTGGCAAAATATTTTTTAAGATAAAAATGATGAAAAACGAGAGCTGTATGCGTATACAGCTCGAGGCTTTTCACCATTTTTATCCAAAAAGATGAAGCCAGATTGATTTAAGTTCGAAATACAAGTTTTCAAGTTAAAATGGTATTAGCTGCATCAAACTTTATTTTGATACTAAATTATAATTTTAGTTTTTATGGTTTTACAAAAAAAACAACAAAAATTTCAACAAAAGCAAATTACAAAAAATAAAATATCCAAAGCTTTTTCATTAATTGAATTATCAATTGTAATTTTAATTATTGGAATCTTAGTTGCAGGTATTACTCAAGGCTCTCGCTTAGTTAGCCAATTTCGTTTGCTATCGGCTCGAAATATGACCTAAAACCCTTCCGGTTCCTTCCATCAAGGATCTATTAATTTGGGTTAAAACTACCTCAACTAAAAGCTTTACTCAAGAAGAACCAAGCGATAATTATCCAATAGAAAAATTGAATGACATTGACCCAGTTAGCCTTGATCGCAATAACGCTATTCAAAACACCGAGTCAAGAAAACCAATTTATCGTTCAAATATTTGAAATGGTTTACCGGTTGTAAGAATGGATGGATCAAAATATATGACTTTCGCAAGTCAAGTTCTCCTTAAACCTGTAACTGTATTTACCGTTACAAATGTCAGCTCTTATGTCCATGTCGCAATACTTGGAACCAGTGCTTATGGTTTGGCAATAAATATGAGTCCATCTGGCAAATTTTCTTCTTTTTAGCAAAATTATAACTGCATTATTCCTGGACCTTGCGAAGGAACGAACATCACAACTCTTAAAAATTTGCTATTTATTCATATCAACATAATCAAGCTGGAGTTTACAGCTGTTATTTCAATGGTAACCTAGATTGCTCTGGAACTAATAACATTAATTTTGTTAACCAAAATTTACATATCGGCTATAACGAACTTGGCAATAATTTATTTTTTTCAAGGCGATTATGCTGAGATCATAATTTATAGCAGATCACTCAATAATGAAGAGTGTCAGGCTGATGAACAATATCTCTCAAGAAAATGGAGATTAAGTAATAATTATTTTTTTTCTTTTTTACGAGGATCAAAATAAAGAAGGATTGGAGCAGAGATATAAATCGATGAGTAAGTTCCAATTACAATACCAAAGAATGTTGCCATACTGAAACTAAATAACACTTCTCCACCATAAAAAATTAATGCCAATAAAGAAACTAGGGTGGCACTGGCAGTTAAGATTGTTCTACTTAAAGTTGAGTTAGTACTAGAGTTAATTAAATCGGTTAAGCTGGTTTTTTTATAACGATGAAGATTTTCACGAATACGATCATAAATAACTACAGAGTCATTTATTGAATAACCAATTATTGTTAGAATCGAGGCAATTGAAGTTAGATTAAACTCAAGTTGAGTAATAGCAAAAAATCCCAGCGTAAGAAATGCATCATGAATAAGAGCAAAAATTCCGCCAATCCCAAATTGCCAATCGAAGCGAACCCAAATATAAATCATAATAAAAATGAAAGATAATAACAAAGCCATTATCCCCTTGAAGATCAATTCTCTTCCAACTTGAGGTCCAACATAATCAAGTTTGCGATACTCAACATCGCTATATTTTGATTGCAATAAGTTTTGAATATTTTTGATAATAACTGTTTGGTCTTGTGAACTTTTAGCAACTCTAATTAAATAATCTTGTTGATCAACATTTTGAATTTGTGCATCTTTAACAACTTCGGTAATAGCTTTACGCATCTCAGAAATATCAACCTGCTCTTTTATTCTAACTTCAATTAAAATTCCACCAGCAAAGTCAATTCCAAAGTTCAAACCCCTAAAAATAACTAAGGCAATAGAAACAATAATTGCCATAACCGATAAAATCAAAGCAATTTTGTGGAACCTCATGAAGTCAATTTTAGTTCCACTTAGTGAGTTACGAAAAGCTGATATTGATTTAGCTAAAAAATTCATAGCTTTAAAAGATAAAGGATTAAGAAACTATTGAACTAAAATTCACAACCCAATTTATTTCTTAGCAACTTTTAGTTTTCGAATTGAAGCTGACAATCTTTGCAATTTTCGTGAAGCAGTATTGAGTTTAAAAACTTTTTTTGTAACACCACGCATTAATTCAGGCTCTAATGCTTTAAAAGCTTCTCTAGCTTTAACTTCATTGCCTTCTTTAATTGCTTGGTCAACTTTTTTTGCATAAGAACGGATACGGTTTTTACGAGCGGTATTAACAGTATTTTTAACTTCACTTGCACGATGTGCTTTTTTTGCTGATTTAGTATTTGCCATTTTAAAAAAAATTAAATTTGTTTTTGATGAAATTCTTAAAATTCAACTGAATTATATTTTTTTTGATATTTATTTTAAATAATTTTTTAAATAACTTACCCAAAATAACTTTCTAAAAATTCCCAAGGATTGATTGGTGAGTTCTTGAACAAGTCTTTAGAAAAATTCTCAAGAAAAATACTACCCTCTTTGAAGAAAAAGTAATTTTAAAAAAGATCTTTTGAATTTAAAAAATCTAATTCATCTTAGATTGCATAAGGCTTAGTTTGAATTAATAATTATCAAGCTAAGCTCTAAAAAACAACATAATTCTATTAACTTAATCAAAATTAGCAAGCAATTTTCTCAAGACCTGCTAAATAATTTCTTAAAACTGCTGGGACAGTTATTGAACCATCTGCATTTTGATAATTTTCTAAAATTGCTAATAAAGTTCTTCCAACCGCGAGAGATGAGCCATTGAGGGTGTGAACAAATTGATTTTTACCATTATGATCTTTGTATTTAATTGAACTTCTTCGCGCTTGAAAATCTCCACAATTTGAACAACTTGATATTTCGCGGTATTTATTTTGTGATGGACACCATACTTCTAAATCATAGGTTTTTTGTGAACAAAAACCCATATCACCGCTACATAATAAAATTTTACGGAAAGGTAATTCGAGTTTTTTTAAAATTTCACAAGCAATATTAGTCATAAATTCATGCTCGTGATTGGATTTTTCTGGAGTAGTTATTGAGACTAATTCAACTTTTTTAAATTGATGTTGACGCATCATTCCTCTGGTATCTTTTCCTGCTGATCCTGCTTCTCTACGATAGCATGGTGTGTATGCAGTGAATCTGAGTGGTAACTCATTTTCATTAAGAATTTTTTTTGCTACCATGTTAACTAAAGAAACTTCTGCGGTAGGAATTAACCAATAACCATCTTGGGTACAAAATGCTTCTTCACTAAATTTTGGTAATTGTCCACAAAACTGCATGGCTTGGCTTTTAACCAGATTAGGTGGAGAAATTTCTTGATAGCCATTAGCATTGGCAACATCAAGCATAAAATTTGATAAAGCTCTCTCAAGCCTTGCGAGATCTTTACTTAAAGTTGAAAACCTTGCTCCAGACATCAAAGCTGATTGCTCAAAATCAAGCATTTTTAAAGCTTCTCCTAATTCATCATGAGCTTTTATGGTAAAATTAAATTTTCTAATTTCGCCATAAACCTCAACAACCTTATTGTCATCCTCGCTAATTCCAACTGGAACTGATTGGTCAGCAATATTAGGAATTGTTAATAATAATTGATTAATCTGCTCGTCAATTTCATTATTACTTTGTTCAAGATTAAGTCGTTCATTAACAATTTTTGCCTCAGACATCACTAGACTTGCATCAAGATTATTCTTCTTTAAAAGAGCAATATCTTTTGCCAATTGATTTCTCTTAGCTTGAAGCTCTTGGATTAAAAAAATTTTTTGACGATTTTTTTCATCAAGCTCTAAAATTTCTTGCGAACTAAAACTTACTCCCCTTGCTTTCATTGCTAGGTCAAATTTTTGAGGATTGTCTCTAATCCATTTAATATCAAGCATAATTTAATATTTTTTAATTGATTAATTATTTCTATGTATTTTAATCGAGGTAAATATTTTTTTAAACAAATTTTTTTTGAAATGCCAAATAATATCTTGTTATCACAACAATTAATTCAAATTCCATCATACAGCGGTGTTAACAAAGAAGTTATTGAATTTTTGAAAAACTATCTCGAAAAATTAAATTTTACTTGCGATATTGTAGAATTCAGCTCCTCAGATTCTTACCCGGTTAATAATCTTCATGCCATCTATAATCCCAACAACAGTTCTGAAAGCCTTTATTTTGCAGGACATACTGATGTTGTTAAAGAAGGTGATCTTGAGCGCTGGACTTATCCTCCATTTGCAGGAAAAATTGTTGACGACAAACTTTACGGTCGAGGGGCAAGCGACATGAAATGTGCAATTGCTTGCTTTATTAACGCAGTAGAAATTTTTTTAAAAACCAATCCCAAACCAAATTTTGCAATTGGTTTTTTAATTACTAATGACGAAGAAAATGATGGGATAAATGGTACCAAAAAAATGCTTGAATGGCTGAAAAACAAAGGACAAAAAATTACATATTGTTTAGTTGGTGAACCTACCAATCCAAATCAATTTGGTGAAATGATTAAAATTGGCAGACGAGGATCAATTAGTTTTAAGCTTACTGTTCACGGCAAACAAGGCCATGTAGCTTATCCTCAAAAAGCCTTAAACCCAATTACTATTCTTATCAATATTTTGAAATTGCTAAAAGATCATAAATTTGACAATGGCAATGAATTTTTTGATGCAAGTAATTTAGAAATTACTCACATTTCTTCACCAAATTCAGGAAGTAATGTTATTCCAAATTCAGCTTACTGTGAGTTTAATATCAGATTTAACAATATTCATTCTTCCAAATCAATTGCTGAGCTTATCGAATATGTTTGTCAAAAAACTGTTGGACTGGATGGTAAATATCAATTAATTCATAGAGTAAGTGGTGAAGCTTTTTTAAACTCACCAAAAAAATTAGCAACAATTGTCAGCAAGGCCTTAAAAGAGGTTACCAATCTTGATCCAGAGCTTAGTACAAGTGGTGGAACTTCAGATGCTAGATTTATTAAAGATTATTGTTCAGAGGTTGTTGAAATTGGTCTTGTAAATGAAACAGCTCATAAGATCGATGAATTTGCCAATATCAATGAAATTAATCAGCTTAGTGAAGTTTATTTAAAAATTCTTAAATCTCTCTAAAGCTTTTTAAATTTACCATTGAGGTTTGTAAAAAAAATTTTGCCAGTAAATTTTTTAAAAAATTTTTAAAATCAAAGCCATCTTTCTTAGGTTAACTAAGATTATTTGAAAATTTTTAGCGAAAATAAAATTGAGATAATCAATTAAAAATTTCAATTATAATCTGAAATTTGAAAAGGAGTTAAGATTAACCGATCTTGAAAAAATTCATATTTACTAAAACGTCGTAAAAAACTCATGCCAAGCAGATTAACTCCCATATCAGCATCATTAACACTTGCTCTTACATTGTTAAATTTAATACCAGCAATATCAACTTCTTTTAAATTAATAATTGCTCCGAATGATCTGCCATTAGCAGTTTGGTATGGTCTGTTAAAAACCAGTTTACTAACATCAATACCAATTTTTTTGGCATCGCTGATGTTAAGCATCATATCGCTTGCTCCAGTATCAACCATAAATAAAACTTCGACATTGTTAATTTTAAGACGCGTATAAAAATGTCCATCTTGAGCAATATTTAGGATAATTTGTTTTTGAGCATTAATCTTTGGCGATGTTGGATTAATTTCACTTACAAAACGATTTTTAAAATCACCAAATTCAAAGCGATAAGCATAAAGAGCAATTACCAAAAAGCCAATTCCTCCCCAGATTATTAAATATTTAATAATTTTTCGCCAATTGAGATCTTGCCTTGAAAATACTGCACTAAGCATCATAACAATTAATATGATCAAATAAATCGCTTCTTGCCAATTATTTTCTGACATATTTGGTTAATAAATTTATTGGAAATTTTCTGCTAATATTGATAAAACTTTTGAATTTTCTTGATCATTGCCAATCGTTAATCGTAAACAATTATCTAGCCCATAAGCTTTCATTTCACGAAGGATTATCGAGTTTTGCAAAAATAATTCTTGAGCTTTTTGACAATTTAACTGCGAAAAAAAATCAAGTAGAATAAAATTAGCAATAGCTGGATAAGCCTTAACTTTATTTAAGCAAGAGATTTTTGCAAAATATATTTCCAACCATTTTTGATTGTGTGAAATTGATTTTTCAACAAATTCATCATCATCAAGGCTGCATAACGCTCCAATTTGAGCAGGTCCTGAAACATTGAAAGGACCACGAACTTTATTCAAAACTTCAGCAATTTGTTCTGAGCAATAACACCAACCAATTCTAAGCGATGCTAAACCATAAATTTTTGAAAAAGTGCGAAGCATTACCACATTGCTATTTTCACTAACTAATTTTAAAGCATCTGGATAATCATTAACTTTAACATATTCTTCATAAGCATGATCAAGAATTAATAAAACATGTTTAGGAATATTAGCAATTAACCATTTTATTTCATCAGAGTTTAGATAAGAGCCTGTAGGGTTATTAGGATTAGCAATAAAAATAATTTTTGTTTTATTAGTAACTGCTTTGGCAATTGCTTTGACATCGCATTTTAAATTCTGCTCTTCAACTTTAATAGCTATTGCCCCTACCCTTTGAGCAGAAATTGGATACATCAAAAAACCATATTGACTGTAAATTACCTCATCACCAACCCCAGCATAACTTGAGGTTAATAAAGCAATCAATTCATCTGAACCAGCAGAACATACTATTCTTTGATAATCAATATTATTTTTTTGCGCTAATTTTTTTCGTAACAACAAACAAGATCCATCGGCATAACGATATAAATCATGAGCATGATCGATATATCCAGCAATAGCTTTTTTACTTGCTCCAAGAGCATTTTCATTAGAAGATAATTTTATTACCTCGCTTTGATTGCCAACAATTTTTGCCTTGCCAGGAACATAATTTTCAATTTGCGAAATATAATTATGAGGTATCGGCGATATTTTGTTATTTTTTATATCAGTCATAATTTATTACCTTTGTTAGGTTGCTGTAACATATCTATAATTATTATTAAAAATTGGAATTGCATTTATCAAAATCAATCTTTATTTCTTAACTAACCGATTGATAAATATAATAGGTAAAACTATAAAAACCAACTGAGATATATTATATTTTTCTATTTAAAAAAAACCAACAAATTTTTGCATTTAATAATTAATCAAGTTATCATCTTGAAATTATCTCAAAATATTTTTCTTCCCATGGCTTGGATTTTTTTAACGATATCAGCAACAATCCTTCAAACTTTTCGCAATATCGAGCAAAAAAATTTAGGTAGAAAGCTAGATGCGTTGAGCGCTTCTTGGTCGAGGTTTATTCTGCCCTTGCCTTTGGCAATAATTTGCTTATTTTTAACAATTGATGATGTCAATTTAAAATTTTTGCAATGCGTAATAATTTGCTCTGTATTCCAAATTCTTGGCAATGTAATGATGATTAAAACTTTGCAGTCCAAAAATTTTAGCATAGGTATTGCTTTTATGAAAACCGAAGCATTGCAAGCTGTGGTGGTTGGTGGAATAATTTTTAGCCTAACAGTTTCTAACATCTCAATAATGGCAATTATCATAGCCAGTGTTGGAGTATTGTTAATTTCTAATTTAAAATTTAGCAATTCCTCAAAAATCCTTACCAACCTCAAAAGCTCTTCAACATTATATGGTTTGTTTGGAGGGTTTTGTTTTTCAATAACAGGCTTTAACATTAAAATTGCCACAACCAATCTTTCTGCTCTTGGTTTCAATAAAATCAATGCTGGGATAATAACTTTGATGTGGATAATTTTTTTACAAAATATTTTATTTGCTTTGGTAAAATCATTTCAAAAAAGATTAATTGTTGATTTTAAAAAAATTGTTAATATTGAAAATAAAAAAAGTTTTCTAAAAGCCAGTTTTTATAGCTTCTTTGGCTCAATTGCTTGGTTTTGTGCTTACAGTTTTGGTGAGGTTATCTTGGTGAAAACTTTAGGGCAAATTGAATTAGTATTTGCACTTTTAGTTTCACATTTTATGTTTAAAGAACGCCATAATTTTAAAGAAATAATTGGAATTTTTTTAATTTTGTTGGGAATTTTAGTTGTCATTAACTACAATTAAAATAACACAACTTAAGTTAAGTTTAGTTAAATATTATTTATGAGTAATTTGCAAAAAAAATTTTTTGGAACTGATGGAATTCGTGGAACTGCAAACAAATTCCCAATGACTGCAGAAATTGCCTTAAAAGTTGGAATGGCTGTTGGCGCAAGATTTGGCAGTAATTTTACTAAAAATTTTCATCGTCATCGCGTAGTAATTGGTAAAGATACTCGTTTATCTGGTTATATGATTGAACCAGCGTTAACCGCAGGTTTTGTGGCAATGGGCATTGATGTGTTTTTGGTAGGCCCTGTGCCAACTCCAGCAATTTCAATGCTTACTCGCTCTTTACGTGCTGATATCGGTATCATGATCTCAGCTTCCCATAATCCTTATTATGATAACGGAATCAAAATTTTTGATGCTAATGGTGAAAAACTTGATGACAATATTGAGCTAGAAATTGCTGAATTAATTGAAAGCAATCTTGAAAAATATCTTGCCAAGCCCAGTGATTTAGGAAGAGTTAAGCGCTTGGAAGATGCACGAGGCAGATATATCGAATTCGTCAAAAATTCTTTTGCCCGTGATAAAAATTTAAGTGATTTAAAAATTGTAGTTGATTGCGCTAATGGCGCTTCTTATGCCATGGCTGCAGTTATTTTTCGTGAACTTGGAGCAGAAGTTTTTGAAATTGGCGTTGATCCAAACGGTTTCAATATCAATTTAGAATGCGGTTCAACTTATCCAGTTCAGTTGCAAAAAAAAGTTAAAGAGTTAAAAGCTGATATTGGTATTGCCCTTGATGGTGATGCTGATCGCTTGTTAATTGTTGATGAATTTGGACATATCATTGATGGCGATATTTTAATTGCCCTAATTGCTGAAAAACTTCATAACGAAGGTAAACTTAAACGCGATACAGTGGTGATTACTCAGATGTCTAATCTTGCTCTTGAAGAATATCTTAGCTACATAGGGGTATCAACAATTCGTACCAAAGTTGGTGATCGGTATGTCTTAGAAGCAATGAAAAAAAACAAATGTAATTTTGGAGGAGAACAATCTGGTCATCTTGTTTTAAGTGATTATTCGACAACTGGTGATGGTTTAGTAGCAAGTTTACAGATTCTTAGCATTATCGCTGATAAAAAACATAAAACCAGTGATTTGGCAAAAATTTTTAAACTTAATCCACAAGTTTTGCAAAATGTTAGATTTGAAAATAACCAACATAATCCCCTTGAAAATCCTTCGATAAAAAAATTAATTGAAAATAAAGAGCATGAGCTTGGAAATCAGGGACGGATTTTAGTTCGTAAATCCGGAACTGAAAATTTAATTAGAGTTATGGTTGAAGGCAAAAATTATCAACAAATTGAAAAAATTGCTGAAGAAATTTGTCAAAAGATTATTGATTTTGATAATTAGAATTTTTTCAAAATGACTAAAAATCTAATCGACATTACTCACTATCGTCAACAAAAAATTATCGATCTAAAAAAAATTCTTCAACCAATTTATCAAGGAGAAATAGAATTTACTTGGGTTGGAGAAAATTCTCGACGCAAAATTACCCTACAAATTGATAATAAAAATAATTTAGGATTTTTTCAAGAAAAAACCCATGATTTAATTGAAATTAATGATTATTCATTAGCAACCATTAACATTCAAAAAATTTTGTTAAAACTTAAGGATTTCATTAAAACCCAAGAACAAAATTTATTTTCACAAATTGTCATTAGCGATTTTGACAATGGTCTTGAGTTAATTTTTAAAAGCAAATTTAAAAACAAAAGGGCAATTAATTTTTCACAAAATCAACAACTTTTAAAATTTGCTAAGGATAATGATATCAATGTTTCAATAGCCATAGATCAGCAAAAAATTGAGCCAATTTTTATTGCCAGAATCAATCAAATTTCAATTGCCAATTTAAACCTTAAAATTACTGGCGAAGTGTTTTTACAAGCTACAAAACTTGGCCTTGAAACAATTATCGATTTTATCAAAAAAAATATTATCAACGATAGTAACATTGCTGATCTATATTCTGGTTGCGGATTTTATGCCCTAAGCATTGCCAAATTTGCTAAAAAAATTGAAGCTTTTGAAGGAGAAAATTCAATGGTTGAAATTATTAACAATAATTCTAAAAACCTACAATTAAACCATAAGGTTAAAGGCTTTTGTAGAGATTTATTTATATCACCCTTAAGTACTAGAGAATTAAAAAAATACCAAACCATCATTATCAATCCACCTCGTAGTGGAGCTAAAGCTCAGATCAAGCAAATTGCTAATTGCACAGATTGTCAAAAATTAATCTATGTTTCTTGTAACCCTCAAACATTTTTAAGTGATGCTAAAATTGTTATTGAAAGATATTTTAAATTAACAAAAATAATTGCTATTGATCAATTCTTCTTAACTAAACATTTGGAAGTTGTTGCGGTCTTTGAAAAAATTTAAATATTATGACTTTTAATTATTTGCAAACTATTGAAAACCTTGAAAACGCTTATGGCAAAACTCCTTTAGTTGAGGTTAAGTTTTCATATCGTCAACAAATTTTAAGAGTTTATGGTAAATATGAAGCCTTTAATTTCAGTGGCTCAATCAAGGATCGCATGGCATTGCACATTCTCAAACAATCTTATCTGCAAGGTCAAATCAAAGAAAACTATACAATTGTTGAAGCAACCAGTGGCAATACCGGCATTGCTTTTTCAGCACTTGGTAGAGCTTTGAATCATCAAGTTATAATTTTTATGCCTGATTGGTTAAGTGTTGAGCGTTATAAAAAAATGGAATTGTTGGGAGCAAAAGTTGTAAGAGTTAGTGCCAGTGAGGGTGGTTTTTTGGGAGCAATTGCCATGGCAAAAAAATATGCTCAAGAAAATGATAATGTTTTTTATCCTGATCAATTTACCAATCCGTTAAATGCTGAGGCTCATAAAAATTCAACTGCTCAAGAAATTTTTTCGCAACTTGAAAAAATCAATTTAACTCCTGATCACTTTATTGCAGGGGTTGGAACCGGTGGAACGGTGATGGGATTTTATCAATATTGCCAAGAAATCAATTCGCCATGCAAATGCTATCCGCTTGAACCTGCCAACTCCCCTACCCTGACCACGGGTGGTAAAAAAATCGGCAAACATCGTATCCAAGGCATCAGCGATGAATTTATTCCTGAAATTGTAAAGTTAAATCAACTTCAAGAAATTGTTAGTATTGATGATGGTGATGCCATTATTATGGCTCAAAAACTTAACAACCGAGGTTTATCGGTTGGAATTTCCAGTGGAGCAAATTTTTTAGGAGCACTAAAAGTTCTTCTTAAAAATCAAACAAATTTTGTTGGTGATTCTTCAAAAAAATTTCCTTGCGTTGCAACAATTTTTTGCGATTCTTCGCTTAAATATTTTTCAACTGATTTATGCCAAGTTGAGCCTATAAAACCTCATTTTTTAAGCTCAGATATTGAAATTTTGGGGTTAAAAATAATTCGATAAATTAATAAAAATTTTCAAAAATTAAGCAATCCAAACTCTTTAACTTGATTGTAAAAAAAATTTTAATCAATAATTTTCTCTACTACAAATTTAAAATCAGCATCGAGCTTAGCATCTTTATTGCCGAAAAATTTTAACTCAATATCTTTATTGCCTTCATCTCTTAAATAAATATGAGAGGAACTAACATTGCCATTAGCCAATCCCCAAGTTGGATCGACAAATACCCATCCACCATCAACATACAAAGCGTTCCAAGCGTGAGCTTCAAATTCCCCTTTGTCATTAACAGCTAAGCCGTTAACAGTTATTGCTGGAATTCCTGCCACTCGAGCCATAGCATTAAGAAGACGAGCATATTCACTGCATACTCCTAGCGGATTTTCAACAATCTGCTCAAGAGCTGGTTCTTTACCATAATAACTTAAATCATATTTAATGTAACTATTAACAAACATTGTTAATGCCGAATAAAGAGCTAGATTTTTATATTTAGGATCTTTTTTTACCCTGTCAACAAGCCCAATTACAATTGACTCTTCCTCTTTGGAAAAATCTTTATAATTTAACGGATTGCGTTGAAAATTATTTTGATTTTTTTTGCCAGTGATAACCGTTGCTCGATTTTCGATAATAATTTTATCAACAGTTTCATCAACATTAAATTTAAAAAATATATTTCTCTTATCGGTTCCTCGATCTTTTGAGGCAAAGCTTGAGGTTAACTCTTGCTTTTCGATTAATTGTGGACCATCACGAAAAAGAATTGGTGTTTTCGCTTCTAAACTTCCTTTTAAATTATTCAAAGTTATAATATTTCTGACAGTTGCTTGCCATTTGGCAGAAGAGGTAGTTAAGCGAATTTTTTCTAAAAAACCTTCCTGAGAAGCATTACCCTGGAAGATTAAACTAACCATCTGTTCATTTTTAGTTTTACCAGCTTGATAATGATTGGTTAATAAATCATATTTAGTTGGATAATTAAAAATAATTTTGTAATTGGCATTATGGGCAAAGCTTGGAACATAAACTGCTTCTTGACGAAGCTCATGATAAAGCTTAGCATATTTTTCATGATAACTGTAAGTAATTTTAAAAAATTCTTGATTACGCTTCGCTTCATTAAATTTAACTTGCAGACTATTGCTATTTTGAACAAACTGAGCCTTTACCCCGTCAATCATTACTTGCGAAAATTCAATCAAATTTTGTGATGAGGAAGAAATTTGATAAGAATTAATCTGATAATTTTTTGGCAAATTAATTACTTGCATTTCCACGCTAACTTGCCCTTTTTTACCATCATCGGTAAGAATAATTTGCTCTTGCCAGTCAATAACTCGGGTTTTGCTATCTGCAAAAGCATGATTATTGGCGTTAATGGTAATAAAAAATATGACTAAAAATCTAAAAAAAACCATGAAATGAATTTTACAATTTACCCTTAAGATAATGAACAAGAAGCTCTTGCTTGACTCTTTGCTCCTTAGCATTATCAAAATCTTTAACAATAACTTCATTATTCTTTAACTCTTGTTCGCCAATTATTACTACAAATTGTGAATTATTTTGTGAAGCTTTTTTCATTTGTTTTTTAAAATTACCATCACAACAAAAATCAACAACAAACCCTGATTTTCTTAAACGATCAGCTATTTCAAAAGCAATCAATTTTTCATTTTCACTAATATAGTTAACTGCTATTGGTCTTTGTGATAAAATATTATTTTTACTAAGAAGCATTAGTCTTTCAATACCACCAGCAAAACCTATTGCTTTAACTTGTCGTGAACTCATTTTTTCAACCAAATCATCATATCTTCCTCCTGCCAATACAGCATTTTGAGCACCTTCGTGAAACATTGAAAATTCAAAAACAGTTGAAGTATAATAATCCAAACCACGCACTAATCTCTGATTAATATGATATTTTACCGAAAACTTTTCAAGTAAATTTATAACGCTTTCAAAACGATTTTGCGCAGAAGTTTCATAAAAATCACTAAGCAAAGGAGCTTGAGCTAACAACTCTATATCGCCAGTATCTTTTGAATCGAGAATTCTTAAGGGATTTTTTTCTAATCGCATTTGTGAATCAAGCGATAGATCATTTTTATATTTCAAAAAATATTCACTTAAAGCTTGCTCATATTTGATTTTAGTTTGTGAACAACCAAGAGAATTGATTTCTAACTTAACCTGTTCAATAATTCCCAAATCTCTTAAAATTACATTGGCCAATAAAATCATTTCTAGATCCATGTAGTAAGAATCCTCGCCAAATACTTCAAAATTAATTTGATGAAATTGACGTTGACGACCTTTCTGCGGACGATCATAGCGAAAGATTGGACCAAATGAAAAAAACTTTCTTGGCAAAATCTGTAATAATTCGCCATTGGCGATTAAAGCTCTAACAATTCCTGCGGTAAATTCTGGACGAAGTGTCAAAAAATTATCAGAACGATCTTTAAATTTATAAACTTCTTTAGCAATAATATCAGATGCTTCTCCAAGGTTTCTTTCAAAAATTTCACTGAATTCAAAAATTGGGGTTTGTAATTCCTCGAAATTAAAAAATTCACTGTTTTTTCTCGCGATATTAACGATATGATTAAAATTTTTTATTTCTTCGCCAAATAAATCTTTTGTTCCTCTGACTGGCTGTAACTTACTACTCGACATCATTAATAAATTTAAGGTTAAAAAAAATGTTTAAAATAATTTCAGTTAGTCTAAATTGTTATTTTCAATGGGTCAAATTCAATTTTTATCCTAACTTAAATTTTTTTAAACTCAGTTATAATGACAAGCGAAAAATCAACCAAACCATTTTTAAAAAATATTCGTAACTTCTCAATTGTTGCTCATATTGATCATGGTAAATCAACTTTATCAGATCGACTAATTCAAGAATGCGGAGCAATTGAAGCACGAGAGATGACTAATCAAATTCTTGATTCAATGGATATTGAAAAAGAACGCGGAATTACCATCAAAGCCCAAACTGTTCGTCTTAACTATAAAGCTGATGATGGCCAAGAATATATGCTTAATTTGATGGATACTCCAGGACATGTTGATTTTGGTTATGAAGTTAGTCGATGTTTATCAGCTTGCGAAGGCTCAATTTTAGTGGTTGATTCAACTCAAGGTGTTGAAGCACAAACTTTAGCTAATGTTTATCAAGCAATCGAAAATAATCATGAGATAGTTTGTGTTCTAAACAAAATTGATTTACCGGCTAGTGATCCAAAAAAAGTCCAAACACAAATTGAAGAAGTTATTGGCATTGATGCCAGCGAAGCAATTTTAGTTTCTGCCAAAACTGGTGTTGGTATTCATGATACTTTAGAAGCAATTGTCAAAAAACTCCCAGCTCCTCGGGGAGACAGTGAGGGCGAACTAAAAGCCCTGCTAATTGATAGCTGGTACGATCAATACTTAGGAGTAATTGTCTTGGCAAGGATTATTGATGGCAGTTTAAAGAAAGGACAAAAAATTAAAATGCTTGCAACCAATGCTACATATCAAATTGATTCAGTAGGATTTTTTACTCCTAAAAAAATTTTTTGTGATGAACTAAAAGCTGGTGAAGTTGGATTTATTAACGCTCAAATTAAGCAAGTAAGCGATTGTAAGGTTGGTGATACGATAGTTTTGGCCAACAACGATTCGGCTTTTGCATTACCAGGATTTAAACAAAACAAACCTGTGGTATTTTGTGGAATTTATCCAATTGATGCTTCGGATTTTGAAAAATTCCGCGATGCTTTAGCCAAACTTCATCTCAATGATGCCAGCTTTGAATATGAAGCCGAAACTTCATCAGCCCTTGGCTATGGCTTTCGTTGTGGTTTTTTAGGATTATTGCATTTAGAAATTATCCAAGAAAGATTGGAAAGAGAATTTGATTTAGATTTGATAACCACCGCTCCTTCAGTTGTTTATAAAATTCATCTGCGCAATAATGAAGTTGTAGAAGTTCACAATGCTAGTGAAATGCCAGATCCAATGCATATTGAAAAAATGGAAGAACCATGGATTTTAGCAACAATTATGACTCCTGAAACTTATCTTGGAGCAGTTTTAGATTTATGCACTCAAAAACGTGGAACTCAAAAAGAATTAAGCTATATCGGTGATCGCGTTATGCTTGTTTATCGCTTACCACTTAATGAAATTGTTTATGATTTTTATGATCGACTAAAATCATGCTCTAAGGGTTATGCTAGTTTTGATTGGCAGATGGATGGTTATGAAGAAAGTCAATTAGCAAAATTAGCAATCATGGTGAACGGCGAAAATGTTGATGCTTTGTCATTTATTACTCATAAAAGCCGAGCTGAAAGCAGAGGTCGAGCAATTTGCTTAAAACTCAAAGACTTAATTCCGCGTCAAATGTTTGCAATCGCCATTCAAGCAGCAATTGGAGGAAAAATTATTGCTCGCGAAACAGTTTCTGCGATGCGAAAAGATGTTACAGCTAAATGCTACGGAGGAGATATTTCTCGTAAAAGAAAATTACTAGATAAACAAAAAAAAGGTAAGAAAAAAATGCGTGAGATTGGTAATGTTGAAATCCCGCAAAGCGCATTTTTAGCAGCTTTAAAACTTGATGACTAAACAACATCATAAGTATTTTTAGTTATTATATTTTAAAGCTAACTTTTTTTATACAAAAACTATTGACTTATATAAAAACTATTCGTTATAATTTAACTAAATTAACATTAAGTTAGTTTAATCATCATAATTAATACATCATATAAGCCCAGATATGCAACACCAAATTAAAGCCAATAGAGCTAATATTAACCTTCCCAAAAAATTCGATACCCTTACTTTTTCAAAAAATATGATTAAAGTTGGGATGGATAAAAAAATATCAGACGAACTTGCTTTAAATATCAATGGTCTTGAAACAATGAATTCTGAAAATATAAAATTTTGTTATCAAGCAACAGAAAATGATTTCAATCTTTTTAAAATAGAATTTAAAAAAGATATTGATGATTTGAAACTAGAAATTGTTGAAATAAAAAAAGAAATCAAAGATCTTAAAAACGAAATCAAAGATCTAAGAAACGAATTTAACAACCTTGGTAAAGATGTTCTAATTATGCGAAATGAAATGACTTTATTTAAAATTGAAATAAGGCAAGAAATGCAAGACTTCAAGGATGAGATAAGAAAAGATATGCAAGATTTTAAAAGCGAGATAAATTTAACATTAAAATCATTTAAAGATGAATTCGATCTGAAAATTTCTAAAATGGCTACTAAAGAGGAATTGCATAATGAGCTTCAAAAACTTAGTATGTCTATGACCATTAGAATGGGCATAATTATGAGCGCAGGAATTGGCATTATTAGCTATTTAATAAAATTTTAATTGGTTTTTTATAAAAAATTTAAAGATTTAAATTAACTATCAACAAATTACTTAAAGAAATAAATCATAGTGATTTAATTGTTTTTAAGAAGAAATAGCGTTAAATATTTCTATTATTTTTGATTTTAAATTTGCAATATCTGAATTATTTTCAACAATGTAGTCTGCCAATTTAATTCTTTGTTGATCTGTGATTTGCTTACTTCTTAAAAGCTCAAATTTTTTTATTAGATTGAAAATTTGTGGATCTTTTAAATTTGAAGAATCATAACCCAATCTCAATAAATAACGCTTTAAACAAGTTTTTTCATCGGCAATTATGGCGATTAATTTATCAAATTTATAATGGTTATTTTCAAGTAATAATGGGATATTTAAAACAACTAGTTTTTCGTTATTTTCTTTAGAAATATTGATAAATTGTTGATAATTATTTCTTACTATTGGATGTATTATTTGCTCAATAATTTTTAGATTTTGTGGATCTGCAAGAATTAAATCGCCAAGAATTTTTCTATTAATGACACCGTTTTCATAAGAAAGAGGAAATTGTTTGGCAATCTCAAAAATTGCCTGCTGATCATCTTTAAAAATTTTATGAACAATTCTATCAGCATCAAAAACTGTAATCTTTAGACTTTCGAAAATTTTTGCGACAGTATCTTTACCGGAAGCTATTCCTCCAATAATTCCAATAACTTTCATAACTTTTACAAAAGTTAAACTTCTAATTCCTTAGGGATTTCCAACGAAAAATCCAACAATTTTTCTCGCAAACTTAATTTTAAAGATTTTAAACTCTGCAAAGAATATCCTTCGCACCGAGCTACTAAAACTGGTTGAGTATTTGAAGCGCGAATTAACCACCAACCTTTACTTGAATCAACCCTAACTCCATCAATATCATTAAAATTTTCTCCACTTTTTTTTAAGGATATTTTCAATTCTTCTACAATTTTAAATTTTTTTTCATCGCTACAATCAATTCTGATTTCAGGGGTTGAAAAAGTTATTGGCAATTCCTTTCGCATTTGACTAAGCGATTTATTACTTAAAGCCAATATATTGATAATTCTGATTGCTGCATAAAGTGCATCGTCAAAACCATAATACTTATCAGCGAAAAAAATATGTCCTGACATTTCTCCAGCTAATAATGCGTTGGTTTCCTTCATCTTGGATTTGATTAATGAATGTCCAGTTTTCCACATTATTGCTTTACCAGAATTTTTGACAATTTCGTCAAACAATATTTTACTTGCTTTAACATCGGCAATAATAGTTGCATTTTTATTATTTAACAAAATTTCCCGAGCAAAAAATACCATCAACTGATCTCCCCAAATAATTTCACCCTCATCATCAACAATTCCAATTCGATCTGCATCTCCATCAAAAGCAATTCCAATATCACATTTGGTATTTTTAACTCTAGCAATTAAATCCACCAAATTACTTGGAACAGTTGGATCGGGATGATGATTAGGAAAATTACCATCAATTTCTTCAAACATAATTTCATGATCACCATAAATTCTTTTACTAAGAATTTTCATAATTTCTCCCCCTGCTCCATTACCAGAGTCCCAAGCAATTTTCAGTTTTTTATATGGCTTAAACTCATCAATTTCGTCGAGTAACTCACTAGACTCTTTTGCTAAAAGACAATCTTGTAAGATTCTCTCAACATATTCATCTTTAACATCTGCCGTTTCCAAAACACCTTGTCCATCATAAAAATCATTGTCATCTAAAATTTTAGTTAGGTTAGTAATATCATCGCCAAAAAATGGTCGATCCTTGAGCATCATTTTAAAACCATTATGATTTCCTGGATTATGCGAACCTGTAACCATGATACCCGCGTCACAATTCAAATTATGTAAAGCAAAATAAAGCATTGGCGTTGGTCCAAGACCAGCATCAATAACATGCAATCCACTCGATTTTAAACCATGAATTAAACGCTCTTTTAATAATGGGGAACTCAATCTCCCATCGCATGCAACAACTATTTTACCTTGCCGATTATTTTTTAAAAAACTTGCGAAACATTTTCCTAAAAAATAACCATCATTATCAAAAAGGGTTTCATTATAAATTCCCCTTATATCGTAAGCTCTCAAAATTGAAGAATGAAACTCATGTTTTTTTATAGCTTTCATAACTAATAAAGTTTGTATTAAATTTAGTAAAATAATTAATAGTTAAATAATTAGAAGGTTAACTTTTAAGAGAAGATAACTTCCCTTCGGTTGGCGATGAAGCATTACCATAGATTTTTTTTGGCATTCTTCCTGCTAAAAAAGCTAATCTTCCAGATTCAACCGCTAATTTCATTGCTCTTGCCATGGTAATAGGGTTTTTTGCTTTTGCAATTGCAGTATTCATTAATACTCCATCACAACCAATTTCCATAGCAATTGTTGCATCAGAAGCTGTTCCAACTCCAGCATCAATTAAAACGGGAACTTTAGCTTGCTCAACAATTAACTCAATATTTAAACGATTTTGAATACCAAGTCCAGATCCAATCGGAGCTCCTAGAGGCATTATTGCACAACATCCAATATCCTGCAATTCCTGAGCAACTATTGGATCATCTGAAGTATAAACCATAACTTCAAAACCGTCCTTGATCAACATTTCACTGGCTTTGATTGTTTCAACAACTTTAGGATATAAGGTTTTTTCATCTGATAAAACTTCAAGCTTAACTAAGTTCCAACCACCTGCCATTCTTGCTAATCTTAGAGTTCTCACTGCATCCTGAGCCGAAAAACATCCTGCAGTGTTGGGAAGATAAGTATATTTTTTGGGATCTAAATAATCTTGCAGCATTGGCTGATCAGATTTTTCAATATTCACCCTTCTTAATGCAACTGTAACGATTTGCGCTCCTGATTCTTCAATAGCCCGAGCAGTTTGAGTAAAGTCATAATATTTTCCAGTTCCAACCAACAATCTTGAGCTAAATTTTTTTCCAGCAATTTCAAAATAATCATCAGCAATCTTGTCTGAAAAATTATTGGGGTTTGGCTTATTTATTTTTTTTTCTAAATCACTCATAGTCAATAATCTTTTAAAA
Source organism: Alphaproteobacteria bacterium (assembly GCA_014190355.1). Classification (GTDB taxonomy): domain Bacteria; phylum Pseudomonadota; class Alphaproteobacteria; order Rickettsiales; family UBA1997; genus CAILUF01. The sequence goes on from BJGH01000004.1 coordinate 68,723, forward strand.
TCGAGCAGGAAAAATTGTTACTAAAAACAAAACCAATGGAGCCAAAAGCATCATGCCATCCATTCGATCAAGAACTCCACCATGACCTGGGATAATATTTCCAGAATCTTTTACTCCAAAAATTCTTTTAAATTTTGATTCGACTAAATCACTAATTTGTTCAACTATCGATAAAAATGCTGAAAGAAAAATAAAAAACATCACCCCCCCCGCAAACATAAAAGAGCTCATAAAACCAATAATCATACTAGCAATAATTCCTCCAACCATTCCAGACCAAGTCTTATTAGGACTGATGCTTGGAGCAAGTTTTACTCCTCCAAGCATTTTTCCTGCAAAGAATGCAAAAATATCTGTCGACCAAATAACCGCAAACATCCAGAATAAAACTTCACTACTATAAAATCTTAATTTAATTACTGAGTAAATCGGGATGAGTATATAAAAAAAACCGATAATTCGCCATTTTTTTTGATCAACTTGATTCTTTGAAATATCCAACCATTCCGCAGTCATCATGATAGCGATAGCGATGGCGATGAACATGAACAAATCTTTAGAATAAAAAATTGCAATCAAAGCAATTGGCACGAGAATAGTTGCTGAAATTATTCTTTGCTTAGTATTCTCGCGAGGATCAAGAAAGTGAATTTGAGCAACAATTTTATTAAATAAAACTGCGAAAGGGTGAAAAATTTTTTTGATTACTTTAGGAATTCTATCTTTTTCCATATCTTCTCTCTCTTTGGTTAAAATTTTCAATAGCTTCAAGTAAATTTTTTTTAGCAAAATCTGGCCAATAAACCTCACTAAAATAAAGCTCAGTATAGGCAGCCTGCCATAAAAAAAAGTTACTTAAACGCAAATCTCCAGCAGTTCTAATTAATAAATCTGGATCTGGAATATCTGGTTGATAAAGGTTTTTTTTAAACAAGTCTTCATCAATTTCTTCAAGCTTAATATCATTGTTGCTAACTGCAAGAGCGATCTTTTTGGTTGCTTCAATTATTTCATGACGCGATCCATAAGAAAAAGCAACATTGAGAATAAGAACTTTATTATTTTTAGTTTTTTCTGAAATATCTTGAATTTTTTGACGAAGATTTTCTTCGACTTTAGTTAAATCACCAGAAACAGTTAAGCGTATATTTTTTTTAAGAAAATCATTTTTTTGATTATCAAGATAATCCTCCAAAAGCTTAATCAGATAAGATACTTCCTTTTTAGGTCGATTCCAATTTTCAGTAGAAAAAGCATAAACTGATAGGATTTTAACTCCTAATTCAATACAGTCTTGAGAAATTTTTTTTAAATTTTGTGCACCAGATTTATGACCCATTTGTAATGGAAGGGCTTTGGTTTTAGCCCATCTAGCATTTCCATCCATAATAATGGCAATATGTTCAGGAATTTTTAAGTTAGGCGATTTATTTTGCTTTTTTTTTAACTTTCTAAGCATTTTTTAAACTTTCATTAAATCCTTTTCTTTTAAAGTAACCATTTCATCAACCTTGGTAACAAACTCATCAGTAATTTTCTGAACAATATCATTAAAACTATGGGCCTGATCTTTACCTAATTCCTTTTCATTTTTTTTAAATTCATCAAGAATATCTCGGCGAATATTGCGTAACGCAACTTTTTTATCTTCGCCATATTTTTTAGCTAATTTTGCCAAATCTTTTCTTCTTTCCTCACTTAGCTTTGGAATAGCTATACGAATTGTGGTTCCCTCGCTCATTGGATTGAAACCAAGATTAGCATTCAAAATTGCCTTCTCAATTGATTTAACTGATTCCTTATCCCAGGCCTGAATTAGAAGGGTTGTAGCTTCTGGAACAGAAATATTTGCCAGCTGACTGATTGGCATCATGCTTCCATATATCTCCACTCTAATAGCGTCCAGCAAATTTGGATTTGCTCTTCCCGTTGAAATACTATCCATATCTCTTTTTAAAGATTGGATAGTTTCATCCATTTTTTTTCGTAATTTATCTGTAAGTTGATTAATCATAAATATTTTGATTTATTGTTAATGTTTAACTATTTATAATATTTCTTAAAAAAATAAAGAAATATTATTTTTTTAATTAATTATTGTAAACTTTCCTACACCCTCAACAACTTCTTTTAGGGAGTTTTGTCCTTTAATAGAAAATACCACTATTGGCAATTTATTATCTTTAGCAAGGGTAATAGCTGTCTGATCCATTACTCGCAAATCTTGTTTAATAACATCAAGATAATTCAGTTTATCATAGCGGGTAGCAGTTTTATCGAGTTTTGGATCGGCACTGTAAACTCCATCAACTTGAGTTCCTTTGAGAATAACATCACAGTTCATTTCAATTGCTCTAAGGACTGCCGCAGTGTCTGTAGTAAAAAAAGGATTACCAGTTCCAGCTGAAAAAATTACTACTCTTTGTTTTTCCAAATGTCTTACCGCTCTTCGCTTGATATATGGCTCACAAATGCTATTCATGGGAATTGCTGAAAGCATTCTGGTATCAATTCCTTCTTTTTCCAAAGCACTTTGCAAAGCAAGACCATTAATACAAGTAGCTAACATCCCCATATAATCAGCAGTAACTCTTTCAATACCTTGGGCAGCTTTAGATATTCCTCGAAAAATATTACCACCCCCAATCACAATTGCAACTTCACAACCCAATTTATGAGCCGAGACTACTTGATGACAAATTTTGGTAATTGCTTTAGATTCATGACCAAATTCTTGCTCACCCATCATAGCCTCCCCAGATACTTTAAACAAAATTCTTTTAAACTTTAACTTGGTCATTTTGATATTTTTTTATTAATATGATATTTTAAATTAGTTGAATTATTTTTTTAATTTTATTGAAATCAATTTAATAGTTAAAAAAATTTGTTTTTTTAAATAAAAACAAAATACGAACTTATCTTCGTAGAGCTGATAAATTTTTTATAGTCAGATTTTTGGTATTTACTTGATTTTTTAAGGAATCAGATAATATACCATCATAAGTCTTTAAATTATCGCTATTAGCAATTTGAAAGTTTTGCTGCTGATCTTTATCAACAGATTTGGCTATCAAATTTGACTGAGCAGAATCATTTTGTATTTTAACAACTTTATCAATAATCTTAACTTGGCTTTCTACACCGAAAACATCAGCTTTTTCAATCCAGCCTTTTTTTCCGTTAATCTTGATAATACACCATTCATCTTCGCATTTAACATATTCGCCTATCACAAAATTTTCTAAACGATATACTAAATGAGCATCAAAACTTTTTTTTCTTCTTAACTCGACCGTAGGTTTTTTACTATAAACCATCAATGTTCTTTTTTTGGTCAATAAACTTTGCGTAACCCAACCGGTATGACCATCATAGTCCTCGATCTCATTCCAATTATCATATTCACTAATAACTCTAACGGGCACACCTTTAACCTTGTAAGTAAATTTAATAGGATAGTTTTGTCCAGGACCAGAGCGAACATTGGTTTCATTGGCTCGCAATGATGAAAAGTAATTAACTTCTTGAATTTGTTTAGTTGCCCAAGCTTGTGATAACGAAGAAAAAATAAAAAAAATTGATAAAAAAATATTTCTATAATTGTTCTTAAAAATTTTAGAAAGAACTGATAAACTTGATAAAAGAAAATCGTTTTTTAAGAATTTTTTAGAATTTATCCAAATTGCCATGTGTTTATACTATTATTTTTTTGATTTGTTAAAATGAAAAGTCTTAGCACCTAATTCAATATTTTTTTGGGAAGCTCTAGCTATTGCTAAGTCATCATGATTTATATTTTTGGTAATTACACTTCCTGCACCTACTAACGAGCGATCCCCTATTTTTAGGGGCGCAACCAATGCAGTATTTGAGCCAATAAAAACCTCTTTACCAACAATAGTTTGATGTTTGTTATAACCATCGTAGTTGCAAGTAATTACTCCCGCTCCTATATTTGATTGCTCACCAACTTCAGCATCACCAATGTAACTTAAGTGATTTATTTTTGCTCCTTTTTTAATTTGAGATTTTTTTATTTCAACAAAATTTCCAATTTTAACATCTTGCTCTATCACAGTATTGGGACGAATTCTAGCAAATGGACCAATAACGCTTCCGCTATGAATTTTTGCTCCTTCAATGTGACAAAAAGATTTAATTTCAACATTACTTTCAATTTCCACCCCTTCACCAAATACAACATTTGGATGAATAATGACATCATTGCTAATTTTAGTATCGAAACTAAAAAAAACTGTTTTACCTGCTAAAATAGTAACACCATCGGCAAGCATATTTTGACGAATTTGTTTTTGTTTAATTTTTTCAAGATTGGCTAATTCTGCCCTTGAATTAACTCCCAAAACTTCAACATTGTTAGTCTTAATAAAACTTCTTTTTAAACCCAACTTTTGAGCAATTGCTACGATATCTGTTAGGTAGTATTCTTGAGCTTGATTTTTGTTGTCAACCTTACTTATCAAACGATCAATTTCTTGTCCAGCTATTGCCACGACCCCTGAGTTACACAGATTGATCTGACGCTGTAAAGCATTAGCATCTTTAAACTCCACAATTTCTTGAAGATACCCCTGATCATCAACAATAAGTCTTCCATAAGAATTCTCTTCATCATCTTCAAAAGCAAGAACACAAAGACTTGAGTCCTCGAGTTTAACTAACATTTTTTTTAAAGTTTGCGAAGTTATAAGGGGTGTATCCCCATAGAGAACCAAAATTTTTTTGGCAAGATTTGGTGATTTTTTTTTCAAATAATTTATTGCACAACTAACAGCATGAGCTGTTCCAAGCCTTTGATCCTGAACAACAAAATCAATATTTAGATTATTCTTTGTTAAGTATTTTTGGTGATTTTTTTCAATTAAAGATTGATAATTTAAAAAATCATCAGCTACTACTAAACATAAGTTCTTTGGGCTAAGCTCTAAAGCCTGATCAATTACCATATCAATCATTGAGCGATTTGCAATTTTATGCAAAACTTTAGGTAAATTAGATTTCATTCTACTTCCTTTACCTGCGCTAAGAATAATGATTGATAGGTCGTTGTTCATATTTTAATTTTTGTTTTGATCAACTAATTTATTTTTGGCGATCCAAGGCATCATCGCTCTTAACTTCATACCAGTTTCTTCAATTGGATGAACTCGACCTTTTTGCCTAAGTTCGTTAAAATGATATTTACCAGTTTTGTTTTCTTTCATAAACTCACGAACAAATTTTCCTGATTGAATTTCTTTAAGAATTTTTTCCATTTCTTTTTTAGTTTTAGCATTTATGATTCTTGGTCCTCGAGTTAAATCACCATATTCTGCAGTATTAGAAATTGAATATCGCATATTTGCAATTCCTCCTTCATACAACAAATCAACTATTAACTTCATTTCATGCAAACATTCAAAATAAGCCATTTCAGGGGCATATCCTGCTTGGGTTAAAGTTTCAAAACCCGCCTGAATTAACGCCGTAACACCTCCACATAATACAGCTTGCTCACCAAATAAATCAGTTTCACATTCTTCTTTGAAAGTTGTTTCAATTATTCCAGATCGACCTCCGCCAACTGCACAAGCGTACGACAAAGCGATTTTTAAAGCATCACCTGAGCGATCTTGAGCAACTGCAACTAAACATGGAACACCTCCTCCTTTGACATATTCACCTCTGACAGTATGTCCTGGACCCTTTGGAGCGATCATAAAAACATCTAAATCTTCACGAGGCTTAATCAACCCAAAATGAATATTTAAGCCATGAGCAAAGGCTAGTGCTGAACCTTTACGCATGTTTTTTCTTAAATCTTGTTTATAAATTTCTGCCTGCAATTCGTCAGGAGTAAGGATCATTACCAAATCAGCCCATTTACCAGCTTGTGCATTGTTAATAACTTCAAAACCCGCATTTTGCGCTTTAACAATTGACGGAGAATTTTCTCGCAAGGCAATTTTAATTTCGCTAACTCCACTATCTCTTAAGTTTTGAGCATGAGCGTGAGCTTGCGAACCATAACCGATAATAGCAATTTTTTTTCCTTTAATTATGCTTAAATCAGCATCGCGATCATAATAAACTTTCATGATTTTAAATTTTAAATTAATAAATACCACCCACCAAAGTCTCAAATTTTACTTTAAGAAAGGTTATGAGTTAATAAAATTTTTAGTAAAAAAATATATATAAAGCTTAAGAACTTAAATTGATAAGTCAAGCTCTCGAACTGATCTTAAAATTATTTTTAATCAGTAACTGAAATTTTAAGATTAATTTACAATTATCAAAGAATTATTAAAATTATTAAAAACTACAATAATTTTAATTGCTTTAAATTATTAGCGGTTATTTTTTTTTCATACCAAGCTCTCCCAACTATTGCTCCAACAATTCCATCATTTTCAAGATTTTTAATTTTTAGAAGATCATCAATACTAGCAACCCCCCCAGAAACAATTACTGGAATTTTTATTGACTTAGCTAAAGACAAAGTACCAATCTCATCAAAGCCAGTTAAGGTTCCATCGCGCGATGTATCAGTATAAATTATTGAAGCTAACTTACATTCATTAAATTTTTTTGCCAATTCAATTACTGAGTGTTTAGATTGCTCTGTCCATCCGTTTGTTAGGACTTGAGATTTTTTAGCATCAATGCCTAGAATAATTCTTTGTGGATATTTTTCACAAGCCTGAAAAACCAAATCAGGATTATTAACCGCAACAGTTCCAAGAATAACTCGCCAAACCCCTGCTTCAAACCAACTGTCTATATCTTTCATTGATCTGATTCCCCCTCCCAACTGAACCTTAATAATATTTTTTTTTATAATTTCACTTACTATTGCATAATTTATTGAGCTTCCAGCTAAAGCACCATCTAAATCAACCACATGCAGATATTCAAAACCGCACGAGGCAAATTCTAAAGCTTGTTGAACAGGATTTTCGTTGAAAACTGTTGCAGAACTCATATGACCTTGATAAAGCCTTACGCACTTTCCATCTTTTAAGTCAATTGCAGGGAAGATAATCATAAAGAAATTAATGTGTTGATTTTTATTAGATAAAAATAATTAAAATTAATTAACAACAAACCAAAAAATTTAATATTAAATTTCAAAAATTGATAAAATTATAATTAAGTAATTTATATCTTTCTATAAAATTAATATCAAATTTGATCGTTTTTTAAGATTTAGGTAACTTATGATTTAAAAAAATAAAAGTTAAATTTAATAATAAAAATTTAATTAGTTTTAACTTGAGTATTTTATACTAGAGAGCTAAATTAATTTTTTAAGGAAAAATTTAAAAAATTATTTTTTAATAAAAAATCTATTACAATGTTAATAAAAATTTTTTTAAAAATCTGGCCAGCACTAATCCCGATTGTTTTATTTTTAATTTATAAATTGATTGTCGTTAAGTTAATTAATCGAATAAAAAATAAAAATAAAACCATAGAAGGTGAAAAAATTGTTGGTAACTCATCAACTAATCCTCAACCCAGAAATCCAGAAAAATTTTTTGATTTAAATGATAAAAACCTTATTATTATCCTTTACCTAAGTATAATAACAATGATTCTTTGTCTAATAATACTAGCTTTCAATTAACTCTTTTAATAAATTTCGCTTGCAAGTTGAATATTGAATAAATAAAATATTTTTAAATTTTGTTTATTAATGTAATGATGTTTGGAGTTTTTAAGAAACTTACAACACCTTAAAAAGCCTTTTTAAAATTAATTTTAATATTCTTTTTAAGTTACAAAATCTACAAAAAAATATTTCACAAATAGTGATATTTTGGTGTCTTTAAGTAAAATTTAATAATTTTCATAGATAATTTACAGCCTATTAAAAATTGTAAAAATCTATTACTGATCAAATTGTTATCTCCAAACTTACTGATTTTGCTTATTCTTTATTGCAAAACTATCTAAGTTAATTTTAAAAAAATTTTGATAGTTCTTCAATTAGAAATAAGTATTCACTATTTGGTAACTAACCAAACTTAAAATAAAAAAATATGTCTAAAGATTTACCTAACTTCACCATACGCCAACTAATCGAAGCCGGTGTTCACTTCGGTCACAAGTCAATGCGACGCAATCCAAAAATGTCAAAATACATCTTCACAACTCGAAATAATGTTAGCATTATCGATCTCAACAAAACAAAGGATCTTCTTAATCAGTCATTAAAAATTGTTAAAGAAATTGCAAAAAACAATGGACGGATTTTATTTGTTGCTACCAAAAAACAAGCAAGTGATCCAATCGCTGAATCAGCTAAAAGATGTGGTCAATATTTTGTTAATTTTCGCTGGCTAGGTGGAATGCTTACTAACTGGAAAACTGTATCCCAATCTATTAAAACTCTTCAGAAAATTGAAGATCAGCTTGCTGATACTGAAGTTGGTTTTAACAAAAAGGAAAAATTAGTTTTGCAAAGAGAAAGGCTAAAACTTGAACAAAACTTAGGTGGAATCAAAAATATGGGTGGTTATCCTGATTTAGTTTTTGTTATTGATACCAATAAAGAGTCGCTTGCAATTGCCGAAGCCAAAAAACTCAATATTCCAATCATGGCTATAGTTGATACCAATTGTAATCCTGATAATATAAACTACATTATTCCAGGAAATGATGACTCGGCCAAATCTATCAAGTTATATTGCCGATTGATTTCTGATGCAATTATTTCTGGAATCAAGGAAAATATGATTGCCTCAGGCATTGATATTTCTAAGGTTGATAATGATTCTATATCAGCTTCATTGAATGAGTTTAAAAAATCTGAAAGCAAGAAAAATGACAAAAAAGAGATAGAAAATAATGATTTAGAAAAGAAAAAATTGACCGTCAAAAAATCTGATAGTCAGGCAAATGATGAGGAACCTAAAGAGTCTGATAAAGATACTGGCAAAACTTCAACTGAAAAAAAATCTGAAAAAAAATTGTCTAATAAAGATGACAAAAAATCTTCAGGTAAAAAAGAAAATAAAAAAGAAGAAGTTAAGGTTTTAACCAAAAAGCCAACTAAAAAAACAACAAAAAACAGCTAGAGTAAGATCTAGGGGCTAGTCCCAAAATATTTATAAATTGATTTAATTATTAAATTTAAAATATCTGTGATAAAAATTATAAATAATTTTGCCAAGGTAAATAAATGACATCGATTGAGAAAAATCAAGCATCAAAATCAAAAACAAACCAAGGCAAAAATACAAAAAATAACATTCGCTTAAGATCAAAAAAAATCTAAAGCAACATAAATATAACCAAAAAAATAATAATTCTATGGCAGATTTATCTCGTATTAAAGATCTTCGTGAAGCAACTGGTTGTGGCATTAGCGATTGCAACAAAGCATTAACTGAAAATAATGGTGATTTTGAAAAATCACTAGATTGGCTTCGCAAAAAAGGTCTATCTTCAGCTTCTAAAAAATCTAACCGCACTACTTCTGAGGGTGTTGTTGCTGTTCACATCGACAATAATCATGCAACCATGATTGAAGTTAACTCGGAAACTGACTTCGTGGCTCGTAACGAAAAATTCCAAGACTTTGTTAAAAAAATTGTTAAAGAAGCTCTAAGCTTTGGTGAAGACATTGCCAAATTCCAAAATAGCAAAGATGAAGAGGTAAAAAACCAGATCGGGGTAATTGGTGAAAATATCCAAATTCGTCGTTTAACTAACACTAAAGTTAATAGCGGAATAATTGTTAGCTATATTCATAATGCAATTGCTAACAACATGGGTAAAATTGGGGTTTTAGTTAGTCTTGAAACCAAAGCAGATAAAAGCAAAGCTGAAGATTTAGGTAAACAGATAGCAATGCACATTGCAGCAAGTAAGCCAGATGCTCTCTCTATCGATAAAGTTGATCCTGCAAAACTTGCTCGTGAAAGCGAAATTCTTAAAGAACAAGCTCGTTCTTCTGGAAAACCAGAAAGCATTATAGATAAAATGATCGAAGGAAGAATCCGAAAGTATTATGAAGAAGTTGTTCTTCTTGAACAACCATTTGTTATGGACGATAAAGTTAAAATTAAAGACCTCGTTATTAAATTCAGCAAAGAATTTGGTGACACCTCAATAACTGACTTCAAATTATTCATCCTTGGCGATGGAGTTGAAAAAAAAGAAAATAACTTTGCTGAAGAAGTTGCCTCAATGGTTAAGTAATTGACTAATTAAAATTGATTAAATTAACAAAAATAATAAAAAATCGTTGTAATTAACAAAAATTATAACGATTTATAAAATTTTTATTTTTAAATAATCAATTCCAGTATATTTATTATCTAAAAAATAATTTATGAAAAAAATTTTATTTACCATTCTATTAGTTTCTTTGGGTATTTCTTCAAAAGCTCTTGCCCAGAAAAACCAAGAAAATAACTTAAATAACGAATTTACTATTCAAATCAAAGATCATAAATTTATTCCGGATAAAATTGAAGCTAAAGCAAACCAACCACTCAAGCTTGTTATTGAAAACCTTGATAACACTATCGAGGAATTTGAAAGCGATGATTTAAAAAAAGAGAAATTAATTGGTTCTGGAAAAAAAATTATTTTAAACATTCAACCTCTTAAAGCCGGAGAATACAAATTTTATGGCGATTTTCATCAAAAAACGGCTCAAGGAAAAATTATTATAAAGTAACTCATTTATATAATCTAAAAAGCACATAAGCTCGCAGCGATTTCTTTAATTCATTATCGGCATAACCAAAATCAATATTATAAACTATTAATTAACTATTAATTAATAAATTTAGCGTTAGTTGATTTCTTTTTTATTAAAATAAACTTGGCAAAGTTATCAAAACAACAGCACTCTTTTATTTATTATCCCTCACTTTGTAGGTCTAAGGCTTAAAAGAGATGCCAAGATATAACCAAATTTTAAATCAAATCCCGATTAAAGCTTCAATAATTGGTAATTTAAACTTTTAAAATCAGAAATTTTTAAAGAATTTTAAAAAAAATATTAATTAAAAATTAAAATCGATAATACTCTTCAATGTTAATATAAAAAATATCTTAAAATATTAATTTTGAATTTAAATTAGAAAAATTTTCATTATACAAACCATCAATCAAGATATTAGCCACACAAATAACATTCTTATAATATTAAATAAATCTAATAATTTTTTATTAGTTGTAAAAAATTCAAAAACTTATCAGCATTTTCACAGTGCTTTTTTAAAAAGGAATTTGTATGAATTTTTCATTTTAACAAAGCCGATATTTTGCTTGAATGTAATCCTCTTCTAAAATTGATAAACTTAATTAACAAAATGATAATAAATCAAAAAACTATTATAAGAATAAGCTATAAAAATAAATATCCTTAATATCTCTATACTAAATTTACTCAATTTTTTTAAAGTTACTGCAACGCAATTAGTATTTTTTATAATAATTTCCTTTAACCAATTTTAACAGTTACAGGGCAATGATCGGAGGCTTTTTCTTGATCTCGAACTCCAATATTTTCAATATTTGCTTCAATTAACTTATCACTAGCTTGGGCTGATAATAAAATATAATCAATTCTTGCTCCGTAGTTTTTTGGATAACAATTACCACGATAATCCCACCATGAAAATGCCTGCAAAGTAGGATTAAACAAACGATAACTATCGCTTAAGCCAAGATTTAAAATACTTCTCATTGCTTGACGCTCCAGCGGATGAAACAAAATTTGCATAGCGAATGCTTTGGGATCAACTATATCCAAATTATCAATAGCAACATTAAAATCCCCTCCAAAAAATTGCATTTCATCATATTTTAATATATTTGCTAAATGACTTTGTAAACGCTGAAAGAATTTTAATTTGTAAATAAATTTTTGAGAATTTTCTAATTTTTCATCTTTACCTAATTCCCCTCCTCCATTTGGAGCATAAATTGAAGCAACTCGAAATGCCTGATTTGGCATAGCAATAACTGCTTCAATGTAACGAGCTTGTAGATCTTGCTCCTCATCATTAATCATTGGTAAAACTTTAACAACATCTTGAATTTGATATTTTGACAAAATTGCTACACCATTATAAGTTTTTTGACCACTTACCACACTGTTATAACCAGCATCAAGCAATTCTTCAAAAGGAAATTTTTCTTCAAGACATTTTAATTCTTGTAAACAAACTATATCCGGCTTTGATTGATTTAACCACTCCAAAAGCCTCGGCAATCTAGCATTTATCGAATTAACATTAAAACTTGCAATTTTAGTCATAAAAAAAATTATTTAAAAATAAAAACGATAAATTTTAATTATTTAATTATAAAGAATTTTTTTTAAGGGTTATTAATTTTTTTAGTTTTTAAAAAAAATTTAAAATAATAATATCCATTGCCATCACCATAGATCTAGCCAAATCAAGTATTTTGTCAAAAAATGGTCTAATCACACTTGAGCAGGGGGGTTTTTGGAAGGATTTAAATTATTTGTAGTTGGATTTGTGGGACTTCTTTGAGGAGAATCATCTGTTAATTTTTTGGAATTTTCTTGAAAAATTTTTGTTAATAAAATTATTTTATCTGAATGACCTTTTTCAATTGAGTTGTTTGTTTTTTCTTTAAAAAATTTTAAACAAACATCTTGCATATTTTTCCAAGTGCAAACTCTAAAAAGCCGTAAATCAACTTGATGATTTGCTTTTGAGTCAATATTGCCAGTTTTGGCAATAGCTTTTCTTTGAAAATTTGCTGAAAAATTAACGGCAACTTTATAATATAAATCTATTACACTTTTGTCAGATTCGTTCATTAATTTTTTAATTTGTTCTTTAATAGTTTCTGGTCTACAATTACCAATACCTCTATTTTTATCAGCAATTTGCATTATTGCTATTAACAATTCTTCTTTTTTATCGTCACTTAGAACATGAGGAGAATGGCTTGTTTGTTTTTGTATCGCTTGATTGAAACTTTCATGAAGAGCATCAACGATTTTTTTACTAAATTTTTGATAATCTGCATCTTCATCTGCTATTGGTCGATAATTATATTTCTCGCTAGTTAGCTCCATGCCATAGAATTCAAGCTTTGGGGTTAAAACTTTTCTTAAACCAGTCAAAGGCGATAAAGCTGAAGGCGAAGCTTCAGCCTGAGGAACAACAACTTCTTGAGATTCTATTTTTTGTCCAAATCTATGACCAGTGATATTTTTTTCTGGTTGCGAAAAATTTTTTTCGATAAAATGAAATTTTTTAGGATTAACCAGATTTGATGATATTGCTGCATCAACACTTTGATACCCCCCCTCATTGCCAAGCAAAGCATGGGGGTCACCAGTATTTGTGGTAGCAACTATAAAACCAGATTCTGGTTCACATGCATCAATTACATGATCACCTTTATGTTCAATTCCTAATTTACTGGCTAAATTTTTAATACCATCAAGAATACTCAATTCAGTAGTATGTTCTTCTTCAATAAATTGATCAGAAGATGAAAGTGACGTTAGGTTTTTTGAAAAAGGTAATTGTAAAGCCTTAACTTTTTTAAAAAATTTTTCACGAATAGTTGGTTCTTTTGGCAAAACATTATCAAGCTCTTGAAGAGCATCCATAATTCCTCTAAGCCTTGCATTTTCAAGCCTAGCTATCTTAATTTTATCTTTTGGCAATTGAGAATATGGTGACAATATTCCACTTCTAAAAAAACCCATCCCAGCTTTTAAAAATCTAAAAACTATTTTTTCGTCACCTTCTAAAAAATCACTTGAAGCAATTGCCGAGTTCAAAGCTTGCAAAAACTCCTCTTTGATACCCAGACTAACCCCTTTTAAATCAATCTTACCTTTAACGCCCAGCCAATTAACTTCAATATTATCCGAATCACAATTTTCAGGTCTTTTAATGCCATACATTGCTTGATACATGTCCTTTTGAAATTCTTGGAATTTCATATAATCTCCACCAGAAATTATTGCTGTATTGGCTGTTGGATCGGGATAAAAAAACATTCCCCCAGTGTTACGATGATCATCTTGCCATTGAAGACCAGATTGATCGATAACGATAATTTTTTGAGGATCATTAATTTTTTTCACTAGATTGCCATTTGGGTATCCACCGGATGCTTCTACAGAATCCAAACCAACTAAGGTTGTTGCCTTTACTAAACATCTGAGTCGGGTAATTTGATCATCCTTCATCAAATTACTGTATAATTTAAAATTAAACACACCGTTAACATTTTTATGTTCGTTACGGGCTAATAGATGCAGATGCCAGGGTTGCAATTCTTGAGGATTTGAAGGAATTGTAAATGTTTTATCTGTGTATGGATCAGTGATTTCAGTTCCCAAAACTTGGGTTTGTGACATCAGTTCTCTAAATTGCTCAAGAACATCCGAAGGGCAAATAACTTTGCAGTTTTTATCTGCTGTAGCTGGAGTATCAGATTTAGCTCCGTGAGCACTAACTATTTCTACTTTAATTTGAGGCTTGGGCTTTTCAATCTTAACAGGAGCCAAATCTTGACTCTCAAGATTTAACCTTGCAAGATTTAATTCTCCAAACAAAACTCTTTCCTGAAGTCCATTTACTTTGCTTGAAAATTGATATTCTTTTATGCGATGATCATAACATGATAAAATTAAATCTGATTTTGCTGGTACCACATCGCGCAAATATATTTGCAAATCTTGTACTAAATTTTGTGGAACCTGAATATCAATTCCCGTTTCATCATTTCGAATTTTAGCATCATAATAAGGTATTCCCAATTTATCTAAAGCAAATTGAAGTTTCTCAGGAGTTGAAAGATTTGAAAAGCTATTAAGCCGATTCTGAAGAACTTAATCATCTGAAAATTTTTTATTAAACGCTTGATAGACTAAAGCACAATCAGCAACTGATAAAGAAGGCGATCCATCATTTTTTAGAAGATCAGTTAATTTTGGAATTTTATCAATAAAATCAATAAAAGCTTGGTCAATAACCACTTTAAAGCCTTTCAAATCATTACTTTCAGGCTCAGAAAATGGTATGCCTAAGGCCTTCAAAGCAAATTCAAATTTTTTAGGAACTTCACATCCAGAGTTATTTAATCCCATCATTTTTTTGTATGTTTCTTCAGGGCATAAATAACCAACAAGTTGATAAATCTTTTTTGATTGCTCAACACTAATTTCTGTCGAAGCTTTCATATTTTATTTAAAGTAATTAATTAATTTTTAAAATTTTTTTTTAAAAAAAAACTCAATAAAAAAACATCTCTTTGGTTTTTTTAAATCTTAAAACTTTTTAAAAAATTTTAAAATAATTTTCAACATAATATTGCCCATTTTTCAAGATAATGTTGGCCATGAATAAAAAAAACAAAATTAGAATTGAAATAATTTTTACTTAAAAAAATAGTTAAGGCAAAAATACTTATACCATTTTCATAATTAAATGAAACATTTGCCAATAACAAATTAAGTTTCATCTTTTTGGCTAAAAATCTCTAAAAAGCCTCAGCCGTATAAATATACGACTTCGTTTTTTAATGATTTTTATCGCAAAAATATTTCTCTTAATTTGCCATTTAATTATGGAAATGGTATTAACCATTTTCTTCTAATTTTTTTTGTAAAGCTCTGCGCGCTTCGGCATTGATTTGCCTGATTCTTTCTCTTTCAGCTTGAACTCTTTGGTTTTCTAAATCGGTAATGGTATCAATGATAATTGGCAGTGATTCTTTAATAGATGGATTTGAGCCATTTTTTTCAGCTAAATTTGCAATTATTGCTTGGACAACATCAATTGTTTCTTGATTACAAGATAAAATTTTAGAATAACCAATTAAATCATTCAGATTTAAGGTTGCAATTAAAGATTCTTCAGCGTGGCGAAGCATGAAATGATGCTCTTTAACTTCCATCATTTTCAAGATATCAAGTTCCTCTTTATCAAAATTTAAAATTTCTTTAATTCCAATATTTGGAGTTGGATTGGGCAAATAAATTTCTGTTGAACAATAATCAACAATTACCTTAGATAAATCAGGGTAATTAACAATTTCATCATCTTGAGCCGTAAAAATTATTACACAATTTTTTTGACGCATTCGCTCCATAAAATCAAGAAGACCCGAACTAAATAGCACATTACCGATAAATTCAAAAGCCTGATTCAAAACAATCACAGCTGGACTTCCATCAAGATTTTTTTCAATACGATATAAAATATATAAAAACAATGGAATTAATATGGGCTTTTGATCACGATAAATTGTGAAATCAAAACCATTAATTCTTTTATTTAACTCAAAGTCATCAAGATTATTAAAAACATAACTTAACTTTCCTTCACTCCAGATTTGCAAATTTTCATAAATTACTGCGGTCTCATTAGCATTAAAAACTTCAACAGCACTTTTAAAATCTTGACAATTTGCTGCAAAAATCCGATCTATTACATCGGGAATTACTTCAATTTGTTGTTGTGGAGGACTATTTTTACGAAAAAAAACTAAACTCTTAAAAAATTCAATTAGAAAATTTTTGGCATAGCCATTATGCTCAATCTTGAGTGGATTCAATGATAAAAAATAATTACTTTTTTTATCATTAATACTTAAGTCAAAATATTTGCCACCACTTAATTCTACAAAACATTGTGAAGAATTATTAAAATCAAAAATATAAGTTTTAGGTTTAATTTTTTGAGATTGCGATAACAAAAAATTTATTAACAAGGTTTTACCAGAAGATTTTGGACCGACCACTAAGGTGTGACCATTATCAGCATCATGAAAATTAAAAAAGAATGGGGTGTTTAAAACCGTTTTAAAGGCACAAATTGCTGAACCCCAATAATTGCCAGCAATTGATCCCGAAGGAAAGCTATGAAGCGAAGCAAAACCTGCTATTCGATAAGTATTAATAATTTTTTGTCGACGTAAAAAAGAAAAATTAGCTGGCATTTGCGACCAAAAACAATGCTCCATAAATATATCTTCACGAACTAAAACAAAGCCCAAGGCACTGAATTCATCGATTGCCTTTTTAATATCTTTATTCAAGTCATCTTTATTTTTATTTATAATCATTAAAGTTGTTTGCAATTTACCATAGTCAGTTCTTTTTCCAGTTCTGCTATCAATAAAATTTGCCAAACCACTTAACTCTCGATATTGCTCATCGCCACTGACCTTAAGAATATAATCTTGATACTCAAATGGCTCAAGTTCTTTTTCATCATAAAAAAAATCGAAAGATTGGGTAATTATGAATTCAAGAGGTAATTGTAAAATTTGATCAAGAGCAGTAATTCCAACCTCAAAATATTCTTTTAGAGAAAAAATTGCTGCAAAGTTTTTGTTATTGTAACCAACCACTTCAAGTTCTCGATCACCAAAGGCTATTTTGTGACTCGTTAAATCATTACAAATATCATTGGCTACTAATGGATATCGTTCTTCATATAAATTAACTAATTTACCAAAAAAACGCATAGGTTCTGAATATATCACTCCTTCCCATTCTTTTAAACCCAAAATCTTAGCTCCATATTCCATAAGATCCATAGCAATATTATTGACTAATAATGATAATTTTTTATGAGCATATTCTAAGTTATTTATGTGCAAAGATTTGGTAGTAATTTTAGAAAATGATCGAGACAATGACGAGATATTAGTTATAGAAGTATCTATACCTTCAGTTATCACAGTAATATATAATTCATTAACATATTCGCTTTTTAAATTATTCAAATCTTCCCATTTGTGATTAAGATTTAGATTAAAAAAATCGTCAAATTCTCCACGCGGACTGATATTTTTTTTTCGCCTAAAGGTGTTGAACCAAACAGCATATTTTACATCCTGAACATTTTTTTTAAAAGAATCTCTTACAGCATCTCGTAAAGAAATAATCTCGGAAATAACTGTTTTATTACTAAATCCAGTCACTCTAATTATTTGTAACAATTCACCATTTTTAGTAAGAATAGTGTTGGGATCATAATGACATACATAAGGAACAAAATCCTCATCAGGAAAATGGGCAGATGATTCTTTCCTTTTTTTTTGAAATATTTTTTTAAAAATTAAATTTGTGAATGACGACATTTTTTTAATTTATCTTTTGACGATTTCAAGATAATCTCTCTTAATATGTCCAGTGTACAATTGTCTTGGACGACCAATTTTAAAGGCTTGATCTTCGATCATTTCTTTCCATTGCGATATCCACCCTGCACTTCGAGCAATTGCAAAAATAACTGTAAATAAATTAGTAGGAATGCCCAAAGCTTTATAGATAATTCCTGAATAAAAATCAACATTTGGGAATAATTTTCTACTAATAAAATATTCATCATTTAAAGCAATTTTTTCAAGCTCAATAGCAATGTCAAGCAATGGGTCTTCGATGCCTAGTTCATGCAAAACTTCATCACAAGATTTTTTTAAAACTGCAGCTCGAGGATCATAATTTTTATAAACTCGATGACCAAAACCCATCAAACGAAACGGATCATTTTTGTCTTTAGCTTTTTTAATATATTCGGGAATACGATCCTTGGTAGCAATTTCTTGAAGCATTTCAATAACTTCTTCATTTGCTCCACCATGAGCTGGACCCCACAACGATGAAATTCCTGCACCAATACAGGCAAAAGGATTTGCCCCAGATGAACCAGCCAGTCTGACTGTCGAGGTTGAAGCATTTTGCTCATGATCCGCATGTAAAACAAAAATCATTTCCATAGCTCGAGCTAAGGTTGGACTAACTTTATAATTTGCAGTTGGCTTAGCAAATAACATATGCAAAAAATTTTCAGCAAAACCCAGATCGTCTTGCGGATAAATTATTGGTTCACCAATTGAATATTTATAAGCCATAGCTGCAAGAGTAGGCATTTTGGCAATAATTTTATAAACTACATCCATTCGTCCTTCTGAACTTGTAACATCCATAGTTTCATGATAAAAAGCCGAGAGTGAAGCAACTGCTCCAACCATTATTGCCATAGGATGGGCTCTTCTGGGAAATCCTCGAAACAATATATTGATCTGCTCGTGAACCAACATATTTTTCTTAACATTAGCCCTAAAATCTTGATATTGCTGAATATTAGGCAATTCATGATTTATTAAAAGATAAGCAACTTCAAGAAATTCACTTTTTCTGGCAAGCTCTTCAATTGAATATCCACCATGTTGCAAAACCCCTTTTTCGCCATCGATAAAGGTTATTTTTGATTCACAAGAGGCAGTAGATAAAAACCCTGGATCATAAGTAAACATTTGACTTTCTTTATACAAACTTGATATATCAATCACATCTTGACCAATCGAAGCTTGATGGATTGGTAAATTAATTTCTTTGCCATTTGGTAAAGTTAATTTAGCGAATTGAGTTGAACCGCTTCCTATATTTGAGCCTGAAGAAGCTTTTAAAGAGTCTTTAACTAAAGAGTGCATCATAAAAAAATTAATTAAATAATATTTCAACCCAATAATAAAACCGCTACCTAAATTAGCATAATTATTTTAAAAAATAACCAAGATTTATTATCGCTAAAATTTAGATAATAATATTTAAAAATTATTTTTTGAGTTGCAAGAATTGATTATGTTATTTTTAAAAAATTATTTGGCTGAACAGATTTTATCAAAAATATTAGGTTATCAATAATTTTAATTTATTATAAAGAAGTTAAATTATTAACGAAGTTTTTTAATCAAACTTTATATTGGAAGAGCAATTTCAACTTTTAAGCCTCCAAGTTTAGTGGAATCACTTAGTTTTATTGCCCCACCATGAGCAATCACTGAATCAAAAGCAATTGCTAGACCAAGCCCTGATCCCCCTGTAGCAATTTTTTTATCAAGATTTCGTGAATTGTCAATTCGATAAAATGGCTTAAAAACATTTTCCCTTTCACCTTCAGGAATTCCTGGACCATCATCTTCAATAAAAATAATTAAGTTATCATCATTTTTATGAGCCGATAATAAAACTTTTTGACCATAATTAAAAGCATTATCAACCAGATTAGTTAATGCTCTTTTCAATGAAAGTTTGCGAATAAACATTGAAAATTCCGGATCAAGATCAATATTTTCATCGATATTACGATTCATTTTGCGATAATAAATTACTAATTTTTCTAATAAAAAACTTCTAACATTTACTAATTTACTTTTCTCCTTGTCATCATAACGAGCAAAATCTAAATATTCGTTGATGAGTTTTTCCATATCACTCACATCGGTTTTTAGATCAATGATTTCAGGAGTTTGACTTAGCATTTCTAATTGCAATTTCATTCTTGTTAAAGGTGTTCTTAAATCATGAGAAACTGCGGAAAGCATGTCTGTTCTTTGGCTAATTTGTCTTAAAACTCGCTCTTTCATTTTGTTAAATGAAATAGTTAAAGAACGAATTTCTTGAGAGCCAACTGGCCTTAAAACTCCTAACTCCTGCCCTCTGCCAAACTTTTCAGCTGATTCACTTAATTTACGAATTAAATGAATTTGATTACGAAAAAACATAATTGATAAAATCGAGGTCAAAACAATGGTGAAGCCCATCCAAAAAATAAATACATAAGCTGTAGAACTAGTAATTTTTTTGATAGGTATATCAAATGTTAAGACTCCCTGCGAGGTTTGAATCTTAACGAAAATTATATCATTATCGTCAGGATTTTCATAGATTTCATATGGTTTTAAGCCGTGAGAATTAAGCTCAGACTTAAAGCGATTATATGGATCAATAATTGGATTAACATATTCATAAAATTTACTTTTTCGCCATGCACTATCACCAATTTTTTTGCGTTTTAAGCGGTGTCTTTCTTGAAAAGAAAATGCCAGACCAGTATTTTGAGATAATTCACGAAGTAATGTTTCATATCCTGGTTTGTCAATTGAAGTTTTTACAAACACCATCTCAGCAATAACGCTTCGAGCCATGTGCTTACTGATTATATCAAGGTGAGTATAATAAAATACGTAAATTGACACCAACTGAATAATCAATGCCGATAGAACAATAATCAGTAGAAACCTACCATAAAGAGAGCGAGGAATAAGTTTTTTAATTTTAAAATTTTTCATTATTAGAAATTTTAAATTGCAATTAGTTAAACAGGTTATTAATATTAAATTATCAAAGATTTAACTTATTTTAAACAATCAAATCTTCGAACTTAAATTATTTAAAATTAATATTTGATTTTAGTTTTTTATAATAAAATTAAATCCAAATGCCCTTACCAAGTTAAGCATGAATTATAAAATTTCAGCTAAAAATATCAATCTCTTTTACTCAGAAAAGCAAGCTTTGTTTGATATTAATCTCAATTTTCAAGAAAAAACTGTTACCGCTTTAATTGGTCCTTCAGGTTGCGGAAAATCATCATTTCTTCGTTGCATTAATCGCATGAATGACACCATAAGCAATTGCAAAATCTCAGGAACAATTACTCTTGATAATAAAAATATTTATGACAAAGATTTGGATTTAGTCCTCCTTCGAGCTTCGGTTGGTATGGTTTTTCAAAAACCTAACCCGTTTTTAAAATCAATATACGAAAATGTAGCATATGGACCTAAAATCCACGGTTTGTTTTCTAACAAAAAACACCTAGATCAAATTGTTGAACAAAGCTTAAGCAAAGCCGGATTATGGGACGAAGTTAAAGACAGACTTCACGACCAAGCCAGCACTCTATCTGGAGGTCAACAGCAAAGACTTTGCATAGCTCGAACAATTGCTATTGAACCTGAGGTTATTCTTATGGACGAACCCTGCTCTGCCCTTGATCCAATTGCTACAGCAAAAATTGAAGAATTGATCGATGAATTAAAGGATAATTTTACAATAATAATTGTTACTCATTCAATGCAACAAGCTGCAAGGGTTTCTAATATGACAGCTTTTTTTAATATGGGCAAAATTATCGAATATGATGCAACTGACAAAATCTTCACTAATCCCAAAGAACAAAAAACCCAAGATTATATCACTGGAAGATTTGGCTAATTTGTAATCCAATTAATTTTAATTAAAATTTTATGTTTGGCTTTTCACTGGCAGAGTTAGTAGTAGTGATGATTGTGATTTTAATTTTTATTAAACCGCAAGACCTGCCAGAGATTGCCCATTTTTTGGGAAGAATTTTTTTTCGTGGTAAAAAATTTTATCATGAGCTTAAAAAGAATTTAAGTGAACTTGAAAAAGAATTTGGCATTGACGATTTAAAGCAAGAAATAAATCGTGGAATCGCCGATGAAGCCAGTAAAATTGAAGATGAAACAACGGTTATTGTTGATATGTATGGCAATGAACATCATGTCAAAAATATCCATGAAATCAGACCAGATCTCGACAAAGAGCAAATAAGTGATGAAATCAAAAGTTCACAAATCAAAAATAAAACTGCATCATAAAAAAACTAATTGCATTTTTTTAAAATAATTAAGCCAATTTAAAGAAATCACTACTAAGGACAAACTCAATCTATTTTAATAGTTAAAAAAATTAAGGAGTTAAATTTTTATAACTTCTAGCTATTGCAAATAATTTTAAAGTAAAATTTATAACTTTTATTTTAAATTAGTGAAATAAGTAAATTAAATATTTTTTATATTTCTTTTAATTGCCACAATACCCTAAACATGTTTTCAATTAAAATCATACTCAATATTTGATCAGGTCTTTTGTTTATTAGATATTTTGTATCAAGAGTAACATCTTAAAATTTTAAAATTAAGATAATCAATCACATAATAGCCTTAGTTTTACAACAAAATTTTTCTAAAAAAACCAAAATTAAGTTGCGATCAAATTTAAAATTTATTGCTAGGTGTAGGTCTCAAATAATTAGATTTTCAAATAATTATAAAACAATATCTGTTATATTTTTTTAAAATTTTTCACCTAAAAAATTATAAAATAACTATCTCAAAATAGATCAACAGTTTTTATAAAGGTAAGTTATCATGCTTTTTCCAAGGTTTAATAACTTTTTTCTTTTTTAAAATTTGTAAAGCTTGGCAGATATGTTTTCTAGTATTTTGTGGACGAATTACCTCATCAATAAAACCTCGCGATGATGCCACAAAAGGTGAAGCAAATTTTTCACGATATTGCGTAACTTTTTGCGTTTTACTTTCTGGGTTTTTTGCCTCTTCTCGAAAGATAATTTCTACCGCCCCCTCAGGTCCCATAACAGCAATTTCAGCATTAGCCCATGCATAATTAACATCACCTTGTAAATGTTTTGAGTTCATAACAATATATGCTCCACCGTAAGCCTTACGCGTAATCACAGTAATCTTTGGAACGCTAGCTTCACCAAAGGCATAAAGCAGTTTTGCTCCATGTTTAATTATACCATTATGCTCTTGATCACTACCTGGCAAGAATCCTGGAACATCGACAAAAGTAAGAATTGGAATATTAAAAGCATCACAAAAACGAATAAATCTTGCTGATTTTTCACTAGCTTTAATGTCTAAACAACCAGCAAGTTGCATAGGTTGATTGGCAACAACACCAACGCTTTGTCCTTCCATTCTGCCAAAACCAATAATAATATTTTTAGCATAATTTTGTTGGATCTCAAAAAAATCTCCTTCGTCCAAAATTTTTTCAATAAGCTCTACAATGTCATATGGCTGATTGGGATTCTCTGGAACCAAAGTGTTCAAAGAAACATCAATTCGATCATGAACATCATCAACTGGAATTTCAGGGGGATTTTCTTTATTAGAAAGTGGTAAAAAATTTATTAATCTTCGCGTTTGCAGCAAAGCATCAATATCGCTTTTGTAAGTTAAATGAGCAACTCCGCTTTTTGCCCCATGAACTGAAGCTCCACCCAAATCTTCTTGAGAAATATTTTCACTGGTTACGGTTTTAACAACATCTGGACCAGTAACAAACATGTAAGAAGAATTTTCGACCATAATCGTAAAGTCAGTCAAAGCAGGTGAATAAACCGCTCCTCCCGCACATGGACCCATGATTAAAGAAATCTGCGGAACAACTCCACTGGCGTCAATGTTGCGTTGAAAAATTTCTCCATAACCTCCCAACGAGTCAACCCCTTCTTGAATTCTTGCTCCTCCCGAATCATTGATCCCAACAATAGGAGCTCCAACTTGAATAGCTTTGTCAAGAATATGACATATTTTTTTGGCATGAGCTTCACCCAGTGACCCACCCATTACCGTAAAGTCCTGACTATAAACAAAAACAAGTCTGCCATTAATAGTTCCATGACCAGTCACTACTCCATCTCCGGGATGTTTTTTATCTTCCATTCCAAAATCCGAACAACGATGTTCAACATAAAGACCATATTCTTCAAAAGAATCTGGATCAAGCAAAACCTCTATTCTCTCACGAGCAGTAAGTTTTCCTTTGGAGTGTTGTAGATCAATTCGCTTTTGTCCACCTCCTAGTCTAGCTTCCTCACGCTTGTGATTAAGCTTTACAATATTTGCAGATTGCATCATAATTTAAAAAAAATTAATTATATTTGGCAATAATCGTTTCGCCACCTATCATAGTTTGACCTAATAAAGATTTAATTTCAACTGCTTCAGGTAAATAAATATCAGCTCTACTGCCAAAACGAATGATCCCATATTTTTGACCAATCTGAACTTCTTGACCTTCTTTTAACTCGCTAATAATTCTTCTTGCAACCAATCCAGCAACCTGAACAAAAACAATATCCAAACCATTTTTAGTTTTGACAACAACTGCATTACGCTCATTTTCAAGACTTGCTTCTTCAGCATTAGCACTTAAAAATTTTCCGGGACGATAAACAACCTTACTCACAGTCCCTGAAACCGGAACACGATTGACATGCACATTAAAAACATTCAGAAAAACGCTAATTTTATTAAATTTTTGTTTACCATATCCCAACTCTTCTGGAGCTTCAACATTATATTCTACTCGAGTAACCACCCCGTCAGCAGGGCTAACAACAACACTTTCTTCAACAGGAATAACTCGCTCAGGATCGCGAAAGAAAAAGATACACCATAATGTAGCAACTAAACCTATCAAACCTAAAAAATTGCTAAGCATCGCTAAGATAGCAGTTGCAATAGCAAAAATTAAAATAAATTTGTAACCCTCTTTGTGAATTGGAAAAAGTACAAGTTTAAGTGCGTCGTAGAAATCATTCATAATATTTATTGGTTTTTGTTGTTTTAATTATAAATTAAGAACTTATAATTTTTATTCTAAACTTTTGTTAAAAAGTTGGTTTTAATATTAAAACTATTTTTAAAATTCTCAAAATCTTTTTGAATTATTTTTTTTATAAAAAATTATATATTCAAGATGCTTCATTGATGTTAAATTTTGATGAGAAGCATTTAATTCATTTTTAGTTTAAATTATTAAGTAGATTAAAAATTAAAGCTATAATCATTAATTAACTAGCAAATTTGCTTGTTAAATTTATTCTTGCTAAAGTAAATAGCTTGAATGTAAAACTTAATCTAATCGAAAATTTAATTCTTATAAAGTTAACTTAAAAATTAAAATAAAAATCTTATTAAATTTCACCCCAAAAAAATGCCATGGAGGTATTATCAAAATATCTGATTTTGAAAAATATTCTTTTAGAAATTAACTAAGAATTAAAATGCCCAAAAACTAATCTGTTTAATTTAATTATCAGCTTAAACTGCAAATCGCGATCTTATTTCTTCGTTAGCTTTTGTACAATATTTTTCAAAGTCTTTGAGATTCATAGACTTTCTCTCAATCGATTTGTGATTAATCAAAAAATTTATTGCCTTATCTTCAATTATTTTAGCTCTAATGCTCTCAATTGCTTGAGGATTTTTTTGATAATAAGCAATTACTTTATCTTCTTGACCTTTAAAATTTTGGAGTATTGTAAATAGCTCTTTATCAAAATCTTCTTTGCTTGCCTCTAGCTTGTTTTGTTCACAAATTTTCGATAAAATCATAGCTCCACGAATCATTTCAATAGACTGCTCCTCCTTAACTTTTCGCGCTTTTTCTTTTTCTTTATCATTTTTAAATTTATCTGGATTCTGCTCAATCTCGCTTTCTACATTTCGCCATAAAGCATTGGTCTGCTCATCAACTAAACCTTTTGGTAATTCAAAATCATATTTTTTATTTAAAAATTCCATAACTTCATTTTTGAAAATCTCTAAACTCATTTCTTCAAATCTTTTTGTTAAATCTTTTTGCAATAAATCCTCTAGAGCTTTTGGATCATCCAAGTTAAATTTTTCCTTAACAAATTCTTGATTTAATTCAGGAAGTTTGGCAACCAAAACTTCATTGACTTTTACTTCAAATTCAGCACTTTGCCCAGCTAGTTTTGGAGCATGATAAGCTTTTGGAAATTTGACTTTAACCTTAACCTCATCACCTGCCCTTTTTCCAACCAATTGCTCTTCAAAATCATCAATAAAACTTTTCGACCCAAGCTCCAACTGATGACCCTTGGCACTTCCTCCTTCAAATTCTACTTTGTCAACTCTCCCAACATAATCAATAATTACAGCATCTCCGTTTTTTGCCTTATAAGAAGAATCTTGCTTTTCCCATGTTGCAAAAAATTTATTAAATTTTTGTAATTCTTGCTTAACATCATTATTATCAATAACAGCCTCTCGCTTAGTAACTTTAATTTTATGCAAATCAATTTCGGGAATTTCAGGAAAAATTTCTAAAGACAAACTAATACTAACATCTTGAGCGAAATCAATTTCCTTGGCATCAACCTTTGGCTGCATGGCAAGTTTAAAACTATTATCTTTAACTATTGAACTTACTTTTGAATTTATTAATTTGTCGAGCTCATCTGCCATAATAGTTTTGCCATATTTTTCTTTTATAACTCCCGAAGGTATTTGACCTTTTCGAAAACCCTTTAAGGAAAAATTTTCTTTATTTTTATTGATATAATCTTCAACTTTTTGTTCAATCAATGCCTTAGGAATTGTGATATCAAACTGTTTGTTTAGTTTTTTATCAATTGTTTTTTTAACGATGATTTCCATAAATATATTTTATATTTTATTATTGGTATATTGTTTTCTAAGTATAAATACTTTTATTTTTTTACGCGATCATAACATCTCGATCTATACACCAGTTATAATCCCTGCATGATCTAATACGCCAAGGCTTTATTTATAATTTGGCGTAGTTTTAACGATATTAAACAAATATTTTCAATTCAAAACTATAGTTGATAAATTTTAACTTTAAATAAAAATTTTTAATCAAAACTTACTTTTTTAGAAAAATATTTTTAATATAATTATAATTAATTAATTTTATATTTTGCAATCAATTGTCATTAAGTAAAATTATTCAAAACTAGAATAAAAACATTTACAAACCCAATGGTGTTCAAAGCTAAAAGGATTAAATATTGACATTTTTAATAAAGCTATTTGATCAATAAACATAAGGATAATAACTATTTCAAAATCTAGCTTTGAAAAATTTTAAGAAATAGCTTGATGATGATAAACCTGTCTAGATAATTACTAGATTATAATTGTGGATTGTTCTAACAAAAACAGCTTGAGAAAAATATTTTGAAGTAATGTGGTATAGTGAATAACTATTTCAAAATCTAGCTTTGAAAAATTTTAAGAAATAGCTTGATGATGATAAACTTGTCTAGATAATTACTAGATTATAATTGTGGATTGTTCTAACAAAAACAGCTTGAGAAAAATATTTTGAAGTAATGTGGTATAGTGAATAACTATTTCAAAATCTAGCTTTGAAAAATTTTAAGAAATAGCTTGATGATGATAAACTTGTCTAGATAATTACTAGATTATAATTGTGGATTGTTCTAACAAAAACAGCTTGAGAAAAATATTTTGAAGTAATGTGGTATAGTGAATAACTATTTCAAAATCTAGCTTTGAAAAATTTTAAGAAATAGCTTGATGATGATAAACTTGTCTAGATAATTACTAGATTATAATTGTGGATTGTTCTAACAAAAACAGCTTGAGAAAAATATTTTGAAGTAATGTGGTGCGGACGGAGGGACTTGAACCCACATGCCTTGCGGCGCTAGATCCTAAGTCTAGTGCGTCTGCCAATTTCGCCACGTCCGCAAATTTATTATGCAGGAATAATGTTAATGAAAATGCGATTTTTTCGTGAAGATTGAGCAAATTCAACAATACCAGCAATTTTTGCAAAAATTGTGTGATCTTTACCCATTCCAACATTTTTTCCAGGATGCCATTTTGTTCCTCTTTGACGAACAATTATTTCTCCAGACTCAACAAATTGACTGCCATATCTTTTAACACCAAGCCTTCTTCCAGCCGAGTCTCGACCGTTACGCGAACTACCACCTGCTTTTTTCGTTGCCATAAATTCTCCTAAAGATTAATTTAAGTTTGTTATTTAAGTTTATTTATCCACAAAGGGATCTTTTAAGTGCTTTCTTAAGCACAATAAAGAACCTTTGCTTATGTTTTTTATTGCTAAAATTAGTTATTGTAAGCAATTTTTCTTTCTAAGATACTAGCCTTTGATAGCAGTAATTTTAAGAAGAGTTTGATGCTGACGGTGACCTCGCTTTCTTCGCGAATTCTGTCTTCTTCTTTTTTTAAAGATAATAATTTTATCATCTTTAAAATTTTTAAGAACTTCAGCCTCGACTTTTGCCCCTGATAACACAGGATTACCAAAAGATGTATCTTGACCGTTATTTACTAATAAAACCTTATCAAGAGTTATTTTACTCCCAACATCAGCCGATAGCTTATCAACGATAATTTTTTGGTCAGTGCTAACGCGATATTGCTTACCACCAGTTTCAACAATTGCAAACATAACTTGTTTTGTAAATTCAGATTATTAATCTAAAAAAATATTTAGATATTTACCTAAATAAATATTTAATTTAGTTTTGATTTTAAAGACAAACTCTGGTCAATCTATAAATATCAGATCAATTAAAAATCAGTATCTCAACTTAATTAATCATAAATTTCCTTTAATTTTTTTTGTTAAAGAAATTAACAGCTTCAAAGGGATAATCTAGCTAAATTAAGGATTAGATTTTTTAGGATTTTATATTTTAGAGTTTAAATTTAGAGTTTTCAACAACTTTTTTTCTTCACCCCATAACTTCACGATTTTAGTAGTGTGAGAATATTATGTCAATCTAAAATTTTTTTACGATGTTTTCTGATTATTTTTTAGCAAAAAAAAAGCTCTACCCTCAACTTGCTAAAGGCAAATTTCGTAGGTTAAAAAACTACTTAAATATAATATTTTTGAGCATTTACTCTTTTAGCTCTTTGCTTCGCTATGATCGGGGTGATAGCGCTCCAAATCAGGCGATTATGATTGATATTCCTAATAGCAAAGCCTATTTCTTTTTTATTGAAATTTGGCCTTCAGAAGTTTATTACCTAGCAGCAATTTTAATAATAATGGCTGTAACTTTATTTTTTATTACCTCTTTATTTGGAAGAATTTGGTGTGGATATGCTTGCTTTCAGACAGTATGGACAGACCTTTTTATTGCTGTAGAGCGTTTTTTTCAGGGTGATCGTAATCAAAGAATTTTACTTGATCGAAAAAATAACTTTAAAAAATATTTCCTAAAAACTCTAACTCATCTAACATGGATTATCATCGCTTTATTCACTGGCTTAATATTTTGTAGTTATTTCAGTGATTCATGGCTTTTATGGCAAAATATTTTTTTACTTAACATTTCACCAACAATTATTGGCTGGACAGCTGGCATAGGTTTCATGACCTATCTAATGGCTGGCTTTGCAAGGGAGCATGTCTGTATATATATGTGTCCTTATGCTCGCTTCCAATCATCAATGTTTGATAATAATACCTTGATAATTTCTTATGATCAAAAACGCGGTGAACCAAGGGCAAAATACCATCAAAATGATGATTTTGCCAACCGCGGACATTGCATAGATTGCAAACAATGCGTGGTTGTTTGCCCAACCGGAATAGATATTCGTAATGGTTTACAAATGGAATGCATAGCTTGCGGATTATGTGTTGATGCATGTGACGAGATAATGACAAAAGTTGGATTGCCCAAGGGTTTAATTCGCTATGATACCTTAAATCATTTACACGATCCCTTAAAGTTCAAAAAATTTACAATTTGGCAATTTAGAACTTTTTATTATTTAACAATTCTGGCTATAGTTTGCTCTTTAACTCTTTTTAGTTTAAATACTAAGTCAACCGTTGATCTTAGTGTATCTCAAGAAAGAAATCCCCTTTTTGTTAAGTTGAGCGATGGATCAATTCGCAATGCTTACTATTTAAAAATTATCAACAAAACTCATCATTTAAAATCTTTTAAAATTAGAATTAACAACAGCTCTCAGGCCATTTTAAAAATTGCCAATTACAGTGACGCTATCGTTGATGTTGAAGCTGAATCATCCTTCGTGTTTAAATTTTTTATAACTTTACCTTACGAATTTGATGAAAATTTACAACAAAAAGTTATTGAGCTGGAGATTGATGATGACCAAGAAAAACGATATGTTTCTGTGGTTTTTATTAACAACTAAAACTAAAATTTTAATTAGAATTATTTTTTAATCCATTTACCATTAACTTTTTGGTAATGATTGTCAGGCTTAATTTTATCAGTCTTGGGATGATTTTCATAGAAGTGAAATACTCTTGGAAAATTCTTTATAAAATTAACATCAATGTCATCTAAAAAAACTAAATAGTCTGCGTTATTATCGTTAGCAAGTTTATAGGTAAGAAGAACTGGTTGACGAGACATTACAAAATCATGATCATTAATTGTGATATGAGGAATAAATCTTGCTCGAGCAAAACTCCACAATAACTTATCAATCTCTATCATCTTTTGTTCGTTTTCACAAAAAACTAAGGCTTTTTTACCTTCGTCAATAATTTTGCTTAACAATGGTCCAAGTGCTTTAGCAATTGATTCATCAACCTCGTAAAAATTAATTTCATTTTTCATAAATATTGAGCAAATTCTTTTAAAATATCGCGATAGAGTTCTTTTTTAAAATTGACTATCAAATCAATTAAAATATTTTTTTCAATCCATTGCCATTCGCTAAACTCAGGATTTTCGCTGTTAATATTGATTAAAGAATCATCAGCACAAAATTCTAATAAATACCAACGCTGTTTTTGTCCAAGATATTTTCCACCCCAAAATTTTTTCTGCAATTTATAAGGAAGATTGTAATAAAAATACTTGGAACTTTTATTAATTATTTTTAAACTATGACTTGGCATGCCAGTTTCTTCGAATAATTCCCGATAAACTGCATCATCCTCATCTTCGCCACTGTCAATCCCACCCTGAGGCATTTGCCATGCGTTAGAATTATTATCAATTCTTTTACCAACAAAAATTTTTTTTTGGCCATTGATAACCATTGCCCCAACGCCATTTCGGTATAGATAATCAGGTTTTTCGATATTATTTTGGTTAGCAGTCATTGACTTAAATAAAATTATTATAAAAATGTAATTATTTTAAATACTAACTTAACAAAAAGCAAACAATGAAATTTATTTCAACTAGATCTTTAGCTCCAGCCATTAATTTTGAAGAAGTTGTTCTTCAAGGTCTGGCGAGTGATGGAGGACTTTATGTTCCTGAATTTTTAGTTCAATTTGATGAAAAAAAACTTCAAGAATTAAAAAAATTATCATATCAAGATCTTTTTTTTGAAGTTACTAAGCACTTTATTGACAATGAAATTAGCAGTGCTGATTACAAAAAAATTATTAATAAATCTTATCTTAACTTTGCTCATAAGGCAATTGCTCCACTTAAACAACTTGATAGTAATCATTTTTTACTTGAACTATTCCATGGTCCAACTTTGGCTTTCAAAGACTTTGCCTTGCAATTTCTTGGTAATTTACTTGACTATTTTTTACAACAACGCAATCAAAAAGCAGTAGTAGTTGGAGCTACTTCTGGCGATACTGGATCAGCTGCAATTCAAGGATGTTTAAATTGTCATAATTTACAAATCTTTATTCTTCATCCTTACCAAAAAGTTTCTGAGGTGCAGCGTCGACAAATGACCTCAGTAATTGCCGACAATGTCTTTAATCTTGCTGTTGAAGGTAATTTTGATGATTGCCAAGCCATAGTTAAAAAAATGTTTAGCGATGAAAGTTTTTTAAAAGGTAAAAAAATGGTAGCGGTTAATTCAATTAATTTTGCTAGAATAATGGCACAAATTGTTTATTATTTTTACAGCGCTTTACGAGTTGGTTGCAGTTCCAAAAATCCAATTTCTTTTTCAGTTCCCAGTGGCAATTTTGGCGATATCTATGCTGGATACCTTGCCAAAAGAATGGGCTTGAATATTAATAAATTAATAATTGCCACTAACTCCAATGATATCTTGGTTCGCTTCATTGATAACAATGATTACAGTAAAAAAAATATGGTTGAAACGATATCTCCAAGCATGAATATTCAGGTTGCAAGTAATTTTGAAAGATTGCTATTTGACAACTATCGAAATTTCAAAAAAGATTTAAAGGTTGGTGAATTGATGCATGAATTTGAAAGAACCCATCTTCTTAAAGTTAGTGATGAGGTTCACAAAAAAATTCAACAAGATTTTAGTGCATACTGTATTGACGATGATTTGACAGCTCAAACTTTAAAGAAATATTTTAATAAAACTTCTGAGATTCTTGACCCACATACTGCAATTGGGGTATGTGCTACTGAAAAATTTATGGCAAGCGAAAACTATCTAGGCGAAATCGTTATAACTCTTGCTACAGCTCATCCTGCAAAATTTAGTGATGCAGTTGAAAAATCAATCGCTCAAAAACCTCAATTACCAAATTTTCTTAATGATTTAATGAACAAAAAAGAACAATTTGAAGTAATAATCAATAATCTTGAAACTGTTAAAAATTATATAACTCAAAGGGTTTAAAATGATTGCAAATATTGGCTATGCCCTACTCTTCTTACAAATTACTTTAACAGTTTTATTGCCAATTTTTAGTAAATATTATCAACCAAAAATAACTCCGCAAAATCTTCGTAAACTTTCATTAGTATTCACCAGCTCAATTCTTATCAGCGCCTTTGTTAATCAAATTGCTCTGGCAATAGCCTATATAATTTGCGACTATTCAATTCTTAATGTTTATCAAAATACTCATCATCTTAAACCCTTAATTTATCGAATTGCTGGATCATGGGGAAATCATGAAGGTTCGATGCTTTTACTGATAACTACGCTGAGTTTTTATCTTTTTATCTTTGATTATTTTAGCAAAGTAGAATCAAAAATTAAAATTACCGCAATCAACTGTCAGTGCTTGATAATTGGTTTGTTTGTGGCATATACTACCTTTGCCTCGAATCCTTTTTTACCAAGCTATTCTCAAGTTTTTGCTTTGAATCGCAATATTGAGGGTCTTGGCTTAAATCCAATTTTGCAAGATATTGGTTTGGCATTACATCCACCAATGCTTTACACTGGCTATCTTGGCTTTAGCATGGTTTTTTGCCTAATGATTGGCATGTTGATCAATAAAGATTTTAATCAAAAAATCTTAAAAAGTCTAAGTCACTGGCTTTACTTTGCATACGGATTTCTTACCCTTGGGATCATGCTTGGAGCATGGTGGGCATATCGAGAGTTGGGATGGGGAGGATATTGGTTTTTTGATCCAGTTGAAAATATTTCTTTAATGCCTTGGCTTTGTGCTACAGCATTAATTCATAGCATAAAATTTGCCAAGGATAGTGATTCAATGCAATTTTGGAGTGCATTCTTATCGATTATATGTTTTGTGTTATGTCTGTTTGGAATATTTTTAACTAGATCTGGAGTTTTAACTTCTGTTCACTCCTTCGCTGTTGATATGGATCGAAGCTATTTTATTGTAGCAATAATTTTTATTATATCTTGTTATGGATTGTTAGTTCTTGGTTATAGCTCTGATTTATTATCTAAAAAAAATAAAAATATTATTGTTAAACATAAAATAAAACTTTTTTTAGTTATTGTTAACAATTATTTTTTACTAGGTAGTTTATTTGTGGTCTTACTTGGAACCTTATATCCAATTTTTCTCAGGGCTTTCAATAATCAATTTATCACGGTTGGAGCGCAATATTATCAACAAATTTTTAGCTATTTACTGATTCCGTTTTTAATTTTTTTTAGTTTAAGTGGTTATCATCAGCAAAGTTTAGATTTTAAAAAATTTTTTAAAACTATTTTGTCTTATCGTTTTGCGATGTGCTTTCTTCTAAGCTGTGTTTTAATTAGCATAGCGATTTATAAAAATTTTGATTTAAATTTTTTACAGTTAACAATTTTATTTTTAAGTTTTTTTACTTTCTTCATTACCCTATCAACTCGCCAAAAAACAAGAGTTTATTTTGCTCATTTGGGTTTTGTGATATTGCTCTTAGGGATAATCTTTAGTAGCTATTTTGCCTTGGTTAAAGAACAAAATTTAAAAATTAATCAAGAAATTGAGCTTGGTAAATATAAATTTATTTTTAAAGAAGTAAGTTTTTATCAGGGTAAAAATTTTATCGCTCGTCAAGGACAATTCTTAATCCAAAAGGATCAAGAAATTATCGCTCAAGTTAATCCGCAATTACGTTTTTACCCAGTCAATCAACAAACCACCAATGAAGCTTCAATCGCTCATCTTTTGGTCGGAGATTTATATGCAGTTATTGGCAATAAGGATGATTTAGAAAATTATGCAATAAGGATTTATTTTAAACCCTTTGTTTATTTAATATGGCTGGGAGCAATTATTATTTTTTTAGCGGTGATTTCATTGCCATTACAGTCTTTGCTAAAATTTAAATTGCATTAAATTTTGTTAATTTTTAGAATTTAAAATTATTTAAAAAACATAACATCTTATTTTTTATGATCTTTATAATTCATCATCAAAGTAAATCAGCTATGCAATCTGGTAAAAAAAATACCAAGAATTGGTTAATGACTCCAAAAGAACAATTTAATCATCGCTCAATTAGCTCTGATATGGGTTGGATCTCTTCAAATAATACTTCTTCACAATTGAAATTTACTTTTAAAACTAAAGAAGATGCAATCGCTTACGCCAATAAAATGAATTATCAATTTGAAATTATTGATTCACATTCAAGTTCAATCAAGCCCAAATCTTACGCCAATAATTTTCTATAGAAAACAATAAATTTTGCATTTTAAAATTAATTGTTTAAATTATTTTTTAATTAATTTAATTTTTAATAAAATGCATAAAATTGTTGAGTTTGTAGCTGAAAAAATAAATCAAAATCACCATCTAATTAGCGATTTTCTTGCCAAAAAATCAGCAAATCTTGAAAATACCCTTTACAATTCCTTAGATATTCGTTACAGCGGTTTTAAAATTGCTGTAGTTGATACCAACTGCTTTCCCGCAGGTTTTAATAATCTTAACGCCAACGATACAAATCAAGCTCTAAAGCAAATTTTTAGTTTTTTTCAAAATAAATTTCCAAATACTATCCCCAACCAGATAATTATTATCCCTGAAAACCATACTCGTAATTTAAAATATCTGGAAAATATTTTAGTTTTAAAAAATTTATTAGAAAATTTTGCTGAAGTTAAAATCGGTTCAATTAACCCAGAACTTAAAGAAATTACTTCTTTAAAAATAAACGACAAATTATCTATTGAACTACTTCCACTGCAATTAGTTAACAATAAAATCACAACTATTGATGGTTTTCAAGCTCAAGTAGTTATTCTTAACAATGATTTAAGCGATTCACTTCCTAGCATTTTAAAAAATACCATAACTCCAATCTTTCCAGATCCAAAACTTGGCTGGTATCAACGACGCAAATCAAAACATTTTGCAATTTACAATCAAATTATTAGCGAACTTTGTCAATTAATTGATCTTGATCCATGGCTTATTTCAACCTACTTCTCCAAATGTGAAAATCTTGATTTCAAAAAACAGCAAAATATTGAATTATTAGCTGATGAAGTTGAAAAAATAATTAGCCAAACTCAAAAAAAATATCAACAATATCAAATTGATGACGAACCTTATGTTTTCATCAAAGCCGATAATGGAACCTACGGTATGGCTGTTTGGTCAGTAAAATCAGCAAGTGAAGTATTATCAATTAACAAAAAAGAACGCAATAAAATGAATATCACCAAAGGTTCAAATATCAATCACCAAGTTATTATCCAAGAAGGTATCAAAACCATTGATAAAATTTTTGATAAATCTTGTGAACCGTTAATTTACATGATCAACTCAAAAGTAATTGCCAATATCCTAAGAGCTAATGGCAATCGTGATAATATTGAAAATCTAAACAGCCTTGGTGCAGAATTTTTTAATTTAAATGATCAAAAAAATTTAGAAAATTTTATTGCCAGCAATTCTATTGCAAACTCAAAAAACTTTTTTATTACCTATGAGCTTCTGGCAAGAATCGCTAGCATTGCTTCTGCTCTAGAAAATTTTCATAACAATAATAATTAAATTATCAAAATTTAACTTGCAGTTTATAAAAATAATGCAAAATTTATAGTGGATAAAGAAATAATAAATTCTAGATTAATTGTTTAACAACAATAATTTTTACATAAAACTATGATCCCAAATCAACATAATCAAAACAACAAATCTCCTGTTATTGGAATTCTGCCAGACTATAAAGAAAATGAGCAAAACAGCTATTCAACAAAAAGTTTTTATGCAATACGAACCTCGTTTATTGAAGCAATTGTTAATGCTGGAGGTTTACCATTAATTCTTCCTTACTATTACCAAAAAATTGATCAATATCTTGAAATGATCGATGGCTTAATGATTATTGGTGGATATTTTGATATTCATCCAAATCGCTATAGCAATGAATCACTTCATCCTAAAACCAAATTAAATATGGTTCGCTCAGATTATGAATTTGCTTTTGCTAGCAAAGCTTTAAACCATAACAATATCCCAATTCTGGGAATTTGTAATGGCATGCAACTTCTTAGCGTTATGCATGACGGTAAGCTAATTCAACATATTCCTGATGAAAAAAATTCTAAAAACATTAATTTCATCAATCACGAACAATCACACACCCAAGGTTTTGAGGACTATTCGACACCCTATCACGATGTTGAAATTGTTGAAAATTCACAACTCTTTTCAATTATTGGCAAAAAAACTATCAAGACCAACTCTTCTCATCATCAAGGAGTTAGAAGCGTAGGCAATCAACTAAAAGTTGTAGCATACGCCGCTGACGGAATGATTGAAGCAGTTGAAAAACCTGATCATCCTTTTTGTATAGGAGTTCAATGGCATCCAGAACTATTTCCGGCCGAAACCGATCACAAAATTTTTTCGGCCTTTATCGCTCATAGCCAGAAATATTCATCTAATAAAAAATAATTTATGATTGAAGAAAAAAAAATAGATGGCACTAGAGTTGCCAAAGTCATATCACAATCCGGATTGTGTTCACGAAGAGAAGCTGAACAGTTGATTGTTGAAGGCAGAGTTACCGTTAATGGCGAA
The DNA here is from genome assembly GCA_014190355.1 of Alphaproteobacteria bacterium. Classification (GTDB taxonomy): domain Bacteria; phylum Pseudomonadota; class Alphaproteobacteria; order Rickettsiales; family UBA1997; genus CAILUF01. The sequence goes on from BJGH01000004.1 coordinate 106,344, forward strand.
ACTATTAACACCCCTGCAGTATTCATCACTGATCAGTCAATCAAAGTTGATGGCAAGCTTATCAATGCCAAACAAGAAACCAGACTATGGTTACTTTACAAGCCAGTTGGAACAATTACCTCAGCAAAAGATCCTAAAAATCGTAAAACAATTTTTAAGATTCTTCCCAAAAATATGCCAAGAGTTATTAGTGTTGGAAGACTTGATTTTAACACCGAAGGCTTAATTGTTTTAACCACTAATGGTGCATTAGCAAGTTTCATGGAAATGCCAAAAAATAAATGGGTTCGCAAATATCGTGCGCGAGTTTTTGGGAGATTAGATCATGATCGTTTGAAAGCTTTAGAAAACGGTATTACAATTGAAGGAACCCACTATGGCTCAGTTAAAGTTTCGGTTGATGTTGAAAAAGAATCAAATTCTTGGCTTACAATTTCTTTACAAGAAGGAAAAAATCGTGAAATTCGTAACATCATGGAGCATTTGGGCTTACAAGTTAATCGCTTAATTCGCGTTTCTTTTGGTCCTTTTGTACTAGGCAATATGCAGATTGGTGAGCTTCGCGAAATCAACAAAAAACAACTTGAGAGTTTTATTCCTGCAGAGATTTTGTAAGTTTAGTAAAATTATTTTTATTTTCTTTTGGAAATTCTTGGTTCAAGCAAATAGATTGGTGAAATCTTAGATATTGAATTTGTATTCGCAAAATTACGATATTTCTCTAAGCCAAGCAAACCTAAGCTGTAAGCATCATTTTGCAAAATCAAAAATTGGTTGGTAACTTTATCGCCAAAATTATTATAACTAATTTGCTGATCAAAAATTAAAAAATCTTGAGAGTTTTTTAATTGCTCCACTAGCTCTTCGACATTTATCAGACTTGGTTGATCAAGACATTTGATAGATTGATTTTCAAGACAATATCTTGCAAAAAAAACCTCGTTTCCGCAAGCATTAACAATAGTAGTTACTTTTAATTGACTGTTATTGTTATTTTTTAAAAATAACTTGTTGTTATAAAAAAAAGTTAATATTTCACATTTATTAACAGTAATTACTGGTTTTTGACAAGAAATATTAATCATTTTTGCCACACTCAATGCTACTCGGATTGCTGTGAAACTTGATGGACCATTTCCAACTACTACCAAATCTAAATCCTGATACCAAATATTATTAGCCTTTAAAATTTCTTCAATTTTTACTACTAACATTTCGCTATGACTAAAACCATCGTTAATTTGAGATTGCTGAATCAATTGATTATCTCTTAACAAACCAACGCAGAGATTTAAACTATTACATTCAAAAGCAAGAGTGAGCATTAGCTAATTAGTTTAAAATATTTTTTATTTCTGGAACATCTAAAGAAAAAGTTGGGATTTCAACTTCAAATTCATCATCATTTTCAAGATTCTTCATTTTGTAATATCCAGACATAATTCCAGAAGGACATCGCAAATGCACTCCGCTGGAGTATTGATAACTTTGATTCGCGAGAATTACTGGCTGCTCACCAACCACCCCTTCACCTTTTACTTCTTGCAATTCACCAAATTCATCAATAATTCTCCAATATCTTGAAATAAGCTTTAGAGAAAATTTGTTACGATTTTCAATTCTAACTTGATAGGCCCAAATAAAAATTTCTCCTAATGCAGTTCTTTTACCATCAACATATTCAGGCCAAACGCTGATTTCAATACCTTTGGTTAAAGATTGATAGGGTTTTTTATCAAAGACTAAGTCTTGTATTTCGTCCATTACTTCGATTTTATATAATTGTGACATATTTTTTTATTAAACTTAAAAAATATTTTTTTTTATTTTTCTACATTCGATCAGTTAAGTCAACAACTCTTATCAATTCTTTTAAATCGGTAACTCCTTTAGAAACTTTTTCTAAACCATCATCAACCATTGTTAAAAAACCTTTTTTGACAGAATATTCAAGCATCTCTCTTCTGCTCGTTTCTCGCAAAATCATTTCATCAAGCTCATGATCAAATGGTAAAATTTCACAAATTACCACCCTTCCCTTATATCCTGATTGATTACATTTTTCACAGCCAACTGCTTTATGAATTGAAGTAAGATGAGCATATTTAGGTCCAAGTATTTTTTTTTCAAACTCATCTAACGGCATTTCTTTTTTGCAATTACCGCATAATTTTCGAGCTAAGCGTTGAGCAATTACTCCGATCATTGCTCCTGACATTAGATAAGGTGGAACTCCAATATTCATCAATCTTGGAATCGCTCCAAGGGCATCATTTGTATGAAGCGAACTGTAAACTTGGTGACCTGTCATTGCTGCTTGAATTGCAGTAATCGCTGTATCCTTATCACGAATCTCACCAACCAGAATTACATCTGGATCTTGACGAAGTAAAGCTTTAATTCCCGAGGCAAAATCCATTCCAACATCTGCTCGAATATTTGACTGACGAATCAACGGTAAATGATACTCCACTGGATCTTCAAGGGTCATAATATTTTTATCAATTGAATTGATATAATTTAGAACGGTATACAAAGTTGTGGTCTTACCAGAACCAGTTGGACCAGTAAGAATAATTACTCCTTCAGGACGCTGAACAATTTTTTTCAAAATCTTAATATTGGTTTCTGAAAAACCAATTTTATCAATTGTTAAAATTGATTGTTTTTCATCAAGAATACGCATAACGATATTCTCGCCATTAATGGTTGGTTGAGTTGAAACACGAAAGTCAATTTTTCTTCCAATAATTTCTGAATTGATTCTCCCATCTTGTGGTTTTCTACTTTCTGCAATATTCATTCCAGACATAATCTTCATTCTCACGGCAATTGCTGACCAGTAATCTTTGTGAATACTACGAATCTGAGCCATTTTACCATCAATACGATAACGTATTCTTAAAAAAGATCCCTCTGGTTCAAAGTGCAAATCTGATGCACCACGATGCACTGCATCGGTTAAAATTGCATCGACCAATCTTACCATTGGACTTTTATAATCCCCCTTTAATTGCTCTTCTTCACTTACATTTTTCTTTGTTCCAATTGATTCAATCTCTTTTAAAATCCCCTCAATTGACATTTCATAATCATAATACTGATCTATTGCCTTCATGATATCAGCTTCAGGTATGTAAACAGGAATAATCTTAAATTCAATTGGAAAATATCTACGAACTTGGTCAATTGAAACTATGTCAAAAACATCAGCCATTCCAATGGTGACAGATATTGCATTGTATGAAACGGCAATCAGTTTATTTCTAATAGCAAACTCTTTTGGCAATTTTTTTACCAATTTAGCGTCAATAATTGATCCAGCTAAATCAAATTTTTTTATACCCGTTGATTCATTCAAAATTTCTCCAAGTGCTCCTTCTGATAAGAAGCCCATCTCAACCAGAATTGCTCCAATATTTTTTCCAGATCTATTTCTAGCTAATTCACGCTTAGCAATTTCTAATTGATCTTCAGAAATAACTTTTTTTTCAAGAAGTTTTTGTCCGATGTCATTTGCTGAAGAAACTTTTGTCATGAATTAGTTTTAAATATTTATAATTTAAATTTATTTATTATTAATTTTTTTTAACATCTTGTTGTGTTTATCGAATTATTTTTATCTTTTTTAAAGAGAGTTTTAAATTTGTTCAAGCATAAATTTTTTTTATGATCATAATTGAAACGAAAAAAATTTAATTTTATAATTTTATTTTTTTAATTCGCTTAAACTTTTTTTTAAATAATCAATATGACTGTTGTTGTTCGATTTGCCCCTTCTCCTACTGGCTATCTTCACATTGGAGGAGCTAGGACCGCCTTGTTCAATTATCTTTTTGCCAAAAAACACCACGGTAAGTTTCTGCTTAGAATTGAAGATACTGATAAAGAACGATCAACTCAGCAAGCAATTGAAGCTATAAAATTAGGGTTAAAATGGCTGGAATTAGAACATGATGATCAGATAGTTTTGCAATCACAAAATTCTAATAGACATATCCAAATTGCTCAGGAACTTTTAGCAAAAGGTCAAGCCTATCAATGCTTTACCTCAGCCCAAGAACTAGAAGAAATGCGTAATTTTGCTGAAAAAAAAGGGCAAGTTTTTCGTTTTCAAAGTCCTTGGCGTAGCAAAATTAATTCTCAATCATCAACCGTTAAACCAGTGATTCGCCTAAAATCTCCTCTTGAGGGGGAAACCGTTATCACTGATCTTGTCCAAGGAAAAATCACTGTAAAAAATAATGAACTTGATGATTTAGTTCTACTGAGAAGTGATGATACCCCAACTTATATGTTAGCAGTTGTTGTGGATGATCATGATATGTCAATAACTCACATAATTCGCGGTGATGATCATTTAACTAATGCTTTTAAACAAAAATTAATCTATCAAGCAATGTCCTGGCAGGTTCCTCAATTTGCTCATATTCCTTTAATTCACGGTGTCGATGGAGCAAAGCTTTCTAAGCGTCATGGTGCAACTTCGGTTACTGATTATCAACTGATGGGTTATCTGCCTTGTGCAATGCGTAACTATCTTCTGCGCTTGGGTTGGTCTCACGGTGATGAAGAAATTATCGGCGATCAAAAAGCCATCGAGTGGTTCAATCTTGAAAATATCGGCAGATCACCCTCGCGCTTTGATTTTGCAAAACTTAATCACCTTAATCACTATTATTTAAAACAATTTGCTGATCAAAAAATTTTAGAATTACTTACAAATTTTTTAAAAAAACCAGCCAATCCCAATGAACAATTACGCTTTGTCAAAGCTATCAAATTTTTAAAAGAAAAATTTAGCCTAATCACTGAAATTGCTGATTCTTTAACAATTTATTATGATAATTTTCAAAAAGAATTTGACGAAGAAAGTAAAATAATTCTTAACTCTAAAAAAAATTTATTAAATGAACTTCGTCAAATTTTTAAAATGATTGATGAATGGAATCATGATAATATTCATCTAGCCATTGATCAGTTCGCAAAAAATAATTCTTTAAAAATTAAAGATTTCGCTCCAGCACTTCGCATTGCTCTAACTTATTCAAAAAGTTCGAGTGGGGGAATTTTTGAAATAATTGAAATTCTTGGTCAACAAGAAGTTGAAAAAAGATTGCAAATAATTGAAACTTGCAATTGAAAAAATATTTATTAACATTGCTAGAATCATAGATTAGCATCTAATTAAAAGTTTTGTAAAAATATGAACATAAAATATTCTATAAATCACAAAAAAATCTTTCTTAAAACTCAAAAAACTGCAGTATTTTCACTCATTTTTATATTACTGTCATTTCAAACTTTTATTGGCTCTAATCAAGCCCTTGGTGATGAACGCAAAGGAAGCTCATACTCCAAAAGTGATTTTTTCTTTGAACCAGCTCTCAGCTTAGAATACAACATTCCAGTTGTTTCGGGTGCAGGTGATAACAAAAAATTCACCAACAGCGAACATTTTTTTAAACAAGTCTATAACCTAGAAAACATTGCAATTGGAACACATATTCGCCTTCACGAAAGTTTTGCTTTAAATGCTAATTGGGTGCAAACCAATATGGACTCAACATCTTTACAACATCGTGAACCACTTGCCAAAGAAGCAATTTATAAAGTTGATCACTATAATTTTTCACTACAAACTTTTTTACCAATCATTCCAAGATTTTTTGAATTTTTTGGCGAAACTGGAGTTGCTCATATTCGCAGCGAACTAGCTTATACTACTTTAGGTAATCGCCTAATTCTTGAAAAATCAAATCAATCCCGAGCTTTTTATGGCGTAGGTGCGCAAATCGCTCTAAATAATCTTACCTCGGTTCGAATCTCTGGTCAACGCTATGTTGGTAATTTTGGGCTAATTAGCTCAGATTATACAACAGTTCGTTTGGGATTTCTAAGATTTTTTTAAAAAAGTTTTTATTTTTTTGTTCATAGGAAAGCCTTCCGTAATTTTTTAAATTTTTATTTATGCCTAAAAATTTTTTATTTACCTCTGAATCAGTTTCAGAAGGACATCCTGATAAAGTTTGCGATCAAATTTCTGATAGCCTAGTAGATGCTTATCTTGCCAAAGATCCTTATTCTCGTTTGGCAATTGAAACTTTTGCCACTACTAACAGAGTCATTGTTGGCGGAGAAATTCGTGCTCCAGAAATCACTAAAGCAAAAGTTGACGAAATTATTCGCAATGTCGTAAAAGATATTGGTTACGAACAACAAGGCTTTCACTGGCAAAATCTAGAAATCACTAACCTCATCCATGAACAATCAGCAGATATTGCAATGGGGGTTGACTCTAACCAATCCAAAGATGAAGGTGCTGGCGATCAAGGAATTATGTTTGGTTATGCCTGCGATGAAACTGATCAACTCATGCCTGCGCCAATTTATTACGCTCATCGTATTTTGCAAAACATTATGGATGCAGTTCGTTCAAATAAACTGCAAAATCTTGGTCCAGATGCTAAAAGTCAAGTTACTTTGTGGTATGAAAATGGCAAGCCTGTTAGATGCGAGACTGTCTTAGTTTCAATCCAGCATCGTGAAGGAATTTCTCAAAATCAAGTTCGCGAAATGATTCGTCCTTTTGTCGAAAACTCTCTTCCTAAAGGTTGGATGTGTAAAGATGATAAATTTTTAGTTAACCCAACTGGCAAGTTTGTAATTGGTGGTCCTGATGGTGATGCTGGCTTAACAGGGCGAAAAATTATTGTTGATACCTATGGTGGAGCATCGCCTCATGGTGGTGGAGCATTTTCTGGTAAAGATCCAACTAAAGTTGATCGCTCAGCTGCGTATATGGCAAGATATTTGGCAAAAAATGTTGTTTCTGCTAAACTTGCGACGCGTTGCACAATTCAAATTTCCTATGCTATTGGAGTTGCCAAACCTCTTTCGCTTTATGTCAATAATCACGGAACAGGTGTTGAAGGAGAAAAATTAGCAAAAATTATCAATGAAATTGTTGATCTTACTCCGCGTGGAATTAGAACTCACCTTGGACTAAACAAACCAATCTACAAAAGAACTGCTACTTATGGTCATTTTGGCAGAGAAAGTGAAAAAGATGGTGGTTTTTCATGGGAAAAAACTGACCTTGCTGAAAAACTAAAAAATTTATTGTAAATTGTTATTTATTATTTTTTATCAATAATTTTGTTTATTGATTAAGGATAATTAAGATAAATTAACAATAATTTTTAAAAAAGTTTTACAAAATCAAATAAATAAAAATGCTTAACAATATTTTATTGATAGCTTTAGGAAGTGCTTTGGGAGGAGTTTTGAGATTTTTAAATTATGAATTTTTTAATTTTCTTGCCAAAAATAATTCACTGATCTCTAACAAATTTCCCTTTGCTACTCTCAGCGTTAATGTAATTGGTTCGTTATTGGCAGGAATTTTATATTTTTTTATTATTAAAAATTTTGAGAATTTTTCACCATTACTAAAAAACTTTTTAATGATCGGTTTTCTTGGAGGCTTTACTACCTTCTCAGCATTTAGTTTAGACTTTTTTCGGCTAATTCAAGCCAATCAAATTTCTTATGCAATTATTTATGCAATCTCAAGCGTGTTTATTTCATTAATTGCTGTTTTTTTGGGATTTTATTTAATGAAATTTTTTTCTTAATTTTTATTAGCTTTTTTCTTAAATTTTTTTGGGAATAGATAACTTATCACCATAAAAGCTAGAGTTAAAATATTGATAGTGGTTGTGGTCAATAAAGCGATGATTACATTATCGCTAAGATTTTTTTCATAATTGAATTTTAAAGATAAAATTTCTTTAACATAATTCAAAAAACTAGTTACGATAAACAAAACCCAAAATGCAAAAAAAATTCTTAAATAAATATCTATTGAATTTGATTTATTATCCAATTTTTTAGAATTAACTTCTTCCTTTTTTAACTCTAATTCATGATCCAGTGATTTTGATTCTAATTCAAGATCGCGAGAGGGTATTGTTTGCTTTGAAAAAATATCTTTTATTTCGCTAGTCATTGTCAATATTTTATTATTGAGCAATAACATCGCGATACTTCACAATAGCCTGGTTGGCTCTTTGAAGCATAAGATTTAAATCAATTTCATTATTTTCGCCTTGGATATAAGCTGATTTCCATGGGCTATTTTTGCCTTCGTGAGTGATTTTACTTAAAGTCCAACCATCCATATTTCCATAAGATTTCCAAACTGCATTAACGGTATAAATTATCTCATCATCTTCTTTGGTAATAATAGGTTTGGTTATTTCGCCAACTCGTGGATCAAAGTTAATTGCATAGCGATCAATCGTATTATTGCCAAAGCTTTTAAATTCATGATAGATTGAAGGAACTACTGGTCCATATTGCCAAGCTTCAATTTTTTCGGCAAATAATTTTTGATTATACACTGCATAATACCAAGCATAAGTAAAGTAAACGAGTTTGACTAATTTTAAAGGAGTGATGTCTTTAACTCCTTCTTTTTTGGCTCGCCATAAAAAATAATTGGCAATGTGAACGGGAAGAATATCGCTACGAGTTTCAATTTTATTATTTGGTGTTTCGGCTTGATTTTTGTGGCTGGATAATGTCATATGAAAAAATTTATTATTAAAAACTTAATTGGTTAAAATTTAAAATTATTAAATTTTATATAAAATTTATTTTTAAATATTCGCTTCTTAAAAAACTAATGTCAAATAAATTTTGTTAAAAATTATTTTTACAAATTTTTAAAATAGCACTTGAGGTCTTGACTTATCACATCAAAATCGATAAAATAACTTTAGTCTTTAAATATTTTATAATAAAATGCCCTTAATTCAAATTAATCAAGATTTTGAAAATTATCGCCTTGATAAATTACTTTGCGAAAAATTCGATATTTCTTTTGCCTTAGCACAAAAATTAATCCGCGAAAAAAAAGTCAAGGTCAATGGCTTTAAGCCTGATTATTCGCAAAGAGTTACGGCAGGTGATCAAATTGAAATCTTTAGCAATCTAGCTGTTCGTCATCATCACCAAGATAAAAAACCACTTGTCTCAGCAAATAAAATTGAACAATTTAGTAAAAAAATTTTTAACGATCCGCTTTTTGAAGATGAAAATTTAATAGCCATTGATAAGCCTTCAGGTATTGCCTGTCAAGGTGGAACTGGCATTGAAATTTGTATTGACGATGTTTTAAAAACTAAAAAATTTCAACTGCTTCATCGCCTTGATAAAGATACGAGTGGTGTGCTATTGATTGCTAAAAATAATACAACTGCTGAAAAAATCACCGAATCATTTCGTAATAAAACCATTGAAAAAACCTATCTTGCTTTGACTTACGGAGTATTTAAAAAAGAAACTGGAACTATCAATATCCCTTTGTTAAAAAAAAATTTTGGTAAAAATGATAAAATCATGCCTGATTTCAATGACGGTAAGCCAGCAATAACCAATTACCAAGTTTTAAAAACTTTTGAAGATTTTACTCTTATTAAATTAATGCCAATTACTGGCAGAACTCATCAACTGCGAGTTCATTGCAAAGAAATTGGCTATCCGATCATCAATGATGTTAAATATGGAGGAATTAAAGTAATGCGTAAAGAATTATCTTCTAGACTCTGTCTTCATTCTTACCAAATCAAAATCAATGATTATTCACAACCTTTAATTATTACCACTAAACTTCCTGATTTTCTAACAAAATTTAATAAATTTATTCGATGAATTATCAACATCTTTATCATGCTGGTAACTTTGCTGATGTCATCAAACATCTAATTTTATGTTTATGTTTGGAAAAATTTTATGAAAAAGAAAGTCCATTTTTAGCGATTGATACCCATGCTGGAACATCGAAATATCAACTTAAACAAGCTTATGATCTAAACAGTTTTGAAGCAGATTTAGGAATCAAAAATATTTTACAACGTGATGATTTTCAAGAAATTTTACCCTTAAGTTTTTTAAAAATTCTTGCCAAAATTAATGTCTGCGAAATTTCTGAATTACCAAATAAACTCAAATATTACAGTGGTTCAGGTCAAATTATTAAAAATTTTTTACGCTTTCATGACCAAGCGATTTTTGCTGAAAAATCACCGCAAGTTTTTCAAGAATTGCGAAGAAATTTTGCTGGAAATAAAAAAATATTTTGTTGCAATGTTGATGGCTTTAGCTTACTAAAATCAAAACTTCCACCACTGCAAGGTCGAGGTTTGATTTTAATTGATCCTGCTTACGAAAAATTTTCTGAAAAAATTTCCCCAGATTACTTAAAATCACTTGAAGCACTCCGTGAAGGACATAAAAGATTTGCTCACGGGATTTACATTCTGTGGTATCCAATCGTTGATGCTCAAGAACATATTTTAAGTGATTTTTATCAAAAAATTAATCAGTTAAAATTTACGAAAATTTTACAAGTGTTGTTTGGCCTAGAGAATCATGGTACCTCACCAAATCATCAACTAAGCTACAATTATCAAATTTATGATTTTGTTAATAAAAATTTATTGAAAAAATCTGCTTTGCCTTTAGCAAAAACATCATCACCAAGATCAGCAAATCTTTCACAATATTCTTCAAAAATGAATAGCTGCGGTGTTTTTATTTTCAACGCTCCTTTTCAACTAGAAGATAAGATTGCAAATTTTTTAAATAAAATCTGTCAAAAAAATTAGTTTTTAAAATCTTCAACATTGATCTTTAAACCAAGGTCAAAAAAGAACTCGTCGTGAGTGGCTAATAATACCATGCCCTGCTCTTTGATACGGGTTTTAATTAAACCATGAAGCTTTTCTTTATAAAACTGATCAAGATTAGTTGATGGCTCATCAAGAAGCCATAGGGTTGCAGGACAAGCCAGAAGAAGTGATAAACGAATTCGTTGTTGAACTCCAGCTGATAAATTTTTAACCTGTTCATGACTAATATCGTTTAAATCAAAAAAACTTAATGCAGAACTAACTGCCATCTGAGTATCGCTTAGTTTGGCATAAAACTCGATATTTTCTTTAACACTTAGCTGCGATTTCAAAAAATTTTTATGGCCAATAAATTGCATATCCCCATAAAAATCCTCACGAATTTTCTCAACAGTAAAATCTCCCCATAAAATCTCACCAGCTTGTGGTTTAATAATTCCGGCAATTATTTTAAGCAATGAAGTTTTACCACTGCCATTTCCTCCAGTTATGACAAGGACTGAACCAGTTCCCAAAGCAAAACCTAAATCACGAAAAATAGTTTTGTTATTTTTTATTAATGTTAACTTATTACAAGTAAGCATTGTTAGAATTTGTTATTTTTTATTATAAAACCTTAATTGCCCATTTTTTGACAAATAACTTTCAATCTCAATTCTATAATTATAGCAATCCTTACACAAAGAATCAACTTGCTAAATCATGTCATGAAAAAAATTTAATTTTTTTGTCAATTAAAAAAATAAAATTGGCACAATTAATGCTTTAAAATATCCAACTTATTTTATGTTTAACAACATTTTTTTATAGCAAGAAATTCTTAGATAATTTTTAACAATATTATCAAAGATTATTCAAATGAGCAACAATGGACTATCCAATTTCAAATTTGTAACTAAAATTATTTTAATTTAATATTTTAGATTCATTTTTTTAATAAAAAATTTCAGAAAAACTTACCGAAAATTACCTTGTATCAGCATGATGATCTTCATTTTTTAATTTTTTATCAGAACAATATTTTCCTAACCATAATTTAAATCAAAAATATTATTAAATTAAAATAAAATTTAAAAAACACTGCAACACACGATACAAAGAAATTATTCTATCGCCATAATAAAAACCGTTTTTAAAAATTTTTGTTGTCTCATAAAATTAAAAAAAATACTATTAACCAAAATAGTCTCTTAATAAAAAAATTTAATAATGAATATTAATTCTTCTTCACTTAAATATTATGAATTTTGTCAGACAAAAAAACCCAAATATCTGATAGTTTTCTTGCATGGCTATGGTGCAAATGGGCAAAATTTAATAAGCCTTGCTGATGATTTTAGTGAAGTAATTAACGATGGATTTTTCATTTCACCAAATGCTATTGAACCATGGGAGGGAGGTTTTCCCAACTCTTATCAATGGTTTTCACTTTATCAGAATAATTACCGTAAAACTCTCAACGATCTTGCTGAAGAAATTAGAAATGCTAACAAAGTTCTTAAAAATTTTCTCAACGAACAACTTCAAAAACTTGCCCTTGATCTTTCAAAATTAATATTGATTGGTTTTTCGCAAGGCTCGATGATGGCTAATTATCAAGCTATGATTGCTAGTCAACCTTTAGCAGGAGTTGTTAGTTTTAGTGGAAGAATAATAGAACCAACTATTGTTGGTGATAAAATAATTTCTAAAACTAAAACCTGTTTAATTCATGGTCAGGATGATTCTGTCCTTGATTTTAGTAATTTTATTGAAGCTAAAAAAATTCTTGAAAGATTAGCGATCCCTTTTGAAGCTCATGCTTTGGATAATTTGGATCATTCTATTGATCTTCGTTGCGTTGATATTAGCAAAAAATTCTTAAAATCACTTATCAATTAATTTTTTTTCTTCATTTCCAATAACTATGCGTTTATCTCAATATTTTTTACCAACTCTTAAAGAAACCCCAATCGATGCAACAGTTGTCTCTCATCAACTTTTGCTTCGTAGTGGCATGATTCGCCAAACTGCTTCAGGCATTTATTCTTGGCTTCCCTTAGGCTTAAGAGTGCTTCGCAAAGTTGAAAATATTATTCGTCAAGAAATGGATAAATCAGGAGCGCAAGAAATCTTGATGCCAACCATTCAGCCTGCAGAACTCTGGATTGAATCACAAAGATATGACGCATACGGCAAAGAAATGCTTCGTATCAAAGACCGTCATGAACGCGATTTGCTCTATGGTCCAACTCACGAGGAGGTTGTTACCGACTTATTTCGAAAAAACATCTCAACCTACAAAGATCTTCCAAAAAATTTTTACCAAATTAATTGGAAATTTCGTGACGAAATTCGTCCCAGATTTGGCTTGATGAGAGGTCGAGAATTTTTAATGAAAGATTCTTATTCTTTTGATATTGATGAAGAAAATGCTCGCAAAACTTATAATTTGATGTATCAAACTTATTACAAAATATTTTTAAAAATGGGTTTAAAACCAATTGCCCTTCGTGCAGACACCGGAGCAATTGGAGGTGATCTTTCGCATGAATTTCATATTCTTGCCGATGTTGGCGAAAGTGCCATTTTCTACGACAAAAAACTAGAAGAATTTTTTGAAAAGAATGCTAATTTGCAAGATTTTGATATTGGCGAATTGCAAAAAATCTATGCAATGGCCGATGATTTGCACGATGAAAAAAATTGCCCTGTTACCAGAGAAGACTTGGTTTCTCGTCGTGGAATTGAGGTTGGCCAAGTTTTTAATTTTGGCTTAAAATATTCGCAAGCAATGCAAGCAAGTGTTATGGGTATGGCTGGCGAAAAAATTTATCCAAATATGGGTTCCTATGGTATCGGTGTTTCAAGAGTTGTTTCAGCTTGCATTGAAGCTAATCATGATGAAAAAGGTATTATCTGGCCTAAACCTCTAGCACCTTTTAGAATCATTTTAATCAATGTTAGAAGTAATGATGAAAACTGCACTAAAGCTTGCGAAGAAATTTATCAGCAATTACAACAGCAGGATATTGAGGTACTTTATGACGATACCAACAATAGCTTAGGACAAAAATTTGCCATCGCAGATTTAATCGGCATTCCTACACAAATGATTATCGGCCCTAAATCAATTGCCAACAATATTATTGAAATCAAAGATCGCAAAACCTCACAAATCCAACAAATCAGTCGTTTTGAATTAACGAATTTTATTAATATCAACTGTTAATTTTTAAAAATTGCAAAACCTCACAAATCCAACAAATCAGTCTTTTTAAATTACTGAAGTGGTCTTAGGCCCTTTGTTATTAATATAAACCTAGCAAGCTACCCCGAATTTAGTTCAAATTCCCCTTTCTTGAATTGATCAAAAAATCACATTTAAACCAAGTTTTAAATATGATAAATTTAATCTCAATCGAATTAAGGAAAAATTTATATCCCAAAAGGAATTCCATGTTTAACAGAAATTCAAAAGCAAGAAATCATAAACTAGTAACCGATAATAGTGAGCGTGCAGTCGATTTAGCTAGAGAATTTAATGTTAATCAAAAAATAATTTATAACCAAAGCCAATCATTATTAGGCTGATCTTGAGCTTGCAATGTTGAAGCGAGAAAACGAAGCTCTGATAAAATTCTGGTTGTAATAAAAAATTTTTTATCTCTCCTTTTAATTATGAAGGTGAATTGGATAAATTTTTTCGGATCTATCAGGAATTTACCTGAGAATATCATTTTAATTATATTAGATTTATATAAATTAGTTATTATCTAATAATAAAATTAATACTGATTATATAAAACAATAAAAATTTATTTAAAATGTTATTATATTTTAAAATATTTAAATAATATCTATTTTAATATAAATTTAGTTTAAACTTCTTTTAAAAAATGAAAAATTTAGTCCAAAAAAATCTAGCAACAAATGAATTGGGGTCTGTTATTGAGCTCCTTAATTCCAGAGATTTTAATGCAAATTATAATGAAAATATAGAATTTTGTTTAAATTCATTACAACAAGCCTTAAAAAAAATTTTTACTGCGGAAAGCCCCAATATTAATAAATCTAGAGAAGAATTTCTTGATGTCTGCATGTTGCTTTTAAAAAAAATTGAAGAATCCAAGTTGAGTTTAAATAAAATCGAAAGCCCTGATAAATCTGATTGTTTAGGTGTAATTGATAATTTTAAAAAAACTCCAAAAGACACTTTAAAAGAATTTTATAAAGATTTTCTAATAAATTTTTTTAATGAAATTAGAATTAATTTTAAGGATTTTAATTATTTCTCAGAAGTCGAGAGAGAAAAAGGTGAATTTTTATATTATAATTCAGTTAAATCATTAATTATTAATTCCGATAGAATTAAAAATTTCTTAGGAAGAAATATAAAAACTAGTCATTTATTAATTTTGGCAAAAGATTACAATAAAATCGACGAAACATTTACATTCTTTGAGGCAAATATATCAGAATTAATTAAGGGCTATAAAGGTTTTATAATAAATAATATATTTATATTTTTTGCATCAAATGCTCCAAATGAAACTTTTGAAGATAAGTTAAAATATGTATTGCCTTGCAAAGAGACTTTTATGAATTTTTTAATTTCAAGTGGAACAAAAAATAACCTAAATGATATTAGTAAATTCATATCAAATTCAAAATTAACAATTGAACAAACAGCTAAATTTTTATTTGAATCTCAAAGTAGTTTAACCAAATTTAGTTCTATGGATTTAAAGAAATATTGGCAAATAATTTCAAAATGTAAATTTGATGATCGTGATAAGTTAATGGAAGTCGGTTCTTTATTAACAAGACGATTAAGCGATATTAGAAAAATCATAGATTGCAACTTATTAGCTAAAGATTTAATCCCGCAATTTGCTGATTTGTTATCTAAAAGCTCTATTGAAGATTCTAACGGAGTTTTGGATTTGTTGATGGGAGCGCCTAGTATTTTTAATGAAAAAAAACTTACAGTTGATAAAGTTCTTAAATATGCAAATTATAGTACTAAACCTCTCCTATGGATAAAAACTTTTTTTGAGCATATTGGTGAAGATTGCAAATCTTTGAACCCAAGAATATTTGTAACAATAAATTTAAAAATTTTCAATCATATTTTGTCAATAGATGAATCTCCAAACATTCTATTACCCGCTCATCCATCATCTCCTCCTTCATCTCCGCTAATTTTACCTCCAGATGATTATCCTTCTTCAGATGATGATTCAAAATATCTTTGTTTTAGGGTCAAATGGGAAAATCCACCAAAAAATGCTTCGTTGGAAAGAAAAAGCTCTGAAGATCATAATCTAAGTGAGGGAGGTGAGTCATCATTTCAATCGAAAAGAAAAAGGTCTGATGGTCCAGATCCAAGAGAGTTGGATCAACCATCATCCCGTATCAAAGCAAGTTTTGCTAAGGTTTTAGATTTAGAGTTGGGTCAACCATCATCCCGTATCAAAGCAAGTTTTGCTAAGGTCTTAGATTCTAGTAAGAAGGGCAAGGCTCCCCAAATTTAATGCAACCCCCCCCCTTCTCAAATCGATCAAAAGAAAAAGGCACTAGGTTACTTTTGATTTTTATTGTACCACACAATGTCTACCTTAACTTGCGTTCATTACATTTTTTACATAGCTTTTTTCGGGGCTAGGTAAAAGAAAGGCATTTCTTCAAGACAATTAGCAAGAGATTTAGAATTGCCAGTAAAAACAGCTTGGTCAATGAATCACAGAATAAGAAAAGCAATGAAGCAAGATGATGGTTTATTAAGTGGAATAGAAGAAATGGACGAGACTTATGTTGGTGGAAAACTACGCAAAGAAGCTAAGAAAAAAGATGAGAATGATGATGATTTTAACAATCCAAGAGGAAGAGGAACTAAAAAAGAATGTGTTGTTGGAATGATTGAAAGAAACGGAAAAGTTAAAGAAAGCAATGTCAGCAAAGGAAGTTTGAAGGCTAAAGATTTAAAAGTTAGAAACAATATTGATTTAAATAATACAACTTTAATGACTGACGAATACAGAGATTATATGACAATGAGAAAAATTATCTCACATTTACAAACCAATCACCAAAAAGAATTCGCTAAATCTTCAAGAAATTAATTGCATTGTCGTATGCTAGATTAGTCTTTTCCTCACTAATACTATCCCATTGAACACTATCAAACCATTTTGTTTTTTTGGTAGATTTTTTTGTTAAGAATTTTTTAAGTTTTTATACATAATATTTTGTATTTTTAAGTTAATAACTTTAATTTTAGTATTTAATAATTAAGTATTTTTATTCAACCTATTAAGTGAACAATCCGAAAATTTTAAATAAAAAAATATGCGACCTAAAATTAACAAATCAGAATTTTTAGAAGATGATAATTCCAGTGTTGATTCTGAAACTGAAGTTGAAGAGTTAATAATTGATGGAGATAACAAATATAAAACAACTCAAAAAATTAGAGAGAGGATTAGCGATCGTCAAAAATCTCATAAGCTGGATCCAGTTAGTGGTGACAAGTATTATAGGGAATACGAATTTCCTCAACCTGAAGGGGAAAAATATATAGTTCTATACAGAGGTGTTAGGTATGCTAACGGCTTTTTTTCAGATAAATCTCGCAGAAAAGCTGCACATTTTGTTGAACAAAACGGTAGAGATGTTTTTAGTGGTGCAATATTTAGAAATGCCGGATTGGAAGTAAAAGCTATTGGAGATTATGTTGCTGAAGATCTATCGCAAGAAGATAAACAGCGCCTATTAGATCAATCGCCAAAAACTAAAGATTTCTTAGAATTTCTCTATAAGCGTACAGATTTAAGGCCAAAAATTAATAGTGGTTATGTATATGGATCCTTGTTGCTTGCCCTTATTCAGATTAACACAAATTTATATAATAAAGTAGATGATTATGTTGATGAGTTAAGAGGATTTTTAAGTAAGAAGAAACAGAAGTTTGGAATTACCGACGAAGAGGAGGAAACATTGTTAAAAGCTTTTAAAGATTTTAAGGAAGAAGCTGAAATTCAAAGACCCGATAGAAAAACTATTATTTCAACGAGCGTTAGGAATAAGGTTGGTATACAATATGCATTACCTTTTATAGAAGATGGTCTCGTTAAAGGTTTTGATCCTGAGTATGATAATTTAGGAAAGCCAAAACATAGGCATGGAGGAGAAGTTGAAATATTATTTATTCCGCAAAGTGTTTATATCGCAGAAACAAATAAAATGGGAAAGATGTCTAGTGAAGCAGATAGAAAACATATTTATGAAAAAGGAGATGGAGATGTGTTGCCAGAATTTACTGATCTTCATTTAAATAGAACTAGAAGAATATTACAACCTGATACAAGAATAATGGAACAGTTTGAAGTAGCTTTTTTCAACAAAATTGATGGCAAGTATTTTATTGATACTTTTCCTATTTATTACCCTAATTTTAGTAAAGATTTTGATCAAAATTACCACCCATCACAGTATGGGATTAAGACTGCTAAAAAATTTAATGATTTAAAAACAAAACTTACTTCTGCAGATACCTATATAACTGGGATACAAGATTTAACCGAGATACTTCAAGGCCATTATGAATCCAAAGTTGGAGAGATGTTATATAACATATTGAATAGTAGAGAAGGACAAGTTCTTTCAGCAGGAACACCAATGGTGGATGCTAATGGAGAAATAAAAACGCAAAGATATTTGCGTGATGCTACAATACATAGTAGATTTGATCAGATTCAAGAGCCAAAGTATGAAAAAAAAGAACATGCTGATATGGGAGCAAATATATCAGTTAATACTTCTCCCGCAAAAAATCCAAAACCATTAACGGTTAATGCTGCAGCAAAGAAGTCGGGTTATTACCTAGATCATGAGTAAAATAGGTTATATGTTTTGATCTGAAAATAATCTGTCTTCTAAAGTGTAATAGTTTAAATTTAATCTGACACTCTGTAAAATTGTTCAATTAATAAAAACAAAATTTACAGGAGTATTTATGTCAACATTAACCCAAAAAGTAATTAAGCCAAAATAGGATTATTAGAACTAGCAAAACAACTTGGGAATGTATCTCAAGGCTGCAAGGTAATGGCTGTAGCAGAGATACATTTTATCGTTTCTCTGAACTTTATGAATCTGGTGGTGAAGCTGCACTACAAGAAATCAGTCGTAAAAAAACCAATTGTTAAAATCGAGTTCCTGAATATATTGAAAAAGCTGTAACTGATTTGGCAATTGAATTTCCTGCCTTTGGTCAGCTTCGTGCAAGCAATGAATTAAGATTAAAAGGAATTTTAATATTTTTGAAAAAGAAAAAATTAAGCTTCATTGCATCTTAACAGATAGAGGAACTGAATATTGTGGCAAACCTCAAGATCATGCTTATCAGCTTTATCTTGGCATTGAGGATATTGATCACTCTATAACAAAAATTAGACATCCTCAAACAAATGGTATCTGCGAGAGATTTCACAGAACAATCCAAGATTAGTGTTATAATATTTTGTTTAGCAAAAGACTCTAAAGCAGGCTAGATGAAATTCAAACTGATGTTGATGAGTGGATTTATAAAATATAACTACGAAAGACCGCATTCTGGAAAACATTGTTACGGAAAAACTCTTTATCAAACTTTCTTGGAAAGCAAACGCATCGCTTTGGAAAAAAATATTGACGAAAATAGTAAAAAAAATGATGATGAAAAAGAGATTTCAAATAGCTTAGATTCTTAAAAATCTGACGAAAATACGAGTGTCAGATTAAATTTAAACTATTACATTTCAAAGACGAAAATAGTAAAAAAAATGATGATGAAAAAGAGATTTCAAATAGCTTAGATTCTTAAAAATCTGACGAAAATACGAGTGTCAGATTAAATTTAAACTATTACATTTCAAATTTGATCCAACCCAAAAACTCTTTTTGTAATCACAACCCTTGATTAAATTACAAGACCAAATCAAAAAATCTCTAATGCAATATTTCTTTTCATTTTATGATTACCTTTTCTTTAATAATTAGTTTTTTTATTTTAGATTTCTTTTAATTTAAAAAACCAAGGTAAATGTTTTTAAATTGCCCCTTAAGGATTAAAAAATTAAAGAAAAAATAGAAATTTTTTTGTAAAAATTAAAAAATTTTTAAACAATAATTTCTTAAACTACAATAAAGATATTCTATTAATATTTGTTAAATAATAATAATTTTATGTTTTAACTATTAAAAGTAATTTTTTGATAAACTTCACGATCAACTTCAATAACATCAACAGAAATATCGCATCTCTTTTGAGATAATTTTAAACTTTTATAAAAGTTTTTTACATATTCAAAAGTTGCTATTGCTAATTTTTTTCTTATAGCAATATCCCTTCCCGATAAAATTTTAATGGAAATATGAATAAAATTTTCATTATTTTTTTCTAATCCTACCAAATAATTTTGATAAGCAATACAGCGAATTTTACATTGATCTGGATCAAAATTTCCCTCGCTAATCCTTGCCATAATCTTTTGGATTTCTCGACCAATTTCTAAAGATTTTTTTTCCAAAATATTTTTTGAATGTTCGATAATAATATGAGGCATAGTTTTAAAAAATAATTAACGGTATTATTAAAATAAGTCATTGATTTATAAATTCAAACCTTGATTTTTTATTCAAAATTATCTTGAATTAATTTTTTAAAAATTTTGTTTTTTAATTTAATAAATTTTATACAAACCTAATTATTTCGCCATTCCTATCCAAAACTCAAGACAGGAAGTTATATTGCGTTAAGAGTCAGAATTTTTTAAATTGAAATAAAAATTTTTATTACCCAAAAACTATATTAAAAAACAATGATCACTCAACAATTGACTTTCTTTCAACAAGACTCAAGAATAATCCCGGTAATGATTTACTTGCCCGATGGCTTTGAACTATTAAACAAAATTAAAACTGTAATTTTTGGCAATGGCTTTCAATCGCAACAAAGATTTATCGAAAAAAAAGATTATTATTGCAAACAATACACTTACCTTGCAGATTTTTTTACTAAAAAAAATTATGCCTTTATTTCCATACAATATGAAGTTTTAGGTGATCAAGATTGTTTACCTGATATGTCAAAAGGAAAAAAAATTGATCAAATAAAAGAGCGAACTCCTTTATGGATAAAAGATGAAAAAATAATCTTAGAAGTCATTGAGCAGTTTAAAAAAAGCGAATTAAAACTTGATTTTTCAAAATTTATAATAGCTGGTCACAGCAATGGTGCTGATGTTGCAAAATTCTTTGCCAATAGACACAGCTCAATGATAAGTCATGTTATTTCGATGGATGGCAGAAGATGTCCAATTTCACCCTTTGTTGAACTAAAACTATTAAGTCTTGAAGCCAACGACACCTGCTCTGATGAAGATATAATTCCAGGAAAACTTGGTTATGATCCTTGGCCAGGGGAAAGAGAAAAAATAGAATATTTTATTTTTAAACCCAAAGAAGCTTTGCATCGAAGCTATTGTGAATATGAAGACGACTCTAAAAATGATTTTATAGCCAGAGACAAAGCACTAAAAGCCATTGATTGGTTTATTAATTTATAAACTAAATATTTTTACTAAGGGGTCAGACCCCTTTTGTCAAAAAAACAGGGATTAGAATTAGAGGCTGTTGGTTAAATCGATTTATATTTTTACTAAGGGGTCAGACCCCTTTTATCAAAAAAACAGGGTTTGGAATAAGAGGCTGTAGGTTAAATCGATTTAAAAAAGATTTTAAAGCGAGTTATAAGCATTTCGCCCTACGTAGATAAGGTTAAAAGACATTTTTTTTGTAAAAAGGGGTCTGACCCCTTTTGTCAAAAAAACAGGGATTAGAACAAGAGGCTGTAGGTTAAATCGATTTAAAAAAGATTTTATTTTTACTAAGGGGTCTGACCCCTTTTGTCAAAAAAACAGGGTTTGGAATAAGAGGCTGTAGGTTAAATCGATTTAAAAAAGATTTTAA
>BJGH01000005.1 GCA_014190355.1 Alphaproteobacteria bacterium
ATCTTTCATTAGACAAATATATTCCATGTAAAATTAATGGAGAAGATTTATATATTTTTTCTGCGGCATTTTCTGATCATACAGCTTTTTTTATCTTTCATATTATGGATAATCAAATTAAAGCTTTAAGTTATGTTGACTCAAATCTTGCTGTATTTAAAAAACCCAAAACTGAAACAACAGAAGCCGATCTAAAAGAATATGGAGTTACTAAATATATTTTAAAAAAACCAATTAATATTAATGGAATAAAGGATTTAAAAGATGTTATAAAAGGTTTTAATGATTCTCGATATTACATGGTTTATCAAATAAATATTACGAGCATTTATTATCTGGAAAAGTTTTTTTTGAAGGGCAAAGTTTAAATGAATGCAAAAAAGAAAATTTTATTAAAGTAAAAGAAGCGTCACGAGGAAATTGTACTTTAAAATCAGATAAAATTTTACAACGTTATCTAGCGTCAATCACCAATCCTAAGAGTTTTGACGAGGATTATACAGGATATGAATTGTTCAAGGAATATAAGAGAGAATTAAAAAAATCTGCTATTGAAAAAATTGTTAAATTTGGACTTCAATTAAAAAATAGTTTTATTAAAAAATATTTGATGGAAAAAACAATAGAATTACTAACTGAAGTTAGGGATAAAACATTAACTAAAGATAATAAATATTCAATAGAAGATGTTGAATATTTAAATAAATCTATTGTTTTATTAAAAGGAAAGTCTACGAGTTTATTAACTTCAGGTGGTAGTCATAAAAAAAGATAACTTTCCTGGAAAATAGTAAGAGATTTTAAATTTTAAAGCCAATGGTTAAGGAATTTTAATTTAATTTTAAAAAGAATTGATTTAAAGATTATAAAATCTTAACAAAATTAGTTTAAAAATATAAAAAAATTGTCTTATGTCATTTCAATTCTTAGTTGCAGTCAAATAATAATATGTTTTTAAATAAATTTTAAAAATCTTCAAAAATTCAGTTTTGTTATTTATTTACTCTTTTATGTTTGGTTAGTTTATAGTTAATTGACAAAATAAAAATAACTTATAAATTATTTTTTTTATTATAACAATTTTTAAAAACTATATATTTATTTATTTTGTTTAAACATCACATATTTTTAAAACTCAATATTGCCATGAAAATAGATCAACCTTGTCGAAATAAAAACAGTTTAAATCCATGCCAATGCAATTTTAGAGATAAAAGAAGACAGTGGCAAAGACAATGGCAATTTCAAAGGCAGGGGCAAAAGCAAGATAAAAGCCAATGGCAAGGGCAAAATTTCAATTCATTGCTTACCAATTTTTTATTAAATTTAAAATTATCAATTGCTAAAATTTTAAAATTAAATTCTAATAAAAAAATTGATTCAAACTTTAGCTTTATATTTTATTACAATCGAAGATATCGATGGAAAATTCAAAGAAGATTAATTCATTATGATCTCAAACCTAAAATGTTTTTAGATCATTATCATTTTTGGCAAAAAATTTCTTAACATTTAATCACCAATTATTCAAACCTATGAAAGTATTTGTTGCATGGCAGGTAATTTATTACATAAAAGTTGCAAAAATTATTTTAAAATTGGATAAAAATACTCAGCAGAATTTGAAATGCTATTTTCAAGAAATTGCTAGTCATCATAATCCTAGAAAATTTGCGGCAAAGTTGCGAGGAGTGAGGGGAATGCATAAACTTCTTTGGTTATTTGAATTTATGAGCTTAAAAATTATTTGTAAAATTGATCAAGAGCGGATGTTTATTGTGGTTATTGATATTATCAAAATTTAATTCTAATTAGTTTTGCGGTAATTTTTAAAATAATTTTTTTTAGCAAAAGAATTTCTAAAAATTTTTAAGACAACAAATTTAATTTTTTTGTTTAAAATATTTTTATTATTTTATACAAATTATTACTTTTAATTTGGTTTCAATAAAATTTATTTTAATTTAATTAAATTTTTAAATTTTGAAAATATTTTACTATGGCAACTTCACAAGAAATTTTAAAATTGTCGCAACAATCTTCATCTTCACAACGGCTTTCAGCTTTGGTTGATCATAGATGTGACGAATCAAATATCACAGCTTATGCAATGCAAGCTGGGTATTTTAAGAATAATCAATTGCAATCATTATCATTGCAAGGCGTTACTTCTCTTGAACAAGATGGTAAGGCAATTAACGAAGATACAACATTTTTGGTAGGAAGTTTAACTAAAATGTATACCTCAGCTAGTTTATTAAAACTCTGGGACAATGAATTAAGCGAAAAAAAGGCATATGACTTGGCAAGTGATGATCCTAAAAAACTTCCTAGCGATAATTTTCCAGTTGGTATAGACACTCCATTGTCACATTTTATGGAGCGCTTAAAAACTAAATTTCCTGAATCAACTTATCTTTCGCAAATTGAAAAAGTCGATCATTACCCAAAAATAACTCTCAGAGATCTTTTAAATCACACTCATGCTTTAGGTGCGAGAGATGAAGAAAAAATTGCTAAATTTCAGTTAAAAAATCCCAACCAAGACTTCAGCTGTGCGCAGTTAGTGGAGTTTTCAAAATACAATCCTCAAGATAAATATGGTGAATTTAAATATGGCAATTTAGGGTGTGAATTATCGGGAATGATTATCGAGTTAGTTACCAATAAATCATATCCAAAGGCTTTAAAAGATTTAGTTCTTGATCAAGTTGAGGCAAAAAGCTCATATATAAAATTTCCTTCAATCAAAGATTCTAATACGGTTAAGGGTTATTGTTACATTGCTACTTGTCAGCTTGAAGGTGAATATTATCCTGGTGGCGAAATGAATTTTAACACTTCAGGAAACTCTCTTGCCTCTGGAGCTTTAATTACCAATTATGCAGATGCTGATAAATTTATAAGTAAATTTTTAAATAAAGATTTAGAAAAATCATTGTTTGCAAATCCCGAGGTTATTAAATCACTTTATCGCGATGAGGGTGTTGATGAAAAACATCGTTTGTGCGGTGTAAATAAATATCCAGATGGAACTTTTGGACATAATGGTCATAGCGGATCTGGTGAAGCTTCGCTGAGATTTAACCCTAAAACTTCTGAAACTTTTTTTTATTGTGCCACTGGTGAAACATTAACTTATGCAGTAGCTTATGAAATTCTTGATATTCAAAGAAAAGATGCTGGCATTAATAAAGAAATATCTGAAGATGAAACAATTGCTAAACGCAATGAAATGATAAAATCAGGATATGATTTTCTTAAAATAAAAAAAATGCATGATGATGGCTTAAGCTTTGAAAATATTGCCAGAACTACGATTGATAGTTTAGCCCAAAAACCTCAAGCTACTATGAGCTTTCTAGAAAGAGTGATGTCTTTTATAAAATCAAAGAGTCAAGAAAGATAAAAAAGTAATGTTCATTTTTCTAACAATTTTTATAAACTTAAGTAAAATATTATTTAAGTTTATAAAACTAATTTAAACAAATTTAATTTAATTAAAATAAATTAATTAAATTAAATTATGACTAACTCAAGACAAAATTTTGAAATTACAGATGACCAGCTAGCATTAGAATTTATTGAAGATATTTTTTTGGACTCAATTAGTTATGAAGATCATCAAAAAATTCTTGAGCTTATAAACACTCAGAATGTTGCTGAACTAAAAATATTTCTTAAAAAATTTGATTTTAATATTTTTGATTCAATAGCTAAAGATAATTTAATTAATCCTATATTTTATGCAATTGATAATGAAAAACTTCAATCAATAAAGGCTTTGATTGAGTTTTTCGGAGTTGATGAATTTTTAAAACAAAAATAATGTTATTAAAAAAAAGTTGGTAATTAATAACTTAATTTTATTGACCATTTTCTTGATAAATATCTTTCAACATCAATGATTTCATCATTGCTTAGCGCTCGGTTAAAAATTATAAATTCTCCAATTAATCCACCAAATGTTCTAAAAGATCCTATATGGTTACCCAAAGTCATTGAAGTTGTGCCATTGTTTGAGTAGTTTCCAAGAAGATTTGCGGTACTTGAAGCAGTTAAGTTTCCATTGAGATGTAAACCAGAAAAATTTATCGCAGAATTATAGATTCTACGCATAACATAACTGGTATTGTTGGGAATTGTTCCAACTAGATTATTGCCTGCTCCAGGCCAAAAATAAAAGTTAAAATTACTTGGACTGTTAATAGCAAATTCGCTATTGTCAATTTCACCATGAATTGCTAAAAACATACTTTGGTTTATGGTTGTATTTAGAGTATGCCATTGCATAATCATAAAAATAGTGTTATTTCTTGGGTATGAACCAAGAGATGATAAGGTCATTTTGGTCATGTTATTTGAAGAATTAAAACGAAGACATGGAAGACCATTAATACCATTGGTTGTGAATAATGGTTGATCACTAGCGGTATTTTGAATAAAGCGAAATTGCGTAGTATTCATTGGATTGGTATCTTGCCAATAGGCAATTCCTGCACCATCGCTGATTTGACTATCAAAAGCTTTTTCATTTACTGCATCAAACCATAGCGCTAGATCTTTAATCGTTGGAACTGGCGAAGACAAGGTAATATTTCGAGCTGATGTTAAACGAAATTGGCTAACCAATCTTGAGCTTTGAGTAACCCCTGCAATCAAAATACCAATGATTAAAATAACAATTGATAATTCAATTAATGAGAAGGCTTGATGTTTATTGTTTTGTTTTTTTTGGTAATTCATAATCTTTTAAAAAATTATTTTATTTTTTATAAAATTTAATAAATTAGCAAATAAAAAAATGACATTGATAATTTTTGAAAATAAAGAAATTTTAGGAAATTTTAAAATTAAAATTATTTCTATAGTTTGGATTATTATTTTTTTTTAGCAAGATTTTAAGGAAAGATTATTAAAAAATTGTTTTATGTCTAAGTTAAGTTTTTCTAGGTGATTATGTTTAATTAACCACTCTTTTCGTTTTTTTTGAGGAACTTCACTAAAATCTCTTTTTGCTAAATTTTTAGGTAATAAAAAATTATTATCAGCTGTAATTTTTGATCCAATTTCTTGCCATATGTTATCATAATTTTTTTGAAAAGTTTTTTGGTATGAAAAAACATGATTTTGGTTTGAAATACCAATAATTTTTTTTACTTCAAAGAAATCAGCTATAGCATAACAACATTCAATTAAAGCATGTTTTGGTCTTAATCCACCTAGGCTTCTGGTGAAACTTACTATCTCTTCTTTGTTAATCTGACTTCCCCCTTGAAGACCACCAATAAATATCGCATTTTGATTATCTTGATCATGATATAAAGTGAATGTTAGAGTACTGATAACATTATTTTCACGATCTGATAAATAAATTGTCATAGCTCCTTCTTTCCAGAATTTGCCATGCATCATAATTTTTAAATGACATAATTCACCATTTTTTTTAATAAGTGAAGAGATAATTATTTGGTCATTTTGAGGAGTTAGAATTTTTTTTATTGCTTTATTGGAAAAAAAATTCTCCATTATCTGATAATGTTGACAAAGAATATTAATTCGTTTTGCTATTGAAAATTGATTACAAACATAAGATCTAATTGGCAAAGAAACAATCTCGGTGTTAGCGCAAATAAACCCATGTTTTCTATAAAAATTGTCAATGAATATTAACCATTTTGTTACCTTAAAAGGAAATAATAAAGAGCGAAGAAAAAATATGCGAGACTTATTAAAACCTTTTTGTTTATATATTTTTTGACTGTAAGTTAATAAAATCATTTTATTAAGTTAATAATTTAAAAAAATTTTCAATTTTCATTATATTTTAAAAATATATAACTTGAATTTACAGAATTTTTTTTTAGATTTTAAAAAAATTATTAATCAGATTTAATATTTTATGACTCAAGATTGGCGAACTGCGAGTAGAGAAAGTGCAATGTTAGTACCATTGGCAAAAGATGATCCTGAGGCAAGAATCCAGATATACAGTGCTAAGGCCTATGATTGGCGAGGTAAATTCAGTGTTCATTGCTGGATTGCATATAAAGAAGAAAATGCTGATAGTTACTGGGTTTTTCATGTTACGGCATGGGGAGATGGAAAAAATCTTGATCGAGTTGTATCTATGAAAAAGGATTTACCAGATCGTTATTGGTATGGCAATAAACCAGAAATTGTTTGTATGATTAACGGTAAAAGAGCCCAAAAAATAATTCCTAAATTACAACTCGCCATCGATAGTTACCCATACTGGCAAACCTATAAAGCTTATCCTGGACCAAACAGCAATACTTTTGTTTCTTTTGTGATGAGAAGAACTCATGGGTTTTATGCTAATTTACCAAGTAACGCAATTGGAAAAGATTGGCTTACTACGAAATATTTTTTTGATCTAAGTGAATCGCGAACAGGTATTCAATTTTCGCTTTATGGTTTGCTTGGTTTCACTCTTGGTTTGCTTGATGGTATAGAATTAAATATTCTTGGACTATGTTTTGGAATTGATTTTTTATATCCTGCTTTAAAGTTACCAATTATCGGTAGAATTGGTTTTAAATAATTTATTTATTTTAAAATTAAAAATTTAAAATGGTTTTAATCCTGCAAAATAATTAAATTAACATTATTCAATAATATTATCGATCCATCCACCTCCTAAAACTCTTTGTTCATCATAAATTACTCCTGCTTGACCTTTGGTAATGGCTCGGGTCATTGATTTCATATAGATTTTTGCAGAATTATTTTCAAGAATTTCAATTAGAGCAGGGTGATCTTGAGCATTGGAACGAATACGAATTTTTGCATTAAATTTGTCAGCTATTTTTGGATCTGTGATTAACCAATTACAATCTTTTATGGTAAAAATTTGTTGATTAAGATATTGCTCTTCACCTACAAAAACCTGATTTGTATGAGGGTCAATTTTAACCACGTAAAGAGGATTTGGATAAGCAAGTCCTATTCCTCGTCTTTGTCCAAGAGTAAAATTAATAATTCCTTGATGTTGACCTAAAATTTTATTGTTAGAAATATGAACTAAATCTCCGCATTTAAAAGAATTTGGTCGATGTTTTTTTATTACCGAAGTATAATCACCATTTGGCACAAAACAAATATCTTGAGAATCTGGCTTATTAGCTACCTCTAAGCCATATTTTTCAGCTAATTTTCGGGTTTGATCTTTACTAAATGAGCCAAGAGGAAAATGTAAAAAATCAAGCTGTTCTTTAGTAGTTGCAAATAAAAAGTAACTCTGATCTTTGTTGTGATCAAATGCTTTATGGAGTTCGCTATGATTATTAACTATTTTTTTTTGAACATAATGACCAGTTGCCATGCAATCGGCATTTAAATCTTT
Source organism: Alphaproteobacteria bacterium (assembly GCA_014190355.1). Taxonomy (GTDB): domain Bacteria; phylum Pseudomonadota; class Alphaproteobacteria; order Rickettsiales; family UBA1997; genus CAILUF01. Next base: position 7,367 of record BJGH01000005.1, read on the forward strand.
GGCAACTTGCAATAAATCACGAAATTTAACTGATTGATTGCATTTTACACAAGGAATTGGAGTTTCACCGCGTAAATATGAATCGACAAAATCATCAATAACTGCTTCTTGAAATTTGTTTTGATAGTTTAGAACATAATGGGCAAAGCCAAGCTTATCTGCAACTTTTTTGGCATCATAAATATCAACTCCTGCACAACAAGCATTTTTTTTGGCAAGCATTTGCCCGTGATCATAAAGTTGTAAAGTAATACCTATTACTTGATAGCCAGCATGATGCAATAGCGATGCTACAACCGAAGAATCAACTCCTCCAGACATTGCTACAACAACTCTAGTATCTTTTATTGGTTTATTGAGATTTAAAATATTGTCAATCAAACTAAGTAAAATTAATTTAAACTAAATGCAAAATCATTTAATTTGCAAAACCATTTAAGGACATTATGTCATTTTGCCCTTTTAAATCAACTGTTTTATTTATAAAAAATAAAAAAATAATTATTGCATTCCAATTAATTTAGTAAAAAAATATTATAAAAAAAAATATGAAAATTTCTTACAATAATAAAAAAGCATTTTCCTTAATTGAACTTTCAATTGTAATTTTAATTATTGGAATATTGGTTGCAGGGGTTACTCAAAGCTCTCGTTTGGTTCGTCAAATCAGGCTATCAACTGCTCAGCAGTTAACTCGTTCTTCAGAAGTTTCGACTGTTAAAGACATAGTTTTTTGGGCTGAAACAACCCTTGATAACGCTATGGTTAATACAGCAAATGGTTTTTCTTTTGATGAAAACTCGCCAATTTTAACATGGAACGATAACAATCCCCAATCAACATTAAAGTTTAATGTTGCTCAAAGTAATGCTGCATATCAGCCCCTTTTTAGAGGAAGCGGAATAAATGGTTTGCCATCGCTTAGTTTTAATGGTGGACAATTATTGCTTAGTTCAATTAACTCAGCTCCCCTTCCAGCAAATGATAAAGATTACACCTTTGTGATTGTTTGGCGAGCTAATACTGTAAATGCTGCAAATGGTCAAATTCTAATGTCTCAAGACTCACAATCTGCTAATCTGAATAATTTAGGATCATGTTATATTACTCCAGCAGGGGTATATGGTTTTGCAGGTAATAATAACGATTTAACAAGTGTTGGAGTAACTGCCAATAAAGATTATATTACAATAATAGTTGTTAACAATAATGTGGCAAACAATATTTCGATATACACTAATTCTAATACTGCTGCAAATGGAGGGACATCTGGACCGGGGGGAAATTATACAACATTATCTTTAGGAAATTATTATTTTGGTTTTGGAGGAAGATTGCAATATGCTCAATTATTCAGTGGTTTAATAAGTGAAGCAATCGTTATAGATCGTACAATTAACGCAGAGGAGATCAGGGTAATTAATAATTACCTTAGCAAAAAATATGCTATTAAAATTTCTTAATAAAAATTTATAAATTTTTTTTAACAAATTTAATATTTGCTGATAGTTTTATAAAATAAGATTTTTAAAAATAAAATTTCTGTAATTTCTGTAATTTTAGAAATAAAAAAATTCTTGTTTATATGTCAAAAGAGGAGAGTGGCTTGACAGGAAAGTAATTTCTTTCTGGTTTAATTTCCGCAATATTTTTCTTTTTTCTTCTGCGTCTACGATCCCTTTTAACTTTTCTAACTTTACCAGATTCCATATAAAGTCGTGATTTAATGTAGCGATCAACAACTTCTTCAAATTCTTCGATATTGTTATTAAAAAAATGATCACCATTGGCAATTATACTGTATTGAACTTCTGCCCCATCGCGAGCTGATAGTCTCTCGGCTAGTTTAGCTGAATCAGATTCTTTAGTAACCTCATCCTTATCGCCTTGAACAATTAGTCCACATGATGAACAAGGAACTATAAAATTAAAATCATATTTAGTGGCAGGAGGAGCAACCAGAATATAGTTTTCGAGCTCGGGTCTACGCATTACGGTTTGCAAAGCAATCCACGCTCCAAAAGAAAAACCAGCAATCCAGAACTCTGTAGCTTCCATATTCTGATCGTGAAGCCAGTTAATCACTGCCGTTGCATCAAGAAGTTCACCAACTCCATTGTCAAATTTACCTTGAGATCTTCCAACTCCTCGAAAATTAATTCTTAGAACCGAAAAACCATTATTGACAAAACTACGATAAAGACTGTAGGTGATTTTATTGTTCATAGTTCCACCGTAAAGCGGATGAGGATGAAGCACTAACGCTACCGGAGCTTTAGGATTGCTGTTTTGATGATATCGACCCTCAATACGACCTTCTGGACCATTGATAATTACCTCAGGCATAGCTGAATATTGTAAATTAAATTCTTAAATAAGATAAATTAAAAAAAATATCTTCTAATATTTTTTAATTAGATATGTTAAAAAACAAGTCTTTTTGTTAAAAAAAATATTACTATACAAAAAATTTCTAAAACTAATTTGTAGCCTCATCCCAATTGATAGGTTTACCAGTTTCATCAACAGCCAATTGACTGCTACCAGCATATTTTGCTGACATATATTTACCATGTCCTGCATGAACTCCATAATAGAAAACAGGTTCAACATCTTTACCTTTGTATTTCTTTTTTTCAATATTTTTTACCCTATTTTTAGGGTTGTTCTTAGTACCCATAAGAAGTAATAATTTATTTGTTAAATAAGCCAAAGTATATTAGCTCACCGCAGGAAAAAATTAAGTTCACTGCAATTTAAGTTGCTATATTTTTCACTAATACGCTAAGGAAGTAATTTTAAAAAACTGTAAAATATTTATAAAAATATTTAAAATTGATATTAAAATTATTTTAAGCAATAATTGTTATGAAATTGCTAACGATAATTAATTATTTATTTTAAAGAAAAATACATTATAATAATATAGTGTTTTTTTAAAAAAACTCTTTTTACATTTTAAATAATTACAGCTCTAAAATCAAGATTTAATTTATGACTAAATTTAACCGACTAAAAGATTGCGTAGTTAATAATAAAGCAGTTATTGTACGCGTTGACTTCAATGTTCCTATTGTTAATGGTAAAATTGAGGATGATACTAGAATAAAAGCTTGTATCCCAACGCTAAAATATCTTTTGGAAAATAATGCAAAAGTAATCGTGATATCTCATTTTGGAAGACCTGAAGGCAAATTTGAAGAATCGATGTCCTTGGGACAAATCGTTAATCATGTTTCCAAATTGCTTCAGCCCTATCAAGTAAACTTTGCTAAGGATTGTATTGGTCCCAAAGCTCAAGAAATGATCGCTAAAACTAATTATGGTCAATTAATAATTCTTGAAAATTTACGATTTCATAAAGGCGAAACTAAAAATGATGAAGCATTTAGTTCACAATTGGCAAGCCTTGGCAATCTTTATGTTAACGATGCCTTTTCGTGTTCTCATCGCAGTCATGCCTCAATAACAGGCATTTCCACAAAATTAAAATCTTGTGCAGGTTTACTTATGGAAAATGAATTAGATAATTTAAGTAATCTTTTAGAAAATGCTCAAAAGCCAATGATGGCGATAGTTGGTGGAGCAAAAGTTTCAACCAAAATTGATCTTTTAAAAGCTCTTGTTAAAAAAGCCCAAACCATTGTTGTTGGCGGAGGAATGGCTAATACTTTTCTTTATGCTCAAGGTTATAAAATTGCAAAATCATTATGTGAAAAAGAATTGGCCTTAAATGCTTTGGAAATAATTGATTTAGCAAAAAAATCTGACTGTCAAATTATCTTGCCTTTTGAAGTGGTAGTTGCTAAAAAATTTGAAAAAAATGCCATAAGTCGAACAATTTCAGTGGATAAGATTGATGATGAGGAAATGATTTTAGATATCGGAGCAAATTCTGTAAAAAATATTACTGATGATTTAACTTCACATAAAACTGTTCTTTGGAATGGTCCACTTGGAGCATTTGAATTAGAGCCATTTAATACTGGTACGCATGCTTTAGCTTTAGCAATTGCTGATCTAACTCAACGCAAAAAAATTATTTCAATTGCAGGTGGTGGTGATGTAGTATCGGCAATTAATTCATGCAATATGTTTGATAAATTCACATATATTTCAACAGCCGGAGGAGCATTCCTTGAATGGCTTGAAGGTAAAGATTTACCCGGAATTATTGCCTTGAAAGACTCTGCAAAAATAAATTCATCTAAAGAAAATGAAAATGTTATTAAATTTGATAACAAACCCAAAAATATCTCAAATTTATAATTATGACCAGAAAGATCAAAACAGCAATTCTAATATCGGGTCGAGGTAGCAATATGCAAGCCTTGATAAAAGCTAGTCTTGATTCAGATTTTCCAGCGCAAATTGTTTTAGTGTTGTCCAATAAAGCAGATGCTACGGGTTTGAAATTCGCTGAGCAGAATGATATTGCTACTGCAGTTATTGAACATAAAAAGTTTGCAAATCGCCAAGATTTTGATCAAAAAATTGATGAGGTTTTGCAAAGTTATCAAGTTGAATTAGTATGTTTGGCTGGTTTTATGAGAATTTTATCACCGCAATTGGTAAAAAAATGGCATAAAAAAATGATTAACATTCATCCCTCTCTTTTACCAAACTTTAAAGGAGCAAATGCAGTACTTGATGCTTTAAATGCTCAAGTTAAAATCACTGGTTGTACAACTCACTTTGTCAGTGAAGAAGTTGACTCAGGTGAAATTATTCTGCAATCGCAAGTTATAATTGCATCTGATGATAATTTAGCAAGTTTAAGTGCTAAAATTCTTGATCAAGAGCATTTAATTTATCCTCATAGTTTAAAAATAGTTTGTGAAAATTTATTAAAAAAAATATAGTTTAGTTATGTCTAAAATTTTACCTTTAGTTATTTCACCAGATCCACTCCTCAAGGAAATATCATTGCCAGTGGAAAAATTTGATAATGAATTAAAAACCTTGGTTGATGATATGTTTTTAACGATGTATGCTAATGATGGGATAGGTTTAGCTGGAGTTCAAGTTGGAGTTTTAAAGAGAGTTTTGGTAATGGATCTTGATTATGAAGAAGATGAGCAAGAAAAATTTAAGCATAGTCATGCTGGAAATCATCATAATTGTCACCATGTTTTTGTTAAAAATACTAATCCACTCTGTTTTATTAATCCACAAATCATTGATTCATCAGATGATAAAACTGAATTTAAGGAAGGTTGCTTGTCGTTTCCGCAAGCTCGTGCAGAAGTAATTCGTCCCATGAAAGTTAAGGTGAAGTATTTTGACCTAACAGGCAAAGAAAAGCTTGAAGAAATGGAAGGTTTAATGGCAATATGTATTCAACATGAAATTGATCATCTCAATGGTATTACTTTTGTTGATAGAATTTCTAAGTTAAAAAGAGAAATGATTCTTCGTAAAATGAAAAAATTAAATAGATAATTAATGTTTCGTTATCGCTACAAAGCAATAGATCAAAACGGAAAAACTGTTAATGGTAAAATGTCGGCAGAAAATCCTGCAGAGCTTTTGACGATGCTTCGAGCGAATTCCTTAGAATTGATTTCATACAGTCAGGACAAGGTTGGAGGAGGGTTATTTTCTAAAATTAAAACTGCTGATTTAATTTCGATTTTCGTTCACTTGGAGCAATTAGAAAAAGCAGGTGTATCAATTATTGACTCGATTGCCGATCTCAAAGAAAATGCTGATAGTATTAAAGTTAGAAATCTGATGCATGAAATTTATGAAGCAATTAAAAATGGTAGTTTATTTTCGGAAAGCTTAACAAAACATCCGCATGTTTTTAATAAAATATACATTGGTTTGATTGCCATGGGTGAAAAAACCGGTAACCTTGCCAATGCTTTTGCCAGTATTATTGAGGATATTAAATGGAATAATGATATTAATCGTAAAACTTCCAAAGCTATTCGTGGACCAATGTTTGGGATATTGATTATGTTTATCGTATTAGGGGTAATGACTTCAGTTGTTGTTCCTAAAGTTACGGCATTTTTAACAGCTCAAAGTATTGATTTACCAGGCATGACCGTTGCCCTTATTGCTTTTTCAGATTTTATGAAAAATTACTGGTACATTATGATTATTATTCCAATTGTTTTTTATATAATTATAAAAATTTTACAAACATCAGAAAAACTGGCAATTAAAATTGATGATTTAAAAATAAAGGTTCCTGTTTTTGGACCAATCATTAAAAAAATTGACTCAGCAAAATTTTGTCAATTCTTTGCTTTAACTTTTAGAAGTGGTCTAGGGGTTTTAGACTGCTTGGAATCTGCTTCAGGAGTTATCAAAAACAAGGCTATTAAAAGATCAATTATTCAAGTTAAAGATCAAGTTTCAGATGGACAATCAATGACTAAATCAATTAGTGCAACTGGATATTTTCCAAGCCTTGTAGTGAGAATGTTTAAAGTTGGTGAGGAAAGCGGTAACATGGAAAGTGCTCTTCAAAATATTAAGTTCTTTTATGATCGAGAAATTAATGACTCAATCGACAAAATTGTTGGGATGATTCAACCAACTATTACTCTTGTTATGGGCTTAATGATTGCTTGGATTACTATTGCTGTATTTGGTCCAATATACTCAACATTCTCTAATATTCAATAATTCTATTGAAAATTAACAACACTAATTAAAAAAATTTAGTTTATTTTAAATGATATTAAACATTAATCAACCATATTTAGTTTTAGGAATTGGCACTGATATCGGCAAAACTTTTATAGTTGAAAACTTACTAAAAAAATATCATTTAGCTAAAGCCATTAAACCAATTGCAACAGGATTCAATCCCTTAGATCTTTCAAGTGATACGATGAGAATTTTAAAGGTTCTCAAAGACAACAAATATGATTTTGAAAAAGAAATAAAATATTTTAAAATTGATTTGCCTTCACAAAAATACTATCAGCTTGTTAGTCCTTTTGTTTTTGAAAAACCAACATCACCTAATCTGGTTGGCGATATTGACTATGATCAACTGCTAGATTTTTGTTCTTCACAAATTAATTTTGCTCAACAAAATCACCTCAACCTTATCATCGAATCAGCAGGCGGAGTAATGACTCCAATCAACAACCACAAAACCTTTTTGCATCTTGCGCAAGATCTTAAAATTAAAATAATTTTAGTAAGTTCAAACTATCTTGGAGCAATATCCCACACCCTCACAGCAATTGAAACAATAACCAAAAATAATTTAGCAATAGATCATATCATCATCAATGACGAACTAAGTAGTAATCAGAATTTTTTCAAAAATTATCCAGATTTAACTTTTCAGGAAATCTCACAAACTTTAAAAAATTTTTGCGACATTAAAATTTCCCAACTAAAAGAAATATTTTAAGTATTTTAAGCTTTGAAAAAAATCTTGATTGATAAAATGATAAGTTTTTAATAAAAATAATATTAATTAATTTTTTAACTTTTTAACTATGAGTAATTCAAATAACGAAATAAAAAACAGTGAAATTATTCCTTTGGAAAATATTTCTTTGCAAAAGGAAAAAGATTTTCAGGATTGGGCGAAGAAGGCCGATGTGCTGTGTGAAGCTTTGCCGTATTTGCGAAAGTTTAGTGGTGAAACTTTTGTTATAAAATTTGGTGGATCGGCGATGGGTGGTGATTCAAATTTAAAAAATTTTGCTAAAAACTTGGTATTGTTAAAACAAGTTGGAATAAATCCGGTGGTGGTGCATGGTGGTGGTCCGCAAATTGGTAAAATGTTAGAAAAACTAAATATTAAAACTAGTTTTGTTGATGGTTTGAGAGTTACCGATGCTGATACGGTTGATGTAGTGGAGATGGTTTTGGCAGGTTCAATAAATAAGGCAATTGTTAAAGAAATTAATCAGGCTGCAGGAAAAGCTATCGGGATTTGTGGTAAAGATGGCAATTTAATTATGGCGAAGCGTGCTACTAAAACTAAAAAAGATCCGCACTCAAATATCGAACAAATTTTGAATTTAGGTTATGTAGGTGAGCCAGTAGCTATTGATGTTGAGGTTTTAGAGTTATTTGATGGAACAGAGATTATTCCAGTAATTGCTCCTATTGGGATTGGTGCAAATGGTGAAACTTTTAATATTAATGCCGATACAGTTGCGGGGGCAATTGCATCAGCACTTAAAGCTTCAAAATTAATTATGCTATCTGATGTTGATGGAGTTTTACTTCCCAATGGAGAATTAGTTAGTCATCTTAACTGTGTTACAGCCTCTCAAATGATTGAAGATAAGATAATTTCTGGAGGAATGATTCCTAAAGTAGAAACATGTATTAATGCAGTTGAAAATGGCGTAAGCTATGCTCACATTTTAAATGGCTCAGTAGATAACATTTTGCTTATGGAATTATTTACTAAAAGTGGGGCAGGAACAATGATTGCATAAACTATAAACTTATTTTTTTATGAAATTTAACAATTCGCTAAAAGCATTCTCTTTAATTGAATTATCGATTGTAATTTTAATAATCGGTATATTAGTAGCCGGTGTTACTGGATCTTCGAGATTAGTTAGTCAAATGCGCTTGGTTTCTGCTCGCTCAATCACCAAAAGTTCTCCTGTTACAACCATCAGTGGTTTATCATTATGGTATGAAACAACTGATGAAAATTCATTAATTAGTGCTGTTAATGGCAATAGCCCAAGCAATAATGATCGGATCTCTTCATGGAATGATATTAATCCTTCGCAAATTACCAAGATTAATATTGGTCAAACTAACGATGCTCTTCGTCCAATATACACAAGTAATAGTCCAATTAATGGCTTACCATCATTATTATTTAACAATAATGAATATCTTGAGTTAATAGCAAGTGGATCAGGGCAATTACCATTGAGAGCCGGAGATGATACTTATACTTTTATTGCAGTTTGGCGATCATTATTTCCTAGTTTTTCACAAACTGTTGTTGAGCAAAATTCAAATACTGTTAATTTAATAATTGGAGCTAGAGCAGCTATGTTGCTTTATAGTTTTGGTGGATGGGGATTTAATGGTGAAGGTAACGATAGTTCAACCGTATCAATCAATTATAATTCTAATAGAATTGGCATAATAACAAATAATAATGGGGTAATAAATATTTATGACAATAAATTATCAACGCCAACATTATCAGGTTCAATAAATAATAATTTGGCAAATGTTTCTGAAGCTGGATTGTTTGTTGGAGCCAAAGGAAATTCTGCTCGTTTGGAAAAATTTTATGGATATATTTCTGAAATAATAATTTTTGATAAGGTTTTGAATGTTGATGAAATAAATGAGATAACTAAGTATCTTGCCAGAAAGTATGGCATCGTATTATCTTAAATGAATTGACTTAAAACTTATATATTGCTTTTTTGTAATATAATATCGGGAGCCACCACTGCGTAACCCATACGCATTGCTGTATTTCTCAGAAAGTTTTTTATTTCAGCAACTCCCGACTTAATAAAATTTTAAAAATTATTCATTTATTTTGCAAGAGTTATTAATATAAAATAAAAAAAATAAAATACTTTTAATAACTGTTAACTTTTAACATTCTTAAATTAAAAATTTATATATTTTTTTTATTTAGTCATCAGATGATGATTACAGTGGTAATAAAATTAACATTTTCAAATTAATTAAAAATTGTAAAATTAGGTATTTACTTTTTTTATCAAAAAATACTATTTATTTAAAAATTAAATACAAAACTTATGAAAAAAATTGTTATTGCTATTGATGGACCATCTGCTTCAGGTAAGGGAACATTAGCTAAAAAACTTGCTAGACATTTTGATTTATCATATCTTAATACTGGAGCAATTTATCGCTTGATTGCTTCTCGAGTTATTCAATATAAAATTGCCATTGAGCAATTTGAAAATCATTTAACTAATCTAGTGAAAGACATCAATGAAAAAGATTTGGATAATGAGCAATTATTCAGCGAAGAAGTTGGAGCATGTGCTTCGATAATTGCTAAAAATAAGGCTCTACGCCAAGCTATTTTTGAGTTTCAAAGACAATTTGTGGAAAGAGGAAAAAAAGAAAAAAAAGGTTGTGTTTTAGATGGTCGAGATACTACTACCGTGATTTGTCCAGATGCTGATTACAAATTTTATGTAACTGCTGATGTTGAGATTAGAGCTAAAAGAAGACATTTGCAATTCCCAGAGCTTAATTATGAAGATATTTTACAACAACTTAAAAATCGCGATCATAACGATATAAACCGTTTAGAATCACCCTTGCAAATTGCTAAAGATGCGGTTATTATCGATAATGGTCAGCTTAATGTTGAACAATCTTTTTTAAAAACCTTGGAACATATAAAAATTTAAAATGTCAAATTTGCAAAAAATTACTCGTTGTTTGATCTCGGTCTCTGATAAATCTGGAATTGTTGAGATGGCAAAATTTCTTGAAGAAAATAATGTTGAAATTATTTCAACAGGTGGAACCTATCAGCTCTTGCAAAAAAATAACATCAAGGTCAAAGAAATATCGCAATTTACTAACTTTCCAGAAATTATGGATGGAAGATTGAAAACATTGCATCCCAAAGTTCACGGTGGATTGCTAACTGTTATGAGTGATCAACAACATTTATCGCAAGCTAATGACAATAACATACAACAAATAGATTTATTAATTGTTAATTTATATCCTTTTGTTGAAACTGTTGCTAAAACTAATGATGAAGCTGAAATTATTGAAAATATTGATATTGGTGGACCAGCGATGGTAAGAAGCTGTGCTAAAAATTTTGCTTTTAAAACGGTGATTAATGATGTTTTGGATTATCAAATATTGAAAGACGAATTAACAAAAAATGACTTTGCAACTTCTTTTGAGTTTAGAAAAAAAATGGCAAGCAAAGCTTTTTATGTTATAGCTCAATATGACTTGGCAATTTCACAATGGTTTAACAAAGATCAATATTTTTTAACAGGTAATCTTAAACAGCATTTGCGATATGGCGAAAATGCTCATCAAAAAGCTGGTCTTTATGCTAATTCAAATACTGGTATTGTTAATGCTAAGCAATTGCAAGGCAAAGAGTTAAGTTATAATAATTTAAATGATGCTAACTGTGCTTATGAATTGGTTTTGGAATTTGATAAACCTGCAGTGGTAATTGTTAAACATGCCAATGCGTGTGGGGTATGCGTAAGTGATAATATTTTTGATGCTTATCTTCAAGCATTTAATGCTGATAGTAAAAGTGCTTTTGGAGGAATATTGGCAATCAATCAAGAAATTGACGAAAAGCTTGCCAAAGAAATTGTTGGAATATTTTATGAAGTGATAATTGCTCCAAAAATTAGTGAATCAGCTTTAATGATTTTGCAGACTAAAAAAAATTTACGAGTTTTAATTGCTGATTTTAAAAATGATATTTCTAGCCAAATAAAATCAATTTCAGGAGGCTTTTTAGTGCAAGAGCAAGATCTTAAAAACTTTGATAAAAAGGATCTTTTACAAGTTTCAAAAAATTCAGTTGATGATCAAGAAATCGAGCAGTTAATTTTTGCGATGACTGTTTGCAAACATCAAAAGTCAAACGCTATTGTTGCGGTAAGTAATTTTCAAACTATTGGTCTTGGCATTGGTCAAACTAATCGCGTTGATGCTTGTGAAATTGCTTGCAGTAAAGCTTCGCAATATCTAGCAAAAAAAAATAATTTACAAAATTTATCAGCTGATAACTATCAAGATTTAATGATGAAAGAGCAAGTTTATTTAGCTTCGGATGCTTTTTTTCCTTTTGCTGATAACATTGAAATTGCCAGTAAATATGGCATAAAAGCCATTATTGCTCCCAAAGGCTCAATGCGTGATAATGAAGTTATTGCCAAGGCAGATGAGCTTGGAATTGCATTATATTTCATTGAAACAAGACATTTCAAGCATTAAAGTATTATCATTAGATTGATTTTTGTTCATCCAAAAACAATTATAATTTTAGTTATCATCAATATTTTTTTCTTAAATATTATTCCAAGATAATATCGATCTCTTATCGTAATAACTTGATCTTCTGGAATGTTTTTGTCTTATTATTCCCTTGTTAGTTCTTATCATAAGATTTTTTTAAATATTAGGTAAAATAAAATAATTATAGTTTTTTACTAAAAGATCTAAAATATTTATAGTAAAAATATATTTTAAAAAAAAATTACCTAATATTTAAGATTTTGTGAAGTTGAAGAGAAATGTTATAGCCAAATTGTTGGGCAATTTCTATAGTTTTTTGAAGATTTTGCTGATTTTTTTGTTGATCATATTCATCAATTGGTTGAATATAAACAGGGATTTGATATTGGCTTTGACCAACTTCACTAACTTTTGAATATTTGGGATTAGATGCTGAGATTAAAAACTTAAAAGCATTGATTCTAACCAATAAATCTTGTCGAATTGGATAATATTTACCTGAAGAATTTTTTGGTGAACAAATAATTTTTACAGCTTTTGGAAGTTTGCGATAAATTGTTCCGTTAGTTTCGATTTGCACTAAAAACTTTTTTTTGATAAGCTTATTGCATAATTTTTCAATTGGCTGAAGCATTGGTTCACCGCCAGTAATGACAATTAATTTTCTAACTAATTGCTGATCATTATTAACTGCAAGAGAGCAAATTTCTGCGAATAAATTAGCTAAAGTAATTTTATGCGCTGAATCAAATTCAGTATCGCAAAAACTGCATTGTAAATTACAACCACCTAAGCGAATAAAAACTGCAGGCTGACCTACATAAGGTCCTTCACCTTGAATTGTTGCAAAAATTTCTTGAACATTTAAATAATTTCCGCTATGTTTTTGTAGTTTTGTAATTTTATTTTTACCAAACATTATCTAGTTTCTATAACATTAATTGCTTTTAAAAGCATAAAAAAATTTTAAAATATTTCAAAATATTTTTGAAAAAATCGTTTATAATTTTACTATAAGTAAAAATTTATTATGTTTAATTTGCTCTTACGAATTTATAATTTATTTAAAAACTTTCTTTTAAGTAAAATAGGAATTGCTATAATTTTTTTAATTATAGGTATTTCTACCAATAGATTTATTAATTATCTTAATAATCAACAAAATGCTAGTAAATCAACAATAGCAAACTTTAGGCTATGGCTTGATAATTCTAAACAACAAGTTTCTAAAAAGCAAATTTTTAAATTTGACGGAACTAAATTTGTTAAAGAAATAGCAACTTCAATTGACAATAAGATTGATAACCAACAAAGCAAATTTCAAAGAATCAAGCAGTCTTTAATTGACAAATTAAATTGGCAAGTATCATTACCCAAGGGTCATTCTCTTGATCAAGAAACTAATCGACAAGAGCCAATAAATGCTAATGATAAAGCTAATGATTTAACGAAAGATTTATCAACAGTCGATAAAAAGAATGAAATTAAAGATTCACAAGATAAACCTGTTGCAAAAACCAGTGAGATTAGAAAATATGAAGATGAGGCAAGTTTTTCTTACGATTTAGTTTTGCAAGGATATCGTTTTGAAGAGGTTATTATTGCTATCAACAATAATCAACTTTCATTATCAAATTCACTGTCACATAAAACTGTGATTGAAATATCAAGTGGAAATTCCTCTAATTCCAAAAATGCAGATTCATCAAATAAAATCGTAAAAAAAGATTTAAAAAATATTCAAGATTTATCCAAAAAAACAGATAATAATCAAGGTTTTAGCTATGTTCTTGAGCTTGATAGATATGATCACAAAATTGATCCAGAAATAACTTATCGCAATAATATCATTACAGTTAAATTTTTTAAATTAAAGAAAAATAACAGAAATTATTAAATAATATACTTATAAATAATTATAAGGATCTAAACAATCTAAGGCTTAAATTGTTAATTATTTATCTAAAAAAATATTTGTAACTAAGTAAATTAGTTTATAAAATTTGAAAAAATAACGGAGTGTAGCGCAGCTTGGTAGCGCACAAGGCTGGGGGTCTTGTGGTCGCTGGTTCAAATCCAGTCACTCCGACCATGCCCATAAAAAAAAGATTGATAATATTTTGTTTTACCAAATTAGTGGTTTTTTACCTGTGGCATTGAATAATTAATATCTTGTTGTTGCGAAGATATCTCTTAAAAAAATATTATTATAACTCATTTTTTATTGTAACTCATTTTAAAGTTAAAAATTTATTATAAATTTTCATGATAAAATTTGATTTAGTTAAGCCTTTTGATTTCTCCTGATAATGAATTTGATTGAGCCAAAGTATCTGCATTTGCTTGAGAGGTGCAAAAAGAAGGTCTATCAAATGATCTAGTTTTTTTGAATTTTTCTAAAATATTTTTTAAATTTGTTTTAAATATTTCAAATTTTTTATCGGCGTTAGTTAAGGTATGATCTCTTGATTTGTCTGATGAGACAACCATAAATAGAGAAAAAGAAATTCTACTAAATTCATAATTTAGATCTAATATTTCATTTAAGTATTCTTGATATTTTGTATTTAGCTCAGCTCTTTGTATTCTGAAAGAATCTATTCGTTTTTTTTCTTGTAAAATTTCTGTAATTGATATTGATGGCTTTGGTTGACTGAGATCTGCTTTAATATCTTGTTCATGATTTGAAAAATCTTGTGAACATATTGCAGTTAGTTCACTAATTTTAGCTTTTATTTGAGAGAGATTTGATGAGTCAAATAACTTTAGTTCTGAAATATCCTCTAAGAATACATTAGCAATATTACAATTCGTTCTAATTATTGAAATTAGCTCTAATATTTGGCTGTAAACTGAAGAATTTTTATCACCAAGTTTGTTATAAGTTCTAAATCCTTCTTCAAGACTTTTTTCTAAATTTTTTTTAATTAATTCTGAAAAATCAGTAAAATCAGTGCAAGGTTGAATTGAAGTAAGATCAAATTTTTTTTCTGGTTCTTTTAATTTATTATTAAAATTTTGTAAAAATTTATTTAATTCCTGAAAAATCCTTTCATCTGATTTTACTTGGCCTAATGATTCTTGACCTAGTTCAGGTGACTTAGTAATGATTTTTTCAAGTTTTTTACTAAATTCATTAAATTTAGTTATCAAATTTTCAAGCATTTCATGATAAAAAGTGTTATCAATTCCCAATAATTTTCTAATATTATTAACAGCTCGGGTTTGTTCAATTAGTAATGAAATTATTGATTCGTTACTTGTTGGATCTTCTTTAACCACTTTTATCTCATCAATGTTCTGATCTTGTTGAGATGCTAACATTATTTGATCAATAGATTTTTTAAATAATTTTATTTCCTCAATTTGATTATTTAAATCATTAATTACTAGTTGCGAAGTTAATTTTAATTGAGAGCTTTGTTTATCTAAGAAAAACCTAACCACATCTCCATAAAGATTAAAGGCCTGAAACATTGATTTAATTTTATTTTTAATATGAAAATTTTTTGATCTAAGTTTGTTATAGGTCGATAGTTCTTGATGAAAATCTAGAGCAAATAAATGTTTTAATTCATCAATTGAACATCCTTGAATTTTATCTTTTTCTAAGCTAATTGAAAATTGGTGGTGCTCCTTCATATTTTTCGCTGTTATTATGTTTATTAACAATAAAAAATTTTTCAAAATTTTTTTAACCAGCTAACCTAAATTAACTGCTTAAATTGTAAATAATTTATCTACATTTTTTTAGAAAAAAAATATTACAAATTTTAGTAGTGGTAATGACTTTTAAAAATTAATTAGTTACTGGTAAATATTTCTTCTAACAAGACCTGCGAGTTCAGAAAAGCTGTTTAATTAAAAAGGGATCTGACTAATTTTCATAGCTGGATACCTTATCTAAGCAATTAAATAAATGTTAGAATCTATATTTAATTTAATAAATAGGTTTAAGATTTATTAAATTTTTAAAAATTTTGTAAATATTTAATAAAAAAATTAGGATAGATTTCTTGAAGTTTCTTAAATGCCATTTGAGCTTCGTTGAAGTTGGCATAAATTGCAAATACTGCTGAACCACTTCCCGACATTTTACAATTAATTGAGCCAAGATTTTGCATATTATCTTTTATTTCCTGAATTATTGGTGCATGAATTACTGCAATTTTTTCTAAATCATTTTCAAGATCAAAAATTTGTTGTTGAGTAAGGGTATTAGAAAAGTTATTAGCTGATTCTAAAAAATTGTTCTTGGCGTTGATAAGTTGCAGGTGATTTAAATTATGTTTTGCATAATCTTGAAAAATTTTTTTAGTTGAAAGATTAATTTGTGGATAAATTAAAACTATTTCAAGTTTTTCTAGATCGTTATAATCATGTAAAGTTTCACCTCTGTTCATTACCATTTGAGTGGTTTCTTCGAAAAAAAAAGCAATATCTGAGCCAAAATTAAGTGAAATTTTTTGTAATTCTGATTTAGTTAAATTGAGATTAAAAATTTCGTTAAGAATTTTCATAAAACTACAAGCATCAGACGATCCCCCACCAAGGCCTGCGCCAACTGGAATATTTTTTTCAAGAATAATTTTTAAATTATTGGTGATACTATATTTTTCTTGGAAATAGTTAAGAATTGATGTAAGTAAATTGTTTTTAGGATTAATTAAATTTTCAAATTGTCCAAAAATTTTTAAAGAAAAGTGATCTGATATACCAACTGAGAGCTGATCACAAAGATTAATTTTAGTAATAACTGACAATAGATTATGATAACCATCACAGCGCTTATTAATAACTTTGAGAAATAGATTGATTTTAGCAGGGCAGGACTTAGTAATCATCTTAAAAAAATTAAAAAATTATTTCAAGTTTAAAACTGCTGGGAAACTTGAATCACCTCGTCTGATAAATAAAAATAATTTCTTATTACCTTTGCTAGTTTCATCAATTATTTCTTTAAGATCATCGATGGTTTTGGTTGGAATTTG
Source organism: Alphaproteobacteria bacterium (assembly GCA_014190355.1). Taxonomy (GTDB): domain Bacteria; phylum Pseudomonadota; class Alphaproteobacteria; order Rickettsiales; family UBA1997; genus CAILUF01. The sequence continues at coordinate 24,316 of BJGH01000005.1, forward strand.
ATTAGCAGAAAGAATTATATCGCCAATGTTAAGTCCTTTTTCTGCTGATTCAGATTTAGGATTAACCTCAACAATTAAAAGCCCTTCGATGGTAACCTCATTTTTATCTTTACGAATTTTGCTTTTAAATTCTGCTAAAGACATTCCTAAAACTGGCGTTGAACCTTTTGAAATAGGGATTGGTTTTTTTTCAATTAAACGATTTTCAGAAGTTTTTTTAATTTCACTGTCCTTAAGTTTTTCAATTGTAACTTTAAGGGTTTTAATTTTACCTTGACGAAAAATTTGTAATTTAGCGGTTTTACCAACTGGAAATTTAGCTACTGCTTTGGGTAAAAATTTCATATCTTCAATATCTTGATCTTCGAATTTTAAAATTATATCAGTTGGCAGAAGTCCTGCTTTATCAGCTGGAGAGTCTTTGATGACATCAACCACAAATGCTCCTTTTGTGTTCTCTAGTTTCATTGATTCGGCAATTTCTTCAGAGATATCTTGCACTGAAACGCCAATCCAGCCTCGCGTAACTTCTCCTTGTTCGCGTAATTGTTTTACAACTTGAATTGCTGTGGAAGAGGGCGTAGCAAAACCTATTCCAACACTTCCTCCTGAAGGAGAGAAAATTGCTGTTGAGATACCAATTACTTCACCTTTGACATTAAACATTGGGCCACCTGAGTTGCCTTTGTTAATTGCTGCATCAGTTTGAATATATTCATCAGATTGGCCATTGTTAATATCTCGCCCTCGCGCTGAAACTATCCCAACACTCACCGATCCTCCAAGTCCGTATGGATTGCCAATTACGATAACCCATTCACCAATTCTAGCAGATGCTGAATCGCCAAAATTGGCAAATTTAAGTTCTTTATTGGGGTTAATTTTAAGTAAAGCAATGTCAGTTTTTTTATCAATTCCAACGACTTTAGCTTTATATTTTGACCCATCATGAAGATTAACATTAATTTCCGTGGTATCGTCAATGACATGATGATTGGTAACAATTAAACCATCTTTAGAAATTATAAAACCTGAACCAATTGAAGATAATTTTCTTTTCATTTCATTTGGTCCACGAAGTTGTTTTTCTAAATGTTTTTTTAATTCATCAAATAATGGAGTTTTGGGAAATTCTTCAATAAGATTATCTTCAAACATGTTATTGGCTTTGATTTCTTGAGAAGAGGTGATATTAACAACGCAAGGAAGTAAGTCTTCAACTAAGTCAGCAAAACCATTGTTAAGTTGATGGCGTGGTAAAACTGACTCAGCAGTTTTTACAGCATTTTTGGCAATAGTTTTGGAAGTTGAGCTGGGTGTTTTTGGTAATGGTGTTTTGTCAGAAGTTTTAGTGTTGTCGTAAGCATTTTTTTCGGCAATATTTTTTTCAGCAGATCCCGTTGATTTTGGTGGTAATGTTTTATCTGGATTAGAGTTTTTGTCAGTAGCATTTTTTGCTGATTGTGATTTTGTTGCAGACTCTTCACGAATTGTTTGATTGTCGGTGTTAGGATTTTTTTCAATTGCTGAATTTTTTTGATTACTAACTGTGACATTGCCTTGATCTGAATTATTAGTAGTGTTTTGGGGATTTTTATTGTCATTATTGACTTTTTTTTGGGCAATATTTTTGGGAGAAAGGCTGATTTTACCTTCTTGGGCTTGGGCATTAAAAATAAAACCAAGAAAAAAAAATAAAAGAAATATTGGGATTAGGAAAGTTTTTTTAAAATATTTATTTTTTATGGCAATTAACATATTTTTAAAATTTAGATTATTTTGAGGTGTTCATGTAACGAAAAAATTCATTGTCAGGTGAAATGACCATTTTAGTTTTATCATTTTTTAAAGCTTCACGATAGGCTGACATTGAGCGATAAAATTCAGCAAATTCTGGATCTTTACCATATGAGTCAGCATAAATTTTAATTGAAGTGGCATCACCTTCACCACGAGTTAAATCAGAAGTTTTTTTAGCTTCTGCAATGATGATCGTGCGTTGTTTATCGGCTTCAGCACGAATCCGATCGGCTTCTTCTGCTCCTTTAGCTCTTATTTCTCGAGCTTCTTTTTCTCGTTCAGTTTGCATTCTAGCAAAAATTGCATCTGAGTTTTCTTGAGGTAAATCAGCTCTCATAATTCTAACATCAACAATGCTAATACCAAAAATTTCTGACGATTTACTAACTGCTTCTTTAATATTAGTCATGATATCGGTACGATTTTCAGTAAGAAGTTCGTTAAGAGTAGCTTCTCCAATTACTTGTCTTAGACTTGAATCAATGATACCAGAGAGTTTGTTAGAAAGGCCTTGCTGAGTTGCAACTGTTGAGTAAAATTTTAATGGATCTATGATCTGATATTTGGCAAAGGCATTAATTATTAAGCGTTTTTGATCTGAAGCAATAACTTCTTGTTCAGAAATTCCAAGATCGATAATTCTTTTGTCAAAAATAACAATATTTTGTAAAAAAGGCATTTTAAATTTAATCCCAGGGGTTTTGATAACGCGAATTGGCTCTCCAAACTGTAAAATCAAAGCTTGCTGTCTTTGATCAAGAGTAAACATTGAGCTAGCAAGAAGAATTATGGCGATAGTAGCAAAAATTAAAATTTGTTTAATTCTATTACTCATATTTAAAAAAATTATAATTTATGGTTTATTAGTTGTTGTAATTGGCTTTGATGTATTCTCAACAACCCTAGTTGAATCGTTAATGTTGTTAATAGCGTTGTTTATAGGATTGTTAACTGAAAAATATGGCAAGATTGCCGATTTAGCAACTGAGCGATCAACATAAATTTTGTCCATGTTACGATAAATTTGTTCCATTGTTTCCAAATAAAGTCTTTTTTTAGTAACTTGTTTGGCTTTAGAATATTGATTAAATATTGAACTAAATCTTCCAGCTTCCCCTTCGGAATTGGCAACAATTTCTTTAGAATAGGCTTGAGATTGTTCTAGCATTTGAGCTGCAAGACCTCTAGCTCTGGGGATAATATCGTTTGCATAAGCTTGGGCTTGGTTAATTTCTCGTTCCTTATCAGCCTTTGCTGTTTGAACATCGCGAAAGGCATCGATAACTTGCGCAGGAGGATCAACTCTTCTAAGTTGAACTAGAATAACTCTAACTCCTGCACCATAAGCATCAAGAATTTCTTGAAGAAGAATTTTGGCATCTTGCTCGATTTTTTGTTTGCCATCTGATAATGCATCAGCAATTGGAGAACGAGCAATTATTTCGCGCATTGCACTTTCCGCTGATTTACGAATTGCTTGATTGGGTTCGACAATGTTGAAAACATAATCACGAATATCGGCAATTTGCCATTGGACTTGAAACTCAATATCAACAATATTTTCATCACCTGTGAGCATCAAGCTTTCAGCATCAAAATTGCGTTTTGATGATTTACGCGAGTCAGAGGCAAAACCAAATTCTTCGGTGTTAACGCTTGTAACACTTTTTTTGATTACCTGACCAAAAGGGAATGGAATGTAGTAATTTAAACCTGGAGTAGATATTTTGTGATATTTTCCAAAATATAAGACGACGGCATTTTCATCGGTATTAACTTTGTAAAAGCCAAGACTAAGGTAAAGCAAAAGCAATGATAAAGCAATCAAACCAATCATTGACTTATCTGAATTTGGTAATTTTTTTTTGTTGTTTTTAAATGAATTGAAAAGATTTAAAATCTTATCGACTATTTTATCGAGAAAATCACCTTCTAACTGGTTGTTATTATTTTTTGAATTGTAGGTATTTTTATTGTGATCAGAAGTATTGCTGCTGTGGGTTTTATGAGTATTTTTTTCGTGAGTTTTATTGTTATTATTTTCAAAAGGATTTTTTTTATCAGCTGAATTTTTATTTTTATCATTCTTATCATCTTTATCGTCATGATCAGGACCGGAGCCTGAGCCAGAAGAGTTGTTCGAGGAATTTTTCGCAGAATTGTTCGCAGAATTTGCTCCTGATGAGTTTGATGAACCTGATGAACTCCACGGACCCCATGGTCCAGTTCCCTTATCAGAATTTTGATAAGATATTTGCAGATCTTGAGTATTTGATTCTGTAGTAGATAAGGAATCTTTTTGAGGAATTATAATTTGCTCAAATTGCGATAGATCATCGCTAAAATGCTCAGTAGCGAGCTTTGGTGAACTTTCATTAAATAAATCAGGATAAATAATATCACGAATTAATGAAGGTTTTTTTAGGCTTGCACTATGGTGCTTTATATTTTTAAACATTTGGTTTAAAATTTTAATTTAAAGTTATTGCTTGCAATTTATTATATTTTAAAACTTGAGTTAAATTTGTCAAATTTATTTAATTTAAATTAAAATTTACCTTAAGCCATCAATGATTACTTTAAATTTATTCTTTATTAAGAAATTAAGGTAATTATTTTTTAACATAAAATTATAAAAACATTTAAAAAAATATGAATAAGTTTGATGATAATAAAACTCTTAATGATTTTATAAAACCAGAAAAATCAAGGATTGCCGAGGTGAATGCAGTTAAAAAAATTATTTTAGTTGCATCTGCGAAAGGAGGGGTAGGTAAATCAACTATCGCTTGCAATTTGGCAATCGCATTAAGTAAAAATAATTTAAATGTGGCATTGGTTGATGCAGATATTTATGGTCCATCTATTGCTAGTTTAATGAATCTTCAGACTAAGCCTGAGTTAAAAGATAATTTGTTATTGCCAATAAATTCATATGGGGTTAAATGTATTTCAATTGCCAATCTTATTGCTAAAGAGTCAGCAGGGGTATGGCGTGGACCAATGGTTAGCAAAATTCTTCATCAATTAATTCGTAGCATAAATTGGCAAGCGGATGGTAAGGTTGTTGATATTATGGTGATTGATATGCCTCCAGGAACAGGAGATGTATATCTAAGTATTGCTGAAAAATTTCCGATAGCAGGAGCGATAATGGTTTCAACTCCTCATAACCTTGCGGTTCTTGATACAGAAAAATCAATTGATTGTTTTGAAAAATTGCAAATTCCAATTTTTGGTATTATCCAAAACATGGCTTATTTGATTGATGATTCGCATAATTCATCGATAATTTCTTTAAAACAAAAAATTAACAATTTTTTTAAAAATAAATTTAATTTTATTGGAAAAATTGATCAGCAAAATATTGAACAAAAGAATAATCTTGAAGAACAATCCTGTGATTCATCTTCGTCTTTGTTTTCAACAAAGAAATATTTATTTGGTAAAGATAAGGTTAAAGATTTAGCAAAAAAATATCGTTTAAATTTTTTTGGTGATATTGCTATTGTTAAAGAAATTGCTGACAATAATAATACCAAACCTTTTCTTATTCAATATCCCAATAGTTCAACAGCTCAGTTTTTTATAGAATTGGCAAAAAAAATTGTTAAGATTAGTGGCGGTGATTATGGTGATGTTGATAAATAGTGATTTCATCTTCAAGTTTATAATTATGGGTATTTGATGGTTTAATGCCAAATAATTTATGATAATTAGGATTTTCATTGATTGATTTAACATTGCCTTCACAGCAGATATGATGGTTAATACAAATCACATGATCAGTTTTTTGCATAACTAAATTTAAATCATGAGAAATAAGCAGAATCGAACAATTTTTTGTTTTACGAATTTCATCAAGGATATGATAAAACTCAGCTATGGCCGTGATGTCCATGTATTGAGTAGGTTCGTCTAAAACAATAATATCTGGATTATTTATTATTGAGCGTAAAAAAAGAATTTTTTGTAATTGTCCTCCGGATAGGCTACAAAGAGGTTTTTCAAGATAGTTACTGATATTAAGTCGTGAAATTAATTGTTGAAAATTATTTTCGTCAATGAATTTTTTTTGGTTTAAAGTTAGAAAATCTTTAGCAGTAATGGGAATGGATTGATCCAAATTTATTTTTTGAGGCATATAACCAAAGCGAATTTGATTAGCAACTGCAAGCGAACCTTCGCTTGGTTTTATTAAGCCAAGAACAATTTTAGCGATTGTGGTTTTACCTCCACCATTTGGACCAATGAGGGTGGTTATTTGCCCTTTTTTTAGTTGCAAAGAAATATCGCTGATGATTTTATTATTTTTTATTTTTAAACTGACATTTTTTAATTCAACGAGATTCATGATATGCAATTTTTTATTTTAATTTTTAGTGCTTTGTTATTGTTATCAATGCCAATTGATGCTCAAGAGATAACTGCTAACAAAAAATCGGTAATTAATATAGCAGTATCAATTAATCCGCTATATCAAGTGGTTCAAGCGATTACTAAAGACAAAGCTAATAATTTTTTGATTTATAATAAAAATTATTCCGAACATAATTATCAATTAAAAAGTGATGATGTCAAGGCTGTTGAAAATGCTGATTTAATTTTAATGATAGATAAAAATTATGAAACTAATTTACAAAAATATCTTGAACAATTGACTAATTCAAAAAAAATTATTAGCTTATCGCAAATCAATAAAATCAAGATCTTAAAGCTTCGTAAAAATACTTCGAAAAATGATTTGCATTTATGGCTTAATCCTCAAAATATCGAAATATTTGCTGAAGAATTAGTAGAAAATTTGTGTCAATTATCGATTGCCAATTGTCAGTTTTTTAGAAAAAATTTAAGCAATTTTAAAAAAGAAAATAATATCGCTGTTCAAGAAATTTCAAAGCAGTTAGCTAGTTTGAAGGATAAAAAATTTATTTTCTATCGTGATTGTTTTCAATATTTTGAAGAATATTTTTCTTTAAAACCTGCTTTAATAGTTGATGATGAACATAGTAAGGAGTTAAAAATATCTCGTTATAAAGAATTTAATGAAGTGGTAAATTCTCAAAAAATTTCTTGTTTGCTCGGTGATGCTAATGATGAAAGTAATTCAGATCAAAAATTAGCGAAAAACCATCATTTAAAATTTGGTAAACTTGATATTATTGGCTTTGCCAATTCAGATAAAAAACTGCAAGTGAGTGAGCTAAATGGCTATTCTAAAATGCTTTTAAATATAGCTAATGAAATTGTCAATTGCAATTAAAAATAAAATTCAGTCATTAAGTTACTTACAACTTAAAAAATTAAATTAAATCGACTTAAAAAAATATTATTTTAATTTTTTTAAAATTTTTTCAACAACATCATCACTAGTTATTTTAAAATGTTGATACAGGTCTTCAGCTTTGGCTGATGCACCAAAGCTGTTCATACCAATAAATATTCCTCTTAAACCGATAAACTGTTCCCAACCTTGTTTAACGCCTGCTTCAATAGCAATTTTTAAAATATTATCATCACCAAGAACCTCATTTTGATATTGCGGTGATTGGCTGTTAAAAATTTCACAACAAGGCATTGACACAACCCTAGCATTGATGTTATGTTGAGTTAATTTATTTTGAGCATCAATTGCAATTTGAAGTTCTGAACCAGTGGCAATAATAGTGCAATGCAAAGCACAATTGGTTTGTTCTTTTTTGATAACATATCCACCAAGTTCAGGTTGAAAATTATCTTTTGCAATAAAATTTAAATTTTGTCGACTAAATATTAAAGCCGAAGGCGATTTATTTTGTTTAAGAGCTAAGACATAGCATGCTAAAGTTTCTTGAGCATCGCATGGGCGAAAAACAAAAAGATTAGGAATGGCTCGAAGCATAGCGAGATGTTCGATTGGTTGATGAGTTGGACCATCTTCACCAAGACCAATTGAGTCATGAGTAAAGATATAAAAAACTTGTAATTGCATTAATGCCGATAAACGAATGGCAGGTTTTAAATAATCGCTAAAAACTAAGAAAGTTCCTGCGTAAGGAATTAAATTGCTGTGCAAAGCAATACCATTCATAATTGCAGACATTGCATGCTCACGAACTCCATAGTGAATATATCTTCCTGAAAAATCACTGGCATTGATTGGATTAGTGGATTTGGTTTTGGTAAGAACTGATTCTGTGAGATCAGCAGATCCAGCAATAAGGCTTTGAATATTTGCTGTTAAAAATTCTAAACAAATTTGCGATGATTTTCGGCTTGCTTGAGTTGGTTTTTCTAAAGCAATTTTTTGCGAAAATTCGTTAATTTTATTTTGTAAAATTTGCCAATTATCATCTTGTAAAAAAGTTTTATTAGTAATTGTTAGAAATTCTTGTAATTTAACATTTTCTAATTTTCTTAATTTTTCTTGCCAATTGTTATAGTCTTTGAGATTTCTAAGTGAACAATTTCGCCAAGTATCTAGCACATCTTGAGGAATTTCAAATTCTGCAAATGGCCAGTTAAGTTGTTGACGAGTTTTAGTAACTTCATCATTTCCCAAAGGTGAGCCATGACATTTTTCACTTCCTGCTTTACTTGGTGAGCCAAAGCCAATAACGGTTTTGCAATCAATTAATACCGGTTTATCAGAAGTTTGTGCTTGGCTTAAAGCTTGACGAATTTGCACGAAATCATGTCCATCAATTTTAATAACCTCAAAACCACAAGCTTCAAAACGCAATTTGATATTTTCTGAAGTTGTTATTGAGGTATCACCATCAATTGAAATGGAATTATTATCCCAAATTACGATTAAGTTTTTGAGCTGGAGATGTCCTGCTAATGAGATTGCCTCTTGCGATATTCCTTCCATTAAACAGCCATCTCCAGCTATGACATAAGTTTTGTGATTAAATAAATCACTGGAAAATCTTGCTTCTAGAAGTTTTTGAGAAATCGCCATTCCTACAGCATTGGCAAGACCTTGCCCTAATGGACCAGTGGTAGTTTCAATTCCTAATAATTCACGATATTCAGGATGTCCTGCACATTTACTATGAAGTTGACGAAAATTTTTAATATCTTCAATTGAAATATCTGGATAACCTGTTAAATACAGAAGTGCATAAAGAAGCATTGAACCATGACCCGCCGATAAAACAAAACGATCGCGATTAGACCATTTAGGATCTTGAGGATTAAATTTAAGAAATTCTGTAAATAAAATTGTTGCAACATCAGCCATACCCATTGGCATTCCAGGGTGACCAGAATTTGCTTTCTGAACTGCATCGACTGCTAAAAATCTTATAGCATTAGCAAGATTATTGTGATGTGCATCGCTATTTGAAAATGTATTAGCGGTTAAATTTGTATAATTAGTTTGATTATTTTTCACTTGATTTATCATTTTAAAATTAAAAAAAAAGTTAGTGTTGCAATTTTATTATTAGTGATAAAACTAAAATGCTTTTAAATTTTTTGCAAAGATTTATTAAAGTTTTTTTAAATATTTTTATTAAATTTAAGTTTAAATATTATGAGTCAGCTAGAAAAAAAACACTCAAGAACCTTATTTTCTTTAATTCCAAACTTAGTTACTATCTCTAGTCTTTGTTTAACTCTTACTGCCATTAGAATGGCATTTGCTCAAGATTTTGTATTTGCAACTTCTTTGTTATTAATTGCAGGGTTTATGGATGGTGTAGATGGCAGACTAGCAAGATTTTTAGATGCTTCCAGTGAGTTTGGAGCTCAACTGGATTCATTAATTGACTTTGTAAATTTTGGAATAGTTCCAGGTTTTATCGTTTATTTTTGGATTAATAGTTATCAAGATGTTAAAGGTTTTGATTGGGCAATGGTATTGTTTTTTGCAGTATGTATGGTTATTCGTTTAGCAAGGTTTAATGTTGATTTATCAAAAAAATTATCAAATCCATTGTTAGAAAAATATTTTTTTAAAGGCATTCCTGCTCCAGTGGGTGCAGCCTTATCAATGTTACCAATGGTTTTATATTATGAATTTGGAGATGGATTTTATACTAATCCAATTTTAGTAATAACTTACATTTCAGTATTAGCAGTTTTTTTGGCAAGTAGAATTCCTACAATTTCAATAAAAAAAATTCCTATTCGAAATGAATATGCTTATTTGACATTGATAATTTTAGGGTCAATAATTATTGGCCTGGTTATTATGCCTTGGCTAACTTTAGCTGTTATTGGAATTGTCTATGTTTTATCAATTCCAATTACAATTTTTTTCTATATTCGTATTGAAATTACTGATCGTTTAAAAAAATAAAAATCTAGCTCATGAAAAAAGTTTTAATTATTAATGGACCAAATCTTAATCTTTTACATAAACGTAATCACATAGTTTATGGTAATACCAGTCTTGATAAAATTAAACAACAATGCCAAGTTTTAGCAGAGGAAATTGGAGTTCAATTAAGTTTTGAACAATCAAATAGTGAATCAGTAATTATTGATTTAATTCAAAATTCACTTGGAGTTGTTGATGGAATAATAATTAACGCCGCAGGTTACACACATACCTCTGTTGGAATTCGCGATGCTCTTGAAATATTTAATGGAGCAAAAATTGAATTACATATTTCTAATATTTTTAAACGCGAAGAATTTCGTCATCATTCCTTTTTAAGTGAAGTAGTTGATGCAGTTATATCTGGCTTGGGAAGCTCGGGTTATCAAGTTGCTCTTCTGGCTATGCCCAAGTTAATTGAAAATAAAAATCATTCATAAATTTATTTAAGAAATATAAAATTATATGATTCCTCTAAAAGTTTCACAAGTTTACAAAAGTTTTAATAAATCCGTTTTAGATAATGTTGATTTTGTTGTTAAAAAATCTGATATCTTTGGCTTTATTGGTCTTAACGGTCAAGGTAAAACGACCTTAATTAAAATTATTCTTGATTTGCTTGATCAAGATCAAGGAGAGGTTGAAATATTTGGCTTGTCTCGAGTTTTGCCTGAAGCAAGAAAAAAAATATTTTATTTACCAGAAAAATTTCAACCATCAGCTCATCAAACAGGTGTAGAGTTTTTAGAATTTGCATTAAGTTTTTATGATAAAAAATTTGATGCTAAAAATGCCAAAAAAATATGTCAAAATCTTGAATTAGATTTTAATGTTTTAAATCAAAAAATTAGTAAATATTCAAAGGGAATGACTCAAAAACTTGGTTTACTTGCAACATTTATGTCAATGGCTGAGTTAATTATTCTTGACGAACCTATGTCAGGCTTAGATCCGATGGCTAGAAATGCTCTAAAAAAAGAATTATTGGATTATCAAAAACATCATAAGACTATTTTTTTTAGTTCACATATTTTAGTTGATATGGATGAGATATGTAATGAAATTGCAGTGTTACATCAAGCAAAAATTCGTTTCACTGGAACTCCTAATGAGTTCAAGAAAAGACATCATCAAAATAGCCTAGATCAAGCCTTTCTTGCTGAAATTTCAGCTTGATTTCAATAAATCATTTGCTCATAATTTAAAAAACTTTTTAAAAAACTTAAATCTTGTTATGACTGCCCAAATTATCGATGGCAAACAAATTGCCAATGACATGAAAAAAAATATTGCTGAACAAGTTAGTAATATCAAAAAAAACTTTAATATTACTCCAACTTTGGCAGTTATCTTGGTTGGAAATGATCCGGCAAGTGAAGTTTATGTTAGTAATAAAGAAAAATCCGCTCATAGCGTTGGAATGAATTCAATTCAATTTAAACTAGCAAGCGATATTGGTGAAAGTGAATTAATTGCTAAAATCCAAGAATTAAATAATGATAAAAAAGTTCATGGTATTTTAGTGCAATTGCCTTTACCTGCTCATATCGACACAAGAAAAATTATTCATGCCATAGATCATCGTAAAGATGTTGATGGTTTTCATGTTATCAATGTTGGAAAATTATCAATTGGTGAAATTGATGGTAAAGACAAAGCAATAATCCCTTGTACTCCCTTGGCATGTCTTCATCTTTTAAAAGAAGTTAAGGGTAAAAATCTCGCCGGGCTTAAAGTTACGGTGATAGGTTCATCAAATATTGTTGGTCGACCATTAGTTCGACTTTTAATGCTTGAAAGTTGCACGGTTACTGTGGCAAATCGCTCAACCATTGATCTTAAGAGCGAATGTATAAATGCTGATGCCATAATTGTTGCAGCAGGAAAGCCTAATCTTATCACCGCTGATATGGTAAAAAAATCAGCGATTGTCATTGATGTTGGAATTAATCGTCTGCAAGTTAACGGTGTCAATAAATTGGTTGGAGATGTTGATTTTGAATCGGTTAGTAAAGTGGCAGGTCATATTACCCCAGTTCCTGGAGGAGTTGGACCAATGACCATTAGCTATTTATTGAAAAATACCATTGATTGTTGCTTACAATTGGTAAATTAAAAATTTAAAATTTTTTTGATAATTTTATTGTGAAAAAATAAATAACTATGTTAAAATTAAAAAATAGTTAAAAATCTAAATTATTTGAAAAATTAATTTTAATTTCAAAATTATTTTTAGGTAATTTTATTATAGACATTTAATTATTAAAAATATAAGAAATAACAACCTCAATTAAATCATCTAATATGCCAAAAAGAATTATTAAAGCCCTTAAGAATGCAAAAAATAAAGCTAACAAAGAATCAATCTTTGGTTTTATGGTTGATAATAAAAAGATGTTAGTTAAAGCCTTAAGTGTTGCATTAGTTGTTGTGGTTATCTACTCTGGTTTTTGTGTTTTTCAAAATCATCAGGCAAAAAAATACTCTGCAATACTTCATGAATCAGTTGTAGCTCAACAAAAAGGTGACATAAAATTAGCTAAAGAAAAATTATCTCAAATTAACCAAGCCAAATTTGTTCCTGCGAATGTCTATGCTTTAGCTTCAATTAGATATGCGGGATATTTGCTTGATGAAGGTGATAAAGTCAAAGCTAGTGAAATTTATCTGCAAGTTAATGACTGTTTTTATTGTAATGATTATCTCGTTGATCTAGCAGGTCTTCTTGCTATCAACACCTTAATGTCAGATGATGAGTTAATGAAGAAGGATCTTTCCAAGCAAATTAATAAAATTTATAAAAATGCTAATAGCTTGAAATACCATATTGCTGAGCAAAGAGGATTTTATGAAATTCAAAAAGAAAATTATCAACTTGCTGATGAAATTTTTAAAGAAATTGAAAATGACGAAGAGGTAGACAAATCTCTTAAAACTAGAGCTCAAGATGCTCAAAAAATCCTTTTACAAAAAGGTTACAAAGCTAAAGACCCTTCTAAGTCAAATGATAAAAAATCTGATGAAAAAAAGAGCGAAGATAAATCTTAATTTATTGGATTTGTTAATTAAGTTCTGCTAGTCTTTAAATGCACTGCGTCATTTAAAAAAATTATAAAAAAATATTTTAAAATGGTTTTTAATGTCATTGTCATTAGCAATAATTTTATGTTTTAAAGTTAAATTAAAAAAAATTTAAATGAATCTAAATCAAATATTTTCCCAAAATCGCTTTAAAAATTTTAGTCTTATAAATTTTACTTTATCAAAATTTATTAATTTACTACTTATCTCCTTGGCAATGCTTTTTTCAAGTGCTTGCGATAAAGATCAAACCTATGATAAATCTAAAGCTGTTTTCGCTTACATTGCAGATGACAATTTACAAATTGACAATAAGCTTGCTAACCAACCTATTAAATTACCTCCACAAATTCTTAATACCGAATTTTCAGGATCACTTGCTCATGCCAATCAAAAAATTGAAAATTTTTATAAAAAATGGGATTATAACCAAGGTAAAGATTTTTTAAAAACACAAAAAGAAATTAAGCTTACAAAATCTTGGTCAAAATCTATTTTATATTGGTCTGAAAAAAATGAAAATTTTCATTATCAGCCAGTTATTTTCAAGCAAAAACTTTTTGTTCTTGATGGCTCAGCGCAGTTATTTGCTTTTGATTTGCTAACCAAAAAACTCATCTATAAAAAACAAATCCTTGATAAATCTTGGTTAAAAAATTATCGTAGTATTAACTTATCAATTGATCAAGATATACTCTATGCTACTATGGGAACAAACCACTTGGTTGCAGTCAATGCAATCGATGGTAAAGTCATCTGGCAAAAACAAGTTAGTGCAGTTTTAAATTCCAAACCAATTACCTCAGATGGTTATATTTATGTTTCAACTGACAATAACAAAACCTATTGTTTCAATCAGCAAAATGGCGATATAATCTGGATTCATTCAGGTGTGGTTCGCTCTACGGCAATCTTTGGCAGTCCTGAACCGTTAATTTATCAAGATAAAGTAATTGTTGGATATTCGTCGGGAGAGGTTTACGCTTTAAATAAAAAAACTGCAGAGTCAATTTGGGTTCAGGATTTAAATCTTAATAAAGCGATTACTTCAGATTTTTATCTTAACGATGTTGATGCAAGTTTATTGGTAAAAAATGATATTGTTTATGCAATTGGTAATGGTGGTTTGCTCAAGGCAATAAATGTCAAAAATGGTCAAGCAATCTGGAAAAAACAAATTGCTGGGATTGCTAATTTTTGGCTAGCTGGTGATTATTTATTTGTTATCAATAATGACAATAAATTAATTGCCATTAATCGAAATTCTGCAGGAATTAAATGGATAAAAAATTTACCAGATTATCAAAATCCTAAAAAAACTTTGACAAAATATATCTACAACGGTCTGGTAATGGCTGGGGATAAGTTAGTTATCTCTCGTCAAGATGGAGTGGTGATGTTAGTTAATGTTGATGATGCAAAGATTGAAAAAACTACGGACTTAGGCAAAAAAATTGTTCACACTCCCTTGATCAATAATGATAAAATTTATCTTCAAGCAGTTGGTAGAATGGCAATGGAAATTATTGAATTAATGTAATTAAAAATGACAGAGTTAACTGAAAAATATCACGCTAAAACAATAGAAGAAAAATGGCAAAAATATTGGCAAGAAAACGGTAAAATCAACGGTAAAACCGGTATATACAGTTTTGGCAATGATTTAAAAAAAGAGCAGACTTTTGTAATCGATACTCCTCCTCCAACCGTGTCTGGATTGCTTCATATGGGTCATATTTTTTCTTACACGCAAGCTGATTTTGTAGCAAGATTTAAGCGTATGAAAGGTTTAGATGTTTTTTATCCGATGGGATTTGATGATAATGGTTTGCCAACTGAAAGATTAGTTGAAAAAATTATTGGCAAGAAAGCGATGGTTTATGAGGCTGAAGAGCGTCAAAAAAATAATGATCAAAATAGCAATAAATCCGGTGGTTATTTTGTAGCAAAATGTCGTGAGGTTGTAGCGGAAGCTGAAGCTGAATTTGAAGAATTATTTAAAGCAATTGCTTTGTCTGTTGACTGGAGTGAAAAATATCAAACTATTTCGCCTGAATCACAAAAAATTTCGCAAGCTTCTTTTATCGATTTATTCAACAAAGGTTTAATTGAAAAACAAAATCAACCAGTTTTTTGGGACATTTCTGACCGCACAGCCCTAGCTCAAGCTGATATTGTCGATAAAGAAATTGAAGGTGAAATGTTTTTTATTAATTTTGCAATTGCTGATAATAATTTGCCATTGGAAATTATGACAACTCGTCCAGAGCTTTTGCCAGCTTGCGTTGCAGTGATGATTAATGGGGCAGATCAACGCTATAAAAATTTAATTTTAAAAAATTTAAATAATGAAGGCGAGGGCGAAACTGGCTCATACGCAATTACCCCGATATTTGGTGTTAAAGTAAAAATTATCGCCGATAATTCAGTGCAAATGGACAAAGGAACAGGGGTGGTAATGTGTTGCACTTTCGGTGATGAGACGGATGTGGAATGGTGGGAAAAAAATAAATTGCCATTGCGGGCAATAATTGGTGAAGGTGGAATTTTGGGTGGCGGGGTGATATCTAAATCTTCATCTAAAAATAAAATTGAGTGGGATATTTTCGCAGGAAATATCAATGAAAGTAATTGCTTGGATGTAGAAAATTTTGTTGAAGTTTTTCAAAGAATTGTTGTTGGAAATACCATCAAAAAAACTCGTGAATTAATTATAAATGAATTATCCGAGATTTTATCGAAATCGTCGATTCCCAACTCTCCCCTTGAGGGGGAGTCGGAATTACAAAGTAATTCCGGTGGAAAGTCAGATAAAAATTTTGCTCAAAGAAATTATGAATTAAAAAATCTTTCTAGATCAAAGGAATTGACATCTAATATGACTGATCATGAAAAAATTTTATGGTATAAAATAAATAATGATCAATTGGGTTATAAATTCAGCAGACAACAGCCAATTGGTAATTACATTGTTGATTTTGTTTGTTTTGAAAAAAAATTAATCATTGAGCTGGATGGCTCAGGGCATGCTGAAAAAAAAGAATATGATACCAATCGTGATCAATTTTTACAAAATCAAGGATTTAGAATTTTAAGATTAGCGAATAATGAATTTTTAGAAAATGTTAATGGCATAATGGATTATATTGTTGAGCTGTTAAAAAATTCACAATTGACCCCCCACCAAAATCGCTTGGCGATTTTGACTCCCCCTCAAGGAAGGGTTTTAAAACCGAGTATGGATTTAAATTCTAATCAACAAAATCAAACTCCAGTCTTAATTAAATCGCAAAAAATAACTCGCTTTGTTAAGTGTGCCGAACGCTCAGGTGTTCCAATTGAATTTTTAATTCGTCCGCAATGGTATATTAAAATCCGTGATAAAAAAGAACAATTAAAGCGAAAAGCTCACGAGTGTAATTGGTATCCCGAATATATGCGTGTCCGCATCGAGCAATGGATTGATGGGCTTTCGAGAGATTGGTGCATAAGTCGTCAAAGATTTTTTGGAGTAAAAATTCCGGTGTGGTATTTGACAAATGTAAATCCTAAAAGAAGTTCACAAATCGGATGGGGTAATCATAATTTCAACCCTGAATTATATGAAAAAAAGATAACTCCAATTCCAGATGAAAAAAATTTGCCAATTGATCCAATTGCTGATATTCCAGATGGTTATAAAGAATTAAACATCGCACAAAAAGAAGATTTGATAAAGGAATTACAAATCGATAATAATATCCAAGAAAAAAGAATTGTTAAAGATTGCGATGGAGAATATTGGATTTTAGAAGGTGAAGAAGACGTTCTCGACACTTGGGCTACTTCCTCAATTACCCCTCAGCTTTCAAGCAAAGGAATTTCTAGTGAAATTTGCTTTGATAAAGCAAGGCATGATAAATTATTTCCAGCGGATATGCGTCCGCAAGCTCATGAAATAATTCGTACCTGGGCATTTTATACAATTGTTAAAGCTTATTTGCATAGTTTAGAAATCGTTAAAGATCAAGATGGTAATGTCCAAAAAAATTTAGATGGTTCAATTAAACTTCAAGAAAATTCGCAATTAATTCAAACAATTCCTTGGCAAAATTTAATGATTTCGGGGTGGTGTTTGGCAAGTGATAAAACCAAGATGAGTAAATCAAAAGGAAATGTTATTACTCCTAAAGGTTTGATTGAAGAAAAATCTGCAGATGTTGTTAGATATTGGGCATCGGCATCTAGCCTTGGTGCAGATATTGCTTACAGTGAAGAAGTTTTTAAAATTGGTCAAAAATTAATTACCAAAATTTTTAATAGCGCTAAGTTTTGTTCACAACATTTTGCAGTTTTACAAAATCATTTAACAAAAAATAATATCTCTTTAGCCAATCAAGATCAGTATTTGTTATCTTTAATAACAAGTGTTAGTGATCGTTGGATTATTAATAAATTTCAACAAGTTATCTTGCAATATAATCAACAGTTTGAAATTTATGAATATGCCAAAGCAAGGGAGATTTTAGAAGAATTTTTTTGGCATTATTTTTGTGATAATTATTTGGAAATTTGTAAGGTTCGTTCTTACGGTCTTAATGCTGAAAAATATTTACAAAGTCAATTAAATGATCAGCAAAAAAATCAAATTATCGCTGACCAACTTAGTTCCTTAGCCTGTTTAAATTTAGTTTTAAAAAATATTTTAAAATTATTTGCCGTTTATCTTCCGCATCTTTGCGAAGAGATTTACTCGCTAATTTTTGTTGAAGAATTTACACAAAAAATCTCGATTCATGCGCGCGGCAATCATGCTTATCTTCCTTCTTTAAGAGATATTTCCAGCGATAATATTTTATTAATTGGCGAAGAAATTTTGCAAATAATTTTTGCAGTTAGAAAATTTAAATCAGAAAATAATTTATCAATGAAAACTACAGTAAGTTTACTTGAAATCTCCTCAAAGCTTGATATTAAAGAATTTGTTGGTGATCTTTGCAATGTTTGTAATGCTTTGCAAATTAAATTAGTTAGTAATCAGGAATTGGTCAAAGTGATTTTATAAATGCAAAAACTTGATAGAGATTTTTTTCTTCAAAATAGTGATGATGTAGCAATTAAATTGCTTGGAAAAATGATGGTGATTAATCATTCGCAAAATCAACAATTCAAAGCTATTATCACTGAAACAGAAAGTTATCGTGGAGCAGATCCCGCTTCACACGCTAGTAGTAAAATGACATCAAGAAATCAGGCTATGTTTATGAGCTGTGGAACAATTTATGTTTATCTAATTTATGGTATGCATTATTGTTTAAATTTTGTCTGTGAAGCAGAGGGTTTTCCTTCGGCAGTTTTGATTAGAGCAGTGCAGGTTTTTGAGCCAAACTTCCTTGAGTTAGATGGACCTGGCAGGGTCTGTAAAAATTTAAAAATTGATAAGTCTTTTAACAAAACTAATATTTTTATTGAGAGAAAAATTGAGGTATTTGATGTTGCTAATAAAGTAAAATATCTTAAATTGCCAAGAGTAGGAATTAGTAAAAATAAAGAAGCATTGTTAAGATTTAAAATTATTAAATAATTATGACTAAAAAAAATATTGCAATAGTTGGTGCAGGAATTTCTGGATTAGTTTTGGCAAATAAATTAAAAAATATTGCTAATGTTAAAATTTTTGAAAAAGCTCGCGGTGTTGGTGGAAGAATGGCTTCAAGATATAAGGATGATTTTAGTTTTGATTTTGGTGCGCAGTTTTTTACTATTAGAACTCAAGAGTTTCGCGAATTTTTGCAACCTTTCATCGATCAAAAAATTGTTGAAAATTGGTCAGCAAATTTTGTTGAAATTGATGGCAATAAAATAGCTTTTCAAAGGCCATGGGACGATAATAATCAACATTTTGTATCATCACCTAAGATGAATTCATTAGCAAAAAAACTTGCTTTAGACCTTGATATTTCTTTACAAACCAAAATAAACAAAATTTGCAAAGAGCAAAATTATTTGCTGATTTATGATGATAAAGATGAATTGCTTGGTAAATTTGATTATGTTTTGATTACCACTCCTGTTGAACAAGCATTGGCTTTAATTCCAGAAAACTTTAGATTTTTTAATGAATTAAAAAGTAAGGAAATGATTGGTTGTTTTGCAGTGATGTTGGGTTTAAAAGTTAAGCCTGATATTGCTTGGGATTGTGCATATGTTAAGAATTCAAAATTAAGCTGGATTGCTTTTGAAAATTCTAAACCAAGCAGAAATCGCTCTTGTAGTTTAACATTTTTATCACGAAATCTCTGGGCTAAAAATAATTTAGAGCGAGATTTAAATGATATTAAAAATGAATTAATCGAAGAATTTGAATATGCCACAAATGCTAAACTTAGTGAAATTATGCACTCTGATATTCAGAGGTGGCGATATGCTAATATTGGCAAACAAAATTCTTTGCAAAGTTATTTTGATAAAGAAAATTTAATCGGTTTAAGTGGAGATTGGTGTATTCAGGGTAGAGTAGAGTCAGCTTATTTAAGTGCAATTTCGTTATTTAAAGAAATTAGTGAGTTATTATAAAGTTATGTTAAAACAAATTAAAAACCATCAAGAAATATTAATATTGCTCAAAAACCCCTTAGATTTAATTAATATTTTTAAAAAAAATCAAAAAATTAGATTCCTTTTGATTGGTGGATATAATACTGGATTCAACTATTTGATTGGGTTGGGATTGTATAAATTTTTAAAAATTGATTTGCTAAAAATCTCAATTTTTTATTTATTTACTATTGTCCATAATTATTTAACCCATAAATTTTTTTGCTTTAAAGTAAAAAAATTTTGTAAGTTCGAGGTTTTAAGGGCTTTTTTTGTTTATGGGTTAATGTATTTTTTTTCAATTTTTTTAATTTTAGCTTTGTTAAAAATTGGTTTTTCACAATTGATTGCCTATCATATTAATCTCTTGATTAGTTTAATATTTTTTTATGTTTTACATTGCTGTTTTACATTTCGTATAAAAATGTAATTATTGATGAGGTATTTTCATATTATATTTTTTTCCCAAATAATCCTCAAATGCATCTTGATCTTCATTGGTTATGCTTCCCGCATAATAAATAAATTCGCTGATATCAAATTTAAATTGTCTAAAGTATTAATTTTATATCGACCAAGTTTTACTATATCAAAATTAGCGATTCCTTGATTATCGGTAATTGAGGTTAACAATTTGTCATTAAGATAAGTTGCAACCGTTTAGCGATATTTGCTCAAAATTGCAATTACAAAATGGGTTTGGCTGGAGATAAAAAAGTTTCACCATGAGCATTGGAGTTAATTATTGCAGCTTGGAGATTACCGCTAACAATTAACTCTAAAGTTAATCTACGACATAAGATAAATTTGGTTACAAATTTTTTGTTAACAATAGTAATTAATCTTCATGCTGGTTTTTTTGGGTTGTTATAAATTCTACATATCATCGTTGCAATATTGCTGAATTAATCGTTTTTTTAAAGATCAGTGAATAAAGAAATAAAGCATATCCTTTGAACAATATTTTAAAAGAAAGTGCAAGATACTAACTAGTTAAATTATATAAAATATTTATAAAAAATATTGAAATTAAACTAATAAAATTTAAATTTATAAAAAAAATTAAGTAAAATAGTTCACATCTAATTTAATAACAATTAAATTAAAATATTTGATTTTCATAGTTTTATTCTTGGTTGTGATTCTAAAAACTTAAAATTTTTTTAACAAATACACCGTCAATAATTTTCAAATCCATAAAAGTAAATGTCATATTTTTTAAGAATCACCATATCTCTTGTAATGTCTTTATCTTTAATAAGTTGTATCGCGATTAAATCTGATAAATATTTTGATTATAAATCAGTTAATATATCATCAAAATCTGAAACAAAAACTAAGATAGTAGTTAATTATAATTATTTTACTAACTATCCAGGTTTTAAGTATGATAATAATAAAAAACCATTATCTGATCAAATTATCGAGTCAATAATTATTGCTGATTGTTGTGAAATAATAACTGATCAAAAAAAAGCTGAATTAATTATTGATTTAAACATCAATCAAAATATTGAAAATCCTCAATTTAGTAGGTTTATGCTTGAATTTAATGCTAGGATGTTATTCATAATTCCTTATTGGATTAAGGCCAATCATCAGCTTATAGCAAAGGTTAGAAGAGTTGAAAAAGACAAAGATAATGTTGTTAAAGATTATCTTGTTGAAGATTATTCGACTCATATTTTCTGGTTACCTTTATTTGTTCCTGCAATATTTATGCAAGGTAGTGAAAAGGTTGAGTTTGACGTTGTTAAAAGTGTAATTCTTGATTTTATTACTAAATTAAGAGAAGATGGTTACGTTGCTAAATGAATGTCTCTATAAATCAAGAATGACTAAAAATATCAATATTGGAGAAACCTACAAGGTCAAGTTTAACCCGTGTTGGTAAAAATTTTAAACAATCTTTTAAAAGTTCTTGACGATGTTCGCGAATAATTATTTCATTAAGTTTATCTTTAATTTGATGTAAATATAATACATCACTTGAGGCATAATCAAGTTGTTTATCGCTAAGGTTTTTATTTCCCCAGTCTGAACTTTGTTGTTTTTTAGAAATCTCAATTCCCAATAATTCTTCGCATAGATTTTTTAAGCCATGAGATTCGGTGTAAGTTCTAGCAAGTCTTGAGGCAATTTTGGTGCAGTAAATATTGCTAAAATTAATATTTAAATAATGAAATAATATCGCCATATCAAATCGAGCAAAGTGAAAAATTTTAAGGATTTGATCATTGGTTAAAATTTTTACTAAATTTGGAGCATTAAAATTACTATCAAATTTTACAATATGAACATTTCCATCACCTTGGGAAATTTGGATTAAACATAAACGATCTCGCATTATGTTTAAACCCATTGCTTCGGTATCAACAGCAATTGCTGTTTTAAATTCAATATCGTTTGGTAAATCGTGATGATGAAGATAAGTTGACATGAGTTATTTAGTTTTTAAGTTAGTTTTTTGTGATATTTTTTAAAGATAATAAACAAAGATAAAATAAAAAATATTAATGGCAAAAACCATAATAATGGTTCATTAATAATGCTTGGAGTCATTAAAATTTCATCACCATAATCTTTGATTAAAAGTTTTTTAATTTGTTCTTTATTAAGACCTTGTTTGACTTTATCGCGAATAAATTTTCTAACATTAATTGCAAATTCACTATCAGAACTTTCTATTACTTGTCCTTGGCATACCAAACAACGGATTTCTAAAAAAATTTCTCGGGCAAATTGTTCTTGTTTTGGATCATCAATTTGATCTTCAATAGTTATAGCTAATGAATTAAAATTTATTAAAAAAATACTTACGATTGCGATAAATCTATAAAAATAATTCTTCATCAATAGTACCTTTGAATATTTTATTATAATCTCCTGTCATTATAATTTCTCCGTCAATACAATTTATTTTTAATTTTCCACCAGTAAATTTGACAGTAACTTGTTGAGATTTTACCAAATTATTTTTTACAGCACAGGCAACTACTGCACATGCTCCAGATCCACATGCTGATGTTTCGCCAACTCCTCTTTCCCAGACGCGAACTACAATTAAATCATCGCTAAGAATTTGGGCAAATTCAACATTAGTTTTTTTAGGAAAATTTTGGTGATTTTCAACTTGAGGTCCAATTCTAAAAAATTCTTCATTACTAATAGCTTCATTGATAAAACTAATAGCATGAGGATTGCCAATATTGGCACAATAAAAATTATAATTAGCATAAAAAAAATTTTCTAAAAAAATGATTTTACCCATATTTATAGAAATTTCTTTATCACTAATTTTATTACAATCAAGTATACCTGCTAAGGTTTTGATTTTGATTTTTTTGTGGGTTGGATTTTCTTCAAATAAAAGACCTGCAACACAGCGAGTTGCATTTCCACAGGCTTCTGCTTTTGATCCATCGCGATTATAAATATCAATTTCGTAAAACAATTGATCATTTGTTTTAAAAAGGGGAAGTTCTGGGTGATTTGGCTGTTCTGAAGATTTGATAATAATTAGTTGATCACAACCGATATTTTTTCGATCAGCGATAATTTGAATTTGACGAGGAGAGATTTTAAAATATTGTTTACGAAAATCAAAGATAACGAAGTCATTACCAAGGGCAGACATTTTGTAAAATTGCCAGTTATTTTTTGTTTTTGCAATCATTATTTAAAATTTTTTTATTAACTTTTAGCTCTACTTACATAAGAAAAATCTTCAGTATTAATGATAATTTTTTCTCCAGATTCTATGAATGGTGGAACCATAACCCTTATGCCATTTTCTAAAATTGCTGGTTTATATGATGCGGCAGCTGTTTGTCCTTTAACAACTGCATCAGCCTGAGAAATTACGGCTTCGACTTGCTCAGGAAGAAATATTGAAATTGGTTTGGAATTACAATATTCGACCCTAATATTCATTTCTTCTTGTAAAAAAGGAAAAGCTTCGCCAACTAGTTCTTTATTAAATTGATGGGTTTCAAAATTTTCCATATCCATGGCAACCAACTCATCTTGATCGAAATATTGAAATTGATAGTTTTTTTGTTCGACATAGGCAATCTCAACATCTTCACTGGATGCAAAACGAGTATTGGTTTTATTGCCAGTTATAATGTTTTTCATTTCAACTTGAATATATGCCCCACCTTTTCCTGGTTTAACGTGTTCTCTTTTAACAACTTTCCATAATTGATTTTGGAATTCAATAACATTACCAATTCTTATTGAATTTGCGTTAGTTTTCATAAAATATAATATTTTTAGCATTTAAGATTTTTTAAAAATTCTACTTGTTAGTAAAATTTTTTGTAAATTAATAAACTTATTTTGAAGTTTTTTATAAAACTTTGCAAGATAAAATATTTATAAAATTAATTTTAAATATTAAAATCATATTTCAAACCTAAGGAAACTCTTTGAGTTTTGTTGGAAATTCCAGCTCCTTTAGAATTGACAAATCTTAAATTTTGGTTATAATAATCATAATATGAATCACCTCTAATTTCTGGTATTTCAAAATAATCAAAACCTAAATTTAAAGCAAGGTCTTTTTAAAATTTATAGTTAATATTGCTACCGAAATTATAATATTTTTAGTTATTGAATTCGCTAGTAATAGTAAAGCTTCGAGCAATATGATGATCTTTGCTGTATGCGCTTACTAAATTACTAAATGCTCCATAAACACTAAACTTTAATTTATCATTAAAAAAACCATATTTAAAGCTTGCTCCTATGTATGGGACTCTAAATTTTTGATAATAATTAATGGCATTAAAGCCATTAGATTGTTGGTTAATATTTCTTAGTCCAACTTGAGAACATATATTTTTATTAAAATCTTCTTCAGTACATGAGTAACTAATATTTTGAAGACTATCGCTAAATTTAAAGCGATGTTCACGATAACCAAGATTGACATCGATAAACTTTAGAAAATCGCTTGAGGTGTTTATGTCAAATTCCTCGATTTTTGTCTCAGTTAGTGAATATGAATAATGAGTCTAGGCATTATGGTTTACATTACCTTCACCTCCACCCAGACTTCCCAGCCAATCATAATCTGTCATATATGATTTAGAAGAGTTTCTAAATAAACCTGCATAACTAGGCATTGATTTTAATGTGATCTTCAACCTCAAAGCCTGAATTTAGCCTTAACATTTTGACATCACGAAATTTCCAATTGAGTTCGTTAATTTTTTTGTTATTTAGATATACATTTTCCTGTGAAATTCCTCGAGCTTTTTCGATAGCAATCGAAGTAGTAAGACCTTTAATGAAAATTTTTGATTTTAGATTATATTGATTGTCAGCTAAGTTAGTATCTTTGGTGGTTTTTTTGTTAAAATATTTTCATCAGTTTTAGGGGTGGTATTTTCAATTTTTTTTTAATTCATTAGAAATAGCTTGGTTACTGATAAATACTAAGAAAATGAAATTTAATATAATTATTTTTTTTAAGAACATGGGTAGAAATTTTAAAATAATAAAAATATTTAGTTATTGATATTTTTAACAATTTCTTCAACTACCTTTTTGGCATCTCCAAAAACCATCATAGTGTTATCATTGTAGAATAATTCATTATCAACCCCAGCATAACCTGAAGCCATTGATCTTTTAACAAAAAATACTGTTTTAGCCAAGGATACATCGAGAATAGGCATACCATAAATAGGACTTGATTTATCTGTTTTGGCTGAAGGATTAGTAATATCATTTGCTCCAATAATAAATGCAACATCAGTTGTTTTAAACTCGGAATTGATTTCTTCCAGTTCAAAAACATCATCGTAGGAAATTTTAGCCTCCGCAAGTAAAACATTCATATGTCCAGGCATTCTTCCTGCAACTGGGTGTATGGCAAATTTTACAGATATTCCAGCATTTTGAAGGAGGTGGGTCATTTCAGCAACTGCATGTTGAGCTCCTGCAACTGCCATTCCATAACCTGGAACGATAATAACGCTAGATGCATTTTTCATTATATAAGCAACATCTTCAGCAGAGCTTTGATGAATTGGTTTTTGTTCTTTTTGTTCGGTATTGCTAATATTTTGTTGACCAAAAGATGAAAACATAACATTGAAAATTGAGCGATTCATCGCTTTACACATAATATAGCTAAGTATTGCTCCACTTGCTCCAACAAGTGCTCCAGTGATAATAAGTAGCTGATTATTGAGTGTGAAGCCTATTCCACTGGCAGCCCATCCCGAATACGAATTGAGCATCGAAACAATAACAGGCATATCTGCACCTCCAACCGGAGCAATTAAAACAACTCCAATAAAGAAAGACAACAAGCATAAAATGATGAATAAAAATTTTGAACCAAATATACAAAATAAAATTAAAAGGATCAATAATATTGCACCAAAAATTTTAGCATAAAGTTGGGGATTTTTTTTAAAAATTACAAATTTTGAACCAATATTGCCATTGAGCTTGAGGAAAGCAATTATTGATCCAGTAAAGGTGATTGCCCCAATTACCAATCCGAGACCCATTTCAATTAGGCTGGAATTTTTGATTTTTTCATCTTCAACAATGTTGAATGAATTAGGAAACCATAATGCAGACATCGCTATAAAAACTGCACATAATCCAACTAAGGAGTGAAATCCTGCAACTAATTGAGGCATGGCAGTCATTTTAACTTTTTTAGCAATAAAATAACCTATTATTCCTCCTATGGCAATTCCCAAAATAATAATTATTGTATTGTGAACCTGAGGTAAAAGGAGGGTTGTTATAATTGCAATTGCCATTCCAATCATGCCAAGATAGTTTCCTTGTCTTGAGGTTTTTGGAGATGACAAGCCATAAAGAGAAAGAATGAAACAAATCGCTGAAACTAAGTATGACAAAGCTGTATAGGTTGACATAGTTTTATAAAGTTAAATTTAAAAAAATTTCAGAATTAATATTTAAAAAAAATTTTTTTAATTCAAATTTAAATTAAGTATTAATTTCTTTTAAACAATCATGAATATGAATTATTCCAATTAATTTATTTTTTTCACAAATAAATAAACTAGTAATCGATTTTTTATTCATTATTTCAATAGCATCGTTTACCAATAAATCTTGATCAATAATTTGTGGATTTTTATTCATGATTTCAATGGCAGTCTTTTCTAAGAAATTATTGTTAAAATTTCTTCTTAAATCTCCATCAGTGATAACCCCAATTAATAAACCATCTTGATCAATTACGGCAACGCAGCCAAGGCTTTTGGAGGTAATTTCAAGTAAAACCTCAGGCATTTTTTGATGAGCTCTAACAGTAGCTAATGATTCTTTAGATCTCATAAGAGATTTAACTTTTAATAATGCAGATCCGAGCTTGCCTCCAGGGTGAAAAACTGCAAAATTTTCGTTAGTAAAATTTCTAATTTTTAGCAGACCTACAGCTAGTGCATCGCCAAGAGCCAGCATCATGGTTGTAGAGGTAGTTGGAGCATTGATATCATTTGCTTCATCAATATCTGGAATAATTAGACAAACATTGCTTAATCTCGCTAGTTCTGAGTTCTGTTTTTTAGTAATCCCAATTAAGGCGATATTAAATTTTTTGCAGTAATAAAGTTGATCACGAATTTCTTTGGTTTGACCTGAATTGGAAAGTAAAATGACTAGATCATTTTTTTCAATCATTCCTAAATCTCCATGACTAGCTTCGCAAGGGTGAACAAAGAATGATGGAGTTCCTGTTGAGGCAAATGTTGCAGAGATTTTTTTAGCAATATGTCCAGATTTGCCAATGCCACTTACAATAACTTTACCACTACATTTAAAAATAAGTTGTAATGCCTCAATAAAATTATCATCAAAAGTTTTTTTTAACTTTTCTAAGCCATTGATTTCATTATCAATCACTGCGATAGCATCTTGGATTAAAGTTTTTTTATCAAGCATAAAACTAGCTGGTTTTTTTTCAAAAGTTTTTTTTTAAAAAATATTTGTAATATTTAAATTGGCAATTTAATTTACAAATATTATAAAATTAAAAGTTAAATTGAAAGTTAAATTTAATTAGGTTAACTAGTTTTTTTATGATCTTATTTATAAATTAGATAGATTTTAACAATTTTAAAATTAAACTAAATATTGCTTTAGTTTGCTTATAATTCTAAAGAATTATTCTTAACATTAACATGACAAATCGCGTGGATTTTTTAAAAGAATTTATTGATAGCCAAGCTATTCTTCGTGGACATTTTATTTTGTCTTCAGGGTTGCATTCAGATACTTATATGCAATGTGCAAAAGTTTTAATGGATCCAAAACGAAGTGAAAAATTATGTAATTCTTTAGCCCAAAAATTAATCGCAAAATTTGGTGAAAATTTTGCAGACATCGTGGTTTCTCCAGCAATGGGAGGTGTGGTTGTTGGTTATGAATTAGCCCGTCAACTTGGTATCCAAGCAATTTTTTGCGAAAGAGTCAATGGACAATTTGAATTAAGAAGAGGTTTTGAAATTAATAAAAATCATCGTGTTTTAATTGTTGAAGATGTTATAACAACTGGCAAGTCATCATTGGAAACTGTAAATTTAGTAAAAAATTATACCGATAATATTATTGCTGAAGCATGTTTAGTTGATCGTTCAAATGATAAAGATTTATCCAGTAAATTATCAATTCCGGTAGTTTCCCTTATTGAAATAGCCGTTAAAACATTTGAACCAAAAAATATTCCCTTGGAATTAAAAAATATTCCTGCCATCAAACCTGGAAGTAGATTTTTAAAATCATGAAAAAAATAATTAATAAGCTAGAAGAAATTGCTCTTAACCAAAAAGAACTGAATGTTTCTTTTGAATTTTTTCCTCCAAAAAATGACGAGATGGAAGAAAAAATGTGGCAGGCAATTTCATCATTAAGAACTTTAAATCCAAGCTTTGTTTCAGTTACCTATGGAGCAGGAGGATCAACCCGTGAAAGAACTCATCATACTATCTCAAAAATTATTAAAGAAACCACCCTTAAACCTGCTTCGCATTTGACTTGCGTAGGTGCATCTAAACAAGAAATTTTTGAAATTTTACATAATTATTGGCAAATTGGAGTTCGTCATATTGTTGCTTTGAGAGGAGATATGCCTGCATCGAGTCCAAATTATCAACTCCATCCCAATGGTTTTAAATATGCCAATGAATTGGTGAAAGGTATCAAGGACTTAGACAAAGAAGGAATAAATTTTGAAATATCGGTAGCTGGCTATCCAGAAAAACATCCCGAAGCTAAATCTTTAGAAGAGGATATTGATAATTTAAAGCGTAAAATTGATGCGGGAGCTAATCGCATTATTACCCAATTTTTCTTTGATACCGATGTCTTCTTGCGTTTTATTGATAAATGTCAAAAGGCTAAAATTAATGTTCCAATAGTTCCAGGAATTTTACCGGTTACCAATGTTAAACAAGCTAAACACTTTGCGAAAATGTGTGGGACAAATATTCCTAAGTGGATGGATCAGATGTTTGAAGGTTTAGATGAAAAGCAAGATACTAGACATTTGGTTGCAGGAATTGTTGCAACTGAATTATGTAGAATTCTGCATCGCAGTGGTATTGATGATTTTCATTTTTACACACTCAATAGATCTGAGTTAACTTTAGCAATTTGCCATGTCTTGGGAGTTAGAGAAACAAATATTTCAAGCCTTGAAAATTAAGTTATTGCGAGGTTTAGTATAAATTTTAAAAATGTCTAAGAGCTTGCAAAATAAAGTTTTAGAGTTTAAAATAAATTTATAAAAATGCCGAAGTAGTTGCTAATGTAATAATTTTACAATGATTTTATTTAATTATTACTACCAATTTTTCTTTAAAGCAATCAACAAGTTTTTATTAATTATATATTTAAAATATGCCAAAAGAAGATTTACTTACCATGAACGGAATTGTTGTTGAGGTTTTGCCAAATACTATTTTTCGGGTTGAACTAGAAAATTCCCATATCATTATTGCGCATGCTTCAGGAAAGATCAGAAAGAATAAGATTCGAATTTTAAAAGGTGATAAGGTTGAAGTTGAAATGACAACCTACGACCTTAGTAAGGGAAGAATCGTTAAAAGAACAGTCTAATTTTATCTGTCTTTAATTAGTGTTTGTTGATTTATAAAAACATAATTTTAAAAATATTTACCTTCTTAATTACTTAAAATCTGAGAAATATAATGAAAAATCTATTAATTGTTGAATCACCAGCCAAAGCAAAAACCATTGGTAAATATCTAGGTAAAGACTATCAGGTTGTTGCATCATTTGGGCATATTCGTGATTTGCCAAGTAAAGAAGGATCAGTTGAACCTGATAAAAATTTTACAATGCATTATCAGGTTTCCTTAAAATCCACTAAACATGTCAAAGATATTGTTGATAAGGCAAAAAATTGTCAAAAAATTATTCTTGCTCCTGACCCTGATCGTGAAGGTGAATCAATCGCTTGGCATATTTTAGAAGTTTTAAAAAGTAAAAAAGCTCTTAGTTCTGCAACAAAAGTTGAGAGAGTTGTTTTTCATGCTATTACCAAAAATTCAGTGCTTGAAGCAATTGCTAAACCTCGTAATATCGATATGGATTTGGTCAATGCTCAGCAAGCTAGAAGAGCTTTAGATTATCTCGTTGGTTTTACTTTATCACCTGTTTTATGGCGAAAACTTCCTGGATCAAGATCAGCAGGAAGAGTTCAATCGGTAGCACTGAGATTAATATGTGATCGAGAAGATGAAATCGAAAGTTTTGTAAGTCAGGAATATTGGGATATTAAAATTGCTCTTGAAACTGAAAAAAAAGAAGAATTTATTGCAAATATTTTTGAAGTTAATGGAAAAAAACTAGAGAAGTTTTCAATTGTAAATCAAATTCAAGCTCAAGAGATAGCTAATCTCTTGCAAAGCAAGAAATATCAAGTGTTAAGCATTACCAAAAAACAAACTAAAAGAAGATCATATCCTCCTTTTACTACCTCTTCTATGCAACAAGAATCTGCCAGAAAGCTAGGCTTTTCGGCAAGTAAAACGATGATGATTGCTCAAAGGTTATATGAGGGAATAGAAATTGATGGAAGTTCACAAGGTTTAATAACTTATATGAGAACTGATTCAATTTCATGTTCTCCTGAGGCTATTAGTGCTGTTCGTGATAAAATTGCCAATCTATACGGTAAAGATTATGTTCCAGCTTCGCCAAATATTTTCAAAAGCAAAGTAAAAAATGCTCAAGAAGCACATGAAGCAATTCGTCCAGCTGATTTCAATATTAGCCCTGATAAGGTCAGAAATTATTTGGATAAAGACCAATTTGCTTTATATGATTTAATTTGGAAGAGAATGCTTGCTTCGCAAATGGCTGATGTGTTATTTGATCAAGTAATTGCTGAAATAGCTTCAATCCCTTCATATGCTAAAGCTAAAGCGATTGGTTCAGTTATTAAATTTGATGGATTTTATAAAGTTTATCGTGAAGATCGTGATGATCATGTTAAGTCAAATGACGACGAAGATGTTGATGAAGAAAAGCAAGATTTACCAGTCTTAAGTGAAAAAGAAAATCTTAATTTGTTAAAAGTTAATCCAGCTCAACACTTTACCGAACCTCCACCTCGCTACTCAGAAGCTAGTCTTGTGAAAAAACTTGAAGAATTGGGAATTGGAAGACCATCTACCTATGCTTCAATTATTTCGGTTCTTCAAGATCGTGGATATGTAGTAATTGACAAACGAAGATTTTTTCCAGAAGAGCGCGGAAGAATTGTTACTACTTTTTTAAAAGAGTTTTTTAGAAAATATGTTGAATATGATTACACTGCAAATCTTGAAGATCAGTTAGATATCATCTCAAACGGTGAAATGGAATGGAAAAATTTTCTTAAAAAATTTTGGAATGATTTTAGTTTAGATACCTCAACAATTATGGATAAACCATTTGCTGAAGTTTTGGAAGTTTTAAATCAAAAATTTGGTGAACATATTTTTGGCAGAGACGAGCAGGGTAATCTTAAAAATACTTGCCCAACTTGTTCAACTGGTAAACTTGGACTTCGTATCGGAAAATTTGGCTCATTTATTGGGTGTTCAAATTATCCAGATTGTAAACATACTATGCAAATTTTTGGCGAAGAAGGTCATAATGAAGATGGAGAAATTAAACCTCATTTTGAAGCACGAAGCTTAGGTAAGGACTTAAAAACTGGCTATGAAATTGTTATTAAAGTTGGTCCATATGGTCCATATATTGAGCTGCAGGGTAGCGAAGTTGAAGATAAAGTGGAAGATAATTCTCAGTCTGATAAATCTGCAGAAAAAAACTCTAAAGGTAAGGCAAAGAAAACTTCCAAGAATTCTAAAAAATCAACTCAAAAAAAACCCAAAAGAATTTCAATTCCTAAAAATATTGATCCTGCTACGATTGATCTAGCGCAAGCTCAATCATTATTGACCTTACCTCGTGATCTTGGAATTCATCCAGAAACCGGACAAAAAATTATTGCCAATATTGGACCATTTGGACCGTATCTTTTACATGATAAAAAATTTGTTTCAGTCAAAGAAGATAATATTTTAGAAATCGGTTTGAATAGAGCAGTTGACTTAATATTTACTGCTTTACAAAAAAAAGAGCAAAAAAACAATCAACAGAGCAATCAAAGTGGCTCAGCAAAAAAATACAGCTTTAAAGGAAAAACTAGTAAAGCAAAAAAATAATAAATATATTTATTTAATAAGCTGTTGGTTTTCAATCGCTAAAGTGAAGCTTTTTAAAATAGAAATTTGTTAGATTTATATGCAAAGTAATAATATTAAATCGGTTGAAAAATTCGATGAATCTAATAGCGAAGGTTATGAAGATTTATTGGATATCTTAACAGTTAGTAATGAGCAAATTTTTTTTGACAGTGCAAATAATAACAATATTGCTTCAATTAAAATTGATTCTTCATTTCGTGATCTTAATCAAGAAATAAAAAAAATTTGTGATCTTCATAATCTTCCAGCAATAGCCTGTAGAGCCAAAAATAATAATCCCAACTATCTTTCGATAATTCATAGTAATAAAAATTTTCGTGATATTTTTCATGTTGAGCAAGCAGATTTAATAAATAAAAGTTATGATTTTTTGTTTGAAGATTTGGATCTAGATTATTCTTCAGCGGATCAAGTTGAATATACCCAATTGATTAAAATGGTTAAAAATTTTAAAGAGCATGATGCAATAATCACCTTATATGATTTTAATAATCCTCGACAAAAAGTTCGTTTTAAAATTGCTTTCTTGCCTCAATTTATTGGCGAAACTAAAGAAAATTATGCAGTATTTATTTTTGAAAAAATTGATTTTAATCACCACTTATTTATTGATAATTCTTTAAAAAATAAATCAGTAACCCTCCTACATAATCTTGAAAGAAGTCTCAGAAATGAAAGACTACTTCGTGAAATATCAAGTTTAATTATTTCTGATCTTTCAATTGATAAAATAGCCAGCTCAATTGCTAAAAATTTATGTAATCATTTAAAAATTGAGAGATGTATAATTCATGATTTTCAGGAAACTAGGATTAATTTTATTGTTGAATATGCTAATAATTTTTCAAAGGAAATAATTAAGAACAAAGATAATAATTGCAAATCACAAGAAATAATTGAATTCATTACTTTTCAAAATAATTTTAATCAACGATACGCCGATAAAGATAAAAAAAATGCCATAACTATAATTGATGATGCTCAGGTTGATCAAAATTGTCAGTCTATGTACCAATTTTTTAGTAAATATTCAATTACTAATCAAGTTTGCTTAACAATGATTGTTGAAGAAAAAATTATTGGTAATATTATTCTTCAACAAAGCGATAAGAGAACTTGGCTTGAAGATGAAATTGAAATGCTAGAAACTATTGCTAATCAATTAACTACAGGAATTGCAAGATTCTATTCTTTAAAAAAAGCAAATACTACTAATCAAGCTTTATTAGAAAAATCTAGACAACTTCAAGAGTCTCTTCATAAAGAACAAGAAATGCGGAAAATGCAAAATGAGTTTATTGCTCTCGTTTCCCATGAATTTAAAACGCCTTTACAAATTATTGACTCAACACGTGAAAATATTGTTCGTAAAATTAAAAATCTAAATATAAATGATGAATCAGTTGATAAGGGTTTTGAGCGAATTAAACTTGGTGTTCAAAGAATGAATGGTTTAATTAATAGCACCTTAAATCTTGCAAAGCTTGAAAGTCAGGAGGGAATACTTAAAGTTAATATTCAAAAAATAAACTTCAAAAAAACACTTGAAGAAAATATTGAAAAATGTAGAAATGTAGCTAATTCAAGAAAAATTTTAATAAACTTAAATTTTGATGGGCATGCTGATGAAATGCAAAGTGATCCATTATTAATTGATCATATTCTTAATAATGTAATTTCAAATGCTGTTAAATTTTCATTAGATAACTCGGTAGTTGATATTTTTGTTAAAGTTAATCAACAAAATCTGGAAATTAAAGTCCGAGATCATGGTATCGGGATTGCAAAATCTGATATAGAAAATATTGGTCAAAAATTTTTTAGAGCAAGTAACTCAATTTCAGTTGCTGGAACCGGAATTGGAATATACTTAGCTAAAAACTTTATTAATTTATTAAATGGAAGTTTTTCTATTCAAAGCAAAGAAAATGTTGGAACCGAAGTTTCAATTATTTTACCAATGAATTTTTAAGAATATTAATTTTTTAAGTATTAAAGATTAAAAAAGTCATTTTTTTTAAAAAAGACAGAATATAATCAAGTAATAAAAATTTAATCCAATCTAAAATGATTTTCTTAAAAATTTTATAATAAAAAACTCTTTTTAATAATTCTTTAATTTTATAACTTATGTTTAAAAACAATAATAAATATTTTTATAGTTTATTGTTAATTATAACAATTTTTTCAACTAACTTATACGCTAAAGAAAAATACCCATATTTACAGGGAAAAATTCTTTATCAGTTTGAGTTTGATCGTGTGTTATCAACCAAGAAAAGAGGGGTATCGCCAAATAATTCATTTGTTTATATTGAGCCTGATATTTCTTTGAATATCAATCAAAACTGGGCTGTTAAAACTCAATGGCGATTGCAACCTAATGATGTTTTAACAACTCGAGATCGGACTAATCCAGAAAGATATCGAACTTTTCTTAGCAATGATCGAGGCATGAATTTTGATGAAATGGGTTTGTTGATTGAAGAACTAAAAATCCATTTTCAAAATGATGATATTAAATTGTTTGCTGGAAAATTTGATCCAACATTTGGAACGGCTCATCGCAAAGCCAAAAGAATAGGGGTTTTTACTAGCCAATTTACCGAGGACTACAATCTTCGTGAGAAAATTGGTGGAGGAGCAATTGCCTTGCTTGAAAATAGTCAAATTCAGTTTAATACTTTTTTTAATGATAATACTAGTTTAAGTAGAAGTGCTATTAATGATCGATCAAAAGCACGAAGAAATGATGAATTGGCTGGCAATACCGGAACTATTTCATCTTACAGCTTAGCTATGGAAGGTGCAGATTTGTTTGGGGTAAAAAATTTATTTTATAATTTTGGTTTTCGTAGTCTTGGAGTTGATAAAAATCAAAATCGTAAGCGAGAAAATGGTTATGTAGTTGGAGCAGAATATTTACATAAAATTGGTAAAGAAAGCTCAATAATTCCATTTGCAGAATTTGTTAGTTTAAGCAATATGTCAGGAATTAAGGGACGAAAATCCCAATATTCAACACTAGCAATGATTGGTAACTATCGAAATTGGAATAGTAGCTTGTCTTTTGTTTCTCGAAGTATTGACAAGAATAGTTCTTTTGATCGCTATACCTTTGATCGACAACTGCAACTTTCGGTTGGCTATAAGTTTACCAATAATATTACCGTTGATGTCTCAAGAGCAGAGATTCGTGAACAGGCTAAAAAAGGTTCATTATTGGGTTTAATGGTGAGTTATCTTTATAAGTTTTAATGTCTTAGGTAATCTTTCTAGATAATCAACTAGAAAAATTACGATTAATCTTAATCAATTTTTTTCGCTTGTAAATTTTTCCATACAAATTCGCAAGTAAATGGCAATAAAGGTGCACAAGCTTCACACATCGTCAATAGCGCAGTATATAAAACATCATAAGCGTCTTGTTTATCTTGATCAATTTCACTTTTCCAAAATCTATTGCGGTTTCTTCTAATATACCAATTATTTAGTATTTCAAAAAATCTATTATATTCATCGCAAGCTAAGATGGTATCATATTTATCTAGAGCATTTTTAATATTATTAATAGTAGATTTCAATTTAGCCAAAATATAACTATCAAGATTATTATTAAAATTTTTACGTAATTCTATTCGTTCTGCTTTTAAACAATCGGCATTGGCGTATAAGCAAAAGAAATTAAAAGAATTAATCAATGGTTTAATTGATAATCGCAAACAATCTTGAATAGCCTTTCCTTGTTGATCAATTTTTAATTCCAATCCGCGCATTACAGGTTGTGAAATCATATAAAACCTCATAGCGTCACTGCCAATAGTTTTAAAAACTTCAAGAGGATCGGGATAATTTTTTAATCTTTTTGAAAGTTTTTGAGCGTTTTCATCAAGGATTGTTCCATGGCAAATAACATTTTTAAAAGGAGCTTGGTCAAATAAAGCGGTTGATAATACCATTAAAGTATAAAACCAACCTCGGGTTTGTGCTTGATATTCAGTAATAAAATCGGCAGGAAAATTCGCTTCAAACCATTGTTTGTTTTCAAAAGGATAATGGACTTGAGCATAAGGCATTGATCCACTCTCAAACCAACAATCTAAAACATCTGAAACCCTACGAAATTCTTCGCCATTTTCTTCAAAAACTATCTCGTCAATAAAAGGACGATGTAGGTTGGTAATTTTTTTCCCTGAAATTTTTTCAATTTCGGCAATTGAACCAAAAACTTTAATTTTACCGGATTTACTTTTCCACACCGGTACTGGACATCCCCAAAAACGATTACGAGTAATTGACCAATCTCTTGCACCTTCCAGCCATTTGCCAAATTGGCCATCTTTAACATGACTTGGAATCCAATTAATTTGTTGATTTAATTCAACCATGCGATCCTTAAAAGCGCTAACCTTAACATACCAAGAACTCACAGCTTTGTAAATCAACGGTGTATCGGTTCGCCAACAATGCGGATAATTGTGAAGAATTTGCTCTGGATTGCCAAAAATAATATGCTGTTCTTTAAGATATTTGATAATGTCATCGTTAGTTTCAAGAACTTGCTTGTTATGCAAATCTGGTAAATTTTTTTGTGGATAATCTTTTTTGAAAATTTCAAATAAAGTTTTGTTGATTATTAAGTTATTAAATTTTCCTCCTTCATCAACAGGACAAAGAGTTGGAATGTTATTGGCTTTACATAAAATTTGATCATCTTCGCCAAAACCAGAAGCTAAATGAACAATTCCTGTTCCTTCTTCAGTTGCTACAAATTCACCGTGTAAAACCGTAAAAACTTTATTAGCAGGATTTAAGTTTTCCTTAAAATTATCATTTTTTAAAAACTCAAAATAAGGAAAAATTGGTTGATAGTTTAAGCCAATTAGGTCTTTACCGGTGATACTGGTTATAACTTGATGATCTGCTAATTCTTTAGCAAATTTTTCGACTAAATTTTTTGCTAAAATTAAAATTTCATTTTCCTTTTTAATAACCGCATATTCGATATTTTCTCCAACTGCTAAAGCTAAATTTGAAGGTAGTGTCCATGGAGTAGTTGTCCAGGCAATAAGTGCAATTTTACAAGATGGTGAAAATTTCTCTAGGAATTGAGGAAATTTTTCGAGATAAAATTTAACTTTAACAGTTTTGCTGGGTTTTTGTCGATAGGCATTGTCCATTCGCGTTTCAAAATTTGATAACGGAGTTTGACAAGCCCAAGAATAAGGAACTACGCGCAGATCTTCATAAAGTAAACCTTTGTCATAAAGCTCTTTAAATGCCCAGATTACTGATTCCATATAGCTTAAGTCCATAGTTTTATAGCTATTTTTAAAATCTACAAATCGACCTTGACGAGTTACATAATATTCCCATTCATTAGCATATTTCATTACTGATTTTTGACAAGCTTCATTAAATTTTTCAATGCCAAATTCTTGGATAGCAATTTGTCCAGAGATGTTTTTGTTATGAAGTTTAGATAATTCTTTTTCGGTTTCCATCTCAACTGGTAAGCCGTGAGTATCCCAGCCGAATCTGCGTTCAACTTTTTTGCCAGTCATGGTTTGATAACGTGCAAAAATGTCTTTTATAAAACCAGTTAAAAGGTGACCATAATGAGGTAACCCATTGGCAAAAGGTGGACCGTCATAAAAAACAAATTCGCTTGAATGGTCATCACGATGTCGACAATTTTTGTGATCTTTTAAGGCACAATTATCAACAATTGGCGAGGTATTGTCATCATCAATATCATTCGAAATACTGCGAATGACGAGAGTTTTTTCAAAAACATTTTGTTCTTGCCAAAATTGCAAAATCTGCTCTTCCATTTTTGCAAAATCAAAGTTTGGATTAGTTGAGGGGTAGTAAGTTTTTTTATTCATTGTAAAATTTTTCTTAAAATATAATTGTCAATTTTATTTTTTTTTCTAAAGTTAATCAAAAAAATTTTTAATATCTGAATAATTTTAAAGATTTAAATTTAAACTAAAACAAATTTATTAAACAGAAAAATTAAATTTATACAATGACAAATAATAAAAAAACATTAAAGATTGCCATAGCAGGACTTGGAACTGTTGGGAAAGGAGTATATGATATTTTGCATAAGGATCATAATATAATTGAAAAAAGAACTAATGTTAGAATTGAAGTTGTCGGGGTTTCATCAAGAACTAAAAAAGATTTTGTTAATCAGAATATTAAATTTTATGACGATGTAATTGAGATGGCTAATGATCCGCAAGTCGATGTTGTTGTTGAGTTAATAGGAGGAAAAACTATTGCAAAACAACTAATTTTTAAGGCTATTGCCAACGGTAAAAAGGTTGTTACTGCCAATAAAGCCCTGATTGCTGAAGATGGAGAAGAAATTGCTAATTTTGTAGATAAACATCAAGGGATTCTTCTTTATGAAGCTTCGGTAGCTGGAGCCAATCCAATAATTAAAGCTTTTCGTGAGGGATTTTGTGCTAATGATATTAAAGAGGTTTATGGAATTTTAAATGGTACTTGTAACTTTATTCTAACTAAAATGCGTGACGAAGAAAAAAATTATCACGAAACCCTAAAACAAGCTCAAGAATTAGGTTACGCTGAAGCTGATCCTAGCTTTGATGTTGAGGGTATAGACACTGCTCATAAAATTGCTATTTTAAGCGCTTTAGCTAATTCTAGTTATCCAATTTTTGAGCCAAAGAATATAACTGGTATAAGTAAAATTTCAGCTGATGATATTGCTATTGCAAATGAATTGGGATATAAAATAAAGTTATTAGCAATCTATAAAAATCTTGGCGATAAAATTCAACAATCAGTATATCCTGCCTTGTTAAAAAATAATGAAAAAATTGCCCAAGTCGATGGTTCCTACAATGCAATTCTCACTCTAGGTTCAAATTTTGAATGGAACATGATGATAGGGCGAGGGGCTGGAGGATTAACCACTGGATCAGCAGTTGTAGCAGATATTATTGATATTGCTTGTCAGCGCTTTAATAAATCAATTTTTAATGTAGATTTATCTAAATTATCTCATGCTAAAACCATAGGATTAAATGAGCGTTATGGTAAATATTTTTTAAAATTTATAATTAATAATGAGCAGTCAAATCAAAAAAACTTGATAAAGGAAGTTTTTGGTGAGAAGATTAAAATTAAGCAAGTAACATATAAAAAAACTACTCAAGATCAAACATTGGTTGCTTTGATTACTGAGTCAATAATAGAATCTGATTTTGAAAAAGTTATTGCTGAAGTAAGCCAAAATTTAAAAGGCATTAATTTTATTAGAGTTGAAGAAACTAAATTTTAAATTTATGAGTGATTTTATTTTAGAAATATTTAGTGAAGAAATTCCTGCAAAAATGCAAAAAAATGCAATTGAGGCTTTTCATAAAATTGCTCAAGAGCAGTTTTTAAAAAATCATTTAATTTTTCGTGATGACCAATTAGAATGCTTTATTACCCCAACAAGAATGGTTTTAAGTTTAAAAGGAATTGAT
This sequence comes from Alphaproteobacteria bacterium, assembly GCA_014190355.1. GTDB lineage: Bacteria > Pseudomonadota > Alphaproteobacteria > Rickettsiales > UBA1997 > CAILUF01. Next base: position 64,365 of record BJGH01000005.1, read on the forward strand.
AAATTTCAAAAAACTCAAACTGTAAAAAAAATCGGTCCAAAAATTGATGCTAATCCAAAAGCTATTGGTGGTTTTTTAAAGTCATTAGGTTTAGCAAATATTAATCAACTTCAGCAAGAAAATGGATTTTATGTTTATCAGCTCGAAGCTAAGGAAATTAGAACTGCAGATTTGATTAAAGATTCATTGCCAATAATTTTGCAAAAAACACAAAATCATTGGCCTAAAATTATGCGCTGGGATGTTGAAGGTAATGTTCTTCAATTTAAATGGATTAGACCAATTAGAAATATTTTAAGTATTTTTGATCAAGAGGTTATTGATATTGAATTTGCTGGTCTTAAAAGTAATAATCAAATATTCTTAGGATATAAAAATAATTTAACGGTTATTAAAAATGTTCAAGAATATTATGAAGTTATTGAAAAAAATAAAATTTTACTCAATCATAATCAACGAAGAGAGATCATATTTAACAAGTTTAAAAATATAAAAGCTAAGTTAAATATTGAAATTATCCATGATGAGGCTAATTCTTTTTTAATGGACGAGGTAGTTGGTTTATGTGATATGCCCGAGGTTTTAATTGGTTCAATTGAAAAAAAATTTCTGGAACTTCCTGATGAAATTTTAATTCAAACTCTTCAAAGTAATCAAAGATTTTTTTGTTGTCGAAATATTGATGGATCACTTTCAACAGTTTTTCTTTTTGTTATAAATAAAAAAAATGATGAAAGTTGTTATAAGAAAATTATTAGTGATAATGAAAAACTTGTTAAAGCAAGGCTTTGTGATGCTGAATTTTTTGTTAAGGAAGATCTCAAAAGAAATATCCAGTCCAGAGTCGATGATTTGAAAAAAATAATATTTCATCAAGAGTTAGGTTCAATTTATGATAAAACCCAAAGAATTAATAGTTTAGCAAAATTTATTGCAATATTTGTTCCGCATTGCGATTTAAACTTGATTGAACAAGCCAGCGAATTATCAAAAGTTGATTTAACTTCAAAAGCGGTAGCTGAATTGCCTGAACTTCAAGGGAAAATTGGAAGTTATTATGCATTAAAACAAAATTATGATGGTAAAATTGCCATGGCAATTTATGAACATTATTTACCAATTGGTAATTCGGAATTACCAAAAACTGCACTTGGAATAACTTTGTCTTTAGCCGATAAAATAGATAGTGTTGTTGGTTTTTTTCTTGCAAATGAAAAACCTACTAGCTCTAAGGATCCATATGCATTGAGAAGAGGTGTTTTGGGAATTATTAGAATTGCCATAAAATATGATTTGGCTCTGCCAATTAGAATTTTAATTGAAAAATCTCTTAATTGTTATCCTTTGAAATTGCAAAAAAAATTTTTAGCAAGTCAGGAGTTAAATTTTTACAAAAATAAAAAACAATTAATCGAAGAAATTGCCATCTTTCTTGTTGAGCGACTAAGGGTTTACCTTAAAGATCAAGAGGCAATCAGAGTAGATGTTTTAAATGTTGTGGTAGATGAGTATGTTAGTAATATTGAAATTCATAAATTTGTTGATTTAATATTTCTCACTAAAAAAATTAAATTTTTAAATAATTTTGTAAATAATCCGGCCAATAAAAACATTATCGAACTATACAAAAGATCATCTAATATCATTGAAATTGAGGAGAAAAAGGATAATTGCAAATATAGCGGCAAACCTTCAATTTTGGGATTGAAATCAAATTCTGAAAAAATTCTTAATCAAAGAGTTAAACAAATTTTTCATGAGTTTGATGATTTAATTGGTAAAGCTGAATTTGAAAAAGCCTTGGCTTTAACTAAAGTTCTTGAGCTACCACTTGCAAATTTTTTTGAAAAAGTAATTGTTAACGATCAAGATAAAAGCCTTCGGGAAAATAGACTGCTATTATTATCAAGAATTAGATTTTTATTCAATAAAATTGGTGATTTTTCAAAAATTAATTTATAAAAAAACTAATTAATATTTATAGGATATTAATATTTATATCTAATAATACTTAAAATATCTAAATTTATTATAAAAAATATTCAATAGTGGATCTTGGAATTGAAACATTTAAAATGTTATATCTTAAATTTGGTTAAATTGATTAATTTTTATTTTACCTGAAACAATATAATGATTTAATCGGTTTAATTAGGTAATTTTTTGATATCATGAAAAAAGCATTTTCTCTTATTGAGCTTTCAATTGTAATTTTAATTATTGGAATATTGGTTGCTGGTGTAACTGCTTCCTCCAGATTGGTATTTCAAATGAAACTTGCTGCATCAAGATCATTAACTGCTGGATCGCCAGTTTCCACGATTTCAGGATTAATGATGTGGTTTGAAACAACATTAGAAAGAAGTCTTGATGAAAATCTTGCTAATACAGATCAAATTGCAGCATGGAATGATATTAATCCTCAGTCAACATATAAATATACCTTAAGTCAATCTAATGCAACATATAGGCCAACATATGTCAAATCTGGAATAGGGGGAATTCCAAGTATAAATTTCAGCTCGGATCATTTTCAGTTAGATAATATTACTTTGCCATTAAATTATTCTATTTTTATTGTATTGAGAAAGTCATCAGCACCAAATGTCAATGGAATGGATATAATTAGTATGTCAAATTCTAATAATTTTGGTTTACTATTTGAAATTCAGCCAAATAGTGGAGCGTATTTGGGATATAATAGAAGATTCAGAGCCCTTCATCGCTACCCTGGAACAGCAACAGAAAATGATAACTATACAACTGCAAGTAATTTAATTCAAGATAACAATGATTACATTGTTAGTTTTTCTAGAAATTATAATTCAGTAAGTAATATTTATTTGAATGGGACGATTGCTTCTGATTCGGCAAATAGTCTTGCTACTGTAAATCAATTTGGTGAAGTAATGTTTTCTTTGTTAATTGGTAACTTATTGCCGGGAAATCTTCAACGTCCTTTTGATGGCATGATTTCAGAAATTATTTTTTTTGATCGAGCATTAAAGAATGATGAAATAACCCATATCAACAAATATCTTGCTAAAAAATATTCAATAAAAATATAATTTAGTTTTTTTGTTCAATAATTATATAGAAATTAATTTTATGTTTAAGAATATTTTATTTTTAGGTTGCGGAAACATGGGAAGGGCAATATTACAAAAAATATTAGAAAATAATATTTTTCAAGATAATCAAATAACAGTTGTTAAACCTTCTTCAAATAATTTGATAGCTAATGTTAATTATCAAAATTCACTAAATCTTTTGCACGGATCTTATCAGGCAGATTTAGTTTTCATATGTGTTAAACCTCAGGATAGCGAACAGGTTTTAAATGAATTATTTGCTTCAAAAATTACTAATCCAAATACTATTTTTATCTCAATAATGGCTGGAAAAAATTTAAAATTTTTTCAAAAGATTTTCTCCAAAAAAGTTAAAATAATTCGTTGCATGCCTAATATTTTGGTTAAAGAAAACAACGGAATTATTCCTTATTTTACTAGCAAAAATGTAAGTGCAATTGAACAAGATTTTTTTGAAAAAATTTTTAATAATTTTGCAAGCTGTTTGGCATTGGATGACGAAAAATTATTTCATGCTTACACAGCTTTATTTGGTTCAGGTCCTGCTTATGTTTTTTTAATTGCCAGTTTATTAATTGAAATTGCAATTGAATTAAAAGTTGAAAAAAATATTGCTGTTAAATTGGTCAAAAAATTATTGTTTGGTTCAACGCAGTTATTAAATAATTCAGATGATATATCGCAGTTACTAGCTATGATTACCAGTGCTAAGGGAACAACAGCATCTGCTTTGGAAGCTTTAAATAAAAATAACAATTTACAAAAATTATTGCGTAAAGCTATTATGAGTGCCGTGAAAACTTCAAAAAAATTAGCTTAATTTTATGACAAATTCTAACCAAGAACAAATAACTCAGATTGAAATTTATACCGATGGAGCATGTTCAGGTAACCCAGGCAAAGGAGGTTGGGGAGCTTTATTGTTGTACAAGGATCATCAAAAGCAGATCAATGGTTTTTGTCGAGATACAACTAATAATCGTATGGAATTAACTGCAGTAATTGAATCTTTAAAGCATGTTAAAAAAACCATACCAGTCAAAATTTATACTGATAGTAAATATGTTATGGATGGCATAACTAAATGGATAAATTCTTGGAAAAAAAATGGCTGGAAAACTGCTGATAAAAAACCCGTAAAAAATAATGATTTATGGCAAGAGCTTGATATAGAATGTCAAAAACATCAAATTACTTGGCAATGGGTTAAGGGTCATAATGGTAACAAATTTAATGAGGTTGCTGATAATCTTGCTCGTCAAGCTATAGGTAAGTTGGCTAAAGGTAAGTAGTTTGACTGTTAAGCTGTTTTTTCAAGAATTGCACAATAATTTACCGCAAGGTCTTGACTAAGATAAAAATCATCTTTTAATAAATTATAAGAAAAGCCAGTTAATTCAATTAGTTTTAGATGATGATTGTTAGCAATTGAAAAAATTTCTGAAGGTTTAACAAATTTATCATATTGATGAGTTCCAATTGGTAACCATCTTAAAACATATTCTGCACCAATTTTTGCCATGATTAATGACTTAACAGTCCGATTAATTGTAGCAATGAATAGAAGGCCATTTGGTTTAACTAATTGTCCACAAGATTTTATAAATAATTCAATATCGCTAACATGTTCAATTATTTCAAGTGCTAATACCACGTCAAATTGTTGATTAGTTTGAGCTAAATCTTCTGCACTGTTAGCTAAGTATTTTATTTTTAAATTATTTTTTTGAGCATGAGTTTTGGCGATTTCAATATTTATTGGTGATGCATCAATTGCCAAAACATCTCCACCCATGTTATAAAATGGTTCGCTAATTAGTCCTCCTCCGCAACCTATGTCAAGGATTTTGAGATTTGTAAGAGGTTGAAGAGATTTATCATCAAGATTGAAATGCTGACAAATTTTGCTTCGCATAAAACTTAGCCGAATTGGATTAAATTTATGTAATGGTTTGAATTTTCCTGATGGATTCCACCATTCATTAGCCATTTTCTCAAATTTGCTAATTTCTTGATTATCAATAGTTGATGACATATTAATTTTTATTTTGAGGAAGTTTATTTAATTCAAATTTATCAAAATTTTCAGTTTTATTCATCCAATTTTCTTCAACTTTGACGAATAAAAATAAATGAACTTTGGTGTTGGCGATTTGACCAATATCATGCCTTGCCTGTTCACCAATTTTTTTAATCATTTGCCCATTTTTGCCAAGTACAATAGATTTTTGACTTTCTTTTAAAACTAAGATTGTTTGTTTGATTTTGAGTTGATGATTGTCTAAAATTTCGAAACTATCAGTTTTTACTGAGATGCTGTAGGGTAGCTCTTGGTTGAGGTTAAGAAATAGTTTTTCACGAGTAATTTCACTGGCAATAAACCTCATACTTGCATCAGTAATTTCTTCTTCAGGGTATGGCCAATCTTGACGAAGACATTTCTCTTTTAAAAATTGAGTTAATAAATCAATACCTTCGTTTGTTAATGCACTTACCGGAATAATATCTAAAAAACCAAGATTAGCAAGATCAGCAATGATTGTGAGAATTTTTGATTTTCTTATTTTATCAATTTTGTTTATGATAATAGTGATTGGTAAATTTTCTTTTTTTAAATCGTTAAGAATTCTTTGATTTTCAAGATTAACTCCTATTTCGCTGTCGATAACATAAGCAATATGATCAGCTTCACGAAGAGCTTGCCAAGCTGTTTTAACAATAATTCGTTCTAATATTTTATCTTGCCTTGGAATAAAAATTCCCGGAGTGTCAATACCAATAATTTGACAATTATCCAAAGTAATTATTGCTTTAATAGAATTTCTAGTAGTTTGAACTTTTGGTGAAACAATCGAGATTTTTTGCTGAAGCATGGCATTACACAAACTTGATTTCCCTGCATTAGGCATGCCTACAATGGCAATAATGCCATGTTTTTTATTTAAGATATTTTTTTTATTACCTGATTTGTTATTAGTTAAATCTTGTTGATTATTATTATTCATTATCTTTTTTTAATTATTTTAAATCTTTACTGAGTTCTAAAGCTATGCTGAAGGCCATTTCGATACTTTGTGCACTATTAAGTCTAGGATCGCAATGAGTATGATAACGATCAGAAAGATTAAGTTCACCAATTTTTTGATTTCCTCCCAAACATTCTGTGACATCTTGTCCAGTCATTTCAAAATGAACTCCTCCTGCATAACTATCTAACTCTTGATGAATTAAAAAGAAACTTTTTACTTCATCTAAAATATCACTAAATTTTCTAGTTTTGAAATTATTAGAAGTTTTGATGGTATTGCCATGCATTGGATCGCAAGACCAAATAACATTATGACTAGTTTTCTTAACTGCTTTAACTAATTTAGGAAGCATTTTATTGATATTATCCTTACCCATTCTCGAGATTAAAGTAATTCTTCCTGGGATATTTTCTGGATTAAGAATATCAAGAAGTTTGATAAGGTCATCTTCAGTAATTGATGGTCCAACTTTAAAAGCTATTGGATTGTTAATTCCTCTCATAAATTCAATATGAGCTTCATCAGGATTTCTGGTTCGATCACCAATCCACAACATATGTGCACTAGTATCATAAAATTTATTATTTTGAGTATCTTCTCTAACAAAAGCTTCTTCGTAATTTAATAATAACGCTTCATGAGAAGTGTAAAAGTTTGCGGTAGTAAATTGAGGAAGTGATTTGTAGTCAATACCGCACGCAGTCATAAAATTGAGAACCTCGTTAATTTCATTATTAACATTGGAGATATTTTTTTTGTTACCAAAAATTTCTGCAAATTCTTCATTCCATTTATTAATTTTTTCAAGATTGCCATAACCTCCCAAAGCAAGAGAACGAAGAAAATTTAGCGATGCACTTGAGTAAAAATATGCATTGACAAGTCTTTGTGGATCGGCTTGACGATTTTTTTGTTCAAAATCAATAGCATTAACAATATCTCCGCGATAAGCAGGTAAAGATACCCCATTAACAGTTTCATCAGCTTGAGAGCGAGGTTTAGCATATTGACCAGCAATTCTTCCAACCTTGACGATAGGTTTTTTTAAACCATACATCAAGGCAATGGTCATTTGCATTATAGTTCGAAAATAACTTTGTAAATTATAATGCGAAAATTCCGTAAAGCTTTCAGCGCAGTCACCAGCTTGAAGGAGAAAGGCTTGTTTATTTGCTACATTTTCTAGTTCTATTCGAAGCTTATTGATTTCGTCAATTGAAACCAGGGATGGGAATGTTGCAAGTTGATTCTCAATTTCGCTAAGAAATTTCTGATCTCGATAAGTAGGTTGTTGTTTAATTGGAAAATTTCGCCAAGAATTTTTTTGCCATTTTTGGTGCCATTTTTTTTGCATATTAAGAATATTAAATTAAATTTATTAAAATTATAACAAGTTTTACAACTTTGTCAATTGCATTTTTAATTAATTTTAATTTTTTATGACAGCACAAATTATTGCCTATCAAGGTTGCGAAGGAGCAAATTCAAATCTAGCTTGCCTAAAATTTTATCCGCAATTTCAAGCCAAGGCTTATGATACATTTTATGAAGTTTTTGAAGCGGTTGATCGTAGTGAGGTTGAATTTGCTATGATACCTCTTGAAAATTCATACGCGGGAAGGGTTAGTGAGATTCACGACTTATTGCAAAAATATGATGTTTCAATTATTGCAGAACATTTTTTTCCAATTAATCATAATCTGGTGGGTATTAAAGGAGCAAAAATTGAAGATATTTCAGAAATTTATTCCCATCCTCAAGCTCTCGCTCAGTGTCAAAATAATTTAAGAAGTTTGGGAGTTAAAGTTCACGAATTTTCTAATACTGCTAAATCAGCTCAATTTGTTGCCAAATCAAATGATAAATCAAAAGGGGCGATATGCTCCAGATATGCTAGTGATTTAAATAATCTTGAAGTAATTAAAGAAAATATGCAAGATAGCAGCAATGACAACATAACAATTTTTATTGTTATCTCAAAATTATCCCATGAAACTGATCCTAAAATTGCTCCAACTATTACGGCATTGTTATTTACAATTCGAAATATTCCAGGTTCTTTATATAAAGCATTAGGAGGTTTTGCTACAAATTCTGTAAGTATTGTTAAGTTAGAAAGTTATATTCCTGGAGGAGTATCTAATCAGGCTAAATTTTTTATAAGTATTGAAGGACATCCAACTCAAAAAAAAGTTGGACTAGCTCTTGAAGAACTGGGATTCTTTTCCAAAAATGTTAAATTACTAGGAGTGTATTATGCTGATCCTGCTAGATTTTTATAAAAATAATTCTTAGAAAAAATGAGAATAATTTCTGGAAAATTTCGTCATCAAATCTTATTTGATACCTCAAAATATAGCGATCTTCATCCAACCACTGATAGAAATCGCCAAGCCCTATTTAATGTCCTTACCAACGGAAGTTTTTTAAATGAAATAAGTTTTAATTTGCTTGATGCTAATGTTTTAGATTTGTGTTGTGGAACTGGAGCAATTGGTTTTGAAGCAATTTCAAGAGGAGCAAAAACTGTAACAGCTATTGATAATAATCATGAACATTTAACAATTGCAAAGAAGAATGCTGAAAAGTTAAAAATAAGTAATAACTGTAATTTTATATTAGCAGATACTAAAAAATTACCAGTTTGTAATGAAAATTTTGATCTAATATTTATTGATCCTCCCTACAGTTTTAGTTATCAGGTAATTTTTGAAGAATTGAAAAAAAAATCCTATTTAAAAAAAAATCAATTAGTTGTGGTGGAAAGTCAAATTAAAAATCAATCGGATATGGAAAATTATTATAAAAATAGATTTGAACCTTTAGGACAGAAAATTTATGGTAAAACAATTTTTGATTTTTTAACACCAAAATTTGGTGAATTTAATTGAAAAAATTAATTAATTTCACTAAGATGTATTAAGCTATTAATTGGTATATTTTTAAATGCTTTAAGATTTAAGAGTTTAAATCGAAAAATTTAAGAAAAATTTTTTAATAAAAATAATTTTATAAATTTATTAATATTATTTAATTCGAGTTTTATTTAATTAAAAGAACCATTACAAAATGATTTTTAGTTCAAATATTTTTTTATATATTTTTTTACCATTTGTTTTAGGTTTCTACTTCACAATATCCAAATCTTTAAATATTAAAAATTATATTTTGTTAATTTTTAGTTTAATTTTTTATAGTTTTGGTGAAATTAATTACCTATGGTTGCTAACACTATCTGTTATAGCAAATTATTTTTGGGGAATTTTTTTAGAAAAAAAATTACATCACAATTCTCAAAAAAAATTAGTCATTTTTTTGGCAATTACTTTTAACATTGGTTTATTAGCATTTTTCAAATATAGTAACTTTTTAATTAAAAATTTTAATAATATTTTTAATCTTAATATAGATCTTGAGCCAATTGTTTTTCCACTTGGTATCTCTTTTTTTACATTCCATGCTATTTCCTACTTGGTAGATATTTATCGGAATAAATGTTTAGCTCAACGTAATTTTGCTAAATTAGCTCTTTATATTTGTTTTTTCCCGCAGTTAATAGCGGGTCCAATTGTTCGCTATAATTTTATCGCTAAATATTTAACCAAAAGAAAACATTTTAACTATGCTATAGCTTTTGGAATAAAAATTTTCATAATCGGTTTAGCAAAAAAGGTAATTATTGCTAATCCAATGGCTGAGATTGCTGATGTGATATTTAATGCCAGTCCTTCTGATATAAATCGTTATTTGGCAATGCTGGGAATTTTTTGTTACAGTTTACAAATTTATTTTGATTTTTCGGGATATTCTGATATGGCATACGGATTAGCGAGAATATTTGGATTTCGATTTCCTAAAAATTTTAACTACCCCTATATTGCCTTATCAATCAAAGATTTTTGGCGAAGATGGCATATTTCATTATCAACATGGTTTCGCGATTATGTTTATATTCCACTTGGTGGAAATAAGGTTAGTTTTGTTCGCCAATATTTTAATCTAATTTTAGTTTTTTTTCTTTGTGGATTATGGCATGGAGCAAGCTGGAATTTTGTAATTTGGGGATTATTTCACGGAATATTCCTAGTTTTAGAGAGATTTCATTTTTTTAAAAAATTATTAAATTATTTCCCCAAAATTTTTCAAAATTTATACATGCTTATCGTTGTTATGATGGGATGGGTTTTGTTTAGGAGTTCTGATTTATCTTCAGCATTAATTTTTTATAAAATCTTGTTATTTGACAATGTTAATTTTGTTTCCATACCTCATAATATTTTTCGCTTAGTTAATTCCCATTTCTTTCAATTTTCTTTGGCTGTTGCTTTATTATCCTATCATCCCTTTTTAAAAAATTATTTAATAAAATTGATTCGTAAATATAAAAATTTACAAACAATTTTTGATATAATTTTGTTATTATGTTTATTTTTTGTTTTAATCAGACTTTCTTCGCAAACATATAATCCGTTCATTTATTTTCAATTCTAATGAGTAAAAGAAATAATATATTCATCTTAGTTTTTGTTTTAATAATTACAATGCCTTTGCTTGATAGTATTTTTAAATTTTCGCCAGTAAAAGACTTGTTTGAAAAGAGGTTGCCGATTCAAAGGCCTGAGAAACCTCAATATTTTTCACAATTAAAGGGTTATTTTAAAAACCTTGAAAATTATTATAATGATAATTTTGGTTTAAGAAAAACTTTGATATTACTTAACTTGCAAATGATGGATAAAATATTTAATGAATCTCCCGATTCTCGAGCATTAATTGGCAAAGAAGATTGGATGTTTTTTGATAATTATAATTCAATAACTGATGCAGGTGGTAAAATTATCCTTGATCAAAAAATTCTTAATAAAGCTGTTAAAAACTTTATTAATAATTATAAAATATTAAAGAATAATAACATTACTTATGTATTAGTTATTGCTCCAGATAAAACTTCGATCTATTATCAATATTTACCAGATTATATTGAATACAGCTCAAAGAATAATCATCGTATTGATCAATTTTTGAAAACCTTAAAAGAATTACAGCCTAACTTTCCTGTGATTGATTTAAGATCGACATTAAAAATTGCTAGTTACAAAGAGATTGTTTATCATCAAACAGATACTCATTGGAATAAAAGAGGAGCTCATTATGGCTATTTAGAAATTGTTAATTTTCTTGCTCAAAATAACCACAATTATCAAGAAGCATTTAAGCCATATTTAAGAGATCAATTTATTGATAAAGCAGATGAGGAAATAAGAGGTGATATTTCCGATATTATGGGAATTAATCAAGTTAATCTTAATTATGAAATAGTTGCTAAATTTCCATTAACAAGCAAACACATTGATGTTGATAAAAACTCAGTATTAGCCAAATATCATAAACCTTCTATCTATGTTAATGATAATAAAAATTTAGGAATTTTATTTGCTTATAAAGATTCATTTTTTGGTGATTTATTTTGGTTGTTAGCAGAGCATTTTTCAAAAATATATGCTATAAATGAATCTCCTTGTAATGTTGATTTAAATTTAGTTAGTCATTTAAAAGCAGATGTTGTTATTCATGAATTTTGGGAAGGAAGAATTGAGAAAATAATGGCAAGTTGTAAGTATTAAATAAAATCTTAAAATCATAAAATTTTGATTTAAATTTTATTTTATTGTTGTAGATTGAGTAAAAATTTAAAATCAATAAATTAAAATATGTCTTTAGAAATTTTAAAAAAAATGCTCCAGATCCCAGATCTGGCAAGTAAAAAATGGTTATATGAACAATATGATTCACAAGTTATGAATGATACCATTGCCATTAATGGTGATGCATCTTTGGTTAGAATTCATGGAACTCAAAAAGCCTTGGCATTAACAGTTGATTGCACTCCTCGCTATGTTGAAGCTGATCCTTTTCATGGGGCAATTCAGGCAGTTGCAGAAACATATCGCAATATTTCAGCTACCGGAGCAAAGCCTTTGGCAATTACTAATTGTCTAAATTTTGGCAATCCGCAAAAACCAGAAATTATGGGTCAAATTGTTAAATCAATTCAAGGAATTACTCAAGCTTGTAAAGCCCTAGATTATCCGGTAGTATCTGGAAATGTATCACTGTATAACGAAACTAATGGTAAAGCTATTCACCCAACTCCAGCAATTGGAGGCGTTGGATTACTCAAAGATTTAGCCAAAAGATGCGATATTAAGTTTAAAAATATTGGCGATGAAATATTTGTTATTGGTAAAACCCAAGGTCATTTAAATTGTTCTTTATATGAAAGGGAAATTTTGGGTGTTGATATTATGAAAAATCCTCCACAAGTTAATCTCTTGGAAGAAAAAAATAATGCTGATTTTGTCAGAGATTTGATTGCTCAATCTTTAATTAATGCTTGTCATGATGTATCTGATGGAGGAATTCTAATTAGTCTTTTTGAAATGTCTTCCCCTGAATATGGATGCAAAATAGATCTATCAAATTTAAAAACAGTTAATAACTTAGCTGATGAAGAGATTTTTTTTGGTGAGGATCAATCTCGTTATATTATTGCTTTAAACCCAAAATTTTCTAAAGAATTTTCTAAGAAAGCAGAGAAGGCTGGAGTTTTTACAGCTAAAATTGCAACTGTCATTGAAAAAAAATTAGTTTTTAATGATTTATCAGAAAGCATAACTGATCTTATTAAAACTAATGAATTATTATTTGAAAAAAACTTTTCATAAATTTTTATTTAAGACTACCAATGGCAATTAAAACATTTGGCTATACCTCCTTTGTAATGAGTTTTTTAGAAAAAATTCTTGGAACAAAATTTACAGTTACTGGAATTGAAAATATTCCAAATCAACCTACCATGTTTGTTGCTAATCATTTTACTCGCAGTGAAACTTTTTTTGTTCCTTACATTATATTCAAAAAGACAGGTAAGCAGGCTAGAACTCTTGCAGATTCAAAGCTCTATGTAGGAATTTTGGGAAAATTTCTAAATGCCGTTGGAACGGTTTCGACAAAAAATGAAAAGAGGGATAATATCATTGTTAATGATCTAGTTAAAGGTAAATATAATTGGATTATTTATCCAGAAGGAAGCATGATTAAAAGTAAAGACATTATTCGAGATAACTTATTTATCAGTAATACGCCTTATCGCAATGGACCAGTCAGAACTGGCTCAGCTGTCTTAGCTTTAAAATCAGAGTTATATCGTAATGACTTAATACAAGCACATAAAAATGGTAATAATGAAATGTTAAAATATCTTTTACAGAATCATGACCTAGATTATGAAGATGGTATTAATAATCTAACCACTCACATTGTTCCTCTTAATATCACATATTATCCAATTCGACCAGGAGCTAATAAAATTCAAGAAATCGCTAATCGTATTGTTAAAAAAATCCCTAAACAAATTGCTGAAGAGCTAGAAATTGAAGGAAATATACTAACCGGAGCACAGATCAATATTCATTTTGGCAAATCAATTAATTTAGCCAACTATATTAAAAACAAGAAGGTTTTAATAAATCAAATCCCTATAATTAAGCAAGATACTAAAAATAATTTTATTTTACGATATTTTCGTTCAAAATTGACCAATGAATTTATGGAAAAAATATACAGTGATACTGAAATTAATTTTGATCATATATTTATAGCCTGTTTAATGCATTATCCAGAAGAAAAAATTAACCTTCTAAAACTAAAAAAAATAATTTATTATTCAGCAATTTTAATTAATAAAAGTCACAATTATCGATGTAATCCCAGTATTAACCCGCAAAAATTAAGTAAATTATTTAGCGATGAATTATTTCATGAATTTGATGACGTATTCAATTTAGCAATTTCTCAGAATGTTATAAAGATTCTCGATCAAAATTTGATAGAAATAAATAAAAATATTTTTGAAAGAAATATTGAATTTCATGAAATACGACTCGAAAATACTCTTCATGTTGTTGCCAATGAATTTTCATTACTTGAAAATGCTACTGCAATAATTAAAAGAGTTACAAGATATAATGATAATGAAATAACAAAAAAAGTTTTTAATGAAATTTATAATCTTGATCAGCAACATTTTTTGAGTGACTATAACAAAAAATTTGATAAAACTTTTAGTAAAAAAACTGAAATAGGTATGCCATTTTTTTATGACAATGACATGCAAAAAAATAATAACATTGGCATTGTTTTGTGCCATGGATATAAATCGGCTCCAGCTGAAGTAGAGCCATTGGCAAAATATCTTAATGAAATTGGTTTTAAAATATACGCAGTTCGCCTTCAAGGGCATGGTACAGCTCCAGATGACTTAGCTGATTCATCTTGGCAAGATTGGTATGATTCTTTACAGGTAGGTTATAGTGCTTTGTCGTTGATATGTCAAAAAATTATCATCATTGGATTTTCAACGGGGGGATTGCTAACTTTGCTTTCTGCTTCTAAGAAAAAAAATCTTTCAAAACTCTGTGCTATAGTTTCTATTAGCTCAGCTTTGAAGTTGGTAAGTATTGCCTCAAAGTTTGCTCAAGGAGTTGAAATGTGGAATGAAGTACTTAATAAATTTTCCTTATCGAAAGGACAGTTACAATATGTTGATGATCACCCTGAAAATCCTAATATTAATTACAGTAGAAATTATATTTCGGGTGTTGTCCAGTTAGAAAAATTAATGAATGAATGTAATAAAAGCCTTAATTTAGTTGATCTTCCGGCTTTAATTATTCAAGGAAAAAACGATCCAGTTGTTGATCCCAAAAGTGCAGAAAATATTTATAAAAAAATAAATTCTAACATAAAATACTTATCCATGCTAGATTTTAACAATCATGTAATAATATACTCTGAACGAAGAGAGTTGGTATTTAAGGAAATCAAAAATTTTTTAAATAAATTAAATTTGTTTTAATTTAAATTTTTTACTTCTATAAATAACAAAATATCAAGAAATTAAAGATACCAATTTTTTTAAAGTTACATCAATTAAAAAAAATGAAAATTCCTAAGCCTAATAAACAAAACCAAAACCAAAATCAGTTCGATCATGATGAGGAAGAAGATGTTATTGAGGTGCAGAATAACGGACCCAGTGTGGCATCACTTAAGAATAATAAAATCACCGTAATTATTTCTTCATCAATTCTAATTTCTTTAGTTTTATATTTTTTCTTTTTTAGAACTCCAGAAGATACTAAAACCCAAAAAGTAGAAGAAGTGCTGACGGATATTGCCCCTCAAGTTGCCCCAAATGATAAAGGAAAGTCTATTTTTGAATTTGAAAAAACTCTTACAAAAAAAGATGTAGAAGACCCATCTTTGTTAAAATCTCAAGGAGAGCTTGAGATTCCATCATTACCTGAACTTCCAAAAGATCTAGTTTTGCCTAACGAATTAAATCTATCGCCAAATGTTGAAGGACCGGTATTAAAAAATGATCCTTTAAATGTTAAAGATCAAGATCAGCAAAAAAATATCGATCCAACTAAAATTACTCCTGAACAAAACCAAGCTATAATTAACCAACAAATCGCTAATGATTTAAAAATACAGCAGCAAGGTCAACAAATTAATCCCCAATTTAATCCTCAAAATAATCAACAAATTAATCAGCAAATTAATCCCCAGACCAATCAACAAAATATCTATCAAAATAGCGAAGAACAAATTAAAAAACTTGAAGAAAATATTAAACTTGATCCACGCTACACGCCAATTATAGTTTTTTCTGGAGGTTATTCAGCTCCTAATCAGTCAATTGGAAATAAAGAAAATATTATTCAGGTTAAAAAAAATCCAATTAACGAGTTAAAGGAATCAGAGGTTACTATTGATGCATCAATTATTACCAATAGTGAAACAACAATTGCCCAAGGTAAGATGATTAATGCAATTATAGAAACAGCAATTAATACTGAAATTCCTGGGACTGTTCGAGCAATTGTTAGCAGAGATGTATATGGAGAGACTGGAAATAAAGTTTTAATTCCAAGAGGTTCTAGGCTTTATGGGGCATATTCTTCTTCAATTCAAAGAGGTCAGGCAAGAGTTCAAATTAGTTGGACAAGATTAATCCGTCCAGATGGTGTAAGTCTAAATATTAATTTTTCTGCATCTGATCAATTTGGCAGAGCTGGTTTACCAGGTGAAGTGGATAATCGTTATTCATCAGTCATAGCAAACTCTTTATTAACAAGTGTTTTAACGGTTGGAACAGTTGCTGCAGCCCAAAAAATTATAGGCAATGCAAATCAAAATACTACTACCACTATTAATCAAAACCAAGGAATTACTACAACTACCACTAATGCTACTAATCAGGCAATATATGATGTAACTAAAACAATTATTGATACAATTGGAGATATTATTACCAATACAATTAATTTAGATCCAGTTATCAGAATTCCTCAAGGAACAAAAATTACTATTATAGTTAATTCTGATATTAGGGTTCCTCCTGCCAATAGGAAATAAAAATAAATTTAAATTTATTTTATAAAATAATAAAATAACTAATTAAAAAAAAATTATTTAAAAAAAACTGTTCTAAAATAAAACTATTCTTAAAATATTTTTAAAAAATGTTGTTATGACTATAAATAAAAAAACAATAAATTTACATTTGGTTTCAGATTCTACAGGTGAAACTCTGAGTTCAGTAGCAAGAGCTGTATTATCACAATTTGAAGGAGTTGAGTCAAATGATTTAATTTGGCCATTAGTGAGAACTAAGCCTCAATTAGATAGAGTTTTGGAATCAATTGCTAAGCATCCTGGGGTTGTGTTATATACAATTTTGCATGATGATTTGATAGAAGAATTGCGTAAGGAATGTTTTAGATTACAAGTTCCATGCATTCCGGTTCTATCTCACATTATTGCTGAATTTTCGAATTTCTTGAATATGAACATTAGTCATACTGTTGGAAGACAGCATCTTTTAGATGGTGAATATTTTTCTAGAGTAGAGGCAATCAGTTACACTTTAACTCATGACGATGGTCAATCATCATGGGATTTGTATGATGCTGATATAGTTATAGTTGGAGTTTCAAGAACTTCAAAATCTCCTACATCAGTATATCTTTCATGCAGAGGATTTAAAACTGCAAATATCCCATTTGTTTCCTTGGAAACAATTCCAAACTCAATTTTTGAGTTAAAGAAACCTTTGATTGTTGGGCTAATTATTAACCCTGAAAAATTAGTACAAATTAGACAAAGTCGATTAGCATTAATTGGTAAAGATATTGGTAATGATTATATTGATATTGAGGCAGTCAAAGAGGAGATTGCTGAATCAAGAAAATTATTTACCAAATTATGTTGCCCTGTTATAGACGTAACCAAGAGATCTGTAGAAGAAACATCAGCAAAAATAATCCACCTTTTACAAGAAAAAAAGCTTAAAGAAAAAACTCTTTAACTTCCAAGTAAAATTTTAACTTTAAAAATTTGTGGAAATAAATATGGCAAAAAGAATGATTTTAATTGTTGATGATGAACCAACACAACGCAAGATTATCGGAAAATTTATCGATAGTCTTGGACATAACTATTTAGATATGAGTAGCGGTATGGAAGTAGTGGATTTTTTTATGAATAAAAAAACCGTTAAGGGAGTTTCATGTAACGAAATTGATGTTATGCTTCTAGATTTATCTATGCCAGATCTTGATGGTTTAGAAGTTTTAAAACAAATATCTCCAATTAAAGGAGATTTACAAGTTATTGTCTTAACAGCTAATCAAGATGTTAACTTAGCAATAACGGCAATAAATTATGGAGCAATTGATTATATAGTTAAAGGTGAAAAAGATATTATTGCTAGAATCACTGCTTCAATTAATAATGCTATTGAAAAGAAAAATTTAAAATACCAAGTGTCACATCTAGCAAGAAAAGGCAAGGATCAAGTTGCATTTTCTGACATAATCGGGCAAAGTGAATCAATGCTGAATGCCATAAGGCTAGCTAAAAAAGTCACTAATTCAAATATACCAATTTTAGTAGAAGGTTCAAATGGTGTTGGAAAAGAAATATTAGCAAGAGCTATTCATGGTTCAAGCAATCGCTCAGGAAAGCCATTTGTTTGCGTTGAATGTGATTTATTGAAAAATAATACTGTAGAAGAAGAATTATTTGGGTTTGAAGGGCAGATTGCCAGTGGTGCGAGAAATATTGGTAAAGTTGGTGAAGCAAATATGGGAACAATATTTTTCGAAAAAATTGACGCATTAAAAACAGAGGTTCAAGTTAAGATTTTGCGTTTTATGCAAGAAGGGGAATATACACCTGTTGGAGCAAAAATGCCAATCAGATCAAACGCTCGAGTTATAGCATCATCAACTCGAGATTTAGGAAAACTGGTTTCATTAAAAAAATTTCGCGAAGATTTATATTATCGAGTTGCAACATTTCCAATTAAAGTTCCAGATCTCAAAGACCGAGGAGAAGATGATATTCGTTTACTTGCCGAAAACTTTTGTCGTGATTTTAGTATTAACGAAAATAAAAAAATTAAAGCTATCAGTCAGGATGCTCTTTACTTGCTTTACAATTATGACTGGGAAGATAATGTTAGACAACTTAAGAATTCTGTATTTAGAGCGGTAGTTTTATGCGATAGCGATGTTTTGAAACCTGAGCACTTCCCGCAATTGCTTAATAAAGAAAATAATAGTATGACAAAAGCCAAGTCGGCAATTAAAAAAAATTCAGATGTAAATAGTGAATTGATAGACATTTTTGATGATGAAGGACAGTGTAAAACTATTGATCTAATTGAAGAAGAAATAATTCGAAGACTCGTAGATATTTATAATGGCAACTTATCTGAAGTCGCAAAACAACTTGATATTGGAAGATCAACAATTTATCGTAAGTTAAAAATAATAAATGAATAGAAATAATATATGAAAAAGGTTAGAACTGCATTATTTCCGGTTGGAGGTCTGGGAACTAGATTTCTTCCTGCAACAAAATCAATGCCTAAAGAAATGATGCCAATTGCTAATAAGCCATTAATTCAATATGCTTTTGAAGAAGCGCGAGATGCTGGTATTGAAAAATTTATTTTTATTACTGGAAGAAATAAAAATGCTATAAATAATCATTTTGATCATGCTTATGAACTTGAATCTAAGCTTGACGAAAAGAAAAAGGCTAATGAGCTTGACCAAGTAGTTGGTTGGATGCCAGAAGCTGGACAAATTGCTTTTGTTCGTCAACAAAAACCTCTAGGACTTGGACATGCGGTATGGTGTGCAAGAAATTTTATTGCTGATGATGAACCATTCGTAGTAATTCTTGCCGATGAAATGATGATGAATAAGCAAGATAATAAGCTAAACTTTTTAGCAAAAATGATAGAATATTTTGAGCTTAAGGGAAGAAACTCTAGTGTCATTGCCGTTGATGAAATTCCTTTGGTTGATACCAAAAAATACGGAATAATTAAAACTGATGGTTCAGAAAAAATCAGTGATATGGTTGAAAAACCGCAGTCACAAGATGCGCCATCTCGTTTAGCAATTACTGGTAGGTATATTCTTCAGCCAAAAATTTTTGAATATTTAAGTAAATTTGAAGTAGGTAGTGGAGGAGAAATTCAGCTTACCGACGCTATGAAAGCAATGTGCAAAGAACATCCATTTTTTTATAAAAAAATTGATGAACAAAGATTTGATTGCGGAAATGTGCTTGGTTATCTCGAAGCAAATATTGCTTTTGCAATGAATGATGAAATAATAAAAAAAGATCTTAAGGAAATTTTAAAAAAATATCTTTAATAACCAAATAAACTTATTTAAAGTGTTTAAAACTTATAATAAGTTTATAAGTTAAAAATAATTAATTATTTAATTTTAAATTATGAAAAAAAATGTTGCAATTGTCTTTCCTGGGCAAGGTTCTCAAATGGTAGGAATGGGTAAAGATTTATTTGAAAAATTTTCTAGTGCTAAAGAAGTTTTTAATGAAGTTGATGAAATTTTGGGATATAAATTATCGCAAATTATGTTTAATGGACCAAGTGATGAATTAACAAAAACTCAAAACACCCAACCAGCATTGATGGCAGTTTCAATGGCATTGATAAGAGTTTTAGAAAAAGACTTTGCAAAAAAATTTAGTGATTTATGTTCATATACAGCAGGTCATTCACTTGGAGAATACAGTGCATTATGTGCTAGCAACTCCTTAAGTTTAAAGGATACAGCACATCTTTTGCAGATCAGAGGTCAGGCAATGGCAAAATGTGCTGAAAATACCAAGGGAGCTATGTCTGCAATTCTTGGTGTAGAAATTGACATCGCCAAACAGATAGTTGAAGAAGCTGGTCAAGGTGAAGTATGCCAAATTGCTAATGATAATTCGCTTGGACAAATTGTTATTTCGGGATCATTTGATGCAGTTAATCGAGCTAATGAAATTGCTAAAACCAAAGGAGCAAAACGAGCAATTCTTTTACCTGTTAGCGGAGCGTTTCATAGTAAACTGATGTCACAAGCGCAAGATGTTATGCACCAAGCATTACTGAAAACTAAATTTTCTAATCCTCAAGTTCCTTTGATTGCCAATGTTTCAGCTCAAGTTGTTGAAGATTATAATCAAATTATTGAATTATTAACTCAACAAATAACCGGTAGCGTTAGATGGCGTGAAACCATGCTTAAACTTGAAAGTCTTGGCGTTGAAACAGTTATTGAAATTGGCTCGGGTAAGGTATTGTCTGGTTTAGTTACCAGAACTTGTCAAAATTTAAAAACTTTATCAATTCAAAATAGTGAAGATCTTGATAATTTTTTAAAAAATAATTAGAAAAACTAATGGCTGATTTTTTTTTCATACGAGGTTTTAAATCAATTTTAATTATTTTCTTTGTAACATACGCATTATTATTGATTTTAATTTATTTTTTTCAAAGAAGTTTACAATATTTTCCAAGTGGATCAGCAACACTACCCAGTGGTTTTGAAGAAGTTAAATTAAAAACCCAAGATGATGTTGAAATCATGGTTTGGCAAAAAATTCCTAAAAAATACAAAAAAATTATTGTCTATTTCCATGGTAATGCTGGAAATATTGGCGATAGATCATATCGATTGGAAACTTTTATTGAAAAGGGATATGGTATTGTTGGGATTTCATATCGGGGATATTTTGGATCTAAAGGTTCACCTTCACAAATAGGTTTAATTAATGATGCTAAAGCAGTGATGCTTTATCTTAATTCAAAGAATATTGCTAAGCAGGATATAATTTTATTTGGAGAATCCATAGGTTCAGGAGTTGTGGTTCAAGTCGCAGCAAATTATATTTCATCAAATATTTTTAAACAATCAATAAATCAAGTTTTTAGTGGAAAGGAAGAAGACAATAATTTGCAAAGCCAAAAGATTAATTTAGTTAATAATTCGTCAAATAATCCCCAAGGTAATATCAATAATTCTCAGCAAATTGATACAAGTTCTGGGTTATCAACAAATAACTCTCAACCAATAAATACAACTTCGCATAATATTGTAAATCAAATATCTCGAGGTAACTCAACAGAGGTTAAAAATAATAATTTATCTGATCAATTTTATATGGTTGTTCTTGAATCACCATTTTTTAATATTGAAGAAATTGCTCAAAAAAATTATCCAATTTTGCCAGTTAAATTGATGCTAAAAGATCGATACGACTCTAACTTATTCGCTGCAAACATCAAATCCCCAGTATTATTTTTTCATGGTGATAAAGATCGTGTTGTTCCAATTGAAAGTGGAAGAAAGTTGTTTTCACTAGTAACCTCTCGAAAAAAATTTATTGAACTTCAAGGATCTTACCATGTTGATACCAATCCTGATTTCTTAATTGAGCAAATTGAATTATTTTCAACCAAATAATTTTTTCTTTAAATAATTTAATCTAAAAATTGATTATTAATTTTATTTTTTATCTTCACTAGCTTACAATTTTTAAAAGGCTATTTATTGTTTTTTTCTCTAATCTCTTCTAGTTCAATCCAGCGATTTTCTAATTTTTCAAGTTGAGAGGTATAGTTAGCCAATTCATTACTGATATTGGCAAAATCAACGGGATTGTAGTTTTGGCCATTTATTAACTCGTCATTTAAATGGTGAATTTTTTTTGTAAGTTGTGAAATTTTTTCAGTAATTTTCGTTAACTCTAATGACATTTTATAACTAAACTCTTGATTAATTTGAGGAGTTTTAGGTTCCTTATTTTTCAAGTTGTTTTGAGTTTGAAAATTGTTATTTCTTAGTAAATCTTGATTACTATTGATATTGTTATTTTTATTTAAAATCTGTTGGTTATTAGTAATAACTTTATTATTTAAATTATTTTTTTCTTTGAATTGTAAATAATCACTATATCCACCATAATGATTAGTCACAATAGCATCCCCTTCAAATGCTAAAATACTGGTTGCTACATTATCCAAGAAATCACGATCATGAGATACCACAAGTAAAGTTCCTTGGTAATCTTGAAGATAATCTTGTAAAATATCGAGTGAATCCATATCCAGATCGTTAGTAGGTTCATCTAAGATCATAAAATTTCCAGGATTTGCTAAAGTTTTTGCTAAGAGTAAACGATTTTGTTGACCTCCAGATAAGGTTGAAACTTGTGTAAATCTATCATCGGGACTAAATGCAAAATCGCGTAAATATCCACAAATATGACGAGTTTTATTATTAGCTAATTGAACATAATCTGAGTTGCTATCACATAAAATTTCTTGAACAGATTTATTTGAATTTAGCATACTTCTTGACTGATCAAAATATGAAAATTGTAGATCTCGAGCCATTTTAATATTGCCACTTGTTGGTTTAATTTCATTGACAATTATTTTTAAAAAAGTTGATTTTCCAGCACCATTTTTGCCAATTATGCCAATTCTTTCTTGACGCATAATTCTAAGGTTAAGTTTATCAATTATTTTTTTCTCAGGATTGTTTTCAAAATAAAAACTGACATTGTTAAGATTCATTATTAATTGGGGTGAATCTTCTGCAAATTCAGGATTAATTAATTTAATTTGCGATTGATTAGCATTGATAATTTTTCTTTGCGAAGAAAGTTTTGCTTGAAGATCTTTGAGATGATGCAATCTTCCAATATTTCTTTTTCGTCTAGCAGTTACACCAGTCTGAAGCCAAGAGCTTTCAAGTTCAACTTTCTTCTCAAGATTTTCTAATTCACGATTTTCAAAATCGATGATATTTTGTGACCATTCATCGAAATTTTTATAACCATGATTATTGACTCTGATTTGACCAGCTCTTATCCAAAAAACTTTGTTTGAAACTTTTTCTAAAAATTTACGATCATGTGAGATTATGATTAATGCACCTTGAAAGTTTTGCAGGTAATTTTCTAGCCATTCAATAATTTCAATATCAAGATGGTTAGTAGGTTCGTCCAAAAGCAAAATATCAGGTTCATGAATTAATGCATAAGCTAAATTAACTCTTCGGATTTGTCCTCCAGAAAGATTTTGGGTTAATAAATTTTTATCAATTTTAAGATTACTGCAAACAATATCGATTAAATATTTTTTATGATCATCCAGTGATAATTTTTGGGTTATATATTCCTCTATAGTAAGTTCAAAGGGAATTTTTTCATTTTGTTGAAGATAACCCAAAATAGTATTTGGCATTTGA
The DNA here is from genome assembly GCA_014190355.1 of Alphaproteobacteria bacterium. GTDB lineage: Bacteria > Pseudomonadota > Alphaproteobacteria > Rickettsiales > UBA1997 > CAILUF01. The sequence continues at coordinate 88,179 of BJGH01000005.1, forward strand.
AAACGCTGATTTTCTTCTAATTCAAATGTTCCTGCTATGGCATTAAGAAGAGTAGTTTTACCAACTCCATTTTTACCGATCAAACAAACTCGATCTTTAGCAAATAAATGCAAATCTATATTTTCAAATAAAACTTTTTTAGCAAATGAAATTGTTGCTTTTCTTAATGATAATATGGGATGCTTACTCATGAAATTATTGCTTTCTTAATTTAAAAAAAGGATTTATAATAAATATCCAATAATATTTTCAATAATTAATGAATCTAGTTGAAAATTCTTCTTAAGGCATTATTTTTTAAAGATCTTGTTTTATAATATTTTATATTTTTTCAAACTTCTGAAAACTAATATAAGTTAACAATTCTAAATAATTTTGCTTTAAATATTTTTAAAACAAAATATCAAATAATTTTTATAAAAATTAAAAAATTTATGTCAAAGAAACCTCTAACTAAAAAAAAAGCTAAGCAAGTTAAAAATAATCTATCGATTAAAAAAAATAATAATTATTTAATAACTTCTCAAGGACTAAAAGTCAGTGTTGATACCATGAAAGATGTTGAAAGTGTTGCAATTGGAGTATTTGTAAATACTGGAAGTAGAAATGAAACTAAAGAGATTAACGGTATTTCGCATTTTCTTGAACACATGGCATTTAAGGGAACCAAAAAAAGATCTGCTCGCCAAATTGCAGAACAATTTGAAAGTATTGGTGGAAGTATTAATGCTTATACTTCTAGAGAAAAAACCGTATACTATGTAAAAGTTTTAAAAGAACATAGCGAATTTGCTGTAGAATTTTTAGCCGATATTTTACAAAATTCAACTTTTGATGAACAAGAATTAGAAAAAGAAAGGGGGGTTATTTTACAAGAGATAGCTATGACCAATGATACCCCTGATGATATAGTTTTTGATTATTTTCAAAATACTGCATACCCTAATCAATCTATTGGAAGGTCAATTTTAGGGGAGGTTAAAAATATCAAAAATTTTCAACGTCAGGATTTTGTAAATTATGTTAAAAATAACTATAATTTTGCTAATATGGCTGTTGTTGCAAGTGGCAATATTGCTGAACAAGATTTATTAAAATGGAGTGAAAAATATTTTAATAAATTGGCAAAAAAACAAACTCCAAAATTTTCTTTAGCAAAATATCATGGCGGAGAATTTCGTAAAGAAAAAAAATTAGAGCAAATTAATTTTGTCCTTGGTTTTGAAGGTTTTTCATATCATCATGAAAATTATTATTTAGCGCAGACTCTAGCAATGATTTTAGGAGGTGGAATGTCTTCAAGGTTATTTCAAGAAGTTAGAGAAAATAATGGTTTAGCCTATTCAATATATGCTTTTAATAGCTGTTTTTCTGATACAGCAAATTTTGCAATTTATGCAGGAACTACGCCAGAAAAATTCAATCAAATGTTAAAGATCATTAAAGAACAATTAAAGAAAATATCTCATAAAATCAACCAAGATGAATTATCAAGAGTTATAACTCAATTTAAGGCTAGTTTATTAATGGCCAAAGAAAGTACAAGTTCAAGAATGCAAAGACGAGGAACTGATATAATTGCTTTTGATCGTATTGTTACAGATCAAGAAATAATCGGTGAATTAAACAAAATTACTTTGAAAAAATTAACAAATTTAGCTGAACAAATCTTCAATAGTTCTTTACCAACTCAAGCTATGATAGGAAAAGTAAAAGGTTTAGATAAATTCGTTTGGTAAATTTTTTTTAAAGTAATCGTTATTTTTTTGGTGAAGTTAGAAAAGTTGCTTGCAAAAATAATTTTTTTAAGAGAAAAAAAGATTTATGAAACTAAATAAATATCAATTTTATGCCATATAATCATTCAGCGCTGTCATTTAATTTGGAAAATAATGGCATTGCTAAACTTACTTTTGATTTACCAAACGAAAAAGTTAATAAACTTTCTAGTCCAGTTTTATTTGAATTAGATGAGATTCTTAATGAAATTGTAAATAATAAAAAAATTAAAATTTTACAAATTTTGTCAGGAAAAAAAGATAACTTTATCGCAGGGGCTGATATCAATGAAATTAAAGACCTAATTGATGAAAAGGAAGCATTACAAAAAGTTGCACAAGGTCAAGAAATTTTAACTAAAATTGCTAAATTACCATTTCCAACAATTGCTGTAGTTAATGGATCATGTCTGGGAGGTGGGCTGGAGTTGGCTTTAGCATGCCAATATCGTGTTGGGGTAATTGCTAAAAAAACCATTCTTGGCTTACCTGAAGTTAATTTAGGAATTATTCCAGGATTTGGGGGAACGCAAAGACTTCCTGAATTAGTTGGTTTGGAAGAATCATTGAAGATAATTTTATCTGGTAAGTCGATTGACATCTCCAAGGCATTTAAAATTGGTTTACTTGATATTGCAATTCATTCTGAGTTTTTAGAAGCTAAGCTTGATGAATTTACTGAGGAAATTTTAAAAAATCCTTTAAAAAATTCATATCTAAATACCCGTAATCAAGCAAAGAAAAAAAGATTTATTCAAGAAATTTTATTTCTAAAAAAATATCTAATTTTTAGTTATACAAAAAAACAATTATGGGAAAAAACTAAAGGTCATTATTTAGCACCTTTTTATGCATTGGAAGTTGTTAAAAGAACCTATCGATCAACATATGGTAATCGAGGTTTTCGCACTGAAAGAGAGGCTTTTAGTGAATTAGTAATTGGCGAAATTTGTAAAAATTTAATTACCATATTTTTTACTAACGAAGCTTTGAAAAAAGATTACAATAGTGATTTAGTTGGTAAAGATTTTAAGATTGATGATTGTGGATTACTTGGAGCAGGAGTGATGGGAGGAGGAATTGCTTGGTTGTTTGCAAATAACGATATTAAAATTCGTATTAAAGATATTTCGCAAAATGCTATAGCCATTGGTTATAATCAAATTTTAAAAATATTTAATTCTTTAAAAAAAATAAGAAAGCTTAAGACCAATGAAATTAATATGAAAATGGCTAATATTTCAACTGGTCTTGATTATACTGGTTTTGGTAACTCTGATTTAGTTATTGAAGCTGTTGTTGAAAATATGGCTATTAAACAAAGAACTCTTAATGAAGTTGAACAATTTGTTAAACCAGATTGTTTAATTGTCTCCAATACTTCATCATTATCGATTACTAAAATGGCAGAGTCTTTGGCTGATCCATCTCGATTTGCAGGAATGCATTTTTTTAATCCAGTAAATCGTATGCCCTTAGTTGAAATTATTCGTCATCCTTCAACTAATGACGAAACAATTGCTAAATTAGTTAACATTACTAGAAGCATTGGTAAAACTGCTATTGTTGTCAAAGATGTAGCAGGGTTTTTAGTTAATCGGATACTTTTGCCATATATCCTCGAAGCTACATACATTGCTGAGCAAGGAGCTGATGTAGTTGAAATCGACAAAGCTCTTGAAAAATTTGGTATGCCTATGGGACCATTTATCCTAGCGGATACAGTAGGTATTGATGTTGGTGTAAAAGTTATGCATTCTTTGTCACAAGCATATGGTTTGAGAATGCAGATCTCAGAATTGATGAGTGCTTTTGATAATCAAAAAGAATTGCTTGGTAAGAAAACTAACAAAGGCTTTTATCTTCACGAGTCTCAAAAATCTCAAAGAAAGCCAAAATATAATCCGCAAATTGATAATATTTTAAAGCAGGTTCGTAAAAAAAATAAAGATATTATGAGCGATTTTAGTGAGGAAGAAATTGTTGAAAGATGTATGTTAGTCATGATAAATGAATCAGCAAAATGTTTAGATGAAGGAGTAGTAAAAAATGCTAATTATCTTGATATGGCGATGATCATGGGCGCTGGTTTTCCAGCATTTCGAGGGGGAATCTTAAGATATGCGGATAAAATTGGTATAAATTATATTGTTGATAAATTACAAAAATTAGAAAGTCAATTTGGTCAACGTTATCAAGTTAGTCAATTATTAATCAATAAAGCTAACTTCCAACAAAAATTTTATTCATGAGAATTATTGGTATAGATCCGGGTTTAACAAAGACTGGAGTTGGTATTATTGAGGTAAAAAATAATAATATTAGTTTTGTATCTTCGGCAACAATTTATTCATCACCAAATCAGCAATTATCCTTAAGACTTAGTTTCTTTCATAAAGAATTAACAAAAATTATTAATTTTTATCAACCTAATGTATCTGCTATTGAAGAAACTTTTGTTAACAATAATCCATTATCATCATTAAAACTTGGACATGCTCGAGGATCTCTGATATTAAGTTTATCACTAGCGAACTTAGAAGTTTTTGAATATTCGACTACAAAGGTTAAGAAAACTGTTACAGGGGTTGGAAGAGCTGAGAAACATCAGATTCAAGCTATGGTAAAAATTTTATTACCACTAGCTGATTTTAAAAGTGAAGATGAAGCGGATGCTCTAGCAGTTGCAATTTGTCATTTTCATCATCGATTAATTTAATTTTATTGATTTTTATTTAATTCTTCCATTTGCTTATTCATTTTTTGAATAGTCTGAATTGTTGAAAGAGCATTGGTAGCTTTGCCAAGTGGATTTGATTGAGTATTAGATGACGAAGAAGAATCTTTTGGTTTATTTTTTAACTCATCTTTAGAAGATTCTTTTTTCTTTATTAGAGCAATTACTGCCTTTCCTTCAACGACATTGTTTGAGCCAAGGATATAGGTTTGATTTGGTCTTAAAACAAATTCGCTTTCTACTAAATTACTTTCGGCAGAAATTCGTGGCGCAAGGGTATCATCTTTTTTCCCTGATAAAATTTTCCATTTACTAAGACTCATTCGCCATCTTATACTGACATTATTGGATGATATTGATTTTATATAAATTTCTTTATTAGAATCATTTATTTTATTAGAAATTTTTTGGTCGTTTAACCATATAACCCAATCATTATTGCTAAAATAAATTATTGATCCTAAATAAATATATGATTTTTCATTTTGTTCAATTTCTTCTCGTTTTTTTCTTTCCTCTTCTTCTTTAACCTGTTGTTCGGCGATTTCTGCATCTGACATTTTTTTTTCATCATTAGATTCTTCTGGTACGAAAATTTGGTTGTTTTTTAATGAATCTAAAGCTCGATTAATATTTGACAATTCTTGATTGCTAAACATTAAAACTTCAACTTTTTTAAAAGAGTTACTACCTAGTAACTGAGAGATTGTGTTTGAAATATTTGAACCAGAAATCTGATTTAGACCTTGATTTACAATGTTGGAATATATTCCAGGTTGATTAGGTGTTCCTGAAGGACTGGCACCAATTGATGGTGAAGGTATTGCTGATGGTTGATTAGGTGTTCCTGAAGGACTGGCACCAATTGATGGTGAAGGTATTGCTGATGGTTGATTAGGTGTTCCTGAAGGACTGGCACCAATTGATGGTGAAGGTATTGCTGATGGTTGATTAGGTGTTCCTGAAGGACTAGCACCAATTGATGGTGAAGGTATTGCTGATGGTTGATTAGGTGTTCCTAAGGGACTGGCACCAATTGATGGTGAAGGTATTGCTGATGGTTGATTAGGTGTTCCTAAAGGACTAGCACCAATTGATGGAGATGATGGAGCGATAGGTGATTGAGCTAAACTAATATTAGTTATTATTAATAAAAATAGCAGAAAACTAAAAAAAAACTTTGTTAATGATTTTAAAAAATAAAGTTTATATTGGTAGAATAATTTATTTATCATTGTTGCTTAATAACATTTTCAGTTTTTATCTGTGAGGATCTAATCTTACTTACACCTACCTTGGCTTTATCATCTTCTTTAAATGAGTACCAATAAAATTCTGCCTTAGTTGATACATTTCCAATTCCTTTTCCGGCGCTAATATTAATTAAATTTTCGCTGCTGTATTCTTTTTCCTTTCGAATATCGATATTAATTAAAATTGTGTAGCCATTTAATGATTTAAGAAATTCATCTAAAAACAAAAAAGCTTTATCTTCAGTATATGAGCGAAAATTAAGAACAACACTGGTATATAAAACATTCATAGTTTTAAGTTTAAAAGGCTCATCTTTAAAATTTTCTGGAACATTAATTTTAATTTCTCGGTTTGTAATATAAAATTTATCGCCAATAGTTTTAAGTTTAAAATTAATTTCATCCATCTTAATACCAGTTAAGTTAGTTCTTTTTTCTAAAGGTATTTGCGAATAAAGATCTTTATATTTTTTTGCAAGTGATGCTTTTCCAGCTATCGAGGCTGTTTTATTTTTAATAGTCTCGGTTTCAGTATTAATTTTGTTACTTTCTTCGTCAGCATTTTTTTTTTGATAATAAATAAAAAAAATACAACTAGAAAAAATCAATATTAAAACACTTAATATTGATGAATTAATTATAATATTTTTTTTTAGAGTATCTGTTTTCATGGACTGTTTCTAGCAATTTCAAAGTTAACTGGATACTCATAATATTTTTGGGTAAAGTCCATATCTCTCGACATCTCTTTGCTTTTAATTTCTTGACCTTCAAATTCTTTTTTGACTGCAGAATTAAGATCATCAAATAAACCAAATAATTCATCAATATCACCGCTTTCATTAATTAAATTCCCAGCGAAAGTAATTTGATAGGTAGGAATTTGGATTGGCATTTTGCTATTGATAGTTCCACCTACAACATTAAAACGAGTAAGAACTAAATTATAATTTTTGACAAACTTTAGTTTTAAATAAAAATCTGCATGACGATTGGAAATATTGGCAAAAATTTCTTGCATTTTTCCAAGATCATCAATTCGGTCTGGTGAATCAGAAACTGAGTCAATATTTTCTTTAGTTTCTAATTGAAAGTTTTTTCTAATTCGACTTAATTCATTGGAGGCAGATGACCTTTCATCTTCCTTTTGCTCAATAATTTTTTCAGATTTATGATGAACATATAAATTTCCAAAAAGTGTTATTATTATAAAAAAAATTAAAACAATATTGCTATAATAAATAGAGCTTGATATTAGAAAAAGATCTTCAAGTTTTTTTATCTTGTCATTATTAAATTTTAAAAATTTTTTTGAATTAGCAAAAATGTTAGATATTATTAAATCACAACTAACAGAGTTTGGAGCTATTAACTTTTCATTAGTTAGTTCCCGACAGATTTGATTGGGATTGAAATTAATATAGTTTAGTTCAACATTTGAAGTGTTTTTTAAGATTTCCAAAACATTGGTAGGAAGAATATTTACAATATCTATTTCATTGAGTGCCACATCTCTGTATAGTCTTTTTAAATATTCAAAAGTACTGTATATATCTTGTTCAAATTTTTCAATAAAATCTGGTTTATCAAAAGAATAATTAACAACCCTTGTAAACAAAATACCCTGATCATTAAAAACTATTTGGCGAGTTCCGCATACCTTGTTTTGAATAACTAAAATATATAAATCATTTTTTTTGTTTTTGATTTTTGAGCGATTATCTATTGAGTTTTTTATTTGTTTAAAAAACGAGAAAGTCTCAGCAGGAAGCATAAATATTCCAACTATTCGATTGGGAAGATCAAGACAATAATCAATCCATTTTGAGATAAAATCTGTGCTAGATGCTGCAATGAATAAACACTCTAATTTTGCTCCAGTTTCTGTATTCCATTTGATTGAATGGAGTTGGTTTTTTTCTTTCTTTTTTTTAACTGCAGTTAAAATACAAAAATTTTTAATACTTTGACTATCTCCATCTGTAGCCATATCGCGTTTAGCTATTCTATAAATATCTGATTTTGAAATTGATGGGTAGATTTTCTTTTTATAGTTTTGATCAACGGTATCAATAAGAATATAAATCGGAACTCGTGAATTTGGATGAAAAATTTTTTCTAGCTCTTTTATGCTTTCATTATTTAACTCTTCAATAAAAACTTTGGTAATAATTGATTTTTTGGAGTGCAAAGCTACAATTGTTCCGTTATTACCTATTGTTACAACAAAATTTTTACCAGAAAACATTGGATTTTAAAATTTTTATTAAGATAATATCTATAAAAGCAAATACAAATTATTTAATATTAGAAAGATAATATTAATTACATTATGGTATCAATATTTTTAAATTAATTATCAAAACATGCAATTTATTAGCTATGATTATTGGAGTTGGAAATGATATTGTAGCAATTAGCAAAATTGCTGAAGTTTATTTCAAATTTGAAGAAAAATTTTTACAAAGAATTTATTCTAAACATGAAGTAGATGCCGCAAAGTCTTTATTAAAAAATAATAATCAAATTAGGATGATTAATTTTTTAGCTAAAAGATTTTGTGCTAAAGAAGCATTTTCTAAAGCTTTAGGTCTGGGCTTGGGTCGAGGTATAAATTTCAGCGACATTAGTATTGAAAATAATAATTTGGGTCAACCATTAATAAAAATTTTGCCACAAAAAGAACAATTTTTAAAAAAATATTTAGCATGTCAGAATTATTCAATACATTTAAGTTTGAGCGATAGTGAAGATTTAGCATTTGCAGTTGTTATTATCGAAAAGATTAATTAAATTTATGAAAAATTATGACAAAAAAAATTTTAGTTATAGGCTCTGGAGCATGGGGAACTGCTATTGCAAATCACTTAGGTAATAACAATAATCAAGTTTTTTTATACACTCGGCAATCTGATTATGTCAAACATATCAACGACACTCATCGTAATCCTAAAATCTTTTCACAACATGTTCTTTCAAAAAATATTATAGCAGTTAATGAATATTTAAATGATGTTGATTTTGTATTTTTGGCTATTCCTAGCGATTCAATGTTAAATGTTTTAGATCAGTTAAGAAAAATTAAATTTACCACCAAAACAATTTTTGTTAATTGCACTAAAGGTATTTATGAAGTTAATCATAATAAATCTAAAAATAAAAATAATTTATGTTTTTTTAGCGATTATTTTCTTGAACAATTTTGTAATTTTCATTTCGCAATTCTTTGCGGTCCAAATTTTGCAGCTGAGGTTATCGAAAAAATTCCAACAGTTACAACTATTGGCTGTATCAGCTTCCAAACATATCTTGCAATTAAAGATATCATCGAAAATAATTTTTTTAAAACATATTACTCATCGGCAATTAAATGCATTGAATTAAGTGGATCAATTAAAAATATTTTAGCAATTGGTTGTGGATTAATTCATGGTCTTGGTCTTGGAATAAATGCCAAGTCTGCATTATTAATTAAGGGGATTGAGGAGATTAAGAGTTTGTGCAAGGCTTTGCAAATTCAAGAAGACTTGACAACTCCTGCTGGATTTGGTGATATTTTCTTAACTTGTTCTTCAGAAAAATCACGAAATTATTCACTTGGGATATCTTTATCGAAAGCTCAAGAAATTCCCTCAAATGTTAATTTTGAAGGGCAAAAAGCGGCATTGCTAATTAACGATTTTGCTAAAAAATTAAATTTAAAGCTGGATTTATGTGAATTAATAGCTAAAATTATAAACAAGCAAATAAGTATTGATAATTATCAACAAGAAATAACTAAAGTTATTGTATAGTATTTATTTTTTTCAATCGATAATAAATTATAAAAATGACTAATTCAGTTTTAATTATAGATTTTGGAAGTCAAGTTACTCAATTAATCGCTCGCAGAGTTCGTGAATTAGGAGTTTTTTGCGAAGTGGTGAATTTTGACATCTCGGTTGAAAAAATCATCGCCTTTAACCCAAAAGCAATAATTTTTTCAGGTGGACCAGCAAGTGTTTACGAAGTTAATGCTCCTAGTATTGAGCTAAAAGTTTTAGAGCTTAATATACCAATTCTTGGAATTTGCTACGGAGAACAGCTAATATGTCAGTTATTAGGGGGGAAAGTTGAAAAATCATTTGAGCGAGAATTTGGAAAAGCTGAAATTAATATCGTTAAAGATTGTGCTTTGTTTAGCGATGTAAAAAATTACCAGGTATGGATGAGTCACGGTGATCATATCAGTAAGATACCTGCAGGATTTCATGTTTTAGCAAATACCCCAAAAGCTCCATTTGCGGTGATTGAAAATCCAGAAAAAAAGATCTATGGAATTCAATTTCATCCAGAAGTTGTAAATTCAATTGATGGCAAAAAAATTATTGAAAATTTTGTTGTAAAAATTGCTAAATGTCAGCAAAATTGGACAATGAAAAATTTTAAAGATCAGGAAATTTTAAATATTAAAAAAATTGTTGGAGAGAAAAAAGTAATTTGCGGATTAAGTGGAGGTGTTGATTCTTCTGTTGTAGCAATGCTTATTAACCAAGCAATTTCTAAACAATTATTTTGTATTTTTGTTGATCACGGTTTGCTTAGAAAAAATGAAGGTTTGGAAATCAAAGGGATTTTTGAAAAAATTTTTGCAAAAAATTTTATTTATGTTGATGCCAGCAGTCTTTTTTATTCAAAACTTGAAGGAGTTAGCGATCCTGAGCAAAAGCGCAAAATTATTGGTAGAACTTTTATTGAAGTTTTTGATAATGAAGCAAGTAAAATTAATGATGCAGAATTTTTAGCGCAAGGAACATTATACCCTGATGTTATAGAATCATCTCATCCCAATCAAGGGGCAAGCCAGACAATCAAATCGCATCACAATGTTGGAGGTCTTCCTGAAAATATGAAGTTAAAACTTCTGGAACCAGTCAGAATGCTTTTTAAAGATGAGGTGAGGGTTCTTGGTCGAGAATTAGGTTTACCAAATGAAATTGTTAATCGTCATCCATTTCCAGGTCCAGGATTGGCAATTAGAATTATTGGAGCGATAACTATAGAAAAAATTAATATCCTTCAACAAGCTGATTTTATTTTTATTGATGAGATTCGAAAAAATAATCTTTACGACAAAATCTGGCAGGCATTTTGCGTATTACTTGAAACTAAAACCGTTGGCGTAATGGGTGATGCTCGAACTTATGAATATGTTCTAGCGCTTAGAGCAGTTATTTCAATTGATGGTATGACTGCTGATATTTATCATTTTGATTCGCAATTTCTTGCTAATGTTAGTAATCGAATTATTAATGAAGTTCGTGGAATAAATAGAGTGGTTTATGACTTCACCTCTAAACCACCTGGAACAATTGAATGGGAATAAGTTTTAATTTAAAATTTGTTATCAAAATTTTAAAGATAATTTAAAATTAAAATATTTATTTGATTTTAAAAAAAATGCTACAACGATTTTTTTAATTTTGGATATTTCTAGTAACTTTTAATTTTTTAAAAAGTCATTTCTGAAACTATCATCTTTGTTGGGATTTTAAGATAAAAATACTTTAAAAGAGCTTATGAATTAGCTTAACAAATTCTAAAAATTTTTTTATAAAATTTTAATCAATAAAAATTTACAAATTAAAAAATAAACTTAAGATTTATAAAAAAAACTAAATCAATCAATTTCTATTTCTATGCCAATCATTGATTTACCTTATCGCAATCCTATCGATAATAATAAAAAAATTCTTTATAAAAATGCTCGAATTATTGATCCATTAACAAATTATGATCAAGTTGGGGAATTATTAACAGTTGGCGATAAAATTGCTGATTTTGGTAAAAAAATAAATGTTACTGCTGATCAAGAAATTAACTGTAATGGCTTGGTTCTTGCTCCAGGATTAATTGATATTCAAGTTCATTTTCGTGATCCTGGGCAAACTCATAAAGAAGATTTAGCATCGGGAAGTGCATCTGCAGTTGCAGGAGGAATTACCGCGGTAGTTTGTCAACCTAATACTTCGCCAGTTTTAGACTCTTCATTAACTTTTGATTATCTTAGATTAAAATCGCGTGAAGTTGCATATTGCAATGTTATGGCATATGGAGCAATAACTAAAGCAATGAAAGGAGAAGAATTAACTGATATGCATTCGTTAGTTGAAGCTGGAGCAGTTGGTTTTACTGATGACGGACTACCAGTCATGAATGCCAATGTTATGCGTCGAGCATTTGAATATTCAAAAAATCTTGGAGTAGTTGTTGCTCAACATGCCGAAGATTTAAATTTAAGTAATAAAGGCTGTATCAATGAAGGGCAGGTTGCATTAGAGCTTGGAGTTAGAGGAATTCCAAATATTTCAGAATCAGTTATCGTTGAAAGAGATTTAGCAATTCTTGAAGCGGTTGGAGGAAGATATCATTTGCTTCATTGTTCAACAAGGCAAGCCTTAGAAGCAATTGCTAGAGCAAAAAACAAAGGTTTAAATGTTACAGTTGAGGTTTCGCCTCATCATTTTACATTAACAGATCAACAAGTTTTAAAATCTGGAACTAATGCTAAAATGAATCCTCCATTACGAAGTGCAACTGATCGACAAGCATTAATCGCAGGTTTGCAGTCTGGATTGATCGATGCCATTGCCACTGATCATGCTCCTCATGATATTTTATCAAAAGAAAAAACTATTGAGGAAGCCAGTTTTGGTATTGTTGGAGTTGAGACTATGCTTCCCTTAGCTTTAAATTTATATCATCAAAAACTTTTCAAATTACCAGAATTACTTGCTAAGATGACTTGTAATCCTGCTCAAATCATAAATTATGATGGAGGTGTTATTAAAAAAAATGCTAGAGCCGATTTAGTTTTAATTGATCTTGACCATGAGTGGATTATTGACAGTAGTAAATTTTTAAGTAAATCAAAAAACTCACCTTTTGATGGTTTTAAGGTTAAGGGTCGAGCAGTATGCACTGTAGTAGCTGGTAAAGTTGTTTATAATCTTTAAGAAAAATTTTTTTTACAAAAAACTTTACAATTAAAAAATAAATAATATAAATTCTTATTTATTATTAACAAATAATAAAGAAAATATGGCTATTTATTTTAAGACTAATCATTCATATTTTTTTTACTTAAATTCATTTTTTCAAAAAAAAACATCAAATCAATTAAAAAATTATTCAAAATTTTTTTCTTATTTTGTTAAGACTTCTTATCTTAATTCAAATATTAAATCAATTTTAAATAAAAGAACTATCATCCCAGATTTAAAAAATAAAATAAGCCAAAATTCTTACAAGCAAATTAATATTTGTTATTTTAATAAAGCTCAAATCAAAATTATTAAAAAATTTTTAAATTTTAATAAATATGATTATAACGCCACTGAAAATTGTTGTATATCAATATTAAATACAATCTCTAGTCATTACAGAAATATCGCAAGCTATCTGATTAGTAATATTTGTAAAATTTATATATGATAAATTTAGCGAGATTATCTGGTTTTAAAAAATTTACCTCGACTGCTTCAAATTTAAAATTTTTTGATCTATTTAAAAGATTTTATTTAAGATCTGTATATTTCCCACCTGATTTAGTAAGGAATCATCAAAAATTTTATCAACAGAATTATTTAAAATATATTTATGGCAAAGTTCCTATTAATCCAAGTTTACTTGATGCAGATATGTCGTCCTTTAGTCTCAATGAATATTTTGCTAGTAATAAGTCTAAAGAATTAGAAAAACTTATTAATGCAATTAATCAATTTATTGACGATAAAAATTGTTTAGTTCTTGAGATTAAGGGTCTTAATCAAGATGTTAATTTAACGCTAGATCATCAAGCATTATCCAAGAATTTACTTGTTTGTGGATTAATTAATAAATTTAATTTTGTAAGAACTAAACACAATGGAAGTTTAGTGTTGGGATCTATAAATGAGTTAGGAGAATTGAAAAAAAATAGCGATTACTTGCCATTATGGCCTCATTTTGATGCAATAAGTGCTAATTTGATTCCTCAATATGTTGCAATTGTTAATATTGTTTCCAATGATGATGCCCAAACATTTTTTGTTGATAATCAGAAGATAATTGAAAATATGGCAAAACAATACCCAAAGGAGTTATCAATTTTATTAGGTACCAAAATTATTGTTAAAGAATTTAATCGATCACATAATGTTTTTTCAACCTCAAAACAAAGTTTCAGCGTTGTCGAAAGAAACGAAGTTGGTGAATTTACTATTAACCTTTTTTCTGATCGTTTTAAAATGTTAGTAGTATCAGAAACTCAAACAACCAATGATGAATTTATAAAGGCTGTTTCTGCTTTGAAAGCTGTTGCTATTGAACATAAAGAGAAAATGAAAGTTGTATTAAATAGTGATAATCAAGTAGTATTTTTTAAAAACTTAAGTCTATTGCATGGAAGATCTGCTCTGTCAATAGATAAAATACGGGAAGTAAACTACCTCCCTTTTGATGATTCGGTAAAAAAAAATATAATGACTAATTCAATAAATAATTTTGTTCAACAGCCTTCAAATTCCCCATTAAAAAGCCTAGATAAATTTTCAAAACTTAAAGCTAGTCCTTTAAGATTTTTATCATAATTTAAATCTTAAAAAAAAATAAATTATTTAAAAAAATATTTTTAAAACTAAAAAGTTTGAATAGGAAAAAAAAATAAAAAATTTATTACAGATTAAAATAAAAAAATTAAAATATTTTTTATTTTTTTTAAATACTTAAAGGAATATTTTTTTATGAAAAATTACCTAATTACTGGGGGTTGTGGTTTTATTGGAAGTCATTTCATTAAACAACAAATTGCAGATAATTTGATTGTTAATTTTGATAAATTAACCTATAGTGCAAACCCTGAAAACCTTAAACCTGTAACTAATCATCAAAATTATCAATTTATCCAAGGTGATATTTTGGATAGTGATTTAATTTTTAAAATCCTTGAGCAATATCAAATCGATTATTTGATAAACTTTGCTGCAGAGACTCATGTTGATAATTCAATTGCCAATCCTGATGATTTTATTATGACCAATATTGTTGGAACTTATAGACTTTTGCAATCGGCAAATAAATATTATCAAAACCTTTATCAATCTAAACAAAAAAATTTTCGTTTTTTACATGTTTCAACCGATGAAGTTTTTGGCTCATTAAATTTAGATCAATTGCCTTTTGACGAATCAAGTAACTATCAACCAAACTCGCCATATTCAGCATCAAAAGCATCTTCAGATCATTTAGTTAGAGCTTGGTGGAAAACTTACAAGCTACCAACAATAATAACCAATTGCTCAAATAATTTTGGAGCAAATCAACATCAAGAAAAATTTATTCCAACAGTTATAAAATCATGTTTAACAAACCAAAAAATTCCCATTTATGGTTCAGGAAAAAATATTCGTGATTGGATTTATGTTGAAGACCATTGTCGAGGAATTAATTTAGCTCTTAAAAATGGACAAATAGGCGAGATTTATTTTTTTGGAGGAAATTATGAAATAACCAATTTAGATTTGGCAAAAAAAATTTGTATAATACTTGATCAATTAAAACCAAAAGCAGATGGTACTTCATATCAATTGCAAATTAATTTTGTAAAAGATCGAGCAGGGCATGATTTCAGGTATGCAATATCCAATAAAAAAAGTTTTAAACATTTGGGTTTCAAGGTTTTTGATAATTTTGAAGATAATTTGTTAAAAACTATTAACTCTTATCTTAAAATAATAAAATAAGTTTATAAATAAATTATGAAAGGAATTATTCTGGCCGGAGGATCTGGTACAAGGTTAAAACCACTTACCGATATTATCTGCAAACAATTGTTGCCAGTTTATGACAAGCCAATGATTCATTATCCATTAGCAACTTTAATTAATATTGGTATTACTGATATTTTGATTATATCAACCCCAATTGATATTCCTTACATTAAAAAAACTTTGTCAGATGGAAAAAAATACGGTATTAAAATTAGTTATGCAATTCAAGACAAGCCAAATGGAATTGCTGAATCTTTTATTATTGCAAAAGATTTTATCAAAAATGATTCTGTATGTTTAATACTTGGTGACAATATTTTTTATGGATCAATTTTTAATTACAATAACTTCAAGTTATTTTATAAAGATATTAATAAAAATAAAATTGAAGCAATGATTTTTGCTTATCGTGTTTCAGATCCACAAAGATATGGTGTTGTTGAATTGGACACTTCTGGAATTCTTGCTAAAACTATTGAAGAAAAGCCCTTAAAACCAAAATCAAATTGGGCAGTTACGGGGATATATTTATATAATAATTCAGTTGTAAAATATGCTCAAAATTTAAATCCATCTAAACGAGGTGAATTAGAGATAACTGATATTAATAAAATTTATTTAAAAAGAAGAAAATTAGCAGTTGTGAAATTAGATCGAGCAGTTGCATGGCTAGATGCAGGAACTCATGAATCACTTCTCGAAGCTTCAAATTTTGTTCATACCATAGAAAAAAGACAAGGTTTAAAAATAGCCTGCCTTGAAGAAGTTGCATTTAATAATAAGTTAATTGGAATTAAGGAAATTAAAGATATTATCAAAGATTATAGTAGAGATCAAAATTACCAAGAATACTTAAAAAAAATTATTAATTAATGATTATTCGAGATGCAAATGATCCCTTTTAACAAACCTAAAATTTTTAAAAATTCTATAACCTATCTTAATGATTCAATTAAAACATTAAGTTTTCATGGTGATAAAGAATATACTAAAAGGTGTCATAAATGGATTGAGGATAGATTCAACACAAAAAAATGCTTATTAACTACATCATGTACCCATGCTTTAGAAATGGTTGCTATGCTCAGTGAAATAAAAGAGGGTGATGAGGTAATAATGCCATCCTATACTTTTGTTTCAACAGCAAATGCTTTTATAAAATTTGGCGCAAAAATTATTTTTATAGATATTGTTCCCCAAACAATGAATTTAAATGAAGACTTAATTGAACAAGCAATAACTCCCAAAACTAAAATTATTGTTCCAGTTCATTATGCTGGAGTATCATGCGATATGGATAAAATAATGCAAATTGCAAATAAATATAATTTAATTGTAGCTGAGGATGCTGCTCAAGGAGTATCTTCACTTTATAAAAATCGTTATCTTGGAACAATTGGCGATTTTGGGTGTTTTTCATTTCATGAAACTAAAAATTATATATGTGGGGAGGGTGGAGCACTATTAATTAATAACGAAAAATATATTGATAGAGCTAAAATAATTCGTGAAAAAGGAACTAACAGAGATAATTTTTTAAATGGTATTGTTAATAAATATACATGGGTTGATAAAGGATCTTCATATCTTCCAAGCGATATTTTGGCATCAATATTATACGGACAATTAGAAAATACCAATAAAATAAATAAAAAAAGGCTAAATCTATGGAATTTCTATTATAAGCAATTAAAAATATTGGAAAATAAATCTCTAATTGAGTTGCAAAAAATTCCCGAATACAGTTCCCATAATGCTCACATGTTTTTTATTAAGGTTAGGGATATTGAGGTTAGAACGAAATTGATAGAATTCTTAAAGAAAAATAATGTATTGTCATTATTTCATTATATTCCATTGCATAGTTCACCGATGGGTTTAAAAAATACTTTATTTTATGGCAATGATGAAATTACAACAAAAGATAGTGAAAGACTGTTAAGATTGCCTTTATATTATGATTTAACAAAAAAACAAATTAAATATATTTGTCAATTAATAGATATTTTTTTTAGTAAATAATTTTTTATTAATTAAATAATATAAAATATAAACTTGAAATAATTTCAAATAAGATAAGCTTAATAAATTAATTTTTCTCAAAAATTTTTACTTCGTCTTTAAGTCCAAACAAGTTTTTGGGTAATTTGCTTTTTAAAGAAAATTTATATTTAGCAACGTAACGTCTGCCTGAATTAATGCCATTATCAATAAAATAACGAGCTTGGAAATTGCCAATTTCAAAGGCAAAATTAGCGATATTGCTTGAGCTACATAACATATGACTGCACTTAGATAATAATAATGTTTCGATTAAAACTTCTAAGCCTAACAAATAGCGATGATTTTCTCTGGGATTGATATTGAATGAATTTAACTTTGAACTACGATAAATATCAGCAAAGAATACTTTATCGCGATATTTATTTATAAATTGATTAAAATAATCAAGATCTTCGCAAGCCAGAAATATTTTATCGATTTGGTATTTGTTGAGCATTTCATCGGTATAACGAAAAATCTGCGCTAGGGTTGGTCCAAATGGATGATGTTGAGTTGTGTTTATATCTTTTCCTCTGATGTGAACCCCAAGAATTTTTGAATTATTATCAAAATAATGCTGATATTTAGCTAGTTCATTGGTTATGTTGTCTTGTAGTTTAATTTCATCATTGAAAATCTGTTTAGGTGAGCGAGGTTGATAATTATTTAAAAGCTCAAAACTTGCTGAATGATTGATTAAAAAACCAGTTGAAAAAATTACATTTTTGCTTTGATAAACTTCTTCAAGGCTGTAAGGTGAAACTTGGTGGAAGTAATATTGCCAAGAGTTTTTGGAGTTATTGATTGGTTTTTCAGTGTTATAAATTGTTGGAAAATTCTCGCAATCAATTACAGGAATAAAATTAAATTGGCGAGCAAATTCAAGATGTTGTAAAAATAAATTAAGATTAGAGAAAAACCCTGAGCCAATATTATCACGCCAAATTACAAAAAAAGTTTTATCGGGATTTTTATCGCCAAAACTTTTAATTTTAAAACTACTTAGGGATTTTAAATTGAAAGGATAATTGCCAAGAAAATGATCATGAACATGATCAGGAAACATTAAATAGCGAATCTTATGACGTAATTTTCTACTAAGTTTTTTGCGAAGTGATTGATTATTTTTCATAAATAAGTTAGTGGATAATTTTCATGATCAGGTTTTTTTTCTAATTTTATTTTTTAGTTTTTTATTAACAACAATTATACATAAAATATTTTTCAGAATTTTTAATATTTTGAAATATAAAAAACATGATTTACGCAATATTAAACCTTGGATTGATTGATAAAGATTTAACTGAATTTTTGGCAATTGATCGTTAATGATTTTAATAATTATTTTTTTTTCATTTTGCCATTTTTCATATCCTTTAACAACTGTTTGATAGGAATTTTCTTGAATCTGTTCTAAATTCTTAAAATCAATTGGTTGAGGATTTTTATAATCAAAAAGAAAACCATTTACCCCATCTTCAATATATTCATTCATAGTTGCATCGTTATTAGCAATAATAATCTTTCCCATTGCCATTGCCTCTAAAAAAGACATGCCGATTCCTTCTTGAAGACGAGGAGCGATAAAAAAAGCTTTATTGGCAATTGCTTCTAAAAATTGCGTTCTGTTCTCAAACCAATTTGAAGTTGTTAATTGATATTTTGCTATTTGCTCAATTGATGGATTTGAGCTTTTTTCAAAGGGATCAAGCGCTAAATGATGGTGAATTTTTATTGAATAATTGGCAAATAATTTATCAATTAATGAAAGATTGATAATGCTTCTTCTTTGCCAAAAAAATAATTCTTTTAAATCACCAAACTGTTTTTTTTCAGGTGCTGGAAAGTATTGAAAATAATAAGTATTTAAACCAAATTTTAAAAGTTTATCATGAAATTTTTTTGAAAAATTAATAAAAATAATTTTGTTAAAAAAATTATGAAAATTTTTTACTATTCCTTTAAAATTGAGTCCGTCATACATTACTATAAAAATAATTTTTTTAATGTTATTATTTTTAAGAACGAAGCTATATGGAGGTATTTGATAAAAAATAATACAGTGATATTTTTCTTTAAAAAAAATTTCTTTATTAACCTGAGGACCATTTTTCCATGAGTCGTCATAATGAATTTCAACATCAAAAAATTGTCGAAGAAATTCAATAAAAAAAAAGTTAGAAGATGTTTTTTTATGATAGCTATGGCCTATGAATAATATTTTAGAATTTTTTGACATATCAAATTATAATACCCAACCGATTAATTTATAGATAATTTTTCGATGGATTTTTTCCGAAATTTCAGTAGATTCCTCAAAAAAATGAAAAGGTTTGATTTTAAATTTTCTAATAAAAAATTTATCAAGTTTGGTGAAGTGTTTTTTTATACGATTATTTTCTTTTTCATGGAGTTCTTTATATTTTCCTGAGTTACTAACGCCACCCATAGCAAATATACAAAAAAACTCATTAAGATATTCCATTTTAAAATTATGTTTAGTTATGCTTCTAACAATCCAATCATAATCTCCGCTTATCTTAAAGCTCTCGTCAAAATGTCCAGTAACTTCAAAGCATTTTTTTTTAAAAAACATTGCTTGTTGAACAAAGCAAGTAAAGAAAAAATAGGTTTTATTAATTTTACCGTAAATTTGGTTTGATAATTTATTTGATAAGGCATCAAGGGTTTTAACATTGCCATAAATAATTTTAGTTTTTGGAGATTTTTTAAATTTTTTAATTACCTTATCGACAACATGTTCATCAAAAAATTTATCACCAGCATTTAAAAAATATATAACATCCCCTGTTGCAAGTTTTAGCCCTTTATTCATAGCATTATAAATTCCGCTATCACTTTCAATTAAAAGATGGTTAATATTTTTTTTATATTTGTTTAAATAGCTAAGCGTATCGTCATTTGAATTGCCATCAATTACAATGATCTCAATATTTTTATAGGTTTGTTTAATTATGCTTAGCAATGTTTTTTCAATATTTGAGCTAACATTTTTGCAAACTGTAATAACTGATAATTTCATAGTTATAATATTTTCTTAAAAATTCTTTTTAAGTTTTTATACAATCTTTTTATTTTATTTTTTTTAGTTTTCTTTTCTGGTGATTCACGAAAATATATCGTTTTAGCAATAAAATCATCAGCTTCATTGGTTGGTAAAACAAAGCTTGGGTGAATAATTTTATCAAGGGGTTGGGTTTTTAGGTCTGCTAGCAAGGGATCTGGGCTAGTGGTGAATGTTGCATCAATATGTCCAAAACCAATATTGCTTACCAAATTAACATTAGGTGTTATTGATAAAGCAAAATTAGAAAATAGTGTGTATGACCATTGATAATCCCAAGTATTAATTAAACCTTGCTTAGTTTTCTTTAAATCATTTATCCACTTACTTTTAAGTTGTGGATAATTAATTATAACTTCATCAATTTTATTATAGTTAATGAAGGTTTCTAGATTGTTAAGATTGACATCATATAATTGCCAAGCTCTTCGCCAACTTGCCCATCCCCAAATATGAGCAAATCTTGAAAAATAATAGCTACCATCACCATAAGTATTACCTTGTTGAAAGTTTGAGCCAGTTATCATCATAACTCTATTGTCTAAACGGTATTTTTCAAGAAGATTTTTACAAAAGTTAAAAAAACTTAAATCTGGTAAACAATCATCTTCAAGAATGATGCCTTCTTCAACATTCTCAAAAAACCAAGATATAGCAGTGCTTACTGCTATTTTACAGCCTAAATTCTGCTCTTGAAAAAGGGTTTCGACTTCACATTCCCAATCAATTTGTTCAATGATTTTACGGGTTTCTTGACATTTTTCAGCTTCACCAACTTTATCAGATCTTGGTCCATCTCCAGCTATAAAAAGCTTGGAAGGTTTAATTTCTTTTATTTTTTCAAAAACTTTTTGAGCTGTATCTTGACGATTAAAAATAATAAATAAAATTGGAACTGAAAACTGATTTGACATTGCTATATTTCTTCAATTTGATTGGTTAAGACATTAATGACTTTTAAACCTCTAATTGCCTCAATTCTCTCTTTGCCTCTTAAATAGCTGAGGTTACCATTTTGATCTCTACTTTCACGAAATTTGGATTCTACATAAGCTTCTTTAACGCTTATTTTTTTAATGTTATCGCTCAATAAATCGTTACGAACAAAATAGCTATTATTTCCTGCGCTATTGCAACCAATTAAACTATATCCACGTTTTTCAGCTAGATAATTTAAAGCAGGTAAAGACGCTCCAAAGCATAGATTTGAAAAATGGTAGTTAGTTCTAACAAAATCTGCTTGATAGGGAATGGATATAGTTCTTTCATCGCCAAAAACACTGTTATATTCTAAAATTAAAATAGCGGGATTAATTTTTGATAGATCCATTTTTTCAAAAATCCAATAATCATTGCCATCAAGATCGATATGCAATAATGCTATATCTTCTAAGCCAGATTTGGCGATCAGACTGTCTATATTATCTCTGGTAAT
>BJGH01000006.1 GCA_014190355.1 Alphaproteobacteria bacterium
GCTTGGCAAGGCATGCAATATTTTTACACGGTATTTAGTGGGAGCGCTAAAATGGATAATCTGGATAATGAGCGTTACCAAAATATTAAATGGGTAAAAGTTGAGGAAATCCTCAAAAATTTTTTAAAAATTTAGTTTCGTAAATATTAAACCCAAAAGGTTCAAATAAATCAATGCCAAATCAAAGTTGAGGAAATCCTCAAAAATTTTTTAGGAATTTAGTTTCGTAAATATTAAACCCAAAAGGTTCAAATAAATCAATGCCAAATCAAAGTTGAGGAAATCCTCAAAAATTTTTTAGGAATTTAGTTTCGTAAATATTAAACCCAAAAGGTTCAAATAAATCAATGCCAAATCAAAGTTGAGGAAATCCTCAAAAATTTTTTAGGAATTTAGTTTCGTAAATATTAAACCCAAAAGGTTCAAATAAATCAATGCCAAATCAAAGTTGAGGAAATCCTCAAAAATTTTTTAGGAATTTAGTTTCGTAAATATTAAACCCAAAAGGTTCAAATAAATCAATGCCAAATCAGAATTTAGAAAAATTATCAGTAGCAGAATTATTAGAAACTAATGGTCTGAATCGAAAAGAAATTATACAAAGGGTTGAGATCATTGAACTTAGAATTTTAGATCATCAAATTTTAAAGCCCGAAGAAATTACTAAATATCAAAAAATTAAAACAAAGCTTAAAGTAGCTCTTGAAAATGATAAAAAAATCGGCACCTATTTTTATAGTTTAAGTCCGCAAATTATTAACACCAAATATTTAAGTCAAAACGCGCTGGAAAGGTTTCGAGAATTTATCTTAGATGACCCCAATCATCAAAAAAACAATAAAGATCAAGTTTTAACTCGGGCACAAGACTACCAACCTTCTCGCAAATCAAATTTTTCAGAAATCGATGAAATTACTACAGAAAAATCTTTTCGATATAATGACAATAAATATTTTGTTGAGTCATACAATGATATGGGAATATATGATTTTAATTTGGAATTTAAGGATAAAAAATGTATAATTAAATTCGAAATTGTGATGCCAAGATTATCGCCATTATATCCTGAGGAATTTCAGGTTAAGCTTATAGAAAACATGACAAAGGCTTATCCTGAGCTTAGAGAAAAATTTGCCAATATTGAGGAATTAAATATTGAGCATTGCAAGGTAACCAATCATTCTTCTCTTGATTTGGTAGGTAAGCATATCGTTAATCCTAAACAATTATATCCAGCCACAGAAAGCGCTTCGACAATTAATTTCCCAAAAACTCCCAACACAAATAATATTATGAATTTTGTAAGAAAATTTAAAGAAAGTTTTTTTCAGGATTTTGATTTTAAATTCGAAAAGGCAAAAACTCGAATTGAGATTGGTGAAAAAAATCTAATCATAATATTCAAATTCAGCAAAAGGCCATCATCTGTATTTTCCCCAAGCAATGCTATGAATGCACTCAAAACAGCGCATCAGATTAGTAAATTATAAAAATTGAAAATTGGTTAATAATCAATTCTTGCTTTTAGTTTATCCTCTTATTAATAAAAGATTTATTGTTAATTTTTACTGTTTTTTCCTCGAGTAAAATTTGTTACTTATCATCTAGATTTAATATTTCTTGCCATGTTAGTTAATACATTTTTTTTAAAAAATTAATACAAATTTGAGAAATTTTTCTGGAGTATTTAGTATTTTTTGCGGTTTAAAAAATTTTATAAAAACAAGCGGCAATTATTGAATTTTAAATAAATTTAATATAAATAATTTATTTATCATGTCTTAAAAATTTTTTAAAAGAAATAAATAAACTTTTAATAATTAAAGTTTTATTTGAATTATAAAATTAACAAATTAAAGGCTATTGAGATCTCATTAAAATTTTCCCATAAGATAATAAGGCTGATAGAAGCATAAAGTTAGGTGATTTTTATTCAAAAATATCCACAAGATAAATGTTTACCAATTATAAAAGAACATTAATCTTTTGTTATATCCAGCATATTTAATGCTTTATCTAGGATTAATGATAAAGGCGCAAAAGTAAATGAATTTTATTCAAAAATTCTGCAAGATAGTTTGGCTTCAATTATAAAAAGTTCTAACTCCCAAGATATCTCAAATATCTTTAAAGCCTTGACCAAGATCAAACATAAGACAGATGATATAATAAAAGATTTTTATAATACAATCAATAAAAAAACCCGAAATATGGGAAATAATTGCAAAAGAGACCAAGTATCTAGCACTTTATTGTGTTTTTATTGCTTTATCGAAAATTTAAAAATGATGGCAAAGAATCAAAAAATTATTTGATTTAATTGCTAATGATGAAGAAACATTAAATAAAATTGCAAATGATGAACCTAAAACTAATTGCATTATTTTAATGCGTTAACAGAAATTGATAAAGGCAATGAGGAAAGTAAAGATAGATGTAAAGGATAAAAAATTTATTTAGCAAAATTAACGATACAACTTTCAAAAAAATTAAAATTTTTAACTTTAAACCAGAAAAATCTAGGCAATTTGTTAGAAAGATCGGTAATGCAATAAATAAAACCAAAGATAATAAAGACCTATTTACTAAATTGAATGAGATCTTCTTACAAAAACCTTCTTATTCGATCTATTCCATCGTTTCGAGTCCTGTAAAAGCTGGTTCTATAATTCGCAATTAAAATTAATAGTAAATTTGCAGAAGAATTTAATTTTTTTTCTAACAAATCACTTATAAGTATAATTAACCTAGCGCTTTTTTGGGTTTACATTTAAACACAATGCTGAAGGTTGTCATTTAAGTTTTTTACTAACAAAAATTAAACCACTTTTTAAAATATAGCTAAATATTAGCGATTCTGAGGATTAACTTGCGAAGGATTAAGTTGCTGATTATTTTGATTGTAATTTGGAAGATTATTTTGATCATAACCATAATAAATCACATTTTGTGGATTGTTGCCAATACCCATCAAAGAGTTGTTATTGAAACCATATCCACCTTGAGGATAACCTTGAGATTGATCATTAAAAGAAGCTGAATTTTGTTGAATAACAACATTGTAACTTTTCTTTTTAAAATCTTGGCAATTTTTTAAGAACACCGTAAAAAATAAAAAAGGGTTTAGCGAATCAAGTAAACAGCGATAACCATCTGCAACAACTTTATTGTTAACATTAGTTTTAATTGAAGCCCAAGATTCTACTTCTAGCATTGCTGAACCGTACCCATCTTTTTGCAAATTAATTGTATATTTTTTTGGAACGATATTTAAAGTAGCAGGGGTAAAACCATAATCAGTTCCATTGATAAGAATCCTCGCTCCTTGCGGATTGGAATTAATTCTAACTTCAGCAATTTTTGAATTAAAAAAAGAGCAAGAGTTTGTAAAAACTACTAATACCAAGCAAGTTAAAGTAACTAATATTTTCTTTAATATTATTTTCATAATTTTACCTTTAAAACTAATTTAAATTATTTCCAACGATTATGAACCCAAAACCATTGATCTGGATACTCAGTAATCCATCTTTCAAGTGTTTGGTTGACCATCAAAGTTAGAGAGGTTATATCATTATTAAGCATCATAGTTTTTTTAAACTCAAGAGGTTTTTCAAATTCAACTTTAAAATTAAGACCATTAGCATGCCTTATAACTCGTGCTGGAATTATCGGAACATTGTATTTTAAGGCGATTCTAGCTATCGAAGTTGTAGTATCTGCTTCTTGATGAAAAAATTTAATTTTTTGTCCTTCGCTAATTTTTTGATCTGCTAAAATTATTACCACCTCTTTATTTTGCAATGCTTCGATAATTTTTCGCGTTCCGTTAACCCCCTTCTCAATCATCTTTACTTGACGAAGTTTAGCAGTCATTTCTTCAACATAAGGATTGTTTAAAGGACGATAAACAACATTAACCTTTAAACCCATGGCCATCATCAATTTTGGACCAATTTCCCAATTACCCAAATGCCCAGAAAAAACAATTGCTCCGCAATCAGCTTTCTTAAGAAACTCGATAACCTGCTTACTTTCATCATCAACTTCACATAATTGCTGAATTTGTTGCGGAGTTTTTTGACAAATATGGATAAATTCTCCAACAATTCTTCCTAAATTATTCCACATGCTTTCAATAATTTTATTGCGTTGTTGATCATTTAAATAGGGCAAAGCTAATTGCAAATTTTTACAAGCTAATTGGTTAACAGCTATTTTCTTTCCTACAAAATTAGCAATTACCGAAGAAATAGCTGTTGATTTTTTTAATCCCAAAACTTTAAAAAACCATAGTCCAAAGCTTACAATTAAAGCTTCAAGAACATAGCGTATTTTTTTTAAAATATTTCTAAACATTAAAATAATTTTTTTATTTGCTCTTTAATTAAATCCTCATCAGCAAATTTAATTTCAATATCAAGATAGGCAATTTCTTTTTGCATTGCTAAAGAAAATTTTACCCAATCTTTTTTGGTTGTTAAAAGAATTATTTGCCGATCATTTGAATTATTTTTTTTATGAAAATCCAAACGATTATTTAACATTTCAAAATCGCTTTCTTGATAATGATAATGATCAGGATAAGAAATAGTTTCTACAACCTCTAATCCATGATCAACAAGGCTTGTGAAGAATTTTTGAGGATAGGCAATTCCACAAAAAGCGATGATTTTCTTACCAATAAATTGCTGATGATTTAAAACTTGTAAACTAGCTTTTACCACTTTTTTATCAGCAAAAATTTCTGGAATTTGGCAATTTTTTTGAGTGATAAAAATTACTAGATCAATATTTCTTAAAGCAAAAGAAACTGGTTCTCTTAGAGGTCCAGCTGGTAAAGTTAAATTATTGCCAAACATAATTTTTTCATCTAC
The DNA here is from genome assembly GCA_014190355.1 of Alphaproteobacteria bacterium. Lineage (GTDB taxonomy): Bacteria > Pseudomonadota > Alphaproteobacteria > Rickettsiales > UBA1997 > CAILUF01. Next base: position 4,878 of record BJGH01000006.1, read on the forward strand.
CACGGCAATTTTTAAATCTTTATGAAGCGAATTATTTTGCAAACCATCATCCATGATCAGCAATGAAAAATTATTTATTTTCTCAATTTTTTTAACCATTTCACTGCGTTTAGCTCCCACAAAAGTTTTACCATATTTTGCCAATAACAACGGCTCATCTCCCACTAAACTTGCTTGCATATGCTCTTGAACTTCGATAAAATCCAAATCATTTTTTCGTCCAAAACCTCGTGAAATAAAAGCATAATCAATATTCATTTGCTTGGTCATTTCATTAAGCAATTTTGCCAGAGCAATAACACACGGGGTTTTGCCCTGACCTCCCACAGTGAAATTGCCCAAACAAATAATTTTACTTTGCGAGCGATATGGCTTAGCAATTAATTTTAATAAATAAAATCCAAACAAATATAACCCACAAAATGGCGATAAAGCAAGAGCTATAATGCTTGGCTTAGTCCAAAATTGCGGAGAAATAAGAAATTTTTTAAACATTTTAAAATTAATAATTGAAATAAATCACAATTTAGATTAAATTATAACAATAAATTTTAGCGATAAAGACAAATTTTAATTTCTTGAAAAACAATAATCCCAACCAAACAGCTGTAAAAAAAAATTTTACTTCAAAGACTTCGTCAAAAAGATCTGGGATAAACTCCCTTGAAAATAGTCTTAATGCCATACTTAAACCAATATTTTCAAGCACTAAAAAAGAATTTGTAATCATTAACAATCTAATAAAAAATTGGCCAGAAATTATTGGTAAAAAATATAGTAAATTTTGTCATCCGCAACTTGTCAACTTCAATAAAGATCATAAAAGCGCTAAACTCACTATTGTTGCTTACAATTCGGCAATAAGTTTTTTTATCGAAAATAATAGTGAATTAATTCTTGAAAGAATTGCCAGCCTGTATGGCTTTAAAACCATCAATAAAATAACTGTTAAACAACAGCCCAAAAATATCAAAATCAATCAAGATTTTATCAAGCTTAGTTCAAGTGATGAACAAATAATTCAAAATAAAATTCAAAAAATTACTGACCAAAGCCTTGCTCAAACCATTGCCGATCTTGGGCGAGACATTATCCATAGCTCTAAGAAAATTACCAAAACATCTTAAATTTCAAAATTTTTTACCTTAGATAGTTAATTAAATTAAATATTTTTAAAAAATTAATAGTTTTTTAATAATACAAAACTTTAGTTAATTTAGCTAAAAAAAATTAATGATCTTGACAAATAATTTAGATAAAGATTCATCAATAAAAACTTAAAAAACACCTCTTTTCAAGGCAATCTTATAATTAAAAAACACCCCAAAAAGATATTAATACCAAAGCAATTTGATATGCAATTACCTAGCAAAACTTCTTCATTGGGATTTTATTTAACTAATAACAAGCTCACCTTTTTAGATATTTTTTAAAAATATGTGGATACTGACTTAAATTATTTTAGATCCATTTTAAAAATAACGATTGTTTTTTATTTAAATCAATATTATTAGTTTATTAGTAAAAATTTTATTGATTATAGATAATTAATTTAAATTATTTATTTGCTATTCAATGCTAGTATTTTAATATTTAAAAAATTAAATAATTTTTTAAAAGAAAATAAAGCGTTTAAAAAATAAATTTTTAGATAATAACAAAAATTAATTTTGTTATTCCTATAATTAGTAACAGGTTTTTTTTAAATAAAATTCTAAAAAAGAATAAAGCAAAATATCAATGCAGCTAAAGTTTTTTATGGAATTTTTGTAAAAAATAAGGTGAAATATTGATACCAAAATTTTAACTATTTAGTTAAAAAAGTATTTTTGATTATTGCCAAATTTTTTTTATTTTTACCTAAAAATAATATTTTTGCCATCTTTTATTTTCGTTTTTTTCAATTTTTCTATGATAAATTTACTAAATCATTTAAACATAAAGTTGATAACTATAACTGAGTGCTTGTAATTAATAAAGAATAATTTAGAGATTATTAGAAAAAAAATAGAATTATAAAAAATAAATTTAATTTTTTAAACTAAATGGTATCAGTATTTTAAAATAAATAATACGAGATTCCATGTTAAAATGGTAAAAATTATTTTACTATTTTATTAAATTCACTACAGGAGTAATTATGCATAAAAATAATCAAACCAATACCAATAACGATGATAATACCGACATCAATTTCAATCTAAATTCGATCTTTGATAAAAAATATATAAAAAAACTTCGAACAAAAACACAAAATTATAGCATTGCTACCATTTTGTTTTTTTTCTCAGGTCTTGGCCTTAACTCAATTGATGACTTAAGTAATTCAAATCAAACTAAAAGAATTCTCAATCACTACAAACCATTTGTAATTTTTTTATCAATGCCTTTTGGAATTTTAATGGCAATTAATGGTATGAAATTAATCTCAGCAAAAGATTTTTCAATATTCGATTCCAAGCGAAATCTTAGAAATTCAAACCAAAAACCCCTAGAAATTGACAGAAAATTTACTGAAAACTTAAAATTCTCTAGTAGTTATTCGTTCTCCCCCTCAATTCCTGATTCAGTAGTTTATAAACCAAAATCCACTCAACTTTCACCCTCCTTAATAACCCATGATCGCTCTACTTAGAAATATTAAACTTAATTATATTGTAACAAAACTTTTAAACTAGTTACGCCCCATGTCTTCCAACTTCAGCTGACAATAGTTTTTTCAGAACTAATTTGGATTAAGGCTTGATAATTTTATTATTTGAACTAAAACCATTTAATAAATTATTGGCCTTATTGCCAAGTACTTCACCAAAAAAACCCACTCTATTATCAACAAATTATAGATAAAGACCAAAGATGGGTTTTAAGAATTATATTCTGAGTTTATGGTGGGAAAAAAAATTGAAAAATTTTTTAAATCCCTAATTTTTTAAGACGCTCTTGACGCATAATTGCAAAATCATCACCAGCATGATATGAGGAGCGGGTTAATGGACTGGCTGAAACCATCAAAAAGCCTTTGGCATAAGCAACCTTTTTATACATTTCAAACTCTTCAGGCTCAACATATCGATCAACCGGAGCGTGTCGTAAAGTAGGTCTTAGATATTGACCAATTGTTAAAAAATCAATATCAGCACAACGCATATCGTCCATAACTTGCAAAACTTCTTCTTTTTTTTCACCCAAACCAACCATCAATCCGGATTTGGTAAATATCGTTGGATCAATTTCCTTAACCCTTTTTAATAAATTTAAAGAATGAAAATAACGAGCACCAGGGCGAATTGAGGGGTAAAGACTAGGAACAGTTTCAATATTATGATTAAAGACATCGGGCTTGGCTTCAACAACTTTTTCTAAAGCATTATTTTTTCGTAAGAAATCAGGAGTAAGAATCTCAATTGTGGTATTTTTGGCTTGCCTTCTAATGCTTTTGATGCATTCAACAAATTGATTTGCTCCACCATCTGGTAGGTCATCTCGATCAACCGATGTAATAACAATATGTTTTAAATTAGTTAAGCGAGCAATCTCACCAACATTTTCTGGCTCATGAGGATTGACAACATCTGGTTTACCAGTTTCAATATTACAAAATGAACAAGCTCTAGTGCAAACCGAACCCAAAATCATTACCGTAGCGTGTTTTTGTTCCCAGCATTCACCAATATTTGGACAACCTGCCTCTTCGCATACAGTATGAAGTTTACGCTCTTGTAAAATTTTTTTAGTTTCTAAATAACCCTGCGAGGTTGGTGCTTTAACCCTAATCCAATCAGGCTTTCGAAGCATTTTATCTTTAGGGAATTTTTCAGCAAAACCCAATAAATCTTTATTGTCCTTTTTGGCAATTTGTCCAGATATTTTTTTTTCTTCCCTAGTTTCCATATTTTACAAAAATAACATAATCGAAAATTATTGTTAAAATAAAAAAATTATCACCATAAGTTATTTGATAATAATAATTTTAACTATTATTTAGTTATTTTAACACAAAAAATTACAAAGCAAAGTTTTTTTATTGAATTATTTTAAATAAAAGTCTTACTTAATCTCACCTGTAACAACAAATCCGGCTATTTCAGCAATATTGGTTGAGTGATCAGCAAGACGCTCAAAGCTCTTGGCGATGAACAAAATATTGGTTATTTCCTGAACTTGCTGACGATTAAAATTTTCATGATCAATGATGCGAAATAGATCGCTGTAGATTTTATCAATTTCATCATCTTGCTTGGAAACAAGACTCGCTAGCTCAAGATCTTGATTATTAAAAGCAGTAATAGCTTCAGAAGCCATGGTTTTTGACAAACTAATCATTGCCAATAAAGATTGCTCAACGTCACTTGCAAAATTTTGCTGACCCAATCGGGCTATTTTACGAATAATACTTTTCGCCTGATCACCACTTCGCTCCAGATTTGAAGAGACTTTGAGCGAGGAAATTGTATAACGCAAATCTAATGCCATGGGCTGTCTTAATGCCAAAATTGCCGTAACTTTTTTTTCAATTAAGTGATCAAGTGAATTAATTTTATAGTCGTGAGCAGTAATGGTTTCAATTAATTTTTCATCACGAGTTTTAATCATTAATGCTACCATGTCAATCGACTGAATCACTAATTCTAACATGGTTTCAAGAGTCTGAGATATTGACTGCAGATCTTTATCGTATGATTTAACGGTATGGCCAGAAAAATTTCCTTCTTTGTTAGTCATAAAAAAAATAAATAATGCTTTTAAAAAAAATTTATAATATTCTTATTTAACTAAAATTCCACTAAAATTTTAAAAAAAAATTCTCTTAAAAATATGTCAAAAAATATTACAAAAAAAATTTTGGTTATTGGCTCTGGAGCTAGGGAACATGCAATTTGCCAAGCTTTTTCTAGATCAAAATATCAACCGCAAATTTTCATTATTCAAGGCAATGCTGGAACTGCTAAAATTGCTAAAAATATTTCTGATATTGCCATTACTGATTTCAAAAAAATCACAGAATTTTGTCTAAACCATAATATCGATTTTGTTTTCGTTGGTCCAGAACAACCACTTACTCTTGGCTTGGTTGATTATCTTGAAAGCAAAAGGATTAAAGTATTTGGTCCAAGCCAAAAATCAGCACTTTTAGAAGGATCAAAAATTTTTATGAAAAAAATAGCAAGCGATTACCATATTCCAACTGCTAAATATCAAACTTTTCAAGCAAACAGCAATTCAGTTTCTCAAGCATTGCAATATGCCAAAGAACTTGGCTTTCCCTGCGTTATCAAAACCGATGGCTTGGCTTCTGGCAAAGGGGTGATTATTGCCAATAATTTTGCTGAGGCTCAAAATGCTATCACAGAAATTTTTGCTGGCAAATTTGGCGAAGCTGGCAAAAAAATTATTATCGAAGAATTTCTTGAAGGTTTTGAAGTTAGCTATTTTGTTATTTGTGATGGTAAAAATTTCCTTCCGCTTGGTTTTGCCCATGATCACAAAAAAGTTGGTGAAGGTGAAACTGGCTTAAACACTGGAGGAATGGGAACATTTAGCCCATCGCTGAAAATCTCTCAAGAACTTGAAACAAGAATAATTACCAAAATCATTAACCCGACCCTGCAAGCCATGATCACAGAAGGTTGTGAATTTCGTGGTATTCTATTTGCTGGCTTAATGATTAAAAATAATGATGCTAAACTACTTGAGTTCAATATTCGCCTTGGCGATCCCGAAACTCAAGTGCTTTTGCCTCGTATTACTACTGATTTTGTTGATTTGATTGAACATGCTATCGATAAAAAACTTGCTAATATCAAAATCGAATTTGATGACAATAAAAAATTAGTTTGTGTTGTGATATGTGCTAAAGGCTATCCTGAAGAATATGGTAAAGGTCATGTTATTAAAAATTTATCTGAGATTGAAGATAAGATTGAAAAAAAATATCACGATAATATCCAGATTCTTCATGCTGGAACAAGTTTTAATGACAAGGAAATTATCGCCACAGGTGGAAGAGTTTTAAATGTTGTTGCAAGTGCTACAAGCTTTAAAGAAGCAAAAAAAATGGCTTACGAGGTTGTTGATCAAATTGGCTGGGAACAAGGTTTTGTAAGGCGTGATATTGCTAGCTCAGTTGATTAAAATAGCTGGTGAAATTTGACAATAACAGATTTTTAAAAACTTACTAAATCTCAACTTTAATTTTAAAAAAAATCAACAATTTGAATATTCTAATCACTGAAAAGATTTTGGATAGTTGATGGCACAAAAGCCGAAACTTTGTTAGTAGAAAATTTACCTTCTTTTTCTTTAGAATTTTTAACATATTCATAGCGTAAACCAAATAGTCCTCCACCCTCTCCTCCCGTTAAAATTCCACTTAATACCGAACCAATTACTGGAATTTTGCCAATTCCAAACAAGCTATTAACAATATATCCAGGAATTATCATACCTCTAATAGTCATCGAATCATCATTAAAATTAATTTCACCCTTGGCAGTAATGCCAATTTTAAGATTATTGGCGATTAGTGATTTAAGCTTTAAAATATTACTTTCTTCGCTGTAAGAAAAATCAACTTTGACTAAATCAAAAGTGGTTTTATCACTAGAGAAAATTGAATCTTTAATTTGTGAATATAAATTATCTTTGGCAAATTTTTTGACCGTTTCATTTTCATAAATTGTGATGTCATCATCAATTTCAACTTTTCCCTCAATAAAAATTTTCTTATCAACAACATTTTGTTTTAGATTAATTCTGGCATTACCATCGCTGATAATATTTGAAATTCCTAAACCTTCAGCTAAATAACCAATATCGGTGACATTACCATCAATAATTGCATAATTTTCTTTGGGTTTTTTTGTAGCTTGAATATTGAATACTTGTAATTTTCCATAATTAGCAGAAGTTGATAATTCAGTACAAAGGCCTTTTCGACAATTAAGAAAAAAATTGAAATTTTTTAAGAATTTTTTTCGCAATAACTCAAATCGATTAAGATTAATGGCAATCTTAATATTTTCAAAAATAGGTTCTTTAGATTTTTTTAGTGAAGAACTATTAAAGATTTTGCTTTTTAGTAAACCTTGAGCATAGAGCTTTTCCCCTTTTATTATCAATTGTGGATTTTGCTGATTAACACCCAAATTAAAATCTAGAACAAAATTATTATTACCGAAATTCTTATTGGTTAACTTTAATGCCAATAGTTTTAAGGCTTTATAATCCATTGCAAAATCCGCTTTTATAGAAGATAGTTTAGAAGTTTTAGCTAGCTGTTTTGCTGTTTTTTTTGAATCATTATTGGTAATCTCTTCATTTTTATAAAAATCAATATTTCTAAACAAAATTATCTCATTATCACTAGTTACTAAATTAAAACTTAACTTTGAATCAACATTATTATTTTTTGTTAAATCAAAATCATCTAAGTTAACCTCAGCATTAGTTAGATCAATTTCATTAACAAAAACATTGCTATACATGGCTTTTTTAGAATTAACAACAACATTACCATGGACATAATCATTTTTTAGTTCATCAATTTTCGAATATACTTCAATTTCAGTATTTTCAAAATTTAAATTATTATCTAATGGCAAAGTTATATTAAATTTTGATAATGCCTTGCCATTAAGATATTTTTCAATTTGTGATGCAAATTGTGAGTTATAATTAACATGCTTCAAACCATCAGCGCTATTTCCCTCAAGATTACCATTAATTTTCAAAATTAATGAAGGGGAATTAAAATCATCAATTGCTACCGTTGCATCAAAAACCTTGCTTTGCAAAACCTCACCAAAATTAATTTTTATTTCCATGTTATTTTTACTAAATCTTGCAATTCCATTAAGATTATTTAAAGCTGGAAAATATTGGTCGTAAACCAGATTCATATCACTAAAAACTACTTCCGAACTAATATCTTGTAAAATATTATTCTGTCCAGAAATTAATGAAAATTTAGCAAATGCATTTTTGATTAAACCATTACTTAAATGCTCATTAACCCATGTCCGGATGTTGTTTTGGTTTAATGTAATTGGCCAGAAATTTTCTAACTCCTGCTGTAAAACATTTTGCATGCGGATATAAAAATCCATTTTCTTATTGGTATTTTTAATATTTGAGACCATTAGAGACATAGATATATGAGGATTACCATAACCATTATCCTTATTCAAATTGCTAACAATATCACCCTCAATTTCACTGAAATTTAAAAAAGCAATCTCATGATCATAATCACCTCGCAAATGAAAATTTTGTAATTCAAATTTTTTACTGAAAAACTCTGGAATTAAAATTGATCCGCTATTTGCAACAAAATTAAATTCAAAATTTTTTAATTTTTTATTTACAATTTTAAATTTAAAATCACCATCTAATTTAGTTTCAATATTATCTAGATTGCTTAATTTATCATGAAACTCTGCTATTGTCGAAGGAATTAAATTTTTAACTTTAGTATCACAATATAATCGTGAATCCTTAAAAAAAACACACTCACTATTCAAAGCAATCTCTTCTTTATTATTGTTTAAAGTTATTAAACTTTGAGATTCAATGGTTAAATCACGATCACGAGCATCTGATTTAATTTTAGCAAGTTTTATGAAGATTTTATTAGTTAGATTGTTATCTTTTAAATTAATAATGGCATTTTGAATTTCAAAACGCTCTATAATAATATCACCCTTGCGTATTTGATGTAAAAATTGAGTTATGGCTGATAACTCACCAAAATCCTGCGGCGATTGGCCCAAAGAATTATCCTCATTTTTTATTATAGTTGCTAAATTAATGGTAATATTAGGATCAATAATGCGAATTTTTTTTGGCTGAAATTTCATTGTCATTAAATTGAAAATAGAAAATTCAGCTTCAATTTTTGGTAAAATCAAAACTTGCTTTTGAGATAAATTATTAACATTTGCCTGATAAAATAAGCTGATATTAACGCCAACAAATTTTAAAGTTCCATAACGAGTGAAACTAAAAAAAGTTTTTTCAACCTTAACATCATCTCCAAAATTGTCTTTCAAAACTTTTTCAACCTTATCAGTTACATATGGAATTGATTTAGGCTTTGTTGAAACTAAAACAACAAAATAAAATAATGAAATACCCATCAAAATCAACAAAGAAAGGCTAATTTTATATGTTAAGGAAAGTTTTTTTTTGATATTTTTTTGGTCTGAATCAATAAATTTTTTTTTCATTGGGCATTGATTGATAAGTTATAGCATTTCAGATAAAAAATTGAAATTTAGTATTAATCATTATAACTTTATTTTTTCAGATAAATTTTTCTAAAAACCTTGGTAAGTATTGATTTACAACTTGGTTTTTTAAAAAAATTTTTTATAAAATCCATTCACTTCCATGGCATAGATATTTGAAAATATTATTTTATAACAGAAAGATTTTTAAAATCTTAAAATTGATCTTCTTTAAATAAAATAAAATTTTCAACAATCAAAATATCAATATCATTATTTATAAAAAAATAGAAATAATTAGCTATTTGATCAAATTTTTGTTGATTAAAATTATCACTCAAAAGATCATTGAAAGAATTAATAATCGGACAATTCTCACCTATAGCAAAATAGCTATACAAAACCTTAAAAAACTGCTCGTGAAATTTTTCATTTAATTTAAAAAATTGATTTGATTTAAATTCACAATTATTATTTTTTTGATAATTATTAATTTTTTTAAGGCCAATATCTTCTTTAACCAAATATGATTCTATTTTGTTATCATACATCAAATTCAAAGTATAATCACTAACTTTTAATGATTTTAGTCTTTGATAATTTTTTTCTTTTAAACTAGCTATTAATCCTCTCCTACCAAGTCCAAATTCACTAATATCAATGCCTTGATACCACAAAATTATTTTGTCATTTCGTAAATTTTCAACAATAATGTTTATAAATTCACTATCTAAAACTTTTAAATATTTTGCTTGAAGCAAATTAAGCTTTTCCTTGATGATATCTGTGCTAAAATCATTCGCAAAATTAAGATTCATAGTTTGTGAAAAATCTACTTTTGTAATTCGCTGATCTTCTTTAAAATTATTAATTATCGATGAACCAATTGCTTTCAATATATCTCTTCGATAAGGCTGAAAATAAACTTCTTTGAAAATATTTTCTTGACGAATTTTTCTAATCATTTCTTGATCTAGTATTTGGCAATTTAAAATTACCAAATTTTCAGAATTATTTTGTGATTTAAGATGATTAAGCATCTTGATAATAATGTCTTTTACCACTTCGTCAAATGTTGCAAGAAAAACAGAAATATTCGATCCATCTGACATAGTTTTATTAAAAATTTTATCTTTTAAAAAAACTTTAAATTTATTTGTTACTTTGTATTTCTTATTGGCCAATTTAAAATATTTAAAGTTTACCTCAAAGGATCCGTCTTCCTTAACATTTATTAATTCTTGGGTAATTGCTAAGTAAAATTCTTCACTAAATTTATTATTTTTTTGGTTAATTTCAAATTGCTGATGATTATTTGCAAAATAATAATTCAAACTATTTTTTAAATAATGTAAAGAATGAGGAAAATTTATAGTTTTGTATATTTTTTTTTGATTTCCAATAATATTAGCCAGCACTGCACAATTTTCTTGGTAATCTTCATTTAAATAAAAAATCGCTAAATCTTCATACTCACATGTCGAATATATTCCTGCAACTAAGGAAAAATCCGATCTAGCAAATAAAATTTTATTATTAATTTCCTGCAGAATAAAGCCCTTGTTAATTGGTTTAAGATTTTGCCAATAATAATTGAAAAAACTCTTAATAAAAAAATCTTTAATATAAATATTTTTTAAAATTTGTTTAGGAAAATTTTCTAAAAAAAACTTAAAACCTTTTGGGAATTTTAACGAATGCTCTTGAAAATTAACAATTAAGCTACTGAAAGTTTTGTCACTGTAAACTATACTTTGTATTTCTGAAAAATGTATTTTAATTTGATTTAAGAAAACTTCTAACTTTTGAGTAATACAACTTTCATAATTATTTAGACCATCTGCAATAATTTCTTCATAACTAACAAATATTATCTTATTGCATTTAGACAGTGATAAAGCTATGTAATTATTGATTAAACTAAACCCGATAACATATTTTCCGTGAATACTAGCAGTCATCTTAAAACTAAAAAATTAAATTATTGTATAGGCTTTAACAATATTTACTTATCAAATCAGCAAACTGATCTTCTTCTTTGAAAAAACTTTTGTTTTTTTGACCAATGATTTTAGTCTTACGCAAAACTTGGGATTGATATGCAAGTTTATTGGATTTTTTCAATAAGATTTTAAAAAAAATTGCTACAACACCAATTATACCAGAGAATAAAATAAAAGCAATTATAATATTATTAAGTTTTAAGAAAAGCTTTTTAAGCCAAAAACTTAATTGAATTACTTTAATCTTTACTAAATATTTTGGAAAATAAATAGCATTTGTTAGAAAAAAAATATAACCTACGAGAAATAAAACTTGATAATCTATGAAAAAATAACAGATTATCCCGCAAACAATAGCCCAAATTAAGCCAATCCCCTTAATTACCTTTAAATTATTATTTTGCCACGAAGTTAATTCTATAAGATTTTCTTTGCTCATTTCTAATTAGAATTAATTATTACCCTGTGGTTTGGAATAGTCAGAATAGCGCTATCCTTACGATTATCTAAAATCTCAAATCTACAGCTCTGTTTATCTAAAATTTTTTGAATCTCATAACAGTTAATAAATTTATTTAAATCAATTTCATAATCAATATTTTGCTGAGCTACACTATAAAAAATTATTGAAATTTGATTACGATAATCAAGAAATAAACTTATCGCAACTTTACAATTTTCATCTATTCTTAAAATTCCTGCTAAAATTTTCCTTAACGCTTCGAAAATTACCAAATTATCGCATTTAATCATTGGTAAAAAATTTTTACTATGGGTATTGTCAATTTCAATGCGCTTGGCAATAACAGGATTTAATGCCATTATAAATTCTTCAAGCAAATCATAACAATTATAAACATCTTCATTAGCGTTAATTCTTTCATCAATCAACTGTTCATCAACTGCGTTATTAATAACAGCTCGGATTTTTAAGCTATTCAAGTAAATTTTACTAAAATCTTGATGATACCCATGATGAGGCAAAGGTCCATAAGGCTGGTCTTGCAGGGCCTTGGCAGTTTGCCCAATAACATCAAGATAAGAAAAAATATCACTTGGCAAAACAACTGCTACCTGTTTTTTCAAACGCTTCATGATTCTTTGATGACGCTCGTTAATCCTTCCTGTGTTACTTATTTTTTCTTTAACTTTTGCCATCAATAAATCAAAATCAACCGGTTTTAACAAATAATCATTTGCACTTAAATCAATACCCTTGATAACATTATCTTTTCCGCCCAAAGCTGACAAAAAAATGAAAGGCGTAGCATTATTACGGACATTTTTATTTTCTCTAACTAATTTTAAAAAATCATAACCGTCAAGCTGAGGCATTTTTATGTCAGATATTACCATGTCCGGATTAACTTGTAAAAATTTTTCAAAACCATTTTTACCATTATCAGCCTCAAAAACATCATATCCCTCATCTCGCAAGATTTCAGCTATGTTTTCACGAATATCAATTTCATCTTCTACACAAAGAATTTTATATTTTGTTTTTGACATTTTTTAAAAAAAATTTAGTGATTATAAAAAAATTATTTTATAATCCTAAAATATCAAATAATCAACAGTCAAATGAAATTTACTATTTTCTAGATTCTAGAACAAATTTCCAAATCTTGTGAACTCCGCATCAAAAAATAAATCAACACTTCCAACTGGACCATTTCTTTGCTTAGCAATTATTACTTCAGCTTTGTGAGTAACTTCTTGCATTTCACTTTTCCAGCGTTGAAATTTTTCAACTTCATTTTCCGCAGGCCTCAGTCTTTCTTTGTAATAACTGTCACGATAGATAAATGCAACAACATCTGCGTCCTGTTCGATAGATCCAGATTCCCGAAGATCTGCAAGCTGAGGTCTTTTATCTTCCCTTTGCTCAACTGCCCTTGACAATTGCGACAAAGCCATAACAGGAATATTAAATTCCTTGGCAATAGCTTTTAAACCCTGAGTAATTTCTGAAACTTCTTGAACCCTGTTATCGCTGGATCTTTTACTAACACCACGAATTAATTGCAAATAATCAATGATCAAAAAAGCTAAATTATGTTTTCTTACCATTCTTCTTGCCCTTGTTCTTATTGCTGAGATTGACAAGGCAGGAGTGTCATCAATAAAAAAAGGTAATTTAGCGATTTCAGCTGATCTAGTGGCAATAACTTCCCATTCATTTTCACTTAATTGCCCTGTGCGAAATTTTGTGGCGTTAATACTACATTCCATTGATAAAATACGAGCTGATAACTGTTCTGCAGACATCTCAAGCGAAAAAAAACCTACTGCTTTTTGTAATTTTTTGTCTTCAATATCAAGATTTAAAGCCTTGCAAGCGTTAACAGCAAGATTTATACCAAGGGCAGTTTTACCCATTGATGGTCTTCCTGCTAAGATAATTAAATCCGATTGTTGCATACCACTTAAAATTTTATCAAGATCAACTAAACCAGTTGAGACACCACTAACATGACTATCCCTTTTTCTTGCCAATAAAGTCTTATCCAAAGTTTCTTTAATAGATAGGGAAATATTACGAAAATCATTTTTACCTCCACCGCTATGCTCACTTAAAGCAAATAATTGCCCTTCAAATTGCTCAATTTGTTCTTGAGCAGAAATATTAGCATCACCTGAATTAACTTTTATTACCAATTCTTCACCAATCATTGCCAATTTTCTTTTTAAAGCATAATCATAAATTAATTTTGCATAATCAGCAATATCAATGATACTCTGAGCTTGAGCCAAAAGCACTGATAAATATTGACTCGCTCCCAATGCTTTAATAACCTCATCATTTTCAAAAAACTGTTTTAGGGTAATTTGATTTGCAACTACATTAATTTTTTCAACATTATGTAGGATTTGCCCGTAAATTTTTTGATGTCCAGGTTCATAGAAGTGCTCGGGCAAAAGAAATTCGATAACACGATTTAAATACTCGTTATTAAGAATTATAGTTCCTAAAATTGATTGCTCTGCTTCAATATTAAAAAGCTCTCTTCTGATTATTAATTCAGAATTTGCAATATTTTTTTGTTGATTATTTAACACTATTAGGTTGTATTTATGGATACTAAAAAACAAAAATTAATCCAATATTTCTTTAGAAATAATTTGATTCACAAGAAACAGCCATATCGCCCCTGATAAAATATTTTTAATCATTATCAAATTATAATTAATGCATTAAAAACTAATAATGATTAATGCTTGAATTTAAATTTTCAGGTTAAAATAGCATAAACTTTTGGATTAAATTAAAGATTAATTAAATTTTATAACAGGTCAAATCCATTTTATGCCCTTTACTAAATAAATATTTAGTAGAATCAATGGATAATTTAACTTAGAAATATAACTAATACTTAAAAAAATTTTAAATATTATTTTAAAACTAACAATGTTATTTTTTAAAAAAATATTGAAAAATCAGTTGAGCAACATGGTGGTAATTTTATTAGCCGGGTTTTACGATACCAATTTATAAAACCTCTTCAACGGTTTCATGAAGATGATAGCTTTTAAGATAACTGTTATAGGAGTAAATAATAGGAATATAAGTAAGTAAAAATATAAATTTTTGATTAAGCTTTTGTTCAGCCACTTTTTCTCCTTGATCAAAGACAAACAATATGCAATCAATATGCAATTATTTTATAAAATAACTGAAATTAAATAAAAAAAGTTAATGAAATTTAAAATAAATTAACAAAACCAAATTGAAACAATTAATAAAAAATGTTAAAAAAAGTTGAGTTTAAAAAAAAAATTTATAAAATCCTTTTAGATTTAAGTAAATTATTAATTTGAGAACTAAACTGCTTAAACAGTTTGTAGGGGCTAAATAACTATACATAATAGGATACTAAATACATTAACTAATAACTATTATTAATAAACAATAATTAACTAAGTTATTTAAAATAAATTAAATATTTTTAGTTATAAACAAAAAACAAAGATTTATGTTAGATAAAATTAGAAAAGAATCAACAACTTATAGTCAACCTACTGATCCTAAAGCTGAAGAAGAAAAATCTTTTATTGATGAAATTATAGAAAAATATAAAAAAGAAGAAAATTATTATATATTTCCCGTTACAAGCGGATTAGATATAAATTCAATAGATGAAATTGTATCATTTCAATTAAATTTTCAGGTTAAATGTAATGAAAAAGAAAAAGAAAAAGAAAAAGAAAAAGAAAAAGAAGAAGAAAACAAAGAAAAAAAATTTTTTGTAGGATGTTACTCTTTCGAAAATTATCCAATTAATGATACAGAAAGAAAAAATGCTATAATCTATTTCATTTATAACAAACCTAAAAAAGAATATTTCCAGCATATTAGTTTTGATGAGGAAAAATATAATACCCTAGATAATACCCTAGCTGGAAATAATGAAGATAAAGATTCAACGGTTTTAACAGATGCTATTAAAATCCTTACTAGTAACGAATTAATTGATCAGTATGATAAGCCTGTGAATAATATTGATGATGAACAAAAAAAAGAAAAATTAAAAAAACAAATACCAACTTATAGTTTAGATGGCATTACTGTTAAAAGAGAAAAAATGAAAAATTCAAAAATAACTGTCATTCGTCAAACCACAGAAGGGAAAGAAGAATCTGTAGCAAATTCAGAATATATCGAAGTTCAAGATGAAGTGTTTAAAAGTTTAAATGATAAACAAAAAAAACATTACGGAACTAATCAAACTAAAAAATTTTTTATCAGAGTTTTTTTTAGTGATAATGGAGAAAATCCTAAAATAGATGATAAAAGTGTATATTACTTTGAAGGTAACAATAAAATAACAGTTAGTTTAGAATCATTAGGTGGAAATATAAATTTTCAAAGTTATAGAAAAAATTATTATAATAATGAAGATGGTGCGGAAGAAAGATTCAAAAAACAATTCCATAACACCTTAAAACGAATTTCTTGTTGCGAAATCAAAATAAATAAAAAAAAAGATGATGTTGAAATAAATAATTATTCATCAGAAGAAGAAAAGGAATTAAAAGAATTAAGAGAGAAAGAAGAAGAGGCGGAATTAAATAAATTAGAAGAACAAAAAGCTGCTTTAGAAAAAAAACTTGCTGATCTAGAACAACAACAAAAAAAACAAGAACAAGAACAAGAACAAAAACAAAAAGAAGAGGAAGAGGCGGAATTAAATAAATTAGAAGAAAAAAGAGCTGCTTTAGAAAAAAAACTTGCTGATCTAGAAAAACAACAACAACAACAAAAACAAGAACAAAAAGAAGAGAATGAAGCGAGGACAGGAAATGAACCGGGGACAGGAAATGAAGAGGGGACAGGAGATGAACCGGGACAAAATAATTTTGGACGAACAAGTCCTCCTCCAAGTCCTCCTCCAAGTACTCCTCCCACAAAAGTCCAACCTTTGCCTCCAGCAAATAGCAATGAATCTGCAGGCACAATTTATTTAAAAAGACTAGTGGATCTAATGAAGCCTGATAAGGCGAAAGGATTAATGAATCACTTAAGAAAAGTCGCTGAGAGGATTAAACAATAAAAGAAAATTTAGGACGAAGAAGTCCTCCCCCAATAGAAACGGGGGAAAAAAAACTAAGTTTTCAATCTTTGGTAAGATTTTATGAAAATGCCATCAATGCATTCAATGCATTACCATTAAAAGAAAGCGATGGTAAAAAACTAAATCAAAGAAAATGAGGAAGTTATTTTAATGAAACTTTTTTATTCACAAAATCAATATTTCAAATTTTCTATTAACCACGCTGGAAAAGTTACTTTTTTGGCAATCTTTTAACACCAAAGATTGGTGTTTCGCCAATCTTTTAACTAAGGTTGTATTCCCCCACTACCATCCCCACCATTACTATTCTCAATTTCTGAGATTTTTCTTTGTAATCTTTCAACTTCATTTTGTAATTGTTTTTTATTTTTAATCCTTGATGAAGGTTTAGTTGTTGAAGTTTTAGGTTCAGCTGTTTGTGGACGGCCGCCTTCATCTATATTAGAATTTGGAACAAGGTTAACCTCGCCGCCTTCACCATTACTCGATATTTTAACATCTCCTACCTTGGTTTTAACAGTACCTAGATCTTCTTCAACTCCATCTCTAGTACCTCCATCATTTCCTCCCCCTGAAGTTGATTCTTGTGAAGAATTTTGTTCTACAGGTTCATGATCTTGTAAATCTGCTAAATCTCCAACTCCAGTATCTCCATTAGAAGCCTCTGAAACTTCACCATCATGTAATTCATTAGTTGTTCCTTCTTCTTTAGTTTCAGTCCCGGCTTCATCAGAAGCGGGGTTTATTTTCTTAGTAGGTTTATCAACTATGAGAGTACCGTCATCATCAAAAGTTATACCAGCATTACTTAAAATTTTTTCTATATCACTTATCAATCGAGTGAGATAGGTTCCAGAATTTAAGTCTTTAAATACAAGATCTATATCTTCTGCATCAGTACTAATATCTATATCTTGCGGATCAATACTTTCTTTTCTTAATTCTTTTTCGAATTCTTCTCTTATATTTTCATTTATAGTTTGTTTTTTAGATTTATCACTAAGTTTAGATATATCTTGTAATAAATTTAATCTTAATTTTCTAATAAATGTAAATTTATCAAATCTATGTTCAGTTTTATCAAACATATCACAAGAATCTTTTAAAGAATTATAAATTAATGATTGCTTTTTTGAAGTTATATTTAATTCAATATCTTTATTATCAATAATATCTTCAAGTGTTAAATTATCAGGATCAAAAGATCTTCTCGTTTTTTGTGGTTCGAAGGTAAGCGAAGCGGATAGACTACCTCCTAATTCTTGTGAATTCTGTTCTTGTTTATCAATAATTTCTTTAGATTTTGCTACTTTATTTTGTTCATCAATAATTTCTTTAGATTTTGCTACTTTATCTTGTTTATCAATAATTTCTTTAAATTTTGCTACTTTTTTCAAAATATTTTTTGCGTTAATGCCCTGCTTCGAACTATATTTATAAAATAACGCTGCCCCAGTAATAAGTGCTGCACTCAACGGAATTAATGAAAATCCTAACGCAAGTCCCATTGATAGCCCTCCAACTCCACCTGCCATTCCAATAACAAGAAAAGGTATAAAAGTTATTAATGAAAACACAAAACCTGCTAATACCTTTTTATTAGTTCTTCTAATTTTATTATACACATCACCCTTAAGTTCCTCACCTTTTAAAAGTTTATCTTTAGTATCTTGTTCCAATTTATCATTATAATAATTTTTGTCAATAGCTTCATATGCTGAAAAAATATTAGAAATATTTTTAACTACATCATCAGCTATTTCATCGTTATCTGATGGTGAATTGATTTCATTTGAAAAATTATTTCTATAATCTTTGTCCTCATTAAATTTTTTTAAATATAATCCATTAACCGCTGTAGCAAGGTCTTTAACAGGAAACTCATTATATTTATTATTATCATCTTCCTTAAGTTTCTTCATTGCTTTGAATAAAACTAGTAAAGAATTTTTTTTAAAAGAAAAATTTAATTCTTTAGGATCTTTTTTTGTTTTTACTATTAAAAATTTTTGATTTACCGATTCAAAATTTTTATCAGATTGGTCAAGAAAAGGCTTTAAAAAATCTTTATATTTTTGTTTTTCATCCTCTTGTAAATTAAGTTCAGCAATAATATTCGAAATAAGATTATCATTATTATTATTTTTATCTTCTTTATCTTCTTTTATCTCATTTATTTTATTTATTTTATCAATTAATTCTTGCAAATCACTTATTTCAAAATCTTTTAATTTTAAATTATCAGTTGAAGAAGTATCTGAACCTTGACTTCCAGTGGGAGCGGCAAATACTAGAAGATAATTGTTTAAATATTTATTTAGCATATAGTCTTAATTTAGTTTTTAATTTTTTTTCCTTTTTAATTATTTTTTTTTAATTGTCAAGATTATATTTTAAATTTTTAAATATTTTTATAAATATCTTAAAATTAAAAATTGTTGTTTTTTATTTGATAGCCTTATCCCGTTTTATATACTTACTCTATGTTAAATTAGTAATTTTTAATAAACCCCTACTTTAGATTGATCTTCACAATATCTTTTAAGAAATTTTAACACACTTTTTTTAAAATTGTTTAAATTATATTTTTTTAATAGATTACAATGTTTTTAAAATTTTTTTAATTTTTTTTAATGATATTTATTTATCAACAGTTGGTTTTATATTTTTATTCATTTATTTTTAAACTTTTAATTGCCTCCACTGATCCGGCTGGATAATTCCAAATAAAAGAAATTAGAGCAATATAATCTATTTTATGATTAATAAGGATTTGATAATTTTCTTGATTAATTCCACCAATTCCAATGATTGGTAAATTTAAATTAATTTTTGCCCAATCAATTAAATCAAGACTTGGTGAGCCTCGAGAAATTTTTGTTTGACTTGCAAAAAAAGCTCCAAATGAAATTTGATCAGCACCCTGCTCTTTTGCTTGAATTGCTAAAACTTTTGAATCATAACAACTAACTCCTATTATAAGTTTAGGGTTATTTTTCTTAAGAAATTTAATTTGTTGGAAATTTTTAATATCATCAATACCAAGATGAACCCCATAGGCATCTATCTGTGTAGCAATTTCGGCGTAGTCATTAATAATCAACGAAACATTATAGTCATCACAAATTTTTTTTATCTCTTTTGCTTTGTTTTTAATATCGTTAACTGAGGTATTTTTTAAACGCAACTGGAAAATTGGTATTCTATTTGTTTTAAATATTTTTATTAATTCTTTACTAAAAATAGCAAGATCTATTTGTGGCGGGGAAATTAAATAAATTTTAGTCATAAATCATCTAAATCTATAACTTATTTTTTTCGCCTTAAAAATGCTGGAACACTTAGAATATCTTCCTCAAAACTATCATTATTTTTATGCTCCTCATCTTCATCAAAAATAGTTTCTCCAAAAAATTGCTTGCGTTTTTTTTCTGCTTCCATGCTATTTTCAAAACGATTTTGTTCTTTTTTATTTTTATAAGCTTGGTTATCAATATTTTGGTTAGCTAGGTTAATATTTTTATTAACTTTGTTATTCTTTACTGGCTTAATAATAACTTCATCATCTCTATCTTCTTCGTCATCAATTGAACTAGCTTTGTTTTTACTAGAATTCATAAAACCAAAGAAATTAAAGCTATTATCTTTTTTATTTTTAATTTTTTGTTCTTTGTTGTTTTTCTTTTTGGTTTCTTGAATAGTTTCTTGAGATTGAGCAATATGAACACTAGATTGAGAATTTTGTTCATTTTCAAAATCATTATTTTCAGCATCATTTTCAAAAATATCAAATGAATTTGAAGCAAGATTTACTGGTTTATCTTGATGGTTCTCTTCAATTTCGTTATCAATTTCAGCAATAATTTCTTTTACAGGAGTTGATTCAATATATGATTTCCTTGCGCCATAGTCTTCTTGGTTTATTTCTTCAATTTTATCATGAATTGGATCGCTTGCAACTCCAGGATCAAAAAAACTTTTATGACCCTCGGTTTTTTCCTTATTATGCTGAATTATTTTAAAACGATTATTTTCCTGATTATCTTGGCGAAAATCAATTTTATTGTTTTCAATATTTTCCTTAGAATTTTTTTGATTGTCACGCTTAAATTCTTCTACATCAATCCCAGTTGCAACAACAGAAATACGAATTTTTCCTTTCATATTTTCATTAAAGGCTGAACCAAAAATAATATTGGCATTAGCATCAACTTCTTTTTTGATGGCATTAACGGCAATATCAGCTTCAAACAAAGTCATGTCAGGTCCTCCTGTCATATTAACTAGAACTCCTTTTGCTCCTTTAATAGAGATGTTATCAAGTAATGGATTAGAAATTGCCGCTTCACAGGCATCAAGAGCACGATTTTCTCCCGTAGCTTCACCTGTTCCCATCATCGCCTTACCCATTTTGGTCATAATCGTTCTAATATCGGCAAAATCAAGGTTTACAAGCCCTGGCATAGTTATCAAATCAGTAATACCGCGTACCCCAGCATGAAGAACATCATCAGCCATTTTAAATGCCGATTCAAAAGTTGTATGCTCATTAGCAACACGAAATAAATTTTGATTTGGAATAACTATTAAAGTATCAACATATTTTTTTAATTCTTCAATTCCTGAATCTGCAGTTTCCATTCGATATTTACCTTCGAAGTGAAATGGCTTAGTAACAACACCAACCGTTAGAATATCTCGTTCACGAGCTAGTTTTGCAATTACCGGGGCTGCACCCGTTCCTGTGCCCCCGCCCATTCCGGCAGCAATAAAGACCATATTTGCACCTTCTAAAAATTGTTGAATTTCTTCAATATTTTCTTCAGCTGACGCACGACCACGATCAGGAAAAGATCCAGCTCCCAGTCCTCTGGTAGTTTTTAAACCAAGTTGAATTTTATTTTTAGCAAGCGAATTTGAAATTGATTGGGCATCAGTATTTGCTGCAACAAATTCAACACCTTCGAGATTTGACCTAATCATATTGTTAATAGCATTTCCTCCAGCACCACCAACCCCAAAGATGGTAATTCTAGGCTTGAGTAACTCAGCTTGAATATGGTTGTGGGAGTTATTAGTAAATTCGTTTTTTTGAGACATAGTTTTTAAAGAAATATTAAATTTATTAAGAAAAAAAATAAAATTTATTTAATTTATTTGATATTAGTTATTATTTTTTTGTAAGCGATTAAAGTATTTTTAATTATCTCATCTGAATTATCAATAGAAATTGTTTTATTTTGTTTATCAACAAATAATTCTATAAAATTAAAAATATTTTTTGCCAACATTTTACTTGCATCGACAGCAATTCGTGAAGGAAAATTTTCATAACCTATGATTTTAACGCCGTTAATTTCTATTACTTCACCTTGCTTAGTAAACTCACAATTCCCCCCGTTAGCAGCTGATAAATCAATTATAACCGAGCCTTGCTTCATATTATTAACCATTTCTTTAGTAATAAGAATTGGAGCTTTTTTTCCGGGAATCAAAGCCGATGAAATAACAACATCTTGAGTTTTGATAGTGTCAAATAAAAGTTGTTTTTGAAGAGCTTTATCTTGATCACTAAGTTCTTGAGCGTATACACCATCTTGTTTTTGAGTAGTTTTAATTTCAATAAATTTTGCCCCTAAACTTTCAACTTGTTCTTTTGCAGATGAACGAACATCAAAAGCACTGACAACTGCACCAAGCCTTTTAGCTGTCGCAATTGCTTGTAAACCGGCAACTCCGGCACCAATAATTAAAAATTTAGCTGGAGAAATCGTTCCACCTGCAGTCATCATCATTGGGGTAGCTTTGTTGATTTCATAGCAACCATCAATAACTGCTCGATAGCCTGCAAGATTAGTTTGTGAGGATAAAACATCCATTGCTTGAGCACGAGTGATTCGAGGGATCAACTCAAGAGCAAATACCGAGATATCATATTTGGCAATTTCAGCTATTTTGTGCTGATTAAAATAGGGATTTAAAAGAGCAATGAATATAACTCCAGCTTTGCACAAGCTATAATCAAAATCAATTCTTTGAGTTGCAATAATGAAATCTGTTTGAGGAAGAATTAGTGAAATATTTTCAACAATCTTTGCTCCAGCTTTTTCAAACATTTCGTTAGAAATTGCTGATTTAATTCCAGCATTTTTTTCAATAAAAACTTCAAAACCAATTTTACAATATTTACCAACCACCTCGTCGCTGATTGCAACTCTGTTTTCATTTGGGTTAGTTTCTTTTAGAACTAGAATTTTCATAATCAATAAATCTTAATCTAATTAAAAAAAATTGGTGCGGTTGAGAAGACTTGAACTTCCACAGGTTTTACCCCATAACGACCTCAACGTTACGCGTATACCAATTCCGCCACAACCGCTGATTTGCAAAAAAATAAAGGTAATTATTTTTAACAGAACTTAACTAAAAATTTTTATAATTTAGTTTTAATTTTTTTACAATTACAAATCAATTTAATTGCTAAATTTAATTTAGCAAAGCTAATTTATTAAAGGTTTTAATCTGTTAAGGGCAACAGAAAACATTGCAAGATCATGATTAGGATCATCCTTGAGTTCAGTAATAAAATTATCAAAACGATTAACTAAAAATTGATATTTATTAATCCATAAATTAATTAATTGTTCAACTTCGTTTATTTTGATTTTTTGGTCTTGGTTAATGATATCTTTGGCAATTTTAGTTTGATAAAAATAAAAATCCTCAAGCATTGTTTTAGCTGAGAGTTTTTGCCAATGACTGTGTAATTCAAGCTTATTGATTGATGAGCGAAGCCATTTTAAAGAAAAACGAGTTCCTACTGCGAAATAAATTTTCGCAAT
Organism: Alphaproteobacteria bacterium; assembly: GCA_014190355.1. GTDB lineage: Bacteria > Pseudomonadota > Alphaproteobacteria > Rickettsiales > UBA1997 > CAILUF01. The sequence goes on from BJGH01000006.1 coordinate 28,520, forward strand.
AATTTTAATTTCAAGTTGAGAATTTTTAGCTATTTCAAAAATATCAAAAGCTGAGGCAATTGCATCCATTCTGGCGAGAGCTATAACAAGATTTTTATCAATTTTTTCTTGACTATATTCGGCAATTTTTCTTTCAAATGATTGCTTTGAATCTTGAGCAAGGACTTCTGGCAATATTAACGATAATTCGTCAATAACTTTTTTATAATCATTGATCTTGCTGGAAATATCTCCTTGAACTTGATTACGCAATAACCATAAAACTGAGCGATCAATTAATTTATTGGCATTAGTGAACATTTTAACTTGAATTTTAAAATCAATTTTACCATCTAATTTTTCTATTTCATTAAGGAAATCAATAATATCAAAGGCTTCGCAGGCTATAATTGTAGAACGAATAACATCAACAATAGCAAAACCACTATCTTGGGCAATTTGACTTACAAAACTAATGCCAATTTTATTAACGATAAAATTAGTAATTTGGGTAGCAATTATTTCTTTGCGCAATTGATGATTAAGGATTTCATCTTTAAATTTTTGTTGCATTAATTGTGGAAAATAACTCAATAAATCTTTTTCAAAAAATTTATCGTTAACTAATTCACAAACTAGTAATTCATTATAAATTTCCATTTTACTGTATGCTAACATGACGCAAAGCTCTGGGCGAGTAAGACTAATACCTTCTCTTTGCCTTTTTTCAATTTCTTTGCGAGAGGGCAAATATTCTATTTGACGATTTAATAAACCTGATTGCTCAATTTTATCTAAAAATTGAGCTTGTTCTGAAATTAGCGATAATCCTTGGTTTTGAGCAATTGAAATTGCCTGAGTTTGCTCTTTATTATCTTTAAGAACTAATTGAGCAACTTCAGAAGTCATAGCTTCTAGATCTTTATTTCGCTGAACCATATCAAGCTTTGCAGAACGCATTGCTGAGGTTAAAGCAATTTTAATGTTTACTTCATGGTCAGAACAATCAACTCCAGCTGAATTATCCATGGCATCGGTATTTATTCTTCCGCCATTAAGAGCATACTCAATTCGACCTTTTTGAGTAAAGCCAAGATTTCCTCCCTCACCTACTACCAAACATCTTAATTCATTACCGTTAATTCTTAAACTATCATTTGCACGATCACCAACTTCTTGATGACTCTCGTCACTTGCCTTAACATAGGTTCCTATTCCTCCATTCCATAATAAATCAACCTGTGCTTTAAGAAGGGCTTTAATCAAGTCGTTAGGAGCTAGTTCTTGATCAGTGATTTTTAAAATTTCTTGCATTTGCGAGCTAATTTTAATTGACTTAGCACTTCTTTCAAAAATTCCTCCTCCTTGAGAAATCAAGCTTTGATTATAATCCATCCAAGTTGAGCGAGGAAGATTAAACATTCTTTGTCTTTCCAAAAATGAATTTTTAACATCAGGATTAGGATCAAGAAAAATATGAAGATGATTAAATGCTCCAACTAATTTAATATGTTGGGATAACAACATAGCGTTACCAAAAACATCACCCGATAGATCGCCAATTCCAACACAGGTAAAATCTTGGTTTTGCGTATCGATATTCATTTCTCTGAAATGTCTCATTACTGAGATCCAACCACCTTTGGCAGTAATTCCCATTTTTTTATGATCATAACCTACCGATCCTCCAGAGGCAAAAGCATCACCAAGCCAAAAATTATATTTAGCGGAAATGCCATTAGCAATATCTGAAAAAGTTGCAGTTCCTTTATCAGCAGCAACAACTAAATATGGATCTGGTTGATCATGAATTATAACATTTTGAGGATGAATAATTTTTCCATTAACAACATTATCAGTAATATCCAGCAATCCTGATAAAAATATTTTATAACACTCGATTGCTTGTTGTTGAATTTGATCACGATTAAGATTTGATAAATCAGACTTAATAACAAAACCACCTTTCGATCCAACTGGAACAATTACCGCATTTTTCGTCATTTGAGCTTTCATGAGCCCTAGCACTTCAGTTCGAAAATCATCATGACGATCAGACCAACGCAAACCTCCACGGGCAACCTTACCACCCCTTAAATGAATTGCCTCAACATCATTTGAGAAAACAAAAATCTCAGCATGTGGCTTAGGTAAAGGTAAATGAGTAATTTTTTGACTAGCAAATTTGAATGACAAATAGCCCTTGAATTTTCCTTGTTCATTAACTTGAAAATAATTTGTTCGCAAAGTAGCGCTAATAACATTTAAAAGTTTTCTTACAATTTGATCATAAGTGACCTCTTTTACTGATGTAAGATCATCTTCGATTTTTTTAGTAATTTTATCAATTACTGAATTTGATGAAGATTGCTGATTTGTTAAAGCAAATTTTGCATTAAAAAGCTCAACTAAATTTTTGGTAATAACAGGCAAGGCACCAAGAGCATCAACAAATTGATTGGCTGAATATCTAAATCCAGTTTGGTATAGATATTTAGTGTATGCCTGCAACATCATAACTTGCTTAAAGTCTAATTCACAATTGATAACAAGTCGATTAAGTGGTGATGAGCTAATGATTTTTTGCCAAATTAGGGTAGCAACCTCCTCAAAATTATTTTTAATATTTTCTGTTAGTTTTTCGTTTTTATCACTAAGATTTATTTGAAAATATTGAATCCAAACTTTAGTTATTGAACGGTTTCTTTTATCTTCTTCAATATTGATAACATAGGTATGTTCTTGAATTACATTAAAACCAAAACTTTCAAGTAAAGGCATAATTTTTGAAAGAGCAATTTGTTGATGTGGTGAAAATATTTTTAACTCACAAATATCTTTCATTTCATCGCTTGGTTTTTCAATACCTTCAAACTCTGGCGATGATAAATCAAAGACAACCTGATTGTCACTAAGGGCTTTTTCAATAAGAGCAATGTCACATGAAGCTTCAATAGCGTCAAAACGATTGGTATAACTAATTGAAAAAGCATTTTTATAGCGAGCAAATAAATCTAGTGATTTTTGAACATCATTAATATCGTTGAATTTTATTTTAATAGCATCAAGTAGTTCATCACTGAAGATCTTGGTCATTCTTTCGATTTCCAATTCAATTTTACGCTCATCAACTTCAGGAATGTAACCATTAGTTCTGATAATTACATGAAAACGAATTAAGTTAGAGTCAGTTATTTGAACAAATGAATCTGCGATCTCACCTTTGTAATACTGGGAAAGAAGTTCTTTAATTTGATCACGAACATTGGAGTTACTTCGATCTCGAGGAGTAAAAATTAAACAACTAACAAAGCGTTTAAATTTATCTTCGCGAGCAAAAAATTTAACAACTGATCTTCCGCAAATTGAAACTATGCCCGTAGCATTGCGAAGCAAATCATCTTCATTAATTTGAAATAATTCGTCACGCGGATATGACTCAAGAGTAGTTAACAAATCTTTATAATTATGACTTCCCTTAGCAAATTGAGAATCTTCGATAACCTTTTGGACTTTATTACGAATTAATGGAATCGATGAAATACTCGATACATATGCTGAAGAAGTAAATAAACCGATAAAACGATATTCACCGATAATTTCCCCAGTAGCTGATATTTTTTGAACTCTAATTCTTTCGGCATTTGCAATACGATGAATCTTGGAGCGATATCGAGACTTTAAGATTTCAATAACATATGGCTTAGTGATTGACTCATTTACTTCTGCACTAGAGGAATTAACAACCTGAGGTTTGAACTCTTCAATTGGGGTTCTAAACATTCCTAATGCTGAAGATGAAACTTCAGCAAGCTTATACTGATCTTTTTGATCTTTATGAATAGTGAACTCATTAGCACCAAGAAAAATAAAATTACCGTCAATTAACCATTGAAGAAAATCTTTAATTTCTGTTATATATTTTTGATCTTTAACAATTTTTATTGAGTTATCTAGTTGATGTTGAGCTTGCATAGCAAGATCAAGCATAGGCTTAAAGTCGTCAACAACTAACTTTACTGAATCAAGAATTCTTAAGATTTGATTTTGGATCTCATGTTGAACATTTTTGCTGTCAATCTTATTAATGTGCAGCTGAATTATTGACTCACAACCTATTTGATCGGATGAAGATTTATCAAAATTTAAACCTAAGAATTTTCCATCACTACCCCTTTTAACATTATAAACAGGATGGATAACATTTTTAATCTTAAAACCATTTTTATCAACAAAGGCAACAACTGAATCAACCAAAAAAGGCATATCGTTATTGACGATGTCAATTATTGTAAATTCATTTTTAGCATTAGAATCCAAGTCTTTAGGATTATATATCCTAACCTTAGAAACGGTTTTTTTTGCTTCACATAAAAAATTATAACTGAAAAATGCAACATTAAAAAGATCTTCAATTCGATAATTTTCAAAATCAGATAATTTATTATCCCCATAAAAATTTTCTAAAAAGAGAACAAGAGATTTTGGCTCAAGACCCTTAGGTAATTGAGTTTTTTGAGAATAATTGACTATTTGCTTAATTAAATTTTGCATAGTTTAAAATTATTTTTTGATAAGAATGGCAACCATCTGCATTCCGTCAAGCTTTGGCTCCACTTCAGCTTTAGCAAAAGTTTCGGTATCTTTGAGAATATCAATAAACATTTTTTCAGCAAGATCACGATGGGTTATTTCTCGACCTTTCATACGAATAGAAATTTTTACTTTATGACCTTTATCAATAAATTCTTTGGTATGGCGTATTTTAGTATCATAGTCACCCTTGCCGATATTGATGGTCATTTTAATTTCTTTAACTTCAATAACTTTTTGTTTTTTCTTGGCATCAGCTAGTTTTTTTTGAAGCTCATACTTCATCTTGCCAAAATTTGAAATTTTACAAACAGGCGGAGTAACATTTGGCGAAACTTCAATTAAATCAAGATCAACTTCACGAGCAAGTCTAATTCCCTCATTGAGAGCAATAACACCAATCATTTTGCCATTTTGATCAATAACTCGTACCTCTTTAGCTTTGATTTGTTCATTGATACGATAAAAGCTATTACTAGCTTGTGCATTAGAATTTGAAGAATTCACAATAGTTTTTAATATTTAAATTTAAAATTTATCAACAAATAATGTTGATTGAAAATAATTTTACAACTCTACAAACTAAATTTCAACTTATGAAATTATAATGATGTTTGTAGCAAAAATATCCTTTGAACTCAATTAGATCAAGCCTTCTTGCTAGATTATTAAATTGAATGTTATTTTTTACAAAAAATTCTATAGCATTAAAAAAGCGTTTAATTTGCTTTTCACGAAAAGCAATTTCAGGATTTAAGAAATTATGATGGGTGGATTTAACTTCAATAAAAATTAATGTATTTGCTTTTTTAACTACTATATCAATTTCACCGAATGGAGTTTTATATCTCCAAGCTAAGATTTGATAGCCCTTACAAAATAAAATCACTAAAGCCAATTTTTCAATACTAAGGCCAAAAAAATGATTATTTTTTTTGAAATTTTTAAACATATTTTAATAACGATTAAAGATCCTTATAAATTATTTTTTATATTTAGAGCAATTTGATATATTTCTTTTTTATGAAGTGAATAAATTTCTGATAACTCTTGCGATAAATCTTTTAGGGTTTTGCCAGACTTGATAGCATCAATGATAGATTTTTCAAGCTCATCATCACAATATTGCTTTTCATTTCTATTTATTTTTTCAATAATAATAACTAGTTCACCTTTAACTTTATCACTATTGTCATTAAAATATTCTATCACTTGCTTAACATCGCCAAATATAATTTGTTCATGAATCTTGGTAAGCTCTTTAGCAATTGCAATTTTGCAATTTGGTATAGATTCTTGCAATAACTTTAAGGTTTCCATCAGTCTCAAAGCACTTTCAAAAGCAATCCAAGAAAAATTTCTACTGTAATTTTTAAAAATTTTTTGTCTTTGAATTGTCGAATTTGGTAAAAATCCTAAAAATAAAAATTGATCACAAGCAATCCCTGAGATTGATAAACTAGCAGTTAAAGCAGATGGACCGGGTATGGCAACAATTTGACAGTTATTTAATCGCAAAAAATTAATTAACTTATATCCTGGATCACTAATTAAAGGAGTTCCTGCATCACTAACTAAAGCTATTTTTTTTTGTTGCTGAATTAATGCTAAAACCTTAATTCGAGCTGATTCATCACTGTGATCATTATAAACAATTAATTTTTTATCAAAAATTTGATATTGCTGTAAAAGTTTAGCAGTAACTCTGGTATCTTCACAAATTATAAAATCTACTTCACTTAAAATTTTTAAGGCGCGAATAGTAATATCTGATAAATTTCCAATGGGAGTTGCAACAACATAAAGGGCATTTTTTTCTTTTAATTCAATATTATCAAAAAAAAATTTTATTGGTAGTTTAGTTAAAATGTTTTGCATTATTTTAGTTAGTGATTTAATTTATCAAAGCAGATTTACCTTATCTGATAGATTTTTAAGAGCTAAGCATTTGCTTTAGCGTTATGTATCTTGTTAATTGTCAAAAATAATAAATTTGACATTTATTTTATTTAAGTTTTATAAAAACTATGAAAAATTATTTTATATTATTAACTTTTATTTTATTTTCTTGTCAAAAATTAAATAATAATTTCTATTCCAATTCTAACAAAGATCAAAATTTAAAAACAAGTCAAATTAGCGATAATATTAGCAAATCTCAGCCAAGTTCAAGTCAAAATTTATTGGTTAACAAAGATCTATCAACAATTCGAGTTAATCAAAAAAAAATACCAGTAGCATTATTTCTTCCATTTTCTGGTAAAAACAAGGATTTAGGTTTTAGTCTTTTTAACAGTGCAACAATTTCACTTTTTTACAATGATCCCAACGGAATAATTGATTTAGTTTTATTTGATAGCAAAGATAATCCAAAAGACTGTGAAAAAGCTTTCAAAGAAATTGTTGATAAAAAAATTAAAATTGTTATTGGTCCAATATTTAGCAATTCAGTTGAAGCAATTGAAAAACTCGCTCGTCAGCATAATATTACTGTTATCTCTCTTTCAAATAATCAAAATTTGTTAAATAAAACTGATAAAGAGGGAGGAGTTTTTATTAGCGGAATCCTTCCCGAAGCACAAATTGAAAAAATTGTTAATTATTCCATTTCACAAGGGAAGATCAACTTTGCAATTATTGCCCCAAGCAATCAATATGGCAAAACTATCACCGAACTTTTTAAAAGATTTGTCAGAGCTAAACAGGCTAATTTCATAACTTCAGAATTTTATGATAACGGCTTTAAAGACTTGGACCGCGTTGTCGAAAGAACAGTAAATGCCTTTGTTCTGCCTGAGAATTTAAGAAATAACAAAAATGATAAAAATATTGTTATTAACGATTATGACCGAATTTATCCGCAAGTTATTCTGATTCCTGAGTCAGGAAAAATTGCCTCAAAAATTATTGCTTCAATTAAAAAACAAAATACTCAGGAACGACCCTACCAAATTCTTGGAACCAGTCAATGGGATGACAAATCGGTTTACGATTCAAATTTAATCGATACTTGGTTTCCTGCTCCAGAAAATGAAAAATTTTCTAATTTAGAAAATTTTTATTATAAAAAGTTTGACAAATTTCCACCAAGAATTGCCTCAATCACTTATGATATGGTTGCCGTGATTGCTGAAATTGCCAATCAAAAACAAGGTCAAACCCCTTCATTTAAAGATTTTGTTGAATTTAAAAACGGTAATAAAAATGGCTATGAAGGGGTTGATGGAATATTTCGCTTTTTACCAAATGGCCTTGTTCAACGAAATCTTTCGGTGTTAAAAATTAGCGTTACTAATCAAGCAGGAAATTGGTTTGAAACTATTGAAAAGGCGAATGACAGTTTTATTGATTACAAAAAAAACTAAATTATGAAAGTTTTAGGAATAGAATCATCATGCGATGAAACAGCTATTGCAATTGTTGATGATCAGAAAAACATATTAAGTCATGTCATTAAATCGCAAATTGATATTCATCAAATATATGGTGGGGTTGTTCCTGAACTATCTGCTCGTCATCATTTGGAAATTGTCGATTTATTAATTATTGAAAGTTTAAATCAGGCAAATCTTAAATTCAAAGATATTGATGGTTTTGCCGGAACATCAGGTCCAGGATTAATCGGAGGATTGATAGTTGGTATGACTTGCGCTAAAACTTTAGCATCAATTCATCAAAAAGCATTTTTGGCAATCAATCATCTACAAGGACATGCTTTAGCAATTAGACTAGAAAATGATATTGCTATGCCATTTTTAATCCTTTTAGTTTCTGGTGGACATTGTCAGATATTACTTTGTAGGGCAATAGATGATTTTGTAAAAATCGGCGAGACAATTGATGATGCCCTTGGCGAAACTTTTGATAAAGTAGCTCAAATGCTTGGGCTAAAATATCCCGGTGGACCAGAAATTGAAAAATTAGCAAATCAAGGTAATTCTAGGCGTTTTATTTTTCCAAAACCTTTAATTGATAGATCTGACATTAATCATCAATATAATTTTTCTTTTTCAGGTTTAAAAACAGCTGTTAAAAGACAAATTGAAAAACTTACCAATAGTGAATTTTTACATGATACTTCACCAAACAAATTAAGCCTTGAAGATAAAGCGGATATTTGCGCTTCTTTTCAAAAAACTATCAGCGATATTTTGTTAAATCGTCTTGAGAATGTAGTAAAAAAAACTGAACTACTAACCGGTTTTAATAATAAAAAATTAGATTTAGTAATTACAGGTGGAGTTGCATGTAATCAATTTATTTTTAAAAACTTACAACAACTTGCAAGTAAATATAATTTTAATATCCTAATTCCTAGTAAAAAACTTTGCACCGATAATGCTATCATGATTGCTTGGGCTGGAATAGAAAAATTAATTCAAGTTAAAAGAAATAAAAATTTTGGCGATCCTCTCAATTTTAAACCTCGCTCTAAGTGGGATTTAGATCAAAAAATAGTTATATAAAAAACTAAGGTAGGATTTAGATCAAAAAATAGTTATATACAATAGACTATTTCAACTTAAAGAGTTGATGATTATAATTACAATATAATTTTTAACCGACCTAAACTAATAACAAATTTTTTAAACAAAAAACTTTAAAAATTAAACTCTTATAACGCGATACCTGATTTATTTAAAAAGTTAATTTTTTAAAAATCTAAAGCTATAAAAATGATCTTAAATCATTATGTAAAATTTAATTTTTCTAACTATAATAACTCACCCCATTATTTCATCTAAAGATTGGCTGCATAAGAGTTTTGTAAGCGGGACAAAGTTTTATTTAATAAACAAATTTACTTTTAAGTTTTGAGATCTTCCTTAGATTTTACAATAATCTTAGCAAATTTTATAGCAAAAAAAACTATTCTTTGGTTGTTTTTATAAAAAAACTTTTCCGTTGAGTTAACACTATTATCTTTAGTTTTTAGAAGTTTTATTTTTGGCTTCTTCCTTAGATTTTTTATCAGACTTTAACTTGTCATCCTTTTTTTCATCTTTAGATTTATCTTCAACTTTATTTTTATCATTTAATTTGGTAGTTTTGGAATTATCTGAAGAATTTTCTTTTTTAATTTCATTTTTAGACTTGTCGCTAGCTTTTAATGTTTTATTATCAGGCTTTATTTGCGAAGAAGTTTCTTGAGTATTTTTAGAGTTTAAATCTTTTTGATTATCAGACTGAATAGATTCCTTTTTGTTTGAATCTTTGCTTGAATCAGGGGCGGTTAGAGCTTCCTCAGATTTAACTTCTGGTTTTTCAGATTCGGAAGATTCTGACGATGGTGAGCCTGTTTCAGATGGTTTATCCTCAGCTTTATCATTGATTGGTGCTTCAGATTGAATTTTATCGAAACTTATCAAAAACTTAATTTCATTATTTTTAACAAAAGACGAATTTATTTCATTCATTTTATTTTGAATAAGCTGATCGCGGATTTTATCCTTAGACTCTTCGAATGAGAGAGTTTTAGCATCGCGTAAGTCAGTTAATTTAATAACATGCCAGCCAAATTTAGATTTGATTGGTGACGATATTTCATCTTTCTTAAGATTAATTAACTCATCAGAAATTTCTTTAGTGATATTATCTTCAAGAATAAAACCAAGATCACCACCGCTTTGAGCACTTTGCTGCTCAATAGAATACTTCTTAGCAAGATCAGCAAATTTTGGAGATTTTTTACTTTTTAATTCAGCGATTATTTTTTCAGCGTCTTCCTTACTTTTAACAACTATGTGAGAGATTTGATATTCTTTTTTTCCAGAAATTGCATTTACAATTTCTGAGTATTTTTCACTGATTTTTTCTTTGGTAATTTCTTTATCAATTATAGAATCAATGTAAGATTGTTTTAAAACTCGGTCTTTGTAGATTGCAACTTTTTCAATTATTTTTGGGTCTTTGTCAAAACCTGATTTTTTTGCAAGTTTAATTAATTCACGATCGATAATTATTTCCTTAACAACAATCTCAAGGACCTCTTTAGGTAAAGATTCAACTTTAGGAACCGCAACTAACTGCTGCTCATCAGCAAAAATACTTTGCAATTTATTATTGATTTCTGATTTAAGAATTTTTTCTTTTCCAACTTCAGCAACAACAATATCTCGTTCTTGATTTTTAGAACTAAACAACTTTGCCCCAATAAAACCAAAGGCAACAATAATTGTCACAATAGCTAAATTTCTTAAAGCCTTTTTTCTTCTTGATGTATATCTTCTCATATTTTTAAATTTGAAATTACAAACTTTGGAAAGATTTGATTATGTTGACAAACCTTTTCAAGAGCTGAATAGTTTGCCTTTTCACCAAATTTAACTTCCAATTTATTAGATAAAATTCCACTAGTTATCAAGATGTTGTCAATATTATAATTATTGGCACCCTTGATATCAGTTTCCAAACCATCACCAATGGCGATGATTTTACTTAAGGTTATTTTTTTATTATATAACCTTTGATAGCTTTCACTAGCATATTCGTACACTTGAACATATGGCTTACCAAAATAAATTACTTCTCCACCAATATCTTCATACTGTTGAGCAATAACCCCAGCACAAGGCATTTCACTGCCATCCCTTCTTATAACAACTAAGTCAGGATTTGCACAGATCATTGGCAAATTAAATTTTTTTGCCTCAATAATCTGGTCCAGTTTTTCAGTAATAATCGAGTTATCATTGTCAAAACCGGTAGTTATTATAAAACTAGCTTCACTCGCACAACTAACTTGATAATAATCAAGATCTTTTATTAAGTCTACATCTTTTTTTGGACCAATATAAAAATATTTTTTACCAAACTGCGAATAGTTATTCAAAGCGTTATTTTTTAAAAAATTATACACAGTTTCACCAGAAGTTATTATAAAATCATAAAGATCGTCAGAAATCGACATTTTTTCTAGAATCTCAATAACTTTATCTACACGCCTTGGTGCATTGGATAGTAAGCAAATTATTTTGTTATTTTTTTTTAAATACTGCAATGCTTTATTAACATTTGGATATGTCTCTCTTCCATCATGAATGACTCCCCAAATGTCAAGTATAAAAAAATCATACTTTTCGATCACTTCGCTAATACCATTAATAAATTTCATGATAGTTTATCCTCCCATGGAGTTTTTAGTTTTTCTCTAGGAAACTTATATAGTTAAATAACATACAAAACAATCGATTTTATTGAATTAAATTATTTGCAACTTTGAGAGCAGATTTAATAACACTTTTAGTATATTTAATTTTTACAATATCTCCTAAACGAACTGCTGATTCCTGATTTTTATCATCAAGAACAATCCAACAATTTTTTGGATCTATCAATTGCGATACCCTTCCGGTTGCAATTACTCTTCTTTCAATTTCACTTTTTCCAGTTATTGGATTTTGTGTTTCATATTGCCCAATTACTTCAAATTTATCACCATGCTTAATGCCGTCAACTGAGCCAATATTTATTTTAAAAATTGATTTACCATCTAAAGTTCTTTTTTCAAGAATATAACCTTTTTTTGCAAAGAAATTTTTAATATCAGTTGAAGCTTCATCTACAGCATCTCCCCCTGCTTTTCTAACCATACCATCATCTCGAGCAGTTCCTGCAACATTTTCACCTCCAATCTTAATTGCTCCCAAAGAAATTCCTCCGTTACTTTGAACATTTTCACTGCGAACATTCTTACCCTTCATTTCAAATGATTCAACAACTTGAAGCGAAGGTAATTCGAAAACTTTAATGTTACCTGCAACATTTGAGGTGTATACATAACGAGGAGGAGTTGAAATGACTTGACCATTTTTAGGATTAATGTAGGTACTTCCAGATGAATATTTGCTGGCATAATCAGCATTTGAAATTGCTCCAGAAATTGCATAATCGGCAATTCTTGGACCTTTATATGCACCTGTTTTATTCATCTCAGCTAATTGAACCTCCTTTTGAAGCTTTGCCGCTGATTTACGATCAACAATTTCAGCTAAGCGATTGGTCGATAAAACATTTTCAATGCTTTTGGCAATTGAATTACCAAGATCAGCTTGCTTAGCAATTTCAATATTAGCCTCGTCAAATTCAAACACTACAACCTTGGGAGCTTTACCTTCCAAGTTTTCTTCACTAGGCATAAATTCAGTTTCCGATAGAAATTGTTTTTGATATTTGTTAAAATCCTTGATTGTAGGAGCACAAGAAGCGAGAAACAATATAGTTAGAAGATATTTTATTTTCATAAATATTGAGATATTAATTTTTTAAAAAACTACAAAATTAATGCGTAGGTAAAATAATTTTTTAAAAAAATTAATTTGCATATATTTAACTTGCAATCAAATTAATTTATTAAAAAAATTTCTAGACAAAATGCAGCAATTAGCAAATATTTTAAAATTAAGGTAGAATTTAGATATTTTTTGGCAAATAAATTATTTTGAAATGGCGTTATAAAAGATAAAAAATCAACTTATAAAAAAAATTCGAACTTAATTCAAACGGTTTTTAGAAAAATGAATGGTGGGTCTGGGTGGACTTGAACCACCGACCTCGCACTTATCAGGCGCGCACTCTAACCAGCTGAGCTACAAACCCATTATTCATTATATTGCTAATTACCTGCCTTGGCATTTCTACCAAGCATTACACTACAAGAACTTCTAAATATCACAATTATTTAACATCTGAATTACTAACTGTAAATATTTTTTTAATAATTGATTTTCAAAAACCTTAGCTAGTTAATGTAAAAAAAATTATCAAGAAAAATAGAAAATTGTGAAGTTGATTTAAGTAAAGTAGGAATTAATTATTTAAAAATCAAAAACTTTATTGAATAAAATTTTAAAAACTTTGCCTTAATTGTCAAGCACTAGAGCAAAAAAAAATATTTTAGCTTATGGCATGATATTTCTAGCTATATTAGCAAAAAGATTGCCGAGTATTTTATTTTCAAAAACCTGTGAAGATCCTTTTAGATGTTTATTACCCAACCAAATTCCAATTATTTTATTACTATCAAAACCAATTAACCAATTATTAGAAAAATCTTTATTAGATCCAATTGTTGCATGGATATTTGAAGCAATATTGATATTTTTTAAGTCACCATTTTCTACCCTATATCTCAAAAGTTCTTTCATTTTATACGCTGTTGTTTTTTTAAAAAAACGATTAGTTAAATCAGGGGTTTTTTGATATAAAATTTTTTTATTATTATTAGTTATTTGCGAAATAAAATAAGGACTAATCACAAAACCATTATTTGCAATTGTTGCAAAAGCTCCAACCAAATCAACCAATGAAGTTAACTCCTGATTAAGCATTTCAATATTTTGATATTGATAATGTTTTTTATTTAATCCACACCATTCCATGGTTTCATATATTTCTTTTGCAGAAAACTTTTTTAATAATTGCTGAGGTAAAAATTGATAACCATGATAAAAAGCGCTTCGAAGAGTTACGGCATTTTTTGGATAGTGATAATTATTTGAAGATATATAAAAAACATCATCAGTTTTAGCATCATTATCCAAGGCAGTAAGGTAAATAAAGTTATCAATCATTGAATCTATTGATTTACTTGGATCAATTGCATGATTAAAGGAATTCTGTTGATAATCATTCCCAGCAATCATTCCAATAATTGCTCCATTATAATCACTAACAATAACAGCAATTTGTTTTGATTCTAACTCTTTTTTATATTCTCGAAAAAAATTTTCAGTAACATACTCAATGCTATTTTGAACTTTTTGATCAAGGGTAGATTTTATTGTTAGCTCTTGATTATTAAGATCTTGAAAATCAAGATATTTTTGATAGTTCTTTAAAACATAATCACTAAAATAAAATCTGGCTTTACCAATAAAATCATAGCTTTGTTTTTTGTCAAAACCTTGCAAATGATTATTTTTTTTTATTATTTGCAAGATCAAATTTGCCCTTTTACGAGCTAAGTTATAATCATTCTTTGGTGAAATTTTTGAAGGAGCTTTAAGTAATCCTGCAAGCAAAGCAGATTCCTCAAGGGTTAAATCGCTAACCTTTTTATTAAAATATTCTTTACTTGCCTGTTTTATACCATAATTTCCAGACCCAAAATAAGCATGATTAAGGTAAAATGTTAAAATTTGCTGTTTAGTAAAATATTGCTCTAATTGAAGAGCAAGAATAGCTTCTTGAACTTTTCTTTTAAAAGTTTTTTGTGGTTGTAAAAATAACATTTTTGCTAGCTGTTGGGTTATGGTACTTCCCCCTTGAACAATTTTTCCGGCCTTCTTATTGGCAATGTATGCCCGTATAATTGCCAAAAAATCTAAACCTCGATGAGAAAAAAATTTACGATCTTCAGTTAAAATAACTGCCTTAATTAATTCTGAAGGAATCTGAAAAAAATTTATTTCACCAGATGAAATTTCGCTTTCATTAACAAGACGTATTGAATTATTATAATCAACATGAATAATCGATTGAGATTGTTTTTTTTCAAGCCTTTCTAGGCTTGGTAGATCATAACAATAATAAAAAATTATTCCACCCATTAGCACTATTATCAAAATAACAATCAATAACTTAGTTTTAATGTTAAAAATCATAATGAGTTACTAAATTTTTTAAAAAAGAAAAAAACTTATTTTTCCATTGCCTTTTGCCAAAACAATATCAGAATAATTCTCGTCTAATTTCGAAGCATTTTTTATGAATAATTTCAAATATTTAAACGACAATTTAGTTAATAATGATCAAGCTTTTATCTCATCTGATCAACGAGGTTTTCTTTATGGCGATGGAGTTTTTGAAAGTTGTAAAATTTATCAAGGTAAAATTCTTGATTATGACCGCCATCTTAAAAGACTGAGTAAAGCCCTAGAATATCTTGGAATATATTTTTTTGATAATAATCTTTACCAAAAATGCCAAGAATTGGTTAGAAAAAATAATTGTGATAATGCAATCCTAAAAATTTCTGTAAGTAGGGGAATTGGTAGTCATGGCTATTTACCAAATGAAAATTGTCAAAGTTTATTGATTATCGAGACCAAACCTTACCACCCAATAACAAATGGAGTTAAACTTGGAATTTCATATCGTAATCCATGTGGATTTTTTTTTAAATCACTAAGTTCCCTGCCCTATGTTCTTACAAAAATTGAAGCAAAAAAACAAGATTGTTATGATAACATAATTATTAACGATCAGGGTTTGATCTGTGAAACTGCTACGGCCAATATCTTTTGGATAAAAAACCAAATGATTTATACCAATGAAGATGATTGTGGAATGGTTTTAGGATGTATGCGTCAAAAAATAATTGAAGAAAATTTATTTAATGTTAATAAAATTAAAGCAAAAATAACAGATTTGCTTGATGCTCAAGAAGTCTTTTTAACTAATTCAATACATGGAATTATTGCTGTTAATTCAATTACAAAAGACCATGTTGTTAAAAAATATCAGAATAATTTAGTAACTGAATTACAAAAATTAATCATAAATTACTGTTAATTAATGCCAAATAAAAAATTTTCCCATAAAGCCTATTCTTTAATTGAAATTTCAATTGTTATCACTATTATAACCGTTCTTATTGTTGGAGCATTTAATGGCATGGAGATGGTTAGAAAAGCCAAATTAGTTAATGCCCAAAATTTAACTGAACAATCAATTGTTCCAAAAATTCCTAATCTCATGACATGGTATGAAACATCTTTAGCACGAAGTTTTTTAGAAAATCAACGAGAAAACAATGCAAAAGTTAGTGTCTGGAATGATATTAATCCCAATAGTGAATATGCTAACAATGCAACACAATCAACCGTTGCTAATCAACCTACTTATATTGCTAATCGCTTTAATGATTCTATTGCTGGAATTTTTTTTGATGGTAATGATTTTTTAAACTATAATGGTGCAAAACTTGTTAATTCTGGTTATAGCGTATTTATCGTCGAAAGAAGAATGGCTGGTAATGATTTGGCAAGCATGATTGGAGGAGCAAATTATTCACCAAACAGCAATTTAATTTTAGCCTATCGCTCAAATACTATAATTACCCAAGCTCATTATGCCAATGATATTGATATTGCCGTACCAGGATATTCATCGCCGATTACTCGTATTCATAGTTTTTTTTACAATCGTTCTTATGGCAAAAAATATTGGCTAAATGGTGGAATAAATCCCGATGGAGCAAGTTCATTGCAAACTACTGGATTATTAAGCTACAGTAATGCTTGGATTGGGAGATATGTGAGTTATTATTTTTATGGAGATATTGCTGAAATAATTTTTTATAATCGTTCACTTAAAACTGAGGAAAGAGTAGAGGTTGAAAATTATTTAAGCAAAAAATACAATGTGGTGATTCAATAGTTAAAGTTATTTTTTGTTAAAAACAATTAATCGATAAGAAATTTTAGTAGTTATCAAAAACAAAACTATGAGAATAAGCTCGATAAGATTTGGAAGCATTTCTCGTGAAATTATTTTATATGCGTTTTTTCCCCGCATTGCTGAAATTATTTTATAAGGCTGATTATTAATAGCCTTAGCATAAATAACATTACTATTTAAACTAAATAGCGAAAAATTTTGTAAAATCATACCATTTTCACTAACTGAAATATTGCTATAAATTTCTTGATTTTTTCTAAAAAAATCATCGCTTGAACTCATTATCAATTTATTGTTTTCATCGAGTATAGCAAATTCAACATTACGCTCTTTAAGATTGCGAAAACGATTAAGAAAATTTTCTAACTTAAGACTTAAAACTATTGTTCCTGCAAAATTATCCTGATTATTCTTAACACCTATAGCCATTGGAATTATTGATTGGCCAGATAAAGCACCAATTACCGGTGAACCAACTTGTACTTTTAATAGTAATTTTTCAGTTTTCGATAAATAATCACGATTAGATAAATTTATAACCCTCGAAACTAAACCATTACTGCTAGCAATTAAATTTTTTTTACTATCAATCCAGTAAAACATTCCACCAGCAATAAAATTATTACCTAAAGAATTTATAACCTTAGCATCATCATTAAAAGTTGATAGAACTTGGGTAATTTTACTATTTAATTTAAAAGCATCATTTTCCAACATTTTATGATTTAGATGCATTAATAACATTTCAGAAATATTTGCATAATCAATAAAAACATTTTCAACTTGATTTGCAGAAATCTCAACTTCATTATCAACCCTTTCGAGCAAGATTTTATAACGAACAAATGAAAAATACATTACTACAATAACCGTTAATATCAATATTAAGGCAAAACTTTTAGTTAGCTTATTTAAAGCCGATCTATAAGAAAAACTAGTTATTGACTTATCATTGTTTTTGACCTGTTTGACAATATCCTTGTTTTTAGCCTTTGATTTAGATTTGATTTTTTTATCTTCTTTATTAGCGGTAGTATTTTTTTCTTTAAACATAATTTTTTTAGAAGTTGGGTTATTTTTAATATTAAGCTAATCGAAAATGAATTTTAAAATCAACAAAAAAAATTATATTATCAAAATTTGAAATTACTAAAATTGCTAACTTTAAAACAAAACTAATTTTTAAAATTATAAAAGATCAGCGATTTTTTCAATCATAGCATCACCAAGCTCTTCAACATTTTTGATAGTAAGAGAATTGCGATAAAATTCATCAGTGCTATGACCGATGCCAATTCCAACCATTTCTATTTTACCTTGTTTTTCTATTTTGTTGATAACTTGATGCAAATGCATGGTAAGAATATCTTGCGAGTTATTGGAAGTTGTAGAATCATCGACAGGAGTTCCATCAGATATTACCAATAAAATTTTACGTTTTTCACTTTGTTGCATTAACCTTGATCTAGCAAAAAGAATTGCTTCACCATCAATATTTTCCTTTAAAATTCCTTCCTTCAGCATTAAGCCAAGATTGACTTTCGATTTTTTAAAACTTTGATTAAAATGTTTATAAACAATATGCCGTAACTCATTAAGTCTTCCAGGATTTTGTGGTTGATTAGAAATTTCCCATAATTTTCTAACCCTTCCTCCTTTCCAATCAGCGGTAGTGAATCCGATAATCTCTGTCTTTACCGCAAAATTTTGTAAAATATCTGCGATAATCTCACAAGCCATTGCACTAATAACGATAGGGTTTCCTCGCATTGATCCAGAATTATCAAGCAAAATGGTTAAAACAGTATCTTGATATTCATGATGTTTATTATTAACCCAAATTTCTTCAAGATTGGGATTAGTAACAAGCATGGAAAGTTTTTTTCGATCAAGTACTCCACGAGATGAATCAAATTCAAGATAAGTATTACGCTTTGAAAGTAATTTTCTCTTAAGCTTAAGATGCATTTTTTTGGAAATTCCTGAAAGTTTGTTAATTCTAAGGTCAAGCTGATTTCGTAAGTTTTGTAATTCACTTTTACTGACCAATTTTTGAGGAAAAATTACTTCATCATATTTTGTCGAATAAATCTTGTAAGGATTTTTGTAAGCAATTTGACTATGATCAACTTGCGATTGTTGAATAATTGATTGGGTTAAATCTTCTCGATCTTCATGGATTATTTTAAATTTTTCAAGATCGATTGACTCGCTAACATTTTCTTGCGATTGCTGTTCTTGCGACTGATCTTCCTCAACAACTTCTTGCAAGTTTTTTTCAATATTTTCAACATTATTGATTACCTCTTGATTAGCGATTTTATCATTATTATCAGGCTTTGCACTTGCTGATTGCTTGGGTTGATTAAGAGATTCCAGATATTGCAAAAGCTCAATAACTAATCTGGTGTATTTTTTTTGATCATTAATATTTGTTAGTATTTGATCAATTCTATTGATTATTTTATTATCTATATTTTTTGTTATATTTTCACAGTAAATACCGATTTCTGGGTAAAGATCAATAAATTTTCTTAAATTGTTATTTCTTGTTAACAATAACAAAGATAGATTATTGCTATTAGTATCTGATATATTTTGAGCAATATTTTCAACGATGTTTTTAGTAACTCCAAGATAACTATTGCTTGCCTTAAGCAATAGTCTAACTCTTTCAAAATCATCGATGATTTGTAAATGATCAGCTGAAATTTGATCTTCAACTACATCAAAAAAATTGTGAAATTTTAAATAACAAAATGCCAGATCAGCACTGAATCGACATTGTTTTTTTACTTGAGAAAAATTTTTTTTAATTCCAGATAATTTCTCCAAATCATTTTTTGAATAATTATCATCAGCGAGAATAACTTTGTTAACGATTTGATGATTTTTTTGATCTTTATTGATCACCAAAAAATTTTTTGACCAATTAAAAAAATTAAAATCAAAATTTGCTTGATATTCAATTGGCAAATTATCAACCCCAACCATGTTTTTTAAGGTATCGCTAATATTTTCTTTGATTGATAATTGCTCAATATTTTTTTTCATTTTGACTTTTTTTTACCTTAAAAATTACTTTGCCAAAAAACAATTTTAGCTTATCACAAAATAAAATAATTTAACTTTAATTTTAGGCAATTATAATTTAGGTTTAATTAAATTTTACTAATCTAATTTTTTATTAGCCTTTTTAAATTTGGACAATCTGGCGAATATAATCAAGCAATTGCCCTAAATTTAGCGTTTAGTTTTGATTAATTATATTAAATAAATTTCTAAAGTAAACTTATGTTAAGAAAAATTTTCAATTACTTTCTAAGTTTTTTTGTCTCAAAAAAAACAATTAGATCAATGAATGACATGCGACAAGAGTCGTCGATAGATGAATCTAAATCTAAATCTGGATCTGGATTTGAAATTGATATAAAACCTAAAGCAAAATCTAATGATTTTACAACAATAAAATTTAAAATAACCAAAAAAGATCTTGATGTTGTTAAAACCAGAGCAGGTGAGGAAAATGCCATAGCCTATGCCAATCAAGTAATCAATGAAGGTGATCATGACTATAAAACTTGGCTTAAACAAGTTTTACAAAAAAAATATCAAAACCCTAAAATCGATGATCAATATATTGAAGACTATGCCAAGTTTAAACCCTATCAAGTTTATTTAAATTCAAGTTTTTCTGATCAAGAACAAAAGACGACATTACCCTATATTAAGAAAATTTTTGAAAAAACCTGCGATGATTTAAAAAATAAAGATCCCAAAATTGAAGAAAATCCTTTTTTTACCTTATACCGTTATGGAGTCAGTAAAATCAATACCCCTAAACCAATGGCTTCAAATGCTAAGTCAAATTTTTATGTCCATAACTCGAAAATTAATGGTCATGCTTCTTATTTTGTTTTTGAAGTCGATAAAAACACTCAAAATATTAAAGCTATCAGCTATTGCGATGGTAATCCTATTTCAGATGATCGAATTATCAATGATAATCAAATTAATGGTGTTACAACCTTTCGAGTTAATAATGATTTAAAATTTAATCAAAAATATGTTGATGATTTTATTAAAAATAATTCACAAGATGTTTCTCAAGATAATTTTTACAAAAAGTTAAGAAACAATTCTCTAAATTTTTTGCAAGCTAGTGTTAATCAGAATGCAAAAGAACACTCGGTTGAATGTCAAAAATCTAAAAGAGGCAATTGCGGAATAAAAAGTATTAACATTATGCAAAGATTTTTAATTGATCAAACAGAAAATAGATCAGATCAAGAAAAAAAAGAGCTATACAAAGATTTTAAAAAACAACTCACCTTAACTTCTTTAGATCAACTTGTAACAATGACCAATAAAGCTTTTGATAAAGATTATCCTCCTTATCAAGAAATTGATAAAGATCCCTTAAAAATAAATGCTATCGATTCTCTCAAAGAATATTATCACAAAGCACAAGGAAAAAATAATGAAGAAGCTAAAGCGATCATTAAGAAACTCTCTAAGCCTGTTCAACAAATAATTGGTATTGATGTAACAAGTGAAAATTTTACTTCAAAAGTAAGAAGTAATAGAGTTCACCCTTTAAGATAATTTTAAAATATGATGGAGTAATTACAAAACTAATCCTTTATTTTTTATAAATCATTTTTTTTAAAGATTTGTTTATTTTAAAAAAAATCATTTGTTCCAAGGCATTTTAGCTATCAAATTTGCCAACAAACAAAGTCCACTCAGCCCAGCAAATATCAATCCTGCCCCAAAAAAAGCAGGGATAAAAACAAATTTAAGATCAATAAAATAAGTTAATAGCGATCCAAAAAATACAAAACTACCAATAGTTAATTGAACTTGGCGATCAAGTGCTAGAAAAAAATTTTTACTTTTAATAACATTGCATCCACTGCCACACCAGCTATTAATTCCTCCTTCAAGATTATAAATTTCTAGGTTACTATCTTCTTGCAATAATTTTTCACAAGCACTTTGACTTCTTCTTCCAGCTTGGCAATGAATCACTAATTTTTTATTTTTTAATTCAGGTAAATCTTTTTTAGAAATCTTGCCAAGGGGAATTAGTTTTGCACCGTTAATTTTTTGATTACGATGTTCAGCTTCTTCACGAACATCAATTAACACAACTTGATCTTTATCAAGCCAGTTTTGTAGGGTTTTTGCATCAATTTTATGAATAGCCATAAAGAGTTTAGTTGTTTTTATAGTTAAAATTAGTTTAAAATTAAATTTTATTTTTTGCTAATTCAAGCTTTAAAATTTTTGCCAATTTTTTGATTTGTAACTTATTATGTAAAGCATTAAAAGTAATGCGAAGACGAGGAGTTGCAACGGTTGGTGGACGAATCGAAGCAATAATTATCCCTTGCTTTAAGATGTTTTTGGCAATTGTAATTGCTTGCTTAGTGGTTTTTAAATTGATGATCACAATTGCCGATTCAGTAATTGGTATATTCATTAGCTCACAAAAAAATTGAGCATTTGTTAAAGCTTTTTTAGCAAGTTGTTGTTTTTGAATAATTTTCAGCGATGTTAAACAACTAGCCAAAACACAAGGTGGTAAAGCAGTTGAATAAATTTGACTTCGTGAAAAATTTCGTAAATAATCAATAATAGTTCTTTCACCACAAATATATCCACCCATTGCTCCAAAAGCCTTAGACATGGTTCCCATTTGTAAATGATAATTTGGTAATTGCTTAATTTTTAAATTATCCAACCCTAAACCATGCGCATCATCACTCAATAACAAAGCTTGAAATTGCTGAGCCAAATCTTGCAATTCTTGGATTTTACCTAAATCGCCATCCATTGAGAACACTGTTTCACTAACAATTAAACATTTTTTAAAATTACTACGATTTTGCTGTAAAATTTTTTGGCAATGCCCAAGATCATTATGGGCAAATCTAATCAATTTGGCTGAAGATAATTTAATTCCATCAAGCAAACAAGAATGGATTAATTTATCAGCAATCACTAAATCACCTTCACCTACCAAAGCAGGAATAACTCCGATTGCGCAAGCATAACCCGAGGAAAAAACTAACGCGTCTTGAGCTTTTTTAAAAATTGCTAACTGCTTTTCTAATTCAAAATAAAGGTGATTATTGCCAGTAATATATCTTGATGCACCTGCACCAAAACCATATTTTTTAATGGCTTCTATGGCATTTTTTTTAATCAATTTATTTTGTGATAAACCTAAATAATCATTACTTGCAAAACTGAGATATTTTTGAGAAGTCTTTTGACCTTTGTAACCAATAACCTCATCACCCATATTATCAAAAACCTTTAATTCTCGGTAAAGATCAGTCTCTTTCAAAACTTTTATTTTATCTTGATAAAAATTGTTAAATGTCATTGCTTTTAAACAAAAAATATTTTTTTTAATATTTTAATTCATTAAAATTATAAAGCTAATTTATTTTGATTGCATATTTTTTTCCAAGATAGCTATTAACAGTCTTGACCTCATCTGCCTTAAGAGTTCTATCAAAAACTATTGCCTCAGAGATTAGTCCAAAAAAGTTATAAGTTGGAGTCATAGAATCCATTCCGCCAACACAAAAAATTTGATTACTAAGATCTAAAGCCGAGGGCGACCCCGAAGAAGTTCCAATTGAGGGAGTATTTGAATTTATATAAACTGCGACATTATTGCTTGGCAAATTGTTGTTAATGGTTACGATAGTAACATAATCAGCGCCAATTGCAACTTGCGTTGCAGGATAATAAGAATTCCACCAACCTGCAAAACCAGATGTTCCAGCATATATAATAATTGAAGCCTCTCTATTAGGGGTAAATGGGTTGGTACCTTGCCCGATTAATATTACTCCATCTGCGGAGGTTAGTCTATATGCTCTCCAAACCAAAACCAAACTATAATTTTTATCAGCTGGGGGTAAAGGAGTTATCGATGAAGAAAACAAATTATCATTATTACCATCAAAACTTATTGATGGTAAACCGTTAATACCAAATGATTTATAAGTAGGTTGATTATTGGTATTTGATTGAGCTAAATTAATTTTAGGATTTGATCTTAAATTGATATCACTCCATAGTGAAATTGGGTTACCATCTTCAACATCAAAAACCCCTTGAGAATTTACTAAAGATTTATCCAGAGTAGTTTCTGCCCAAAAAACCATATCACCAATTGAGTTTATATCACTTGATCTGGTAATTGATTGCGCAGAATATAGTTTAATCTGCTTAACCAACCTGCTTGATTGGGTTACTCCTGCGACTAAAATGCCGATAATTAAAATAACAATCGATAGTTCAATTAAAGAAAAAGCCTGTCTTTTAAAATTACTCATAAAGTTTTTTTTATTAAATTTTTTATTAAAATTTCTTTTAAAAATTAATAAGAGTTAATTGGATAGACATTTCAAAATCAAATTTTTTTTACAAGTAAACTATTTTTTATCAAAATATTTTTTTTCTAAAAAGGTGTCAGACCCCTTTTTACAAAAAAATCATCATTTGACTAGATCTGCGTAGGTGCGAATGGGGTATCGTTTACTTTAGAATCTTTTGGAAATCGTTTTAACTTACAACCTCTATATCAAAACACCATTTTTTTCAAAAAAGGGGGCTGACCCCTTTTTCATAACTTTAAGGGGTCTGACCCCTTTTTACAAAAAAATCATCGTTTGACTTGATCTGCGTTGGTGCGAATGGGGTATCGTTTACTTTAGAATCTTTTGGAAATCGTTTTAACTTACAACCTCTATATCAAAACACCATTTTTTTCAAAAAAGGGGTCTGACCCCTTTTTCATAAAAAAGTACCGCTGATACAGGCGTCTGTTCGTTTTAAACGGTTTCTTCAAAAATTTGAAGGGGGGGGTCTGACCCCTTTTTCATAAAAAAGTACCGCAAAGACATCATTCTGTTCATTTGGAACGGTTTTTTCAAAAATTTGCAAATAAATATTTTTTAAAAGTACTTTAAAGTACTTTAAGGGGTCTGACCCCTTTTTACAAAAAAAACATCATTTGACTAGATCTGCGTAGGTGCGAATGGGGTATCGTTTACTTTAGAATCTTTTGGAAATCGTTTTAACTTACAACCTCTATATCAAAACACCATTTTTTTCAAAAAAGGGGTCTGACCCCTTTTTCATAAAAAAGTACCGCAAAGACATCATTCTGTTCATTTGGAACGGTTTTTTCAAAAATTTGCAAATAAATATTTTTTAAAAGTACTTTAAAGTACTTTAAGGGGTCTGACCCCTTTTTACAAAAAAAACATCATTTGACTAGATCTGCGTAGGTGCGAATGGGTTATCTTTTAGTTTAAAATTTTTGGGGATCTCTAGAGGGTCTGACTCGTTTTCTAGATAATTGGAGAAAATTTAACTGATGAGCTAACGAATTTTTTATAACAAGAATAATCATTATTTATCGCTAAAATGTCATAGGTAAATTGAGTATCTAACCAAAATTTCTTTTTATCAACACCGATATATGTTCGATAGCTTGACCAAAGGTAATCATCAATATCTAACCCAATTTTATAAGGATTTTGGTGAATATAACGATTTAAATTTAAAAAATAACAATCATCAACAACCAGTTTCGCTTTATATCTTCCGCGAAAAAGAGGTCCATCTCTTTTAACAAATTTATTGATTCTTTGAGCATATGAACTTCCCAGATTCTGCATAAATAAACCCAGATTGGCTTTTGGTGTTTGTAGGAGAATATGAAAGTGATTTGTCATCAAGCAATAGGCATGAATTTTTATGTCAAATTTTAGACACAATTTATCCAACAACTCTATAAAAATTTCGTAGCTTTTATTGTTAAAAAAAATGTCATTTTTATCAATTCCTCTATTCATAATATGATAAACAGCATTATCGAACTGAACTCTGTTTTGGCGTGGCATAGTGGTGTGTAGAAGTTAAAATTAATTTAAAATTATGTCTTGTTTAAAATTATTACAACTTATTTTATCATAATTATTTTGTTAAGTTAAATTAAAAAAAAATAAAATAATTAGGAATTATTTTTATTACTAAATATCAAGATTAACAACTTTTAAAGCATTTTCTTGGATAAATTCTCTTCTAGGCTCAACAACATTACCCATCAAAACCGAGAAGGTTTGATCAGCTTCATCAAATTGATCGATTTTAACTTGCAAGAGTGTTCGATTAGAAGGATCAAGGGTAGTTTCCCAAAGCTGTTCAGCGTTCATCTCACCCAAACCTTTAAAGCGTTGAATTGAAACTCCTTTTTTACCGATCTCCATAACCAAATCCATTAATTCACATGGTTTAGCAATCTGATATTTTTCTTCACCACGATTAAAACTAACTGGTTTGACAAAATCATCACCAATTTGCTCAACCAATTGCGCAATTACAGCAATTTCAGGCAAATCAAGATAAGACCTTTTAACTAAATAACTAGTTTTTACGCTTCTGGTTTCTTTGATTAAATCTATATCACTTTGTTCGCTAATTTCACATTTCCAAGTAGTTTGCTCATCACAATTTTCATTGAAAATTTTTTCAATTTTAGTTGCTAAACTTTTGGTTTTAGTGGCATTACCAAGCCATGCTTTGTTAAAAACTTCTGCTAATGCTAAATTTTGGGCAATATCAACAGGCATAACCCTTACCAATGAATTTATTAAATGGTTAAATTTAGAAATTTTGCTGATAAAATCATTTAAATCTGCACCACTACGATCCTCTTTTTTACTTTTTAAAACTGCAGAGTTTAAAGCATTTTGAATAACATAGTTTTGTAATGCTTGTTCATTTTTTAAATAAACTTCACTGCTTCCTTTTTTAACTTTATAAAGCGGTGGTTGCGCAATGTAAAGGTAGCCATATTCAATTAATTTTGGCATATGACGAAAGAAAAAAGTTAGCAATAAAGTTCGAATATGCGATCCATCAACATCCGCGTCAGCCATGATAACGATTTTGTGATAACGAATTTTTGAAGGATCAAAATCTTCATTGCCAATTCCTGTGCCAAGGGCAGTGATGATCGTTCCAACCTGTTCTGAAGATAACATTTTATCGAATCTTGCTCTTTCAACATTGAGAATTTTTCCACGAATTGGCAATATCGCTTGGAATTTACGATTTCTTCCCGACTTCGCCGAACCACCTGCTGAGTTACCCTCAACGATAAATAATTCGCTCAAAGCTGGATCTTTTTCTTGGCAATCTGCTAATTTACCTGGTAAATTTGAAACCTCTAACGCAGATTTTCTTCTGGTTAATTCCCGAGCTTTTCGTGCAGCTTCACGAGCCTGTGCAGCTTCTAAAGCTTTAGCAACAATTGCTTTAGCATCGCTGGGACGCTCTTCAAACCATTGTGCTAAACGATCATTAACCCAAGCTTCAACATGAGTTCTAACTTCTGATGAAACTAATTTATCTTTGGTTTGTGAAGAAAATTTTGGATCAGGAACTTTTACCGAAAGTACTGCAGTTAAGCCTTCACGAACATCTTCACCACTTAAGACAATTTTTTCTTTTTTAAAAAGTTTGTTGTCAGTAGCATAATTATTGATGGTTCGTGTCAATGCAGCTTTCATTCCCGCTAAATGCGTTCCACCATCTCTTTGACGAATATTATTGGTAAAACACAGCACATTTTCATGATAACTATCATTCCACTGCATAGCAATTTCCATGCTAATACCACTGGTTTTATCGCTAGCAATTAAGCTAACAGTTTGATGTAAAGAATTTTTACTTTTATCCAAAAATTTTACATAAGCTTCAACTCCACCTTCATAAAGCAATACTGCTTCTTTAGGATCTTCGCTACGCAAATCTTGTAAAATAATTTTTACTCCTGAGTTCAAAAAAGATAACTCACGAAGTCTTTGCTCTAATGTTGAATAATTAAATTCCAAAACATTTGAAAAGGTTTGATTTGAAGGGTGAAAAGTAACTTCAGTTCCTTTTTTGCCTAAAGCTTCACCAGAAATTTTTAGAGGTGACACAGCGACACCATGCTCAAAACGCATTGCATGTTCTTTACCATCACGCCAGATTTTTAATTCTAACCAATCAGATAAAGCATTGACCACTGAAACACCTACCCCGTGCAAACCCCCAGAAACCTTATAAGAATTTTGATCGAACTTACCGCCAGCATGAAGTTGTGTCATAATAACTTCAGCGGCTGAAACGCCCTCTTCTTTATGAATATCAACGGGAATTCCTCTGCCATTATCTCGTACCGTAACTGAACCATCGGCATTTAAAACTACAAAAACTTCATTACAATGCCCCGCCAATGCTTCGTCAATAGCATTATCAACAACCTCATAAACCATATGATGCAAACCACTTCCATCATCAGTATCGCCAATATACATTCCTGGACGCTTACGAACTGCTTCTAAGCCTTTTAAAACCCTAATCGAATCAGCACCATACTCAGCACCAAGATTTTCATTTTCTAAATTGGTATTATCTTGTTTTTTAGCCATTTCTTGCATTTTTATAATTTTTATTAATTGCAGTTAATTTTGGTTAACTGTTGATAATTGTGAATAAAGTAAATTAATTTAAGTTAACAACTAAACATTAATTTAGTTACTAATTATTGACTAATCTTGCTTTAAATTTTGAATTATTTTTAACTATCTACTTGCTAATTTTAACTTAAAAATTGCCACAAGTTGGCAATTCTCAAATTAAAATGATAAACATTATTTATTGAGTAGTATTTTATCAATAATAATTAAAATATTTTTCTAGAGGATATTATAGTCTTTCAAAACTTAAAATAAAGAACTTTTTTATAGTTTATTTACCTAATTTTAGCGAAATATTGGTTAGCGTTTCATCGCTTTTAACATTTATTTTTTGCTCGTAACTTTTAATGTAACATAATGCATTTTTGCTATCTTTGCAGTAATAAAATTTACCTTGTAAAATATATTTTTTTCCAGCATCGAATTTTGGCAAAGTAAAGATTTTGCTTTTAATAAAATTCCAATCAAAATTAGCAATCAAATCAGCTTGGATATTTTTATCATCATACAGCAACACATTTAAAAAACTTGGACCTTGATCATTAATCTTCCAGCCTTGCTCTAATTCAACAGCAAAGGTAATATCGCTTTGAGCCTTGAGATTAATTTCTTTACCCGCTTCTAAATTTGGTAAATATTGCAAAAATCCTTCTTTTTGAAGCTTCAAGGCTGGCATAACATTTAAAAGCTCGGAATCAAAACTACTACGACTAACCATAACAATTCGATTATTGTTAGTATCGGCTACATAAAAACGATCAAGAACTGAAATTATTCCGCTTGGTTCATCAAAGTTTGTTTTATTACCCAATTCATCACCACGAATACTTCCAACTAAATCACGGATTTGCGAGGTTGAAAAATCATATTTTTTCAAACGATTATTTAAGCTATCACTGATATAAACACCTGTATCATCAACAACCAAGCCTTTTGGTGATTGCAGTATTGAATATTTTTTATTATCAGAAGAATTAAAATTTGTTGAATTTTTTAAAACTTCAATAGCTTTAGCGAGAGTTTTAACCTCACCATCTTCACTAGTATATCGAAGCGATGACGAAGCACTATCAACAAAATATAATTTATCGCCATAAACTGCCATATCAGAAGTCTGCGCAAGAGAATTGTTGGGATATTTTCCATCATCACTGCCTTGAACTCCACTTCCAGCAAATATTGAAATATCTTGCTCATTAATGTTGTACAACAAAATTTGATTAGTTCCTGAGTTGCTAATAACCAAATTATTTTCATCAGGAAAGAATTCTATATCTGTTGGACTTGACAATGAAATAGATTTAACATCATTATCACCTTCTTCAATTATTCCTCCCCTAGCGCCATTGCCAACTATAGTTTGCACTTTATTTTCTTTAAAGTTAATTAAGCGTATGGCATTATTACCAGTATCAGCAACATACAACTTGTTATCAGCATATAGCAATCCTTGCGGAGCGTTAAAAGTAGCAACATCAAAACTACCATCAGCCATACCAATTTTACCATTGCCAATTTTCAACAAACTTTCGCCAGTAATTGTCGTGA
This sequence comes from Alphaproteobacteria bacterium, assembly GCA_014190355.1. GTDB lineage: Bacteria > Pseudomonadota > Alphaproteobacteria > Rickettsiales > UBA1997 > CAILUF01. The sequence continues at coordinate 58,600 of BJGH01000006.1, forward strand.
TATTTATAGAATTTTGTCCAGTATTGGCTATAAAAATTGCTGGTATTTGGCGTGTTTTATGATTGAAATTATTGGCATAGGCTAATTTAGTTGGATAGCTCAAAACATTACCAACCAGATTATTTTTTTCTAACAATATTGGCAAAGCATTTCTGCTAATTTGGAATTTATATTTAGCAATTTGCTTACTAACATATTCACTAAGTTTTTCAACTTCATTTTTTCCTGAAAATTTTTTACTCACCATTCCGTAAGGATTAATCACTAAAAAACTTGGCCATTCTTTCAAGGCAAAATTATTCATGATTCGCGAGTTTTGATCGTTGATAACTGGATAAGTAATATCATGCCTTAATACTGCTTTTTTAACTGCCAAATAATCACCCTCACCCACAAACATCGGGGAATGAACACCAATAATCACCAATTTGCTACCAAATTCATTTTGCATTTCCTTAATTTTAGGCAAAGCTTCGGAGCAATTAATGCAAGATCCACTCCAGAAATAAACTAAAATAACTCGCTCTTGCAATTCATCTAAAGTTAAAGGATGAACAACATTGAACCAATTTTCTTGCTCATTGGTGATAATTTTTTTTAAATCAGCATTATCATATTTTGTTGAATAGAAAATGTTGAACACTACAGAACCAATGAACCAAACCACAATAATTGCACTGGCAACTAAAATTAACATTGATCTATCTTTTGCACTAAGTCTCATTTAAATTGAAAATTTAATTTGTTGTAAAATTAAGATCCTCAATCTAAAACATTGAAATTGCATTTCAAGCTCAAAATATGCGGCATTTTTTTTAAATTATTAAAGCTTGGTTTTTTGCTTGGTTTTTTTTGATTTTGGTTTTTTTAAAAAATTTTAATATAAGAACAAACTAAAAAACCAATGGTAATTTTTTAATTTACTCCACAATCATGGTATCAAGCCATATAAATCATCAAGCAGTAACCTAAAATCCGATCTTTTAAAAAAAATTAAAAAAAATGTTGTTGAATAAAATTTTTTTTCTAGAATTACAAAAAAATAAGCTCTTTGAAAAATTACTTTTAATAATTTTATTTTACTTACTAGTGTTTAACATTATTAGTTTTTATTTAATGTTAACAGTTTTAAACATATAATAATTTTTAAATTAATTCTAAAGAACTTCAAACTGCTTTCAATATAACTACTTCAATAAAAGCACTTCGATAAACTTTCTTCAAAAAAAGTAATTTCGTAAAAGTATTTTTAATAAATTTAACAAATGTATTTTAATTAAAGCAATTTAAGTTCTTACAAAAAAAACTTAACTTATTATGGACAGGTGGCCGAGCGGTTTAAGGCAGCAGTCTTGAAAACTGCCGTGCGTTCACGCGTACCGTGAGTTCGAATCTCACCCTGTCCGCCATAATAAAAAAGGCTCCCCAAAGGGAGCCTTTTTTATTATGGTGGAAAAGAATGTTAGAGTTCGAACTCTGAGTTCGACAGAAGTAATAATTTTTGTTAACGAGCGTGAGTGAGTTTACAAAAATCTTTACGATCTGCAACTGCCACTTGTGGCAGTAATCTCACCTAAGTCCGCTAATAAAAAAGGCTCCCCAAAGGGAGCCTTTTTTATTATGGTGGAAAAGAATGTTAGAGTTCGAACTCTGAGTTCGACAGAAGTAATAATTTTTGTTAACGAGCGTGAGTGAGTTTACAAAAATCTTTACGATCTTCAACTCGCCTTAAGTGCGAGTAAAATCTTGGTAATTTTTCTTGATGAACGAAGTAAATTTAGAAAAATCTTAAAGATTGCAAGAGAGTGAAGCGAACGCCATCGAACCCTATCGTAATTTATCCGTCTTCAGCCAAATAGATCGGAGCTATCTTTAAAAGAAGGTTCTCAAAGGCATATTTAAATTACTCTTCCCTAAAAGCCTTGTATGCCGAATCAGAAATTGGCGTAAACATATAAGAAAACAATGATCTTGATCCGGTGATAATAAAGACTTGTGCTGGCATTCCTGGGTAAAGTTCCACTTTACTTTTTAGTTTTTCGATATCTTTTTTACTAATTGAAACTCTGGCCAAAAAATAAGATTCTCTGGTTTGTTCGTTGGTTAAAATATCTGGCGAAACATTGATAACTTCACCATTTATTTTTGGAACTTTTTTCCCCTTGTAAGCAGTTAACTGGATTTTTGATTTCATACCAAACGCAACATTGTCGATGTCTTGAGGTTTTATTTTAGCTTCAATTATTAATTCTTCATGTTGTGGTACAATGTTCATTAGTTCCCCTGCAGGAGGAACAACAGCACCAATAGTATGATATTTAATATTCATTACTTTTCCAGAAACTGGAGATTTTATTGCTGATCTTTTTAAAACATCTTTTAAGGCAGCAAGCTGGTTATAAAGACCAACAATTTCCATATCACTTTCTTTAATTTCCTTAAGAGTTTTAGAAAGTTCATCATTTTTATAGTTGAATATTTCTAGCCTGGCCGTTTCTGCTTCCTCTTCGGTTTGAGCGATTGATTTTTCTATATCTAATTCACGCAAAACCGGTAAATTATCTTCCTCAACTAGTTGCTTAATTAAACTTAATTCTTTTTGAAAAAGCTTGAGCCTAGTTTCTGCTGATTTTAGTTTCATCTCCAAAACTTTCACTTCTCCTTGACTCTTATCTCTTCTGGATTTAAAAAGCCTTAACTGATTTGAAGCAATTTCCTCCAATTTAGCATTATCATCTTGCGATAACTCTTCAAATTCCAAAAAAAATTTGTTGAGATTCAAATCCTGTTTACTTTCCTTTTCTGCTTCAAGTCGTTCTTTTTGTAGCTGAATTGTCCACAGCCTTTCCTTTAAAATCTGCTCCTCAGTTTTTGCTTTTATGTCGTGAAGATAAAGTAAAACATCTCCTTCATTTACCATATCTCCTTCATTAACCAGAATCTGATCAATTATTCCGCCCTCTAAGTGTTGGATTTTTTTGCGATTGAAATTGAGAACAACAACACCATCGGCAATTGATGCAGACTTAATCGGCAAAAATGCTGCCCATCCAAGAAAAATTATAGTAAAAACAACCAGAGCTTTAACTCCATAGTTGATAGCACTATCAGCGATTTTAGATTCGATTTTTCTTGGTACGATCATACCCCCACACCTAAAGTTGGTTGTAACGATTTTCCTAAAACTGCCGTCGAGCTATCAAATGCTTTCACCTCACCATCACGAAGCACCATCACTTTATCACAAATTGAAATTACCGATGTACGATGAGTAATTATAATCGTGGTAATTTTGTTTTCTTTGGCACGAAGAATTGCATTGTTTAAAGCCCCTTCCCCTTCGGCATCGAGATTGGAATTTGGTTCATCAAGAACAACAAATTTAACATCACCAAAATAAGCACGAGCCAAGGCAATTCTTTGTTTTTGTCCAGCTGATAAATTGGCAGCATCTTTTTCAATTAGCGTTTCATATCCTTGTTGCAGAGATAGAATGATTTCGTGAACATCGCAGAGTTTTGCGGCTTTTGTAATTTCTTCATCTTTGGCTTCTTTGTTCATTCTAGCAATGTTGAGCTTTACTAATCCTTTAAAAAGCTCAACATCTTGAGGCAAGTAACCAATATATTTGCCAATCTTTTCCAAATCCTGATCAAAAAGATTGGCACCATCAATTTTTATAATTCCTGAAATTGGCTTTAGGACTCCAACAAGAAGACGAGCCAAGGTTGTTTTGCCGCTTCCAGTTGGTCCAATAATTCCAATAACTTCGCCTGGATTTATTTTGAATGAAATTCCTTTGATTAGAAGGCGATCAGAGCCAGGAATTTTGTAGATCAGTTTATCAACAACAATTTCTCCTTTTGGTGCCGGAAGTTCAATTTTGTTCTTATCTTCAACATAATTTTTTAGTGATTCATTCAAACGAAAATATGCACCTTTAGCAGTTTTTAGAGATTTCCAAAACATAATCGCATTATCAAATGGAGCGAGTGCTTTACCAGCCAGAATTGATGTAGCGATAATACTGCCAGCAGACATTTTGTTGTTCATCACCAGAATTGCACTTGCAGCCATGGTGATGGTTTGTAATGCCATTCTTAGAGTTTTAGAAATTGAAGAAATTTTGTTTGAAAGGATTGCAAGATCGGCTGAAATTTTTCGGAGCTGATCATTGCTAGCCTGCCAATTATAACGAACACTTCCCTTCATTCCCATCGCATTAATCACTTCTGAGTTTGAAGAAATAATTTCAAAATCACGTAGCACTTCGGCTTGCATCTGATTGGTTTTATCAATCAAATCTTTAGTAGATTTTTCATTTATATAAGCCATCTTTAACATTATCAAGCCACCAACAAGAGTTATTAATCCATTAATCCAGTGAATAAAAAAAACCATGATCAGATAAACAATTGCAAAAGGTGCATCAAATAACACGGACAGATTTGAACCAGAAATAAAAACTTTTATAGTTTGTAAATCGCGCATATTTTGACTGCTGATATTTTTATCTGAGCCTTGAGCTTCAATGGTACTGTTAAATAAAACAGGAGAGAGTTTTTCATCAAGCCAATTGGAAACATGCAAAAATATCGTTGATCGAACTTGCGTTAAAATTCCAACAAATATCAAAAATACTAAAACAATTATAGTGAGATAAAGTAGTGTTTCAAAGCTGTTACTGGAAAGAACTCGGTCTAGCACCTGCATAGAATAAATTGAGGAAGCAAGAGTAAAGATGCTGATAAAGAAGCTAAAAAGCAGGCAAAACCCGAAAGCTCTTTTACAAGAATCCAGGGCAATTTTAATAATCTTTTGCGGTTGATTTGGTATCATCATATCTCCCCCAAAAAATATTTGATCTTGAAGTGCGTGATCACCAAATCCATTTGGGAATTAATATAATTTATTTTTCTGTCATTGGCTTCAATCTTAACACGAATTACTTCAAGAGGATCTTCAACATTTGAATTTGATCTTTTAGTAAAGATTTCAGCACGATTTTTGGCAAGCTCAAAAAGTTTTTTGTTGGTTTTATTCATCTCGAAAAAGAAACGATATTCTTCTAGCGCTTGATTGACTTCCTTGATTACATTATCTCTGGTAATTTCAAATTCTTCTTTTGCTGCATCACGATCATATCCAGCTTTGTTTATATTAGCATATTCCACACCTTTTTGAAAAATCGGCACTGAAAGATTTAGGAAAAGTGATTGTTGGTTTAGGTCTTGGTTATTTAGGTAAACAACTTTATCTTGCTTACTAGCAGATGCGGTTAATGAAACTTTTGGCAGGAAATTGGCTTTTTCTGCGTTGTAGGCAGCTTTTGAGGCAAGATAGCTGTATTTATAAGATTTGATATTGTGATTATTTGCGAGTGCAGATTCGAGAATTTTTTCCTTGTTAAATTCTTCTTCGGAAATTTGAGGAGTGATGAGGTTTTCGTGAAGCTGACCAACTACATTTTGATAATCAAATTTGGCTTTGTTTAAACGATTTAAAACATCAAAATATTTTTCTTCATTAAGCGAGGTTTCGTAAGTGAATTTAATAATGTCAGCTTTGTCGATAATTCTCGCTTCTCTTCTATGACCTACCAATTCAAGGAATTTTTTACCAAGTTTTTTATTTTCTTCCTGAAGTTTTGATAATTCCTGATAACGAAAAAGATTACAGTAACTTTGCACCGCAGCAAATGAAATTTCCTGTATTTTATCTGATTTTTTTGAACTTCCGGATTTTATTCGATAATTTGCTTCACGATATTTAGAGACAGAATGAAGACCATCAAAAATTGGTTGTTCTAGCTTTATTTCTTCAGTTTTTTGCTTGGTTGAACGATCATAAGTTTGACCTTGGTAAAAACTGTTTCTTTGTCCGTAAGAAGCATTGGCAGTAATGTTTGGTAAAAACTCGGCAATTGCTCTGGTTTTTTCGGTTTTTACGGACTTAAGTCTGATTTGCTCGAGCTTGATATTACGGTTATTTGCTTGTGCAGTGGCTATTGCGTCACTCAAATTTGTTGCAAGTGCTTCACTATTACATATCAGTAAATAGCATAAAATTGTTGAAATATAACTTTTCTGGCGATACATAAAATTTTATGATATAATTAGAAATGCACAGCCAAATCAATGGTCACTGCTGATGCATCAACTTCAACGCTTCTATATTGAGAATTTTTTGGCGTGAAGTTGAAATTGTAGAACATAGAATTTAACCTAATCCCAATATTTTTGGTAATATCATAGCCAAGACCAATACCAAAGAATGGAGCTGAAGCGTTGATTGATTGATTGTTGTTGCCGATTTCCTGATAATCGATTGATGATGATACATAGCCACCAGAACCGTAAATTCTGATACCCTTGATTTCGTATCCTAGGTTTAGTCTGGCGCCAAAATTTTGTTTAATTTCTCCTGAGAAAAACTGACTTCCAAATACTTCAATTTCGGTAAAAATATGATCTTTGGTTTTGCTATTTTTATTTTCTGAGTCGGTAAAAATATCTTCAGTAAGATTGAATCTAACGCCAAAAGCCAAGCCAGCTCCAACCGCACTTTCTGAGAAGCTTTTAAAAGGAGACTGACCAGTTGGAACTGTTGATAATCCGCCGCCAATAGCTGCAAAAGATGCTGTGCTCAGTGATGCATAAATGGCAATTGTAGGAATTAAGATTTTTAGTTTTTTCATATTTTATTTTTTAGTTAAATTCATAAACCTTCAAAAAATTAGAACCCAAAATCATTATGATTTAATTGAATCTCGCCAGCAAGTTTTACCGCAAAATTTGAATTAGGATCGTCAATAATAGTGTTACCGCTACCATCAAAATAATATTCTAAACCAGTAGCAGAGGAATTGCTTCCAGCTCCTTGGGTTATGGAATCAAATCCAAGACCAGAAAGATTGATCTGATCCTCACCTCTGATAAAATCCACAATGAGGTCAGTTTCACTTTTAGTTGAGTGAGTTAGATCGCCAAAAATGAACTGGTCATTGCCAGTTCCACCAATCATAACATCGGCACCAACACCTCCAATTATCAGATCATCTCCATTATAACCTTTAATTGTGTCACTACCAACACCACCATTTAAAATATCGTTACCTCTTCCACCAACTATATGATCATTTCCGTTTTCTGCGTTAATTGTATCGTTACCATCATTACCCCAAAGTATGTCATTGCCGTCAGAGCCGTTAATAGTTACATTGCCATAAGAAAAACGGCTGGAACTTAGATCAATGATGTCATTTCCACCTTTAGCGTTAATGATTTTAATTCCAAAAAGACGAGACCCTGATTCACTGGGATTATAACTTATTAAATCATCAAGAGCAAGCACATCATCACTATCAGTTAAGTTTAAAGTGTTATTTCCAGCACCTCCATCGAAAGCATCGAAGCTTCGTAATTTTCCAACTACAGAAAATTGGTCATTGGTATAGTTATTCCAAGCAACTATATTTGTTTCAGTCCAAATATCATCCTGCTCATACTGAAATGTATTATCTGCATCATTTCCGGTTACAATATCAACGGTTCCTTTATTGGCAGAAACTGACTCGTTACTTTCAGAAATAGCAATAATATTCACGGCAATATTTGGATTTTTGGTAATAGGTTTGCTGATTGCAAGATCAAATTTTTGAATGGTATCTATTTTACCATCGGAAGCGATAAGCTTTAGCGCAATTGAACCAACATCAGAATCGCTTGGGGTGCCACTTAAAATTTTTCTTTCAGAATCAAAGGAAAGCCAGCTAGGAATGTCGTTGTCGTTAGCAAGCTTTACACTAACACTTATTTCATCGCCATCTGCGTCACTAAATCCAAATTTTGAGAAATCATAAGAGAAAAACTTCTCAGTCGCTAAATTTTGTGACTCAGCAACTCCGTCAATCATTGGAGCATCATTTACTGATGCTACATTCAAGTAAACATTTGCAATATTTGAGGAAGCACCATTCCTGTCTTTAATCTGGTAAGAAAAACTATCCGCACCAAAATAATTGCTGTTGGGGGTGTAAGTGAAAGTTAGATCATCATTTAAAACAACACTGCCGTGAAGAGCTGCGGCAATGATAGCGATATTGTTTTTATCAAAGCTACTATCTTCAACATCAGAATCATTTGCAATGGCGCTGATTTTGATCGAATTATCTTCGCTTAAAGAAATATTGTCATTTGCCGCAACTGGTGCATCATTAACAGCATTAACTGCAATGTTTAGAGTTTTGGTTACAATGCCACCTTTGCCATCACTTAATTGATAAACTAGAGCATCGGAACCATTCCAATTGGCATTTGGATTGTACTCGATCTGTTTAAATATAATTTGATTTCCGTTAGAGTCCGTTGTGATTCCATCAACAATCCTTGCTGTACCATTTACTGGATTGTCAGTAAGTGAAAGCTCAAGACTATCACCATCAACATCTCTTGCTCCCGCTAAAACATCGATTAGAAGTTTTGTATCCTCATCGGCTGAAACAGTGGAAAGTGTGCTGGTTGGAGCATCATTAACAGGATTAACTGTAACATTGATTGTTTTAGTTACAAAGCCACCATTGCCGTCTGAGATGGTGTAATTGAAGCTAGTTTGTCCGCTGTAGTTGGCATTTGGTGAGTAAACAATTTTGCCATCAACAATGTTTGCGACGCCATTTTTTACACCGTAAATTCCTGAAATTGAAAGTTGATCACCATCGACATCAGAAGCATTAGAAAGAATATCAATTATTGCTTGGCCATCTTCATTAATTGTTGCATTGTCAAGTGATGCAGTTGGATTATCGTTAATTGAATTTACCGTCACATTAATTGTTTTTGTAACAAAGCCACCTCTACCATCAGAAATGGTGTAATTAAACTGATCGGTACCATTGAAATTGGCACTCGGAGTATAAGAGATTTTTTGTTTACCTTGCTCAATTATGATTGAGGCAACCCCATGAGATGCTGCAGTAAGAGCGGAAATTGATAGAATATCATTATCAACATCAGAAGCAGAAGACAAGACATCAATAATTGCCAGAGAATCTTCATTAGTAATCAAGCTGGTTGCTGTTGCGATTGGTGCATCATTGATTGGCCTTATTGTTGTATTCACTACCAACTCCGCTACCCCACCTTTTCCATCAGAAATCAGGATTGTGAAATTATCACTACCATTCTGATTGGGATTAGGAATGTAGCTGTAAGTGCCAGCAACCTGGTCAAAGATTACACTGCCTTTTTGTGGCAAGAAACCTTCTTTTAGGCTGTAGGTCAAGCTATCGCCGTCATAATCAACAACTCCTTCTATTGAATATGGATTAGATGAGGTATCTTCATTCGTTGTTAAAGTAACATTCTTTGCTGTATTGGTTGTAACAAACGTTTTCGAAATTGTTCCATCTGGGAAGTAACGCTGAAAATTAAGATAACTCGATGCAAGATTTGGATAATCACTATAGTAACTATCCCAAGATACCACCCATCCACCATCTATTAAAGCGACAATTGTAGCATTGTCTTCAGGACCATAAGTATTGCCATCAACTTTAAACTTATTTCCAATAGTTTGTCCATCGCTAGAGTAGCGTTGAGCATAGATATCGTAATTAGGGGTACTCTGATTATCTCTATAATTCCAACAAATAACCCAACCACCATCATTTAGTGCTGTAATGGAAGAATCATATTGGTTTCCGCTAATTGTGCTATTAACTTTGAACTCACTTCCTACAGTCTGGCCATTACTAGAATAACGCTGAGCATAAATACCTGATTCCGAACCATCTTGACCATAAGATGACCATGCAATCACCCAACCACCATCATTTAGTGCTGTAATGGAAGAATCATATTGGTTTCCGCTAATTGTGCTATTAACTTTGAACTCACTTCCTACAGTCTGGCCATTACTAGAATAACGCTGAGCATAAATACCCGATTCCGAACCATCTTGACCATAAGATGACCATGCAATCACCCAACCACCATCATTTAGTGCTGTGATTGAAGGACTTACTTGGCTACTATCGGTATAACTATTCACCCTAAATTCATCCCCAACCTTTTGTCCATTATTTGAATATTGTTGAGCAAATACTCCGTAACCCGAACCATCCAATGTTCGCCAAGAAGCCACCCAGCCACCACTTTCTGTTTTTAGTGAAGCAACGGATAGGTTATATTGGTTATTGTTAGTAATTAATAGTAAGTCACTAATGGCAACACCGTCACTTGAGAAAATCCTAGAATATATCTTTGAACTTATATCATACATTCCGTAATCAATTTCCCAGGAAACAAGCCAATTGCCATTATTTAAAATGACTACAGATGGATCGCTAACCCCATCCCCCATATAGCTATCATGAACTTTTACTAAATTACCAATAGCTTGACCATCACTAGAATAACGTTGCGCATAGATACCTAGGTATCCTGTACTATTGTTAAAATACTCAGAATCCCAGACGGATACCCATCCACCGTCACTCAATGAAGCAATTGAAGCACTATTATAACCAGTAGTGCTAATTTTGTTTATTTGATACGTTTTTTGCGTCTCAGTTTCAAAAACCGGAGTATCATTTACAGAATTAATAGTGACATTGATGGCTTTAGTAATAGTTTCACCTCTTCCATCTGAAATAGTATAATCAAACTGATCAGCTCCATTAAAATTGGAATTTGGAGTATAAGAAATTTTCTGCTTACCATACGCATCAATTACAATCTTAACACTGCCATGAGAAGGATTTGTGATACCAGAAATTGTTAACACATCTCCATCTGCATCAGAAGCCTGAGATAAAACATCAATTAGAGCTGTATTGTCTTCATTAACAGTAAATGAGGTCAAATTTGCCTTGGGAGCCCCGTTAAATATGAAGTTAGTTGCGGTAAGTGAATTGTCGGCAACATTTGTGACACGGAAATATTGCCCCGTCTCCAAAATTAAGACTTCTGCATATTTCTCAACACCAATCTCGGGCATAGCCGGAACATAGATGATATATAGGTCGGAAAACTGTTTAACATCAGCAAATCCAGAGATTTGAATTTTTTCATTTGGATTGCTTTGATCAAAATCAGTTATCTCAGTCCATGAGTCAGGATTATTTTCAATTACAAAACGATCATTTCCAGCGCCACCGGTAAGATGAACGTCACCAACGCTATTGTTTGAAATTAGAGTATCATTACCATCTCCACCTCTAATAACGCTTAAATAATTTTCATCTGATTCGATTGCATTATTAGCCGAATCACCATTGGTTCTAAAAATAAAATTATCAGAGGTTAGCTCTGAAGCAGAAAAGTTTCTAATAACAATTGATTGCCGATTGCCAAGGTCAATTACAGTATCTTCGTTATTTTGTGATATCTGCAATTCCTCAAACTTATCAAAATCGCAAAGTGCCAAATTGATTTTGTCGTTTATCTCAAAATCTGCGATGTAATTTGTTGTCCCTTGAGATTGCTCGATAACAAAATGGTCACTACCAGCACCTCCATTTAGAACATTGTCTTTGCTATACTCTTCTACCCACAAAACATCATCACCATCTTCGCCATATACCGAGTTGCTCCCTCCATAAATTTTTGTATTATTATTTGCATCATGAATTCTTACGGTACTTACATAAAATAAATCATTGTCTCTACCGCCACGTAACTCAGAATTTTCTAATCCAGCTGAAAAGTAATCATTACCATCTCCACCATCAAGTTTAAATTTTCCATATCCATAAACTTGTATCGCGTCCTCTCCACCTTCTCCATAATACTCATAAACTTCATCATTATTATTGTCGGTAAATTCACTTACTACGACAACGTCATCACCATCACCCGCATAAATTTTATTATAAAGATCCCCATAAAATGACTCTATTAAATCATCACCGCTAGTACCAATTTTTGATTTAAAGCCGGCAAAACTACTCGCAGTTAGATTCGAAGAGTCAATATTTTTAAGTATTATTTTATTTAAACTCGAAACCTCTATAACAGTATCGTTTCCTTGCTGAATAATTGCTAAATCGGCAAAAGAATTGAGGCCAAAACCCTGCAAATTTATCTGATCCTTGGTCAGATCAAAATCTTTGATTATATCGGTTGAGCCCAAACCTGAATTACGAATCACAAAAGCATCGGCACCGTCTCCACCAGACAAAATATTTGCTCCAGAATTCCCAGAAATTTTATCGTCACCGTCTCCACCATAAATAATATCATCCCCACTGCCACCACTAAGAACATCGTTGCCAATATTCCCATAAATAAGGTCATCACCTTCATTGCCATCAATATTGGCTCCAAACATACTGGTTGAGGTAGATATAATTTTTTCATTTGCGGCAGTGCCGGTATAGGAATATGGAGCCGAAATAGTGTTGGTATAAGATACATAGCGCAAAATTTCAGTAGCGCTAACATTCTGGAAGACCAGATTCTGTCCATCACCTAAATTGAAAGTAACATTACCACCTTGTTCTATATAAGAGAAATCAGACAGTTTAATACCGGCAGTAAAACCATTGAACTGTAATCCATCAAATGCTTCAAAGTCAGTAATGGTATCAGTTTTTCCAGGATTTTTGCTGATTACGAACACATCATTGCCGCTTCCACCAGTGAGGGTATTATTTCCCAACCAACCTTTTATAGTATCATTTCCACCAGCACCATTGATAATATCATCGCCACTTCCACTGATTAAAGTTTCGGAAGTAGAAGTGCCATTTAGAGTTAAATTTTCAGTGCTGTTTTGATTATCGGTAAGACCAATAAATTTACTTACTGTTAGCTGATCTTTGGCAACATTCTTAATTAGAATTGTTCTGGATTTGTTTGGAATTCTAATCTTTGCATCAGCGCCAATCTGTTCGATTATCAATTGCGATATATCGGTTACAACGTCATTAAAGGCTGTTAGGTCAATCTTCTCGTTTGCATTAATAACATCGAAATCATTAATGATGATATTTCCGGTAAATGAGGAAATTTTATAAATGTCAGAACCATCGCCACCTGTAACGGTTTTATTGCCACTACCATCAATATTAATTTCATCATTTCCACTTCCGCCTTCAACAGTATCACTTCCACCGCCAGTTGAAATTTTATCATTGCCAGCACCGCCATCAATAATGTCATTACCAGAAGTGCCATTAATTACATCATTACCGCTAGTGCCAAAAATGATGCTATTGTCAATTTTTAGCTTGATGCTGGTTGAAGTTGAAAGGCCGCTCGTGTCAGTGGCGGTAAGTTTAATTACAAGATTTTCACCGGTAGTTGGCGCTGTTCCACTAAAACTTAAGTTTGCCGAATTGAAATTAATCCACGAAGGAAGTTCTGATCCGTCAAAAAGAGTAGCACTATAGGTTAAGGCATCACCGTCAAAATCAATAAATACATCGTTGGCAACAAAGTTAATTTCTTTGGTTGAATAGAAAGTCTGATCAGCAACTGCTTTAGTAACTATCGGAGAGTCATTAATAGGATTAATATTTACGGTTACTTTTGCTTTTTTAGAAACTAATTCGCCCTCATCGGTGATTTGATATTCAAATTGATCAGTACCATTGAAGTTTGTTTTTGGAGTATAAGTAACAGTGCCATTTGAATTTACTGTAACAGTTCCATTTGCTGGTTGTATGACGGTTATTTTTGCTTTTGTTACATCGGTTTTATCATCAGAATCATTAGCAACTACATTAATGATGACCGATTTATCTTCATCAGTTACACTAACATCAGCGACTGTTATAGGGGCTTCGTTGGCAATAATGAATTTTGATTCATTAAGCGTAGATGCGTTTACATTTTGCAATTTGATTACTTGAGGAACGCCAAAGGCATTTGACTTTACATAAATGTAAGCACTGGAGCCATATTGAAAAATAGTTAGATCGGAAAATTTATTGACCGAGCTAATTCTGCTAAGATCAATTTTTTCATTTGGATCGTTAACATCAAAATCACCAATCACATCAAATTTAGTCGCACTACCAATAAACTTATCCGAGATAATAAATCGATCAGAACCAACCTCGCCAAATGCAACATTTATTTGGGTTTTACCAACCAAGGTTTCAACGCCAGTTCCAAGATCCATAATGTCATTTCCAACGCCACCCTGCAATTGATTATTTCCGTCACCACCAATAATCACATCATCTCCTGCACCACCAAATATTTGGTCATCTCCAGTTCCACCATCAATGTAATCATTACCTGAACCCCCTAAAATATTATCATTTCCAGCGCCACCAAAAAGCCTATTATTACCATTTCTATTATCCCAATTATCTACATTATAGGTTTGGATATTAAGATTTCCGTCACCATAAATACTATCATCACCATCATCACCATAGATTGTATCATCGCCATCACCGCCATAAAGCATGTCGTTTCCAGCACCACCATCAACTTCATCGTTACCAGAAAAGGCATTCACAACATCTTGGGCTCCTTTTGCTTTAATCAGATCGTTGCCTGCTGTTCCGGAAATTGTATCCGTTTTATCAGTTCCGCTTATTACATTTTTAACCTCAGCAATTCCAAGGAAACTGTCAGTTAAAATTGATCCAGCGTTAACATTTACCAAAATGATTTTTTGACCAGCATTTTTTCCTTGGGCGAATTTAATCTCTGTATTTGCACCATTTTGTGAGATATTCAGATTTGAAATTGAAACACTGCCAAAATCAGAAAGATCAATTTTATCTTCACCAACTTTGAAATCAGTAATGGTATCAACAGTGGCAGTATTTTTCTTAATAATAAATGTATCAGCTCCACCATTTCCGGTTAAGGTATTTTTTCCTCTACCGCCCCAGATTTTGTTACTCGAATCAGAACCAATGATAGTGTCATTACCATCTCCGGTATAAACATTTTCAATTGCTGAAGCACCGTTTTCGTTAAAAGCGTTAAGATATGTTTTAATGAAATTAATTTCCGATTGAAGTGAAGTAGTCTGATTTGAAAGTGCCGTAACCTCATTATTCAAACTTCCAATTTCAGCAGGTAATGACTCGCGCTTTACTATTAAATCATCATATTGTGCTTTGAGAACCTTGTATTCAGAAATTTTCTGATTTTGGGTAGAAATAGCAGCATTATAGCTATCAATTTTTTGCTTGCCATCATCGTTATATAAAAGAACAGTTCTTCCTGTCGAATTTTCTAAAAAAACATAAACTGTTGAGCCATCTTGTTTTAGAGTGGCGTTTAAAGTATAATTTGCCATCCAATGATCTTTTATCACCTGATACGCAAAATTGGCCTCAGTAATTTTCTGATTTATCTCTGATACTTTAGAGCCAATAACACCATCAATACTCGCAAACTCAGTTTGTTTTGTGGCTAAACTCTGATTTTTGGCTGTAAGTTCAGAATTTTTAGCTACTAATTCCGCCTCTTTTGTTGGAAGAAGAGCCTTTTTTTGATAATATTCTTCTCCCGGAGTTCCGCCAGAAATCAACACATCATGACCAGCAATTTTACTTGTCTGTCCAGCATTAAGGTTGATTGTTGTGTCTGTAGAAATGGCAGAAGCGTTGATGCTATCTGTTCCGCCATCGGTATCAGAAATTACTCCTCTGGAACCATCGGTCATTTTAGCGAATTCATCAGTGTAAACATAAAGATCATTTTTGCCGTCATCTAGCTCACCGTAAAATTTCAGCTTCCAGCTATTTAAATATCCGACATCACCGGTTTTTGAGTCAGTAATTAAAAGATTCCAATCGCCATCAACTGATTCACCTAAAAAGGCACGAGAAGAGAAGTTAAATTTAAGACCACCTTCATAAACAGAATTGGTTGGCTGATCCATTAAAATAGATTCAGTGCCATTTGGCGAAACCAGTTTTATAGTTAGATCGGAAAGACTTAAGTGACTTAAATCCACCTCAACTTCCACCACTTCAATATTGTGAATATTGGAATCATTGATAGTAAATCGCTTTCCAACCGTTTGATCATCGGGAAGCAATATTGCCTCGTTATTTTGAAACGTTAGGAAGTTTTCGTTGTAATAGGTACTTTGTTTATCCCAAGTTTCCGCAAGTCTCACAGCAGTCGTTGCATCAACTATACCAAAACCATAATCGTGTGAGAAGTGCATTGCGCCACCATTCCAATTTGTTGCACCATTTTCCTGCCACTGCGTATTTGGATCGTTAAATTGGCGAGCACTTAGTGCCAAGATTTTTTGGACATCTCGATAACCTAAATTTGGATTTGCCTGAAGCATCAATGCCACAACGCCAGAAATGATCGGTGCAGAAAACGAAGTTCCCTGACTTGAAGAAAATTCTCCTAAAAATTGCGAGCCGTTTTGGTTAGTTAGAAGATTGCCAGTTGAGCTGATATTTGAACCGGGAGCAGAGACCAGAATTGCATCACCAGGGTTAGAAAATGGCGTTGAAGCTTCGGTTAATGTTGCCAAATCACCTATTTGGTTGATTGAACCAGTGGTAATTACAAATCTTGAGTTCTGGAAGTTGTGATAATTTACATTATCACCTTCAGCTCTGCTGTTTCCTCCAGCGAAAACGCTAATAGTACCAAGGCCAGCGCGACCAAGTTTTGCCGCATCTTCAAGCATTGATTCTGCGATAGAGTATGAATTATTATTACCATCAGAAAAATTATCAGCAAACTGACCAACCACACCCCAACTATTATTGGCAATATCAACTTCTCTTAGGTTAGCAAGACCTGTTTCATCTGGATTCCAACTATATCCTCCAAGATCAGCATTATAGGCAACGCCCACAATTCCGGTGCCGTTTTTCTCAGCGGCTATAACTCCAGCAACAGTTGTTTTATGTTGGCTATATCCATCAACCTGCCTGAAGGCAACATCATCTTTGTAAGATTGCAGAGTATTGTCGTTAAGCTCTTCGTGATTGATATTGAAATCACCTTTTTCAAATACGCCGATTTTAATTCCTTCGCCGGTATAATCCTGCCAAGCCTTCTGCACATTGATTTCAGACAAATACCACTGTTTAGCATAAAGCTCGTCAGTTGGATCAGATGCTAGTTTGAAAGTCACGCGCGCTTTCATTGCGGCGGTAACCGAAGTGCCATCATTATTTCTTTGTTCAATAACTGTGTAAGCGCCTTTAGAATCTTTGATATCGTAATCAAAAGACATATTGCCGATAAAGCTCTTGTTTGGAGTCCATTCAACGCCAAGAACAGAGCCGTTATTGTCTTTTACTAATCTAGCAACACCACCAACGGAATTCTGAACTGAAATTATCGTTAATACATCGCCTTCAACATCGAGGTCATTTGCCAGTAATTCATTTTTGGAAATAAATACAGTATCTGATTTGTTTTGCAGGGTGATCAAATCAGCAACTGGAAGCGGAGAAATATTGCCATCAATAAGTTTTATGGTCACGTCATTGAAACGCACACCTTCAACATTTTGAATTGAGTCGATATTGCCAGTTTTTAAATCCTGAACTTTGTAATTGGCACCATCGCGACTGATTTTGTAATCTTTGTAACTGCCATTATATTTGACTAGATCATATCCTTCACCACCATCAACCTCATCATTGCCATCTCCTTCCATGATCACATCATTCCCATCGCCACCATAAACCTTATCATCATTAAGACCACCTTCGAGGTAATCGTTTCCTTCACCGCCAATCAAAATGTCATTGCCACGATGCCCGCGCAATAAATCATCACCATACCCGCCATCAATATAATCATTACCATCACTTCCAGCTAGAGCATCATCAGCTGCGCCACCAATAATTATGTCATCACCAGATCCGCCATCAATAAACACGTTACTTGCTGCGCCACCAATCAAAACATCATCACCATTGCCACCAACCGCAGTTTCAATATGTGACTGAGCCAGATTAAAAGTTACTCCTTTATCCGAGTTAATGATAACAATATCTCTACCTTCGCCACCATCGATATTTTCTTGCTTGTCTTCGGAATCAATGATGAGAATATCATCGCCTTTGCCACCGTTTAGTGTGTCGCTTCCAGCCCCACCACTTATCCAGTTATCACGATCATCACCGGTTATATTGTCATTACCGATATTTCCAAAAATGT
Source organism: Alphaproteobacteria bacterium (assembly GCA_014190355.1). Classification (GTDB taxonomy): domain Bacteria; phylum Pseudomonadota; class Alphaproteobacteria; order Rickettsiales; family UBA1997; genus CAILUF01. Next base: position 76,719 of record BJGH01000006.1, read on the forward strand.
TTTGTGCAGTATCGTTTCCGGCAATTACCGTCTCGCCATTTTCATTTTTGATAACGAGGGATTTTGTTCCGTCTTCTGCAGTTGCTAATTTGCCTAGATTTACATCGTTAAATTCGTATCCAATCGGATTGGTAGTAAAATCAACTGCTACAACTTGTTTGGTTTGATTATCAGTTGTTGTGTAGGTGGTTTTCGAGAAGATAATATTACCAGCATTTCTTTCCTTACTTGCCTGCGTTATTCCAGCGAGGTTAATTTCTTTTATTCCCGCTTCAGTTAAAGTTTTTAACTCCCCAGCATCTGTTTGAGCATCACCATTAGCATCTTGCCAAATTCTTAAATCATTCCATTTAACATCATTTGAGTTGAATTTTCCATCATTGTTAGAATCCAGTTTTTTTATTGCGGCTAAACCATCACTTGAATATTTACCCTCACCATCTTTAATCCAGTTACTTCCCTGAAGTTTATAATATTCACTTATGGTTTCGGTGATGTTGTCAATTTTTCCGTTATTATTTTGATCTTCGACTAAAATTCCGTCTTCTTTACTCACCCAGCCAGTTCTTTCAGCTTTGCCATCATTATCTACATCAAAGGTTACTTCAGAATTGTTGTAACTGGTTAATTTTACGCCATCGCCATTTAGATCGAGAACAACAGGATCAATGTTAAGAAAATTTCTAGCGTTGATTGCTTGATTAGCGATATCCGCAAAACTGCTATTAAATAAGCTCGATTGTAAATAAGAATTATTATTGGAAGTTGAAGAAACTATAAAGGAGTTAAGCTTGTCGTAATCAACATTAAGCTGGGTGTTGAAGTTTGCATATTGCGACAATTCCATATTTCCAGGTCTATAACCATCGCTTAATATTCCACCTGGAAGAACATTCTTTACACCATCATCATTGATAGTTTCAAAAGTAGCTCTCCAATCAGAATCGCCAATTACTACTCCTGTCTGACCCAAAGAGTTATTATCTGCAGCAAAATCTTTTAATTTGTCAGTTTCGATTTCGAGGTTGAGGAGGGAGTTGTCTATTTGCGATTCATTAAATGTTGCATCTGATGCGCCGTTGCTAAAAGCACTACTGAACCAATTACTAATTACATCAAAACTTTTACTGGTCGCACTTGCTACCGAGTTCATAAAATTACCAACTCCAGTGCCAACATTTTCAAGCCAGTCACTCAAATCGCTTCCAACCTCTTTTAACCAATTTTCTGCTTTTTGTATTAGGGTTTGGCCATTATTTTGAGATAAGGCATTATTGAATTCGGCATCTGGGTTTTTTATGAAATTGCCATTTGCATCAAAGATAATATTACCCTCTTCATCAGTGATGTATTGTGTTGGTAGAGTATAAGTTGAGTCATTATCTTGAGGGATTATTTTGAGTTTTTCTGCCCCCATGTTTTTACTAACTGTGGCTAAACTGTTGATTTGAGTACTGTTGAGAGCATCGCTATTGCCAAATAGTTTAACGGTCATTTGTCTTGAATCGTCCAAAAGGAAGATATTTCCGTTATCAGTTACGAGAACTTTGTTCGCATCCAACTGATTGCCGGTAAATTTATTGTAAAAATCCTGTTGAGAAGATTTTACATTTCCGGATGAATCAAAAATGCTTTCAAAATTACTAAAAGCATTTTTTATTTTGTCTGATGAGTTAGTTATTATGTTACCATTAGCATCATCGAAGTCCTTTAGACCATCAGTAAGATTGTAGAGGGCATTGAGTAGGCGTGAGGTGATGGTGCCTTGAGTAAATCCACTAAAGCCCACAGAATAGTCGCTCTTAAATGTTGTTACTAATGAGCCGAAAGCTTCCCAAGCAGCAACTCCATCACTATTAAAATTGGTTTCGAGAGCAGAAATTGCTTCAGACTGCTTAACTTCAACACCGTGATCATACCCTCCCAAATCCATCCAAGAGCCAGAACCAGAAAACTCTTCAAAGAAAGTTCCGCCCCAAGCAGTTTTATTTAAGCCAAAATCGTTTTGTAATATGTCATAATGCAGTTCGGAGATTTTATAATAAGAAATATTACCATCAGAAGTTTGTATTCTAGCATCGGCATCACCCAATGCTAACTTGATCATGAAGTCGCTTTTTAGACTCTCTACTGTTGCAGGATCTTTACCTTGATCAATTGCGGATAGTTCCAAATGTTCATTAGCAAACTGTCCGAAAGCATTTTGATTTTGAGAAACATCGTAAGCAGCTTCGCCATACTTGATTCCTGTTGCTGCTAAATATTCGTAGTAGTTCCCAACAGTTACTTTGGCCTGCTGCCTTTCAGATTCGGTTATTGTGCCATTTACGATTTTATCGTTAAAAGCATTGATTTGATTTTGGTAGGCTTGAACGGTTTGAGAATTATATGGTAGAGACATATGATTTTATGGTTTTTTGGTTAAAGATTTTATGGTTTCTTTTCTGATAAATATTGCCAAAGCTACCGCCATCAACACGCCAGATATAGAGCTGAGATATAGATTACCTTTATGAGGATTCCCTGCCATTAGAAACATTACAGATCCAAATATCAGTAATAAGACGCTGACATAAATATGAATTATAGCAAAAATCACCGATACAATAATCTTATAAAAAAACTTTTTGTTATCACCGTTTCCATCACATCTAAAAAGTGAAACTACAAAAACCGCAGGATAAACAATTAACAAAATCAACCCAAATACTCCAAGCATTCCAAAGGGAATAAGGACTAAGTCAGAAATTATGGTTTTATTTTGAAGGGCAGCTGGATCATAACCTAAAATATTTTTGATAAAATGATGATAATTTACCATCCCAAACCCAATCGCAATACTCCCAGCATATAAAAAAAACCCCCAAAGCCAAATAACTTTCCAAAGCTTTTCTTCGCCCTTTAACGACTTCAGGTAGGAGGTTTTAACAACTTTAAAGAGATTCATAATCTAACCTCCCTAAAAATCCACCATTAACAATACCATGATTGCCGCTTGGGACTTTCAAATGAGACTTATCAAAACAATATTTCATGTAAGTCTTCGAAACTCTAAACTCTTTTCCGTGCAGCTTTTCAACAATCAGCAATCCTTTTGGATTTGATATTGTCCCGCAATATTCACGATTTCCTGATTTTAGGCTTTTTTCAATTGCAGGAATGATTGAGAAACTTTTGGGCATAATATTTGTCTCGCTCAGAGCTCTGGCCAGAAGGACATTTATTTCTTTTATTCCCGCTTCAGTTAAAGTTTTTAACTCCCCAGCATCTGTTTGAGCATCACCATTAGCATCTTGCCAAATTCTTAAATCATTCCATTTAACATCATTTGAGTTGAATTTCCCATCATTGTTAGAATCCAGTTTTTTCAATGCGGCTAAACCATCACTTGAATATTTACCCTCACCATCTTTAGTCCAGTTGCTTCCCTGAAGTTTATAATATTCACTTATGGTTTCGGTGATGTTGTCAATTTTTCCGTTATTGTTTTGATCTTCAACTAAAATTCCGTCTTCTTTACTCACCCAGCCAGTTCTTTCAGCTTTGCCATCATTATCTACATCAAAGGTTACTTCAGAATTGTTGTAACTGGTTAACTTCACTCCATCGCCATTTAGATCTAAAACTACTGGGTCAATGTTAAGGAAGGTTCTAGCACCTATAGCATTATTTGTAAGGTTAGAAAGATTAACATTTAGCTGAGTTGAATTCCAAATTGATTCCGCAGCACTAGTATTCCATATGCTTTTACTTAATCCTCCCAAATCTTTTGTATAATCACGAACAAAAGATTGATATTCTGATTGCTCTTGTCTTCCTGGATTAAAGAAATCGGTAACTATTCCACTTGGTGCAACATTTTTGTAATTGTCGCCATTAATAATACTAAGCGGCATTTTTACTTCCCAATCACCATCACCAAGAGCATTGCCAGTTTGGGTCGTGTTTTGATTAGAGAGGAAGCCTTGGGTGCGATCAGTGCGGATAGAAAGATCTAAGTTTGTGTTGTCTATTGTTGATGGATCTGGAGCGCTGTATTCTTTTGAAATAAATGGAGTACTGTAGCTACCAAACTTTGAAATATACTCTGATATACCCGTGCCATAAGCATCTTGTCCATTTTTTCCTTGAGTTAAAAAATCTATTAAACCGCCTTTACCAACCCCTTTTAAATGAGCTCCCGCAAGTAACCCTGATTCAGTTACAAGAACTCCATTTATTTCCTGACCAACATACTTATCTAGCTCAAGCCTTTGAATAGTTTTCCAATTTTGTTCTGCCAATTTTCTCACAGCATTTTCTTGCGCTACTGCATTATTTTTAAAATCCTCAAGACTATAAACACCGTCTTTCCCGGTCCATTGCCCAGACCAATCATTGGTTTTCGTCGCATCTTTTTTATAATATCCAGTATCAATCAGAGCAGCCTCGCCCATTTGATACTTTCCAACATAGCCAATCGTGTTTTCTTTTTTATAATCACCACCAGATTCTCTAGCTCCTAAAGCATTTAAAAAATCGTCATATTTTTTATCTGTCATAAATTTTTTTGATTATTTTTGATATTGATAATTTTGAGAAGTTTTATTCCACTTAAACAAATTGCTTACATTTTTTATATGCTGAGTTCCACCAATTATTTCCAAATCTTTAAATCCGCTACTTTCACTATTTAAAATATTAATTTTTCCATATGTTGACTCGGAAAATATTTTTTTAATTTTTTTATTATTACCAAAAACAAAAATTTCTGTATTACATCCTGAAGTACCGCAGTTAATAGAATTTCCATAATACACGAATAATTCATTTCGCTTGTCATTATTTAAATCAACTTCGTCTGTTAATAAATCTTCGTAGATTTGTTTTGGATACTGTCCATTGTAATAATCCTTTATCGTTTTTACTTGTAGTTGTGATGGGTTATGAAATGAAACTTGATTTTTGCTTGATGCAAAACAATTCTGCAAAAAGAATACAAAGCAAAAAATTAAATGAGCAAAAACTACCAACGATTGTTTTAAAGAACCTTCTTTTTCCCAACCGCCACTTGGCTTACCGCCATTATCTTGATAAACCTGGTTGGCAAGAAGATCATTCCATTTGGCATCAGAAGAACTGAATTTACCGTCATTGTTAGAATCCAGTTTTTTCAATGCGGCTAAACCATCACTTGAATATTTACCCTCACCATCTTTAGTCCAGTTGCTTCCCTGAAGTTTATAATATTCACTTATGGTTTCGGTGATGTTGTCAATTTTTCCGTTATTGTTTTGATCTTCAACTAAAATTCCGTCTTCTTTACTCACCCAGCCAGTTCTTTCAGCTTTGCCATCATTATCTACATCAAAGGTTACTTCAGAATTGTTGTAACTGGTTAACTTCACTCCATCGCCATTTAGATCTAAAACTACTGGGTCAATGTTAAGGAAGGTTCTAGCATTGATAAAGTTGTTAGTAAGATTTGCGAGGGGATTTTGCAGTTGAAAATTCAGTTGCTGACTTGATTGTTTATTCATCAAATTATCTAGCCTGCTAAAATCAACTCTTAGTTCAGTATTGAAATTAGCGTATTGCGAAAGCTCTGAATTTCCTGGTCGGAATTGATCAGAAACTATTCCGTAAGGTGCTACGTTTTTGTAACCATCTCCGTTTAGATTATTGATAGGAGCACTCACTTCCCAATCGCCATCACCAATGATGTTACCAGTTTGAGTTATGTTATTATTGCCAAGAAAATTTGAGGTAAGATTAGTACGGATGTCGAGGTTGAGGAAACTATTATCAATTTGATTTGAGTTATAAGTTTTATCAGATTCTCCATCACTAAGAATACTACTAAACCAATTTGAAACTTTATCGAAAGTTGTTCCAACGGTTGATACAAGGTTATTTAAAAAATTTCCTAACATATTTCCAGCGTCAGAAACCCAGTCAGAAATGTTATCACCAACACTCCTTAACCAACTTTCAGCCTTTTGCTCTTGAGTCTGGCCATTATTTTGGGATAGAACCTTGTTTAATTCATAATTAATATCTTTATACTCTAAATCTCCATTTTGATTAAAAATTACATTACCTTCCTCATCAGTTACATATTGCGGAGGAAGAGTATAAGTGGAATCATTATCATCTGGAACAACTTTAAGTTTTTCTCCTGGCTTAATTAATATGTATTTTCCACCTTCACTGATCCTTTCTCCTTCTTCAAGCCATGGATTAAGATCAACTAAATTTGAAAGAGGAATTTTAAGATCTGAGGTAATTTTTGAAATTGTATCACCACTTTTTACAGTATAAACCGAGGTTAATTCTTCAGCTTCATGCGAAGACTTAATAATAATTTTCTGAGGTATCGGAGTTTGATTTAGCTGACCATCACTTATATCGTTAAGAAGTTTAATCGCTTGTTGTTGAGATTGCGCATCTGACAATACACTACCTGGGATTAGAGTATAATTTAAGGTAGATTTAGATTTTGCATCAATAGCAATAGACAAAGAGCCTTGTGGCTCTTGACCTCCGAAAAAATAATCTACTATTGATTCTACTATTGTATTAGCATCATCTTTTAGATACGCATCGTAAGCTTTGCCTGATGCCCAACCTACTACCACAACCCCACCGACAGCATAACTTAATGGCATACCAAGAGCAAGTAAACCAAGACCCGTTTGAGCAGCAAGTTCACCAGAGATATAAGAATTGGCAGCAGCATTAAATGCCCCACTCATTTCATCCATATAAGTTTGAGAATGCTGAGGATTTAAAGCTCGTTGCTCATCCCTATATTTAAGGTAAGATAGGGTAACATCCACAGTACCAAATACGCTCTTGGCAAAATCAGCACCAGGAACATTTGCATCAGTAGGAAATTTTGTAGAGTAATTTATTAAGGTATTAATGGTGTTACCTTGAGCGGCAATTACATCTCTCACCAAATCTGATGCCCATTTTTTCTGCTCGTTAGAAAGTTGAGACATCTGACTATTTTGCACAATATTTCCATTAGAATCAAAAGTAATGGTGATTCTTTGATTTAAGTTTTCTGTCATACAATTTTATTTGATTAATATTTCAGTATTTTTTTTAACAATAGAAATGAGATAGCTACTATGCAGGTAACCAGTAATGCGACACCATAATCCTTATTTAAGAATAGTATTAACGCCATCATCAGTAATAACGGAGAAATGATAAGTACTGGTAAGAAATAAAAATTCCTATTTTTTGGCGGATTTATAGTCAAAAATAAGGCGGAAGAAAGGAAGGCTAATACATCAAACAATATTAGGGAGTTTTGATAATTCCTGCTGATAACACTAATAAAAAATAGATTAGCTACTACGATTAACATTATTAATAATAACCAAGAAGAACTAAAATTTTTTCTTGGTTCGTTTTTCTTCATTATCTCCAATTTATCTAAAATCATTTTTTGATATTCTGGACTTCCATACACAAACTTTCTCCTAATAAAAGATATAAAATAAGCGATTAATAGAACTGCTATCGACATCATTATTGCTTCATGCGGGCAGTTATAAGTACTTGCTCTGCATTTCCACATCGATCTTTGATTATAAAAATACCAAGCCAAAGGCAATGCTACTATAAATGGCGCAATAAAATCAAACCTCCTGAAATTCTGTTTAAAGTTTCTCATTTTTCTAAATTTCATATACTGAAAGCCCCATTCCTTTTAAAATCTTTCTTAACATTCTTAAAACAGTATTTCATATAAGTCTTTGAAACCTGAAGCTTGCTATCTTGCAACTTTTCAACTATTAACAAACCTTCAGGATTTGATGAAGCAATAGTTCCGCAATATTCTCGATTTCCTGATTTTAGACTTTTCTCAATTATTGGAATTATTGAGAAGTTTTTGAGCAAGATGTTGGTTTCCTGAAGAATTCTGGCCAGAAGGACATTTATTTCTTTTATTCCCGCTTCGGTTAAAGTTTTTAATTCGGAAGAGTCTGTTTGTGCATCACCATTGGCATCAACCCAAATTCTTAAATCATTCCATTTAGCATCACTTGAGTTGAATTTCCCATCATTGTTAGAATCCAGTTTTTTCAATGCGGCTAAACCATCACTTGAATATTTACCTTCACCATCTTTAGTCCAGTTGCTTCCCTGAAGTTTATAATATTCACTTATGGTTTCGGTGATGTTGTCAATTTTTCCGTTATTGTTTTGATCTTCAACTAAAATTCCGTCTTCTTTACTCACCCAGCCAGTTCTTTCAGCTTTGCCATCATTATCTACATCAAAGGTTACTTCAGAATTGTTGTAACTGGTTAACTTCACTCCATCGCCATTTAGATCTAAAACTACTGGGTCAATGTTAAGGAAGGTTCTAGCATTGATAAAGTTGTTAGTAAGATTTGCGAGGGGATTTTGCAGTTGAAAATTCAGTTGCTGACTTGATTGTTTATTCATCAAATTATCTAGCCTGCTAAAATCAACTCTTAGTTCAGTATTGAAATTAGCGTATTGCGAAAGCTCTGAATTTCCTGGTCGGAATTGATCAGAAACTATTCCGTAAGGTGCTACGTTTTTGTAACCATCTCCGTTTAGATTATTGATAGGAGCACTCACTTCCCAATCGCCATCACCAATGATGTTACCAGTTTGAGTTATGTTATTATTGCCAAGAAAATTTGAGGTAAGATTAGTACGGATGTCGAGGTTGAGTTGAGAGTTATCTACTGTTAATTGATCTGGAATTTTATCGCTTTCTCCGAAAGTAAATACTGAGCTGACCCAACTTCCTATTTCTGAAAATGTAGGGGTTTGCATAGCATTTAATTGCTGCTTGGCAAAATCATAAGATGCTAAGTCAGTTTCCGTTGCAAGATGTCCTGTAATACCGTCTTGGGTTTGAGTTGTTGAGTTTGTCATAATTATAATTTTTATAGTTAATTATTAGTGGTGATTAAAAAGTTTTTGGTAAAAGCTAGGGTAACATTGCGTCTGCTATAGCGCTGATTACCATTATCCACGCCATTTGGGGATAGAATTATATTTACATCCATGTAAATATTTAAAGTTCTGTTATCTACTTCGATATAAATTCCTGGATCGTAAGAAGGATGCTTAATTAAAAGATCTTCTTCCTTTTCATGATGTAGCACTTTCTTTCCTTTAAATATTTCATCTAAATCAAGCTGATATTGATGCTGTTCACCATCTTCTGACTTCCATTTAACATCAACAGGTCCAGAGAAAGCTATAAGTCCTGTCGTATTTGCCTTTATTCTTTTCTCATCATAAGGCTCTCTGTCTCTACATTCAGCTTCCCTTACAAATGGAATACCCGCATAAACAACTCTTAAATCACTAGCATTATAGCAAGCTACACCAAAATCATGGCGTTTAAATGTAAGATCTGGTTTTTTGGTCATGGCAGTCATGGCTTTACTTTGATTAAAATTTAATATTAAAAAAATTGTATAAAGAGCTGTAAATAACTTATTTTTTAAAAACATTGAGGTTTAATCTTTATTTGATGAGCTTCTAGACGCTTCTTAATTAAAGTGTCCAGCATCTTTTTGTGTTTTTTATTAAATTGATTTGCAGCAATTGGCTTATATAACAATAAACCCCCTAAAAGACTTTGCCATTGATTCAAATCGTAATCTTTACCAATTCCAAATCCTCCAATTTTAGAAACAGGATTACCCCAGACATTAATCTCTTTAACGGTATTTATAGATTTAAATGGCAATGAAATTACATCAGATAATAGCATGGCATTTGAATTTTCTGTATTAATTAAAACACTCATAATTATTAGCAGATAAGCACTTATTCTTTTTATAGATAATCAGTTTTTTTGATTTGAATCACTAATTTGTGTATAATTTTTTTGCCAAAAACTTAGATTCATTCTTTAAGTAAAGAGGCAAGCAAAAAACTTTTAACAAAGAAAATTGTTCATTGTTCGCAAAATTGATTGGCAATTAGTATAATTAGGATTTTTAGAAAAAAAATTAAAATTATTTATACTTAAATTGCAAATTTTAAAATTTCTAATTATGATTATAAATATTATAAAATTATTTTCAATAATATTTCTAAATTTTTTTATAATTTATTTAAATTTAATTGATTTAACTTATTGCTTTATATTTAAATTATTTGTTAAACTATATTTTTTAAATAATTTAACAAAAAAAATTTACACCGCATCATGCAAATATTTTTTTTCTTAATTTCAATTTATTTTTTTGTTACTAACAATCTTATTTTGCTTGGCTATAAATTTCTTAGCTGGAAATTTCTTAGCTGGAAATTTTTTAAAAAAACCAATATTTTAGATCTATTTTAGAACTTCTTATTGATAAAACTTTTCCTTATTTAAAAAAACTCCTTCTTAAATTTGCCATTTTATCTTTGCTCATTGAGCAAGTTTTTTTTATTTTTGTTACCACCTCTAATGCCCTTGCTAATGCAAGTGACTTGCCAATTACTCCAGATGGCTCAACTTCTACCCAAATTGATCAGTCAACCAATGGTTTTAAAATTATGGGTCTTGACTAGTTAAGAATTTCTTAACATAGTTCAAAACCTCATGATTACTAGAAAGAATAAATATTACAATCGTTCCCGAATTTCTGAGAAGAAATTTAGAGAGATTTTGAAGTATTTTTTTTTACGAAACTGCTAGTAAAGTAGCACTTTATTCATCAATCAATAGAAATACAATAAACAAAATTTATGATCAAATTCGTCAGAAAATTTTTCTTACCCATCAATGGCAAGAAGAAAAATCCCAAGGAAAATTATTTGGTGAATTTGAACAAGAAGAAAAATCCCAAGGAAAATTATTTGGTGAATTTGAATTGGATGAATCATATTTTGGTGCTAAAAGAATCAGAGGCAAAAGAGGAAGAGGAGCTGATGTTAAAACTCCAGTATTTGGTCTTTTAAAACGAGATGGAAAAGTTTATGTTGAGATTGTAAAGAATTGCACCATAGAACAATTAATGTCGATAATTCAAGGTAAAATTCTTGAAGGTTCAACAATCAACACTGACGGTTGGAAAGCTTATGATGGTTTAATTCTAAATGGTTATACTTATCACAGAGTTTTTCATTCAAAAAATGAGTTTGCTCGAGGAAAAAAACATGTAAATGGTATCGAATCTTTCTGGTTTTTTTGTAAAAGAAGATTGGCAAAGTTTAATGGACTAACTGATGAAAAGTTTATTTTGCATTTAAAAGAAAGTGAATTTAGATTCAATAATCGTAAAGAAAATTTGTATAAAATCTTGCTAGAAATTATCAGAAAAAATCCCCTTAACTAATCAAGACTCTAAACTTTTTTATTTTGAGATCTCAACAAATTGTTGTTAACAATAATGACAAAAATTAATCAAATAAACATTAAACAATAAATCTAAATCACTTGAAATTAGTATTAACAAGGTTTTTTGAAATGTTATTCGTTTTAAATCTTATCGATTTATAATAATTTTCGAGCTTCTAAGGATCTAATTAATTACTTAGAATTTAAGGTAATTTTTTTTAATCAAATTTGTCTATGGGTTGAAGAATTATGGTTAAAAGATGATTTTGTTTAGAAATTATTATTTTTATTTGATTTTTATTATTTATTATATAATATATTTAAACTACTAGAAACGAAGAAAATTAAATATGCTTAATCAAAATACTCTAGAACTATTTTCATTGCTTAACAAATGTGTTTTTACCAACGAAGAAAAAGATGATATTTTTGAGCGGATTAAATACTTATTAAATCAAAATATTAATATAAAAGGTAAAAATACACTTGGTCAAAATGTTTTACATTTAGCAGCTTCAAAAAGTGATTCAAGAGTTGTTGAAGCTCTTATTGAAGCTGGAGCTGATGTTAATTCTAAAGATAATTATTTGGAAACGCCAATTAATTTAGCAATATTTGCTGGTCAAACTGAAATCATAGAAATATTGATAAAAAAAAATGCTCGACTTGATCAAATAAATATTAATGGCAATAACGCTTTGCACATTGCTTTAACTTATGAAGACCCTAAAATAGCAGATTTTTTAGCAGTAAATTTTTTATTTGGAGAAAATATTTCTATAGGCACACATATTGAAAATTTTGAAGAATATATTAATTGCCAAAATATAGAGGGCAAAACACCACTTCACATTGCTTCAGAATTTAATAAAGGTGAAGCAGTAAGATTATTACTGATGCTTGGAGCTAACAGTCAATTAAAAACTTTTAATGGTGAGAAGCCTTTACATTTGGCAGCCAGAAAATTTAGTACCGATGCCTTAATTGCTTTAAATCAAGAATTTATTAAAGAAAATAATATTTCCTGTATCGAAGATTATAAAATTGCTCTGGGTATTATTATAGAGCGTTTTCCCAATCCTTCAATTCAAGAAAAGAATAATTTTAGGAAAAGTTTAGCGATTCTTAAAAGCGTTGTCGATGAATATGAAGAGCAAGAAAAAGTTAAAAAAGATTTATTACAAGGTTCAATTCAATTTTCTGGTAAAGAGGAAGGTTTGCAGTCAGAAAACGATCATCCTAGCGCAAAAGAATTTACTGTGGTCGAGGACGAAGGTTGTGGCTCTGACTCACAACCTAAATCCCCATCAACATGCCTATTTCTGTTAGAAGAAAGTAAGTTATTAAAAAATACCACGCAAGAAAATTATCCACTTAATTAAGTTATTACTTTTAAGGCCAGAATAATAAGCTAAGACTTGTCTTTAATTTATCGCGCTCTGCATTAAAACTTCCTAACCCATTCCTGCTGCTGCACCTGCAGTATTTCCTTGATTAACTATAGTGGTGGCTGCAGCACCAATTAGCGGATTAGTTACTGGAGCTAGTGGTCTTCTTATAGGACTAAATCCATTTTGTAATAACAGTTCAGTTAATCTTAATGATATTGTATCAACTTCTTTACTATCTAATAAAGGATATCGACTGGAGAAATCGTAACCAACAGCAATTCCTGCAATATATCCTGATAGCAAATCAGGAATTTCTGTTGTACTTGATTTATTTATTTTAACATTTGCCTCTCTTCCAAAACCTAAATTCATATTAGTTTTTAATTTTCTTACATTATCATCATCAAAATGTAAAAAAATTGCTCCTGCTTCAAGAAGTGGGTTTATATTCAGTTCTTCAAATTTTTGATGTAAGGGTTTTTGTTGCAATTTATCTTTAGCAGAAGCAGCTTGGGGTGTTTGTTGCAATTTATCTTTAGCAGAAGCAGCTTGGGGTGTTTGTTGCAATTTATCTTTAGCAGAAGCAGCTTGGGGTGTTTGTTGCAATTTATCTTTAGCAGAACCAGTTAAGGATGTTTGTTGTGTTTTAAATTGATTAAAAATAGAGTCGTAAATAGCGCTTATCAATTTTTGATCATCAGTTTTTTTAAGATCATTAGTTATCAAAAAACCGTTAAAAACTTGATCCAGATCTGGATATTTTTTTAATAGAAACATCAGCGAATTTTGACAAGCATCGCTATTTTTAGTTCCTTCATTTCCTTTATCTTGAAGATAGTTAGTAAGTTTTTTAAGTACCTGTTCTCTATCTTTTGGGCCGATATTTTCAATAAAAAGTGCTAATGATGCTGGGTTGTTCTGACTAAGAAGCACTAAAGGAAGTGAAGGGCTAGAATAAAATTGTTCTTTCAATAGTATTTGTTGAAAAATTTCAGATTTTCTACTAAATTCACGAATAACTTCTGTGCCATTCTCCATTAATTTAAAGTTAAGCGGGCCATTATCGGCAATCAAATTTAAAAATGCTATATAATCGCTATTTCTATGTTCAAAAATACGCTGCGTATTTATAAGGCGATTAAGAGATAAATTAACACTATGTTGCTGATTATTTGCTAAAGCTATTAACATTCTCGCTGATTCATATTTTTTATTTGAAAAAAGATCTAATAAAAAATCATCGCTAATATTCATAGCGATTGGTCTAATAGCTTCAGGAGCCTGACTTTGTTGTTGATTCTGTGTATCTTGATGAATTAAATCATTTAAAATTTCTTGTTTATTAGGTTCAGAAATTTTAGAAAATAAAAGTCCCAAACAATTAGTTGCGGATAAATCTTGTTCTTTTAATAAAAAATACCTTATTGGTGCAAAACGTTTTCCGTCTTCTGTATTAGAATTAACGGAATTAAATATTTCAACTGAATTAATTAATGGACTTTTTCCTTCTATTAGTTCTTTTAGTAAATCTTTATCACCTTTTCGTAAAACTTTTCTTAAAAATTTAATATCGCCAGAAATTGCCTGATCTATTTCACAATCCTCTTTATTTTTTCTTTCTTCCAATATTTCTTTTACTCTTTTAATGCCTAAATTAAATACTAAAATTTTAATATCATCTTTTTCAAGTTTAGGATGAGATTCTTTTGAAATAACATAATCCAAAAAATTTTCATCTAATTCGTAAGGTTGTAAACCATCATACAAACCTTTAACTATTTGACTTTTGAAGGATTTAATTTCATCAGGTGTTGATTCAAAAAGTCTTTTTATATAATAGTCCAACTTTGAAAGTTTTTCTTTATCAATACCAGTTGCGTCTTGAGTAAAAATTTTTTCAACAAAAGATCTAATATATTTGGATTTTTCTTCAACTTCAAGACCAGCAAGATCAAGAAGTTCTAAAATTTTTTCATAGCTTCTTTTCGCGGGTAATGATTGTAGGATTTCTTTTGAAAAAAATAAATTTATTCTTGAAAAATCATAAGTGTTAGAGTTAGAAACATTTTTTGCTTTATTATAAGTGGCAGCGTTTATTCCCATCAATTCTTTAAAATTTGCATCTAATTTATTATTATCATCTCCATCTATTGAAATATCTTTAACAATTTCTATTAGTGACTCAAGGCTTCTTGAGATGCTCTTAATACCAGGTTTTTTTTCTAAATTCATATCACGAGATAGAGTTTTAATAAGACCATTGACAAATTTTGGTTTATCTTCATCTACTAGCCTTGAAGCTAGATATTTAAAAAGGAAAAGATTTTTGTTACTAGAGATACTTTCTTTTAATGAAGTATATGGTTTATCCAAACCAAAAAATTCATCATCCTGTGGAACTATAACTCCTCTTTGAGAAGCTTTACCTCCTTCTACATTGGAATGGTAAGTTGGCCTAAAAATATGATTGGTTAAAGTTGAACGCAAAACTTGTTGATAACTGACTGGAGTTGTTGGATGAATTCTCATAAGCTCTGTAATGACTTCAATAAACCTAGTATGACTTTGATCGGAGTTATCTCTCAAAGCAGCTAAAAAGATTTGATAAGGAATATTACCAAGTTTTAACGATTCACTAGTAGTACCCATGATTTGTTCAAATTCCCCTTGATTAGGAGTTTGATCACCACTAATCCCAATACTTTCTCTAACTTCTGTCCATTCCAAATCTTTTTCACACATGACATATCTTTTGAGTAATTCTGTTTTTTCTTTAATATTAAGTGTTTGACTTTGTGTTATATGCATAATCTCTCAATTATAGTTAAAACCTTATTTTAAAAATTTAAGATATAAAATTTAGAAAAAATTTCTTTAATTTTTTTATAATTTATCTACCTTAAAATACTAAAAATTAAAATAGTATCTCTCGATGAAATTATAAGAAAAAAAAATATTGTAAATTAAAAAAAATATTTTGTTTAATTTTGAAAAAATGTTGTTCTAAAAACCTTAAAATAATTTATTAACTTAAGTTAAGCACGCATATTAAGTGCATTAGGATTTAAAAATCGACTTTATGTCAGTAAAAACTGTTAATTAATAAAAAAATAACTTAAAAAAATATTATCTGAGGTTTTATAATAATTTTAAATATTTTTACTAAATTATAATTTAGTTTTTAATCCTGCATAAAATGCCCTACCATCCGCTGGAAAAAAAACATTTCCTGCACCAGTTGTTGTGGTACTGAAGGTAGCGAGATATTTTTTGTTTAATAAGTTACGACAATCAATAAAGAAATTGAAATTTTTATCGAAATTATAACCAGCATTTAAACCAAATACTGCATATCCTTGGGTTTTAACAGTATTAGCAAAATCAACTTGAGCATTGCTTGCAACTTCAGCATTACCAGCAATAAACCATGATGCTTGCTCATAACGTAATTCACTTTTAAAAAAATGTCGTGGTTGACCAGCGATAATATTATTAAGATATTGCCGATCTTTATCAAAGCGATAATCACTGAGAGTGTATGCGTTATAAAGTTTTAATTGATCAGAATTTTTTAAAAGATTTTTAAAAATTTGTAAATTTAATCCTAACTCAATTCCTTGATGTATTGTGTCTTGAGCATTAAAAGTTGAAGCAGGAATACCTGAAACTACTCGATATTGCAACATTTCTGATTTTATCCATGAGCGATAAAGGCTCAAATCCCAATCAACAATTTTATAAATTCCCCGACTTCCCATTTCAAGAGTCCAAGCTTTTTGCATTTTTAGCGGAGTAAAACCAATCGATCCACTTTGCGTTAATTCGCTGAAAGTTGGTGGTTCATTGCTTCTACTAAAATTGCTAAAAATCTCACTATCTTTGTTAATTTTATAGAGAATTCCAAGCTTAGGATTGAATGAGCGATAAATTTTTTGATCACTTTCCCTTGGATCAAAAAGATTATTTTCCTGACGTTTATTTAAATTTAATTGAGTTGCAGTTATTAATGATAATTTTTTACTAACATGAAAATTATTTTCCCCAAAAATTTGTAAATTCTGAGAAATTTGTTGAGAGTTTGCGCTCAATAATCCCTTAGTTCCAAAATTGTTCTGAAAAACCTTAGCATGAGTTTTACCAAGGTGAGTTCTAATTCCAAGTAAATAATCATTTGAATAATTTTTTAGATTATACTGCCCTGCTCTTTGAGAATAAAAACCATAATCAATGGTTTTTTGATCAATAAAAATTGAAATTGGATGAGATAAATCTTTAACATTTAAAAACCCTCCAAAATCAATCTTATCGCCATTTTTTAGAACAAAACTAGTTTTATTGGCAAAGCGAAATGAATCAATATCGCGTTTATGATCTCCTAAAATGGCATTATTATCAGCAATTTTTGGATTATTAACAGCATTTGATTTGCTGAGACTTCCCGGTAATTCTTGATTTATTGAATTAGCACTTAAATAAAAACGAGTTTCCTTATTCTTGGCAAATTTTTTAGCAAAATTGCTATTAAATTTCAGGTTTTCCTGTCTAGTATGCTGACGAAATCCATTGCCATGAGTTGCGGTCAAACTAAGAAAAAAATCTAAATCACCAAAATCACGACCCAACTGCATATTTAAACGCTTGGTGTCAAATGAACCAAGTTCAAAACGCAATTGATTGCCTTGATTAGTTTTGCCAGTTTTTGAAACCATATTTATTGCTCCACCCAAAGTTGCACCACCAAACTTTAAAGCATTCGCTCCTTTAAAAACTTCCAGACGTTGAAATGACAAGCTATCAGCTTCTTGAAAATCACCGGAACCATCTGCTAAGTTGAAAGCTACGCCATCTTGCAATAATTGAATTCCTCTCATGTGAAAACCTCGCGATAAACCTGATCCCCTTATGGCAATTCTAACTTCTTCACCAAAACGCTTTTGAGCATAAACCCCTGCAACATTAGCCAAGGTATCAGATAAATTTAAACTATATTTATTTTCAAATGTTTTCGCATCAACTACCGCAACTCCTCCTGCAGTTTTATTAATTTCCCTTAAAGCTTGTGAATTATCATCAACTGTTAATGAACTTTGAGAATTTGTACTAACAACTAGTGTTGGAAATTTTATCAAAGGCATCTTATCATTTGCATAAGCAATATTTGCAAAAAAATAATAAACAAGAATTAACAAATATTTTTTCATAAATACTTAAATTGTTAAAATTATTTCTTTAAGTTATTTTGTGTTATTATTTTTTAAAGTAAACCCAGAAAAGTTGGACAATTTATCAAAAACTAAAATCAAATTTATGATTAAAAAATTTAAAAAAACTTATGGCATTTCAAGTTAAAAAATTTTGTTAAAACCTCTTCAATTTCTTGATCTCTTAGCACTTTTCCTATTATTTTAGATAGAAGGTTTGTATCTTTTAGTGTGAAGAGATTTACCAGAATTGTGTTCGCATAATCTGGTTTTGAGATTTGAGGTAAAACCAATGTAAGTTTGAAAAGGATTTGGTAAGGATTGGAAGATTTAAGTGTAGTGCATTTCTATGGCGATAGAAAAGAAAATTTAGTATGAATTTGTTGATAAAGCCATCCTTACGCTCTTCGGGCTTTGAAGGGTAGCATTCGCTCTAACGATCTCCATCTGAGAGTTCAACCCTTCGGGATGGCGGACGAAGAGAGATTCGAACTCTCGATAGAGCTTTTGACCCTATACACACTTTCCAGGCGTGCGCCTTCAACCACTCGGCCATTCGTCCCAAAATAATTTCAAAAAAATTCTAAAGTTATTTTAAAATTAAGGTTATTTTAAAATTATTTGGAAATTATTTTAAAAAATAAATTCTAAAAAAAAGGAAGTTATAAAAGATATTTTTAACAAATTGATCAGATGAGACAAGTAAAAGAGTGAGAATGTGAATTTTAAAAAACTTTTCTTGCTTGCAATTGAGTTGCAAGCAAGAATTGTTAAAACTTCACAAATTAAATATTTTCACTAAATTTAATATTTATTATTTTTAGCTAATATAAATAAAATATAAGTTTTAGAAAACAGTTTCTCCTTTGCGAACCTTTCTTCTTCTGATAATGCTCTCCTCTCTCTTTCTTTTTTCTCGACGAGATGGCTTTTCAAAACCATTATTTCTTTGACGCGATTCTTTAACAACTCCATCCTTTTGAGTTTTTTTACGAAATGCACGGATTGCTCCTTCAACATTCTTACCATGAACTGAAACTTCCATTTTTAAAATACCTCCTTTTAGGCAAAATATAATTTTAAGCAAAATACAAAATAACCATGTAGATTTAACGAAAATGTTAATTCTTTTCGAAAACTACTTATAGCTTTTCTTAAATAATAATATCATTAAATGCTATAATTATTAAATAAATTAACAGTTATAACTTAATACTTTTTGATATAAATCTTTGAAAAATAAACATTTGTTGAAATCAGAGTAATCTTTTAACAATTTTTAATAAAAAATACTTTATTTTAATTTTACTTAAAAACAAAAAAACACTATTCTGACTTCGAGATTAATTATTTAAAAAAACTTAAGAAAATTTTATTTTAACCTCTTTGCTTAAGGAATTATAAACAATACTTATATTTTAATCAACATTATTCTTATAATAAAAGTTTGCCTGTAAAATATTGATGTTAAGAAATTTTATTTATCGATTATCGTAAAAAAATTAATTATTTTAGCGTAAAAATTTATACAAATTATTTAAAAAAATACTACTAAAATAACCACAATCTAAGCCAATATTTTCAAGGCTTTACGACATTATAGATCGAGACAATTTTAAAGCAAATTTGCCAATAATTTTAATTTATTGGCAAATAATTTTACCAACAATTATTTTTTAGGATTGATCCATGAAATATTGCCATCTTTACGATGATAAACAACATTGATATTTTTATCGATATTATTGATAAAAACTAAAGCTGGGAGATTTTGTAAATCCATTTTCATAATCGCTTCATCAACACTTAATTCTTCAATTTCGGTAGTTTTTTCAGCAATTATTTTATGATTAGAATTAACATGGTCATTGCTAATATTGGCAAGGTCATTGTCATTTTCAATTTCTTCAATAATATCATGAGGAATGGCTGGGATCACATATTTTGTAGCATTAAGAGCTTTGTAACTTGGTTCAACCGATTTTAAACCGCCACCTTTTTGTCGGTATTTTTTTAATCTACTACGATAACGCTGAAGTTGATTTTGGGCTTTGCGTAATGCTTCATTAAAAGCACTGTATGCATCACCAGCTTCGCCATCTGATTTAACAACAATTCCTTTTCTTACCCCTTCATTAACCAATAACATCGAGCGAAACATTAAACCTTCTTTATGAAAATGAACTTCGGCATTGATAGCATTTTCAAAATATTTTTTAACAGTTTTTATTAACTGCTCTTCAATGTGTGAATTCAGTGAATCACCAACATCGATATTTGCTCCAATTACTCTAACTTGCATAATTTAATTATTTATTTGATTAATAACATATTGTAAAATTCCACCGAGCTTGTAGTACTCGACTTCAGTTTCGGTATCTAATCCGCAAATAAGATCTGCTAAAACTTTGGAACCATCAGCTTTTTTGAAAACAGCTTGCAGGTTTTGTTTTACAGAAATTTTGTGATCAATACCTAAAATATCAACTTTTTCATCACCGGTTAATTGCAATGTTTTACGAGTTGTTCCAGCCTTAAAAATCAAAGGTAAAACACCCATGCCAATTAAATTTGAACGATGAATTCGCTCAAAACTCTCAGCAATCACAGCTTTAACACCTAACAGATAAACCCCTTTAGCAGCCCAATCACGAGAAGATCCTGTCCCATATTCTTTGCCAGCTACAACCAACAAATCGATTTTATTATTTTTATCAGCAATAGCAGAGTCATAGATGCTAACAATTTCTCCTTGAGCATTTTTGGTAAAACCACCCTCTTTTGCTGAATTTAACATTTCGTTTTTAATACGAATATTGGCAAAAGTGCCACGCATCATCACCTCGTGATTACCTCTTCTTGCTCCATAAGAATTAAAATCCTTTTTCTCAACTCCTTTTTGGCGAAGATAATCACTAGCTGGTGATGTTGCAGAAATATTTCCTGCCGGTGAAATATGGTCAGTGGTGATTGAATCACCAAATAACGCTAGAATTCTAGCATTGCTGATTGGCTTAGCATTTTCTTGCTTAAGATTTTCAAAATAATTTGGCAAACGAATGTAGGTACTATCTGGGTTCCATGCATAAGTATCAGATTTTGAAACTTTAATATCTTGCCAAAATTTATCACCTTTAAAAAGGTTAGAATATTTTTCAACAAAGATTTCCCGAGTTACAGTTTTCGCAATAACCTCTTCAACCTCTTGCTGACTAGGCCAAATATCGTGAAGATAAATTTTCTTGCCAAAGTTATTAGTAGCAATTGGTTCTTTAGTAAGATCAACTGCAGTTGTGCCAGTCAAGGCGTAAGCAACAACAAGTGGAGGAGATGCTAAATAATTAGCTTTAACCAAAGGATGAACTCGTCCTTCAAAATTTCTATTGCCCGATAATACTGAAGCAACTGTGAGATTTTTTGATTTGATAACTTCTTCAATTTGCTCATGCAGTGGTCCAGAATTGCCAATACAAGTTGTGCAACCATAACCAACCACATTAAAACCTAATTGATCAAGATATTTTTGTAAACCTGAATCATGCAAATATTTGCTGACAACTTGCGATCCCGGAGCAAGAGAAGTTTTAACATGTCCTTTAACCTTCAAGCCATTTTCAACAGCTTTTTTTGCTAATAAACCTGCAGTAATTAAAACCGAAGGGTTAGAAGTATTGGTGCAAGAAGTGATCGCTGCAATAACAACATCACCATCACCCAGATCAGTGTTTAACTCAGGAATAAGAAATTTATTATTATTAATAATTTTCAATTCATCTTGTAAATCTCTAAATGATTTAGGGACTGCATCCAGATTAAGTCGATCTTGTGGACGCTTTGGACCAGCAAGGCTTGGAACAACATCTTGCAAATCTAATTCTAAAACTTCACTGTAATTTGCAAAATTTTGGTGATCAGCAAAAACTCCTTGAAGCTTAGCATATTTTTCAACTAAGGCAATATTTTGCGAGCTACGCCCAGTTAGATGAAGATAATCTAAAGTAATCTGATCAATTGGAAAAATTCCACAAGTTGCTCCATATTCAGGAGCCATATTGGCAATGGTAGCGCGATTTGCCAAAGATAATTTGGCAACACCTTCGCCAAAGAATTCGACAAATTTTCCAACCACTCCTTTTTTTCGTAAAATGTTAGTAATTGTTAAAACAAGATCTGTAGCAGTGACATTTGGTTTAAGGGCATTTTTTAATTTAAAACCAATAACTTCAGGGATCAACATTGAACTGGGTTGACCCAACATTCCAGCTTCAGCTTCAATACCACCTACTCCCCAACCCAAAACTCCTAAGCCATTGATCATCGTAGTATGGCTATCGGTTCCAACTACGGTATCAAAATAGGCAATATTTTCACCATGCTCTTTTTTACTCCAGACCACTTGGGCAAGATTTTCTAAATTAACTTGGTGACAAATGCCTGTTCCTGGGGGAACAACTCGAAAATTATCAAAGGATTCCTGAGCCCATTTTAAAAATTCATAACGCTCTTTGTTACGCTCAAATTCCAAATTAACATTTTTTTCAAATGCACTGCTATCACCTGAAAAATCAACCTGCACCGAGTGATCAATAACTAAATCAACCGGAACTAAAGGGTTAATTTTTTTTGGATCTTTATTAAGTCTTTTTACGGCATCACGCATTGTCGCAAGGTCAACCACCGCTGGAACTCCAGTAAAATCTTGCATTAAAACTCGAGCAGGAACAAAATCAATTTCGATTCTTTTACTTGCATCATTAACTGATTGACTTAAAGAGATAATATGTTCTTGCAAAACTGCTTCATTTTCATAAGTGCGAAGCATATTTTCCAGAAGAATTTTTAGACAAAATGGCAGTTTGCTAATATCAATATTAAGTTTTCTAGCATGCTCATTGATTGAATAATAATTATAATTATTTTCTCCTGTTGAAAGCTGTGATTTTTCAATAAATTTTGTCATAAGTTATTATAACTTTTAGGATTTACTACTGCTTAGTTTTTTAAGCCGAAGTTGAATGAATTGTCCAATTTGGATTTAAGATTGTTAAGTCTTTTTTAAAAGTCCAAATATCAGTAATTTCATTAATCTCATCTTTTTTACCAACAACTATTTTTTCATCTTTATCGGTAAGATAATTAATTTGTTTTGAAATAAACTTAACAACAATTGACGCATTATTTTCAAGAGTCATTGCCGAAATGATTTGAGTGCTTTCAATGGCAATAAGATTAGTAACTAATTTTTGTTGATCAAAACCACGCTGAGTAATTGCCTTATCAAAACCTTGATATATTTTTTCTGCTAAGAGCATTTTTAAAGTTTCGCTATCACTATTGGCAAAAGCTTTTAAAACCATTTCAAATGCTGATTTTGCTCCAGCAATAAAAAAATCATAACTAATGTTACATTTGTTAAAAATATCTTCGAGATTTTGTTTAGTAGCTGGATCAATATTTTCTAAACCTGCAATAGTTGAACTTTGACCAACTAATTTTGGCATTTTGTCTGATTCACAATTATTAGGATTATTGGTATTATTAACATTTTTCAGCAACTCTTCTTGCATGCGACGCATCAAGGAAACTTTTTCTTCAATATTTTTTTTCTCTTCTTCGTCAATCTTCCCTAATTGTTTATTTAGTTTATAAAATATTACAAAGGCAATTATGGCGAAAATTAAGATGTCCATGAATAATAAAATTTAAATAACTAAAATAATTACCAATTAAAACGGATTTTAAAAATTATTAAAATTGCAAAAAATGGCATAAAATGGGGCAAGCGACGGGGTTCGAACCCGCGACCCCCAGAGCCACAACCTGGTGCTCTAACCAACTGAGCTACGCCTGCCATAAAACCAAATAAAATTTAGAATTATTTTTTAATTTTAAATAAAAAATTAAACTATTCAACTAATTTATCATCATCTCTTTTGAAGTCAAGTTATCGCATATAAATTATCAGGATATTTTAATATCTAGATTGACTTTCTTGACAAAAATATTCTTTTTGATTCTTAATTTTTTTTAATAAAAATCTTTAAAAAATTATATAAAAATAATTATTTTAACAAATTTTTTATAAAGGTTTGTTAAATAAAAGCCAGTTATTCATGACTTAAGATCTTTCAAATATCTGTCTTGATGTCTATTATAAATATTTTTGATATTTAAATAAAAAATAAAATTAAAATATTTAATACAAAAACTTAATTTTTTTGGTTGAGGATGAAATAGTGAATGAGATATGACTATCTAAATCAAAATTTTACCCAATAAATTAATGTAATTATAACTTCCAATCAAATAACTGGTTTTTGTTTAAAAATTTTATAGATCTCTATGTTTTATATTTGTGATTAATCACTTGGAAACAATATTTTATTGATTTCTGTGATTTTGTTTTGTTTTTTACTCAATGAAGATTTTAATTCAGATAATTTTGTATTCATATCAACCATGGCAATTTTATCAGATGAACTTAGAGATTTCTTCTCCTCAATTTTACTTAGTTGCAAAGAAATTATTTTAATATTTAACTTATCCATTTTTGAACTAAGTGCAGTTAATTTTTTCTGAGCTTCTAATTCACTGGCATTAGGTAAAGCCTCCTTGTTAGAGTTATCACCTAGATAACCTCCACCAATCATTGGAAGGCCACTTCCACCACCTCCTAAAAATGCATTTTTAATACTTCCACCCAGAAAAACATTTGTGATATTTGAATTAATAAGTGCGTCAGAAATTTTGGTTGATATTAAAGCTTTAGTGATTCCAACTAATTTCTGATGTCGATCTTCAAAATGATCAATAGAAGATTGTTGAATGGATTCAAAATTAGATGCCAGACCTACAGTTTTAATCTCTTCACTGCGAGATTTGAGCTGGGAAGTTTTTTGAGAATTAAGAAATTCTTGAAATAGTTTAAATCGATCAATTGATTCAAGCAAATCAGGATTTGCCGAATTATTTCTAACATATTCATTAACCAATTTTCTTTGACTATTGTTAAGATTATCAAGTTTAAATACGAGATCATCAATTTGTGATTTTCTGTTTTGATTAGAAGGTTGTTCAACTAACTGCTGAATTTCTTTAACAGCATCATTTTGAGATTTACTGATGTCAGAAATATCGCTAATTAAAGCTGTTATTTTTTCATCTTTACTGACATTTGGAATTTTTTGCAGAGATTGCTGCAAATCATCAATTTTAATTTTATCATTAACAACCTCTTGCAAAATTTTATCTTTGTATTTCTCAAAAATTTCATAACGATTTGGCGCAACTAAATCAATTGCTGATTCACTAAGTTTAGCTTTATCGAGAACTTCAGTCTGGCTTTCGATCTTCTTTAATTGATCAGAAAGGGTCAGCAGATCTCGACTTGATTCAGGAGAAATTTTATCACCAGAATTAAGGTTCTTATTAATATCACTTAAAACTTCTTGTGTAAAAAATTTTGACTCAAAAACAAAATCATCATGGGCTTTTCTAATTTCCTTGATGGCGTTATCAACATCTTGAATGCTTGAACCTTTATTAATTTGTTCTTGGGCTAGAGCGTATAAATTCTGCAATCTTTCTTGATTATTTAATAATTCTTGTTTGCTTTCTTTTAAATCCGGATTTAAGAATAATGATGAATCAAGAACATTATCATCTATAACATTAACAAGATTTTTAAGTTGATTTGTTTGATCTTTTATTGACTCAATTTTAGCAATAGATAGTTCTTTAAATGAAGAACCATCTTGATCTAAGTCTCTTGGTATTTGACTACCTTGATCTAAGTCTTTTGGTATTTGACTAAAAATTGATGGTCGCTTTGTTTCAACTAAATCAATTGCTGATTCACTAAGTTTAGCTTTATCGAGAACTTCAGTCTGGCTTTCGATCTTCTTTAATTGATCAGAAAGGGTCAGCAGATCTCGTCTTAATTCAGGAGGAATTTTATCACCAGAATTAAGGTTCTTATTAATATCACTTAAAACTTCTTGTGTAAAAAATTTTGACTCAAAAACAAAATCATCATGGGCTTTTCTAATTTCCTTGATGGCGTTATCAACATCTTGAATGCTTGAACCTTTATTAATTTGTTCTTGGGCTAGAGCGTATAAATTCTGCAATCTTTCTTGATTATTTAATAATTCTTGTTTGCTTTCTTTTAAATCCGGATTTAAGAATAATGATGAATCAAGAACATTATCATCTATAACATTAACAAGATTTTTAAGTTGATTTGTTTGATCTTTTATTGACTCAATTTTAGCAATAGATAGTTCTTTAAATGAAGAACCATCTTGATCTAAGTCTTTTGGTATTTGACTAAAAATTGATGGTCGTGATAAATTTTGTTTTACATCCTTAACTTTTTCATCTGCATCTCTTAACTCTTGATATCTTTCATCCCCTAACCCCAATCTTATTAAACTATCCCTAACCTCAAAATCTATTAAAATATTTTCTAAATTCTTAGTTGCCAAGCCAGTTTTTTGTTGGAAATTTTCAGATCTAGTTTTTTGAAGAATATCCTCAACCTTAAATATGGTAGTTGCTTTGTCATAAAAATTAATTGCCTTAACCCGATCTCGAGAAATTTCTTCAATTTTTGCTTTCATCTCATCTTGACTTATTACCTTACCTTTCTCGATATCGCTCTTTAAAACGGCCATGTCATCGTTGAGCTTGAGATTAAATTCAATAGATTTATCAACCCCTAAGGCTCCTCGAGCATCAGTTGAAATCCCTAAATAAGTATTATCTAATGATCTTAATGCTCCAATATTTTTATCTAATTGAGGTAAAATATAAGAAGAATCGCTTAAACGAGTTTTATCAAATTCTTGATTTAGAACTTCGATATTTCTTTGGTTTATTGCGAAGTCTCCACTATCAAATCTTATAGAATTCTGACCTTTAAATAAAGCAATCTTGGCCAACATATATTTTAATTTATAATCAACATCGTTTGATGATCTAGCAACATTTTCACTTTCAATACTCATAGCTTTTGGAGATATTTCTGGAAAATTTACTGGTACAATCGGGCTCTCATCAATATTAGCCTGCATTAGAGAGCGATCCTTTTCTAGATCTTCTATGACTTTTTTAATATCATCAATTTTCTGAGGATCTAGATTTGTTTTTTTAGCAATAAAAGAATTATCGAATTTAGGCAAAGGTGAAAATAGGACTGAATCAGATTTATCAAGGGTATCAGCCTGAGTTTTAAAACTATAAATTAGATCATTATCACTTTGATTTATATCCCCGCCAAGAGAACTTTCTAATTGATTTGCAAAGTCTCTTAGACGATCTGCATATTTTCTTTGTATAACTTTTCTCTTATTTGCAGATTTTGAATTTTCAAGCAACTGATCAAAATTTTCATCAAGACGATCAATTTCTTCTTGATAAAGATCAGTTTGCTCCATGATTTTATCAAGAATTTTTTTATCAATAGACTCAAGCTCTTCCTTAACCTTATTTTCATAGTCTTTGCTAATATGATTACCAGTTGATGATTCATCTTGAGTAGGATTTGATTTAGAACCAAACAAATTTTCAATTTCAAAATTACCTGAAATTCCATCTTGAATTAATTTACCGTGCTTAGTTGCATCAAGCTTTATAGCAGAAAAACCTTTTCCTGCAACATTCTTGGTAATATTTTCTCTTACTTTTAAAACATCATCTAAAGACATAGAATCGATATTTGTTGAAAATTCCTTAAGATCATTAAATGATGCTTGTGCAATTAATTGCTCCATTGATGGCTTACCATATTCCTTATCAGATAAATAATCATATTGAACTGCTTTTTCAAAAAGATTTCTGCCACTTCCATCGTCCTCAAAAATATCTCTTAATAATTTTTCTTGAAGCTGTTCCTTTCTTTCATAAGATCCAGGAAAAGAGAATGATTTTGAATAGTCTTCATAATCAGGTTCTTTATTTAGTTGTTTTTCAATATCTGCAACAGCAAGTTCTCTCAGCTTATTTTTCATCATGTCACGCTGACTAATTTTTTTATTTTTTTGTTTTCTCACTGCTTTTTTATCAGTTGCTTTAACTTCACCAATTCCTTCTTCATCTTGAGCAATCTTTTCTCTTAGTTGATCCCGCAGAAGTTCATCGTGAAATTGTTTAGTTTCTTCAAATTTATCTTTATTAAATCTTCGATCCAAGAAATTAATATGAGATATTGGGTTAAGATATCTTCCCCAAGTTGGTCGACCGTTTTCTTCAATGAAAGCTTTTCGATCAAAATTTTTTCTAAGTAAATTTGGGTTACCCTTGGGATCACCAATTATTTCATGCTTAGCCCTTGATAATAAATAAGGGAACATATGGGTGATAGGATTTTTTTTGGCATTTTCCCATTTTTTCTGATTGCGATGTTTTAAATCTTCTAAATGTAAAAGAAATTTTGCTCTTTCTTGAGGAGTAGTGAAAATTTTCGCAGCTTCAGAAGATGAATATTCTGCATTGCCTCTTAAAAAACTTCTAATAGAGCGGTCCTTAAGATAGTTATCGACTTTATTTAAACCACCCGTGTCATATAAATTATTTTTTGCCCATTCCCTAGCATCTTCACGAAGTTTTTGACGCATTTCTTTACCAACCAAACCTTCTGATTTTAACTCCTGAGCTCGATCTTTAAGGAAATCTTTTAAACCATCTCGAACTAAAACACGATCCATAACTTTTGAAATATTTTTGGCATCAACGCCAAGCATTGCCATCTTATTTGGATCTTCGGCAATTCTTCTTGCTAAATTATCCATAGCAGTATCACGAATAAACTTATCCAATTCCTTACCGGATAATCCATTATCAATTCCCTGAGCTCTTGCTTCTTTTATTGCCCCTTCAATTACCATATCACGCATCCTGGTACGCGGTCCACGAAATGGAATTTTTTTACCAATGGCATTCCAAGCTGAGGCAATTCCTGTTTTTCTTGCAATAGCAGTTGCACCTCCAATCACTGCAGGAACTATTCCAGACTTGTTTAATGAAAAATTAGCCGCCTCCTTGATAGCTCCCAAAGTACCAAATATTGCAGCATTTGCCGCATTCATTGCCAAACCAAAACCCGAAGCTCCATAACCGATTTTAGAACTAGTATCTTGGTTAGGAATACCACCGATTGAAATTAGTTGACCCGATATTTGCGGAACTCGATCCAAAATGGTCTGCATGATAAAAATAACCGTAGCAATTTTTAAAAACATTAAAAGCCATTCAAATAAACTTCGATCTAATTCCGTGGTTTGCAAAATAATTAAACTTACTGGAGGGATTCCCTTTGAAACTCCGCAAACTCGAAAATAAAATAATTCAGTAAAATATCGATCAATTAACATCAAAAAAGGTGATAAAACTAAGAATAATATCGCCATCTCCAAAGCCCTTGATCC
The DNA here is from genome assembly GCA_014190355.1 of Alphaproteobacteria bacterium. Classification (GTDB taxonomy): domain Bacteria; phylum Pseudomonadota; class Alphaproteobacteria; order Rickettsiales; family UBA1997; genus CAILUF01. Next base: position 106,054 of record BJGH01000006.1, read on the forward strand.
AAGAAATGAAAGCCAAGATTTAAACATTTGATTAGTTTTAGAAAATAATGCCAGAGAAATAAAGATTGGCCCCAGCCCTAAAAGTAAAATCAATTTTAAGAAGGAAATTAAATATATTGAGCATATTAAAAGCATAACATATATAAAGTAAAAAATTAAAGCATAAGTTACAAAGAAATAAATTATTCCATAAATATTGCCATCACCAATAACGCCCAACAACTTTTTTGCAACCGCAGGTGATAATAATTTTTTCATGATCAGATCGGGATATGAAAATCTAGTAGCATTGGAACCATCAATTGCCCTACCACCTTGTGCAATATAATTTAAATTACTTGATTCTCCAGTTGCTGTATCAGTTGACATCATGATCATTGCCATTAGTTGATCCATCCCATCTTTAAAAAAGTTTACGATAAAACTTTTATACATTCCCCAACTTAATGGATTGGTAAACATAACAATCAATGCTATCTTCATAATAATCATTGATAATTCTTTTCGAGTAATATCAACAACACCCATTAAATAAGATCCACCAAAAAAAACTATGTAAAGCACTAACATAAACTGAACAGTCATTTGAAATGGTGGATTATTGACAACTGAATTATAAAAAAATTCTAAAATACCACCCACTCTTTGACCTTCTGAGTTTCTGGCTCCCAACAAAACATCCTCAAATAAACCAGTAATAAACTCTAGAATAAAATTAGTTTTTTCAGAACCAAAACCTCCAACAAAATATATTGAATATTTTCCAGCATTATCATCATAAAAGCCATCATAGATTATTAATTTTACTACCTCATTTGGACCATGATACTGAAAGCCCGGAACTGAAGTACTAACCGTGGGAAGAATATTACCAGCACCATCATCTTTAATAAAAATTGTATTGTTTGGGCTTTCATAAATATAACGCAAAACATTAACACCATTTTTTTCACATTCACCATTTGGTCCTCTTGGAACTGGGCAATATTCTCTATGGGTATATAAATGATAAGCCCGATTTGGGGTCTGGGCTCCATTAACTCCCCACAAAGATATATAAGCACCCATTCCGCGTGCCATTCTACAATTTGACTGATCTTGTCCTTTAAGCGGTTTTCTTTGAATATCGGAAGTTTTTTCTAGAGAATTTCGACTTTGATGATAAACACCATATTTAGTAACCGAGTCAAGTCCCCGATCAAAGCAGGTGCATTTTTCAGGATTAGTTTGATCACCAGCACTACAAGTTTCTTTTGTGCCATCTTTTTTTAATTCTGGATCAGGTTTATCACTATCATAATTATGACAAATACAATTTTGAGTTGGATTAGGATCAGCAATATCTTTACTGCAGTATTTACACAGTTTAACTTTATCTACATCTTCCTGAGTTGAACTCAGAGATCCACCCGAATAGATCCAGCCACCAACAAGAGTCAAGGTGATTTTAGATCCGTTTGTTCTTATGCCAGTATCATACCAATCTGACGATTGACCTCCGTCATTATGATTGTAACTACCAAAAACCCCAACCTTCATGTTACGCATGTTAGAGTCAAGATTTATCGGAATAATTGAAAATTCGTCAGCTTCAACACAGGTAGTATCGCACGAGAAAATTTGCGAGGCAAGGAGCAGTAATACAAAGAGTTTTTTTAATCCCTTAAAATTGATCATTTAACTAGAAATTTAATACAAATATTTTCAAAATTTTTTAAGCAAGTTTAATGCTTTGACATTAATTAAATCAATCTATCTCAAATCAGAAATTCATAGGTCTAATTTGTTATAAATTGCTATTAAAATTTTTTTAACATTTTTAAAAAACAAAAGAAAATTTTAAAAAATAATTTTTATCAGATTAAAAACAATTTAGACTAATTCAAGTTAGAAATTAATTTTTTTAATTTAAAAAAAAGCCTTGCTCATTTTAGGGTAAATTTAAGATTTTTTTTTATGAAAATTTGTAACACCCCACCCCAATCCCCAAACCAAATTCTAAAATCCCAACGCTACCGTAAGGGCAAGTTTTACTTGAGCGAAAACACAACCAAAAAAAATTTATTTGTTAAAAGAGTCTTACCCCCCCTTTTTTTTTAGCAATTTTTAACAATTTTGCTTTGAAAACCAATCTAATTAACAACCTCTAGATCAAAACCCTATTTTTTTTGAAAAAGGGGTCAGACCCCTTTTTACAAAAAAACCATCATTTAGCCAGATTTGCGTAGGTTAAAAACAATATTATTTTTTTTAAATTATTTTGGAAATTGATTTAATCTACAATCTCTAGTGCAAAACCTTGTTTTTTTTGAAAAAGGGGTCTGACCCCTTTTTTAATTT
>BJGH01000007.1 GCA_014190355.1 Alphaproteobacteria bacterium
TTTTTATCGTTATTTTTTTCAAAATTATTTTTACGATTTGGTAATTTTTTAATATCAGCAAAATCTTGATCACTAGCTTTAACTTGCTTAATAAAATCAAAAAGATGGCTAACTGATTTAATCATAACCCTTGTTCCACCTTCGTCTTTTCTGATCAAGCATTCGATAACTACATTACTGCCATCATTAAGTAAATCGCGTGAGTTGGTAATTAATGCTTCATCAAAAATTGTTGCTTCATATATGCCATAAGGATCGCAGATGGTCATGTAAGCAAATCGTCCTCGCGCAGATGAGCGATGTTTGCTTGCTAAAATCACCCCTGCTAGTTTAGCGATACTATTATCTTGAAGTTCAGCTTCTTCAATCATGTTAGAAAAAATTACTCCGCGTTTTTTTAAATCATTTAGCGAATCATCAAGGGGATGTTCGTTAAGAAAAAAACCAAAACTTTCAAATTCTTTTTGTAATTTTTCAATTTTACTCCATGCTTCAACTTTTTTTAATTGAGGTTTGGGGATGCTTTCGTTGATTGAGCCAAACAAACTCATCTGATTAGAATTTTTAGCTTCATTAATTTGCGAAGCATATGCAGATAAAAGATCGAAAGATTCAGCGATTTGACTGCGTTCAATTTTAAAAACATCGAATGCACCAGATTTGGCAAGAGCTTCAATTGATTTTTTATTGATGGCTTTAGGATCAAGACGTTTACAAAAATCAAAAACATCATTAAAATCACCATTTTTTTTTCGCTCATCAACAGCAACTTCCATCATTTTCAAACCAACTGCTTTTATAGCACCAAGCCCAAAACGAATTGCAAATTTATGGTTGTTAGTTGAGGTCTCGTTGGAAATTGCCTTAGTCATTGCTTTATAATAAAAAAACTAATAGAAGAGTTCCAAGTGCTACACGGTAAACTCCAAAGCCAACAAAGCTATTTTTGCTGACAAATTTGATAAACCATTTTATAACCAAGATTGCTGAAATAAAAGAGGAAATTGCTCCAATTAAAATTAGCTCAAAATCAACAAAAGTAAGACTGTCTAAATTTTTTAAAATATCGTAAAGACAAGCAGCGCTGATGGTTGGAATTGCTAGGAAAAATGAAAATTCGGTAGATGATTTACGATCAATTCCACATAATAACGCTCCTAAAATTGTTGCACCAGATCTTGATACCCCTGGAATCATTGCTAAGCATTGACAAAAGCCAATGATTAATGCCAAGCGATAGTTGATATTATCGACATTAGTGATTTTAAAATGACGTTTTTGACTATCGATAATAATCATAATAACTCCACCAATTAACAATGCTAAAGCGATTGAGAGATTGCTAAAAAAATAATTTTTTATTGTTTCGTGGAAAAGAACCCCAAGAATAACCGAAGGAAGAAATGCTAAAAATAAATTTATGATAAATTTACGAGATTTTTGGGAATTAGGATGGATGATTGTATCGGTAATTTTTTTACGATAAACCATACAAATTGCTAAGATCGCGCCAATCTGTATAGCAATTTCAAAAACATTATTACGAATTGAGTTAAATTCAATTAAATGAGAAAAAATTAAGAGGTGAGCAGTCGATGAAACAGGAATAAACTCGGTAAGACCTTCAACAATACCTAAAAAAATAGCTTTTAAAATCAGTGATATTTCCATGCTTAAGGGTTAGATTTAGATGTTTTAAAAAACTTAAACCATTTCAAATTAAAATTTGTAATTTTTAGTGTTAAAAATTTTAACTTGTTTTGCTAAAAATCTTTAAATTATTTTTGGTGATAATGATCAATTTTTAAGTTGAAATGGTTTAAAAAAATTCAATTGAAGTTTTGATTACTAAAAACTGAATTTAAAAAATATTGAGCTATTTTTTAAGGCTTTTGAACTAAAAATTCTAGCGATTTAATTAGTGCAAAAGATGGTACCTCTGGTCAGACTCGAACTGACACATCCATAAGACAATAGATTTTGAGTCTATCGCGTCTACCAATTCCGCCACAGAGGCCTGTAAAAAATTTATCAAATTTATTATGATTTAAAAAAAATAATTTCCAAGACAATTTTTTAAATAAGAAATTTAAAAAGTTTTTTTAAAATTTTGCAAAGAAAAGTGATTGCTAATTTGCTAATTTTAAAAGTATGATGGTTAGCTAGTTATTCATAATAAAAACCCGATTTTTTTTGCTATCGAGATCTAATAATTCAATTTCAGTTCCAAGTGCTACTGATTGCATAAAAATAATTTTTGCAGTGCGATAATTATCGCTTTTAGTTTCGTAAAACTGAATAACACTTCCTTCGCGAACCAAATTGCCAACGGGAATTTCAATTGAGGTTTTATTTTCATAATCAAAGCCTGACCAAGCCAGACAATTCCTACTGGCAAGGATGATTGAGCAAAATATTATTAAAAAATTAATAATGGTAAAAAATTTAATTAATTTAGGTGTGGTGGAAATCATTGTTGACTTTTTTATTGGGTTGATGTGAAATAAAAACTTTCTAATTTAGAATTAGAAAATAATGATATTTAAATAAAATTTAAGAAATTTAAAATTATTTAACAATTATTATTTTTGATTAGTTATTTTTAGAATTTTTCTTGAAAGATTTTCGGGGCGTAGCGCAGTCTGGCTAGCGCACTTGGTTTGGGACCAAGGGGTCGGGAGTTCAAATCTCTCCGCCCCGACCATTTTTTAAAAAATTATTCAACCATTTTTTAGTCTGATTTTGTTGCGATATTTCTTCTTTGCTATCTTGGTGGTAATCAGCTCCTCAATTACAGCTCCTCAATCGTTTAAATAGTTTTTAGGTAATTCTTTTAGGCAAATTTTTCGAGGCTATTTTTTTTAGCAAATTTTTTTAGCTAATTTTTCGAGGCAATTTTTTTTAGAATAATTTATTTTAAGATAATTTGTTTGCTTTAGAGTTGTTAATAATCTAGGGCAATTGCTACTTTAAGGTTTGATATTTTTTAAAAGCTATATTGCTTTATAAATTATTTTTTTTAGTTTAATCTTCGCTAAAAGCTTCCTTGTTGGGGTCACTTGGTTGTTGGTTTTTAGTATTTTTAGTTTTTTCGAATTCTTCATTTTCATCAAATAAAATTAAATCTTTTAGCGCTTCATTATTGATGTCGCGAAATGAAGTAATGATGCTGTTAATTTCTTCGTTTTTTAGCCCTGCGCAGGCGAGGGCTGCTTGGCTGAGTTGAAGTCCAGTTTCTAAATTTTTCGAAACAACATAACTTGCTCCAACTTTTTTAAAGCGTTCTGCATTATTAAATGTTTCAGATTTGGTAATAACTGCAACAGCTGGAAAATTTTGATGGATAAAACGAGTAACTTTAATGCAGGCAATTTCATCATCAAGACCTATAATAACTGAGTCAGCTTTTGATGTTCCAATGTAATTTAAAATTTCTATATTCATTGGATCGCCATAATAAATGTTGAAACCATTATTTCTTTCAATTCTAACCACGCGATGGTTATTCTCTAAAATCAAATAGTTAATTTTTCTTTTGCGTAAAATATAAGCAATTATTCTACTAACTTTTGAAAAACCAATGATGATAATATGTTTGCTGATGTCACCAATTTCACGCTTAAGCTTGTTATCGCGTAAAATTTCTTTAATGTAAATTTGTCCTTTAATTTTACGACCAATATTTGCTAGAAGCGGAGTTAAAGCCATAGAGAAAGTAATGGCTGTCATTAGTATTTGCGATAATTCATCATCGATTAATTTTTCTTGAACGGCAACTAAAAGCACAACAAAGGAAAATTCTCCACCTTGCGAAAGTAATAATCCGGTGTGAATTGCTGGAGCTAAAGGAAAGCGAAAAATTCGACATAAAATGATAATTATAAAAGCCTTAAGAGCAATTAATCCCATGCTAATTTCAATAATTTGCATAAATGCTTCTAAAAGAAGATTGGTATCAAAAGACATCCCGATGGTCATAAAAAATAAACCCATCAATAATGATTTTAGGGAAAGTATTTCTTCTTCAACTCGATAACGATATTCGGTTTCAGCTACCATTAATCCTGCAATAAATGCTCCAAGGGCAAAAGAAAGTCCAAGTTTATGACATAACAATGCTGAACCTAAGACAATCAATAAAGTAAAGCTTAAAAATAACACTTCATTTTGGGTATGAGCGATAATTCTAAAAAATGGTTTTAATAATAAACTACCAATTGCAAAGATAATTAGTAAGGCAATAATGGCATTGAATAATGCACCTCCAAGAGCGTTAAAAACATTAAGATCAGATTTAGATAAGAGAGGTAAAAGAACTAAAATTGGAATAACCGCTAAATCTTGCATTAATAAAATTGAAAAAGATAAACGACCAACACGAGTTGATTGTTCACCATTTTCAGCGATTACTTGCATTACAATTGCTGTTGAAGACATTGCTAATGCACAGCTAATTATAATCGCTCCTTCAATGGGGATTTTAAAAAAATAACAGCAAATGTAGGTAATTACTGATGCTGTGATGACAATTTGTAATGTTCCAAAGCCAAAGACATATTTACGAATTGTTGATAATCTGGCAAATGTCAATTCTAGTCCAATTGCAAAAAGCATGAAAACAATACCGAGTTCAGCTATTGATTTTGTAGATTGAGTGCTTTCGACATATTGCATTCCAAATGGACCAATAATAGCTCCAGCTATTAAATAACCAAGAGCAGGGCTTAAGCCAATTTGCCGAAAAATCACCACAACTACAATCGATGCAACCAGCAAAGTTATAATGTCGTTAAGATATGTAATATCGTGCACACAAATTAAAAAAAAGTAATTTAAAAAAACTTCTTGAGAAAAATAATTTTTTTTTTGATATTTGAGTTTTAAAAGATTAATATCATTTCTGGCAAGTATTAATTTAACTTTTTATAAAAAAATTTTTAAAAATGACAATTCTAAGCGATAAATCAATTAAAAAACTTGTAGAAAAAAATGGCATGATTGAGCCATTTATTGATCGGCAAATTCGTAATAACGAATTTGGATCAAAAATTATTTCCTACGGTATCTCTTCATATGGTTATGATGCAAGAGTTTCAAATGAATTCAAAATTTTTACTAATATTGATTCAGCAATTGTTGATCCCAAAAATTTTTCTGAAACAAGTTTTGTTGATCGAACGACTGATATTTGCGTAATTCCTCCGAATAGTTTTGCATTAGCCAGAACTGTTGAATATTTTAGAGTTCCAGATGATGTATTAGTGATTTGCGTTGGCAAATCAACTTATGCTCGTTGTGGAATTATCGTTAATGTAACCCCTTTAGAACCCGGTTGGGAAGGACATGTAACATTAGAATTTTCTAATACTACACCTTTGCCTGCAAAAATTTATGCCTTTGAAGGTGCATGTCAATTTTTATTTTTTAAAGGCGATCATCCTTGCGAAGTTTCTTACAAAACAAGGCTTGGAAAATATATGGGACAAACTGGAGTTACCTTACCTAAAGTTTAAATTAGTAATACTTTATAAATTATCAATAATTATTTAAGTATTAATTATAATTATGAAAAAAAAATTAATTCTAACTTTTGCTATTTTTTTATATAGTGTTAGAATATTGCCTTGTTTTTCTCAAGAGTTAGATGGATTTGCTGTGCAAAATTCTACTAAAGAAAGCTATTCAAATGAGGTGAGAGTTGATGATAAATTCGATGAATATAATGTTCAAAAAAATAAAGCTCAAAATAAAATAGCTATTGAGGAACCATCGCCATTTCGACCAAAAACACCAACTCCAAGCAGATTTTTTGCAGCTGATTTATCAATGCCAGATGTTTTTACAAGTAGCAATAATCTTGTCAAAAAAACTGGTTCATTTTATCGAGCTTACGGTGAAATAATTTTTATTCAAGGAACAATTACTGATTCATTTGGTGTTCCAATTCATGGGGCGGTTGTTGAAGTGTGGCAAACAAATTCTTCTGGCAAATATCACACTTTGCTTGAGGATAACAGTGAATATATTGATAAGCATTTTAATATGTCAGGAAGAGCAATTACCGATAATTTGGGCAATTATCATTTTATTACTATCATGCCTGGTTCATCTGCCGGAAGAGCTCCTCATATAAATTTTAATATTTATCATGAAAAATTTGGCAAATTAGAAACAGAAATGTATTTTGCTAATCATCCTTATAATAACACAGATTATCAATATCTGGTTTATAGCGAAGAAGAGCAAAAATTGTTGACTGCTGATGTCCGTCATTCTAATATTTTAAATACTCGTTCAATTAAATTATGCACTTTTAATGTTACGATGCGAGGAATTCATCAATATAAACGATACTAAAATGGCTAATCAACAACGAAATAATAATAACTCTAAGTCACTACGACAACTTCAGGTTGCTGAAAATATCAAAAGAACATTGTCAGAAATTTTTTTAGAAAAAGGGCTATTAAATTATTCATCATCATACATTTCAGTTACCCAAGTTGATATAAGTCCTGATTTAAAAAATGCTAAAATATACCTTGATATTTTTAATCAAAATCAAGAAATAAAAACAAAAGTTCTAAACTATTTTAATAATCTTGAAAAAACATTGCGATTTGAGTTGAGTAAAAAAATTAAATTGAGATATGCTCCTGAGATTAGTTTTATTGAGGATAAAACCCAAGAGAATGCTTTTAGAATTGAAAAAATAATAGCTGATGAAAAGAAAAATTATGATCAACAAAATCCCCAAAAAAATAATTAATAAATAATGAAATCTGTTGATAATAAACAAAAAACTATATCTATTTTTGGCTCAACTGGATCAATTGGAAAAAATGCTATCGCGGTTATTAAAAATCATCCTGAAAAATTTAAAGTAACTGCACTTGTAGCACAAAATAACTATAAAACACTTGCCCATCAAGCTTTAGAATTAAAACCTGAAGTTGTTGTTATTGCGCAAGAAAAATACTATCAACTTTTAAAAACTGAACTTGCAGGTTTAAAAAAATGTCAAATTATTGCAGGTCAAGATGCTGTAAATGAAACGGCAAAAATAAAATGTGATTTGTTCATTTCAGCAATTGTTGGAATTGCAGGAATGATCCCAACTCTTAACGCTATTAAATCAGCTTCAAATATTGCTTTAGCAAATAAAGAAGCAATGGTTTGTGCTGGAGATTTTTTACTGAAGGAAGCAAAAAAAAAATGTATAAATATTTTTCCTATTGATTCCGAACATAATGCTTTATTTCAAATTTTTGAAAAACAGAATTTAGCAATGATTGATGACATTGTTTTAACTGCATCAGGTGGTCCATTTTTCTTCTCCGATATTAATTTTAAAGATATAACTATATCTCAGGCATTAAAACATCCTAAATGGCAAATGGGTAACAAAATATCAATTGATTCTGCAACTATGATGAATAAGGGTTTGGAGTTAATAGAAGCTTATTATTTTTTTCCTTTAAAAAAATCGCAAATCAATATCTTAGTTCATCCCCAATCGATAGTTCATGGCATAGTCAATTATCAAGATGGTGCAAGTTTAGCAATGATGAGTGAACCTGATATGAAAGTTCCGATATCTTATGCTCTAGGTTTTCCAAAAAGATTAACAAATAATGCTAAAAAATTATCTTTAGAAAAAATTGTTAAATTAGAATTTTTTGCGGTTGATCAAAAAAAATTTCCTGCTATCAAACTTTGTAGAGATGCTTTAGCAGAGGAGGGTAGTGCTTTGGTGGTTTTAAATTCAGCTAATGAAATAGCAGTTGAAAAATTTTTAAAGGGTATGATAAGATTTGATCAAATTTATTCATTGGTATCAAAAACTTTAGAAAAAATTAAACATCAAAAGTTAAAAACAATTGATGAAGTTATATATTTTGACCAGCTCGCTAGAGCTAATGCAACCACAATTAAAATCTGAAATTTATGCAACTTATCCAAATTATTTCTCACAACATTTTTTCCTTTATCTTAGTTATTTCTGGGATTGTTTTCATCCATGAATTTGGTCATTTTATTGTCGCAAGATTATGTGGCGTAAAAGTTGAGCAATTTTCAATTGGCTTTGGAAAAAAACTTTTTTCTTTTAAAGATAAAAAAAATACCGAATGGAAATTTTGCCTACTGCCATTTGGAGGATATGTTAAGATGTATGGCGATGCTAATGGTGCATCTATACCAAATTTTGAATTGGTAAAAACAATGTCAGAAAATGATAAAAAGATTTCATTTATAGCTAAAAATGTTTATCAAAGAATGGCTATTGTTTTTGCTGGACCATTGGCCAATATAATTCTAGCGATTGTGATTTTTACAATTCTTTTTAAGATCAATGGAATTGCAACAATATCAAATGTTATAGATGATGTTGTTGATAAGAGTCCAGCTATGAAAGCTGGTCTAAAACCCAAAGATGAAATTATTGAAGTTAATGGCAAACAAGTTAATGATTTTAATGAAATTAAAAGTATTATCCTTTTTAGTGTTGATGAAAAAGTTCAACTAGTTGTTAAACGAAAAAATAAAATAATTGATATGACAATAGCTCCTGAGTATCTTGAAACTAAAGATATGATTGGCGATAAAACTCGTATTAAAGTGATTGGTATTATTGCAGCTGAGGCTGTTTATGAAAATGCAAATTTATGGCGGAGTTTTGTTGAGGCAAATAAAGAGAGTTATCAGATTTCAGTTAATATTTTGCGAACCATTGGTCATCTAATTACTGGTTATATCCCAGTTAAGGAATTAGGGGGCCCAGTTAAAATTGCTCGTTATTCTTCTAAAACAATTGAAATGGGCTGGAATGTAGTTTTATGGTTTTGTGCATTAATCTCACTAAACCTTGCTATTATGAATTTGTTACCAATCCCAGTTCTTGATGGGGGTCATCTTTTCTTTTATATAATTGAAGCAATTATTAGAAAACCAGTTTCACCAAAAATCCAAATGATAGGTTTTAAAATAGGTTTTGCACTAGTTTTGGCATTGATGATTTTTACTACTTTGAACGATATTCGAAATTTATTTGTTAAGTAAAAAGATACATCTAACCAATTAAAGATTAAAATTATAAAAACATATTTAATTAACATAAGGTATATTATGTAAAATTAAATATAAGGTTTTTTTAGGATCAGAATTAATTTTATTTATAATCTAAACCAAATTTAAACAGATAATTTAAAGCTTTTGATATTTCCTTAAAAATTGTTGTTTAATGCTATTTTTCTATTAATTTATCTATTGTTTTTAAAATGAATTATTGATAAGGTTTCTTTAATTTGATTAAATATTGTCATTAATCCTATCCAAATCTTCATCGTTTAAAAAAAATTAATGAAACCTATTTTAAATAAAAATATCAAAAAAGCTTTTTCATTGATTGAGCTGTCAGTAGTTATTTTAATAATTGGAATTTTGGTAGCTGGAGTTACTTCTTCGTCACGATTAATATCTCGAATGCGCATAATTACCGCTCAATCTTTAACTCGTTCAAGTGATGTAAACACTATCAGAGATATTTCTTTTTGGGTTGAAACATCTCTTGACCAAGCTTTAACTAATTCTGCAGGAACATTTGATCTTGAAAATGCTCAAGCTATTTCATCTTGGAATGGCATTAATTCTCAATCATCATTCAAAATTAACATTACCCAGTCTAATACCGCTCGCCAACCAACTTATCGAACTGATGGAATTAATGGTATTCCATCGGTCAATTTTAATGGCTCACAAATCCTAGAAAATACTGCTAATATGCCTATTCCAGTTGGTAATAAAAATTATGCATATGTTGTGGTATGGCGAGCAAACTCAGTAACAGCTGGTGGACAGATATTGGTATCGCAAGGTATTCCTGGGTCAAATGTTAGTAGGCTATCTTCAATAGCGATTGCTACCAATAATTATGGTTTTGCAGGTGACATGAATGATTTTTATTCTCCTGCTGTTCAAGCAAATACGCCATATGTTACGATAATGAACGTTAACAATAATCTTGCCACTGGAAATATCATAATTTATACCAATTCTAACACTGCAATATCTGGAACAACTGGTGGTGGATCCGCTTCCTTAAATGTTGGAGGTGTTGCATTTGCGGTAGGTGGAAGATTATATGAGCAATTTTTTGGGGGTTTAATTTCCGAAGTTATCGTTTTTGATAGAAACCTTAATAGCGAGGAGATTGTATCTATAAATCGCTATTTGGGGAAAAAATATAACATTAAAATTAACTAATTTTTTAGATTTTTATATAGATGAAAAAAATTTTAAATAATCACAAAGCTTTTTCTTTAATAGAACTCTCGGTAGTGATTCTTATTATTGGTATTTTGGTTGCAGGAGTAACTTCATCATCGAGATTGGTTAAAAGAATGAAGTTAGTAACTGCTCAAAATATTACTAATACCTCACCTATTCTTACCATTAAAGATTTGGTATTGTGGTATGAAACTACTTTAGAGCGAAGTTTTATTGATACTGAGGAGCAAGATAATAGCGATTTATCTTTTTGGTATGATAATAATATTCAAACTACTAATAAAATTAATGCCTATGCACCAGCCGTAGCAAATCGCCCAAAATTTATTGAAAATGGTATTAATGGTTTACCGGTCTTAAGGTTAGCGGGTGGAGATGATTACATGATTATTGATAATCCTGGAATCACAGGTTCGCAATTTACTTATATTTTTGTACTTAGAAGAAATGTTTCTGTTTCAGAAACTGCAGTGTTTAGTGGAACAAACTTAAGTGGAACATATGATTATGATCATAATGAAAATTTATGCGGATTTTATGAGGGCGCAGGAGCTATTATAACTCCATTCAGAGTTTCTGGATTGTCTTTTGTTAATCATCCAGGTAACAGTATACCTTATATTATTACCTCGATATTTAATGGTTCAAATAATATTTTGTATTTAAATGGTAATCCATCAACTCCGGTAGCATCAAGTGGTAATTTTAATTTTAAAAGAATATATCTTGGAGTGAGATGGGCATTAAATGGTGGAACTTGGGGATATTATAATGGCGATATTGCCGAAATAATATTTTTTAATAGAGCTCTAAATACCGAAGAAAGAGTAGCGATTGAAAGATATTTATCAAAAAAATTTGCTATTAAAATAGTTTAAAAAAATTTATAAACACTTTATTTTTTATTTATTAAAATATGAAAAAAATTTTAAATAATCACAAAGCTTTTTCTTTAATAGAACTCTCGGTAGTGATTCTTATCATTGGTATTTTGGTTGCAGGAGTAACTTCATCATCGAGATTGGTTAAAAGAATGAAAATTATAACAGCACAAAATTTAACAACTAGTGCACCAGTTAGCTCAATTAAAGATCTAATTTTTTGGTACGAAACTTCTTTAGAAAAAAGTTTTAATGACACCGAAGAGCAAGATAATAGTTTTTTAACTGCATGGTATGATATTAGTCCACAAAATGTTGATAAGGTTAATACTTTTCCTCCAGCATCTAACACAAGTCAACCTCGTTTTACTGAAAACGCAATTAATGGTCTTCCCGGAGTTCGTTTTGACGGAAATGATTATTTCAATGTTAATTCTAATTTTTTTGTTAATAAAAATTTTACTTTAATTATAGTTGAAAGAAAAGAGGCACTTTCAGACAACTGGTTAATACATTGGACTGCAACATGGGGAGGTGTATGTGGATATAGCGAATGTTTTCATGTTGGTTACCGAAATGATTCCACTTTTTCCTTTGATTTTTATGCCAGCAGTACAGAACATACTACTAGTGATTTAACGGGTATAAAAAATCGTATTCATACCATGATTTTTGATCGAAGTTTTGGAAAAAAATATTGGGTTAATGGCGGAATTAATCCAGATGCTGTTCAAACCCCAGCAATGTCTTCATGGGCATTGGTTCCATTAACGCAGCCAAGAACTGGTACAATTGGATGGTCTTATCGAGGTTACTTTGCTGAAGTAATTTTTTTTGAACGAGGAATTAAGGATGAAGAAAGAATGGCAATCGAAAGTTATCTTTCAAAAAAATATTCAATTCCAATAAGTTAATGGATAATGTTAAAACAACAAAAAAACTAAATCAAAATAAAGCCTTCTCGCTAATTGAATTATCGATTGTAATTTTAATAATTGGCATATTGGTTGCTGGAGTAACTTCATCATCGAGATTGGTTAAAAGAATGAAGTTAGTAACTGCTCAAAATATTACTAATACCTCACCTATTCTTACCATTAAAGATTTGGTATTGTGGTATGAAACTACTTTAGAGCGAAGTTTTATTGATACTGAGGAGCAAGATAATAGCGATTTATCTTTTTGGTATGATAATAATATTCAAACTACTAATAAAATTAATGCCTATGCACCAGCCGTAGCAAATCGCCCAAAATTTATTGAAAATGGTATTAATGGTTTACCGGTGGTAAGGTTAGGAGGTGGAGATGATTATTTAAGAGTTGATTCTCCTGGTCTTAATGGTCCTCAAATGTCTTATTTTATCGTGGCAAGAAGAATATCAATCGTTAATGAATCAAGTATTTTGTGTGGTATGGCTTCAGGATTTATTCATGATTTTGATAACGAAGGATCATTTTTAGCTTACTATGAATGGAATGGAAGTCAAATGGGAGTATACAGGGCAGGTCCTAAGTCGAATATTACACCTCATCCTGGAAATAGTGTTCCTTTTATTGTTTCATCAATTTTTAACGGTTCGAATAATGTAGCTTATTTGAATGGAAATCCATATCCACTAGTTGCATCAACTGGAAATTTTAATGTTTCTACTTTATACATTGGACCAAGATATGTTAACAATTATCCTAATACTTTTTACAATGGCGATATTGCCGAAATAATATTTTTTAACAGAGCTCTAAATACCGAAGAAAGAAAAGCAATTGAGATGTATCTGTCAAAAAAGTTTGCCATTAAAATTACATCTTAGCAATTAAAACATTTGTTAATTTTTTATTATTTAAATTAATTACAAAGTTTTTGGTAATTAATTTGGAATTTTTATCAATTAAGTTTATTTAAAAATTTCATAACAAAATTAAATTAAAATATTTACTAATTTATTGGGAACAACAATAAATTTTTTGACAATTTTATCGCCAATAAATTTTTTGACATTTTCGTTTTCAAGGGCAATTTTTTCAACTTCGCTTGGTTCTAAATCCTTATCAATTAAAATAACTGCTCTAAGTTTTCCAAGGACCTGAACAGCTATATTAACTTGTGAATCAGCAATTAATTTATCGTCAAATGCAGAAAAATTTTGGTGAGCAACTATATTTATTAAGCCAAGATTTTGCGATAATTCTTCACATAAATGAGGAGCAATAGGCGAAAATAATATTAATAAATTTTTAAGCGCAAAAAACATTATTTTGGCATCAAAATTATTTTCAACTTTGAATTTTTCAAGAGTATTGGAAAATTCACGAATCTTGGCAATAGCACGATTAAAGCTCATTTTATTATATTCTTCATCGCAAGCAAAAATTGTTTTATGAGTAATTTTTAACAATTCAAAAATTTTATTATTATTATCGAATTGTTGAAGATTGTTATTGTAAAATGTTAAATCTAAATATTGATTATTAATTTCTGTTAAATTTAATTCTTTAAAAAATTGGGTGTTGGTAAAGCCAATAACTAATCGCCAAATGCGATTAATATATCGCCAACATCCATCTATTCCGCTTTCGCTCCAATCAAGATCTCGAGAAACTGGAGTATCTGAAAGCATAAATAGTCTTGCAGTATCTGCTCCATAAGAATTAACGATATTTGCAGGTTCAACGACATTTTTTTTGGATTTACTCATTTTTTCACTTCGACCCATAACTAACTCTTCCTTGGTATCTTGATGAATAAATTTACCCTGCTCTACTTCTATAGCTTCACTTGGATAAACCCATTGATTAGCATTATCTTTGAATGTATGATGACAAACCATTCCTTGAGTAAGAAGATTTTTAAATGGTTCGTCTAGATCCAAATAATCACAATATTTTAAAGCTTTAACAAAAAATCTTGAATAAAGTAAATGCAAAACTGCATGTTCAACTCCACCAATATATTGATCAACTGGCATAATTTCATTAACCAATTTTTTATCAAATGCTTGTTTGGAATTTGCAGAAATATAGCGAATAAAATACCATGAACTTTCAAAAAAAGTATCAAAGGTATCAGTTTCTCGAACTGCTTTGTGAACTTTTTTAGTTTCTGGATCGATAAAAGTAGTAAATCGCCAAGTTGGATGTTTTAAAAGCGGATTGCCTGAACCATCAAATTCAACATCTTGAGGAAGTTCAACGGGAAGTTGATCTTCTGGAACACCAACAACTCTGCCATCGTCAAGATATAAAATAGGAATTGGACAACCCCAATATCTCTGTCTGGAAACTCCCCAATCACGAAGACGATAATTAATTTTTTGTTCAGCTTGTTGTGCTTGAGATAAAATTTCTAGAACTTTATTTTTAGCTGTTAGGCAATCTAAATTATTAAGAATTTGTGAATTAAAAATTACTCCATCTTCAAGATAAGGTAAAGTAAGATCTTGAGGGTCAAAATTTTGATTTGGTTTAACAACGGGGATAATTTTTTGCTGATATTTTTGAGCAAATTCATAATCGCGTTGATCATGAGCTGGACAGCCAAAAATTGCTCCGCATCCATAATCCATCAATACAAAATTAGCAATAAAAACTTTTAGTTTTTGTGATTTATCTAACGGATGTATAACTTCAACTTCGGTTTCATAGCCTTTTTTTTCCTGAATTTCGAGACTCAGTTCATCGACTGCTCCTTGATTGCATTCTACAATAAAATTAGCAATTAGTGGATTATTTTTAGCAAGTTCTAAAGCCAATGGATGATTTGGACTTATTGCCAAAAAAGATGCTCCAAATAAAGTATCTGCTCGAGTAGTATAAATTTTTATATGTTGATGATCGAGTTTTAAATTTTTGGCATTGGCTATTTCAAAATTGATAATTAATCCTTCACTTTTGCCAATCCATTTTTCTTGCATAGATAAAACTCTCTCATCCCATCCTTTGAGATTTTTCAGTTCACTAAGTAGTTCTTCGCTGAATTGCGATACCTTTAAAAACCATTGCTTTAGTTTTTTCTTTTCAACAATTGCTCCACTTCGCCAGCCTCTGCCTTCAATAACCTGTTCGTTTGCTAGAACAGTTTGATCAACTGGATCCCAGTTCACATAAGATTCTTTTTGATATGCTAACCCTTTTTTAAAAAAATCCAAAAAAATTTTTTGCTCATGGACAAAGTAGTCTGGTAAACAAGTAATAACCTCTCGATCCCAATCAATTGCCAATCCAATTGATTTAAGTTCTTGACGCATTGTTTGAATATTTTGCAATGTCCATGTTTGCGGATGAATTTTATGCTGCAAAGCAGCATTTTCTGCGGGTAAACCAAAAGCGTCAAATCCCATGGGATGAAGAACATTGTATCCTTTGAGTTTTTTGTAGCGTGCCAAAGCATCACCAATTGCATAATTTCGTAGATGACCCATATGAATTTTACCAGAGGGATAGGGAAACATTTCTAAAACATAATATTTGTTGGCTGTCTGGGTTTCGTTAAATTTGAATGAATTATTTTCAAGCCAAATTTTTTGCCATTTTTCTTCAGTTAAACGATGATTATAATTAGTAACTTCAACTTGCATTTATTTTTAATGTTATATTAAATTAATATCGATAATTTTACTTTATTATTGTTTATTATCAATAAATTTTTTATTGATTAATAAAATGAACCCGGCATTCGTGATGGAGTAGTTAAATTGTCTGAAGGTATATTATTGGAGGGATTATTTGACATAGGTTGAATTGCATTATTTTTTTGGAAATTTTGATCTAAACTTGGCATAACCTCATTAGGTAGAAGTTGATTAGAAAAAGTTTTAAGAGGTTGTTTTGAGTTAACGCTTTTAAGAGTTGTTTTTTCTCGTCCCGTGGTATACAAATTAATGTTATAAACACAAACAATTTCATTGCCATTTCTTAAGGTGAATTGAGCACCAACTCTCTCTAAAACAATATAATCACCAGTTACACGATAATTAACCAAGGCTTCATAGCCATCCGCATCAACCATAAATATAGCCGGAATTTCAGCATTTTTGCTGGCAAACTGAAAATAAGTAAATTGTCCATTATCAAATACTTTAGAAGGTGCAATGTTTTTTTCACCGGTATATTGATAATTAAAATTAAATTTACTTAAATCACGAAGATCTGGTTCATCTGAAGCATTGGTTTTAGCAAATTCTACAATATTTTTTTCTTTTTCATCCGGATAAACAAATTTTACAACAAAAATTAAATTTTTATCGGCAATCCCTTTAGCTTCCCTAGCCATTAATTCAAAGTGATAAACTTTTTTTGAAGTAATTACGGTCATATTGGTTTCTGAGGCATCCTCTCCAATTGGCTTTAAAAATAACCTGTTTCCAAGGCTTTCAAATAGCCATAAAGAAGGATTACCCATGGATATAGTTCCTATCGTTTCACCTTCTTCAAATTCAATAAATCCCTGATAAGTATAATGACCAATATAACGATAAACATCGTTTGGGTTATAGAGATAGCTTCTAAATTTTTTTTCTGTTCCAAGAAATCTTGGCATTTGTGCTCCAAAACTATTTTCACAAATTAAAAAAAGAATTAAAAATTTTAAAAATATATTCGTGATTTTGATCATAGAATTCAGTTTTTAATGCGAAATAGTTGATAACTCTCAACAATAAATTTAATTTTCTTATCCTCAGGATTGATTTTCTTTTCTTTTTCCTCTTTGATCTTATTAACTGGTTTTAAACTAAAACTAACTCGCGATAAATATTTTTCAGAAATAAATTTTTTTTCACCATTTTCATCTGTATAATTTATTTTAGAGTTAAATCTTATCTCTGCTTTTTTTGGTATTTGAACAGAAAAATAATCTAATATTTGTTGTCGATAATTTTTTGAACTTTCTCTAATAAAACGAATATCTACTATCTCTATAGTTTTATAAACATTTTTACCAAAGTTTTGAATTGGACTTTGGGGATTTTCTTCGCTGTAAAAATTTTGAAAATTCCGAAATTCGCTACTTGATGAGTTATTTTTAATTCGTGCAAATTTTATGTTAATATCTTCAATCATTGCTTTACTGAAATTAAATTCTTCGCGATCAATTGTGTAAGACTTAATTAGATATTTTGCGATTGCTTCATCAATGTTTTTAATATCTGGGTCGAAATTTTCCATAGATGATTTTGGTTTCAAAGGTATTAGCTTTGGAATATATTTAGCTTGATCTTTTGCTTTAATAATAATTGGATCTCTGATTACTAGAGGAAAAGACATTTTGATAATTCCAACAACAATATAGCAAACAATACAAGAGATTAAAGCTCCAATAAAAAGGATGGTTCGATCGCAGATTGGAGAAACATAGCGTAGAATATACCAATCAATAGCATCTTTAAAATAATTACCTTGCGAAATTTCTTGTTTCATAAATTGTAAGTATTCATCGACTGCTTGTTTGTCTTCATTAGCAAGGTTTTCAAGTTTTTTTTCCATGGTTTTTTAAGAAATTTTTATAATTGATTTAGGATTAATTCCATCAATTATAATTAACATCTGATTAGTTGAAATTTCAAGTATATTTTTATTTGTTGAACGAAAAACTAATGATGTTCCTCCATCAAAAGGATAGCTTCCCATAATTACTTGAGGATATTGTAATTGCAAATCACCAAATTCTTTAGCAATAACGCTTTCAGTCAGGTTAATAACAATTTCTTTGGTAAGCATTTTTTTGCCAAATGTTAATTTTTTTTTCGAAGATTCAAACATTGCCTGAAAAATTTTAGGAATTCCTGCCATTACAAAAACATTTTTAATACAAAAACCGGGAGCACTTGAAATAGGATTATCCAAAAGAGTTGCGGTTGAGGGGATATAAGCCATTTTTAATCGGGCATCATTTACATTTTCTGAGCCATAATAGTTAAATAAAATTTCTTTTGCTGTAGTATTAAGAATTAATTGATCATCAAAAGCTTTAGCAATTGAAGCTGATGTAATATCATCATGGGTAGGACCAATTCCTCCAGAGGTAAAAACATAATCATATCTAAGACTAAGATCTTTAACTGCTTTAACTATCTCCTCTTCAACATCCCTAACAACTCTTACTTCATTAAGATTTATGCCAAGTTCGCTAAGATTTTTTGCTAAAAAATTTAAATTTAAATCAATTGTTCGACCAGATAGAATCTCATCGCCGATAATTAAAAAACCTGCTGAAATTTTATCTTTAATTTGCATAAATTTTTTTATTTTTTAATAACAATAATTGTGAATAATTTAGCAATTTGCAAAATTTATTTTTCTTGGTAAAAAAAATGAACAAAATTATGAATTTAAAACAACGGCTCGAGCACTTGCCAAACGGGCAATTGGAACACGATATGGCGAGCAAGAAACATAATCTAAGCCAATACGGTGACAAAAATCAATTGAATTTGGGTTTCCTCCATGTTCTCCGCAAATTCCTAATTTAATATTATTTCGAGTTTTGCGTCCTCTTTCACTAGCAATTCTAATTAATTCTCCAACTCCTTCTTGATCTAATTCAGCAAAAGGATCGCGTTCTAAAATATTGTTTTTTTGATATGCTCCAAGAAAATTTGAGGCATCATCCCGAGATAAGCCAAATGTGGTTTGGGTTAAATCATTGGTTCCAAAGCTGAAGAATTCTGCATCAATAGCAATTTTATCTGCAATTAATGCTGCTCTTGGAAGTTCAATCATAGTTCCAACCAGATATTTAAGTGGAATATGATGTTCTTTTTCAACCTCTTTTTCAACTTTAATAACAAGTTGACGCATAATTTCAATTTCTTTTCGAGTTGCAACTAAGGGGATCATTATTTCTAAAAGAACATCTTTACCAGTATCTTTTTTTACTAAAGAAGCAGCTTCGAAAATTGATCGAGCTTGCATTTCATAAATTTCTGGGTAAGAGATACCAAGTCTGCATCCACGATGACCAAGCATAGGATTTTGCTCTTGCAGTTGATGAGTACGATGTTTTACATAATCAATTTCAACGCCTGCAACTCTTGCTACTTCTGCTATTTCGTGATCTTTGTGAGGTAAAAATTCATGAAGAGGTGGATCAAGTAAACGGATAGTAACTGGTAGTCCAGCCATAATTTTAAAAATCTCAACAAAATCATTTCTTTGCATTGGTAATAATTTTGCTAAAGCTTTTTTTCGACCAGCTATGTCCTCTGCTAAAATCATTTCGCGAACTGCAATAATACGATCTTCATTAAAAAACATATGTTCAGTTCTACATAGACCAATTCCCTCAGCACCAAAATCTCGAGCAGTTTGGCAGTCTAAGGGTGTTTCAGCGTTGGTGCGTACTTTTAATTTACGAATCTCATCAGCCCAAGACATTACAGTTTGAAAATCGCCTGATAAATCCGGTTTTAATGTTGGAACATTGCCAACAATTACATCACCATTTGAACCATTGATGGTTATGACTTCACCCTCTTTTACTTTTACTCCACCTGCGGTAAAAAATAAATTATTTTGATCAACAAACAAACCAGTTGCCCCACTTACGCAAGGAGTTCCCATACCTCTAGCAACAACTGCAGCATGAGAAGTCATTCCTCCTCGAGCTGTTAAAATTCCCTGTGATACATGCATTCCTTTGATATCTTCAGGGCTTGTTTCAACTCTAACCAAAATCACCTTATCACCATTTTCAGCTCTTTTTTCAGCTTCATGAGAAGAGAAGACAACAATTCCTGATGCCGCTCCAGGAGAGGCTGGCAAACCTTTGGCTATAACATTAACTTTGGCTTTTGGGTCGAGAGTTGGGTGTAACAATTGATCTAAACTTGCTGGATCAATTCTTTTAATTGCCTCTTTTTTATCAATTAATTTTTCATTAACCATATCAACAGCTATTTTAATTGAAGCTTGAGCAGTTCTTTTACCGCTTCGCGTTTGAAGCATCCATAGTTTTTTATTTTGAACAGTAAATTCAATATCTTGCATATCACGATAATGCTTTTCTAATTTGAGATAAATTTTTTCTAACTCAAGAAAAACCTCTGGCATCGTTTCTTGCATTGAAGGTAAAGATGAACCAAGCTGTTCTTTACCTCTGATTGTAATTGATTGAGGTGTTCGAATTCCAGCAACAACATCTTCTCCTTGGGCATTGATAAGATATTCACCATAAAGCTCTTTCTCCCCAGTTGATGGGTTTCGAGTAAAAGCAACTCCAGTTGCTGAATCATCGCCCATATTACCAAAAACCATTGATTGAACATTAACAGCAGTTCCCCACTCTTGCGGTATGTTGTTTATGGTTCTGTAAGTGATAGCTCGATCGTTCATCCATGAGGTAAATACCGCTTCAATTGCTCCCCAGAGTTGTGTTTTTACATCTTGCGGGAAATCTTTTTTTAATTCATTTTTAACTTCAGCTTTAAATAATTTAACAATTTCTTGAAGATTATCAGCGGTTAAATCGGTATCATTAGTTATACCATATTCTTGTTTTTTTTCATCGAGTATTGTTTCGAAATTATAGTGATCAACTCCAAGAACAACATCACTGTACATCTGGATAAATCTTCGGTAAGAATCATAAGCAAAGCGAGGGTTACCACTTCTTTTTGCAAGACCTTCAACAGTTTCATCATTCAAACCTAGGTTAAGAACGGTATCCATCATGCCTGGCATTGAAGCTCTTGCACCTGAACGAACTGAAAAAAGAAGCGGATTGTCTTTATCGCCAAATTTGGCATTAATTTTTTTTTCAATTTCAGAAAGTGCAAAGTTAACCTGAATATTAAGATCGCTTGGCAATTTTTTGTTATTTTGATAATAAATTTGGCAAACTTCAGTGGTAATTGTAAAGCCAAGGGGAACAGGCAGGCCCATTTTTGACATTTCAGCCAGATTTGCTCCTTTGCCTCCAAGCAAATTTTTCATTGAAGCATCGCCTTGCGAATTTCCATCGCCAAAGCTGTAAACAAATTTTTGATTAGACATTTTAGAATTAATAAAAGTTTAAAATCAGTTAGTAATTTAATAAATCTAGATGACCAAGTTAAAAATACAAATTTTTTTTAATATGTTTTACAAGTGATAATTATTTTATACTATAAAAAATTATTTTTTATTAAAACTATAAGTAAAATAAAAGATTATTCCAATTACTGTCCATGATAGAAAATATAACCAGTTATTGAGAAGAAGTTTATAAACTAAATAACTACAACATAAAATTGCAAGTGGAGAAGTTATATAAACTGCTGGGCAAGAAAAGGAGCGTTTTAAATTAGGTTGTTTAATTCTCAAAATCATTACTGCAATTGCAACGATAATAAATCCAAATAAGGTTCCAAGGCTGGTCATATTGCTAAGAGTTTCAAGTGGTAAAAACCCTGCTACAAAACCAACTATTATAGTTGTTATTATGACACTGATGTAAGGAGTATGAAATTTTTTATGAGTTTTGCTTATAAAATTTGGAATTAGCTTATCGCGCGACATAACAAAAAATATTCGTGATTGACCATAAACTAAGATTAGCAAAACCGAGGTAATCCCTGCAATGGCTCCAGTTGCAACTAATGCCGAGCCAAAATTTTTGCCATTATCGCGAAGAGCTCTAGCTAAAGGTTCGGCATTATCTAAAGTAGAAAAATTAACAATCCCGTTTAAAACTAAAGACACTGCAACATAAAGTGCTGTACAAACTATTAAGGAAACTATTATTCCAATTGGCAAATCGCGTTTAGGGTTTTTACATTCTTCTGCAGTGGTTGCAACTGCATCAAAACCAATATAGGCGTAAAAAACTGTTGCTGCACCAATCATAACTCCATCAAAACCAAAAGGCATAAAATTTTGATAATTAACAGTGTTAATCATTGGGGTAGCGATGAATAGAAAAATAAAAATAACTGCCATTTTGGTAAAAACTAATAAACGGTTTAGCCATACACTCTCTTTGGTTCCGCGAAATAATAATACTCCGATAAATATTGAAATTAAAAGAGCTGGAAGATTAATAATCCCTCCTTCGAAAGGAGTTTTGGTAAAATATTCGGGTATATTTATATTGGCACTTTTTAAAATTCCTGTCATATATCCTGACCAGCCAGATGCAACCGTTGCAGCACCTATTCCATATTCTAAAATTAATCCCCAACCAACTAGCCAAGCAATAAATTCACCAATGACTACATAGGTATAAGTATATGCACTTCCAGATATTGGAACCATTGAAGCAAGTTCAGCGTAAGCTAATGCTGAAAATAAACATGCTATTGCAGCGATTGCGTATGATAAGCTAATCGCAGGACCTGCATATTTTGCCGATGCAACACCAGTAATAACAAAAATTCCTGTACCAATTGTGCATCCTATTCCAATCATTATCAAATCAAATACTCCAAGAGTTTTCTTGAGGTTGGTATTTTGTGATTTATCAATAATTTCTGATAATTTTTTTGTTCGAAAAAGTTTTTGTAATAAGGTCATTTATTAAATTTTTGATATTTAGGATTTAGATTTTTTTTAGATTTTTTTTTGTGACGATTTTTTTTGTGTTGTGACTGGGAGTTATCGTGAGGTTTGTTGGAATTATTTTTTGAATTATCATTCGAATCGTTATAAGACTTACTAGATTCTTTTGAGGTATGGTTTTTATAATTAATATTTTCGGTTATTTTTAATGATTTTTGTTCAGAAAATTTTTGTTGATAATTTTTTTTGTCATTAGAGTAATTGTCAATTTTACTAAAGTTAATTGCTAATTTACTTCTTTTTTGAGCATATAAAAAATAAATGGCAATTGTAATACTATACCAGATGATAAAAGCTGTGCAATTTTCCAAAAGTAATTGATAAATCAGATAGCCACATCCTGAGATTGCTAAAGGAGCAACTATAAAAACAGCTGGACATTTAAAGCTTCTTTCAAGATTTGGACTTCTTAGGCGTAAAATTATCACTCCGCAAGATACAATTAAAAATGCAAACAGGGTTCCAAGACTACTCATATCACCCATTGTGCGAATTGGGGTAAAACCAGAAATTAAAGAAACAGCAATTGTAACAATAATACAGCTGACATAAGGAGTATCAAATTTTTGGTGCATTTTACAAAATCCTTTAGGGAGTAATCCATCTCGCGACATCACAAAGAAAATTCGCGATTGACCATACATCATCACCAATAAAACTGTAACCATACCTGCAATTGCCCCAATTGAAACAAGTGCTGAACCAATATTGCTTCCATTTGCTAATAATGCATTAGCCATTGGTGCTGAATTGTTTAGGGTGGTATAATTAACAATTCCTGTTAATGCTAAAGAAACCATGATGTAGATTAGAGTACATGCTAAAAGTGATCCGATAATACCGATCGGTAGATCTCTTTTAGGATTTTTGCACTCTTCTGCGGTTGTTGCAACTGCGTCAAAACCAAGATAAGCAAAGAATATTGCTGATGCCCCCATAACAACTCCTTTGAAACCAAATGGCATAAAATCTTCATAATTAACCATTTTAACGTGAGGAATTGCTACAATCATGAACATGAAAATCACTCCTAATTTCAAGCCAACTAAAATTCTATTAACAATAACACTTTCTTTGGTTCCTCTAACTAATAAAAACCCAATAAACAAAGCTATTAGTGATGCAGGAAGATTAATAATTCCGCCTTGCGATGGAACTGTTGTTAAAGTTTTTGGGAGGATTATTCCACCCTGCTCTAAAATTTTGAGCAAATATCCTGACCAACCGGCAGAAACTGTTGATGCTGCAACGGTATATTCTAAAACTAATCCACTAGCAACAATCCAAGCTAGAAATTCACCAAGAATTGCGTATGAATAAGTGTATGCACTTCCTGACACTGGAACCATTGAGGCAAGTTCGGTATAAGCCAAGCCTGCGAACATACAAACTAATCCCGATATAGCAAATGATATAGCAACTGCTGGTCCTGCAAAATTTGCAGCAGCTGTTCCAGTCAAAACAAAAATTCCTGTCCCTATTGTACTTCCAATTCCAAGAAGAAGGAGGTCAAATGCTCCAAGTGATTTTTTAAAAGATTTTTTTTCAGCTTCAGCTAAAATTTGTTTAATTGATTTTGTTCTGAATAATTTTCTCATACCCATCCATTGATTTTTAAGCTTATTACTAAATTTTGTAAAGCTAAACATTTAACAAAAAAAAATATTTCTAATTAAAAAAAATATTTTTTACTAGCAGTTAACTTTACAATATTAAAATTAATATTTTAAAAAAAAACCTAAATTTTATTCAGATGCAGCAAAAATTTCTTCTGCAGTTGCCTTAGAAATAATTCCTTTGTTTTCAAGTTCTATTACTGAGTCTCTCATGGTTATCATTCCAAGTTTTTTAGAAATTTCAATTATTGAATTTATTTGAACAATTTTATCTTCACGAATTAGATTTCGAATAGATGGATTAGCAATCATGATTTCATAAGCTGCAACTCTCCCTCCACCTTGTTTTTTGATAAGCCTTTGTGAGACAACTGCTTTAATTGAGCTTGAGAGCATAGTTCTTACAACTGGCTTGTCATTAGCGGGAAAAACATCGATAATACGATTAATGGTTTGAGCTGCTGAGCTAGTGTGAAGGGTTCCAAGAACTAGGTGACCAGTTTCTGCAGCAGTTAAGGCGAGATGAATAGTTTCAATATCACGCATCTCACCAACTAGAATTACATCTGGGTCTTCACGAAGTGCACTTTTTAATGCTGCACTAAAGGAGTGAGTGCTATTTCCAACTTCTCGCTGATTTATTAAACATTTTTTACTTTTGTGAATAAATTCCACTGGGTCTTCAATGGTAATAATATGTTTACGATGTTTTTCATTTACTTCATCAATTAAAGCTGCAAGAGTTGTAGATTTTCCACTTCCTGTTGGACCAACAACCAAAACCAGCCCTGAATTAAACCTTGCTAATTCGTGTACAGATTGCGGCGCATTTAATGCTGCCAAACTTTTAATCTCTATAGGAATTTCTCGAAATACTGCAGCAGGTCCATAAATTGTTCGAAATGCGTTAACACGAAAACGCAAATTTGCCCCAAGCTGAATTGAAAAATCAATTTCTAATTTTTCAGCATAAATTTTTTTCTGACCATCGTTCATGATCATGTGGATAAGCTCTAATGCTGTTTTCTCATTAAGAATTGGGGTGTTTGGTATGACTGTCATATCACCATCAAAACGAACGCATGGTTGAGAATTAGTAGTGATGTGAACGTCTGAACATCCTTGTTTTTTAGCATATTGTAAAATTTTATCTATCATAATTTATTTCTTATGGTTTCGATTCTTTTTTTTACGGTTTCAATTGGAATTGAATTATTGTTAGTATTGAAGTAATTTTTAACGACCTCGCTATACATCTCAAGAGCTTTTTCAAATTTTCCTGACTTGTCATAAATAATTGCCAAATTGAACTTATAACTAATATTAGAATCATCCAAATTAATTGCTTTTAGAAAATATGAAATTGCTTTATCGTAGTTTTTAATTTTTTCAAAAGCTAAAGCACTATGAGCTAAAATGATAGGAGATTCAGGATTTTGAATTGACAAGCGAGACAAAAGATAAATTGAATCTCGCGGTGATTCATCTACTAGGATAGTAAATAAATTTCCCAAAACCTCCTCTTTATTTTCATAGTTTGATTTTAAAAGTTCGTGATAAAGATTTTTTGCTTGGCGATATTGCCCTATTTTTTGATAAACTGTAGCAAGGGAAAATTTAGCGTAAGTGTTATCAGGTTGATCTTTAATAATCTGTTTAAAAATTTGAATTGCAACTTCATATTGCCCGATCATTGCTGAGTTATATGCTAAACGCTCTTTTTCTTTGATGTCAAAATTTTCTTTTTTTTCATCAACTATAACAATTTCCATTCCCGAATTTATATCACTTTCGTTAATGGTTAAGACATCTGATTTTCCTGATTCTATACTAATATCAGGAGATTTGCTATCTTGACGAGATTTATAAACATCGATACGTTGTTTGGACTCTTTGTCAAATATTAAACTTTTTTCAATTTGTTTGACAATATCATTGGTAGAAACATATTCATCTTGAGCTAGCAATGTCGAGTTGAAAAAAAATGACGATAATAAAATTGATCCACAGAAGAAACTATTGCGAAGATTGAGGCAAAATTTCTTTTTGATCATAATCTAAATGCTGAGTTATGTTGTTTACAAAGTTATTTTTTATATAAATCATTATTGCCATTACTGAAGCTGGAGTAACTCCTTGAATTTTCATTGCAAAGCCTATTGTTGCTGGACGAAATAAACTTAATTTTTCTCTAACTTCAGTTGATAGACTATTGATTTTATAGTAGTCAATCTCCAAAGGAATTTTTAAATTTTCTTCACGCGAAAAAAGCTCAATATCCCTTTGTTGTCTATCTAAGTAAGCACTATAAAGTGCATCAATTGCAATTTGTTTTTTAGTTTGTTGATCAATTTGGGATTTTTTACCTTGATTATTTTCTGAAGAATTACCATTGGAAAAATCATCACAATTTTCATCAAAAAAACTAGGCCAAATTTTTTCAAGATCAGAAAATTTAATAGATGGAAATGATAATAACTGATATGCATCACGCACTATTCCATCTTGTTTAATATTAATATCGAACTGTAAAAGTTTAGTTGGCGAAGCTTTCATATTTTTTAGGTAAGTCTTGGCTTGAATAAGACGAGTTTGACGATCAAGAAAAACCTCTTTTCGCTTTGGTGAAACTACGCCAATTTCTATTCCAATTGGAGTAAGTCTTAAATCGGCATTATCTGCACGAAGATGAAGACGATATTCTGCTCTTGAGGTAAGCATTCGATATGGCTCAGTAGTTCCAAGACTTGTTAAATCATCAATCATAACACCAATATAAGATTGAGTTCTTGATAATATAAATTCCCTAGAATCAGATTGTGATTTTAATGCACTGTTAATTCCGGCAACAATTCCCTGTCCTCCAGCTTCTTCATAGCCGGTTGTTCCATTGATCTGTCCGGCAAAAAATAATCCACGAATTTTTTTTGTTTCTAAGGTTGGTAATAATTCTCTAGGATCAACAAAATCATATTCTATGGCATAACCAGCTTGCTTAACAATGCAATTTTCTAGACCTTTGATCGATTGTAGGAATTTTTTTTGAATATCTAAAGGAAGTGATGTTGATAGGCCATTAGGATAAATCAAATCACTATCTAATCCTTCAGGCTCAAGAAAAACTTGATGTCTTTCTTTGTCAAAAAAACGATTAACTTTATCTTCAATTGATGGACAATATCTTGGACCAATACCACTTATTTGTCCTCCATACATTGCTGATTGCAATAGATTTTCTTTAATGATTTGATGAGTTAAAGAATTGGTATATGTAATATAGCATGAAGTTTGTTTAACAGCAATATTGTCATTTAAATATGAAAAAGGAGTTGGTATCTCATCACCCTTTTGCTCTTCAAGTTCAGAAAAATTAATTGAGCTTTTTAGAATACGAGCAGGTGTTCCGGTTTTAAGTCGACCAAGCCGAAAATTATAATGTGCTAGACGTGCAGAAATTCCATATGACGCAGACTCGTTAACTCTTCCAGCCTGTGTTTGAGTTTTGCCAATATGAATAACGCCATTTAGAAATGTTCCAGTTGTTAATACAACAGCATTAGCGGTAATTTTAATATTATCTTTAGTTTCTATTCCACAAATTTTATTATCCTTGATTAAAAGGTCGTTAACTTCATTAAATAAAATAGTAAGATTTGGATAATTTTTTACAAGTTGCTTTATAGCTTTTTTATAAAGTACTCGATCTGCTTGAGCTCTAGGAGAGTGGACAGCTGGACCTTTAGAAGAATTAAGAATTTTAAAATGTATTCCAGCTAAATCAATTGCTTTGCCCATAATGCCATCAAGTGCATCAATTTCGCGAACAATTGTTCCTTTAGCAACTCCACCAATTGCTGGATTGCAGGACATTTCTCCTAAATTTTCTATAGATTTGGTTATAAGTAATGTTTTGGCGTTCAATCGTGCGGATGCACAGGCAGATTCAATTCCCGCATGACCTGCACCAATAACAATAACATCGTAATCATTAATTTTTTTTTCTAACATGATTTATTTACGAAAAAAGCAATTTGAGATAAACAATCTCTAGTATTTTATAATTTATCTTTAACTAAGCAATATTTTTTTTAACTATTTCATGGGCAAATTTACTGTTTTCAAAGTAGTTTAGACTTTTGATTTCCTTGAGACGAGAAATGGTTCTTTGAAAAAAACTAAATTTATGAATTAGTAAATTGCTATCAACTAGTTTATCAATTTTAACTTTGGCTAAAATTATTAATGCAGTTTTATGAAGATATATCTCGTCGATAAACAATGTAAATCTTTTAATCTCGTTAATATTTTCCTCGGTAAAAATAGGCAGATTTTTAATAAAAATTAAATCATAATTTGTTGATAGTGCTTCATAATCTGCACTATGAAGATTATCAAAAAATAATTCATTAGCATTAAAGATTGCAATGTTTTGATATGATTTTTTAATAATTAATTCCCTTCCCCAGACCTTAATCTTATTAATTTTCATTGTTTTATCTTTTGTAAATTCTTCAATATAGGATTTGAAAATTTCTCGATTTTTATAATTACTTACTAAAAATTTTTTATATACTGAAACTAGATTTAAAGTTCGATAATCAATAGTCAAATCAAGATGTAAAATTTGACAATTTGACATAAGAATATTTTTAACAAAATTTATAAATAAATCTCGTTGTAAACCGTTTTGATATAGCTCTAAGGGATGAGTATTTGAGGTAAAAATTACTATTATTTTTTTTAAAAAAATAAATTCAAAAATTCGTGATAATAACATTGCATCAGCTACATCAACGACTTGAAATTCATCAAAACATATAACTTTTGGTAGAGCTTGGTAATTATTATTTTTTAAAATCTTTTCTACCGCAAAAATTAATTCATCATTTTTTTTTAATGATTGACTGCGAATTTCATGTAAGGCTTGATGAATTTGCTTCATAAAGCTATTAAAATGACAAAAATATTTTTCCTTAAAATTAAGGTTATTAAAAAAATTTGACATTAGCATTGTCTTTCCCCTGCCAACACTTCCGAATATGTAATAGCCTTTATAATCTGATAGGATTTCTTTGTTTTTAACAAAAATATTTAAAATCTTTTGAAAGTTTTTTGAGTTAGATTGATTATTATTAAGATTAACTAATAACTGCGATAGTTTGTCTTGAACAAATTTTTGAGCTTGATCTAATTGCATAACAATTTATTTTTTTTGAGCAATGATGGTAATAATTTTAAAAGTTGCTAAATAATAACCTTGATCATTTTTAAAATTATTTTGGTAATAATTAATCAAGCTATCTAAAAGTTTTTTTGTAAAAAATTTTCTTGATCTTTTATTTAGAATATTTCCAAGATTAGCAAATTTTAAATAATTAAGTAAATCTTTAACTTCACAAAATTCAATCTCAATTTCCTCTATATCTGCTATTGGATTAATAAACCCAGCTTTAACTAAAAGTTGACCTGCAGTTTTAATGTCAATAGTTGGGATCATTCTAGGTGATAGAGCTTGATAAATTTGATTTTCGCTGTGATATATTGCTTGATTTAATTCTGCTAAATTGTTTTCCCCAAAAAAAGTTAAAATTATTAAACCATTTTCCTTTAAAATTTCTTTAGCTTGAATAAGAAAAGATTCAATTAAATTAACAAATTGTAGATTAAGATTGCTAATTATTAAATCAAATGCAGATTTTTTAAAAGGCAGTAATTCCTCATCACATACAGTATTTGCATTAGTAGATAAGTAGTTATTTACAATCTTATTTTTTATTAATAAAGACTTTAAATAATCATCTTTACTATTTATTTCTAGGGTCTGTTCATAACTTTTATTGATAAATGTTAAATCTTCATTAATTTTGTTTGCAATTTGATGGTGGATTAAATTATAATTAGCAAATTGATGTTGATAACGCTTTGAATTATGAAATAAAAGTCTTCTGTCAAAAATAAAATTATTTTTCACCATAAAATATTGATATGAAAATATTTAAAAATTTTTTTAAAAAAATTGTACAAATTTTTTTTCCTTCTGTGTGTCTATATTGTCAAAAAATTATTAGTTATGATGGACTATTTTGTAAAGAATGTTTTTTAAAAATAAAATTCATTTCACCAATAAAATGTAAAATTTGTTCATTACCATTTGCTAAACAAAAAAATTTTGGAAAGCATTTGATTTGCTTAAATTGTTTAACTAAAAAGCCATTTTTTGATGAGACTTACGTACTTTATGTTTACAATTATATAATTGGCCAAGCTATTTTAGATTTGAAATTTAAGGATAAAACATTTATTGCATACAAGATTGCAAATTTTTTAAAAATAAATTTTTATCAAGTAATTAAAGATAACGATTATATTGTTTCAGTACCTATGCATTACAAAAAGTTAAGATTAAGAAAATTTAATCATGCCAATTTAATTGCACGAAATATTGACCCAAAAAAATATTTTGCAAACTTATTAATAAGAAAAAAAAATAGCGTTTCACAACTTGGATTAAAAAGAGGTAAAAGGCAGAAAAATTTACGCAAAACATTTGAGGTTAATCATCGATATCTTAATAATATAAAAAATAAAAAAATCCTTTTGGTTGACGATGTTATGACAACATCAACAACAGCAAATTTCTGTGCTAAAGCTTTAAAAAAAGCAGGTGCAAGAAAAGTTACAGTGCTCTTATTTGCTAAGACTTTAGATAAATCATACAGATATATCAAAGCTTATAACATTGAATAAATTATATTTTTTAAAGATTAATAAGTCGTTCGAGTATAAATTGGGAACTCATATACCAAAAATCCGAATTCTCATGATATTTTAAAGGATTATAATGTCGATTAAATACCCTTGCTAGAACTTGCATTTCTTGATTATAGTAATTATTTATGTTGCTAACTTTATAGCCTAAATTTTTTAAACGAAGTTTAATTTTAGCAATTTCGGGATTTTGATCATTAATAAAAAATAAAATTTTATCATCATGATGACTTAAATTGATTTTTGGAAATATTCCTATGCCATTCTGTGCTAAAAGGTTCCAATCAAATAAATGTGATGGATCTTGTTTACGATCAAGAAAACCAGTATCTTTGTAGTAAGCAACATCGCTATGACCTAAAATATTGCGATTATTGATTTTGTGTTTAATCATTAGTTTGTGAGATAATTCAATAGTAGCTTGCATTTGAAGATTGTTAAAACCTTTGTTAAAAGGATCTGTGCTTAAAATTTCAATTCCTATCGAGTGTTTATTTAATCCATCGATTCCTTGCCAATAACTTGTTCCAGCGTGATAGGCAATGTCATTATCGTCAATTAATTGAAAAATATTACCATCATCATCAATCAGATAATGACTACTGACCTTATGATCATAAAGTTGATCAAGAGCATTTTGAATGTTATTAGCTTGAATGTGATGCAGTAATATGAAGTTAATTTTTCTAATCCCTGTAAACTCTTGATAGCATTGGAGAAATTTAAGATTACAGTTTAGCTGATGAATGGTCATAAGATTTTGACAATTAAAATTAGCAATGTTAAATTAACGTTTAGAAAAATGAAGTATTATAGGAATAAAAAAATAAATTAAATTTATTTTTTAAATAATGCTTATAAATTTTCAAATAGTTTCATAATATTGATTTATAATTTTAAAAAACATATTTATAAAGCGCTAAATTCGATTTTATAAATCTAATCTATTGGCTTTGATATTTAATTAACTAAACACAAAATTTATGTCTAAAAACCTTTCAACGTCAAATAACAAAGCTAATAATATTCATGACAAAACCTCTAAAGAACTTGAAGCCCTTCAATTTCATATGCAAGGTCAACCTGGAAAAGTGGCAATGCATGCTACTAAACCATTAAACACTCAACGTGAATTGGCATTAGCATATTCTCCAGGTGTGGCAGTTCCATGTCTTGAAATAGCTAAAAATCCTGAAACAGCTTATGACTATACTGCTAAAGGCAATTATGTTGCAGTTATTTCAAACGGAACAGCAGTACTGGGTCTTGGTAATCTTGGAGCTTTGGCTGGTAAACCAGTTATGGAAGGAAAATCAGTTTTATTCAAAAGATTTGCTGATATTGATTCAGTTGATATCGAAGTTGCAACTGAAAATGTTGATGAGTTTATTAATTCAGTTAAGTTTTTATCTCCGTCTTGGGGTGGCATTAACCTTGAAGATATTCGTGCACCTGAATGCTTTATTATTGAAAGCAAACTCCGTGAATTAATGGATATTCCGGTATTTCATGATGATCAACACGGTACGGCAATTATTTCAGCTGCAGGTATTCTAAATGTTTTACAACTTAGTGGTAAAAAATTTAAAGAAATTAAAGTTGTTGTTAATGGTGCTGGCGCAGCTGGAATTGCTTGTCTAGAGCTTCTTAAAGCAATGGGTTTACCTCATGAAAATGCTATTTTATGTGATACTAAGGGGGTTATTTATAAGGGTAGAACAGATGGCATGAACCAATGGAAATCTGCTCATGCAGTTGATACTAAAGCTCGAACCTTAGCAGATGCAATGAAAGGAGCAGATGTATTTCTTGGTCTATCTGTTAAAGATGCGGTATCCAAAGAGATGGTCAAATCAATGGCAAAAAATCCAGTAATTTTTGCTATGGCAAATCCCGATCCTGAAATAACTCCAGAACAAGTTCACAGCTGCAGAGACGATGCAATTGTTGCGACTGGTAGAAGTGATTATGAAAATCAGGTTAACAATGTCATGGGTTTCCCATATATATTTCGTGGAGCATTAGATGTTCGAGCTTCAACTATTAACGAAGAAATGAAAATTGCTGCAGCTAAAGCTTTAGCTGATTTAGCCCGTGAACCAGTTCCAGATGAGGTTGTAAAAGCTTATGGTGGCAAAGAAATGAAATTTGGACCAAATTACATTATCCCTACCCCTTTTGATTCGCGTTTAATATACACGGTTCCTTTGGCAGTTGCTAAAGCAGCGGTTGAAACCGGAGTGGCTCGAAAACCAATCAAAGATTGGGATGCTTATAAAAAACAATTACAAGCTCGAAGAGATCCATCTGTTAACAGCCTTGGATTGATATTTGAAAAATTAAAAAGATCCCCAAAAAATGTAATATTTGCTGAAGGCGAACAACCAGAAATTATTAAAGCTTCTGCTTTATGGCGAGATAATGGTTACGGTAAGCCAATTCTTGTTGGAAAAAAAGAAAAAATTCTTGAAAAAATGCAAGAGTTTAATATTGCCCCAGAAGGTATTGAAATATATAACTCCTCGCTTTCAGATGAGAATAATAAATTCATAGAATATCTTTATAAAAAGCTACAAAGAAAAGGCGTATTACAATCAGACTGTGCAAGAATGGTTAAAACTGATCGCAATGTTTTTGCCTCTTCAATGTTAGCATGCGGACATGGCGATGCACTAGTTACCGGTTTAACAAGAGGTTATTCAACATCTCTAAACGATGTTTGGAAAGTCATAAAAAATAAAAAAGACCAAATTGTTCTTGGTATTTCTATGATTATTACTAAGGGTCGAACAATTTTTATTGCTGATACTTCTTGTTCAGAATTATCATCATCTGAACATTTAGTAAACATTGCTAAACAAACTGCTAAAAAGGTTAGAAGTATGGGTTATGAACCGCGAGTGGCATTTTTATCCTTTTCAAATTTTGGTAGTGCAATTAAAACTGAATCTGGAAGAATTAAAAAAGCTGTTGAGTTACTTGATGAAATGTCGGTTGATTTTGAATATGACGGAGAAATGACAGCCGATGTTGCTCTTAATCCTGACAAAATGGCAAAATATCCTTTTTGTCGTTTAAGTGCTCCAGCTAATATTCTAATTTGTCCAGGTTTGCATTCAGCGAGTATTGCAACTAAGCTTTTAGAAGAAGTTGGAAATTGTACAGTAATTGGACCAATTCTTGATGGTTTTGAAAAACCAGTTCAAATTATTACTATGCGTTCATCAATTAATGATATTTTAAATATGTCCGCAATATCATGTTTAGATGCTATGGTTAATAAAAATTAATTTAATTTATACTATTTATGACAGGTTTAACTACTGGTGAAGAAAGTTTTATAGCTAAAAATATGGATGCTAATATATATGCTCCATCTGCAGCAGGCGTTGGTACTCCAAGTGGTAACTATTTCGCAGGAATGACCCAAGGTGGAGGAGAAGGTTTAAATGCAAGCTTAGGGGGTAAGATTGGCTCATCAATGCAAAATGTGTCAATAGATCAGACCATAAATTCAGCAGGAAATTTAAACAACATCTTAGGTTCAATACAAGGAGATGCAATGTCATCTAATCCTTTTAGTGTAGCTGATAGTTTTATGCCAATTCAAAATCTTGGTGCAACAGGACTGGCTATTCATAAAACCGGTAACGGTTTATCCGATCTTGCTCAACTGAGACCTTTTGCAGGTGCTGTCAATGCAGGTCTTCAGGGTCATACTTCTATTGTATCACCTAGCAAAGGAGGAGGAATGCAAGCGGGATAATTGAGTTAATTAGCTAACAAAAATCCTCACAATTTTTTTATTTTTTTAAATAACTAAAATTTGTTTAATAAAAATACTTCTAAAATTACACTAAAATTATGAATAACAATAGCAACATACTTGATAACTATAATTCTAAAAATCTTGAAAATCATAAACCCAGCGATGATAAAAATAACAATTTAGACAAAAATCATAAAATTTTAAATGCAAGTGATAGTCTAAATCCGCTTCCAAATATCAATTCCTCAATTAATCTCAATCAAGATTCTCCAAGTGAACAATCTTTAAATAAAAAACTTGATGCAACTCATTTTGGAGATTGGCAAATAAATTGCAAAACAATCGATTTTTAAAAATATTTTTTAATTACTTAATAAATTTTTCTAACAAAAAATGCGTAAAATCATTACTTTTATTTTTTTCTTTATTTTCTTAATTCTTTCGTCATTATTCATCCTTTTTAATGAAAGTAAATATTCTTATCAGTCAGTATCTGATCATTTTAATGGTAAAAGTTTTTTTAATCCTGAAGAAAAAAAAATATCAAAAAAATCTGGTTTTTTTAACTATTATTTAAATAAGTTAAAATATCAAAAACACCATGGTAAAACAACATGGCCTGAAAAAAATTACTCAATTGAGCAATTAATCCCCTTAGATTCAGTAAATGACAAGTCAATTCATGCTACATTTATTGGTCATTCAACATTTCTTTTACAGTTTCATGGTCTTAATATCTTAACTGATCCTATATTCTCGGAGCGAGCCAGCCCTTTAAGATTTATTGGTCCTAAAAGAGCGGTTATTCCTGGTATTAAATTTCATCAGTTACCAAATATTGATTTGGTATTGATAAGTCATTCCCATTACGATCATCTTGACATTCCTACTATTATTAAACTTCATAATGAACATCAGCCAAAATTTATTACAGGACTTGGGAACTGCTATTATCTTAATCAAATAAAAAAACTTAAGTTAAATTGTAGTGAATTAGATTGGAATGAAGGTCTTAAAGTATTTGATAAAATTACTGTTAATTTTTTACCAGCTAAACATTGGTCTAAAAGAATGATGTTTGGCAGAAATGCTAGCTTGTGGGGAGCTTTTGCAATTGAATCATCGCTAGGTAATATTTATTTTGCTGGGGATACAGGTTATAGTGATCATTTTATTAAAGCAAAAATTAGATTTTCTAGCTTTAAACTAGCAATGATTCCAATTGGTGCTTACAAGCCTGAAGATTTTATGTTAAGATATCATTTAAGTCCCACTCAAGCCCTTAAAGCTCATATTGAATTAAATTCACAAAAATCAATTGCCATGCATCATTCGACATTTCAATTATCATCTGAAAATTATAATGATCCAATTAATGATTTAGAGTTAGCTAAAAAAGAAAAGAAACTTTCCAATGAATTTATAGCTCTTGGGATAGGAAAAAAAATTATTATTAAATAATTGCATTTATTAAGTTTATTGCTTTAAAATTATGAATGCCTTTTATTTTTTATTAAAATAGTTCAATTTTTTTGACAATTTTATTTACAATAAATTCATTATTTTTTATTATTAAAAAAATTTTTTTTAAAAATTTAAAAATTAAATTCGCATGAATATTCCAATATTATCAACCCTAATTTTCTTGCCAATAATTTGTGCAGTTTTTTTACTAATTGTTAGATTTAAAAATTCAAAAATTTATTTTGGCTACGGCTTAGTTGTCAGTATATTAAATCTTTTTCTAGCTATTATCTTAACCTCACAATTCGATTTAGAAAAAAAAGAGTATCAATTTAGTGAAGTTTTTAAATTATTTTCTTTATATGATATAAAGTATTTTGTTGGTGTTGATGGTATATCTTTGGCCATGATTATATTAACTGCTATTCTTACTCCAATCTGTTTAGCGATTAGCGTCAATTCAATCAAAACTAGAGTTAAAGAATTTGTTATTGCTTTTTTAATTATGGAAGGATTGGTAATTGGGTCCTTTTGTGCTTTAGATATTTTATTTTTCTACATGTTCTTTGAATTTATGTTGATTCCAATGTTTCTGTTAATCGGGATTTGGGGTGGAGAAAATAGAGTTTATGCATCTTATAAATTTTTCATTTATACATTATTTGGGTCAGTATTTTTTTTAATTGCTATAATTACCATGTTTCTTTATACTGGAACAACTGATGTAGTTCAGCTAGCTAAAGGCTTACCAAAATATTTTCCATTGGAATATCAAAAAATTTTTTTTATAGCATTTGCTCTTTCATTTGCAGTAAAAATTCCTATGTTTCCATTTCATACATGGCTTCCCGATGCTCATG
This sequence comes from Alphaproteobacteria bacterium, assembly GCA_014190355.1. Taxonomy (GTDB): domain Bacteria; phylum Pseudomonadota; class Alphaproteobacteria; order Rickettsiales; family UBA1997; genus CAILUF01. The sequence continues at coordinate 37,177 of BJGH01000007.1, forward strand.
TTCAAGCCCCAACAGCAGGTTCAGTAATATTAGCCGGAATTTTAATTAAGCTTGGAGCTTATGGTTTTTTGAGATTCGCCCTACCTCTATTTCCTCTTGGTGCTCAATATTTTGCTAATGCAATTTTAGTATTAAGTGTAATAGCAATAATCTATGGATCATTTGTAGCATTAATGCAAGAAGACATGAAAAAAATGATCGCCTATTCTTCAGTAGCGCATATGGGTTTTGTAACTATGGGAATTTTTAGCTTTACTCAACAAGGTATAGATGGAGCAGTTTTTCAAATGATAAGTCATGGCATCGTATCAGCGGGTTTATTTATGTGTGTTGGCTCTATATATGATCGTCTTCATACCAAGAAAATAGCAGATCTCGGAGGAATAGCTCTTAGAATGCCAAATTTTGCTTTGATTGCAATGATTCTGACTCTTGCTTCAGTTGGTTTACCAGGAACTAGTGGTTTTGTCGGTGAGTTTTTAGCAATTATAGGGACTTTTAAAGTTAATAAAATTCTTGCTTTAATTGCATCTTTGGGAGTTATTCTTGGAGCGTGTTATATGTTGTGGTTATATAAAAGAGTATGGTTCAGTGAGATATCCAATTCTAAAGTAACTTCATTAACTGATGTAAAAAATTTTGAGCTATTAAGTTATGTTGTAATGGTATCGATAGTTATTTTAATTGGGATATTCCCAAATTTAATTATCAAATATTACACTCACCCAGTTAGTGATATAGTTAAAATTTTTAGTGAAAATTTAGCTAAGTAGTAACCGATTAATAACTTTAGAAATTTAATATTTCTAAAAATATTTATTAATTTATAAAATTTAATATAAAATTATGAATATCTCTGTAGTTTTACCAGAATTAATTCTTTTTTGTGGAAGTTTATTCATTCTTATGATTGATGTTTTTTTTGCCAAAAGAAATAAAGAATTTTTTTACATCACTCACCTCTTAACTTTATTGATATGTGCATTAGCAATTGTTGGAACTTTTAAGAATTTTGCTCAAAGTGAATTATATTTTAATCAATTTTATCAAAATTCACCAATAATTGCCTTAAGTAAATGTTTTTTAATTTTATTAGTTACTTTTGTGGTAGTTATATCGCTTCGTTTTGTAGCAATGATGGAAAAATTTAGTGCTGAATTTTTAGCATTAATGCTCATCGCTTGTACTGGGGGATTAATAATGATTTCTAGCAATGATTTTCTAGCATTTTATCTTGGTATTGAGTTGCAGGCTTTATCTTTTTACCTACTTTCGGCAATAAAAACTGATTCTAAAAAATCTTCAGAAGCTGGAATTAAATATTTTATTTTAGGTTGTCTAGCTTCAGGAATTTTATTGTATGGTATTTCTATGATATATGGTTATATGGGAACAACAAATTTTACGGTAATTGCTGATCTTGTAGAAAAGCAAAAGAATGATGTTCCGGTAGGTTTTCTATTAGGAATAGTATTGGTTATGATTGCTATGTTCTTTAAATTAGGTAATGCCCCATTTCATATGTGGTATCCCGATATAATTGAAGGTTCTGCTACAGTTGTTGCAACTCTATTTGCAACTGTTGGAAAGTTTACTTCAGTAATAGCTTTAACATTCCTAATCTATAAATTTTCATGGTCAATATTATCTCACATTATGATTTTTGTTGGATTAATTTCAATAATAGTTGGTAGCCTTGGGGCAATTTTTCAAAAGAATTTAAAAAGACTTTTAGCTTTTAGTTCAGTTGCACATGTTGGTTTTATAATTCTTGGTTTAGCTGGATTAGGTAAAAATGTTATTACTGCAGTGTTATTTTACATTTTTATTTATAGCATTATCTCACTTGGAATTTTTGGTTTTCTGAATCTTTTAATTAGCGGCAATCAAATTGATAATGACGAGACTGACAAAAAAACTTTTGCAATATCATCATTAGCAGGACTTTCTAAATCAAATCCTACAATAGCCTTATGTTTATCATTACTTATTTTTTCAACTGCAGGAATCCCTCCGTTAGCAGGTTTTTTTTCAAAATTTTATATAATTTCAGCAGTCATTACTACCGGATATTTTAAATTTGCATTAATTGCTATTTTGTTGACAGTGATCTCAGCTTTTTATTACTTAAGAATTATTAAAATTATTTACTTTGATACACCTTCCTCTCAAATAATTATCGATGATTCAATTGCTATAAAGTCTATAATTATTGCCGCAACTATTTTAAATACAATTATAATTATTTTTATAGATCAGATTTTGTCTATGTTTAATGGTTTTATTTCTTAGTAAATATGGTAAAATTATCACAAAAAACAGATAAATCTTTTCAAGGCGAAATTGTTGTTAGCCCAGATAAATCAATATCTCATCGCTCCTTAATTTTTAGTGCATTAGCAAATGGAACTTCAAAAATTTGTAATATTTTAGAAGGAGAAGATGTGCTTCATACTGCCCAAGCATTAAGATCGATGGGAGTCGATATTGTAAAGCAAGATCAAATATATGTTGTTAAAGGTGTTGGGTTGCTTGGCCTTCAAGAACCTAGCGATATTTTAGATATGGGTAATTCTGGAACCTCAACTCGTCTGCTTGCTGGATTAGTTACGCCATACAACTTTACCACTTTCTTTACTGGCGATGCATCGCTTCGACTAAGACCCATGACACGAATATTTCAGCCAATAGAACAATTTGGAGCAAAAATTATTTCTCGTAATAATAATTTATTACCATTTGCAGTATGTGGAGCAAAAAATCCATTACCTATAGAATATAAAATGAATATTGCATCTGCTCAAGTTAAAAGTTGTATTCTCTTAGCGAGTATGGCAATTCAAGGAATAACTACAATAATTGAACCTGAAAAATGTCGAGATCATAGCGAAATTATGATGCGGTATTTGGGACTAAAAATTATAACTGAAAAATTTTCTTCAGGATTAAAGCATAGTTATCAAGGATTACAAGAATTTGATGCTAAAGATTTCGATATTCCAAACGATATTTCTTCAGCAAGTTTTTTTATTGTAGCTTGTCTTCTTTCTAAAAATTCTCATGTCACTCTAAAAAATGTTGGAATTAATCCATTAAGAACAGGTATTATCACTACTTTACAGGAAATGGATGCTAATATTGAAATTGTTAATCAAAAAGAAATAAACGGGGAATTGGTAGCTGATATTGTTGTTGAATCAAGTAATCTTAAAGCTGTTGAAGTTCCTGCTTCAAGAAGTGCATCAATGATTGATGAATATCCAATTCTTGCAATTGCCTGCGCTAACGCTAAGGGAGTTTCAAAGCTAAATGGTTTAGCTGAACTTAAAACTAAAGAAAGTAACCGTTTATTGATGATTGCACAAAATTTAGAAAAATGTGGGGTAAATATAAAGCTAGCTAACGATTCCCTTGAAATATCTGGTGGTGTTGTTCAACCAAAACAAAGAATTTTTATTAGAACTGCGATGGATCACCGAATTGCAATGTCATTTTTAATAATGGGCTTAACACTTGAAAATGGCATAGAAATTGATGATGACCAAATGATTAAAACTAGTTTCCCATCTTTTGAAAAAATTTTTTCACAAGTTCTTACTTAAAAAAAATTTAATCTATTTTTAAAAATTTTATTAAATTTTAAACTTCTTTTCTTGAGTTTAATGCTATTGAAATTGTTCCATCATCTAAATAGTCAATTTCACTTCCCACTGGAATGCCATGAGCTAATCGAGAAATTTTAATATTATATTCTTTTAAAATTTCTGCTAAAAAATGAGCGGTCGTTTGGCCATCAATTGTAGCACTGGTTGCAATTATAATTTCTTGAATTTTGTTTTCTTTAATTCGTTTAATAAGTTTATCAATTGAAAGATCCTCAATACCTTGCCCTACTCTTGCCGATAATTTTCCATTTAGAACGTGATAGACACCTCGATATGATTTACTCCTTTCAAAACTTCTTTCTATTGCCCAGAGGTCTGCAACTTCTTCCACAATACATATTATTGATTTATCTCTTGTTTCATCGAGGCAAATATGACAAATATCCCCCTCATCTAAATTTCCACATATCTGACAATGATGAATATATTGATCAAGATTTTGCAGTGCATTAATAAGAGGAATAAGTGTTTTTGTTTTATTGCTTGCAAGATGTAAGACAATTCTTTTAGAAATTCTGGGACCCATGCTTGGTAACTTTGCAATAATTTTGCTAAGATTTTCAATATAATTTTGTTTCATTATTTTAAATTTTTAAATTACCATTATCCGTTTCTAATTGCATATTTAGAGCGAACTTGATACTTAAAGGTTGTTAATTGAACTAGGCCAATAGGACCTCGAGCATGTAGTTTTCCCGTAGCTATTCCAACTTCCGCTCCCATTCCAAATTCATAGCCATCAGCAAATTGCGTTGAAGTATTATGCATAACAATTGCCGAATTGACATCCTGTAAAAATTTTTCAGCAATAGTGTTATTTTCAGTAATAATTGATTCGGTATGAGAAGATCCATATTTTGCAATATGAGCAATCGCTTGATCAACATTCTCAACAATCTTAATGGCAATTATTTTATCAAGAAATTCCGTATAATAGTCATCTTCCGTTGCTTTAACAAAACTTTTATCAATTTTACATGCAAATTCATCTGCTCTAATTTGACATCCTAAATTTTTTAATTCTTTAGCGATTAATGGAATAAATTTTGTTGCAATTGCCTGATCTACAAGCAATGTTTCAGTAGCTCCACAGATACTTGTTCTTCTCATCTTGGCATTAATAGTTATTTTTAATGCCTTATCAAGATCTGCATCTTGATGAACATAAGTGTGACAATTACCATCAAGATGATTAAACATCGGTATATTGCTATTGTCGATTATTGCTTTAATTAATTTTTTTCCACCCCTAGGAATTACAACATCAATAAAATTGTTCATTTTTAATAATTTGTTTACCACCTCGTATTCTTTATTTTCAATAAAGGAAACAATATTGGAATTAAAATTTGTAATTACTAAAGCTTCTCTAAAAATATCAGCGATAATTTTTGAAGTATTTAAACAATCTGATCCGCTTCTTAATATTACTGCATTTCCAGACTTTAGCGCAAGAGCAGAAACATCGCAGGTTACATTTGGTCGAGCCTCATAAATTGCAAGTAATACTCCAATTGGAGTTGATATTTTTTGAATATTTAAATCATTTGGTCGATTATAATTTTCTATTATTCTACCAACTGGATCAGGTAATTTTATAATCTCTTCAAGAGAGATAATAAGAGATTTAATTTTATCTTCATTAAGAATTAGGCGATCAATTTTGGCTGGATCAATATTTGCATTTATAGCATTTTCAAAATCAATTTTATTTGATAGTAAAATTTCATTTTTTTTTGAATTAATTAATTTTATAACTTCCAATAAAACCTTATTTTTATCTGCGAGATTTGCTTTAGCAATTTGACTACTGGCATTTTTAGCATTATTACAAATATTTACTACATACTGGTTAATTTCTGACATAATTTTATATTATTAAAAATTTACGGAATAGAAAAAAGATAACACTTAAGACGATAATAGCTATTCTTGAATAGACAAGATGAAGCTCATTTTCAAATTTATTTATTAAATTTATTTCATCTTTATTTCTTTCAATAAAAGTTTTCTTGAAAATTATTTTGAAAAAAAATACTAAAAAACCAAGAATAAATATATAATAAATCGATATATTCATAAAAGGAATAATTGAAGGTTTATTTGTTATAATTTTAATAATTTGATAATTTGAAATTAAATTAAGAGATGGGCTTAAACCAATTAAGTTTAATAGGGCTATAATAAGAAAAATAGTGCTCTTTGGCATAAGAAAGAATATGCCATATATACTTTGAGTATGTATTTTATTTTGAAGAGTATTAAATGGTAACATCATCATAAACAAACTTATAATATTAATAAAATATCCAACCGTAGTAATAAAAATATATTTAGTACTAAATGTATTATTAATAAAAAAAGAAAATATTAAATAAAATAATGAATAAACAGATATTAAGCTTAGTAAATTTTTTTTAAATTTAGAATAAACCATTATTGATCCAAAAAATAATAAATTAAAAGTTATAAACAAATTGATAAAGATGTTGTTATTTGTTAATGAAATTGGTAAGAAATTAAAGTCACAAATATAGAAAATTAGCTGAGTAAATAAAACAAGAGATGGAAGAAGATTCGATAAGATAAAAAATAACTCATCGGTAATGCTTAAATTTATTATAAAATAAAATTTGTATAAAGTAATCAAGGCAAATAATAATAAAATAATGTAAATAAGAGAGTATAGAAGATATTGCATTTTCAACTTTAAACTTAAAATATTTATATCATTTTTTTCAAAAGAATTGCTATCAAAATATTTTATTAGAATGATTAAAATAAAAAACATTAATACATGTTGAAGATAGTAAATTATATTAAGTGAATTATTAATTTTAATATTTTCATTTTTAAATCTGGCATTAAAATAGCTATTTGACAATAGAGTAGTAATTGTAATTATTAAAATGCTTGTTATCAGATTGGCACTGACAATTAGAAGATTTAAAATAAAGAAAAAACTGAGAATATATAAAATAATTTTCTTTAGATTATTTTTATCAAATAGTTGTAGGAATTTTTTTAAATAAATTAGCAAAATTAATAACAACAAATTTGTTAACAATAAGTATACACCTCGACATTTATCAAAGAAGAGTGATAAATTAATATTTTTATCGACATAGAATATATTCCACAAAAATGATTTTTTTTCATTTGTAATAAAGAAAAGTACAAAAGATAATAAAATTTGTAATATAGACAGTGAAAGTATAGAGTTAAAATTTATATGATAATTTCGCTTACAAATATAGATATTTGTAAGATGAATGCCAATTAAAAGCAAAATAATTAGCGATGATTCATCAAAAATATTTATCATTTTTTTAAACTATAAAAGGAAATACTGAGCAAATTTATTAGAAAATTTTTCTAAATAACTGATATTGAAAATAAGAAAAAAAATAAAAGCTAAATTTGAAAAAAATGTTATTTGAAAGACTTTTTTATTGAATAATTTATTAGTAATAAAATTATTTTCTTTTTCTTGATTATTGCTAGAATATAAAGAGTTAAATAAATTTAATCCTAGCTTAAAATAAGCAAAATTTGCCATAATTATTATAGCTAAAACAATAGCCATATATTTATATTCAAATAATGACATACAAAGATAATAATTGGCAAAAAATAACAATGTAAAAGGAATTCCAATTACAAACGAGATAAATATTTTTAAAAATATATTTAATAAATAGTGAACTTTTTGAGGAAAATATATTTGTTCAATGGAAGAAGTCCTAAAATTTTTCTTTAAAAAAATTGCAAAAATGTACAGCATTAAATTACTACTCACATTGGTAATAATAAAATAAAAAAGAGCTTTAAGGGAGTAAATATTTTGAATAGCAAGGGCTAATAAAATAAGGCCAAAGTTACTTAATGATAAATTTATTGCTATAATTTTTAGATGTTTTTCTTTAACAATTTTAACTGAACTATATGATATCATAACTGCACAAAGAAGGATTAGTAAAATATCGTAGTTAAATTTTAAAAATAATAAATTATTTCCAAAAAATGAATTTATAAATTTTAAGGAAAGATAGATTCCTAAAAGACATGTAACAAAAAAAACTTCGATAATAGAAATATCGCTAAGATTATTATTAGATTTTATATTATTATAAAATAGCCACACAGGAAAAAATTTTAAAATAATTGCTAATGTAATACTAAACAAAATTAATAAAAGATACCAATAATTTTTTGAAGATATTAAAGCAAAATTATCGACAATCTTAGTAAAACTTGTTTCACCAAAGCAAAGATAAATCGAAATAAATGATATAAGAAAAAGCAGCGAAGAAGCTGAGCTAAGGCAATAATAATTAAATGTTGATTTTAATACTTTTGAATCGCTTGCTAAAGAACAAATTGCCAGAAAGGTAAAAATATAAATCTCACAAAATATAAATAAATTAAAAATATTATTTGTTAATAAAATTGAATTAATTGCAAATATATTTAAAAGTAATACAGCGTATGTTTTTTGATTTAATTCATCGCTAAGTTTGTTTTCAAATTCAAAGTGAAATGAAGAGTTTGTTATTAATTTAATATAAGTAATTATTAACAAAAAAAATAATGAAATAATATCAAGTTGGAATTCTTGTATAATTGATATTGTTGAGGTTTCGAAGTCATTAGCAATTTTACTAAAATTAATTACCTTTAAAATTTGCTTTAGAATAATAACTAAACATACAGCTGTTGAAATTAAATAAATAATGTAATTTACATTACGTTTACGCGATACATAACAAAGAAGAGATGAAATAAGTGGCAGAATAATCAAAAAATATATTGAGCTAGTTGTGGCTAATTTAAACATTAGTTCCTGATTATTTTTGTGATTTTTGTATCATTTCCTTAAATTGCTCAAACAGATAAAAACTATCGCTAGGACCAGGTGAGCTTTCGGGGTGATATTGAACAGAAAATGCCGGTGAATCCTTTAACATAATTCCTTCAATTGTGTTATCAAATAAAGAGATATGAGTAACTTCAACATTTTTAGGTAAAGTGTTATGATCAACACAAAAACCATGATTTTGACTGGTGATTTCTACTTTTTTTGTAATTAAATTTTGAACTGGATGATTAGCTCCTCGATGACCTTGATGCATTTTGGTAGTTTTTGCCCCAATAGCAATTGCAAGAAGTTGATGGCCTAGACAAATCCCAAATAACGGAATTTTATTTTCTAGAATTTTCTTAATCACTGAATTGGCATATTTAGCAGTTTGAGCAGGATCACCAGGACCATTTGATAAAAAAACTCCATCTGGCTTTAAAGCCATTATTTCCTCATAAGATGCTTGTGATCCAACAACTTCAACTTCAAAACCTACCTTTTTTAAGGATCGTAAAATATTTAGTTTTGCTCCAAAATCAACTGCTACAACCTTATAAACCGGTTTAATATCTGATTCATAACAATTTTTTGATTGTAACCAAGTTGCTTGATTATTCCATTGATAATTTTCATTAAGGCTAGCACTTCTAGCAAGTTCGACACCATTGAGGTCTGGAGTTGAGGATAATTCCTTACAAACTTTAGGAATATCAATATTTTCAACATCATTTTGGTAGATTATAGCAACAGTTTTAGCGCCATTCTCGCGAATTTTTTTGGTTATTGCTCTTGTGTCTATACCGCTAATTCCAGTGACTTTATTTTTCTCTAGCCAATCATGCAGATTGTTATCAGCTCGATAACTTGATGGATTTGTAATTAACTCTGCAATAATTAAGCCTTTGGCATATATTTTTCTTGACTCAATGTCATTTTTATTGATCCCAACATTACCTATATGAGGAAAGGTAAAATTGATAATTTGTTGACTATATGAAGGATCGCTAAGGATCTCTTGGTAACCTGTTATGGAAGTATTAAAACAAATCTCTCCAAATGTTTTTCCCATTACTCCTATACCATAACCAAAGAAATGGTTGCCATCTGGAAATATCAAAACAGCATTAATGTTATTTTGCGTTGTTATTGATAAATGATTGCTTAAAGCAATATTGTCAATCTTATCCTTAGATGCTTTTGTATGAGTAGAATCGTTCATTTTATTGTAAATTTAATCGATGACTTTATTTTTTTTAATTTTAAAATATATTAACTAAATCTTCAATAATCATTTTAAAAATAATTCCTTATGGCAAAAAATATCGCAAATAAAAATAAAAACAAAACCCTGCAAAATAACTCCTTAAAGAAAAAAACTCATTTGCTCTTAGGAAAAAAAACAGATTATTTATTTGATAATCCGCAACATTCATCTCTTCAAGCTATTGACAATCCTCATTGCGATGTTGATTATGTTGTTCGTTTCAGTTGTCCAGAATTTACTTCATTATGCCCTATTACTTCACAGCCAGATTTTGCGCATATTGTTATTGATTATCTACCTGAAAATAAAATTGTTGAAAGTAAATCCTTAAAGCTATACCTATTTTCTTATCGCAATCATGGGGCATTTCATGAAGATTGTACTGTTAAAATAGCTAAGGATATCATTAAAACTATTAAGCCAAAATGGCTTAGAATTTCAGGTTACTGGTTTCCAAGAGGAGGAATTCCTATTGATATTTTTTTTCAAACCTCTGCTCCACCTTCGTCAATTTTTATTGGTAATAACCCAAATTACGACTATAAAGCTCGTTAATCAACTAAATTTAATTTATGAATCCAATAATTCTTCCCGAGTTTGATCCAGTTTTTTTTTCAATTGGACCCATAGCAATAAGATGGTATTCCCTAGCATATATCGCTGGGGTTTTAATAACCTATTTTTTTCTAAAAAAAATTAATAAAACTGAGAAATTATTTAGTGAAAATGCCCTCGAGAATTTTATTCCTTTCATTATAATTTCAATACTTGTTGGTGGAAGATTAGGATATGTTTTGTTTTATAATTTCAAATATTATCTTGCCCATCCACATAATATTTTAGCTTTTTGGCAAGGTGGCATGTCATTTCACGGTGGTCTCTTAGGAATAATTATTGGTATGATAATATTTGCTAAAATTTATCGAATAGATTTTTTTCAAGTTACTGATCGAATAGCTATAACTGGTTGTTTAGGAATTTTTTTTGGAAGAATAGCAAATTTTATTAATTTAGAACTTTATGGACGGGTTACAGAATCAAGATTAGGAATGGTTTTTCCCAATGCTGGAGATTTACCAAGACATCCAAGTCAGTTATATGAAGCCTTTTTTGAAGGTTTATTAATGTTTGTAATTTTATTTGCTTTATTTTCACTAACTAAAATTAGAAACTATCGTGGAGCGATTAGTGGAATTTTTTTAATGCTTTATGGTTTATTTCGTATTTTTTTAGAAAATTTTCGTGAACCAGATCAACAATTAGGATTTGTCTTTGAAAAATTTACCATGGGACAAATGCTTTCAACTCCATTGATAATTTGTGGTATTTTAATAATTTTTCGTTCAATTTCATTAAATAAAAAAAATAACTAAGGAAATTTTTTTGTTGCATAAAATTGTAAGGCTTTTTTTGTTGAGTTGACAAAGACTAACATTATCTAAAACCAATATTGGCATTGTTTAAGAATAATATTTTAGTTTTAAGCATTGCAAAAAAGCTATCAATACAATGTCAACAGATTTATTTTAACTAATCGCAAATTTTTTTCTTTACTGAGAAAAAAATTTGTCAAAAATTGTTAAATAAATTTAAGTTAGTTATCTAAAAAATTATTTTTAAAAATATCAATTATAAATCATTAAATTAATTAAGAAATTTGTCTTTACTCAATATTTAGTAGGATTAAATAAATTTTAATATTTTTTCTTAAATTAGTGATTAAATAAAAAAATCTGTGTTTTAAATCTATTTTTTATACCAAACCCTAACATATTTAAAAATTGTTTGTTTTAAATTATTAATTATAGGTTTTTTTAAATACTTTTAATTTAAAAATTTTATTCAACATAAATTTAAAACCACCACATAATACTTTCTTTAGTATACCAAAACATTCATTATAAAATATATGACAATTCAACAGATTACTGCTGTTGAAGCAATGAAAATTCTTACAACTGATTACAATTCAATTTTAATTGATGTGAGAACTTTTGAAGAATTCAATTTTGTTGGAACTGCTAATCCTCAGGGTTTTAACAATAGAATGATTTTATTGCCTTGGCAGTTTTATAATGATCATCAGCTTAATCCTGATTTTTATACTATCTTAAGAAACAAGCTCAAAAATTTTTTTAATAAAGAAGACTTAACTACTAAACTAATTTTTATTTGTAGAAGTGGTGCAAGATCAAATCAAGCTGGATTATTTATCAGTAGCTATGGTTATAGCAATTGCTATAATGTTTCTGATGGATTTGAAGGTAAACTTGATCAGCATCACCATCGTTCAAAAATTAATGGTTGGAAAGCAAACAATTTACCTTGGGAACAAACATGATTCAAAATCAACTTAAAGAAACAGTGAATAATTTACAACCAAATTACCTCAAAGATTTCTTTTCTTTTTGTGAAAATCATTTTGGTCAAGACATTTACCAAAAATGGTTTGTAAACATAGAGATTTACAGTCATACTGCAAATGAAATCATTGTCAAAACCCCTTCAAAATTTGAAAGGGATTGGCTTAATCGTGAGTTTTTTCAAAGCAAAAATTTCAAAAATCAACTGCAAAAAATTTTACCACAACTTCATAAAATTTCAGCAGTATTCATTGCCAAAGAAGACAATGATAAATCAGACTCAAAGCCAAAAAACAATTCTGAGAATCCTGATAAAAAAGTTATAAATCTTTCCAAATACGAAAATGTTTTTGCCTTTGGAACCGAACTTAACAGCAAATATACCTTTGATAACTTCATTAGCACTAAATACAATAAAATGGCTTTATCAATGGCTAAAATTGTTGCAGGAATTGGCGATAAAAAAGAATTATTTAATGAAAAAATTCCCTTCTTTATTCATGGTTCAGTTGGAATGGGAAAAACTCATTTAGCTCAAGCTATTGCCTGGCAACTCAAAAAAACTGACAATAAAAAGAAAGTTGTTTATCTTTCTGCAGAAAAATTCATGTTTCACTTTGTTCAATCAATTCGTAGCAATGATGTCATGACATTTAAAGAAAAAATGCGTTCGATTGATGTTTTAATTGTTGATGATGTGCAATTTATTGCTGGCAAAGAAAGCACTCAACAAGAATTTATGAATTGTTTTAATTCACTAGTTGAAGATAATAAACAAGTGGTTTTAGTTTGTGACAGATGTCCGTCAGATCTTGAAAACATTGATGAAAAACTTAAATCAAGAATTGCTGGAGGAATGATTGTTAATTTTAAAAATCCAGATTTTACAGATCGTTTGGAGATTGTTAAATCCAAAGCCAAACATCTTGAAATTGAATTATGTACCAAGGTTTTAAGCTTTGTTGCTGAAAAAATTAAAACATCAATTCGTGATTTAGATGGTGCATTAAAAAAACTTGTAGCATCTCAAGTTTTTGAAGAAGAAGAGATTACGCTTGATAGTGCTAAAACTATATTGTCGAGTTATCTTAAAAATAACACTGTAAAAGCTCTTAATGTTGAAAAGATTCAAGAAATTGTTGCCCACCATTTTAGCATTAAGGTTACAGATCTTAACTCTAAAAGCAGACTAAGAAATATTGCTAAACCTCGTCAAATTGCCATGTATCTTGCTAAAAAACATACTAAAGAAAGTCTGGCAAATATTGGTAGCAAATTTGGAGGAAAAAATCATGCTACAGTCATTCATTCAGAAAAACAAATTTTGTTATCTGTTGATAAAGACCAAAAATTGCTAGAAGATGTCAAGTCTATTGAAGAAAAATTATTTTCTAAATAAAATTTATTAAAATGAGTTTAAAGACTTGCAATTAAACTGCTTGGACGAGATTTAACAACATCAACTTCAAAAATTTTACCAAATAATTCATCGATTTTTTTGCCATTTTCAAAATTAACAACCACAGACTGAAGCCATTCGCTTTTGCCCCAGATTTGTATATTTTGATCAGTAATTGTCTGATCAAACTTTTCAGATTTTTTTTTCGATTTTGGAGCTTCTTTTTCAAATAATACTTTAATTTTTTTACCTTCAAATTGCTTATTAAATTCAACTTGCTGACTAGTTAATAATTCTTGCAAAACAGCCAGTCTTTGGTCCTTAACTTTCTCTTCAACTTGATTTTTAGAATCTGCAGATGGTGTTCCATGTCTTGGCGAATATTTAAATGAATAGCATTGTGTAAAACCTATTTTCTTTACCAAATCCAAAGTTTCTTCAAAATCTTTGTCAGTTTCACCAGGAAACCCTACAATAAAATCAGAAGATAAACCAATATCTGGTCTAGATTTTCTAAGTTTATCAATAATTTTAAAATATTCGTCTCTGGTATGTTTGCGATTCATTGCTTGCAATATGTTATTGGAACCAGATTGAACAGGCAAATGTAAAAACGGCATTAATTTTTCAATATCACGATGGGCATTAATTAAATCATCACTCATATCACGAGGATGTGAAGTTGTATAACGGATTCTTTTAATCTTGTCAATGCTTGCTATTTTTTCAATTAATTTTGCTAAGGAGTATTCTTGATTATTTGCATCTATACTTTTATAAGCGTTAACATTTTGCCCTAGAAAGTAAACTTCTTGAACTCCCTGATTTGCATATTGAAGGGCTTCTTGATAAACTTGTTCAACACTTCGACAATATTCAGCTCCTCTGGTATAAGGGACAACGCAAAAAGTACAGAATTTATCGCAACCTTCTTGAATTGTTATAAATGCACTAGCATTAACCCCTGCTTTGGGAGCAATAATTTTGTCAAATTTATCATTAGCAATAAATTCCAAATTTAATTGTCGTTTTTTATCGCGTATTACTTTACCAACCAGATCTGGAAGAGTTTGATAACTTTCAGGTCCAACAATAATATCGGCTACTTTTGCTCGTTTAAAAATTTCTTCACCTTCCGCTTGAGCAACGCAACCTGCAACTGCAACGATCATTTCTTGATTATTAAGCTGTTTTTTTTCTTTAATTTTTTGTAATCTTCCCAGATCAGAAAATAATTTTTCAGTAGCTTTTTCGCGAATATGGCAAGTGTTGATAATAACCATTTGAGCATCTTCTTCACTTTGAGCATTTTCATATCCACAAGCATTCATCAAATCTTGCATACGATTAGAGTCGTAGACATTCATTTGACAACCATAGGTTTTAATAAATAATTTTTTTGACATTTTTGTTAATTAATAAATCGTTTTATTCACCTTCTAATCCTTATTCTAGAGAGTTAATATAAATATTCTAGGATTTTATTATAATCCTTGGCGAATAACTTTTTCAGGACGATTGCGTGAAAGATAGAGTGAGTTTTGATTATAATCAAAACCTTTGTTAATTTTGCCAGAGATTTCAGGGTAAATCCTATTGGGAATTTTTTTGTACGCCTCATCTAGCAAAAGACGTGTAAATGCTTCTCTTTTAGCAGCGCTAGTGCAGCCTATTAAAACAGAAATTATTCTTGAATTATTTTTGTACGCTGATGCAATTAGATTAAAACCCGAAGCATGAGTAAATCCAGTTTTTAAACCTTCTGCTCCAAAATATTCTTCTAGAATATGATTATGCGTTTTGTATTTTTTTCCGTCAAATTTGAATTTTTTTAATGCAAATAAATGATAATATTCTGGGAAATCTTTTTTAATTGCAATTGCAAGCCTAGCAAGATCTCTTGCGGTAGTATATTGCGCAAGATCATGTAATCCACTAGCATTTCGAAAAGATGTATCATTCATACCAAGTTCAAGAGCTTTCAAATTCATTAATCTTACAAATAACCATTCATCATTTGCAACTGCTTCAGCTAAGGCAATTGCTGACTCATTAAATGAGCGAACAATTACCGCTAGAATTGCCTCCCTGACTGTAATAGTATCACCTCTTTTTAAATGTAATGTATTAACTTTGTTTACTAAAGAAATTTCTTCTGCTCTTCCTGATATTGGTATCAGTTTATTTAATGATATTTTTTTTTCTTCAATAGCTTCAAAGGTAAGATACAATGTCATTAATTTTACCAATGATGCAGGATAAATTTTTATATCAGAATTTCGATCAAGAAGGATATTGCGATTTTTCTCTTCAAAAACAACATAAGCATTGCTCTTAGAGCAGCCGTCAGGGTTAAAATCCTTAGCAAAAAGCTGGGAATTTAAATTTAAAAAAAATACAACAGTTAATAAAATAATTTTAATCATTTATAATTTCGAAAATTGCCTTAGCAGATTTCTTACTTGCAGAAATATCATTATTTAAACCTAACTCTTTTAGTGCTGCTTGACAATGGTTAATTTGATTATTGGCTAATTGATTGTCAGAAATAAATTCATTAATTTTTTTATAGATATTTGAAGCACAACAATCTCTTTGCAAAAGCTCTGGAATTACTTCTTGCTTTAAAATTAAATTAATTAAGTTAGCAAATTTTATTTTAACCATCATCTTAATCAAATAATAAGTTAGCCAGTTAATTTTGTAGCAAACTATTAGAGGAATTTTAAAAAGAGAAAATTCTAAGGCATTTGTTCCAGATTTAGCAATTGCATAATTACAAGCAAAAAACATGGCAGTTCTGTCTTGATCATTAATCAATGAATAACTTACCTTAAGATCAGTAGCCATTGATTTTACTAAATCCTGAGTTTTATTAATGATAGGTATAATAATTTTTAAATTGGTATTTTCCTTAGCTAGTAAATTAACTGCTTTAATTAATTCTGGGAAAATTTTTTTTACTTCAGATTTTCTACTTCCAGGAGTAAGACAAACAACAAGATCATTTTCTTCAATATTATTTTCTGTTCGGAATTTTTTATTAAGAATATCTTTTGATGTGAAATCTGGAATTTTTTCAATAATTGGATGACCAACGAATACAGTTTTTAAGCCATGTTTTTCGAAATATGGAGGTTCAAAAGGCAAAATTGCTAATAAAAGATCATAAAGTTTGGCGATTTTTTTTGCTCGACCTTGTCTATATGCCCATACCGAAGGAGCAATGAGATGAACTTTTTTAATATTTGTTTGATCTTTAATTTTTTTTATTACTCGAAAACAAAAATCCGGAGAATCAATGGTAATAACAATTTGCGGTTGAACTTGCTTGAGATATTGAGCAGTTTTATTAATGCGAGAAATTAATTTCGGCAAATAAGGTAAAACTTCTACAAAACCCATCACCGTTAAATCTTCCATTGGAAATATTGGTTGTAGTCCTTGAGAAATCATATTTTTGCCTCCAACGCCAGTGAATTTAGCAAATGGAAATAAAATTTTTAATTCAGCAATAAGTTTCGCTCCAAGAAGATCTCCAGAGGGTTCGCCTGCTATTAATACAATATTGGTTACAGATTTTTGTATGGTAGAATTCATAAAAAAAATTTAATTTATAACCTTGAAAAAAAAACTTTGCCATTAATTTTTAACAATTAAAATTAAAAAACCAAATTATTTTTACTTTTTTAAATTTAAATTAAAATTTTTATGACAAGAAAAATTGCAATTGCAGGAGCCACTGGAAATGTAGGCAGAGAAATATTAAACATTCTTCACGAAAGAAAATTTCCGGCGGATGAAGTTATTGCCCTTGCCTCGCCAAATTCAGTAGGAAAAAAAGTATCTTATGGCAATCAAACATTAAGCGTTAAATCTCTTGAAGATTTTGACTTTAAAGATACTAAAATTGCCTTATTTTCTCCCGGTGGAAAAATCTCAGCAATCCATGCACCAAGAGCTGGTAAAGCTGGTTGTGTTGTTATTGACAATACTTCACATTTTCGTATGGATAAAAATGTTCCATTGATTGTTCCAGAAGTTAATCCTTTGGCAATTGTTGATTATAAAAAAAGTAATATTATAGCCAATCCAAATTGCTCAACTATACAAATGGTAGTAGCACTTAAACCTCTTCATGAAATTGCTAAAATTAAGCGAATTGTTGTTGCTACATATCAAGCAGTTTCTGGAGCAGGAAAAGAAGCTATGGATGAATTATATAATTCAACAAAAAAAATATATGAAAACCAAAATCTTGAGCCTAAAAAATTTAGCAAAAGAATTGCCTTTAATGTTATTCCCCAGATAGACGCTTTTATGGAAGATGGCGTTACCAAGGAAGAGTGGAAAATGAAAGTTGAAACTAAAAAAATTCTTGATCCAAATATTGAAGTAGAAGCTACTTGCGTTCGCGTTCCAGTTTTTAATGCCCATAGCGAAGCAATTAATGTTGAATTCGAAAAACCAATATCAGTTGAACAAGCTAAAAAAGCTCTAGGTAATGCTCAAGGAGTTATTTTAATTGATAATCCACAAGATATGAAATTTATCACTCCTATCGAAGCTTCTGCTAAGGATCCAGTTTTTGTCTCAAGAGTTCGTAAAGATTCATCGGTTAAAAATGGCCTATCTTTATGGGTTGTTGCTGATAACTTAAAAAAAGGGGCAGCTCTTAATGCAGTTCAAATTGCTGAGATTTTAGTTAAGGATTACGGATTATAAAATGCAACCAAACTACTTCATGCAATATGCTCTCAAGCAAGCTCAAATTGCTTATGATAAAGATGAAGTTCCAATTGGTGCAGTTATCGTTGAAAATAATAAAATAATAGCTAGTGCTCATAATTCCAATCTTTTGGATTGCGATGCTACAGCACATTGTGAAATTTTAGCTATTAGAAGAGCATGTCTTTATAAAAATTCTCCTCGTCTTGACAACTGCGATATATACATTACAGTTGAACCATGTGCCATGTGTTATTCAGCGATAAGCTTGGCTCATATTAAAAGAATTTATTTTGCAATTAATGACGAAAAATTTGGAGCAATTAGCAATAATTTAAAAGAATTTACGCAAAAACTTTGCTATCATCAACCTGAAATTTATGATGGCATTGCTCACAGTGAATCCAAGATATTATTACAAAATTTTTTTCAAATTAAACGCAATAAAAAAAATGTCAAAATTTAATAAAAAAATCTATTCCATAACAAATCTCAATATTAACAATCTCAATATTTTGGTAATTCGTAAATCGATTAAAAAAATTTATTTACGGGTTGCAACAACAAATGGCGATATTCACGCTACAGTTCCAAAAAAAACCACAGATAAATATTTAACAAAATTAATTTCTTCGAAAATTGAGTGGTTAAAAAAATATCACGAATATTATTCAGCTAGAACTACAGCAAATATTTTATTTCAAGATAACCAAGAATTAAGTTTTTTGGGAAATAAATTTTATTTAAAAATTATTAATAATCAACAATTACCAAGAATATACACAGATTATCAAGATAAAATATTCATAAATAAAGCTAATAATTTTAATGAAGAAAATTTTAATAAAATTCTTAATCAATTTTATCGTATCGAACTAAACAAAATTCTAATTCCGTTAGTTATTAAATGGCAAAAAATTATGAAATTAAAAAGTAATTTTATTGGTGTCAAAAAAATGAAAACCAAATGGGGAAGTTGTAATTTTAGTAAAGCAAGATTGTGGTTTAACAGTGAACTTGCTAAAAAACCTATCCAAGCAATTGAATATGTTGTAGTTCATGAGCTAAGTCATTTAATTGAGCCAAGCCATAACAAAAAATTTGTAGCTATTATGAATCGTTTTTTACCAGACTGGCAAGAAGGAAAAAATAAATTAAGTTAAAAATTATTTTTTTTGTAATCGATCCATTACAACAGCGGCAGTAGCATTTCCAATTAAGTTAGTTACAGCTCGACCCTCCGACATAAAGCGATCGATTCCTAAAATTAAAATCATTCCTTCAACTGGAACAGTAGGCATTACCGCAAGGGTTGCACTAAGCGTTATAAAAGCACTTCCTACAACCGCACTAGCTCCTTTGGAGGTTATTAACAAAACCATCAACAACTCAACTATTTGCGGAATTGTTAAATAAATATCAAAAGCTTGAGCAATAAATAAAATTGCCATTGTAAAATAAATGCAAGTTCCATCTAGGTTAAAAGCATAACCCGAAGGAATTACAAAATTTACCACTGATTTTTTGCAACCAAATTCTTCCATCTTTTTTAACATGTTTGGCAAAACAACCTCTGAAGATGATGATCCTAAAACTATTAAAATTTCTGACCTAAGATGATTTAATAATTTAAAGATATTTTGACGACATAATGCCAAAATCATACCAAAAATTACCACAATAAAAAAAATGCAAGTTGCATAAAATAATAATACAAATTCAAACATGTTACTAAGGCTTTTAAGGCCATATTTACCAATGGTATAAGATATTGCACAAAATACTGCAATAGGTGCTAATTTAATGATATAATTGATCAACAAAAAAACTATTTTTGAACCTTCTCTTAAAAGTTTTATTGAATGACTCACTTGATCTTTTATTTTTGATAATATTAATCCAAAAATTATTGCAATTAACAAAATTGGTAATATTTCTCCATTTGTAAAAGCTTCAATCACAGTGCTAGGAATAATATTTAAAATAAATTGAGAGAAATTTAATTTTGGTTTTTGTATATCACCAAAATCACTTTTATCAAGTTTTTCAAGGGTCATATGCATACCATCACCAGGTAAAAAAATTAATGCACTGGCTATTCCAATAATCATAGCCAAGGTAGTAATTATTTCAAAATAAATTATTGATTTAACTGCTAATCTGCCAATTTTAATATCATCATCGCCAATAAAACTTAAAGTAATAGTAAAAAAAATTATCAATGGAATGCACATTTTTATTAATTTAATAAAAATATCACTTCCTAATTTTAAATTTTTGGTTAACCCTGGAAAAATAATGGCAAAAGCAACTGCCAAAAAAATTGCTACAAGAACCTGAAGATAAAGAGGGGTGTTTAAAATTTTTTTTAGTTGACTTTTTTTAGATATAAGGACGGTCATATTCAGGTGATTTTTCAGATAAAGGAGCAGATGGAATATTGGCAAATATTTCTCCATTCATTTTAACAACAACCCTACCCGTATCGGTAACTTTACCGATAACAGCAAAGTCTAATTGCCATTTATCAAAGATTTCTTTAGCAAACTGTTCTTTTTCTTGTTTTATAATCATTAACATTCGTTCCTGACTTTCTGACAGCATAATTTCGTATGGAGTCATACCTAATTCACGCTGCGGAACTTTTTCTAAATTGAGTTCAATTCCAGTTCCTCCCTTGCCAGACATTTCAAAAGAAGATGAGGTTAAACCTGCTGCACCCATATCTTGAATTGACAAAATACAGTCAGATTGCATTAATTCCATACAAGCTTCTAACAATAATTTCTCAGCAAAAGGATCGCCCACTTGAACTGTTGGTCTTTTATCTTCATCTCCTTCTTTAAATTCATCAGATGCCATAACTGCCCCGTTGATTCCATCTCTTCCGGTTTTTGATCCAACATAAACCACACTTGCTCCAACTTCAGAAGCAGATGAATAAAAAATTTTATCATGAGTAGTTAAACCAACTGTCATGGCATTGACAATGATATTACCGTTATAACTTTTATGAAAAGTTGTTTCACCTGCAACAGTTGGAACACCAACGCAGTTACCGTAACCAGATATCCCAGAAACAACCCCATTAACTAATTGTTTGGTTTTTGGATGATCAATTTCCCCAAAGCGTAAGGCATTAAGATTGGCAATTGGTCTAGCTCCCATAGTAAAAACATCGCGTAAAATTCCACCAACTCCAGTAGCAGCTCCTTGATATGGCTCAATAAATGAAGGGTGGTTATGGCTTTCCATTTTAAAGACTACCGCTTGATTATCACCAATATCAATAACTCCAGCATTTTCTCCAGGTCCACAAATTACCCATGGAGCTTGGGTGTGCATAGTTTTTAAATGTTTTTTGGTAGATTTGTAAGAACAATGTTCAGACCACATAGCTGAGAAAATTCCTAGTTCGGTAATTGTTGGGGTTCTTTGCAAAATATCTAATATCATTTGATATTCATCATCACTAAGGTTGTGATCTTTAATTAATTTTGGAGTAATTTTAATTTCACTTTTCATATCTTAAATTTTTTGATTAATTTCGTCACTAAAAACATAATTGCCAGTTACCATTTGCACATCATCACAATCTTCAAGTAGATCGATCATTTTTAATAATTTTTGAGCTTGCTCAAGATCATTGACCATTACCACATTTTTGGCTTTCCAATCTAATTTAGCGGAAATTGGATCTTTAAACTTTTTAATTAGTTGATCTCGAATATAAACAAAATCCTCTGTATTGGTAATAATAATATGAAAATCCTCAAGAGTTTCAACTTCAATAACACCTAGCTCAACACCAATTTCAAAAATTTCTTCTTCGCTACCAATTGCTTTTGGATATTGTATAATTCCAACTCGATCAAACATAAAGGCTACTGAACCTGTCTCACCAAGTACTCCTGACATTTTTGTAAAAATACTTCGAACTTCACTAGCAGTTCTATTACGATTATCAGTAAGAGCTTCAACAATTATAGCAACTCCTCCTTGAGCATATCCCTCATATCTTATTTCTTCAAAATTTTGTGTTTCTACACCAGAGGTAACCTTTTTAATCGCAGTTTCAATACGATCCTTAGGCATGTTATTTGCTCTTGCTTCGATTAATGCATTTCTTAACCGAGGATTGAATTCGGGATCACTTTGACCAGTTTTAACTGCAACCGTAATTTCACGAATTATTTTGGTGAATAGCTTAGCTTTTTTAGCATCTTGTGCACCTTTACGATGCTTAATATTTGCAAACTGCGAGTGTCCAGCCATATTTATGGAGTTTAATAAATTTAAATTATAGATTATAAAATTTATTTTATGTTATCAAATTTTAATTCCAATTAAAATTGCAATTTAATTAAATTTTGTTGTAAAAAAAATTAAGTATTTAAATGGATTTTTGCTAATAAATATTTATCGCCAACCCGTAACAATTAAATTCTTTTTTGCTAAACAAATTATTACAAAATTTTTTTTAATTCTTTTAGGATCCACTTTTTTTTCACGAATTGAGGAAACTCCCGTTTTGGCAATTTGTGATGAAGTTGCTATTGATCCTATTGCCATATTCTTAGCAAAATTACCTTGACCTTGAATTGCTTGCGATAAAGATGATGCAAGATTTTTAACAACTCCATCAGCTCCAACATAATAAGCATCTTGCAGAGTATCGTTGTTAATCATTTCATCAGCTTCATCAAGACAAAGTTGTATTTCTTCATCAACTCTAGTTTTGCCAAAAAAATAATAACGATCATCTTTTTGAACAATAGGCTTAATGCTTGAACACCCAAAAATTAGCGTACTAAACAAAACTAGGTTTATACGAATCAAATTGTAAAGCACTCAAAATTTAAAATTGTGATTGAAAGTAGTTGTTTTTTTTAAATTTTAAATAAATTATTTTTGAATTATTAATTTATTCATTCATAAGCTTCACTTCTTTAAAGTAGCGAATTGCTCCTTGATGCATAGGCGCTGAATTACCTTCTTTAAGCATATCTTCTTTTTTAAGATTAGAAAAAACTGGGTGCAATGTTTTGAAATTATCAAAATTATCAAAGACTGCTTTTGTTAAATTATAAACTACATCAGAATTAGTTTTTTCTGAAGTTACAATTGCAGCCTTAACTCCAAAGGTTTCGACATTATTTGGATTTCCAGCATACATTCCACCTGGGACAACAGCTTTAACATAAAAAGAATTAATTTGCAGAAGTTTGTCGATTGTATCTCGATCAATTGGAATAATTCTCACTTTACATGACTGAGTTGCCTCCTGAAGAACGCCATTAGGATTTCCAGAAGCATATATCATTACATCAATTTTATCATCACATAATGCTTTTGGCTGTTCAGAAGGTTGAAGATATGTTATATTTGAAAAGCTTTGTTTATTCCAACCTTTGGCAGACATTAAAACTTCCATTGTTGCATACATACCAGAACCCTGAGGTCCAAAGTTTACTCTTTTATTTAAAATGTCATCTAGTTTTTTTATTCCAGATTTTTCTGTTACTGCAATTGTGAAGGTTTCGGTATATAATGAAAATACTGAACGAAGCTCTTTAAAAGGTTTTTGATCTGCAAAAAAACCTGTTCCGTTATAAGCGTTATATTGCCAATCAGACTGAACAATACCAAAGTCAATTACGCCATTTCTAATTGCATTAAGATTAGAAACCGATCCTCCGGTAGATTCAACAGAGCATCGTATTCCATGTGCTTTTCTACCGCGATTCAGTAAACGACAAATCGCTCCACCTGCTGGATAATAAACCCCTGTTATAGCTCCGGTTCCAACTGAAATATATCTTGTAGCAGAAAATGATTCTGTTGCAAAAGTAATTAAAGAAAGAAAAATGAGTGTATGAATAGTCTTCTTCATTGTTGAATAAAATTAAATTAAAATAAAAAATAAAGTTTTAGGTATAATAAAATTATATTATTTTTTTAAAAGTCAAAACTAAAATCAAATTTCTAAAATTTTTTTTTGAAAATCAAGATAAAATTAGCTTTAAAATTTTAATAGTTTAAAAATTGTAAGTATTAAATTGAATAAATAGCTATACATATTATGGTTTGATCTTGTTTAATCCATATATATCTTATCTCAAGGTTATTAATTTAATCGTTAAATTGCAAGTAAATAATACATTTTAAAAAAAATAGTTGCAAAATTTTTTTAAATTCGCTGAAGTGTATACATTAAAAATTGAATTGTTAAATTAATCACTCTCGTCTTTATTAAATTATCTTAACAGTTTTTTATTACTAGAAGATAACATTTGGATAAGCAATTCTTTAATTATTGTCCTTCTTAACCCATGAAACAAAAGATGGATTTGTTAAAAAAATATTATTAACTTAAACTTATTACGATTATGAAATTATGGCAACAAGTTCTTATTGGACTAATACTTGGGATAATTGCTGGATTTGTTCTTAAAGAAAAAGCAGCTAATTTAAAAATTTTTGGCACTGTTTTTATTACTTTAATTAAAATGGTAATAGTTCCTTTAATATTTTTTGCCTTACTCTCTGGAATTACCTCAATGCATGGTCAAGGAAATTTTACAAGAGTTGGTATCAAGGGATTTAGTGCTTATATTCTGACAGCTGTTTTTGCTGTAATTATTGGTTTAACCGCTGGTCATCTTTTTCAACCTGGAGCTGGAGTAGACCTAAGTTCGATACTTCAGACCAATGGTCAACCTACGGTTTTACCGAACAAAACTCCTCCAACAATTTCAGAATTTTTAATTGGACTTATCCCAACCAACCCAATTAATGCAATGGCTACTGATAATTTTTTACAAATTATCATTTTTTCAATTTTTACAGGTATTGTAATTAATATAGTTGGAGAAAAAGCTCGTCCTCTTAAAGAAATCATTTACAGTGCTTCGCAAGTTAGTTTTAAAATGATTGAAATAATTATTAAACTTGCTCCATTAGGTGTATTTGGTTTTATTGCTTGGGTAATAGGAACTCAAGGGACTGATATTTTAGAAGCTTTAGCTAAATTAATTATCACCGTCCTTTCAGCATGTGCATTTCAATATGTTGTTTTTGGATTTTTAATTTTATTTTTTGCAAGAATCTCCCCATTTCCTTTTTATAAAAAAATACTTTTAACCCAATCTCTTGCTTTTGCAACATCAAGTAGTAAAGCTACCTTATCAACAGCAATGACTCAATTACAAGATCGTATGGGTGTTTCTAAAACCAACTCAAACTTTTTATTACCACTTGGTGTTTGTATTAACATGGATGGAACTGCTATATATCTTGGTATTTGTGCATTATTCTTTGCTCAAGCTTATGGAATTGATTTAACATATCATAACTACCTGATGTTAGTTTTAACTTGTACACTTGGATCAATTGGTGCAGCTGGAATTCCAAGTGGATCAATTATTTTTATGAGTATGGTTCTTACTTCGGTTAATCTTCCTGTTGAAGGAGTTGGAATTATTCTTGGGGTTGATCGTATTTTAGATATGGTTAGAACAACAATAAATATCACAGGTGATAGTGCAATTACATTAATTGTTGACAAAACTGAAGGTGGACTTGATGAAAAAACTTATCATGCTAAAGACCTATAATCAAAAAATTTTTAACAAGAATTATAATTTTAAAAAAATTATATTTCTTGTTAATTTTTTATTTTTTTTTGCTGCATTAAATATCCAAAACGCACCTGCTTTTGAGAACATTAAAGCAACTAATAAAATTTTAAAAACATCACAAGCTCAAAATAATAATTCAGAATATCTTCTTGAGAAATATAAAACAGAAATTTCTCAAATTGAGGATTTTTTAAATAGTATCTCAAACCTCAAAGCTAATTTTATTCAAACTATTGATGATTCTAAAGTTGAGGGTATTTTTTATTTATCAAGAACTAAAGAGAAAGCAGGAAAGATGAGAATAGAATATCTTGCCGATCCTAAGGTTCTAATTGTCGTTAATGGATCTATTTTATCTTATCATGATATTGAACTTGATGAAATTTCAAAACTTAGTACCAATACCACTCCAGCCTCATTTTTAACCAGACCAAATATAAGTTTTAATAGCAAAGATATCGAAATAACAAATATTATTAAAGATCAAGAACAAATCAAAATTTCACTTCTTAAAAAAAATCGAAAAGATGCAGGTGAATTTAGTTTAATTTTTAAGACCGATCCTTTAGAATTTATAAAAATGGAAGTAAAAAATGATCTAGGACAGGAAATTTTAGTATCCTTAAAAAATATTGAATTTCCTAATTCAATATCTAATAATTTTTTTATTATTAAAGATAACAATTTTTAAGTATAAATATTACTTAGCTTTGTAAAACCTCATTAATAACCTATTTATGGCTTTTTCAAATACCACAAAATCCACTCATAAAAAACGTAAAACTATTTGTGATATCAACATTACTCCTTTTGTTGATATTCTTTTAGTTTTGTTAATTATTTTTATGATTTCAGCGCCTATGATGACCAGTAGCGTCAGCATTAATCTTCCCAAAGGAACTAAGACACCAATTGAAGAGTCTGTTTTGCCAATCTCAGTATCAGTAAAAGCCGATGGCACAATTTATCTTCAAGATGAATTAATAAAGATAAATGAATTGAATTCAGATCTTTTAAAACTAACCTCAAACAACCTTGAAACTAAAATTTATGTTCATGCTGATAAAGCTTTAGATTATGGAAAAGTTATGAATATAGTTAGTGCAATTAGTTCAATTGGTTTTAACAAAGTTATATTAGTAACAGAAATTTTAAAATGATAAAAAATATCTTTTATTCAGTTTTCTTGCATTCATTGTTAATTTTAACTTTTATTATAAGTTTCAAAAAACAATCAATAATTGAAAGTTATAACCAACAATTATCTGTAGGTTTTAGTAACTCTATTTCAGCAAGTGAATTATCGACTCTCAAGCTAAGTCAGTTAGCTGAAAAGAAAATCGAAAATCCCAATCCTAAAATCGAACCTGACAAAAATAACTTATCAGCGTCTCTTAAAAATAAACAATTAATAGAAAAGCCACCAATTAAACAAATTGCCAATAAAACTAATTCTTCTAATGCCATCAACAATAATTTAAATAATACATTGCCATCTCAAAATCAGCAAGTTCTTCAAAATAATTCTGCAAATACCCCAGATAAACCAGTAACTGAATCAACAACAAATTTAATTAAAACAGAAACAGAAACCAAAACTAAAACAAAACAAGTTGAAAATTTAGTAAAAAATTATCCAGCTAATATTAAATCACTTGAAGAAAGTTCGCTTTCATTTAAAGAAAAAACTAATATTTTATCGCAACTTAAAATGTGTTATAAAAGAGCAATAACCGAAACTAGACAAGCTAGCAAACTGAGTTTAGAAATTAATGTTAAAATAAGTAAAGAAGGATATATAGAGTCCGATTTAAATCAATTAATCGACAAAATTAGATATAATAACCCTGAGCACCATGAATATAAAAAATTAATTGACAATGTAAAAAAAGCGTTAGATCTTTGTAGCCCTCTAAGAAACTTGCCAAGCGAAAAATATGATGTATGGAGAGAATTAATTCTTCGCTTCGATCCAGAATAATTTTTTTTAACTCTTTTATAAATATTTTAATATTAAATATTTAATATTAAAATATTTTTTAACTAAAATCTAATCAATATTTTAAATATGAATAACAGCGTTAATCCAATTAAAAAACCAGAATATCCAGAATACAAGTATAGTAATTTTAAAAAAATTATTGAAATACTTCAGCAAATGGAGAACCATACTGCAAATTTAAGAAAGTCAATTGTTAATGAAATCAAAAAAGAATTTACTAATAACAATCCCAGATCACGCTAAAGAGGATTCGAATTATTTTTTTTATTTCTCTTAATATTTTGGGCAATTCCAATGCCTATTAAAATATTAATTGAAAATAAAATCATTATCGAAAGTATTATTGTAATGATTTCGTCTATTAAAATATTTTTACGAGCAAGATAGGATATTAAGACTATAAAAGCACTGTAGGAAACTGATAGATAAGCAATTTTCTTAAAGTAATCATTTAAATAGAATAATCCAAATATCCCTACAAGACATATTAGAATTAATAATGTAAAAATTATATAACTCATAAGATTTATGAAAAAAATATTAGTCAGTTTTTTATTATTTTTTTACTTTATTTTTAATGCCAATGCTGAAGTTATTGACGTTAGAAATGAAGAAAAAAATTTTGGTGAATGGAAAGTAATTTGTGAAATTGATGACATGATGAGCTATGCTCACTGCAAAATTGCTACAAAATTCTTTGACAATTCTTCAGTTATAACATTACAACCCTTTGCTAAATTTGCCAATCAATTTTTTATAATTATTCCACAAATAAGCCTCGGTTCTTTTGTTAAAATCAGAGTTGATCAAAATGACCTAATTCTTTCAAAAAATATTTCTGCAAAAGAGTTTGGACTCATTCCTTTAGATGATTTGCAAAAAAATAATTTATTTTTACAAATGAAAACAGGTGATTTCTTATTTTTACGATTTAATATAAAAGGACAACAAAAAGAAATCACTGCCAAAATAAACCTTCAAGACTTTCGTGATGCATTAGATTATTATAATAACAAAGCATCAAAATAATTAAATTTTAATATTATGACAATTAGAATTGCCGTTAATGGACCAGGAAGAATAGGACGCTCAATTGTTCGAGCAATTTATGAAGAAAACTTTAATGATATTGAGTTGGTTGCAATTAACTCCTCTGCTCCAATTGATACTTTGCAACATCTTTTACGATATGACTCAGTTCATGGTAAGTTTAATCATAAAGTTGAAGTAAGTGAAAATAAATTATTTATCAATGACAAAGAAATTAAATTATGCTCTCAAAGAGATCCTAAAAAACTTCCATGGCATGAAATGAATATCGATTTAGTATTTGAATGCACTGGAGCATTTACTTCTCTTGATGATGCAAGTCAACATTTAGAATCTGGTGCAAAAAAAGTTATTATTTCTGCACCTGCTAAAGAAAGCAACGTTAAAACAATAGTTTTTGGAGTTAATGAAAATCAAATTACCAACGATGACAAGGTTATTTCAATTGGCTCATGTACTACAAATTGCCTTGCGCCAATCGCTAAAATTCTTAATGATAAAATTGGTATTGAAAAAGGTGTTATGACCACGGTTCATGCCTATACAAATGATCAAAATATTGTTGATAATACTCATAAGGATTTAAGAAGAGCAAGAGCATGTGCAATGTCAATGATTCCAACTTCAACTGGTGCAGCAAAAGCCATTGGTCTTGTACTTCCTGAACTCAAAGGCAAACTTGATGGGGTTGCAATTAGAGTTCCTACGCCAAATGTTTCAATGGTTGATTTAAACTTTATTGCTTCAAGAAATACCACAATTGAAGAAGTTAATCTTGCTATTAAAGAAGCTTTGCATGGTAATTTAAAACGAGCAGTGCAATATGTTGAAGAACCTCTTGTTTCAATAGATTTTAATCATACCACTTACAGCTCATGCTTTGATGCTACTCAAACTAAAGTTATAAAAGATAATTTAGTTAAAGTTTGCTCATGGTATGATAATGAATGGGCTTTCTCGGTTAGAATGCTCGATGTTGCAAAAATTATGATTAAAAAATAATTTTAAATTTTATTTAATTTTTTTGCTTTTAAAGCCTGCCAATATTGAATTCTTTTGTGAAGATCTTTTTCAAATCCTCGATTAGATGGTTGATAAAAGTTAAGATTTTCGGGTTGCAAAAGCATTTTATTTCTTAACTCTTCAGGTAGATATTCTTGCCCAGAAAAACAATCTTTAGTGTCATGATCATAAATATAATCTTGAAGTGATTCATCATAACTTTTAGAATTAATTGTATTTTCTTCATCAACAGCCAGTTGATTTTTTTGTAAATTTTTTTTACTTAGTTTTACATAAGAACTATCACAGATATAAAAAGGTGGATTAAAGCTAGTTGACGAATTTGCTATTTCTAAAGCTGATTGATGAGCCAGATAACTTGCATTTGATTTAGGAGCACAAGCACAATAAATTGTTGCATGAGATAATGCATAATCTCCTTCAGGACTTCCTAAAAAATTATAATTTTCTATAGCATTCATTACCTGAACCAATGCCTGAGGATCTGCCATTCCGATATCTTCAGTTGCAAACCTAGCTAGTCGACGAAAAATATAATGAATATCTTGTTTGGCGATTAGCATTCGAGCAAGATAATACAAAGCACTATTTACATCTGATCCACGCAATGATTTATGAAATGCACTTATCAAATTATAGTGCATATCTCCTTTGTTATCAAAATGAGCACTGCGTTTTGCGATAATCTGCTTTAACTGATCCTCATTTATCATCATTCTTTCTTGCTCGCTAATTTGTAATTGATTATGGCTTAACGAATCATTTTTAAAATATTCTTGATATGATAATATTTGTTCACAGGCATTAATCAAATATCTAGCATCACCACATGCTAAGCTAATTAAATATTTTCTAGCATCTGGAGTTATTAAAAGTTTACAATTAATTTTATCTTCAACTCTTTGAATAATCTTTTCTAAATCATTCTCGTCTAGTAAATTTAATTGCAAAATCTGACATCGCGAAATTAATGCCGAGTTTAAGGCAAAAGATGGGTTTTGAGTAGTAGTTGCAATTAATATAATCAAACCTTCTTCAATCACATTTAAAAATAAATCCTGCTGATTTTTATTAAAGTGATGAAACTCATCTACAAACAATAAAATAGGTTTATTGCTTGATAAATTATCTAAATGATCAATGTTTTTTTTTGCAGAAAATAAATCAGCTGAGTTATTGTCTGATTGATTTAAAGTTAGTCTTGCTTCATCAAATATTTTTTTTAATTCAGCACTTGTTGAATTTAAGGCTGATAATGAATAAGCTTTACCTTGATAGTTATCAATAATTAATTTGGCTATTGTTGTTTTACCAGTTCCCGATGGACCAGATAATATCATGGAGGGAATTTTTTGTGAAGCAATAATCGCTGACAAAATTTTATTTTTATTTAACAAATGATTTTGTCCAACTAGTTCAGTTATTTTTTTAGGACGAATTACTTCTGATAAATTTGCTAATTTATATAACTCATGATGTTCTTTTAAATTGTTTTTTAAAGTCATTGCTAAATTTATAAATAATTTCCAATTAAAATCCTAAAACAGCACTACCCTTGCCTATTATTTGATAATTTAGAGCTGACTGATGAACAAAATTATTAGCTTGTTGACAAGCTTCTATTAAGCTAAATCCATTTGCTAAATTAGCTGCTATTGCACTTGCTAAAGTACATCCAGTTCCATGAATTTGTTTGACGTTGACTTTATCGTTCGAGATAATTGTAAATTGATTATTTTCATCGAGCAGAACGCTATGAATTTTTTGATCATCAAATTCTAAATGTCCTCCTTTTATTAGGACAGCTTTTGCTCCAAGGGCTTTTATTTGATATGCTGATTCTTTCATATCAAAGAGATTTTTTATAGTTTTATTTGCTAATATTTCTGCCTCATCAATATTTGGAGTAACTAAAAAAGATTTGCTAATTAACTTTAATTTTAAAGATTCAATGGCATTTTTTTTTAATAAAAGATCACCAGATGTTGCAACCATAACTGGATCAACTAACAGTTTAAAATTATAAGCAATATTGTGCAATTCATTAGCTATCGTATCAATAATTTCAGTGCTTGAAAGCATGCCAATTTTTACAACTGAAAATTCTATATCGCTTAATACCGCTTGCAATTGCAATTTTAAAAAACTTAATGGAGTTTCAAAAACCTCGATAACTTTTTGAGTATTTTGAGCAGTTAAGCAAGTAACAATTGTTGAAGCGTAAGCATTATTTAAAGTTATCGACTTTAAATCTGCTTGCATCCCTGCTCCAGCACATGAGTCCGAACCTGCAATAACTAAAACTTTTGCTAATTTTTTCATTTACTTAATAACAAATTCTAGTTTTTCAGAAGTCGATTTTAGAAGAACCAATTGCCCTTCTCTTAATTCTGATTTTAATATTTTTTGAGCAAGAATATTTTCAACTTCTCTTTGAATTACTCTTTTCAATGGTCGAGCACCATAATTTGAATCATATCCTTTGCTTGCAAGATAATGACGAGCTGATTCATCCAATTGACATTCAATATTTTTTAGACTTAATCTTTTAGCAAGTCTTGCAAATTGAACATCAACAATTGCTTCCATATTAACTCGACTTAATTTGTTAAAAATAACAATCTCATCAAGACGATTTAAAAATTCTGGACGAAAATGAGTCTTAACTGCTTCCATGACCTTGTCTTGCGCTTCATCAATTTTTTTACTATTAGCTTCTTGATCGTCATCATCATCAAGCTCGAGATTTTGAAGAAATTGTGAACCTAAATTGGAAGTTAATATTATTAAACAATTTGTAAAGTCAACAACTCGTCCATGAGAATCGGTCAACCTTCCATCATCTAAAACTTGTAATAAAATATTGAAAACATCATGATGAGCTTTTTCTACCTCATCAAAAAGAATTACTTGATAGGGACGTCTTCTTACTGCTTCTGTTAGAACTCCACCTTGCTCAAACCCTACATAACCTGGAGGAGCGCCAATTAATCTTGCAACTGCGTGTTTTTCCATAAACTCACTCATATCAATTCTAAGCATAGCAGATTCATCATCAAAAATAAATTCTGCTAGAGCTTTTGATACTTCAGTTTTACCAACTCCAGTTGGTCCTAAAAATAAAAATGAACCAATTGGTCTTTTAGCATCTTGCAATCCAGCACGAGATCTACGAATTGCGTTAGCAATTGCACTCAAGGCATGATCTTGCCCAACAACTCTTTTATTCAAGAGATTTTCAATATGTAGTAATTTTTCTTTTTCTTTTGCCATTATCTTATCAACTGGGATTCCGGTAATTTTGGCAATAATTTGAGCAATATCATCTTCACTAACTGCTTCATGCATTAAATCATCACTTTTAACTGATTCTTCAAGACTCATTAATTCTTTTTGCAATTCAGGTATTTTGCCATATGAAATCTCTCCTGCCTTAGCTAAATTTCCTTCTCTTTGAGCTTTTTCTAATTCGAATTTGGCTTGCTCAATTTTACTCTTAATTTCATTTATTTTTAATCTTTTATTTTTTTCAGCTTTCCACAAGGTCGACATTTCTTGGGATTTTTTTTCAATAATATCTAACTCATTATTAAGCTTATTAAGTCGATCTTTTGAAGCTTGATCATCTTCTTTTTTTAAAGCTTCAGCTTCTATTTTTAATTGAATAATTTTGCGATCTAATTCGTCAAGTTGAGAAGGTTTTGAATCTAATTCTATTTTTAATGAGCTAGCTGCTTCGTCAATCAAATCAATTGCTTTATCGGGTAAGAAACGATCAGTAATATAGCGATGAGATAGTAATACTGCACTAACCAATGCCGAATCTTTAATTTTAATGCCATGATGAACTTCATATTTTTCTTTAATACCGCGTAAAATTGAAACTGTATCTTCAACAGTAGGTTCTTCGGTATAAACAGGTTGAAATCTCCGCGCTAAAGCTTGATCTTTTTCGATATGTAAGCGATATTCGTCTAGGGTTGTTGCTCCAACACAGTGAAGAGATCCACGCGCTAAAGCAGGTTTTAAAAGATTTGAGGCATCCATTGCTCCTTCAGCTTTTCCTGCTCCTACCAATAAGTGTAATTCGTCAATAAATAAAATTACTCCAGAGTTATTTTCAATTTCATTTAAAACAGCTTTAAGCCTTTCTTCAAATTCTCCACGATATTTTGCTCCAGCAATTAACGATCCCATATCTAAAGCCATTAGTCTTTTATCTTTTAGACTTTCTGCAACATCACCATTAATAATACGCTGAGCAAGACCTTCTATAATTGCAGTTTTTCCAACCCCAGGTTGACCTATTAGGACTGGATTATTTTTGGTTCTACGCGATAGAACTTGCATGGTTCTTCGAATTTCTTCATCTCTGCCTATCACTGGGTCTATTTTACCTTCACGAGCTTTTTTTGTTAAATCTTGAGCATATTTTTCTAAAGCCTGATAAGTTGTTTCAGCTGATTGCGATGTAACATTTTTTCCACCGCGAATTTTATTAATAGCATTGCGAAGAGCAATAATTGTTACCCCTGCTAATTTAAGAGCTTTTGCTCCTTGGTTGTCATTATCTTCTAATATCGCTTGAAGAAGAGCTTCGGAAGTAACAAACTGATCAGAATTTTTTTGAATTAATTTTTCTACAAAAATCAATATTCGAGCTAAATCTTGACTCATTGTTAAACTTCCTGCTCCACTGCCTTCGACTTTTGGAATTTTTTGCAAAATATTGGTTAATTCTGCATTTAGGATATCCAAATTACCATCGCATAGCTGGATTAATTTTTGAGCTAATTGATCGGAATCTTCTAATATAGATTTCAATAAATGTTCGGGTAAAAGTTTTTGATGTCCAGAACCAAGAGCAAGTGTCTGCGCATTAGACAAGATATTTTGTGCTTTTTGAGTATATTTTTCAGGATTCATATTTTAAAATTAATTTATTAAATTTAATTTTTTAGAGTTAGCTAGTTAAGAAAAATTTAATTTTTTTAATATCGTTTTTTAGAATAGAATTAACATAGCAATCATTTAAATCATAAACTTTTTAATTAAATAATCTTAGCTTTTATAAAAATTTTTATTTTTTAATAAAGAAAACCAATCATTGTCAATTTGAGCAAATGTTTTATAAAAAAAATCTCTTTTGAAAAGACCTTGGTGAGGTATTTCAAGGATATCATTCTTAAAATTTAAATCTTCAATTGCTAAAATATCAATATCAATTTCTCTTGGAGCCCATTTTGGTCTATCAAGTCTGCCAATTTTTTTTTCAATATCTTTAATAATTTTTAATATTTCTAAGGGGTGAAAATTATCAATATTAATTTTGGCAACTAAAGTAATATTTAAGAACTCAATATTCCACTTTGGGTCTGAATTAACTGGAAGCATAGCTTGATTAGCATAAAATTTTGAAACTAATAAATCTTTTAAATTTAATTTATCTGCTATATTTTTAACAGCTAATTTAATGTTCTCTTCTCGATCACCCAAATTAGATCCTATTGCGAATGCAATTTTTTTTAATTTGTAAATCATTTTATATATTTAGTTTAGAGTTTTTGGTTATTAAATTTTATAACCCAATATAAAATTTAAATAATATTTTATAGGAAATTTTAAAAAAACTCCAACTAATTTATAGCCTAAAATTATTTCCCGATATCAAATTATATTTTATTTAAAATTTAATTAAAATTATCTTTGAATTTTAAATTATACATAAATATGTCTTAAGCTCAAAGAAAATATACTTTAATTAAATTACTTAAAAAAATTAAAATAAAATTCTAAATTTAGTAACAGCATAACCTAAACACCTTTAATAAAACTTTTTGGTTTTTTGCAATATCTAAAAATTGTTAACCAATTTTTTTAAATTAATGATTTTTTAATATTAACTAAAATATTTATATAATTATTATAACTTAATTATTCATCAATTTGCTCAACCGCTTCAACTTCTGGAATATAATGTTTGAGCATATTTTCAATACCATTTTTAAGAGTTACAGTTGAGCTTGGGCAACCAGAACAAGAGCCTTTTAAAACTAAATATACGATCCCATTTTCAAATGAATGAAATATAATATCTCCACCATCCATGGCTACTGCTGGACGGACTTTTATTTCAATTAATTCTTTAATTTGCTTAACAATTTCACTATCTTGTGAAACTTCTTGATCATTTTGAGTGACTGATTGGACAGATGATTCATTTGAAAATAAAATGGGTTTATTACTAACAAAAAAATCCATAATAGTTGCTTGAATTTCTGTTTTAATTTCTTGCCAATCAACTTGTTCATTTTTAGTTATAGTAATAAAATCATGACCTAAAAAAACCGCATCTACTCCTTTAACCTCAAATAATTGCATGGCTAACGGGGATTTTTTTGAAGCCTGTTTTTGATTTTTAAATTCCATTGATCCATTTTTTAAAACTTCCAAATCATCGGGTATAAATTTTAATGTTGCAGGATTTGGAGTTGTTTCAGTTCTAATAAACATATTTTATTTAATTTGTTTTAATTGACCAAGTATCAATTGCTAGGCCATATTTTGGATTTATTTTTGGCATTATAAAAATATCGCGATGTAAGATACGATAACTATTATTATACCATTGTAAAACTGTAAAATAATTTTCTAAGAGATATTTATCTAATTCTTTGCAAAATATTTTCAAGGTTTCTTTTGATTTTGCATTCAATATTTTTAAAATTATTTGATCAACATATTTATCGCTTAGCCCAATCAGATTTCTACTACCCTTAATATCCTTTTGTGAGGAATGAAAATAGCTATAAAGTTCTGATCCAGGAATAGCTGACTGAGGAAATACTGCTGTGATGATATCATAATCAAAATTGTTTACTCTGGTTTGATACTGATTTTCTTCAACAAATTTAACTTTTGCATCTATCCCTAATTTTTTAAGATTAAATACAAACGGAGCAATTATCATCTCAAATGTTTTTTGATCAATTAAAAATTCTAATTCAACAGCTCTGTTACTGCTTGGTTCGAAAAGCTTACCATCTTCAATTTTATAGCCTGCATCAAGCAAGGTTTTTTGTGCTAATATTAAATTTTCTCGTATTGTTAATACTTGTTTTGAATTAGAAATTGGAAATCCATAATCTGAATTTGCAAAATAGCTGTTTGTTCTGGCGTAAGAACCATAGAAGATATGTTGCTTTAACCATTCAAAATCAAAAACATAATTGATTGCTTTTCGTAAAGCGATGTTTTGAAATTTATCTTTTCGTAAATTTAAAACAAATGTTTGAGCAGGTGCTGGAAGGGAATGGATAATTTCTTTTTTAATAATTTGTTGTTTTTTTACAGCATCAATATTGTATGAATTAGCCCAATTTCGAGCAACATTTTCTATTCTTAAATCATATTTCTGAGCTTTAAATGCCTCAATTAATACCTGAGGATCACGATAATAATCATAAATAATTGTTTTAAAATTATAATGACCTTTGTTAACCGATAAGTCTTTTGCCCAATAATCTTCATTAAGCTCATAAACAATTGAGCGATTAGGATGAATTTCTTTAATTTTGTAAGGTCCAGAACCTAGAGGAATTTCTAATGTTGTTTTATTAAAATCAATTTTTTGATAATAATGTTTGGGAATTATCGTTAGCGATGAAACAAGGATTGGTAAATCTCTATTAAGATTATTCTTAAAATTAAACCTTACCAAATAATCATTTATTTTTATAACTTCTTTTACATCACGATACATCATTTTATAAGATGGATGACCTTCATTAACAAATTTATTAAAACTAAATACTACGTCATCAGCAGTAATTTTTTTACCATCGGAAAATTTAGCTTTAGGATTAAGGATAAACTCCATAAACATTTTATCTGAACTTAAATAGATACCTTGAGCAATTAAACCATATCGTGATTGAATTTCATCATCAGTTCCAACTCCAAGACTGTCATATAAATAATTTAATCCCGATGCAGGTAAGCCTTTTAAAATAAAAGGATTAAGCGAATTAAATCCACCTTCAACACCAAATCTCACAGTTCCATACTTTAAAGAATCTGGATTAGCATAAGCAAAGTTTTTAAAATTTTTAGGATATTTTAAATCCCCAAACACAGAAATACCATGGCTATACTCTTTATTTGAAGCATTAGCAATACTGACCTGTATAAAAATAACAGGTAAAATTAGTATTTTTAAGAATTTTGCCATAAAAAAAATTTAAAATTCAGATTTTAATTTAAATTACTTAATTCATAATAAAATTACACTCAATATAATCAAGCCATTTAAAGCTCAATATCTAACTTAATATTAAGATAAATTAGCTTTATATTTAAAAATAAATTTATTTTTTTAATTTGAAAATAATTAGACTTAAAATAAACAATTCTAAATTAATTTTGCAGGGAAATCACCAAATTCCGGATTGTGGAATTTGCTTAACCATTGGCAATTTTGATGGTGTTCACTTTGGTCACCAACAAATTATCAATAATTTAAAAAAAATCGCTTTAAAGAAAAAATTACCTTCAGCGTTAATGACTTTTGAGCCCCATCCTGCAGGGTATTTTGATAAAGATAAAATAGATCATTATTATCTTACAACCCTAAAACAAAAAATTACTATTCTGCAAAAATTTGCAATAGATTATCTAATTATCGTTAATTTTAATTTAAATTTTTGCGAAATTTCAGCTGATGATTTTATAACCAAAATATTAAAACAAGTTTTTAATGTTAAAAATCTGGTAATTGGCTATGATTTTACTTTTGGAAAAAATCGCCAAGGCAATTTCAAAACATTAGAAAATGCAAATTTTGAATTACATGAGGTTAATCCTCATAAGATTATTATTGATGACTCTGAAATAACCTGCTCTTCTTCTGTTGCAAGATCAGCTCTTAAATCAGGTAAAATTGATTTAGCAAATAAAATTTTAGGACGAAATTTTACCGTTCAAGGAGTAATAGTAAATGGCAATAAACTTGCTAATAAAATTGGCTTTCCAACTGCTAATCTTAAAACAAATGTTAAACAAATTATCCCAAAATTTGGAGTTTATCAAACTTTAGTAACAATTGATAATGATAAGTTAAAATTACCAGCAATTACTAACTTCGGAATTAAACCAACATTTAATAACAATGCTATGCAACCCCTATATGAAACCCATATTTTTAATTTTTCTGACAATATCTATCATAAAAAAATAAAATTAGAGCTTATCAATTTTATTCGTGAAGAGCAAAAATTTAATGATATCACTCATCTTAGCACTCAAATTAAAAAAGATATTAACGCAGTTTATAACATCTTTAATAATTCAGTTATTTAAAATTTAATATTTATGCTGAGCATAAATTCTTTTTAAATAAATAATATTTATTTATTTTTATGATCAAAAAAATTTTTAAAAAAATAAGCTTGAAATTTAAAGGCTTTTTTGATTAAATTATTTATAAACAATTTTTTTATTAAATTAACTTTATGCTAAAATTCGAAACTATTACCGCCAGAGCTGCACCTATGCCT
Organism: Alphaproteobacteria bacterium; assembly: GCA_014190355.1. Classification (GTDB taxonomy): domain Bacteria; phylum Pseudomonadota; class Alphaproteobacteria; order Rickettsiales; family UBA1997; genus CAILUF01. The sequence continues at coordinate 76,726 of BJGH01000007.1, forward strand.
CTAATAAATATCGATACTGATATGATTATCCCTAAGCAATTCCTTAAAACTATTAAAAGAACAGGACTGGGTAAAAATCTCTTTCATGAAATGCGTTTTGATTTAAATGACAAAGAAATCCCAGATTTTATTTTAAATAAAACACCTTATCGTAATAGTAAAATTATTATTGCTGGTGAAAATTTTGGTTGCGGTTCAAGCAGAGAGCATGCGCCTTGGGCTTTAGTTGACTTTGGAATTAAGGTCATAATTGCCCCATCATTTGCCGATATTTTTTACAATAACTGTTTTAAAAATAGTATCTTACCCGTTATTCTGCCAGCATCAGAAGTTGATGAATTATTAAAAATTGCCCAAGATCAAAACAACAGCATTACTGTTGATTTGGCAAAACAAGAAGTTATTGCTAATAATAAGACTTTCAATTTTACTATTGACTCATTTAAAAAACATTGTTTGATTGAAGGGCTAGACGATATAGGGCTTACCTTGCAATTAGAAAATAAAATAAAAAACTATGAAACTAATCGACAAAATCTAACACCATGGCTTTTTAAATCTAACAACCCAAATTAAACATTATTTTAATATTAATAATTTCATATCAATAAAATTAAAAAAATTATGACAATTCTAGCAGGAAAAAAAGGGCTTATAATGGGCGTAGCAAATAATCGTTCAATAGCATGGGGTATTGCTGAAGAAGCCAAAAAATATGGTGCTGATCTGGCATTTACTTTTCAAGGAGAAGCCTTACAAAAACGAGTTGAACCACTCGCCAAATCGGTTGGATCTGATATTGTATTACCTTGCGATGTTAACGATACAAATTCAGTTAAAAATGTCTTTAATGAAATTGATAAAAAATGGGGTAAGTTAGATTTTCTAGTCCATGCCATTGCTTATTCAGATAAAGAAGAACTTCGAGGAAAATATCTTGATACTTCGCCAACAAACTTTGTTAACACTATGAATATTTCTGCTTATTCACTCGTTGCTGTATCTAAAGAAGCTGAACCTCTTATGAAAAAAGCTGGTGGTGGAAGCATTATTACTCTGAGTTACTACGGTGCAGAAAAAGTTATGCCTCACTATAATGTCATGGGAGTTGCCAAAGCTGCATTAGAAGCAAGTGTTCGATATTTAGCAATGGATATGGGTAAAGATAATATTCGCGTTAATGCCATATCAGCTGGACCTGTTAAAACTCTTGCAGCAAGTGGTATAGGTGATTTTCGCTTAATCTTTAAATGGAATGAATATAATGCTCCGTTACGAAGAAATATTTCCCTTCAAGATGTTGGGGGAGCTGGGGTTTTCTTATTATCAGAGCTAGGTGGAGGAGTTACAGGAGAAACTTTACATGTTGATGCTGGTTATCATATTGTTGGTATGAAAGCTCCTGATGCTCCAGACATTAGCATCGTTAAAGATCAAGAATAAAAATTTAACTATTACAAATTAGTTACCGCTTTCATTTTAGTTAATTAAAATTAAATTATTGAATTTTTAGATAACTAATTTTTTTATGACATAAAATTTAAAAAAATCACCTTCTAACTTGTTAAAAAATGTTTGTTAAATCAGAGCCATTTGTTATTATAATCTCCTCCCCTTCAGGTGCAGGAAAAACAACCTTATGTCGAATGCTTTTACAAAATGATCCGTTAATAAAATTATCTATTTCAACTACAACCAGAAAAAAACGACCCCAAGAAATTTCTGGCCAAGATTATGTTTTTGTTAGTAATGAAGAATTTATTAAACTTAAGAATGCCAATGAGTTTTTAGAAGATGCTATAGTTTTTAACAATTATTATGGAAGTCCTAGAAAACTAGTTGAGGAAGAAATGAATCGTGGACATTGTGTTTTATTTGATATAGACTGGCAAGGTGCTAGACAAATCAAAGAAAAACTTTCTAAAGACGCAGTTGTGTCAATTTTTATTCTTCCACCTTCCCTTGTAGAACTTGAAAGAAGATTAAGAGCTCGAGCACAAGATAGCGAAGACATAGTTCAACTTCGTATGCAAGAAGCTCTCCAAGAAATTAGTCATTATCATGAATATGATTATGTCTTAATTAACGACGATCTAGAAAATTCCCTAAAAAAAATTCGCTCAATTATTGAAACTAAAAGAATTAGCAGACAAAACATTAGCAGACTTATCGAAGATGGTAAATTTCTAAAAAATTAATTTTCTAAAAATGCACGAACAATTTACGCAACTAATCAATTACATAGCTCAATTAATGTCTGATATAGGCTATCTAGGAATTTTTTTAGGCATGTTTATTGAGAGCACGATAATTCCTCTGCCAAGCGAATTGATTATGATTCCAGCTGGAATAGCCAGCGCTAAGGGCTTAATGAATATCTATTTAGTTACTTTCTATGGAACACTTGGCAATGTTAGTGGAGCAATTTTTAGTTATTATCTAGCTTATTCAATTGGTAGAACTTTCTTATTTAAAGTTGGAAAATATTTTTTTGTAAAACCATCAACAATTATCAAAATTGAAGAATTTTTTAAAAAACATGGACCAATTTCGGTCTTTATTGCCAGACTTTTACCAGGATTTCGTCACTTTATTTCACTACCTGCTGGAGTTGCCAAAATGGATATAAAATTATTTGTAATTTACACAACTCTTGGCTCAACAATTTGGACAGCAATTTTGGCATTATTAGGCTATTATATCGGAGAAAATCATGAACTAATAGCCAATTATTTAAAAGAGATTTTATCAATTGCTTTATCTATAACAGTAGCAATATTAATCTACCTTTTTCTTTTAAAACCACAATATCAAAAATTATTTAAAAATAAAAATTAATTTTAAATTTTTATTCCCCATTTGGCTGATAAATATTTTTCAATATCCATATATTCATCAGCTTTCAATACTCGATCAAAAATTACAAACTCAGCGATGTAACCAAAAAAAGTATCACCTACAGTTGTACATCCTCCACCACCAAGTCTTGTTGCTGAATTCATAACATTTGATCCAGGATTGGCAGTTGAGGTTTGCACACCATTAACACGAAAGAAGGAGTTGGCAACATTGTGAACAATCGTAACCAAATGAGGTTTATTTAAAGGAATTGATCCTCCATTTAATGGAGCTCCCGCGTATATTTGTCCAGTTTGGTTTGTTGGTAAAATAAAGGCAAATTGTGGAGGTAAAACTAGATTATCATAAAGATAAGTTCCCGATGCACTATTTTTACCAGTTTCTAAAAATACGGCAAAAAAAGTTTTTAAACCATTATTAGTGATTCCCACATGATTGATTGTATAACAACCATTTCCAGAAAACTGAATTGCTGGTAAACCATTTATCGCACTTTGCCGATAGACTGGAGCAGTTCCTAAAACAGAGATTGTTGCTCTTTCAATTGAAGTTCGATTAATATCATTCCATTTGGTTACAGCTACTCCATCTTGAGCTTCATTTTCTAAAAAACTTCCTTCTTGAGTTGATTCTATCCAAAATGCTAGATTAGGAATTGAAGTAATTGGAGCGTTTAAAGTCAAATTTCTTGCAGTTTGAAGACGAAATTGTCGAACTAATCTTGAGCTTTGAGTAACCCCTGCAACTAATATTCCAATAATTAGAATAACAATTGATAACTCAATCATTGAAAATGCTGTGATTTTTTTCATTAGTAAGGAAATAATTTTATTAATTAATAATTTCAGTTACATATTTTTAAAACCAATTTTAAAATATGCATAACCAGTAATAATTGTTAAAAATGCCGATAAACAAAATAAAATTTTAGCAATTGTTGAGATTGCACTAATTATTAAAAATTTAATATCAACCTCAATAAAACCTCCGAGCCAATTGTATAAAGCATATGACGAACCATCTTCGCCTAACAATAAACCACCGATTGCAAACATTTGCACTGCAGTTTTGTATTTCGCTAATTTACTTACTGGAACACTAATGTGAATTTCGGCAAGATATTCTCGTAAACCAGATACCAAAACTTCTCGACAAATTATTATCAATCCAGGAAATAATATCCAAGGGTTGTTAGGATTAAATTTAATTAACATAACGATTGCAACGATTACTAGTAATTTGTCTGCAATTGGATCAAGACATTTACCGAAGTTAGATTGAGCTTTCATTGATCTGGCAAAATAACCATCAAAGTAATCGGTAATTGCCGCAATTCCGAAGAGAAAAGCGGTAATAATATTGGAAAGCATTCCTGGAATATAAAAAGCTAAAATAAGTAACGGAATTATTGCTAATCTTAAGGCTGTGAGAAAATTGGGAATTTGCTTGTAGCTGTTTGAATTCATTTATTCTTGATTTTTATTAATATTTTCAATTTTCATTTTAGCTTCTCCCAACCTTTTATTGCAATGATCTTTAAGATTTTTTGCTTCTTCATATAAAAGAATCATATCTTCGAGATTATTTTTTTGCGAAGACAAAATTTCAACAATTTTATCTAGGCGAGACAAAGCTTCTTCAAAACTCATCTTGGCAATTTTTTTTGCTAAATTTTTATCACTATTTTTGTCATTTAACTTAAGATTTTTTTCATCATTTTGTATATTTGCATTCGCTAAATCTTCGCCATTTTGATTATTATTTTTAAAAAGATCTTCGTTCATAAATTTTTATATTAATTAGTTAAATCAGTTAAATTAATTGGATACTGATCAGTAAAACAGGCATCACAAAATTGTGGGTTTAAATTATCGCGTTTAGTTTGATTAATTGCTCGATACAAACCATCAATTGATAAATAAAATAAACGATCAGCTCCAATCATTTGACAAATTTGCTGAGTTGACAGATGTGAAGCGATTAAATCTTTTTTATCAGGAGTATCGACTCCATAAAAACACGGAGAAATTGTAGGAGGAGAAGCAATTAGCATGGTAATTTCTTTTGCTCCAGCATCGCGAATTAGTTGAACAATTTTTTTAGAAGTTGTGCCACGAACTATACTATCATCAATTAAAACTACTTTTTTACCTTTAATAACCGCATTGTTCGCATTATGTTTTAACTTAACTCCAAAATGACGAATTTTATCAGTTGGTTCAATAAATGTTCTTCCTACGTAATGATTTCTAATAATACCTTGCTCAAAAGGGATTTTTGATTGCATAGCAAAACCAATTGCTGATGGCACACCTGAATCTGGAACCGCTACTACAATATCAGCATCGCATTGTATTTCTTTTGCTAACTCAATCCCAATATTTTTACGCATTTGGTAAACATTCTTTCCTTCTAAAACACTATCTGGACGAGCAAAATAGACAAATTCAAAGATACAAAATTTTGAAGGTTTATTGGCAAATGGCATTAGCGATTCAATTTTATTATCTTCAATAACAACCATTTCCCCAGCTTTTATGTCTCGTAAAAATTTAGCTCCAATAATATCAAATGCACATGTTTCAGATGCAACAACTATTGAATCGCCTTGAGTTGCAATCGACAGAGGTCTAACACCATAACTATCTCTTAGAGCAATAATACCATTCTTGTGAATAACTAGTAAAGAAAATGCTCCTTCAATTTGATTAACTGCATCGATTACTTTATCAGGCAAATTTTTTTTATTACTTAAGGCTATCAAATGAACTATCACTTCACTATCCATAGTTGATTGAAATATTGCACCTCTTTTTATTAATTGAGTTCTAAGTTTTTTTGCATTTGTTAAATTACCATTATGGGCAAGAGCAATGATCCCCTGCTCTAATTCAGCAATAATTGGTTGATAATTTCTTGAAGTTTTTTTTCCAGCAGTTGAATAACGGACATGCCCAATTGCAATATCACCAATAAGTTTTTTAACTACTTTGGTTGAGGTAAAATTATCAGCAACTAATCCATCAGCAAAATGAAAATTATGAGTTTGCGTTTCAGAATCCATAACAACAATTCCAGCAGTTTCTTGACCTCTATGCTGTAACGCATGAAGACCAAGGGTTGTATTAATTGAGGCATCTTTAGAGCCATAAATCCCAAAAATTCCGCACTCTTCATTAAATTTATCAAACATAAATAGTTTTTTTAACTTTAAATTAATATTACTAAAATTTATTTAACATCATCGTAATTATTGCGAGACATTAAATATTTATAGACAATTAAATTTTCCATAATTCTTTGAACATAATTTCTTGTTTCTGAATAAGTTATAAGCTCTATCCAATCAACAACTTTATCAAGATCTTTTTGTTGACGTGGATCATAAAATTCATTAATCCATCTTTGAGTAGCATTTGGACCTGCATTATAAGAAGCGATTGCTAACATTTCAGAACCATCGAAACGATCGATTAATTTTTTGATATAATGCGAACCTAGTTTGATATTGTAAGAAATATCTGTGGCAAGTTTTTTTCGATCATAAGGAAGCCCAGCTTCTTTGGCAACTAATTTCGCTGTAGCAGGCATTAATTGCATAAAACCAATTGCTCCAACTTTACTGACTGCCGAGGGAACAAATCCACTTTCTTGTTTGATTATCGCATGAACCAGTGGAGCATGTTCATCACTAGCAACTTCTTTGATGATTTGAAATTTATCTTTTATAAAAAAGACATTTTTTCGCGAAGCAACTTTAGAAATTTTGGCATCGATTTGTCGATCACCAATCTCATTAACAATTTTCATAATAACAGCTATTTGTCCTTCTGTTGGAGAATTATTGACAATCCATTCAAAAATTTTAGTTGCATCTTCCTTATTACCAGTAATTGCCAGTAAGTATGCCACTTGAGCAGCTCTTGATTCAGAAATTTTAATCATATCTCTTCCGGTAATATCGGGATTTTTAGGAAGAATAATATCTTCTTGTGCTCCAACTGGATCAATGGTTCGGTGTTTATGAATTGCTAATTGACCGTAGAAGAAAATTGGATATTTTGTTGCTGTTTTATACCATTCAATAGCTTTGGATTTTTGTCCCATTGCTTCATAACTCATGGCAATCCAATAAGCTGAACGAGCTAGAGTAACTGGTTGAGAAACATTTTGATTTAAATACTCAAAATGGTTAAGAGCAATTTTTGCTTCGTCATTAAATCTAAGTGCAATCCAGCCTGCGGTCCATTGAGCTTCCCAAAAATCACTTGAAGTAGTTGGCAAATTATGATTAGCAAACATTTTATAGGCTATATCAAATTTTTTTTGTTTAATCATTTCTCTACCATAAAGCCTTCTAAGAGTCCACCATTTTTCTGGATATTTAGTTTTTTCTGGCAGATCCAGCAATAGGTCAGTTAAATCTTTAATCTTATCCTTGGACTTTAACCAGATAATTTGACGATTAACTAATATCTCATTTGATCGAAGCTTACGAGGAATTTTACTAATAATTTTATCGATATATTTTGGTGAATCTTGTATTTCAATAACTGCTTGAAATAGATTTTGATAGTCTTGATTAACTAAAGAAAAAATTCTTTTTGCATCATCATTCTTAGAATCCCAAAGTAATCTTTCAATGCGACCTACATGGTCGATTTCAGTCAAGTTGTTGCCATATTTTTCTAAAAAACTTTTTTCTTCTTCACTTGAAAAATTTTCTTTTATCCAAATTTTTGCTATTTGTGATTGAATATTTTTTCTTTCACTATCCTTTGTTCTTTCATCAATTTTATTACGTGATAATGCTTCAATCTTTGATTCAACTAAATAAACTTTTGACTCAATCTCGCTTGCCGGATTATTAGTAAAATAAAATTGCGATACTTCAAAAGGAATACTATTAGCTATGGCAACATGCTCAACATTTTTTCTTAATTCGTTAATATTTGGATAAAAAGGATTATCAATTACAAATGTTGAAATATCACTAAAAGCAATTAATTTAGCATTGCTAGCGTTATCAATTTTTTGACTAAATTTATTCCACAAGACTATATCAACCAAAGCATCGCTTAAATTAATCTTTTTGCTGTCACTTTGTTGTTTATATCGAGATTTCATTTCACGAGCATATATTAATGCTTCTTCATAATTCTTTTTTTCTAAGGCGATACTAACTTTTTTTAAAATTTCAACCTCATTATTAGTCATAGGTTGCCACAATTTCTGTGACATCTCAAGACTTTTAGCAGGAGCTTGACTAGCAAAAAAGAAAACAGCAAAAAATAGCGAATAGCAACATAATTTTGATAGATTTTGTTTTTTAACTAAAAAACAAAAATTAAATAGTTTTAAATTTAATGACATTAAAAGCCTTTTATTAAGATATTTTAAGCATGTGTTTGCATTTAAAAAGTATTTCACTAAGATTAAAGGTAATAAAGATTTGAGGCATTAATTTAGCCGAATTTTCTGTATCATTAAAAAATGCATTATTGCAAAAATTAGATTGATATAATAATTTTAAAAAATTCTTTACTAATATTAAAACATTAAATTAATAAATCAAAAAAGAATTTAAAGAAAATTTTTGGTTGTTTTACAATTTTAATTAATTAATTTTGTAAAAAAAAACAATTTATCTAAAATATGTTTAAAAAATTTATTTGGGGAGCCAAAAAAGTTGGTGAAGACGAATTTTCTAACCAATATTTCACTCGTAATAATAAAAGATTTGTTGTATACAAAGGCACTTCTGAGCCATCAAAAGTACCAATGCACTGGCATGGTTGGCTTCACTATACTACTAACGAGATTCCCAATAGTGAGTCAATTAGCAAAAAATTTTCATGGCAAAAAACACACCTTCCAAATTTAACCGGAACAAAATCAGCTTATAGACCTGAAAAATCTTCAGTTAAAAAAACTAGTTCAAGTTATGAATCATGGCAACCCGAATAAATGTTTTTTATGATTAGTAAAAATAATAATTACTTTGATTTTATTGTCGGTACATTTGTTTTATTTTGTGCGGCTATTTTCTTTTTTACTTCATTTAATAGCAGTTCAATAAAAACTTCTCTTGGTTATGAATTGATTGCCAAATTCGATAATGCCAACGGCATTTCCTCGGGAAGCGATGTCAAAATTTCTGGAGTTAAAGTTGGAACGGTTATTACTCAAAGCATTGATGAAAATAAATTTCGAGCAATACTAAAATTTTCAATCGATAATAAAATAAAACTCCCAGTTGATTCATCAGCAAAAATTGTTTCAGACGGCCTTCTTGGCTCGAAATATTTAGAAATTAATCCTGGTTCACAAGAAGATTATCTTAAAGAAGGCGATGAAATTTCATTTACCCAATCTTCAGTCAATTTTGAAGAACTTTTAGCTAAATTTATGTTCAGTTCAAAAACTAAAGAAGATTAATTATGATTAAAGTTAAATTATTTTTATCAATTTTTTTTATAACACTTTCATTACTAGGGTTCTGTAAATCATTTGCTCAATCATCACCTGATTCAAAAAAAATTGATGAAACAATTCCACAGTCATCAGGTGTTGCATTTCTTGACGACAAATCAGATAACGTTAAATTTTCTTCAACTGCAATTGTTCAGATTCTTAACAAAACTACTGCCAAATCGTCTCTTGTTGAATTAAAAATTAATCAAAAAATCAATCTTGGAACCATAACTTTAAAGGCAAGAAAGTGCTGGCAAGCTCCATTGGAACAAAAACCCGAAACTAAAATATTGCTTGAGGTTTTTGAAAATAAAGTTACTGACAGCATTAATCAAGTTGTTGAAAATACTAGAATTTTTTATGGCTGGTTATTTGCTTCAAGCCCTTCAATATCTGGAATGGAACATCCTATTTACGATATTACGGCAATTTCTTGTAAAAAATAATTTATTTTAAATTAATGATAAAAATTGCTCCATCACTTCTATCTGCAAACTTTGCCAAGTTAGGTGAAGAAGTTGCCAATATTTCTCAAGCAAATGCTGACTATATTCATCTCGATGTAATGGATGGCAATTTTGTTCCCAATATTACCATTGGCAGTGATGTCATCAAGGCTATTAGACCATATTCTAAACTACCATTTGATGTTCATCTCATGATAAATAATCCAGATCACCATATCAAAAATTTTGCTGAAAGTGGTGCTGATATTATCACCGTTCACGTCGAAGCTTCCATTCATTTAGATCGAACTTTGAGTTTAATTAAATCATTTAATAAAAAAGTTGGAATTTCAATTGTTCCTTCAACCAGTGAAGATGTTCTTGATTATATCATTGATAAAGTTGATCTGATTTTGGTAATGACTGTTAATCCAGGATTTGGTGGACAACAATTCCTTAACTCTCAATTACAAAAAATTTATAATATCCGACAAAAAATTATTTCATCCAAACGCGATATAGACCTAGAAGTTGATGGCGGAATTAATCTTAGCACTTATAAAAATGTTATAAATGCAGGGGCAAATGTTTTAGTTTCTGGTTCTTATATTTTCTCGCAAAAAAATTATTCCCAAGCGATTGCAAGTCTAAAAAATTTTTAGAAATTTTTTTTCTAAATTAAAAAAAAGGATTAATTAAAAAAAATAAAAATCACTCTTGAGTTTATCAAAAAAATATTAAAAAATTAGTATGATTTTTAATATTTAATTTATTTTTTTTATGGATAATTACATCGTTTTTGGTCTTGGGATATCAGGACTTTCAACAGTAAAATTTTTAGCACAAAAATTTCCTAATAACTCCATAACTGCAACTGATGATAACCCTCAGGCCATGTTACAAGATAAAATTCATGAAATTACTAACAAATTTTCTAATGTTAGCTTTAAATCACCAGAGTTAGTTTCTTATAATCAAAATTCTAAAATAATTTTCTCTCCGGGAATTCCTCTTTATTATCCCAAGAAACATAAAATTTTAGAAATTTGCAAAAACACTCAAGCCCAATTATTGTGCGATCTGGAGTTATTTTATTTGCTTAACAAAACTAACAATCATTTTATTGGTATCACTGGAACAAACGGTAAGTCAACAACAACCGCTTTAATTGGTTTTGTTTTAAAGGAAATGAATATTAATTGCGAAATAGCTGGGAATATTGGCATTCCTTGTTTTGAATTAAATCAAAATCAAAATTATTGCTATGTCTTTGAAATTTCTTCTTATCAACTCGATCTCACTAAAAATTTAAAATTTGATGTTGCTAATTTAACCAACATTACCCCTGATCATCTCGATCGCCATGGCAATATGGCAAATTATTGCAAAGCCAAGAAAAAAATTTTTGCTAACCAAACTCACAAAGATTATGCGATCATAAATATTGATAATCCCCAATCAAAAATTATCTTCGATCAATTAGCTGAATCTTCAAATAATTCTCAAAAATTAATTGCTATTTCAACGAAAATTATTCCTGACAATGGTTTTGCAATAATTAACAATCAACTTGTTATAAATTTTAACAATGTAAATATTACCCTGCCTTTTTCCTCGCAATATTTATTTGGCGAACATAACTTTCAAAATATTGCTTTTGCTTTTGCTAGTATTTATTGTTACTTACTTAAAATAAATTATTTTAAAGATAATTACATAGAAGTTTCTAAGAAAATTGTAGATTCAATCAAACTTTTTAAAGGTTTAAAACATCGGTTACAAATTGTTAAAAAAATTGCTAATATATGTTTTATTAATGACAGCAAAGCTACCAATGCCGAATCAAGTGAACATGCCTTAAAAGCCTTTGACAATATTTTTTGGATTTTAGGAGGAAAGCCCAAAGATGGCGGAATTAAAAGTCTAAAACCATATTTTTCAAAAATAATTAAAGCTTATTTAATTGGCGAAGCAAGTGATGAATTTGCTGAATTTCTCAAGCAAAATCAAGTAAATTATGAAAAATGTTTTGATTTAAAAACAGCCTTTTCAAAATCATTTAATGATGCAAAAAATTATAGCTTAAATCAAAATAATATTTTACTTTCTCCTGCATGCGCATCTTTTGATCAATGGAAAAATTTTGAAGAGCGTGGGGAATATTTTTGTAACCTAGTTAACAACATTAACTAATTCTTAAAACAAAAAAAATTATTTATTAAAAATTAATGCTAAAGCACTTAGCATACTGCAAATATCAAAACTTATTTTTACTCTTGCTTCCGAAAATTAATCTTTTAAGGATAACAACCCTTTTTTTGCTATTTTTTTCTAATAGTGCTTTGGCACAACAACAACTTCCTTCCTGCAAAACTCTTCCACAATTTCTTACTGGCAAGGCCAACCCAGGTGTTAACTGTCTTGCAGATTGCAATGCAATGCCATCAGGAATTACTGCAAACAACGGAATTAATTGTTTATATGACTGCAATAACATGCCATCAGGAAATCTTCCTGTTCATGGCCATAATTGTGCATTTAAGGTTAATGGTTTTGTTATGCCTTTGTGTAACTATGTTCCTAGTATTACAAATCCTCTAAATACAAAATATGTTATAACTTTGGGAATTACTAAAATTCCACGCGAAAATTGTGCAGATTTAATTGACTTGCCTTTATGCAATTTATTTTCTAGCGGTTCAAATAATAAACAAAATTGTGTAAAAAAATGTTCAGAACTATCTCCTGCCACCTTAATACAAAGAGTTCATAATCGTGATTGTATTCGCTTTTGTAATGAACCTGAACCTGATGCATCAAATGAAAGTTGTTCAGCATTAAAATGCCATCATTATATTAATACAGGTAATAAGCCTCCAACAACTCCTACATGTAGTAAAATAAAATGCACAAATCTTACAAAAAATGAACTTAACAAAGGAAGTATTTATTCACAGGCATTATTCAGCAATGATTATTGTCTTAATGATAATGAATGTCTTCTTTTTAACGTCGATCAACTTAGTGATATTAAAACAGGTTACGATTCAATAACTAGTGAAAAAACAACTCCTCAAAGATTATTTTGCCAATTTCATAATTGTCGAGCTGAGCAAGACTCAAGCTGCGCCCCATATGTAAGTGATGATATAGCAAAAATAGAAGAGAATTCTGCTTATAAACAAAAATATTATCAAGCCATTTTCCAATACGAACCCGATGATAAAAAATGCCTTGAACCAACATGTAGACAAAAAATTCTTGCCCGATATCCATGCACTGGAACACCTCCTAATAATCCTGCAACTCAATGTCCCACTACTTCAACTTGTGTTGACTCCGTTTGTTCTTTTGAAGTTGATTGCAATTCACCACAAACAAGCAATGAACATAAAGAAAGTTATTGCTCACCTAGAAATGACGAATCTTCTCAACCAACTGATCATTCAAATTCATACCTTGATTTAGTAGGTAAAACATGGTTTTATCTTCCCAAACCCATGAATAAATCTTATAAAAATGATAATCCTAGCGATGGATACAGAGAGATGAATAAAGAAAATTTATGTTACACCCCCGAAAATCTAAAAGATTCAGGATTTGGAAGGTACTATCCAGAATTCAATGGTTTATGCTATTTTTTTGAGAGAAATGATTTTGCATTTGATCACAATTATATATCAGATACCCGCTCACCAAATGTATGCGAATCACCCAAAGGTAAATTCGGAAATCGTGGAACTAGTGGCTGGATGGATATTTGCGGCTCAAGATCATTTACAAGTTTACCAGATAAAGACAATTTAGGATATATTGATAATATATCCTCTTATTGGCAAGATGAATCAGCAATTCATAAAGTTAGAGTATGTATTAGATATGATAACGGAATGATCCCGGATCGAACATGTGGAGCCAGAGAATGCGGAATAACATGTACCTGCGGAACTTGTTCATCAGTATGTGGAACGGATGTTTGTCGAGAGGTAACAATTAGCGATAGTAATCTTCGAGAATGTGAAGATCCTTCAAATTCTAGTGATAAACCTTGTGTAGCATCTCTTGGATATGGAGCAGATCTTGATAGTTACATGAGAGTTAGAGCCGTCGGTTTTAAAGAAGACAATTCTGTATGTGTTATGTTTGATTGGAAAGGTGGATTAGCTTACAATCCAATTTTTATGAATGGAACAGAGTCTTTGCGTGAAGATAATACCAAATGTTTAGCAGGAACTTACAATCCAACAAGTAAAACTTGTACCGGAGGAAAAAATTCCAATGATGATCCAGGCTTAGCCCATGTCTGGAGAGCAGTTGGTTTGATTAAATATATTGATCAAAATGTTACTGTTGGAGGGGTCAAGGGAATTAAAGATGTTTATGACAATTTCTTTCCTGAAGCTAATTGCATTAAAAGACAGCTAAGATCATCTCCTCCAAATCTTTTTAATCTCGCAAATTATGACAATTCGCCTAATTTATTTAACCCACCATTAATTATTAATAAAGCTAAAAGAAAAAAAGATGGAGAAGATTCAAATCCTCTTCCTGGAGAACTTTTCGGCTCAACTGATTTTAATGAACCAGAAGTCGAGATTCTATATGGAACTAAAAGCGAAAAACTTAGTTTATCAATTGGAAAAAATGGTAATGAAACTGGTTCTGACTCTGATCCCAATTCAAAAAAAACAATATCTGTTGAAGTTTTTGGAAGAAAATTTGAAGCAACCGTCTATGCCAAAAAATTATATGACCCATTAACTGGTCCAAAATTTTGTGTATTCAGAGAATTAAAAGATAAATATAATAACTTTATAGATCCTCCGCCAACAATTGGTTGTGTTAAAAGAAATCCTCCTGAACTAGATAACTGCGATTCAAGAGATGGTTTATGCACTGCAATTGCTGATCGCAATGTTTATCGAAGAAAATTTTTACTTTCAAAAGATAATGCGACTGTTAATGATTTATATAATAAAATTATCGTAAAATATCGCTACCTAGTTAATTATGGCAACGCAATTAACGATACATCCTGCAATCCTAGCAATAAATGTTCACCTTATGGTTCAGTTGAATTTAATTCAACTACTAGAAATCAAATGAAATACTGCTTAAGATCAACAGATAGTGTTGACTCTTACCCACTTTGCTTCTTAAGGGATGATTGTACAAAGTTAAATATGGAATGTATGGACAACGAAATATCTATAAGTAGTTCTCCTAATAATCTTTCTGAAAAAATTTTAAATATGCGTAAAGAATGTCAAGATTTATTAAAAATTTGTAACAATAGAAAAAATTTACCTAATACAACTAGAATTTTTGATTCAGAAAAATTTAATGCAGATCCTCTCAATAATTATTATGGCTGGTTTAATGAAGTGTGCGTTGATGAAGGATTTGGAAAAAAACTTCGCCAAGTTTATGCTTACAAAATTAGTGGTTCTGGTATTTTTGATAGCAATACTTTTGATGGCAAATGTATTGTTATGCCTGGATATACCAATTGTAATTTAGGAGGAAAGATGCCAGATTGTCCTTGTACAATTTATGATCCAACTAAAATAACTCCTTCTCACATTTCCTCTCTTGATACCTCAACCTATACCACACGAACCGAAACACTTCATGAAGCTGGACTTTGTATTGATATAAAATTACCTCAAACATGCCCAACAATTGATTATCTTAAAGGATATGAACCAACAACTAATGATCCATTTTATTTGGTCAGTTCTATAAATTTGCTAAGTGCTTCAGGATATAATAATGCAAGAGGTGTTCATTTAACTCATCAAGCAAGAACTGTAGGTGGCTATGGCAATGCCGAATATAGCTCCACAATAGCTGGCAGTATCGCTAAAGGTGTTTGTAATGGGTTTTGGAAGCACAAAACTCAGTATGGAGAACAATTATTCCCAGAACTAAGCTGCACAACCAACGGAACATGGAATACAACTATAGAAAATGTTAATTCTTCATGTGAGAGATATAGTTGCCCTGAAATTTCTAATCCAACACTAGATAACTCTAATGGACTATATTCTAATAACTATGGATCATTTGAAATTTCTGAGGATAAAGGAAAAAATGATGGTTTTGCTTATTGGCCTAAAAAAACTTTAAATTCAGATTTTGCTATTTTAACTTCAGCTACAAATTGTATTACTGGTTTTAAAAAAGTTGACACTACTATGAATTTTTCATATCCTGCAACAATAGATATTCCTAGCAGTAAGAAAACTTTAGCAAATGCTCAGATTTTTGGGGCAGTCACAAGTTATTCAGGTGGAACAACGCCAACAAGAATCTGTAATCAAATAGGTGAGTGGCAAAATGTTACTAACTCCTGCCAAAGAATAAGTTGTCCGCAAATTAATCCAGGAACAACAAGCCCATCAAATGCTGATGATAAAAAAGTTTGGCAAAAAACATGGGATATATCTGGTGGAGCAAAATTCCCGGCAATTAATGCTTCGCGCAGTTCCTCAGAAATAATAACTTATTCAGGAATTGGTTCACGCCAGTCAGGCACATGCGAGACTGGTCTTGGCTATTATCAACCTGCAGGAGCAGTTGCGCCAACTATGGATTGTGATCATTTAGGAAATTGGACAAACCTTCAAAATCGATGCCTCAATGATTGCTCCGCTGTAACTAGAGCAGAAACCAACATGGCAAATGGCTTTGCTATATGGTCCACTTCTACTTTCAGTACTCCTGGAGTTAGCACTCAAAAATCTACCGGAAGATGTGACGATATCCCAAATTATTTTAATTATCCTTATCCTCCCCGTCGAAAACCCGATGGAACAAAATTTGATTTAACAAGCTCTACTCCTGTAGATGGAGTTTCTATTTCTGAGAATGTAAATAATGATACTAGATCGGTTGGTCCACCTGAAAGAACGTGCACCCTATCAACATATGGCGATAGCACAGCCAGCAAATGGAGCTCACCTTCTTCAACTTGTGTAACTTTAGCTACCGATGATAACCTTCCAAACGGATGTGTTTCGGGAGATTCTTCCGACTCTGAATCATTAATGTATGATGAAAGAATTAATGCAGGAGTTACTCAACATCAAATTCTCAATGATTCAGGAACACAAATTACTATAAAAATTCCATGGCAAAGAAGAAAATTTGGAACCCATCAAATTAGATATTGCGACAGTAACAACAATTATTGTCAAAATTTTAACTCACCATCATCTAACCACAATTCATACAACTACTATACTTCAAGTCGTTCAAAAGTTTTTGCTATTTCAAGATATTGTAACGGCTCTACCAAAAAATGGGATCCGCCGGTTGTCCATTGCATAGCTAGTGGCGACTTAGGAAACTCCTTAAATGCATCAGTTACCGCTCCTGCAACTTTTTTAGATGGCTCAAATCACAATATTTTAAATTCTGCTGGAACTGCAGCAATTTCTTGCAATTCTGGATATGCATCAGCTAGCACACCATATATTCGCTGTGATTCAAGCACCAATTTAAATGAATATAAATTAGTTAAAAATGATGGTAATAATTGCGTTAAATATTGCGATACAAATGCAGATGGTAGCTTCCCAGGATCGTCTTATAGTTATGTATATGGACCAGGAAGTACAAGATTTTATTCAGGAAATACTACAACGGGAACATGTTCGGGGGGATATCCTTGTGGTTCTCAAACAGTCACGGCAACTTGTACTGACTCAGGTTGGAGTATTCCTGCACCACCTTGCAGAGCTTGTAATGGGTGCAATCAAGATAGTCCTCATAATGTTAATTCAGACGAAATTTACACAAGAACAATATCTTCTGAATGCGTTAAAGAAAGATGGAATGTAAAATGCATGATTGAAAATGCAAAAAAAAAGAAATATAGTGGTAATTTTTATCGAAATCATGGCGAAAAGATTGGGTTTTATAATGAAAAAAGTTTTTATGCTTGTTATGGAATAGCATGGAGGATAGGGAAAGCTTGTGGAGCTGTTGAGTTTACATGTAATGACGGTACTTGGATTTATTCTCATGATCTATCCCATTCATGGCAGTGTGATAAACCGAATTATAATTATATGATTTTAATGATTGAGAATAGTGAATTTGAATGTCGAGAATCTAGCACGGTTTGGGATGTAAAAAAACCTAATTATGATATTCAAAGGCCAAATGGACTTTACCAATGCTGTATGAAAGATTATGATGATTATTCAAAAAATTGCTCTGATAATTTTTGTGGAAAATAACATTATAAATATTTTAACCTATTTTTTAATATAAAAAAATTTTCTAATTATGACCAAAATTAAAATTATTATGGGAAGTCAATCAGACTATGAAACTATGAAATTTGCTGAAGAAATTTTGCAAGAATTTAATGTTGATTTTGAAACTAGAATTGTTTCGGCTCATCGCACCCCTGATCGCCTTTATCAATTTTGTCAGGAGGTTGAAAGCGATAACACGAAAATAATTATTGCTGGTGCTGGTGGTGCTGCTCATTTACCTGGGATGGTGGCATCAATGACCAAAATTCCTGTTCTTGGCGTTCCAATAAAATCAAAAAGTTTAGATGGTCTTGATTCTTTATTGTCAATTGCTCAAATGCCCGCAGGAATTCCTGTAGCAACTTTGGCAATTGGCGAAGCAGGAGCAAAAAATTCTGCGTTACTGGCAATTGCAATTTTAGCTTTGCAAGATCAAAAACTTAGCGAAAAACTTGCTAATTATCGTAAATCGCAAACTGCTAAGGTAAATTTTAAACCTTTATAAATAAGTTGAAAAAAAAATTAAAAGATTTCTTTAGATTTATAAAAAGTTATTAATTTTTATAAATATTTTTTAAATTATTGGTGATTAAGGACAAGCCCGAACAACATCAACCCAGTTGCCGAATGCTTCGCATTTTCGTGATAATCTTTTATCTTCATTGGGACTGGCACATGATGATGAAGCATAAACTAAATTGCCGTAAAAAGCATTAGCGTTGCTAAAGCTAGCTCCAGCGTTAAAGCAAGGAATTAAAAACATCGCATTAAAATCATTAACAATTTGGTTACGAGTTTTAAAAAACACTAAGTCATCGAATAATTCACTATTTTCAGAATTAACCACAATCGTGTTATTAAATGTTGCAGTTGAGGGATTGCCATCAACGAAATTGGCAATATCATTTTCCAATTCATCAGCATCGCTCGATCGAGCATTTTGAGTATTAGCATTGGTATTAAATGCTCCTGCTTTATTTGCTCCTAAACTTATTAACACTAAAATTGCAT
>BJGH01000008.1 GCA_014190355.1 Alphaproteobacteria bacterium
TACCAGCTAGCGTTGAAATGGTTATGCCAGGAGATAATACTAAACTTACTGTTGAATTAATTGCCCCAATCGCCATGGAAGAAGGTCTTCGCTTCGCTATCCGTGAAGGTGGAAGAACAGTTGGTGCTGGTGTGGTTAGTAAAATTATAAAATAAATTAATTAATTATTAACAATTCCTAAAACTAAAATATTTGGGAATGGTTAAAGTAAGATAAAATATGAAAAATAAAGAAAATATTAAAATAACCTTAGAATCATTCGATCACTTTGTTTTAAACAAAGCAATGAACGAAATTATTGCTACTGTTAGAAGAACAGGTGCTGGAATTAAAGGTCCAATTCCACTGCCAACCAAAATTGAAAAGTTTTGTGTTATTAGAAGTCCGCATGTCGACAAAGACTCTCGCGAACATTTTGAAATTAGATCTTCTAAAAGATTACTAATAATTACACCTACGACCCAAACTGTTGACGCTCTTATGAAATTAAATCTTTCAGCAGGTGTTAATATTAAAATAGCAATTAATGGTAAAAATTAAAGAATTACTGATAATTAACCGAAATATATATTAAAAATGTTAGAATTAGTTGGAAAAAAAATAGGAATGACTCACATCTACAAAGAATCAGGTAATATTGTGCCTCTTACTTTAGTAGAGCTTTTCGATAATACTGTAATGGAGGTATCCCAAAACACTGAAAATGAGTACAAAAATATTTTGGTAGCATTTCAGAAGTTAGAGAACGCCAAAAAAATATCTAAACCAGTTGCGGGAATCTTTAATAAAAAGTCGATTGCTTTACACAAAATTATCCACGGATGTAAAGTTTCTAAAAATTCACAAATTAAGGTTGGTGATAACATAGATTTTTCCTCTCTTATTAAGCAAGGGGATAAAATTAATATTTCGGCAATTACTACTGGTAAAGGTTTTGCAGGGGTAATGAAGAGGTGGAATTTTAGAGGCTTAGAAGCATCTCATGGCGTTTCAATTTCTCACCGTTCCCACGGTTCTACAGGTCAAAGACAAGATCCAGGTAAAACTTTTCGCGGAAAAAAAATGGCTGGACACATGGGTGTCGATAAAATTACCACTCGAAACCTAGAAGTTTGCATTATCGACAAAGAAAAATCACTTATCGCTATTAAAGGTGCGATTCCAGGAAAATCTGGATCTCAAGTGGTTGTAAAAATTAAATATTAAATTTATGAGTGCAGTATCTTTAAAAGTACTAGATTTTAACAAAGATAGTTTTGAAACAAAAAGCTATAACCTTCCAACACTTGAAGTTAAAAGTGCCAAGTCGGTTGCCTATGTTATTAGATGGCAGTTGGCCAGAAGAAGAGCTGGAAGTGCTAAAACTAAAACAATGGCTGAAGTTTCAGGAACTACAGCAAAACCTTGGAAACAAAAAGGAACAGGACGGGCCCGACAAGGTAGTAGAAGGTCAGTTCAGTTTGTTGGCGGAAGAACATGCCACGGACCAATGCCAAGATCTTTTGATTTTACAATGCCAAAGAAAATTATTGACTTAGCATTAGCTGATGCTCTTCGTTTTAAAATTAAAGATAATAAAGTAGCTGTTTTTGAAGGTTCACCAAAGATAGTTAAAACTAATAAAATTTATGATTTACTTAAAAAAAATGGTTTTGAAAAAGTTTTATTCGTATATAATGAAAAAAATGAAAATCTAACAAAATCAATTAGAAATATTAAAAATGTTAAGGCAATTGAAGGAAAAGCTCTTAATGTTTATGACATTCTTAACTATGATCATGTTATTGTAGAAAATAATTTGATCGAAACAAAAATAATTAAAGCTATAGAATAATGACAGGGATTATTAATTACGACAAAGTTAAAGGTTTTGTATTTACTGAAAAAGCCAATAAGCTAATTGCTGAAAATGGCAAGTATACATTCTGGGTTTCTAAAGATATTAACAAAAAAGAAATTGCCAGTTTAATTAAAAAACTTTACAATGTTACGGTCAAAAAGATCAACATTATCAATACTGCGGGTAAGCCTAAAATTTTTCGCGGTTATCATACTTCAACAAGTTCGGCCAAAAAAGCCGTTATAACTTTAGAAAAAGGACAAACAATAAATTTTGGATCATAAGCCATGGCACTAAAAAACTATAAAGCGATTACACCTTCACTGAGAAAACTTGTAGCTGTTGACAGAAGCGAGTTGTGGAAAGGTGGTCCATTAAAAATTTTAACCAAGAAAGTTTCTGAAAAATCTGGAAGAAATAATATTGGTCATATAACTGTACGACATAAATCCGGTGGTCATAAAAAAACATTTAGAATGATTGATTTTAAAAGGGATCGTTATGATATTGAAGCAGTCGTAGAAAGAGTAGAGTATGATCCAAATCGTACTGCATTTATTGCACTACTTAAATATTCAGATGGCGTATTTTCATATATTCTTGCCCCAAACAAAATAGTCGTTGGTGAAAAACTAATGTCATCAAGAAAGCTTATTGATGTTAAAAACGGTAATGCTATGCCACTTGCGGTAATTCCAATCGGCTCTATAATTCATAATATCGAACTTAAGCCAGGGTGCGGAGGGGCAGTCTCTCGATCAGCTGGAAGCTACTCTCAGCTTATTGGTAAAGATTCTGGATATGCTTTAGTAAAAATGCAATCAGGAGAAATAAGATTATTTCAACTAGAATGTATGGCAACTATTGGAACAGTTTCTAATATTGATAACAAAAATATTACCATTGGTAAGGCTGGAAGATCTCGCTGGTTAGGTATCAGACCTACAGTTAGAGGTGTTGCCATGAACCCAGTGGATCACCCACATGGTGGTGGTGAAGGTAAAACTTCTGGTGGTAGACATCCAGTTTCGCCAACTGGTGTTTCAGCTAAAGGTAAAATTACTAGAAAGAGAAACAAAGTTACTAATCGTTTCATTGTTAAATCAAGAAGAAAAAAATAATTTTTAAATTTTAATTATGCCAAGATCAACATGGAAAACACCGTTTGTAGACGGATATTTACTTAATAAAGTTAGGGATTATCTTAACTCATCAAAAAAACAAGTTATCAAAACTTGGTCGAGAAGATCTACCATTCTTCCGCAATTTGTTGGTGTAAATTTTGCTGTTCATAATGGCAAAAAATTTGTACCAGTTTCTATTACCGAAGGAATGGTTGGGCATAAGCTCGGTGAGTTTGCGCCAACTAGAACATTCCATGGACATAGCGGCGATAAAAAAGTAACAAAAAGTTAATTTATGATTAAAACAGCACAAGCAACACTTAAATCAGTAAAATCAAGTCCTGTAAAAGTAATGAAAATTACTAAAAACATTACTGGGAGACCTGTATCTGAGGTGTTAATGATATTACAATTTTCAAACTTAAAACTTGCTCCTGTGATTAGAGCTCTGGTTTATTCTGCTATGGCTAACGCAGAAAATAATCATGATATGAATATTGATGATCTTTATGTTAAAGAAATCAATGTTGGAAGAGCATTTGCACTTAGAAGATTTGCTGCTCGAGGACGAGGTAAATCAAGTAGAATTTTAAAAACATTTAGCAATATCAAAGTTATATTGGCACAATATGACAATGATAAAGAAACTAACCAAAAATTGAGGAAATAATGGGTCAAAAAGTTAATCCACTAGGTTTTAGAATACCAATCAATAAACAGCTATGGCAATCGGTTTGGTATGACAAAAAAAATTATTCAAAAAAACTTATAAATGATATTGAAATTAGAAGGTTCATTTGCAAAAATTATGCACATTGTGGAATCGGCAGTGTTGTGATTGAAAGGCCTTCTGATAAAATGAACTTAATAATTAAAACATCTAAGCCTGGTGTGTTAATTGGTAAAAAGGGGCTTGATATTGAAAAAATCAATCAATCAATTGAGAAGATTGCTCGGTGCAAAGTAGAAGTTAAAATTGTTGAGATTGATAAACCTGATATTAATTCTTCACTTGTTGCTCAAAGCATTGCTAAACAGCTTGAAGGGCGTGCAGCTTTCAAAAAAGTTATGAAAAAAGCGATGCAATCGGCAATGAAATACGGTGCGATGGGAATCAAAGTAAGTTGTGCTGGACGTCTTGGTGGTGCAGAAATCGCTAGGACTGAATGGTATAAAGAAGGTTCTATACCATTGCACACATTACGATGCAATATAGATTACGCAACCGCAAAAGCTTATACTACATATGGAGTTATAGGAGTTAAGGTTTGGATTTATAAAGGTTTTATTGAAAAAAAGAAAAATAATAATCAATAAAATATATTGAATTTAAATATTTATAATAAATAATTATTAGGAATAAAAATGTTAGTTCCAGCAAAAACAAAATATAGAAAAGCCCAAAAAGGTGGCAAAAAAATTCTTGGTGTTGCCAGTAATGGTAATAGTCTAAAGTTTGGTTCTTTTGGTTTAAAAGCCCTTGAGCCTTCTAAGCTCAATTCTAAACAAATTGAGTCTGCTAGAAAAGTAATTACACGCTACATGAAAAGAGCGGGAAAGTTATGGATTATGGTTTTCCCTCATACTCCGGTTACTAAAAAACCAGCTGAGGTAAGAATGGGAAGTGGTAAAGGTAATGTTGAGTATTACATTGCTAAAATTAAACCAGGAAGAATAATTTTTGAGATTGATGGAATTGATCCAGTAGCAGCTCAAGAAGCTTTACTAAAAGCATCTTCCAAGCTACCTTTTAAATCTAAAATTGTAAATTATTTATAAAATGAAAAAAGAAGAAAAAGCAGAAAATTTAATAAAAATAGTTGAGCTAAAAAAAGAGCTTCTTGGCTTAAGGGTTAAGATAAGCATGGGCGAAACAATTCCTTCTGGCAAGATTAAATCAATTAGAAAAGAAATTGCGAGAATTTATACAAAATTAAATAGCAATAAATAAATTATGAAAGTTAAAGTATTAAACATAATTGATAGTAAAACTTTTAAAGCGGTCTCAACTGTTTTCAAAAAACATCAAAAATACGGGAAATATGTTACTTCCCACAAGAAGTTTTTAGTCGATTCATCTGGAAATCAGGTCGAGGTTGGGCAAGAGGTTGAAATTATCAATTCTAGACCAATTTCTAAAAGAAAAAAATGGGCCATTAAAAACAAAAAATAATATAAAAAAATAGAAAATAAAAGAGGTTATATGATACAAATGCAAACAATCCTAGTTGTAGCTGATAACTCAGGAGCCAAAAAAGCAAAATGCATCAAGATTCTTGGAGGAAGTAATCACATGATTACCAAGGTTGGAGACATAGTTGTTGTT
Organism: Alphaproteobacteria bacterium; assembly: GCA_014190355.1. Lineage (GTDB taxonomy): Bacteria > Pseudomonadota > Alphaproteobacteria > Rickettsiales > UBA1997 > CAILUF01. The sequence goes on from BJGH01000008.1 coordinate 5,291, forward strand.
TCAATTGTCGAGGTTTCCCCAACGTCTAAGATTAAAAAAGGATCGGTAGCAAAAGGTGTTATTATTAGAACTAGAAGTAAAATTCGTAGAGCTGATGGTAGTATAATTTGGTTTGATGACAATGCAATTGTATTGGTTGACAAAGACGGCGAACCAATTGCTACTCGTGTATTTGGTCCTGTTTCAAGAGAAGTAAGACAAAATAATTTTTTGAAAATTGCTTCATTAGCTTCGGAGGTATTATAAAATGGCAAATAAATTTAAAAAAGGCGATAAGGTTATTGTAATTGCAGGCTCAAGTAAAGGTAAGCAAGGTTCAATTATTGGTATTAATAAAGATAAGGTTATTGTTGAGGGTGTTAATATTGCAACCATTCACAAAAAACCAACCCAGTCAAATCCTGGTTCAATTGTAAAAAAAGAAAAACCGATTCATATTTCCAATATCTCGCATGTTGAAAATAACAAACCAGTTAAAATTAAGTTTGTTATTGATAGTGGTGATGGTAAAACTTATTCTCGGAAATATCGTGTCTCTAAAAAAACTAAAAATAAAATTTAATTTAAGATGCAAACTTTAACTGAAAAATTATACAAAAATTCGATTGAGGATTTGAATAAGAAGTTTTCTTACAAGAATTCAATGGCAATACCTAAGCTTAAAATGGTCAGCGTAAATGTTGGAATCAAAGCTAGTGAAAGTGATAACAAAACACTTGCATATTTGCTTTCACAAATATCAAATATTACAGGGCAAAAAGCAGTTTTAACAAAATCTCGCAAAGCAATTTCAACCTTTAAGCTTAGAAAAGACCTTGCAATTGGTTGTAGGGTTACTTTGAGAGGTAAAAAAATGTATCACTTTCTTGATAAGCTTATTAATATAGCTTTACCAAGAATTAGAGATTTTAGAGGTTTATCAGCTAATGGCTTTAATCAGAGTAATCACTATAGTTTTGGTATCAAGGAGCATAATATTTTTTTGGAAGTCGATCTAGATAATATTCCTAAACTTTTTGGTTTAAATATTACTGTGGTAACCACAGCAAAAACAAAAGAAGAAGCTCTATTCTTACTTAAAAAAATTAACTTTCCAATTAAATAAACAATGGCAAAAAAATCAGTAGTAAAAAGAAACAATCAAAGAAAAAAAATGTCTGAGCTCCATAGAGCCAAAAGACAAGCTTTGAAAGATATTTATCATAACGATAACCTTTCTTTAGAGGAGAGAATGAAAGCTCAAATTAAATTGTCTGAGTTACCAAGAAACGGTTCTCCTAGTCGTCATCGTAATAGATGTGCTTTAACCGGTCGTGCCCGTGGTAATCTAAGAAAATTCAATCTGTGCCGTATTGCGGTTAGAGAAGAGGGCTTAGTCGGTAACATTCCGGGTTTATTAAAATCGTCAAAATATTAAAAACATGTTTAATCATCCTGTATCAGATTTAGTAGCAATTATTCGAAATGGTTACTTGGCAAAAAGACAAACAGTCGCCTCACCAGTTTCAAAATTGCGAGAAAATATTTTAAAAATCCTTAAGGAAGAAGGATATATTCTGAGCTATAGTAAAAATAATTCATCAGAAAGAGTAAAGTTTGACATACACTTAAAATATGCTGGTCATAACGCTCCTGTTCTTAACGAAATTGAAGTTGTTTCAAAGCCTGGTAAAAGAATTTATTGCAATGCTGATAAAATTCCTTTGGTTAAAAATGGCCTTGGAATGGTTTTATTGTCTACCTCTGTGGGAGTTATTCCTGACTATGAGGCTCGTGCCAAAAATCTTGGTGGTGAGATTTTATTAAAAATTTTTTAATTGTGTTGTATGTCTCGCGTAGGAAAATTACCTGTAAATATTCCAGATAATATCAAAGTTATAATCAATAATAATTCGATTTCTTTTGATAATGGAAAGGTTAAAAAAAATTATTCAGTTAGCAAAGGAGTTAAAATAGAATTTGTCGAAAAACAAATAAAATTAGTTGCACAAGAAAATGCACCTTCTAACATTTCAATGTTCATTGGAATGGATAGAAGCAATATTAAAAATATTGTACTAGGTCTTCAAACTCCTTTTAAAACAACTCTAGAAATCAATGGTGTTGGTTTTAAAACAGCTGTTGATAAAACTACATTAGTTTTAACCTTAGGATATAGTCATGAAATATTTTATGCAATCCCAAAGGGAGTAACTATTGCTCCAGAAAAGCCAAATTTGCTTGTTATTACTGGTGATGACAAAGTTTTGGTTGGACAAACAGTTGCTGAAATAATAGATTTTAAGGGTACTGAACCATATAAAGGTAAAGGAATTAAAATATTAGGTAAAGCAATTTTAAGAAAAGAAGGTAAGAAAAAATAAATTTTTTAAACATTAAGAAATAAAATTAAATTATAAATTAAAAAAAAATGTCAAGCTCTATTAGAAGAAAAAATCGCGTAAGCTCTAAAATTAAAAAAAATAATAAGGGCAATAGACCGATTATCAGTGTTTATAAATCAAACAAAAACATTTATGTTCAGCTTATTGGTGAGCAGGGTAAAATTATTTGTAGTTACTCATCACTCAAGTTAGAGCATGATAAAAAGATCAAGGGTATTGAGAAAGCTGATAAAGTTGGAAAAGAATTTGCAAAGCTTTGCATGAAACAAGGAATTAAAGAGGTTGTTTTCAACAAAGGTGCATACAAATATATTGGCCAAGTCAAGTCGATAGCTGAAGCTTGTCGACAAGAAGGTCTTAATTTTTAAAATATTTAAACGATGAGTAAACAACAAACAAAAAATGCACAAAAAGAAAAAGTCGCTACTGAAATTGTAGAAAGACTTGTTTCGATAAACCGAGTTTCAAAAACTGTAAAAGGTGGAAAAAACATGTCCTTTTCGGCCCTTGTAATTGTTGGCGATAAGAACGGCAGAGTAGGTTTCGGCAAGGGAAACGCAACAGAGGTTTCTGATGCCAAAAATAAAGCTTTTGAATCGGCTAAAAAGTCAATGATAAAAGTTTCTCTTAAAGAGGGTAGAACAATACATCATGATATTTTTGCTAGTTTTTGTTCAGCAAAAGTTTATTTACGGTCAGCTCCAGCTGGAACAGGTGTTATTGCCGGAGGTCCAATGCGTGCAGTTTTCGAGTGTGTTGGAATCAGCGATGTTGTAGCAAAGTCAGTTGGTACATCAAATCCTTACAATATGGTTGGAGCAGTTTTTCTGGCTTTAAAAAAACTTGTTTCTCCAAAAATTATTGCCGAAAGAAGGGGTAAAGAAATTTCTGAAATTGTAAAAAGAAGAAATTTAGCAATTAAAAAACAAAGCGAAGAAGGAGGAAGTAAATAATGAAATTAGAGCAATTTTTAAATAAAAAAATTAAGGTTGAGCAAGTAAAAAGTGGCTTAAAACTTAATGATCGTCAAAAAGCAAATCTAATTGGACTTGGTTTAAGAGGTATTGGTTCGTCAGTTGAAATCGTTGCAACTCAAGCCATTTTAGGAATGATTAGAAAAATTAAACAAATAGTTAAAATTACTAATTAGTAAAAATAATAATAATTTATAATATGTCATTAGATTTAGAGAAATTACCAAAAATAAAAAGACAATATCGCATTAAAGTTGGTCGTGGTATAGGTTCAGGAAAAGGCAAGACCTCTGGTCGAGGAGTCAAGGGTCAAAAAGCTAGAACAGGTCATCATAGCGTTAAAGGCTTTGAGGGCGGTCAAACTCCTGTTCACATGCGTTTGCCAAAAAAGGGTTTTAAAAATATTCATCGAAAAAAGATCGAAGTCGTTAATTTAAACTCAATAGCAAGATTAATAACTTCAAAGAAAATTGAAGATGGTAAAGAAATAAACAAAGAAATTCTTGAAAATGTTGGTTTAATTAAGAGTAAAAACTCAAAGGTTAAACTTATTATGTCAACCAATGTAGATTTGCCTAAAGCAAAAATTATAGTTGACTTATATTCTAAAACAGCAAAGAGCCTATCATAACATGGTGCAAAACAATGCTAACAAAGAATTAAAACAAAGAATACTTTTTACAATTTTTATTTTGTTGATATATCGTTTTGGAACTTTTGTGCCAATTCCTGGTATAAATACTGAAGTTATAAAAAATATTTTTAACAGTGGAAGTGCTGATATGTTTGGCATGATAAATCTTTTTTCTGGTGGTGCGCTTGAAAGAATGAGTATATTTGCTCTAAATATAATGCCTTATATCACTTCTTCTATTGTTATGCAATTAGTAACCTCGATGCACAAGGGTCTTGAGGCTTTAAAGAAAGAGGGTGAGTACGGTCGAGCAAAAATTAATCAGTATACTCGCTACTTAACAATAATCTTGGCCTTTGTTCAGTCCTTTGGTGTTTACTACGCATTATCAGGTTCCCAAACAAGTGCTTTTGTTTCTGACTCACCGCTTTATATGTGGACAACTTCTGTTAGCTTGGTTGGTGGTACAGTAATGTTAATGTGGTTTGGAGAAAGAATAACTAGTTCAGGTATTGGAAATGGAATTTCCTTGATAATTTTTGTTGGAATAGTTTCTTCATTGCCTTCAACAATTGTTCAAGTTTTTGATTTATCAAAAACAGGAGTTTATTCATTTGCAGTTGTTATCATTTTTTTTGTTTTATTTATCGGATTTTTAATGACTGTTTGCTTTGTAGAAAAGGTTCACAAAAAAGTAAAAATTCAATATCCAAATGCATCGATGATGAAATCAGCTGGAATGTCAGATTCATCATTTTTGCCTTTAAAACTGAATATTTCGGGAGTTATTCCGCCAATATTCGCAAGTTCTATTTTGATGTTCCCAGTTGCAATAATGCAATTTATTGGGAGCGAAAATGATTTAATTTCAACGGCACTAAGAAGGGGTGGAGCAATATACTTAATTGCCTTTGCCTCATTAATTTTGTTTTTTTCTTATTTCTATTCTTCAATTGTTTTTAATACTGTAGATGTTGCTAACAATTTAAAGAAAAGTAATTGTTTTATACTTGGAATTAGGCCTGGTCAAGCAACTGCAGAATATCTTGATAAATTAGTTTCAAGACTTACAATGTTGGGAGCAATATACCTAATATTTGTTTGTATTGTGCCTGAAATATTAGTTACAAATTATTCTATCCCTTTACAAATAGGAGGGACAGGAATATTAATTATGGTTAATGTGGTATTAGATTTGGTTAATCAAATTCAATCACACTTATTTGCCAATAAATATGGCAATGCAAATAATATAAAAAAAAGGCGAATAAGAGTTAGGGTATGAATGTAATTTTCATTGGAGCTCCAGGTTCGGGTAAAGGAACCCAATCTCAAATGCTTCAAAAGCATTTAGGAATTGTTGGAATATCAACTGGAGATGCATTACGAAGTGAGGTTGCAAATAAGAGTGAAATTGGAATATTAGCTAAATCCTATATGGATTCAGGGCAATTAGTACCTGATAATGTTGTAATTGACATTATCAAGAATATAATTGTTAAACCTAATTGTAACAATGGTTTTATTTTAGATGGTTTCCCTCGCAATGTTAATCAAGCGTTGGAACTAGAAAAAATGTTGGGGTCACTTTCAAAAAAAATTAATAAAGTAGTTTTTTTTGAAGTTAGTGATGATATTTTAATAAAAAGAATATCGGGACGCTTTTCTTGTATGAATTGCGGAGCCGTTTATAATCATTACTTTAAACCTTTAAAAAAAGAGGGTTATTGTGATGAGTGTGGCAAAAATGAGTTTGAAAAAAGAGATGATGATAACGAACAAACGGTTAAAAAACGTTTAGAAGTTTATTATCAATCTAGTTTTCCACTCATTGAATTTTATAAAAAAAAGAACTTGCTTGTTAAGCTTGATGCTTTAAAAATAGCACCCCTAATTTTTGAGCATTTACTTTTAAGCTTGAATTCTTAGTAGTTTAATAACAATTAAAAAAGGAGTTACCTTGGCTAGAATCGCTGGTATCAACATTCCAAAGGAAAAACGATTTGTTATCGCTTTGACTTATATATACGGAATTGGCAGAACCTCTGCAGAAAACATTTGTAAAAAATTAAAGATTGATGTAAAATTAAGAACTCATCAAATCTCGGAAGAAAAACTTGCGCAGGTAAGATCATTCTTAGAAAAGGAATATCCAGTTCTCGAAGGTGATTTGCGAAGAAAGATTTCTTCTAGTATCAAAAGATTGATTGATATTAGTTGTTATCGTGGAATTAGGCATGTTAAAAAATTGCCAGTTCGCGGACAAAGAACTCACACTAATGCCAGAACCCGAAAAGGTAAAGGTGTTGCAATTGCAAACAAAAAGAAAGCCGTTAAATAGAATTTAATTTATTAAAAAAATGACAGAAACAAAAACTGATATAGCACAAAAAGAAAAAAAAGTTTCCAAAGGTGCAAGTAAAAAAAGAAAAAATATTGTAAATGGCATAATCCACGTTTATGCAAGTTTTAACAATACAATTATTAGTATTACTGATACTAATGGCAATGTTATTTGCTGGTCTTCTGCCGGAAAACATGGCTTCAAGGGTTCAAAAAAATCAACGCCATATGCAGCTCAAGTTGCAACACAATATGCAACAAATATTGCCAAAGAATGTGGTTTGCAAAATGCAATTGTGGAAATAAGAGGTCCGGGTGCTGGAAGAGAAGCTTCGCTTCGAGCTATTCAGGCAAATGGTTTAAATATCACTATAATTCGTGATATCACATACCTTCCTCATAATGGTTGTCGTCCCGCTAAAAGACGTCGTGTATAATTGTAGTTATTTAGACTTGTAAATAATTAAAAATATCATAAACTATTAGCTAGAAATAAAATTTATTATAAAGTAAATTTTAAAAAATTTTGAATTAAAATTAAAATAAAAAATATATGGCAATTCTTAAAGAAAGTTGGCACACTCTTACAAAACCATCTTCAATAACATTGAAAGATGGTTATGATAATGCTACTAAATCGGTTATTATCATGGAACCTTTTGCGCGAGGTTTTGGAAATACATTGGGTAACGCCTTGAGAAGGGTTTTATTATCTTCAATTAATGGTTTTGCGATTACTTCTGTAAAAATTGAAGGGGTTTCTCACGAGTATGGAACTATTGAGGGGGTAAAAGAAGATGTTCTTGACATAATTATGAACCTTAAATCTTTGGCGATAGTTAAGAGCGATGGTAATCCTTTTACTATTAGACTATCCTCAAATAAAAATGGTCCAGTTTATGCCGGTTCAATCGAATTGCCAGCTGGTGTTGAAATAATTAACCGTGATCTTCTAATATGCACCCTAGAAAAAGGAGCAAAAATTGAAATGCAAATGCATGTAGAGTGTGGAAAAGGCTATGTTGTTGCATCTCAAGATAAAAAAATCGATCGCCCAATCGGCAATATAATGGTTGATGCTATGTTTAGTCCTGTTAAAAGAGTATCTTATAGGGTTGAAAATGCTCGGGTAGGACAAATTACAGATTATGATAAATTGATAATTGAAATTGATACCAATGGAACCGTAACCCCGCAAGATGCGCTTGGTGTTGCCGCAAAAATTTTACAAGAGCAATTACAAGTGTTTATTAATTTTGACGTTGCCGCAATAGATGCACCTGTTCAGGTTATTTCAATTGATGAGCCAGAATTTAATAAGAATTTGCTTAAAACTATTGACGAGCTTGAGCTTTCAGTTCGTTCTTATAATTGCTTAAAAAATGAAAATATTATTTACGTTGGTGATTTGGTTAGTAAGTCTGAAGCTGAAATGCTTAAAACTGCAAATTTTGGAAGAAAGTCTTTAAATGAACTTAAGGATAACCTTAAAATTATGGGATTAACTTTTGGCATGAAACTAACGAATTGGCCACCAAAAAATCTTGACGAATTATTAAAATTAAAAAATAAAGAATTTTAAGATTAATTAAAAAATATATTAATTATTGAATTGACCTTACGGAGAAAATATGAAACATCAAATTAAAGGCAGAAAATTAAACAGAAATAGTGCTCATCGAAAAGCATTAATGCGTAATCTTTCGATTGCACTAATTAGTAATGAGAGAATCAAAACCACCTTGCCGAAAGCAAAAGAATTGAGACCATTTGTTGAAAAGATTCTTACCGTCGCTAAAGATGATAATTTAGCCAACAGAAGACTTGTAATTTCAATTCTTGGAAATCAAGAAATAACTGATAAATTGTTCAAAGACATTGCTCCAAGAATTGCCAAGAGAAATGGTGGATATACTCGTATTTTGAAAAATGGTTTTAGAGTTGGTGATAAAGCTCCAATGGCAGTTATGGAATTGGTAGATAGAGTTGAAGTAATCGTTGAAAATAAAGATAATTTAGAACAAAAAAAATTAGAAAAGAAATCTTCAAAAAAAATAAAATCTGAGCAATCTTCAAAAGATTCTAAGGCTAAGGCTGAAGAAAATTCTGAAGTTAATTCTGAAGATAAAAAGGTTACCAAGAAAAAAGCTGAAAAAAAAGCTAATGAATAAAAAATATAAAATAATATAAAAATTTTATGAAAAAACTTAAAGAATTTGAAGAACAGCAAGAAAAAATTGCAAAAGAAAAAAATGTACAGTCGATTGCAAAGTTCAAGGTTGGTGATACTGTTAGTGTAAAATATCGAATTAATGAAGGAGGAAATATTCGTATTCAAGCATTCGTTGGAATTGTTATAGCTCGTTCAAAAAGCGAAAATAATTATCGAGCAAATTTTACTGTTAGAAAAATAAGTTCAGGTATTGGCGTTGAAAGAAAGTTCATTATTAATTCACCATTGCTTGCGGGTGTTGAAGTTTTGAAGCAGGGAGATATTAGAAGGGCAAAGCTTTACTTTCTTCGTAATCTTAATGGAAAAGCTTCGAGAATAAAAGAAAAGTTGGATTTTCTTGATCAAAGTCAAGCATAGTAATTTCATAAGAAAAATTTATTTCAGTAAATAATTTGTTGAAACGCCACTAGTGCTATTGTTTCGAAACTTAAAGCTAGTTTGCTGAAATAATTTTTTTGTTTTATAGGAAGATTATTTTAAAAAAATAATAATCGAAAAATTTTTTTAGAATTTTTCACTAGTAACCTATCCTACCCTTAACCTTAGATTTAATGATTTTGTTCTAAAGAAAAAATAAACTTTCTTGATGGTTTTTTATAATGTTTAGTCGTTGATCTTGATTTCATGTCAAATTTGTTTTAGGTTTGATTAATAGCTTTGTAGGGTGATTGATGTCTTCGATAATTTTAATTTAAGGTATAAAAAACATTCATGAGAATAAATTCTGATTTATTAAATTTAAGGCCTAAAATTTAATTTAGTAACTTTTATTATTTTTACAATTCCTTAAATTATAAATTGAAATAAAAACATTTGTTATGATCGATCAAAATTCCGAAGAACTAATTTCCTTGCTTAGTATTAAATCTCTTAGCATTGAAGAAAAAAATAATATTTTTGAGAGGGTTAAAATCTTATTAAATCAAAATACTAATATAAATCAAAAAGATGAATATGGTAAGAATGCTCTTCATTTAGCTGTTTTAAAAGATGATATAAGGTTAGTTAATCTTCTTATTGAGGCTGGAGTCGATATTAATTCTCAAGATATTTATTTGAATACCCCAATTTCTTTAGCAATAATTAACGGTCAAACCGAAATTATAAAAAAATTGATTAGAAATAATGCTCGACTAGATTACAAAGATATATCTGGTAATAACTCCTTGCACATTGCTTTGAGATTTAATCCAAGCATAGATCCTGAACTAATAAGTTTTTTAATTGGGAAAAATCTTTCTTTAGGTGTCCACATTGAAGATTTTGATAACTATCTAAATTGTCAAAATATAATGGGTAAAACACCTCTTCATGTTGCTGCAGAATTTGATAATGGTGAGGCCATAGAATTACTACTTCATTCGGGTGCTAACAGTCAACTAGTAACTAAAGATCGCGAAAAAGCTTTACATTTAGCTGCTAAGAATTTTAATATCAAGGCCCTAATTGCCCTAAACCAAGAATTTATCAAGGGTGACAATATTTCTTATATTGAAGACTATAAAGATGCCTTGAGGCTAGTTAATTTTTATCGCCCCAGACTATCAAGTAGTCCGGTTTGGAAGGATTATATAAATAGTTTACAAATTCTTCAAAGTGTTGTTAATAAATATACAGAACAGCAAAATAATAAAAAACAAACATCAACTACTAATCATTTGCCTTCAGAAGCTGAAGATTATAAAGGAATGCAGGAAAAAAAAATTCTTGGCGATAATAAAATTGCCAACATTGGTGATAACGAATCTTTTTCTTCAACCAAATCTAGTCCAAGAGAATACTTTACTCCATTGGGATCTAAAGAAAATTCGCCATCAACATCTCCATTACCAATTTCAGGTGGAGCTAAACAGGCTAAAAAATTTGGATTTTGTAAAGTCCAATAATTCCAATTAAATACTACCATAAATGAAATAAATAAGTCTTGTGTTTGATTAGTTGTTTTTTATTTTTAAAATTTGGTAGTTTTAATTTAAGGATCTCTATTAAATTCAAATGATACCTAATTACCAATCCCATTTCATAATCCATTTAACTAAAAATTATTTTAAATAATATCGTTTTTATTTGATTTTAATTGTAATCAATAATAGTTCTTAAGACATTTGATATTTTTTGACAAGTTGTTTAAGATTATTTAATTTTTTTTAATTTTACTACCTTAAATCTTTAAGTTAAAAAAGATTTAAAAATTTAGAAAAATAAAATGAACTAGTAAAAAAAGAATTTTTAATGTTATTTTGATAAATACAGGTTAAGGTTTCTTAATTAGGCAGGTTTTACCAAGTTCCATTTTCAATGTTATCTATTTTAAAATAAGCAAATTATTTTTTGGTGAAAAGTATTAAATTTTTTGTAGAAATTAAAATAATTTTATTAAAAAATTAAAACCATAGAGCATTTAAATATTTTATTTTGACTTTAGATAATTAGACAATAAGCTGTTAATTTATAAATATTATTAATTGATATTTATTTGATGAACTTAGTAATTTTATGATTTAAGAAATTTCAAATAAAACCATAGTAACTAAAGTTTTAATAATAAACGAAGTAATTTTTTTCTAATTTTTAAGGGTTTTTATTTTTTAATAAATAACAAGTATGAATAAATTTTTTAAAAATATTAACTTAAAAATTCTTTACATTTCTTTTACCTTAACTTTTGTAATTTCTTGCTCAGCAAATTCTGAAAAGTACGGAAAAATTACTCTTCACACTACGGGTAATAGAGATACTTTTATTTTTACGGTAAGTGAGGAATTTTTAGAAAATAATAGCTCGAGCTTAAAAAATGAAGTTAAGAATTTAGGAATAAAGATTAGTGTTGTCGAATATAATTTATTAAAAAAACTTCTTAAAGATAAGAAATTTTGCTATAATCAGAAAAATAATCAAGATTTTACGATTGTGTCACGTCAAGAAAAAATTTATGATATGACTTTTTCTCATTTGATTGCAACTAGTTATAAGGCTCGACCATTAACGGCTCGATCTTATTTTGGGGAATGCAAATCAAGTAAGAATTAACAAAAAGCAATTCCAGATTCTCGTTTAAAAAAAATCTTAATTTTTGTTTGCTATTTTAATAATTAAAATGTTAACTATGTTGTTTGCAAATTGATTTAAATTAATTTTGTATCCAATTGTCTTTAGGTACGTTAAACTTGAATTATTAATCGGATTAATTTTAATTTAAATTCATAGATTTAACAAATAAGAGATTGAAAAAATAACAAAACATAATTGAGGGTTTTTTTGAGGTATAGATTTTTTTTAAATTTTATATAAGAATTACAAAATAGCTTTGTTTAGACCTAAAAATTTAATAATAATTATAATTTTATGAATCAATATTCGCCGGTTAAAGTTGGAATGCTTCTTACCTCGACAACTTTTTCAATAATAATTTTAATGCTATTTTTTAATATTATTACTGTTGAAGAACTTTCATCAATCTTAAGGCTCGGACCAACCGAAACTAAAATTATTAAATCAATGCTTAACGAAACTCGTAATATTACAAACAATATTTTAAGAGTTTTGTCAGAAGTTATTGAGCACCTCTTTGGTTGGGCTGGACTTGATAATGTAAATCTTGAATTGATTAACATTGATTTACATGAAAACGCTAATAAAAATAATAATTTTTCAGGTAACCCAAATCCATCTGATTGTCCAGCTGGTAATCCAGATTGTCCAAAGAGTTCTGGAAAATAAATTTTTTAATGAATGATCTTTCCAATACTTAATCTCATTAGGTTAATTTTTTTACTTATTATTTTTTCACCAATTTTTTTAATTGATCCAAGTAGAGCGATATATCTTTTTTTTCGCTGTGCTGGTCCATCTTTTGTTAAGCTTGGTCAACTTTTATCGGTGAGATCTGATCTAGTTGGCCCTAGGGTTGCAGAAGTTTTGGCTAAATTTCAAGATGAGATTCCTCCATTTGGTAATAAAGATGTTGAGGAGATTTTACATAATGAATTTGGAACTAATTTCCGTAATATTTTTGTAGAATTTGATTATAAGCCAGTTGCATCAGCATCAATTGCTCAAGTTCACAAAGCTAAGTTAAGTAATGGTAAATTGGTAGCGGTAAAAATTTTACGACCAAATATTATCAAAACCATGAACCGAGACATAACTACTCTTAAGCTTTTGGTGGCGATTGTAAGGTTATTTTCAGTATTTTTAGCTAAAACCTTAAGTGATATTGCTGATTTATTACAACAAACTGCCAGATATGAGTTAGACCTACTTCATGAGGCATCAAATGCTTCAAAACTTCGCGATGATTTAATAAATCTTAAAGGTTTTTATGTGCCGTTAATTTTCTGGCAATATTCGTCGCAAAAAATTTTAGTTTTAGAATGGATTAATGGCATTGCTTTTTCAAATAAAGAAGCGATTGCTAAATCACAATTAGATAAAAGACAAATCGCTCAAAACTTAGTTTTAAGTTATTTTAATCAAGTTTATGTTCATGGTTTTTTTCATGCCGATATGCATCCTGGAAATTTATTTTTAATGGCTAATGGTGATATTGCTGTTGTCGATTTTGGAATTATGGGAAAAATTGATCGCAAAACCAGAATATCAGTAGCTGAAGTATTGATCGGTTTTTTGCATCGCCAATATCACCGAGTAGCACAAATTCATATTGAAGCCGGATTTGTTCCAAGTGATACCAATGTTGATGATTTGGCATTGTCTTGTCGAAAAATCGGTGAAATGATTGTAGGAGTTGATGTTAAGGACATATCGATTGCTAAGTTGTTAACAAGTTTAATTATGATGACTCGAGATTATAAAATGGAAACCAGACCTGAATTACTTCTTTTGCAAAAAACTTTGCTATTGGTTGAAGGGGTAGGGGTAACGCTTGATCCCAATTTAAATATCTGGGATTTAGCTCGACCTTGGGTTAAAGAATGGGCAAAAACTAATATTGGTTTTGATGCTAAATTAAGAGATGCAGTAATTGATATTTTGGACTTGGCAAAAAAATTTATTAAGGAATTTGAAAGTAAGATTCTCTAACTTAAGCAATGTTATTTTTTTCGTCTAATTTAATGATTTTTGGTTGGAATTTTTTAGCTAACTCAATATCCATCGAACCGTAAGCTATGATAATGACCGGATCACCTACCTGAACTTTTCGTGCCGCTGCACCATTTATTTTAATTTCACGAGAATGTTCTTTAGCTAAAATTGCGTAGGTGGTAAAGCGTTCGCCATTGTTAATGTTTAAGACATCAACTTTTTCGTTTTCAATAATTCCAGATTTTCTAAGTAAATCTTGATCGATTGAGATTGATCCTTCGTAATTAAGATCTGCTTGAGTAACAATTGCTCGATGAATTTTGGCTCGCATAACAGTAATTTGCATATAATCAGTTATTTTGTTAAATTATTTATTTAGAATGGTTCAAGGTAGTTTATTATTAATAATTATTTTATTTTGGCAATTCTTTTTTTAATAAAATAAGCTCTTGCAAATAAAGTTGGTTTGATTATAATACTGATAAAAATACTTAGCGAAAAAATACTAAGCTTGAAAAGACAATCCAGTTAAAAAATTAAATAAATCCCAAATCAAGTGAATTTAATAATTTGTTTAGCTTTGATATTTTTTGAAAAGCTACTTAAGTTTGCTTTAATGCCTTGATAGTATTGATTTGGTAAATTTAATGACAGGTATTGCTTTATTGGATTAGTTAAAATAATTTAAAATGATATTTTATGAAAAGAACATGGCAACCAAGCAAATTGGTGAGAAAAAGAAGACACGGTTTTAGATCAAGAATGGCAAGTGCTACTGGTCGAAGAGTGTTAGCGAGAAGAAGAGCTAAGGGTAGAGCATCGCTCACTGTTTAATTATACTTAACAATTATAGTTTAACGATAACTATAACCAAGTATTGAGGTAAAAGATGAGTTTAAAAATTTTACCGATTAGAAAAACCTCAGAGTTTAATGCTATTGGCAATTCAGGTCAAAAGTTTTTTTTAAAAAACCTAATTGTTATAAGTAAGCCTACTCCACCTTTTTATGGCGAATCTTCAAAAAACTGCATGCAAAACAACTCACCTTCTCAAGGCGATTTGAAAAATGATCAGCAAAACTTATTAGAAAAAATAAAAATCAAAGATGAAGTTTTGATCGCAAGTGATATGGTAAAAAAAACATCAGCAATTTCTTCTAAAAAAAATCCTTCCAAAAAATTTAATGACAAACAAATATTTTGTAGAGCGGGTTTTACTGTTTCAAAAAATATTAGTAAATTAGCCAATGTTAGAAATCTTGTTAAAAGAAGATTAAAAGAAGCTTTAAAAGCCAATATTGTTTACCTTAATAATTATCAAGATTATATTTTTATTGCTCGTAAAGATATTGTTCAAAGTAAATATCAAGAGCTTGTTAAAGACATGGCTTTTGCCTTACAGCAAATTAAAAAAAATAATAAAAATTATGTCAATGCTTCAAAACCAAGAAGATAAGGAATTGCCAAAATCCAATACAACAAGTAAGATTCCCTATTTCTTTATTATTTTTTTTGCAGTATTTATAAGTGTTGATTTGCTTTATATTTATCTTTCAAAAACTACTTGGCGGGGAGTTGTTAGTGAGGATTCTTATTCTAAAGGAATAGATTATAATCAAATAATTGCTTTAAGAAAAAAACAGCAAGATTTAGGATGGAATGTTACCATATCTTATCAAAATACTCTTGCCATGCAAGGCAGGTTAAAAGTTGAAGTGCTTGATAAGGCAGGAAAATATTTAAGTAATGTGCAGGTTTTTGTAAAGCTTAAGCGCCCTTTGCAGGAGGGTATGGATTTTGAAAAAAAATTAAATTTTATTAGTTCTGGTTTATATCAAGCGGATCTAATATTTCCTGTTAAAGGTCAATGGCAATTCGAAATAATCATTAAAAGCAATGAAGAATTGTTACAAAAAGTTAAAAAATACGTAGTTCAATAGATTATGATTGATAATCAACGAAAATGTTTGCATTGCGAAGCTAAACTCAGTGATGATCAGCATCAATTTTGTTGTAATGGCTGTCAAAACGCTTATCAGATAATTGCTAAACTGGGTCTTAAAAATTATTACCAGATTCGTCAACTTGATGTCAATAAAAACAGTCTTAAACCTCAAGAGATTGATCATGTCGATGTTAGTGAATTTGTTCAAAAAAATAGTGATGAGTCATGGCATTTGGCATTGATGGTTCAAGGTTTGCATTGTGGAGCATGTGTCTGGTTGATTGAAAATATTTTGAAAAAAAATCCTCAAGTTAAGCAAGCAAGAATAAATTTAACCAAACAAATCTTAACACTTGATTTTATTGGTAATAAAAGTGAGGCAAATCAAATAATTGCCCTTGTTACTGATTTGGGGTATAAATTTTTACCTTTTGATCAAGAAATTATTGATGCTCAGGAAAAAAGATACAACGATTCGTTAATCAAAGCTCTGGCTGTTGCTGGATTTGGAGCTGGTAACATCATGTTATTTTCATTTGCCTTGTGGTTTAGTGATTCTAAGGAAATGGGTCAGGCAACTCGGCAAATTTTTCAATTCTTTTCAGCGATGATTGGTTTGCCAGTTTTGGTTTACTCTTCACAGATCTTCTTTGTTTCGGCATATAAGGCTCTTCAAAAGGGCTATACCAATATGGATTTGCCAATTAGTTTGGCTATTTTTCTAGCATCAATTGTGAGTATTTTTCAAGCATTTCAAGGACAAGAGCATGTATATTTTGATTCAGCGGTAATGCTAATTTTTTTCCTGTTAATTGGCAGATATTTGGACATGCTTGCTAAGAAAAAAGCCTTTAATATTGCTACTCAGTTTAGTTTATTAGATGCCAGTTTTGCAAGGGTTGAAGTTGGTGATGAAATTAAAATTTTGCCTTTAAAAAAAATTTGCCAAGGGATGATTTTAGTTGTAGCAAGTGGAGAAAAAATTGCTTGCGATGGACATGTTATTGATTCACAAAGCGAGGTTGATGAAAGTATTATATGTGGAGAAATTGTCTTAAAAAAAGTTAATGATGGATCTGCAGTTTATGCAGGAACAATTAATATGCTTAATCCAATTAGAGTTCGTGTTAGCAATGTTGGTAAAAACACCATGCTTGGGCAAATAATTGACTTAATTAGCCAAAGCGAAAGCAGTAAGAATAAATGGATTTTGCTTGCTGATAAATTGGCAAAAATATATACTCCAGCTGTTCATCTCTTGGCTGGACTAACTTTTGCTTTGTGGTACTTATTGGTTAATAAAGGATTTCAGCAAGCTTTGATGAATGCTACAGCGGTATTAATTATTACTTGTCCATGTGCATTAGCATTGGCAATTCCAATTGTTCAGACTATTGTAATTTCAGGTTTTATCTCTAAAAAAATTCTTATAAAAAATGGTGAGGTTTTGGAAAAAATAAATCATATCGATACGATAATTTTTGATAAAACTGGAACTTTAACCCATGGAACACCAAAGCTTAAAGCGATTTATAGTCTTGAAAATAATCAACTCCAAGAGTTATCGATAGAAGAAAAAAAATTCTATTTAAAAATTGCTGGAAGTTTAGCGGTGAGAAGTTCTCATCCAATTGCCTTAGCAATTAGCGAGCTTCATAATGAAATAGTAAGTAATATAGAGGTTGAGGAGATTAAGTCTTTTGGATTGAAGGCTGTTATCGATAAACAAATTAACTTTTCACAATATTTTGCTGAAGATAAACTGGAAGTGATAATTGGTAGAGGACAATTTTGTCAAATAACTAATCTTGATAAATATCAAGAACTCATAACAAATACTAACATTAATTACTCACAACTCTATACTTTTATGAAAATTAATTCAAAGCAGTTAGTTTTTTTATTTAATGATGAAATTAAAGAAGATGCAAAGGATGTTATAGATTATTTACTTAAAAAAAATATAAGAGTGATATTATTATCAGGTGATAATGAATACACGGTAGCAAAGGTTGCTAATCATTTAAAAATAAGTGAATTTTACGGACAACAAAATATTTCTCAAAAAGTTGAATTTGTTAAAAATTTAATCGCCCAAAAGAAAAATTTTATTATGGTTGGTGATGGGCTTAATGACGCAGGAGCGTTATCGCTTGCTTCAGTTTCAATTTCTTTTGCTAAAGCAAGTGATTTAAGTAAAAATATTGCAGATGTTTTGATTAACTCAAATAATTTATCACCAATTATTGATTTACAAATTGGTAGTTTGAAAGCCTTCAATTTAATGCGTCAGAATCTAATTATTGCCTTGCTTTATAATGTTATTGCCTTACCCTTTGCTATGACTGGTCTGGTAGTTCCACTAGTTGCAGCAATTGCCATGTCATCATCATCACTGTTGGTGATGTTTAATTCGTTACGAATAAATAAATTTTTTAAAAAATAATCAAATGTCAGTATTAATTTTTTTAATTCCTCTTGCTCTAATCCTTAGTATCATTGGTCTGTTAGCATTTATTTGGGCAATTAAAAATAAACAATATGATGATCTAGACGGTAATGCCAAGCGAATTTTATTTGATGATGAAAGCAATTAAATTAAAATTAAATTGTTGTTAAGTTACCATTTATCCCTTAAAAACATCAATAAATAAAACTTTTGACAACATTGATTGTGAATTTGATTTACCTTTTTTAATTTCTTTATTTTGTTGATAATAAGTAGTTTGAACTCTTTGAAATTCATTTAAGCGTTGGTGATGTTTTGATATAATTTTTTGAATCGATAGATCGTATTTTGTTTTGAGGTATCTCTTAAATGTTTAAGTTAATAAAAAAAAGTTGCTTATAAAAAAAATGCCCTTAAAAAATAAACCAATTAAGGCTTATTTAAGTTGATTCGCAATTTATTTATTTAATCTACTACTTAAAAATAAAAAAAATGAGTTTCAAAGTTTTTTAAGTTAGGTAATTGCAATTGCGTTTTGCATATGGCATTACATATGTTTTTTCAGAAGTTAAGCTTAAAATATATTTTTTTATCATAATCAATTTTAGATTGAAATGGTATAAATAAATAAAAAATATTTTTTTAATATTAATTTAAAACAAATACTTTTAATTATTATTTAATAAAATGAATATAAAATCTTTTTCATATTTTTTAGCAATTATTGTTACCTTTTTAGGTCTTTTTTCCTGTTCATCTGATCAAGAAAAAATAAGAGTTAGAATAGTTGATCTCAAGGGAAATGCCAAGCCAATTTTAACAAAAACTCCTGAATTTAATGCACGAGTATTGGAAGGAGTTGATGTTGCTAATATTGGAAAAACTAACAAAGCAACTCAAGAACAACAAGCTACAACAATTGTTCCAGAAACTCGCCCAAATTATCCAAATCAACAGATCGCTCAGACCATAGATGCCCCTGTTTTAAATTCGCCTAACAAAAATAATCAAGATTCTTTAAAATCAAAAGAAAAAGCTAATATGGTTTTTTCTGAAAGACCACAAGGTAAAACAGTAGAAGAATATGATTTGGCTAGCAGTAAAGATGACTTAGATGATAGTTCGAAAGTTAATAAAAATTCTGATCCTCAATTAAAAGAAAGCAAACAGCATAAAAAAAATCAGCAACAAAGTAAAAAAAATCCTTCGATATCTGAAAAAAAATACTTTGTTCAAACTGGTTCATACAGTTCCCAAGAAGTTGCTGATCAAGAATTAAAGGATATGAAAAAATTTGCTAGAGGTAAGATTGAAAAAGTTGAGATGAGTGATCGGATTACCTATCGAGTTTTACTTGGTCCATATACTAACAAAGCTCAGGCTCGAAAAATGGTTAATAAAATTGTTGGTAATGGTCATGAAGCAATTTTGGTTAAAGGTCAGTAATTACAAACATGAAAAATTTTAAAAATTTTTTATTAACTTCATTATTATTTACTATTAGTTCTTGCATTTCACCTGCAGAAGACATTAACAATTCTTTTGTCTTAAAATATGGTAAAAAAGTTAAGGAAATAAATGAGCAAAGAGTTTTGTCTTCAGAGCAAAAAAAAGAGGTCTTTTCTTCAGCTCCCCCAACACCGGAGCAAGTTAGCGATTTTATTGCATCGCAAGAAAAATATCAGGGATATGTTCCGGTTTATCAATTGGGAGAAAATCCCCCTCGTCAATTTTTTCCAGATCGATCTTCAATTGATCAATTGGCCAATAACAATCCAGCTCTGAGTGTTCCAAGCGATATATTTGAAATTAAATATAATTTGGCAAGTCATCAGCCATACAATAATTTTGGTGCAGAATTTGATTTAATAGCGGTTCCAATAGTTGATGCTTTTGGCAATTCCTCGATTTCTAATGAAAAAAAATATATAGTGATCGCTAACAGCGACATTCAGAATTCTGTCAATAAAATTAATCAAGATCGAAGTGCAGAAGATCTAGAGTTCAGTAAGATTTTAATAACTGAAAAAAGAAATTTAATTAAACAAAAAAGAATTCAACAGCTTTTCAAATCAAATCCTACAATGCAGATTGCCTTGATCGATGAGTATCCGGTTGTTAAAAAAAAATAACCCATGATTATTGTTGCTAAAAAAAACTAAAAAAATTATCATGATTAACTTGAATCTTGGTATTAAATTTTTCAACAATGAAAAGAATTTTTAAAAATTTATTTTTGGCTCCAATAGTTTCTAGATTTCTTTTGGTCTCAATTTTAGTTGGTGTTCAAGCCCATTTATCATTTGCTAATCCACAAAATTTGAGTAGTGATAATTTGATTCATAAAATTGAAGAATCGAGCTATTATTTTTTAATTGATGCCGATAGTAAAGAAATTCTTCTTTCGCGCAATGCAGATTTAAGAATGGCCCCTTCTTCAATGACTAAGCTTATGACTGCTTTAGTGGTTTTTGATCAGGTTAAAAAAGGTAAAGTAAGTCTTGATAATCAATGTTTAATTGGTAAAGATGCTTGGCGAAAATCTGGCTCAAGCATGTTTTTAAATTATGGTGATGTTGTATCAATTGATGATTTAGTCAGAGGTTTGTTAGCAGTTTCAGCTAATGATGCGGCAATAGCCTTGGCAGAATCGGTTGGAGGGGGGATTGCTAACTTCACAAATTTGATGAATGAAAAAGCTATAGAATTGGGAATGAAAAACAGTAATTTTACTAATCCTCACGGTTTGCACGAGTCAAATCATTATTCAACTCTAAGAGATCTGGCAACACTAATTATTCATCTTTATGAATATTTTCCAGAATATGCCAGTTACTTTGCTATTCCAGAATTTACTTATCAAAATATCACTCAGCGTAATCGTAATCCGCTGATCAAAAATAATTATGAAGGAACAATCATTGGCAAAACTGGCCATACCAATGAAGGGGGATATGGAGTGGTAGAGCTGGTTCAAAGAAATAATCGAAGATTAGTAGCAGTGGTTAATAAAGTAAGAACGCCAGCACTTCGAGCTAAAATTATTACGGCAATGATGGATTATGGTTTTGCAAGTTATAAAAAATTAGAAATTTTTAAGAAAGATCAAGAAATTGCTAATCTTAAAACTTGGCTTGGAAATGAAGATTATGTTAAGGCAGTTATTAAGGAAGATGTCACCTTAAATGTTCCGCAACAATATTCCATAAAAGATTTAAATGTTGAGGTTAAATATAAAGAGCCAATTTATGCTCCTATAAAAAAAGATACAAAAATTGCTGATTTGATTATTGAAATAAAAGGCTTTAAAAAGTATGAGTATGAATTATTTGCCCAGCAAACCATTGAAAAAGTTGGTTATATTCGTAAAGTTTCAACAATTGTAAAATACAAATTTACAACATTTTTTAACAAATATTTTAATTAAATTTATGGACATGAAAGCGTTAATGCGTCAAGCACAAGAAATGCAAAACAAAATGAAAAAAATTGAAGAAGAGATTGCAGAAACAGAATTTGAGGGAACTGCCGGAGGAGGTTTAGTTAAAGTAATAATTCTGGGTAATGGTATGGTTAAAAAAATCGATATTGATGATTCCTTGGTAAAAATTGAAGAAAAAACAGTTCTCGAAGATTTACTTATCGTGGCAATTAATTCAGCAAAAACCAAGGCTGATGAAGGTTCTTCAGCAATGATTAAAAAAGTTACCGCAGGAATTCCTTTGCCTGCTGGATTTAAATTCTAGTTCAATGCTTATCAAAATCTGCGGAATCACTGATAGCTCTATTGCTAAAGTAGCTGATGATAATGGCTGTAATTTTTTGGGTGGGGTTTTTTATGATAAATCGCCTCGACACCTTGAAATTGAGCAAGCAAAATCGGTTTTTAAGACTGTCAAAAATGCCCAAAAAGTTGCGGTAGTTGTTAATCCTAGTCAGCAATATTTACAGCAAATTATAAATGATTTTCAGCCCGATTTTGTTCAGTTCCATGGTCATGAAAATTGCCAGTTTATCGCTGATTTTAAAGAAAGCTATCCTAAAACCAAGATAATCAAAGCTTTTAGCATTGAATCAAAGAATGATTTATTAGCAATTGAGCAATTTAATGCTGTAGCAGATTTTTATCTTTTAGATGGCAAAAACCCTGGAACTGGGCAAGTATTTGACTGGTCTATTTTACGGGATTTTAAAAGTTACAAACCTTGGTTTTTGGCAGGGGGATTAACGCTTGAAAATATTAATCAAGCTGTTAGAATTTCTAATGCTCCAATGATTGATATTTCATCTGGTCTTGAAAAAATAAAAGGAATTAAGGATCAAGAATTGGTTTTAGCATTATTAAATAAATTTAATAAAAAAAATAATTAATAACAAAAAGTAACTATAATCAACTTATTCTCATAAAGAAAATATTTATAAATAAATATAAAATTTACTAATATTTTCTAACAAAACATAATATGTTTAAGCAACTCAGAAATTTTATTTTTGGTTCACCACGCAACCCTTTTGATAAAGAAACTCGTAGAAGCATTTCTCTAGTTGCTTTTTTAGCGTGGGTTGGACTTGGTGCCGATGGTATATCATCTTCTTGTTATGGCCCTGAAGAAGCATTTTTAGCGCTGGGAACTCATGAAGAATTGGCAATTTATTTGGCGATTGCTACAGCTTTTACTGTCTTTATAATTTCTTTCGCATATACTCAAGTTATTGAATTATTTCCTAATGGTGGTGGAGGTTATCGTGTTGCTACTCGTTTACTTGGTAAATATGCAGGTTTGGTATCAGGATCGGCATTAATAATTGACTACGTATTAACAATTGCTATTTCAGTAGCTAGTGGAGTTGATGCTATTTTTAGTTTTTTACCCAAAGAGTTGCAAAATATTAAACTTGTTATTGCAGTGTTGCTGGTAGGATTGCTGGCATTTCTTAATCTTCGTGGCATGAAAGAATCAATAAAATTTTTATTACCAATCTTTTTAGGATTTATCGTTACCCATTTTTTGTTAATTATTTACGGAATCGTTGCTCATCGTCATGGAATATCAGAGCTTGTTCCTCAGGCGGTTAGTGAAACCAAGGAAATGAAGGACTCCTTGGGGTGGTTTTTGTTAATCTCGATATTTCTTAAAGCATTTTCAATGGGTGGAGGAACATATACCGGATTAGAAGCAGTTTCGAACAATGTTAATACTTTGAGCGAGCCAAGAGTTAGAACAGCAAAAATTACAATGTTTTTAGTAGCAATTTCCTTGGCATTTATGGCTGCAGGAATTATTTTGATTTATCTGCTCTGGGGTGTTACCAAGGTCGAAGGGCAAACTCTTAACGCTACAGTATTTTATGCAATTACCGAAGGTTTAAAATATGGTGATTGGCAAATTGGCTCGATAGCTGTTCCTATTGTTTTAATTTTTGAAGCTGGATTATTGGTTGTTGCAGCAAATGCCGGATTCTTGGCTGGACCAAATGTTATTGCCAATATGGCAAGTGATGAGTGGATGCCCAAATCTTTTAGCTCTTTATCAAGCAGATTGGTAGTAAAAAATGGCATTTTGTTCATGGCAATTTCAGCAATTGTTACCTTAATAATCACCCAAGGAACAGTTCATATTTTAGTAGTGCTTTATTCAATTAATGTATTTATAACTTTTTCGTTATCGCTATTAGGGCTAACAATTTACTGGGTTCGTCATCGTCGACGAAAACCTGATTGGTTATCAAAATTTATAGTTGCTTTAATTGGTTTTATCGTCTGTTTTGCAATTCTAACCATTACTATTTTTGAAAAATTTTATGAAGGGGGTTGGGTAACTTTGTTAATAACTTCATTATCAGTTGGTGTTGGGTTGGTGATAAAAAATACTTATGTTCGTTTCAAAAGAAATTTATCGCAAAAAGAAACTTTATTTTACAGCTATAATTATCCAGAAACAGTTCAGCTTGATGAGGCAATCGATAAAAATGCTCCAACTGCAGCAATTATCGTTGATCAAACATTTGGCAGCGGTATGAATTGTCTTTTAGAAATTAAAAAACTATTTCCTGGAATTTTTAAGAATTTTATTTTTGTAACAGTTGGTGAACTTGACTCAAATACTTTTAGCGAGGAAAAGCGTTGGCGAGATATGCGACGCAGAACCAAGAGTGTTTTGAATAAATATAAAAATTATTGTAATGCCAATGGCAGATTTGCTAAAGCTTATATCGGATATGATACCGATATTATTGAAAAATTAACGCAACTGACTGATCGTGTTGCCAAAGATTATCAAAATGTCGTATTTTTTGGAACTAAATTTATTTTTGATAATGAAAATATTTTTACTCAGATTTTGTTTAACCATGTTCCTTATATCATGCAAAGACGCTTACATGTAAAGGGTTTGAACATGGTAATTTTGCCAATGAAAATTTAATCATGTTAATAAGTAATCAATTTTAATATTTATATTTAAGAAAATTATAAATATTTTAATTCTAGTAGAATTTGTTGTTTTATGATTAAACCTTAATAATAGAAAAGATTTACTAAAAAATTAATTCAATTTATACAAAATTTAAAACAAAATATTTTAATAAATAACCATTTAACTGCTATGATAAAAAAATTTTTAAATATTTTAGTTTTGTCTACTATTGTTAGTTCTTGTGTAAACCTAAAAGATACGCAAGATTTGCAAAAAAAATTAAGCCCATACTGGCAAAATTATTTACAAAAAGATTTTGCAGACAATGCTCAAATCGAGGTTTATGTTGCAACTAATCGCTTACGAAAAAATGCAGATTTTGGTTGCGGTGATGAACATTTTGGAGTTGATTTTGATAAGCAAACCAATTATGGAGTATGCTTAGTAAAAGTTGCAAAAATGCATGAAATTGGTAATATAAGTAATGAACAAAATAAAAAAAATTTTGAAAACTATAAAGCGGTTCTGGTCAATAGTGCGGATTCAAAAAAATTTTTTAGCGATATAAAAAAAACAAATGCTACACCGTTGGTTTTTGTCCATGGTTTTAATGTTAGATATAATGAGGCAGTCCTTAGATCAGCTCAAATCGCTTATGACTTAAAATATCAGGGTCCGGTGATTTTATATACTTGGCCTGCAGGTGCAAAAGATGGTCTGATTGAAGAGGCATTACTAAACAAAACTTATGAACAAAACTCTAGCAATGTTAAATCATCAGTAGGAATTTTTGCAGATTTTTTAAAAAATTTACAAAAAAATAAAATTAAAGTTAATCTTGTTGTTCACTCGATGGGACACCAGTTAGTTTTGGATGCAATGTCACAAATTGCTCAAAAGAAATCTGAAGTTTTTATAAATGAATTATTCTTAAATGCTCCAGATTACGATGCTCAAACCTTTAAAACAATAGTTCCTAATTTAAAAAAACTAACTAATCATATCACGCTTTACTGCTCACAAAACGATAAAGCGATGACTGTTTCGAAAATTTTTAATAGCAATGACCGACTTGGAGCTTGTTCTAATGTTGAGCAAGTTGATGTTATTAATGTTAGCGCTATTGATGATTCAGCGCTTGGATTAGGGCATGGATATTATTCTTCAAAATCAATCTTAAGTGATATGTTTTTAACTTTAATTGGTATAAGCCCTAAACAAAGATTGTTTATTGCTAAAAGCACAGATAACTCAAATTTAGAAGGTTATTTTTTAAGAAAATAAAATATTATTTTTAAAGAAAATTTTGCAGTAATTAGTTAAGTTACCTAGATCTTTATTTTCCATTTTTTTGCTAAATATTTTTCAACATCTTGGCGTTCATCAGTTTTTAAAGCTCGAGAATAAATAATAATTTCGCCAATATCGCCACTCCACGGGTTTGATGGAGCAGAAGCTTGCCAAGTTGCTCCAAGAAGTATAGTGGTAACATTAAAATTGCCAGTTGATGGAGCTGTGGCAGTTGCAACACCATTATAATAATTGATGTTTACTGAACCATTAAAAACTCCGCAGGATATAAATAAGACATTGTTACCCGGATGAGTTGTAGCAGCTCCCCAGCCATTTCGAAAAGGCCACATGATATTAAAATTTTCTAAATAAGCTCGAAAATGTGCCTCACTATTATTGTCAAAAGAAGCTCCTGCAGATAGTGTGGTAAAGGGTGAAGCATAAATGTTGTAGGATTTTCTTAAAGAGACAATAAAGTAAGTTACTTGATTACCAGAAATTGAAATATTATCGCTGCGTAAATAATCATCAATGCCATCGAAGCGAATAGCGGGGAGACCATTAAGAGCATTTTCGATAAATTTGGGTTGATTACTGGCTGAAGGAATGGTTGCATTAGCTTTATTGGTGGTTAGCGGATTAATATCATACCAAACAGTAATATTTGCCTGATCCTGTTCTTCGCTATCATTAAAACTAGTTTCTAAGACTGATTCATACCAAACCGATAAATTGGCAATAGTTGGTACTGGTGAGTTTCTAGTTATGTTTTGAGCTGATTGAAGATTGAACCTTTTGACTAATCGACTCGATTGAGTAACCCCCGCAACTAAAATGCCAATTATTAAAATAACAATTGAAAGTTCAATAAGTGAAAAAGCTTTATTATTTATAATTCTTTTAAACATTATTTTTTTTATAATTATTTAATAAGTCTTGTATTGTTTATATTTTTTATTAAAATTGTTTTAGAAATTTTAAAATTAACTATAAAGTTTAAAAATTGTATAAATAGTTAAATTAAAAATTTTTATTAAAAAATTTAAATTGTTATTTATTGGTTAATCGATTTTTATAAGATTTTGGTAAAGACATTGATTTTAATTGTCCACAAGCAGCCAAGACATCTTGACCACGAGTTTTTCTAATTGGTGCAATTAAATCATATTTTTTTAAAATGTCTTGAAATCTTTTAATGACCGTTTCATCACTGGAAAAATAATCGCATCCTTGCCAAGGGTTAAATGGAATTAGGTTTATTTTTACATTAAGATTATATTTATTAATGGAATTTATAAGTTCTAATGCATTTTTTTCTTGATCGTTAACATTTCTTAACATAACATACTCAAAAGTAATTTTTTGGTGAGGATTTTCACGATTGTAAATCTTGCATGCTGAAAAAAGTTCGTGTAACGGATATTTTTTATTAATTGCCATTATATTAGTTCTTAGCTCATCATTGGTCCCATGCAAAGATATCGCTAGATTAGTTTTAAGCTCTTTAGAGCATCTTAAAATTTCTGGAACTAAACCCGAAGTAGAAATTGTGATTTTGCGCAATGAAAAATTCAGACCATCTGGATCGTTTAGAATTTTTATTGCTCGATCAACATTATCGTAATTAAAAAATGGTTCGCCCATTCCCATAAATACGATATGAGTGATTGAGTTAAATTGTTCTGATGAATTCGGAATTGATAATTTCGTTGTTGGCCAATCATTAATTAAATCTTTGGCTACAAGAATCTGACTTACAATTTCATGGGATTCTAGGTTTCTAACAAGAGTCTGTGTCCCAGTATGACAGAATTTACATGACAAGGTACAACCTATTTGCGATGATATACATAGAGTTCCGCGGTTTTTTTCTGGAATAAAAACCGCTTCAACTTCTTGATTGTCGCTAAATTTTATTAAAAATTTACGAGTACCATCAAAAGATATTAAATCTTTTGAAATTTCTGGACGATCTAAAGAAAATTTTTTTTCAAGAATTTCTCGAGATTGTTTGGAAATGTTAGTCATGTCATGAAAATTTTTTATGCCATGATGATAAATCCAGCTCCATATTTGATTAGCCCGAAAAGGTTTTTCATTTAGGGAGACAATTTCATTAACAAAGGTTTTTTTGTCAAAATGTGTCAAATTATTTTTATTTTTTGTAAACATGATTAAAAAACTTAATTTTATATAATTTTGAATAATTCTATTGGACGAACCATAACCTTAATTTTTAACTAAAACTTTAAAACATATGAAACAAAAAGTAGTAACAATCTCTGCTCAAATTTCCGCTGAATTGGAAAAGGCTCTTAACATGGTTTGCGATCTTGAAGAAAGATCAAAAAGCTATTTAATTAAAAAAGCTTTGGAAAAATATCTTCAAAATAGACTACATGAAGCTGGAATCTCAACTGAGTTTTTAAAAGTTTCTTCTAAGTCTTCTGATGAAGGTTTAGTAAAGAAAAAGAAAAAATAAATTATTCTTTAAAGGTTTTTGAAAACCCCGTTTTCTTGTTAGAAAACGGGGTTTTTTATTGTTTAAATTAAATTTTAACAAAAACTATATTTAAAGTTAACTGTTAATTGCAGTTCTTTGAATTGTAAATATTTTTTCAGCTGATTTTTTTACTAAATCATACATTTCGCCAAGCTGTTTAAAACTCATTGAACCTGCTTCACCAGTACCTTGGACTTCGATTAAATCAAAATTTTTATTAACTACAAAATTGCAATCAACTTCGCATTTGCTATCCTCGCTGTAATCAAGATCAATCATAATTTGATTATTAAATATTCCACATGATACTGCACATATTTCATTTTTGATTGGATTGTAATCAATTTTTTTGTCATTAAGTAATTTTTTTATGGCAAAATTTAATGCCACAAATCCACCATTGATTGATGCACAACGCGTTGATCCATCTGCTTGTAAAACATCGCAATCGATGGTAATTTGTCTTTCACCAAGAAGTTTTAAATCGATCGAATAACGTAATGCTCGAGAAATTAAACGTTGAATCTCAATATTTCTGCCATTTGGTTTAAGGGGATCATTATCAATTCTTTGTTGAGTTGAACGGGCTAACATGTTGTATTTGGCAGTGATCCAGCCTTGACCTTTGTTGCGTAAAAATGCTGGAACTTTTTCTTCAACTGAGGCAGTGCAAATAATTTGGGTATTTCCACAAGTTATTAAACAAGATCCTTCAGCAAAGCTGTTGATATTTGTTTTAAAGGTAGTTTGACGGATTTCATCAAAAGCTCTTTTTGATTGGCGAATAGACATAAATTTTAATAAATATTAACCGCCGATATTACGCAGGTTTTCTTTGTGTTTTAGTTTTTCAGCAGTGATTCTTTGAAAAAGTGAGTTGCTAGAAGTTTTGGAATCAAAAGCTGATAACAGGTCGTTAATTTTGACGTCTGGATCATTTAATTTTTTTATATTTTTTTGTAATTTTATTGCAAAATAACTAACCATATTTAGCTGTTCATTTTTACTACCAAAATCTAATAGGAATAAATCAGAGTCAATTTTACCAAATTTATTTAAGTTTTCAATTTGTTTTTTTTGAACTAAACGGAGATTTTCTTGGGCAATTTCTTCAGATTTTAATTCATCTTTATTTTCAACAAAATCAATCCCAAGGGCACTATTTTTGTTCTCAATTACTTGAATTTTACCAGTATTTAAAACTTCTTGCAAAGCAGTGTTTTGTGATTGTGAATAAAGCATAGCAAATAAATCATGTTTTATGGCATAGTCCATATCAGTTCTTAATCTTTCTTGCTGATGATTAAGTTGTTCTTGAATTTGCGATGCTAGTTTTTCAGGATCTTGTTGAGCAATTTGCTGAAGTTGTTGTTTTTTTTGTTCATCTTGTTCGTCAACCAATAAATCATTGGCAATTTTAATTGATAACTGGGCAATGCTATTGGTATCAGTTTCACTGATTACATCTAACTTTTGCTCAACAATTTTTTGTTGATGATTTTGATAGATGCTCAGCAATTCAGGATCTTGAGAAATTATTCTAACAATTTTGTTAGCCGATTTATCTAGATCAGGAGTAATTTGTGTTATTAATTTCTTAGCATCTTTAATATCTTTTAAAATATTTTCTTTAAATTCCTGATAGATTTTTAATATCTTTTCATTTTTATTTTTTGGGTCGGTATTTTTTCTGTTATTTGTTCCAGAAGTATTATTAACTTGTGAAGTGGAGCTAGTTTTTCGTTGTTGCTTAAGATTTAGTGATTGTAAAAATTCTAAAATATGAATTTTTGCTTGCTCTTGATTGGAGAATGAGGCTATGGCATTGCTTGGAGCAAATTTATGCATTAATTCATTAAGCAAATCGTTTTGAGAAATTTGTGGAACGCCGAAATCAGTAATCATTTTATTAAATATTGACTGATTTTCTTTATAGATATCAAAGGCATTAGACATAGATTCAATCGCTTAAAATTAATTAAAAAAAGCAAAAAAGATTTAAGTAACTTGTAACATTAAAATTTTAAAATGCAATCTAATTTTACTAAATTGTTTAAGTTTAAGTGTCTTGAAGAAAGCTTTTTAAGAGCTTAGCTCTTTTTGGATGTTGCAGTTTTTTCAAGGCTTTGGCCTCAATTTGGCGAATACGTTCACGAGTAACTGAAAATTGTTTACCAACTTCTTCCAAGGTATGATCGGTAACCATGCCAATTCCAAAGCGCATTCTTAAAACTCGTTCTTCGCGTGGAGTTAGCGATGAAAGCATTTGTGCAGTAAGTTCTTTAAGCTTAGAGTGCGATGCCACATCAAAAGGAAGAACTGCGCTTTTATCTTCAATAAAATCTCCTAAAACACTTTCTTCATCATCACCTGAGATTGGCGATTCTAGGCTTACTGGATCTTTGGAAGTGCGTAAAACTTTACGAACCTTGTCAACAGGCATTAATAAACGATCGGCAATTTCTTGAGCATCTGGAGCGCGATTTAATTCTTGAGTAAGTTGACGAGATGTTTTAACAATTTTATTGATTGTTTCAACCATATGAATTGGAATTCTAATAGTTCGTGATTGATCGGCAATAGCTCTGGTAATGGCTTGACGAATCCACCATGTAGCATAAGTTGAAAATTTATATCCGCGACGATATTCAAATTTATCAACCGCTCTCATCAGGCCAATATTGCCTTCTTGAATTAAATCTAAAAATTGTAAACCACGGTTGGTATATTTTTTGGCAATTGATACAACTAAGCGTAAATTTGCCTCAATCATTTCTTTTTTGGCTTTAAGCTCTTCTTCTTGACTAGCTCTAAGTTCATTGATCATAGCTTTAAAATCAGCAATACCTAAACCCATGATTTTGGTAAATTTGGTAATTCTTGCGCATACCTCGTTGATTTTGTCTTGGTAAGTAGTTAAGAAATTCTGCCATTTTTTATCTTTTAATTCAGCTATTTTTTTAAGCCATTTGTTGATATCATCGCATCCGTGATATTGCTTGAGAAATTCGCTTTTATCAATTTTGCAATCTTGAGCGGTTCTTAGGATTTCAATTTCAAGGCTAACTAATTTTTGTTGTGCTTCATAAAGTTGGTCAACAAGATCTTTAATTAAGCTATCATTGAAACTAACCTCATTGGCAAGTTTTTCAAAATCACTTTTAAGTTTAATGATGTCTTTATCTGATTTAATTTGTTCGCCAGTTTTGCTTTCAGATTTATCAATAATTTTCTGGCAAATAGTGGCAATTTTCTGGAATAAATCAAGCATTTTTGGCATGAGTATTCTTTCCATTGATACAAAAGAAACAACGCTTTCATCAATCTCTTCGAGTTCTTCGTCTTCAAAAAGTGAATCTTCATTTATTTCAGCAATATCGCTTTGATCCTCTTCAATCATGGTTGCAACATCATCAACATTGGAAGTTGATTCAGCAGTATTTTGTTGTTCGCTATTTTTAATTAATTCCTCAAGTTCAGAGTTGTAAGTCTCATCAATTCTTATGATATCACGAAGAAGAATAGTTCCGTTTGATAAACCGTTATACCATTCTATGAAATGACGATAGATAATTGGATTGCTGTATAATGATTTGACAGTTTTGTTTCTTCCTTCTTCAATTCTAATGGCTATAGAAACTTCATCATCACGAGTTAGAAGTTTGACTGTGCTCATTGATTTGAGATAGGTTTTTACAGAATCTTCACTGCGTTTTTGACTTTTTTCATCATCTTTCAATGCTAAGCCTTCTTCAATTAATTTTTCTAAATCATCTTCTTTTTCTACAACATGAATTTTAAATTCACTAAGAATGTCGGTAATCCTTTCGAATTTTTGTGGCTCAATTTCACCTTCGATATTTTCATATATTTGATCATGAGTTAAAAAACCTTGGGTTTTACCAAGTGCTATAAGTTTTTTAATTTTAGCAGAGATATCAGTAGAGAAATTTTTTTGTTCACTATCATTTTTTTTGATTGCTTGACGAACATCTTGGATTAATTGGAATTTTTCAGCTAGCCGTGAAGTTTTGTTGTTAATTACGCTAAACTTGGTAGTTGGTTTAGCATTTTTTTTGGCTACTGGCTCAGTTTTATTGGAATTAAAAATTTTCTTATCAGGTTTTTTTACAGATTTTACAACAATATTTTCTTTTTTATTTTTAATTTTATTGTTAAGTTTATTATCGGAAATTTTATTTTTAATATTATTAATTTTATCCTTGATTTTGTTGGTTTTATCAGCAATTCTCTGTTGAGTTTTTTTAGTATTTTTTTCAAAACTTTTTGAAGTTTTTTTGGCGATTTTCTCAATATTTTTTTGAGCTTTTACGGTAATTTTTTTAATATTATTTTTCTTAACAAGAGTTTTGTTTTTAACTTTTGAAATTGCGTTAGAAGCTTTATTGACAAGCTTTTTAGCACTTTTTGTGAAAGGTTTATTTTGAGTTTTTTTAACTATTTTTTGAGCAATTTTTTTTGTTTCCTTAACAATTTTTTTTGTTAAAGTTTTTGAAAGTTTTTTATTTTTATTGATCTGTATTTTTTTTGCTTTCATGTCTAACTATTTTCAATTTGTAAAAACTATTACATATCACTTTCAAGCCTTATTATTAGAGCTTGAATTGATTTTATATAGTCAAAGATTTCTTTAACCTTTTGATCTGTAATTGCTGATTGGTGAGTTTGTAACTCATCAGTTTTTTGATGAGATTCTTGATATTGGATTTCTAGTTGTAAGAGTAAATCTTTTAGAAGTAAAATCCTTAACTTATTTTTGCAAGACTCAAAACTGTTTTTTGCTAAACTAGCAACTATTGTAATTAATTGCTGATTATAAGAGCTAAATTCTGAAGTTTCAAGTGTTTCTAACAATTTATTTTCATTGTTATCAATTAATTCAATTAGAAATTCTTTAAAACTAGTGAATTGTTCATTAAATAAATTACCTTGACGCAGATTAAAAATATCGTCTTTGTAATTACAAAGAGTAGGGTTAATAATTAGAATAGCAATTATTGATAAGGCAATATTTTGGCCATGTTTTAATTTAATATCACTAGCTTTTAAATTGAGGTATTTATGGGTGTTTTGAGAAGAAATTTGGCTTGATAATTGATTTTTTGGGTTGTTACGAGTTAGCTGGTAAATTGAATCTTTAAAAAAATTATTGAAATGCTTGCGACAATTTGGATCGCTAATTAAGTTAGTTTTTTGTTGCAAAATTTCTGATAATTTTGCTCGATCTTCGGCAATAATTTGTTTAGGATTTTTTAAATTTAAATCGGCTAAGGCAAATTCAAAGAGACTTTGCGATAATGCAGTGCAATTACTAATAAAATCTTTAAAAATTTTAGTTGAGTGATTTTTTATAAAGTCATCTGGATCTAAATTATCTGGAAGAATTGCTAAACCAATATTTTTTTTTGAAGTAATTAAGGGAAGGGCAATGTCAGCTAATCGTCTTGATGCTTTTACTCCAGCATTATCACCATCTAAGCAAAAAATTATTTTGTCAGTCATTAAAAATAATTGCCTAAGGTGATCACTGCTAATAGCAGTTCCAAGTCCTGCAACAACATTTTCAATGCCATTAGCTACCAAACTAATTACATCCATATAGCCTTCAACAATAATAACATAACCATTATCAAATATTGATTTTCTAGCATTAGCTAAATTATATAAAGTTTGATTTTTTTTAAAGACATCAGTCTCGGCAGAGTTAAGGTATTTGGGAAGGTCATCGCCAACGCTTCTTCCGCCAAATGCAATTACTTGATTTTTTTTATTTGTAATCGGAAAAATTATTCGATTTCGTAACTTGTCATAAAGTTTAGAGCGATCATTTTTAGCAATTATCCCAGTTTTAAGAATTTGATTTTCTGAATAATTTTGTTCAAGCAAATATTTTGTTAATGCTTCATATGAATCAACGGCATAACCTAAGCGAAATTTTTTAGCAATATGGGAATTGAGTTGTCGTTTTTGAAGGTATTTACGGGCATTGCTAGCAAAATTTTCGTATAAATTTTTCTCAAAATATTGACAAATTTTTTCTAAGATCTCAAATTGTTCAAGGCTAGGATCAATTTTATGATCTTCGTTATCTTTAATCCAAGGAATTTGAATACCAAAATCATTGGCTAAATTAACTACTGCATCTTTAAATTCTAAACCTTGATTATTCATAACAAAGGTAATTATATCGCCATGTGCTTGGCATCCAAAACAATGATAAAATCCTTTTTGGTCATTAACAGTAAAGGAGGGAGTTTTTTCGTTATGAAAAGGGCACAAGCCTTGAAATTCCTTACCCTTTTTTTTGAGTTGGACTTTTTTAGCTATAACCTCAGATGCTAAAATATTTGAGCGTAATTTATCAGGAAAATCTTTAGAAAAACGCATAACGCAACACTTAAATAAAATTCCATATATAATTAAAAACTCCCATGGAAAAGCCAAAAAAGACTGGAATCAGAAAATTATCATCAATTTCAAAAAGGCTTGATCGAGCTTCAACTAATGAAGTAATTAAAGCGCAGAAAAATCCAAAAAAATAAAATAAAAAACTTGTTTTAAAAATTATTCCATTAAAAATTACTATAGCAAAAGCACTGATGAAAAAAGCCATTGATCCAGCAAATGTTTTGTCAAAGAAGGGTTGACTTTTTATAGATTTACCGATCAAGGAAGCTAAGCTATCGCTAATTGCTAATATTACAAAACCTGTCGTAGCAATTACTTTAGGCAAAAGTCCAAAAGTTAGGCTTGCACTAAGAAAAACAAAACTTGCTCCACAAAGTTTTTGACCATCTATTTCATGAGGGCGAAGAATTTTTGAAAAAATTTTTACAAATAACTGCTGAATTTTGGTATTTTTTCGTCTTGAATAGTCAAGTCCTACTATAATCGAAGTAATTGGTAGTAAAATTGTTAAACTAATTTTTTTACCTAAATAGCAATATAAAATTGGAATAATAATAAGGAAAATGTGAAAGCTTTTACGATAAAGTTCGTTAATTAGAGTCATTATTTATTGAATTTTGGTCTTGATAAATTACTACTTCGTTTTTACCAACATATCCTAAAACTTTACGAGATTGTTCGTCAACTAAATCTAAATCCAGAGAATCAAGATTCATACCTTCAACCATCGATTTTTTTGAGCGCATTTTGGTAATTAGTTCCTGTTTTATTGCTTCCTTGTTTTGAATTTGACTCTTTAGGGATTGATAAAATATTAATCCTTTGTCACCAAAAATTGCTGCAATCAAAAAGTAAAGAACTAAGCATATAGCAACGCAGTAGCCTATAAATTGTTTTTTATTGATATTATTATCGTTAACAAAATTATATAAAAAATTGTTATTTTGTGCCATGAATAATTATTTATTAATTTTTATAAAATTTTTTTAATATTTATAAAATTATTTTTTAACATTAGTTAATATTTTTAATAATTTATAATTAAAAATATTTTGAAATGTTGAAAATTATTTATCTTTCTGTTGCTTTAATGTTATTTAAGCAAATTTTTAAAACACCTAGTTTATAGAATTTTTTTTTAAAAAATCCAACATTTTTTTTAACTTTCAATATTTTTTTAAAAAATTATTGGCGATTAAAAATTTCTTTTACGGTATTAACAATGTTGTGGGTTTTTGGGAGGGCAAGGCTTTCAAGGTTTTGAGCGTATGGCAAAGGCGCATCAATTGAAGCAAGTTTTTTGACAGGAGCATCAAGATAATCGAAGGCCTCTTCCATTATTATTGAAACTATTTCACTACCTACTGAGGCAAATGGAAAGCCTTCCTCAACGGTAACACATCTAGTGGTTTTTTTAACAGATTCAATGATGGTATTGCGATCAATTGGACGAATTGTTCTTAAGTCGATAACTTCTGCTTCAATGCCAATTTTGGCAAGTTCCTCGCTAGCCTCAAGAGCATATTTAACCATAAGTGAAAAGGCAATTATTGTAACATCTCGACCATGACGAACAATTTTAGCTTTACCAATTTCAACAATATGATCGTCTTGATAATCTTCTTCAAAACTAAATCCATAAGTAATTTCATTTTCTAAAAAAACTACTGGATTAGGATCACGAATTGCAGATTTAAGTAAACCTTTGGCATCACTAGCACTGTATGGTGAAATAACTTTTAAACCTGGTATTGACCCATACCACGCAGCATAGCATTGTGAATGTTGAGCTCCAACTCTTGATGCTGGTCCATTTGGTCCACGAAAAACAATTGGACATCTAACTTGTCCTCCAGACATATAATTGGTCTTGGCTGCAGAATTGACAATTTGATCGATTGCCTGCATGGCAAAATTGAAGGTCATAAACTCAACAATTGGTTTTAAACCTGCAAAAGCTGAACCAATTGCCAAACCTGCAAAACCTTGCTCAGTAATTGGCGTATCAATAACCCTTTTTTCTCCAAATTCTGCAAGTAATCCTTGGGTAATTTTGTATGCACCGTTATACTGTGCAACTTCCTCGCCCATAACATAGACTTCAGGTGATTTTCGCATTTCCTCGGCCATTGCTTCTCTTAGGGCTTCTCTAACTGTAATTTTTCTAATTGCCATAAATAAAACTTTATTAAATTATTTTTTCAAATTTGAATTGTGATATTGATAATTTTTTTTAATTATAAATTTCACTCATAAGCTCTGATGGATCTGGTTCAGCACTATTTTTTGAAAACTCTACTATATCATTAACTTGTTCTTTAATTTGATTATCGATTTTGGTAAAATCATTTTCAATAGCTAAATCATTTTTTAAAACAGCAAGGCGAAGATTATCAATTGGATCTTGTTCCTTCATACAATTAACCTCTTCTTTGCTTCGATATGTAGCGGGGTCAGACATCGAATGTCCACGATAGCGATAGGTATCCATTTCAATTAACATTGGTCCATTTCCCGATCTAACATAATCAACGCATTTTTGCCCGTCGTATATCACATCAAAAATATCCATACCATTGATTTTTACCCCCGGAATATTAAAGCCAATTCCTCTTTTATGTAATTCATCAACGCTTGAAGATCTTGAAACAGATGTTCCCATGGCATAATGATTATTTTCAATAATGAAAAGTACAGGAAGATTCCATAATTTTGCCATGTTGAACGACTCATAGACCTGACCTTGATGAGCTGCACCATCGCCAAAGTAACAAAAAGTAACATTATTTCGATTAAGATATTTATCAGCAAAAGCTAGGCCCGCTCCGATTGGAACTGAAGCTCCAACAATTCCATGACCTCCGTAAAAGTGACGATCTAAGTCAAAAAGATGCATTGATCCTCCCTTACCTTTTGATGATCCATCTTTTCTGCCCATTAATTCTGCCATAATTTTTTTTGGATCTGAACCAACTGAAATCATGTGACCGTGGTCACGATATGTTGTAATAACTTTATCTCCTTTCTGCATTGTTGAATGCATGCCTGTAGCTATTGCTTCTTGACCGATGTATAAATGACAAAACCCCGCAATTAAACCCATACCGTAGAGTTGTCCAGCCTTTTCCTCAAAGCGCCTAATTAAAAGCATTTCACGATAGAATCCAAGCAATTGTTCCTTAGTAAAATTTTTTATAAAATTTGCTTTGCTATTTTTGAAGTCTGAAACATTATTTTTAATTGAATCAGATTTATCTTGGTTGTTATTTTTTACCATAATTTTTGAATTATTTTTTAATTTCTTGGCAAAAGAATTAATCAATTTTTAATTGGTAAATAGTAAAAAGCAAAGCAAATTAAAAGTCAAATATAACAAAAGCATACCATCAAAAATTTAATTTTTCCTTACTCTTTTTTTGTAAAAAAAGGGTCTCTAACCTTTTTTCTGAAACCTTTTAGGATAAAAATTGTTTTAAAAAGTATTTTACAAATTGACTAGTTGTTTTTTTATTTTTTAAGTAAGTTTTTTTCAAAGGGAAATTTTTTTGCTCTCACGTCATTTGCAAATTCAATAACTGCTTGATTGATGTGGTAATGAATATTTTGATATTTATGGACAAATTTAGGGCAAAAATCAGGATTGATTCCAATGAGGTCATCGATAACTAAAACTTGTCCATCACAGTCTTTAGAAGCTCCTATGCCAATAGTTGGAATTTTAAGTTGGTAGGAAATTTTATTGGCAAGTTCCTCAGGGACTGCTTCAATAACAATGGCAAATGCTCCTGCTTTTTCAAGGGCAAGTGCGGTTTGCAAAATTTCCTGAGCAGAATCGTCATTGCGTCCTTGATAACGAAAATCTCGAGAGTTTTCAATGGTTTGCGGTAATAAGCCAATATGAGCCATAACTTTGATATTATTGGCAACAAGATATTCGACAGTTGGAACTAAGTCTCGAGTTGTCTCTAGTTTTATGGCGTCGCATTGACATTTGGAGAGGACCTCTTTAGCAGAAGCAAGTGCTTGTTCCTTGGAGTTTTCGTAACTGTTAAAGGGTAAATCTACTACAACTAATGCATGACTTGAAAATTTGCTAACTGCTTTGCCATGATCGATCATTGTGTTAATGGAAACTTGGCGTGTGTTTTCATGACCATAAATTGTCATAGCTAGCGAGTCACCAACTAAAATTACATCACAAATAGGATCGATAATTTTAGCAATTGGGGCGGTATAGGCAGTAAGGCAAACTATTTTTTGTTGGGTTTTTTTTAGATTATTTAAGTCTTCTACAGTGATTTTTCTGATCGATTTAGTCATTATTTTCGATTATTTTAAATTCTTCAGAATTTGCATTGTCTTTATTTTCTATTGGTTTATCTGAATTAACATTAGAATTATTGTAAATTAATAGCGATTTTTTAATTTCATTATTTTCATTTGATTTATTTTTTTCATCTATGGCTGAGCCATTTGCCGTTGCTGAATTGTCAGTTTTGCTTTCAGAATCATTAATTGCTGGAGGAATGCTATTTTCTTTAGAAAATTTAGCTTGAAAACTTTGATTTTGTAAACCAAGATATTTTCGAATCTGGTTAGTGTTAGCAGATGATGAGAATTGATTAGGAGAGCCTTTCATTTTAATTGCAAGATTTATAGGGGTTGGTTTTTGAGAATTGCCCGTGAGAAATATTGAGTTATAAAGTAAATCAAATTGATTTTCTATACAGTTTAACTCGCCGGTAACTAAAGAGTTTAAAGCATTACCATTAAACTCAAATCTCAATTTAGCAATGTTACTATTTTTAAAAGTTAAATTACCTTTGGCCTGATTGTAAATAGTTTTAGAGTCAGAATTAAAAATAATTTTTTCAGGTTCTTGAAGTTCGTTTTGATAAAGTTTTGGGTTAAACATTTTGTTAATCAGATCATTAAGACCAAGATTTTTAATTACTGGCTGATTGATTGAAAATTTAATTTCACTTTTGAGATCTTTAAAAAATTCTTTTTTAGAATTAGCGATCGAAAGAACATTGCCAGTAATGTTAGCAATACCACCGATATTTTCAATTTGCATTTTTTCTTTAAGCAAAGGTTCAAGATTAACATTTTTTAAACTAAACAAGCCGTTAATAATTTTGTTAGTTTTAATATCTAAAATTCCTTTAAAATCGATTGAGCCATTGAAATCATTGTAGTTTAAATTGGCTGACTGAATAGTGCCATTTTTGAGATCGCCTTTGAAAGTGAATTTATCGATTGTTTTATTATTGATGTTGATTTTGCCAATATTAATATCAATTAAGCCATTAAATGTTTCAAGGGAAGGAAGTGTATAAAATTTGTCAAAAAAAGTTTTTGACTCTTCATTTTGTTTTTTAAATATTTTACTAATGTTAATTAAATCTTGTGAGTTTTGATTAACTACATTTTCTGATTTATCTTGATTTTCTTCGATTTTTTGGTTTGGGTTATCGGCGTTGTTAATGTTAAGTTTTGTTCCAAATAATTTTAGATATAGGTTTGGAGTCTTGTCTGCAATATCAATAAGTAAATTGATATTTAAGTCAGTTTTATCAGACATTAAATGAAGATTGTCGACACTAACAAAACCTCTATTCATGCTAATTTCAAATTTTTGATTTAAAAATTCTTCCTCGTTGAACACTAGTCTGTTAAAATTAAGAGAAATTTGATTAATGCTGGAGATATTATTTAACCACATTGACTTTTTGATAAGTGACTGCGAACTGTCAAAAAAATTATTATTATTTTTAATGATAATATGTTTGTTAAAATCAAGATTGGTTATTTCATAATTATTAACAATGGTCGAATTTTTATTGTCACGAATAATCTTGGTTTCTCCAAAAAATTCTGTTTCGCCATTGTTTAGATTAAAATAAACTTCGTCCAAAGCAGTATAATTTGGGACCATGAATAGATTTGAATAAATTCGAAAATTTTCTAGATTTTCGAATTTGAAATTATCGATTTGAATATTAAGCCACTTTAAAATTTCATTGAGTTTTTTTCCTTTAAAATCAATGATACCAATAAATTTTGGAAAATGGCCAGTATTTTGAATTGTTCCTCGAACAAATAAACTACCTTCGCCTGGGGTTTTAATTATTGCAGGTGAAATTAAAACTTCACCAGTTTTATTGACGCTAAAATAAAGATCACAATCTTTGAATTTGGTAGCAAAGAATACTAATTCTTTGATTTTGATATCTGCGATAACATCAAAATCTTTTGAACTATCACTAAATGAATTAATTTTATTATTGATATTAGTTGCAATATCTGGCACTAAACGCTCTACATTGTTTTTAGATTGATTGTTTAGTTGATTTGGCAATGCTTGTTCATTGGGTTTAGTTGGTGCAGTATTATTAGTAATTTCAATAGAATTTTTATTATAATCTTTTTCAGTAATCGATGGGATAGTTAGTTGTTCAATTGCTTTTGATAGGTCATAGCCTTCGATTTTAAAGGCATCTTGGGAAATTAATGAATCTGCATCAAGATAACCAATATCAAGATCAATATCAATAATAGGAGTTTCATTGTGAATAGCAAAATAAAGGTTACCATTACCCTTGATTGAAGATGAGTCGATGGAAATATTTTTTAAGTTCAGTTCTTTTTCTTCATTTTCAATATCGGAAGAAATTATAATAGAGTTTGTGTTAGATTTTAAGCGAGAAAAAATGGGGCTTTTTTCATTGCCAAGATATGTTTGGTAAAATGATTTTAATTCATTAATCTTGATAAACATATCACCATTAAATTTTGTGGTAGTAAATCCTTTATTTTCTTCATTAAAATTACCTTTAATTTTTATTTCTAGATTCGGCGAAGAAACGAAGAGATAGGATTTTGGTTTCATTGAATCTACATTAAAAATGGCTTGAAATTCAAATTTGCTAGTAACATTTTCACTAAGAAAACTTCCCTCGCCAAAATTATAGTCTTTGGCAAAATTAAAATTGGCATTGATTTTTGAAAAATCTTTATTTTTCCCAAGGCGATTGAAGAAGCTAAAGGCGCAGTCATTGAATTTTACTGAAGGGATTTTTTGCAAATAAAAACGAAAATCGTCATCAACTATTTGTGAAAATTTAAAGATTGAGTTACTGATACTTATCCTTGAATCAGATGGGGATATTGAAGGGAGTTTTTTATATCCTACCAAAATTTCGGTTATTTTATTATTGCGATTGGGAATGTTTTTAGGATCGCTAAATACTTCAAAGAAGCCGTTATCAAACTCTATTTCTTTGGCGAGACTCTCATCGGACATGCTGAAAAAAGAAAATTTAATTTTTATTCTTTTAGCATAAAAATTGAATAGCTCTTCATTTTTCGAAAATTTTGGTTTGTGTTTATAATTAAGAAGAACAGCTTCATTGAGAATAACCGTAGGAGTTGGGAAAAAATTAACTTCAACTTCACCATTGATGTCAAAATCAGCTTCAGTAGCTCGGCTAATTTTTTGAATAATGCTAAACTTTAGTAATGAATTATCAAAGGTAAGAGGAATTAAAAGGAGTAAGGTAATTAAAAATAAAAAAACAAAGAATATTATTTTTATAGCGATTGAGTTGTATAGGATCTCCCAGTATTTTTTTATCTCGTGATATAATTTTGTTGCTAAATTTTTGATATTATCTTGCATTTAGTTAATCTCCAATTTTTTTATTTCATAAACTATTTGTTCAGTGCTTAAGGTAATTTGGTGTTTATTTTTAATACTAAATAAAGATAAACTCAGTAAAAAAATAATTACCGAAATCACAATACAATTGATCAAAAGCTCTTTTTTTGGAGTTAACTCTAGATGTTCGCCAATGTTAACAAGAATATGTTTTTTGTTTTCGGTATTAGATTTAAAATGCTGTTCTTTAATTTTAGTATCAATAATTTTTTGATTAATTTTAAGGTATTTAGCATATGATTTAATTAGGCCGGGGGCATAAATATTTTTACTAATTTTTTCAATTTCATTATTTTCAATGGCAATCAAATCACGATTTTTAACCTTCAGAAAATCGCAAGCAGTTTGGATTTCAATCCCAAGTTTTTGTCTTTTGAATTTTAAAATCTCGCCAAGACATAGATCCATCTCTTTGTTTTCTGTGTTTTGGGTATTTTGGTTATTTGTCATTTATTTTTGTTTTTTTATTATAAAAGAATAATTATAAATAAATTATAATTTAATTATAATAAATATTAATTAATAGTCAATAATATTTGCTAAATTATATGTTGCGTTAACAATAGCTATTTTTTGACAATTTTGTGACATTGTCATTAATGCTTGACGATTTGTCAAGATCTGGGTTATGGTATCGCTAACATTATTTATAGTAAAATTTTTTTCTTCTATAATAATTGCTCCTCCATTTTGAGCAATGTATTGTGCATTTTTATATTGGTGATTATCAGCAGACAAGGCAAATGGTACAAGAATCATAGGTTTTTTTGCAACGCAGAACTCTGCAAGAGATGAAGATCCAGAGCGAGCAATTACTAGATGAGTAGTGCTTAAAATTTCGGCAATATTTTCAAAAAAATGGCTAACCCGTGCGTTAATATTAAAGGATTTGTAACTATTACTGGTTGATTCTACAAGTTCTTGTCGACATTGCTGAGTAATATGAAGAGCTTCTTTAGTTTCGTCGTTGAGATTGAAAAAGGCTTTAGGAAGAATTTCGCTAAATATTTTTGCTCCACCTGAACCACCTAAAATCAAAATGTTAATTTGTTCTTTTTGTTTGACAACATCATAAAAATCAGATGCTAAGATCAGATTGTAATCAATCTTATTATTTTGCCCATGATGAATTTGT
Source organism: Alphaproteobacteria bacterium (assembly GCA_014190355.1). Taxonomy (GTDB): domain Bacteria; phylum Pseudomonadota; class Alphaproteobacteria; order Rickettsiales; family UBA1997; genus CAILUF01. The sequence continues at coordinate 48,795 of BJGH01000008.1, forward strand.
TCGCTAAAGTGAGGAATTTTATATTCAATATTTTTGAGCTCTAAGATTTCATGGCGAACAGGATTGCCAGTGTGAATAACTTTATTAAGATAGGCATTACTGATTCCCGAAGTTTCGGGGAATGAAATTGCAATTTTCCAAGCAAATTTTGCAAACAATCTATTAACTTTTCCCAAGTGGGCGTTTTGTTCGTGAAGTATTATTGGACAGCGAAAAATCAAGCTTGCAATAAGCATCGGAAAACTTGCGTATCCTCCAAAGGCATAAATAAAGTTTGGTCGAATTTTGAAAAAATACCAAAGACCTTGAATAACTCCTGTGACAATTTTAATTGCTGATTTGAGTAGAGGAATAGGTGATTTTTGAAGTTGTGAAGTTTGAATAATTTTAGTTTGAAAATTATCACTTAGACGAATATAGTTTTTAGTTTTAATATCGCCAAAAAAGTAAACCTGCTGATTTTGTAAGGCGAGGTGATTCGCTAAACATCGAGCTGGGATAATATGACCTCCTGTTCCTCCGCTGGTAATAAAAATTTTTTTTGACATTGCTTTAAGTTGCCTAATATTATTTATTTTAAATAGCTGTTTAAATTTATAACAAATTTTATTTAAAATTATAAATTTACTCAATAAAACTTGAAAATTATAAGTTTTAAGTAACTATTATTATTTGTTTAATAAATTTATTTTTTTAATAAACTAAATCTAAAAATAAAATGAAAAAAAATATTCAACAACAAAAAAATGTTAAAAAAGATTTTATTGATATTGATAAAATTGATGGTAAAGAATTAAAAAAAATTATTGATATAGCCCATAAACTCAAGAGGCAGAAGGATTTATCAAGTCAATCAAAATTATTAGCTCATAAAAATCTGGCAATGATTTTTGAAAAAAATTCTACCCGAACCAGAATTTCTTTTGAGGTAGCTATCAATCAGCTTGGAGGTCATGCTATAGTTTTAAGTAAAAATCAAATGCAATTAGGAAAGGGTGAAACTATAGAAGATACTGCTCGAGTTTTATCAAGATATGTAGATGCTATTATGATTCGTTCCTACTCTCATCAAACAATTATTGATTTGGCGCAAAACTCAACGGTTCCAGTTATAAATGGTTTATCTGATTTTTCTCATCCATGCCAAATTTTAGCCACAATTTTAACTTTAGAAGAGCATCTAGGTAAAGTTTCGGGAAAAAAAATAGTTTGGCTTGGCGATCAAAATAATGTTTTAAATTCTTTGATTCAAGCCAGTGTAGTGTTTGATTTTGAGTTAGTAATAGCTAGTGCTGAAGAAATTAATTTTTCAATGGGTGAAGTTAAAAAAGCTATTAAAAATAAAGCTGAAATTAAATTAAGCCATGATGCTAAAAAAGCCGTTAAAGATGCTGATGCGATAATTACTGATACTTGGATTTCAATGGGAGATGAGGCTGAAACCAACGACGCAATTCGTCAGCGTAAAATTAATTTACTAATGCCTTTTCAGGTTAATAAAAATATTATGAAACTTGCTAAGAAAAATGCTGTTTTCACTCATTGCTTACCAGCCTATCGAGGATTTGAAGTTAGTGAAGATGTTTTGGAGTCAAAGCAGTCAGTAGTTTTTGATGAGGCAGAAAATCGCTTGCATGTTCAAAAAGCGATTTTGGTTTGGTCTTTACAAAATTAGTTTTTTTAAAGATCTATTTCGCTGATTTATGATTTAAACTAGGTTGATCACCAGTAAGAGCTTCTTTTGCTTTAGGATAGAAGGATGCTGATGGTGATTCAGTTTCACTATCATCAGCCGGTCCTTCTTCAATAGTTTTTTTGACTCTTTGCGAAGTTGTTAAAGTTAAGCGTGTATCATTTCTTTTTTTGTCAAGGTAATGAGAATTCTGACTTTCTTGAATTTTCTTTGCCAATTCTATCAATAGAGCTTTTGTTATAAATTGTCTTTTTTCTTTCTCATCTGGATTTAATAAATTAGATATTTTAATTGATTTCTCTTGATCTAAATTAGTTTGTGATAATTTGTTAAGACCTCGGATAGCTGAGCTCATTTTAAGGTTACTCTTATGATTAATTTTCTCATTTGATTCAGCAGATCCTGAAGCACTTTTATGGTTTAGCTCAAATTCTGAAAGTTCAGGGGAGTCATCTCTAGCTTGGGAAATTCGTGAAAATTCGATTCCTATACCATGACTCTTGATTTCATGTTCTTCTAAAATTAAATCGGCTAGGCTTTTGTCTTGTTTAGTTTCCTCAATAAGTTTGTTAATTGCTGCTAATTTTTGTTCATCACTAAGTTCCTTTGAATCGGCAATTGCCTTAAGAAACAAGAGGTTAGAGAATGTTATATGATTGGTAATTTTTTCTTGTGAAATTTCTAAATCAGAAATTTTTCTAAGAATTGCGTAAACTCTTTCTAGGTATTTTTTTTTAGGAAAATCTTCTTCTGTTTCCATATTTCTAGATTTGTCCTCCGAGGTAGTATTAGCTGAAGGATAATTTATAATTGCCCCATTCAAAATAAGTTTTATTGATAATTCTAAAGGTTCGTAATCATCATTTTTTAGATAATAATGCAATGCAGTTAGATTATTGATATTTTGATGGTTAATAAATTCATCTATTTTTTCTCTGGGAACTTTATCTAAAATTTTTTGCAAATAATCAGTGAGTTTTTCGCCAATAAATTTTTTTCGTTTTTCTTCATCTAATTTTAAAAATACTATCTCCTGATATTTTAGTTCTTGGTCGGTTTGACTATTTGAATATTCTATTAAATTGTTAATTTTGCTATATCCATCACGAAAGCAATAAAGAATTGTTTCTTTGAAATTATTAATTTTTTTAAGATATTTTAAAAGTTTTTCAGGATCTCTATCTGTTAATTCATGATATTTATTGATTAAAAATTCAGCTAAAACAAAATTTTTTTCTCCTAAAGCTATCCCTAGAGCACTAATCTTATTTTCAGTAATTTTTTCTAAAGTGTGAATAGTTTCAATTTCTAATAACTCTATCTCTTTATAACATTTTGGTCGTTTCTCGATTAATACTTTTATCAATTTAACGCTTCCAAAGGCTAAGGCAATCGAAAATGCATTTAGTGAAAATTTATCATTTAATCTATGATCAAAAAAATCTTTAAGTTTATCTTCAGGACATTTATCCAATAAAATTCTAGCAGCTTCGTCATTGTTATATGTGCATGCTAAGGTCAAGAGATTGTTACCAATTTTGTGAAATATTTTATCGTGAGGATAGTCAAAAGTTTGAAGTAAAAGTTCTGCCAATTTTTCATTTGGGTATTCACTAAAAAACTTTGATAGAAGTTCATTATTTTTTGATACAATTATTTCTTGAATAAAACATGAAAGTGTGAAGGTATTGCTACTTAAAAAATCTTTTACATTTTTATTTTGTTCAAACAATTCATAATAAATTTCTGCTAATTTAGATGTCTGAAATAAAGATATTTTTCTAAAAAATAAATGTAAAATATCTTCTCTGTTGCAGTAACAGCAATATTCAATCAAATCCAGATCTCTTTGAGATCCTGCAATATTTGATTTTATAGTTTGTTTTAAAAAAACCAAAATTTTATTTGTAGGATATTTATAAATAAAATCCAATAAAAAATCATTATCATCAATTTTAATTGCCGTTATAAAAGGAAATATCATTAAAACGGGGTCTTCATCAAAACTTTTTTTTACAATTTCACTCTTTTCAAGATTTTCCTTAATCATTTCCAGAAAATTGGCTGGGCGCTCTGTGATAATTTTATTAAAAATTGAGATCAATATATATCTTTTATAAATGCTGCAAAATTCAATCATATTATATTTTATTGGATCTCTTGAAATATTAAATTTTGTGATTTTTTTTAAAAAGTCTATTAAAAGATCTGAAGAACATTTTTCTAATAAAATTTTAAATATTGCATCATTATCTTTTTTAACCAAAGCTATTAACAATATTGATCTACTATGTTCATTCTTTGGTTCCCCAATAATTTTTTGTAAATTAAATTTATTTTCTTGAAGTAATTCAAGAAGCATTTTTAACATTTTTTCTTTTTGGTTAGTGCAAGCATATTCTAAAATATTTAACTCATATTCTTTTTTTCTGGTTATACTTTTTTTTAAACATAACTCTAAAAATTCATTAAGTTTATCTTTAGGATAATTGCTAATTAGGTGTTTAAAAATTATCCCATTTTCTTTTTGCAATGCATATAAAAATAGATTTAGATCAAGATTGTTTATTTTTAATTCCTTTTCTATTATGTTTTTTAAATTTACATCATTTTTCTTCAATTCTTCAAATAAAATCTTAAAAACACCTTCTGAATCAAAATAGCAAGATAACTCGAGTAAATTTAATGAACAATCAGAGGCATAGTATTTTGGCTGTGTTATAAGATCTATTAACTTTTCACTTGGATAATTTTCAATTAAAACTCTAAATAATTTGTCTTTTTTAGTTATTAGTGCGTATGAGAAAAAGTCGCAAACGTCATCAGATATTTCATTATTAAAAAATAATTGCATGGTATCTTTAGGGTCTTTTCCATTTCTTTTAAGTATCATTAAAATTGTTTTTAGTACTTCGGGCTTATTTTCAGTTAATGCATAATGAGCTGCGGCAAAGCTATATCTATTTAAAAAAATTTGTAATTCATCTTTTAAGCATAAACTTTCTATAGCTTCAATTCCTTGTATAAAGTTTTTTTCAATTGAGGGTTTAACAATTTTGGCCCAAGGGTTTATATCAAACTTTTTAGGAATTTTATCCTTAATTAAATTTAAGATTTTTAATAGTGCCTCATTATTTTTGTTCTCAATTGCAATCTTTAAAAATTCGTTAAAATCTTTTTCTGAAAATTCATTAAAAAAACCGTGATCAAAAAAAACATTAATCAAGTCCTCTTGACCAAATTTAATTAGTAAAGAAATGGTTGTTTTACAATTTTTTTTTTCGATATTTAATTCCCAGTTAGATATAATCAAATTTAATGATTCTGATCTGTTCTTGTCTATATTTGTTGAATTAACTTTGGCAATTCCCAATTGAAATAATGGTAGAAGTAAGTTATTATAAAATTTAATTTCTTCACGAGATTTGGTAAATTTACTTTCTTTGATTTGATTAAATTTAATAATATTTTCAATAGCTTCTCGGTCAAAATCTAAATCCTTAAGAGATTCAATATAAGGAATAAAATTTACTTGATATTTTCGTTGAAATTTTTCAAGAAAGGTGTCGAAATAAAGACATAAAAATAATTTGGGTGAAGAAATGGCAATATCTCCTCTCTTAAAGCTCATTTTATAGCCTGAAGTAATTTTACTAAGAATTATTAAAGCTATTTTTTTGCTAACATTATCTGTTGATTCGGGATCTATTAAGTCAATTAAATTATTAATTTTATTTGAATCAAGGACTGAGGAATCTTCGTAAAATAAATCGCAAGGAAATTCTCTGAAGTAATTAATAAGATTGGTATCGATAATTGAAGGAGTCATAGCAAATTCTCGAGATTTTCTTGCAAGTAAATCAGAATATTTGGCTTTTATTAATTCAATAGTTTGTTTTTTTCTGTTTGGATCTAAATAAATTCCATAACCATCGCTCATTTCATCAAGGAAATCTTGTATTTTAATTTTTTCGTCATCTTTTTCTATGCCTAAATTCAAATTTAAGCTATCGATAAATTTCAAAGCAATTGCATATTTATCGCCTGATTGATCTTGTTGTGAGGTACTTATGGCATATAAATTAAAGATATTATCGTAGATATTTTCTATATTCTGTAAAATTGAAGAATTTAACCTTTCTGGGAATTCTTTGATAAATTCAAGGGCATGTCTTAATTCAACAGCGGGAATATTAATTTTGAAGAATTGGTCTATTTTTGAAATTAAACTATTATCGCTATAAAGTAAATAATAGAAAAGAGCTGGTAAATGAATGTTGTTATTGTGATTTTCAATTAAATTGATTGTATTGGAAGTTTCTTTTTCAACAATATCTCTAATGGCAATTTCAAAAAGAAATGGTGTTTCTAGGTCTAATTTTGCATAAATTAATCTTACTATGGTTCCATTAAGGCATAAAAATGGGTTATCATCTCGTTTACCAAAGAATCCGATTAATGAATTCACTAAAATCTCTTTAATTATCCTTTTGTGTATTAATTGACTTGATGCAAAAGATTCATCTAGATCAGTATTTTCAGTCGATTGATAATGCAATGATAACTCTTTGTTAACGATTTTCTGATACTTTTCAATAATCTTTAAATAATAATTTAAGGCATGGCTTAAAGTTATTTTAATTTTTGAAGGATCTGTAAAATCTATCTGATCTTCAATACTATTAATAAATCTCTGCGATGGGCAAACTTGCGATTGCTGATTTACGAATAATTGCAAAAGTTCTTCCCTGTCTCTGTCTTCAAGGATAGTTGAGATATTTAAAAATAATCTATGGAATTCAGTAAGTAACCTCAACCCGTATGGATTATTGTCATTAGAATCTTGTTTAATAAAACTAACTGATTCAAAAATTAAGGTTTTAAAAGCATCAGGAACTGAATAGTCAAAATCATTGGGGATTTCAGTTGAGTATTTTATTGCGATTATATATAGATATGATTTTAACGATTCATAACTAATATCCCATGGAGATATAGAGCTTTGCGTATTACCTATCATGTAATTTTTTATTTTTTTAAAAAATTAGTAAAATTGATCTTAATTTATAAAAATTATTTTAAATACAAAAATAACATTTTTTGAAGTTAAAAAAATATTTTATTTTTCTAGAATTTTTTATTTAAAGATTTCTAATAACTTACTTCAATCCCAATAGACTTATTTTTTTTTAAAAAAAATTCTTTAAGTAAATATATTCTTTTAAATTTAAAAATACAGATTTAATTTATATAATTTTTATAAAAATATTTACATTTGATTTTTTTCTTATTTTTATAATTTAACAATCATAGGATAATCAACATGACTTGTTTAAAATAATTTTAGTTGTTGATTTATTGTGTCATTTTTCCAATATTTAAAACTTGCTTCTAATGAAAAAAGTGATGTAATTTTTGTTGATTAATTTATTTGCTCCAATGCTTCAAATACTCAGCAAAATGAGGTTTTTCAATTGATCTTTTTTGTAAATAATCAAGTAAATTATCTTGACATTTATAAAAATTAGGAGTTGTTAAAGTTCCACAATGATGCTGAAAAATTAGGTAAAGTAAATAGGTATTAATAACATCTGTTTCGCAATAATTTCTAATCTCGGCAATTTTACCATGATCATACATTTCCATAACTTTTGAACCATCTATCCCAATTTTGCCAGGAAGATTAAAAACGGCACAAAGTTCGTTCATTTTAATTTTGCTTGATGCTCCAAAATCGCTAAATGCTTCTGCTAAATCACAATGCCAATCGAGACTGTAGCGTTGATTAAAATTATTCCATTTATCGCCAGTTTTATAAAGCCAAGATGCCTCTATACCATGTTTCATGGCCCTATATTTTAAAACTGGTAAATCAAAATTTCTACCATTAAAACTAACTAATCTTGAAAAATTTTTTTTAAGATGTGAAAAAAAACCTTTAACTAAATCAGCTTCAATACTGAATAGATCACCTCCTGAGCGGATTTCACATAAATTATAAAATTCATTACCGTTAAAATCGCGTTGTATTTCTGCTTGAATAAAACTAATGGCAATTATTTGATGAAAGGGTTGGCGTAAAAATGAGTTTTTATTATCAGTTATTTCTAAATGATAATTAATTAAAGCTTGTCTAATTTCATTGACATCATTACTTTCAAGGTTAAGTAATTTTTTGGCACTAGCAATATCGGGTATTGTTTCAATGTCAAAAATAAAAAGATTTTGATGTTGCATTTTATTTATTGGTTTTTTAATTATTATATTTTAAAAATTAATAAAGCTAAAGTGATTAATCTTTGCTCAAAAAATTTATAGTTTTAAAGTAACTTTAAAAAACATCTAACAATTTAATTTTTTTTAAAAAATGCAAGCAATCATTTTGAATAAAGTTGGTGCACCAAGTAATTTTAAAATTGAAAAAGTTGATGATCCAAAAATTGGACCTAAGCAAGTTTTAGTTAAACATCGAGCAATTGGTATAAATTTTCTTGATGTATGTTTTCGTCGAGGTCAATATCAATTGAGCAAGCTCCCCGCAACGCTAGGTATGGAAGCATGTGGTTATGTTGAAAAAATTGGTAGCGAAGTTGTCGATTATAAAGTAGGGCAGAGGGTTGCTTATGCTACTGCTGGATTGGGTTGTTATGCTGAAAAAAGAGCGGTTAATCAATGCTATTTAGTTAATGTTCCAGATGCTTTAAGTGATGTTCAAGTGGCAAGTTGTTTATTTAAAGGCTTAACAGCGCATAGCCTACTTAATCGTGTTTACATGGCTTCTAGAATAAAAAAAATTTTAATCCATTCGGTTGCTGGGGGATTGGGGCATATTATGTGTCAATACGCTAAATATTTAGGGATTGAAGTTTTTGGAACGGTTGGATCAGATGAAAAAATTGCCATTGCCAAAAGCTTTGGTTGTAATCATGTAATCAATTATAATAAGCAAGATTATGTTGCAGAAATTGCCAAAATCACCAATAATGGTGGTGTTGGCCTAGTTTATGATGGAATTGGTAAAGACAATATTAACAAATCTTTACAATGTCTTTGGGCAATGGGTTTTTGCATTAATTATGGTGAAAGTGCTGGTCCAATAGAAAAAATTGATTTTGATTTAATGTTAATGAATTCTCTGTTTTTTACTAGACCATTAATGACTATGTATAAATCACCAAGAGCAGAATTGGCAATATCTGCTGATGAAATTTTTGCAGGAGTTATCAAAGGAATTTTTCGGATACAAACAACTGAATTTGCTTTTAATGATATTGCTAAGGCTCACAAAGCTCTAGAAAATCGCGAAACCACCGGTTCTTTGGTTTTAGTTGTTTAAATTAGTTATTTTAATTATCTCTAGTGCAATTAAAAATACATTTTTTATAGATAATTTTTGGATAGAATATTTATTTTGTTAAAATTTATTCTTATTTTAATTAGTTGTTATTCATATCTCAATATCTCGGCAGGATTGGCTTTACTTGCTTTGAAAGCGGGGTAAAGAGTTGCTAAAAATGATAAACTAAAAGCCATTGAAGTGATTACGACCACATCGCTAATTAAAATTTTAGAAGGTAAAGTTGAAAGAAAATAAATCGCTGGATTGAATAAGGTGGTATCGGTAATAGACTCGAGCCAGAGCTTAATATTATTGATATTGATGGAAAAGGTAATACCAATTATTAAGCCAAAAATTGTTCCCAAAAAACCAATCGAACTTCCACAAATTAAAAAAATTCTCAGGATTGAACCCTTGGTCATGCCTAAAGTTCTAAGTAAGGCAATGTTTTTATTTTTGTCATTTACCAGCATAATCATGCTGGAAATAATATTAAAAACCGCTACTAAAATTATTAAAGTTAAAATTAAAAACATTACCGTGCTTTCAACTTTTAAAGCTTCAATAAATCCCGAATTAACTTGTTGCCAATCGTTAAAATAAATATCGTCATAGTCAATAATTATTTTGTATAACTCTTGTTTTAAGGTTGATAAATCACTAGGGTTTTTGCTAAAAATCTCCAGAGCCGAAGCACTACTATTAATTCGAAAATGGGTTTGAGCCATTTTAAAATTCATGAAAATTGTGGTTGAATCATACTCGTACATGCCGCTATCAAAAATTCCTGCAACGGTATAGGTTTTTATCCGTGGAATTGCTCCAATTATGGTATCGTTAGTTTCAGCTGAAATTATTTTTAATCGGTCATTAATTTTTAAACTTAAATTTTGTGCTAAAATTGAGCCAATAATTATTGAGTTTTTGTCATTGATTTTATTGATATCTCCTGCGGTAATATTTTCACGAATTAATTGTTTATTTAACAAATCTTCGCTACTTATTCCGCGAATTAATCCTCCAGCATTTTTGCTTTTAGTACTTAACATCGCTTGGCTTTCAACAATAGCATTAGCATAGCTCACATTATCTAAAGTGCGAATCTTGGTTAAGATTTCTTGATAATTTTTGATTTGATGAGTTTTGCTGTAAATTGTTAAATGAGAATTAATTCCCAAAATTCTTTCAATTAAATCATGACGAAAGCCATTCATGACTGACATAACAATGATCAGTGTGGCAACCCCAATCATAATTCCCACGAAAGAAAAAATGGCAATAACTGAAATAAAGCCTTCTTTGCGTTTTGAACGAAGATAACGCATGGCGATAAGAAACTCAAGACTTGAAAACATTTTAAAAAAAATTAATTGTTAGTTATTCCTTTACTAGTTGAATATTCAAAGTGAAAAACTTGATCAGGAAAAACAGTTTTGTAAGCACTATGACAAGCACTTGCTCCTTCAGCAAAACCAGTGAGAATAAGTTTAAGTTTGTTGGGATAGGTAGCAATATCGCCAATAGCATAAATATTTTTTTGTGAAGTTTGCATGGTTGAGGGATCAACGGTAATATGATTTTTATGAAGATTTAAATCCCAGTTAACAATTTCTCCTAATTCCATCGCTAAACCAAAAAAGGGTAGTAGATAATCGGCTGGTAATTTTTTAATATTATTAGCAAAATCTTTAACAATAACTTGTCTTAATTTACCATTGTCACCTTCCAATCCGTCAAGCTGGAAGGGAATAACCATTTCAATTTTACCCTGTTTTTCAAGAGTGTGAAGTTTATCAAGGCTGTCAGGTGCGCAGCGAAATTTATCACGACGATGGACAACCATAATTTTTTTGGCAATATCAGCCAAATTAATTGCCCAGTCAACTGCAGAGTCTCCGCCTCCTGCAATAACAACATTTTTACCGCTAAATTCACTTTTGTTCCTTACTGCATAAAAAACCGATTTACCTTCAAAATTTTCCAGACCATTAAGTGGTGGACGATTTGGGCCAAATGCTCCGCAACCTGCAGCAATTATTATCACTTTGCAGTGAATTTTTGTCTGTTTGGAAGTTTCAATAATAAAGCTTTCATCGCTTTGTCGAGCAATTTTCATTACTGATTGATTAAGGTGATAAACTGGATGAAAGGGTTGAGCTTGTGCTTCTAGAAGCTCTATTAATTCACTTGCTAAAACTTTGGGATGAGCAGGGATGTCATATATTGGTTTTTCAGGATATAGCGCACTACATTGTCCACCAATCACTTCAAGGCTATCAATGACATGGCATTTCATTTTTAGCATTCCAGCTTCAAACACTGCAAACAATCCAGCAGGACCAGCACCAATAATTGCAATATCGGTTTTAAGGATTTGGGAATGAAGATTTTTTTGAGTCATTATTTATTTATAATAATTTGTTAAGAATTTTTTTAAGATTTTAAATTTTTAGTTGCAATTAAGCAAAGCAAAAAATATAATTAATAAAAGTTTAAAATTAATTTAATTAAGTTTCATCACAAAAATTTTAAGAAATTTTTAAACTAATCCTTTTTGTAGCAAAGCCTTGCACAAATCTTCAAATAAATAAATTTATGTTAAAAACTGCAACCCTAGGTTTTCCTAGAATTGGGGCTAATCGTGAGCTTAAAAAAGCTGTTGAAAGCTATTGGAAAAAAACCTCATCTCTTGCTGACTTGCAAAAAACTGCTTTAGAAATTCGTCAAGAAAATTGGCAAAAACAAAAAACTGCTGGAATTAGTTTTATTCCAAGTAATGATTTTTCTTTTTACGATCAGGTTCTTGATAATATCTCTTTGTTTGGAGCGATTCCGCAAAGATTTATTGATAGTTTTAAATTTAAACTTGGGCAAAATGTTGATTTAGATCTTTACTTTGCAATGGCTCGTGGAGCTCAGCGCGATGGTATCGATGTTACTGCTATGGAAATGACCAAATGGTTTGACACTAACTATCACTATTTAGTAGCAGAATTTACTAAAAATCAACAATTTAAAATATCTTCTACTAAAATTAGTGATCAATTCTTAGAAGCTAAAAAATTAAATATTGAAACTCGTCCTGTTATTCTTGGTCCAATTTCATTTTTGTTGTTAGGAAAAACAGTTGATGGTTCTAATTGCCTTGATTTACTTGACAACTTATTGCAAGCTTATCAAGAATTATTTGCTAAATTGCAAGAAATTGGTGTTAAAGATTTGCAAATTGACGAGCCATTTTTAGTTACTGATTTGTCAAAAGAAGTTATCCAAGCATATTTAAAAAGCTATCCACAACTCAAAAAATTCGCTGGATCAATTAAATTACATTTAGCTACTTATTTTGAAGATCTTGCTGAAAATGCTCAACTAGCTTTTGATCTAGAAACTGACTCAGTTCATATCGATTTGGTTAGAGCGCAAAATCAACTTGATAAAGCCTTAGAATTAGTTAAGGAAAATCAAGCCCTATCTTTGGGAGTTGTTGATGGCAGAAATATCTGGATCAATGATTTTGCAAAATCACAAACAATTGTTGACAAGGCTGTTAAAAAACTTGGCAAGGAAAGAGTGATTGTTGCTAGTTCATGCCAATTGCTTCACGTTCCTGTAGATCTTGCATCAGAAAAAATTCTTGATAATGAATTAAAATCTTGGCTAGCGTTTGCTACTCAAAAACTCGATGAAATTGCTATTATTGCCAAAGCAAGTGATTCGCAATCTCAAGAAGTTGAAGCTCAGCTTGAAGCAAATAAAAAAGCTAATGCTAATCGCCAAACTTCTAAGCGAATTCATGATCAAAATGTTAAACAAAGAATTGCTAAAATTGACGATAGCCTAACTAATCGTAAAAGTGAATTTAAAGTTCGTAAAAAATTACAACAAAATCACATTCAATTGCCAATTCTGCCAACAACAACAATCGGCTCATTTCCTCAAACCAAAGAAGTTCGAAAAGCTCGAGCAGATTTCAAAGCTAAAACAATTTCTTTGCAAGATTATGAGCAATTCATCAAAGAAGAAACTGCTCGTACTGTTAAATTCCAAGAAGAAATTGGCATTGACGTTTTAGTTCACGGTGAATTTGAAAGAAATGACATGGTTGAATATTTTGGTGAACAGCTTCAAGGTTTTTGTTTCACTCAAAATGGTTGGGTGCAAAGCTATGGCTCACGTTGCGTAAAACCTCCCGTTATTTTTGGTGATGTGGCTCGTCCAAAACAAATGACTGTTGAATGGGCAAAATATGCTCAAAGCCTTACCAAAAAAATAATGAAAGGCATGCTCACTGGACCAATTACTATTCTTCAATGGTCATTTGTTCGTAATGATCAAGAACGCAAAGATACTGCAATGCAAATAGCTTTTGCAATTCGTGATGAAGTTTGCGATCTAGAAAATGCTGGAATTAAAATCATTCAAATTGACGAAGCAGCTCTTCGCGAAGGTTTGCCAATTAGAAAGGCAAAGTGGCAAGAATATCTTAACTGGGCTGTTAAGGCATTCAGAGTTACTGCTTCAGGAGTTGAAGATCGAACGCAAATTCATACTCACATGTGTTATTCAGAGTTTAACGACATCATTGAAGCAATTGCTAAAATGGATGCTGATGTTATTTCAATTGAAACATCGCGTTCGAAAATGGAATTGCTTAATGCTTTTGTTAACTTTAAATATCCTAATGAAATTGGCCCAGGTGTTTATGATATTCACTCGCCAAGAGTTCCAGCTCAAATAGAAATGGAAAGTCTTTTAAAGAAAGCATTAGATGTTTTAGAGCCAGAGCAGATTTGGGTTAACCCAGATTGCGGATTAAAAACCCGTGATTGGCCTGAAACTAAATTAGCTTTACAGTCAATGGTCGAGGCAACTAAGTCTATTAGGGCTCAAATAAATTAATTAAGTTTAGTTCAAAAAATCAAAGTTATAGCTTTTTAGGTTTCAAAAAAATTTTATTTTTTTGTTATCCTAAAAAGCTTTAAAAAAAATTTGATAACCAACCTCCTCAGGAAATTTCTTTTTATTATAAATAACACCAACCCAACTAAAAAATTATTGTTGCAATCTCATTTTTTTAAAAACTCAAATAAACATTAATAATTGGTGGGTATAATTTAATTTTTTAAAAAACTTCAATACAAAAATATTTTATTAAATTAATCAAATTTGAACTGAAATCACTATCAAAACTTTTAGAATTATTAATTAATTTGTTACTGGAAATAATTTATAAACATTAGTAAAAATTTTATTAATTACTCAAAAAAAGAATATTAAAAAAAATTGCATTAAAAATAATAAAATTATTTGCCTTTAAGATCTCTGGACTTAAATTTTATAAAAGAATTTAATTTCAATAAAAAAATTGGTAAAATTTACAACAATTTTATATTTTTTTACCTAGTCATAATTCCCTTTAAAACACTATTTCTATGAAAAAAAAACATACTTTAAAACAACATAACCAAGCATTTTCTTTAATTGAACTATCAATTGTAATCTTAATCGTTGGCATATTAGTGGCTGGGGTTACTCAGAGTTC
>BJGH01000009.1 GCA_014190355.1 Alphaproteobacteria bacterium
TTAAAAAATTTTTGAGGATTTCCTCAACTTTTACCCATTTAATATTTTGGTAACGCTCATTATCCAGATTATCCATTTTAGCGCTCCCACTAAATACCGTGTAAAAATATTGCATGCCTTGCCAAGCTGGATAAAGCTCATTTTTCTTTGGTGCAAAAAATTTGCTCAAGGCAATATAAAATTTTAACATTTTTAAATTTCCACCATTAAGAAGTTTAAATTTTTTACCAGTTAACTTGGTCAATAAATCTACAAAATCTTGACTACTCAACTGATCACAAGCAATTTTAAGATAGCGCGGTGAATTATCATCAAGAGCCACTTGAGCCGTGAATTCAGCGGTGTTATTAATCGTTGTAAAGTCAATTTTTTGTTGAGGATTTTGGAAATAAACAACCCGTTTAATTTTAAATAAAATTAAAGGCATTACCGTTACCAGCATATCGCTAAAAACACCGTTTAAAATTGAGGTAATTTGAAGCGATGACTGTTCGAGAATTTTTTTAAAATCCTTGCGCAATTCTAAATTGCGATTCGAACCATCCTCAATATTTCTAAAATCTACTGCAAAATCTGAGGGGATAAATCTTTTTACTCCTGATTTTTCGACAGCTCGTAAAATTTTAGTTTGCATTTCAATGATTGACTCTCTTAGTCCGCTAATTGTTGAAACCACGCAATTTGAATTAGCAAATACTTCGCATAATTTAAATTCGTCATTAAAATCAACGCAGTGAATTTCCAGATTTTTGGGATTTATTATTTCGGGATTTTGTGAGTAAAGTTTTTCTTCATTAAAATCAACGCAGTGAATTTCTAGATTTTTAAGATTTGTTATTTCGGGATTTTGTGAGCGAAGTTTTTCTTCATTAAAATCAACGCAGTGAATTTCCAGATTTTTAGGATTTATTATTTCGGGATTTTGTGAGCGAAGTTTTTCTAAATCCAAGGATTTTGATTTGTTTCTAATAACTGCCTTTACCTTGACATTTTTCTTCAGCAACTCCCTACAAACCCTTAAGCCCAAATCACCATTCGCCCCAACCACAGTAATAATTTTTGTCATAAATTTTGAAAAATTAATTTAATAAAAATGTCAGGTTACTTTTAAATAAAAAATTTACCTAGTTACTTTTAATTCTCAACTTTGTTATCAAAAGTTAAGAATTAGGTAATTTGCTGAGATTTTCTTTTTAATGCTTGGAATACTTTGATTTCTTGCCTTCGCTAGCTTGGGGGATTTTTAAAAATGTTTTGCGATTATTTTTATTAACTTAATTATTAAGGGGCAGGGGGGTTTGGGTTGGTTGGGGAGGTTTTTAATAAAGTAATTTTTTAAATCCGCTAAAAGGATTTGTTCATCCCGTTGGTCGTTCATCTTTTTGGTTGCTATCGATCGCTTCGCTCACTTGCAATTTTTAGTTTTTGTAAATTCGCCTATAATGAATATTAAAATTATTTATTTTACTCGCCTTATTGCAATCGCCTTGCAGGCGAGTTGCAAGTAATTTTTTTTTGCATTTAGCATTTACAAGTCTTTAAGATACTTCAAGCTTAAATGAAAATTTAGAAATCATTTTAGCCTACAACCCCTTATCCAAAACCCTGTTTTTTTGAAAGGGGTCAGACCTCTTTTTAACATATGTTTTGCGATTATCTTTTTTAACTTAGTTATTAAGGGTTGGGAGGTGGGGTTAAGGGATCGATAAGAAAGTGATTTGGTGATTGTTTCTATCTTTCAATCTTTTCTTTCCTAAAAGAATTAAAATCAATTTTTTGGAACACTGGGAAAATTTTGCATTTAAACAATTCTATATAATTTTTCTCAATTCCTTTTTTAAGAAAATTGATACATTCTTCTTTGGATGTTGAATCATCCTTTTGGAGATTAATTATAGCTTTCACAGCAGCTTTTGTGATATCACACTTTGATCTATTTTCAATTTGTATTATCCTGTCAAAATTTATCTTTTCTCCTTTTAAAACCCTCGCTAGCTGGTAGTTAATCACCAAAACATCATACTTTTCATCATTCTTATCAAAGAATGGTTTGAGCAATTCTATTAAATCATCATATTTTTTTAAGTGCAGCAAAGCATAGGAATAATTGATGTAATATCTCAGATCTTTTTCACTTTTCTTTAAATCTTCCAATAGATCCTTGTTCTCTGAAAGGTCACCCCTGTGTATGTAAAGATCAATTGTTAAATCATTTAAAGATTTAGTGTTTTTCATATTTTTTGAGATGTCTTCTGCAGCTTCGTAAGCTTCATTATGAATATAAAAATAAAATAAATTTTTCTGCAAAGAAGTATCTTTTGGATAAATAACCAAAGCTTGCTCTAAAACTTTGATGGCATTTTCTAAATCTCTGAACTTAGAAAATAAAACTTCACTTTTCTTTGTTAAGAACCCTTTCTTTTTTGGATATTTTTTATCCATCAATTTTATTTGATCAGCAAGTTTTGGTAATGAATTATTTTTACTTAACGAATTGAGTAACTCTAACTCGTAATCGTAGTTTTTTTCAGTGAATCTATTTTCCTTCTTTGCTGAGTTAATAAGATTAAATATTTTGTCTTCTGAATAATCTTTTGAACCTCTCATCAAACTGGCTTGACACTTTATAAAATTGATGTCGTAAGGATTTTGTTTTTGATATGCTTCAGCACACATATCATATTTTTCTTTATATATATCATATAGATCATTTTCTATTATGAAGCTCATCAAATCATAATAAGCCTCATTATCTATTGAAGGATGTAAATCTATAGATTTACTATAACTCTCAATTATACCAGCTTCATAAGTTGGTCCAGAGTCAATATCGTTTTTAAAACTTTCAGATAATATGTATGCTTTTTCGTTGTATGCTTCATATATATAAGGATTCTTATTTAGAAGTCTGTCTATTGCCTCTATTTTTCCTGCTCTAGATTTTGTTATTTGAATTATTCTGAAATATAACTGAGTTATATCTCCTAACTCATTTTCTTCTTTGTAACGAATAAGATCTTCATAAGTTTTTATCGCGTCGTCAATTTTGTCTTGTTTGAAATAACAAAATGCCTTGGCATAGCTGATTGTAGAGAACAGTTTTTTAGAGATAGGATTTTTAACAATGCTTTCCCCGATAACTTTTAATGCTTCTTCAAACCTATCTTTACTAATTAATTCGTTAATTGATGAAATTATTGTTCTATCTTCAATCGAGGAATCATCGGATGAATTATTCTCCCTATCTGTTATATACATCATATTTGCATCGTTGTAAGTGGTTTCTTTTAAAGATTTTTCACTAACTTCCAAATCATTAAGAATAAATTCACATTTATTAAATTTATCTTTGCTTTTATTTATTTCTTTCAAAAGCCCACTGACATAGCCAGAAAACATTTGTTCATATGGTGTTGCCTTTATTGTTTTTGCATTTACCTCAGCAAAAAACTCATCAAACCCTTCAATTTCAACGAAGAATACTCGTTCTTGCCAAAGTAAGTTTTTTACTTCATTGCTAATTTCTGAACCTTTACGTATGCACCAATAAATTCCGTGACTAAAATAACTATCACGTTTTAACAAATAGCTTAAGATATCCATTATTGATCTGTCATTACCTGCATAACCTAGAACTATCAAACCATAATTCTTGGCAAACTCAGTAAACTTATTTCGCATATTATCTTCTAAAGTCTCGACTTCTCTCATTGAGCTCTTTATTCCATCAAATAAATAATCCCCATGCAATTTAATTATCTTAGGTCTTTTAGAGGTTATGGTAACGCTGTTTATAGAAGAATCATGAGCACATACAATTGGTCTTTCTTTTAGATATGAATAGAAAGATTGATTAAGTAAATCATCAAAATTTGTCGTAAAAATTGTTCTGAAATAAGAATTTCCAATTAACTTAGATAAGTATTCATAACCAATTGAAGGTTTTTTTCCATCGACCTCTTTTTCAATGAACATTCTTCTATGCTGAGGTAAATCGTATCTTTTTTCGAATAAACAAGAATATTCATTTCTTGGATCATACCATGAACAACTCTTAAAATATTCTTCTTCATTATAATATTTTTTGCTAGATGGATCCGAGGATAATATTTCTTTTTTCCATTCTAAAATTAATTCCTTAGCTATTCTAATCCCCGATGTAACTGAACATCCAGCGCCTAATAACAAACTATAGTTTGGTTCATCTTCATTTCGATTTGAAATAAATCTAATCAAATCATCTATAGATTTTCTTTTATGAGGAATTTCTTGAACAAGGTTTTCAAATTTATTCATAAATTTTTAAATTACCTAAAATTAAATACTAATTATTATTTTTTTTATATGTCTATTTTGAATAAGTTTTTAATTCTAAACTATTTAAATTGTTTACCGTTATTGGTTTACGTTATTAATTTAAATGGCGGAATATATGGGGGATGGCGTTCGCTTCGCTCACTTGCAATTTTTTAGTTTTTGTAAATTCGCTTTGCTCATTAACAAAAAATATCGCTATTGTGATTCGCAAATCCCCTAAAAGGATTTGCTCACCCTTCGGGCGCTATCGTTCGCTTCACTCACTTTCGCGTCCAAATTATTAAAAAACGAATTCGTTTTTTAATAATTTTTCGAACCAAGGTTCTCATCCGTCCTTTCTGCCATTTAAAAAGACTCCCGTTGGGAGTCTTTTTAAATGGCGGAGCGGGGGGATGGCGTTCATAAATTTTTTAAAAAAAATTTATTCTCTTGCAATCTTCAAGATTTTTGTATGCTCATTTCATTCGCAAACAAAAATTACTGAGATTGTACTCGCCTTGCAGGCGAGTTGCAAGTCGCCTTTTTCGCTAAACTCACTTCGTTCGTTAAGCTCAAAAACGGCTTCTTGTCGAACTTAAGGTTCTCATCTAACCCTCTCACCATTTAAAAAGACTGGCTAAAAGCCAGTCCTTTTAAATGGCGGAATATATGCGGGGGGGGGATGGCGTTCGCTTCGCTCACTTGCAATTTTTTAGTTTTTGTAAATTCGCTTTGCTCATTAACAAAAAATATCGCTATTGTGATTCGCAAATCCCCTAAAAGGATTTGCTCACCCTTCGGGCGCTATCGTTCGCTTCACTCACTTTCGCGTCCAAATTATTAAAAAACGAATTCGTTTTTTAATAATTTTTCGAACCTAGGTTCTCATCCAATCTCCTCCTGTTCGCCATACTAAACAAGCCACCAAAGGTGGCTTGTTTAGTATGGCGGAGCGGGGGGGGATGGCGTTCGCTTCGCTCACTTGCAATTTTTTAGTTTTTGTAAATTCGCTTTGCTCATTAACAAAAAACTATAAAAAATTGTCGAACCCAGGTTCTCATCCATCCTTTCTGCCATTTAAAAAGACTCCCGTTGGGAGTCTTTTTAAATGGCGGAGCGGGGGGGATTCGAACCCCCGATATAGCTTTTCAACCATATATCGGTTTAGCAAACCGACGCCTTCAGCCTCTCGGCCACCGCTCCATATTTTTAGTCTTCAGTTTAAGGCTGAAGGCTAATATTTTTTTGTAATATTTTTTTAGTGGTAAGCTCAAATCGCTTTTCTCGCTTACGCTCGAAGACGATTATCGCCTCTGGGTGCGCGTCGCTTTCGCTCCTTCACCCGTTTTTTTTAAAAAAATGTGCGTTTAGCACATTTTTTTAACGAAAAAAACCTCGGCTCACCGCTTAAATATTTTTAGTCTTCAGTTTAAGGCTGAAGGCTAATATTTTTTTTGTAAAAATTTATTTAAAAATTTTTACGGGCAGCCTCTCGGCTCACCGCTTAAATATTTTTAGTCTTCAGTTTAAGGCTGAAGGCTAATATTTTTTTGTAAAAATTTATTTAAAAATTTTTACGGGCAGCCTCTCGGCCACCGCTCCATAATTTAGTATTTTTGTGTATTTAGTTCAAATCGCTTTTCTCAAAAATTACTTTGTAATTTTTTCGAAGACGATTATCGCCTCTGGGTGCGCCTCGCTTTCGCTCCTTCACCCGTTTTTTTTAAAAAAATGTGCGTTTAGCACATTTTTTTAACGAAAAAAACCTCGGCTCACCGCTTAAATATTTTTAGTCTTCAGTTTAAGGCTGAAGGCTAATATTTTTTTGTAAAAATTTATTAAAATTTCACAAGTAAAAATTATTTTAGTAAATGGGTAATTACTTTTGAAATTTTATTTTTGTAACTTCAAAACTGCAAGGGTTAATTTGTGCTTTTTGAAATTAAAAAATTTTATTAAAAGTTTTTTGCAATTATTTGTTGAGGAATTTTGAAGTGATTGCGTGGGAGGAGAGGGGGTTGGGATTCCTCTCACCCCAATCTTTAAAAACTATTCTATACTCCCGTCGCTTGCGTAAGATCAGGCAGCGCCTGATCGAAAGCACGACATAAAATTTATAACACTACGCTTGCGTAAGGGCAAGTTTTACTTGCCCGAAAGCACGACATAAAATTTATTTTTTTCCCCTCACCCCATCCCTCTCCCCACTTGCGTGGGGAGAGGGGGTTGGAGCCTATCTTTTTTTTGCATAGCGGAGGAGAGGGGGTTGGACTCCTCTCACCCCAATCTCCAAACCTCATTCTAGCCAACAGTCGTTGCGTAAGGGCAAGTTTACTTGCCCGAAAGCACGACTAAAATTTATTTTTTTCCCCTCACCCCATCCCTCTCCCCACTTGCGTGGGGAGAGGGGGTTGGACTCCTCTCACCCCAATCTCCAAACCTCATTCTAGCCAACAGTCGTTGCGTAAGGGCAAGTTTTACTTGCCCGAAAGCACGACCAAAAAAATTTATAATCCCCACCCCAATCTCCAAACCTCATTCTAGTTTAAAAAAATTAAGTTGATTAAAAAATTTGCAAATAGGGACAAAGCTTTTATTTACAAGCATTGAGGGGTAGAACAAAAAAAAAGTTGAAGGGCGAAACAAAAAATAAGTTGTAATTTAAAAATAATTTTTGATAAGCTTTATCAAAAAAAATGATTTTTAAAAAAGCTCAAAAATTTATGAAAAATTTACTAAATAGTCTTAAAAATATTTCGCTAACTTTAAAAAATAATTCGCTAAAAAATTCTTTAGTAAAAATATTAATTTTTAGTTTTTTTTGCGGTCAGGTGCAAATGGCTTTGGGGCGGGGGGTTGTTGATTCTAAAGCTAATAATTTGCCGATAAAAAATGTGCAAGAAAATAATTCTAATTTAGTAAATCAACAAGCTCAAAATCAGCAAGTTCAAAATCAAAAAACTAATGCTAATCACGGCAAAAATCTGCAAATTAAAAATACACAATCAACTGATTCTTCAAATGTTGAGAAAAAATTAACAAACAATAATTCTAAAGAAAAACCAACAGAAAAAAATATAAACAATCAACAATTAACAAAAAATATTGATAATAACAAAATTTCTTCAATGCCGGAATTGTTGGTGATTGCCAATAGTGATAATTCGCAAAATGACAATTATCAAAGTTTTGTGTCGCGAAGTTCGCTTCGCACAAACACTGCCTTAATTGACACGCCTCAAGGAGTTTCAGTAGTTAATCAGCAACAAATTAAAGAGCAAAATATCACTAATATGGAGCAGGCAGTTCGTTATGTTCCTAGCTTTAATATTCAGCAAGGTGAGGGCCATCGCGATCAGTTGACAATTCGTGGCAATAGTACTAACGCTGATTTTTTTGTTGATAGTGCTCGTGATGATTTACAATATTTGCGAGATTTTTATAATGTTGAAAATATTGAGTTTTTGCGTGGTCCAAATGCTTTAAGTTTTGGGCGAGGTGGGGCTGGTGGGTTAGTTAATCGCATCAATAAATATGCAGATGGCAAAAAACAATTAGCGTTTAATTTAACTTACGGCTCGTTTAACAATCAGCGAATTGCTATTGATGTTGGCGATAAAATTAATGAGAAATTGGCAGTGAGACTAAACTCAATGTACGAGAAATCTGCAAGCTTTCGCAGATTCACAGATTTTGAACGCTATGGCATTAATCCAACTTTAACAATTAATCTTGCTGAAAAAACTAATTTAAAACTTAGTTATGAACATTTCTTTGATCAACGCGTTGTTGATCGCGGTGTGCCATCGCAAAATAATCAAATGTTAACAACTAATGCTAAGAGTTATTTTGGTAATCCTTTTGAAAGCTATTCAGTTACGAGAATCAATAATTTGTCGGCAATTATTGAGCATCAAATTGATAAAAATTCTGCTTTAAGAAATTTGACAAGGTTTAGTCAAAATTATAAATTTTATCAAAATATTTATCCTTCTTCTGCGGTTAATGCCAGTAATAATTTCAATATCTCAGCTTATAATAATTTAACTACTCGTGATAATTTTACTAACCAAATTGATTTCACAAAAAAATTTACTTTACTTAACTTTAAACATAATCTGTTAATTGGTAATGAAATTACTCTTCAAGATTCTATTAATCTTCGCAAAAATGGTTTGTTCAACAATTCGTCAAGTTTATCGCTAAATGCTGGATCGCCAATTGATAACACATCGCTAAATTTTATTCGTCAAGCAAGTGTTAATGACTTGGTTAGCGAGGTGCGAGTAGCGGGAGTTTATTTGCAAGATCAAATTGATCTACATAAAAAATTGCAATTACTTGCAGGAGTAAGGCAAGATCGCTTTGAGGTTAATATTCGTAACAATCACGCAATGCAAAAATTTTCACGAATTGATAATTTAACTTCGCCTAGACTTGGCTTAGTTTTTAAACCAAGTGAACAAGTTTCGCTTTATTCAAGTTATAGCGTTTCTTATTTGCCAAGTGCTGGTGATCAGTTCGATACTTTAGATGCGCAGTTGAAAAATTTCAAACCAGAGAAATTACAAAATTATGAAATTGGTAGCAAGATTGAAATTAACAATAATTTAGCGATCAATACTGCGTTGTTTGAATTGCATCGAACTAACAGTAAAGCTAATGATCCAAGCAATGCCGGGTTTTATTTGTTGACGGGTGAAACTCGCACTCGCGGATTTGAATTTGAAGCTAAGGGCAAAGTTACCAAAAAATTGCAAACAATTCTTGGCTATAGTTTGCAAGATGCCAGAGTTGTTTCAGCTACTACCAATGCTCAAAAGAATAGTAAAGTAGCGCTTGCACCGAATCACAAATTGGCAGTGTGGAATAAATATAATTTTAATCAACAATTGGCTCTAGCGCTTGGGGTAGTTCGTCAGTCAGCGCAATATGCTTCAGCTGATAATACTGTTAAACTTAAGGGTTTTAAGAGATTTGATTTGGCAGGGTTTTATAAGATTGATAAAAATTATGATTTACAACTTAACATTGAAAATATTTTTAATGAACAATATGCTTTAACGGCCCACAACAACAATAACATCAGCCCTGGATCGATTAGAGCTTTTCGTTTAACTTTGAATGCTAAATTTTAAAAATTAGGTTATTTTTTTTAAAAAATTTTTGTTAAATAAACCATAATTTTTTTTAAGGAGGGGGTCTGACCCCTTTTTCAAAAAAAATGGGGTTTTGAATAAGGGGTTGTAAGCTAAAATGACTTTTAAATTAATTTTGTTAAAAATTATACCCTTTGGGACTAAGAAAGATCTGGTCAAGTAGCTGTTTTTGTCATTAAAAGGGGTCTGACCCCTTTTTCAAAATTAATTTTTTAAAAATTATACCCTTTGGGACTAAGAAAGATCTGGTCAAGTAGCTGTTTTTGTCATTAAAAGGGGTCTGACCCCTTTTTCAAAAAAAATAGGGTTTTGAATAAGGGGTTGTAGGTTAAATTTATGATTAAAAAAAATAATTAGTTTATTGTCGAGAGACTCTATTGTTGGGAGATATATTTATAATTTAATTTAAAACAATAAAATTTAAGGCTGGCTTGCTTAAGATACTATAATGTTAGGAGATATATTGCAAATTTGATTGAGAATAAAAAATTAATGGCTGGCTTGCTTGAGATACTATAATGCTAGGAGATATTGCAAATTTGATTGAGAATAAAAAATTAATGGCTGGCTTGCTTGAGATACTATAATGCTAGGAGATATTGCAAATTTGATTGAGAATAAAAAATTAATGGCTGGCTTGCTTGAGATACTATAATGCTAGGAGATATTGCAAATTTGATTGAGAATAAAAAATTAATGGCTGGCTTGCTTGAGATACTATAATGCTAGGAGATATATTGCAAATTTGATTGAGAATAAAAAATTAATGGCTTGCTTGAGATACTATAATGCTAGGAGATATATTGCAAATTTGATTGAGAATAAAAAATTAATGGCTGTGGAACTTGAGAGATTTTTTTGTTGGGGGGATATATTTCAAATGAGGAGATATGTTTCAAATATTTTCTTGCTGATTACAATTCTTGTTGCTGGTATTTTATTGCCCATTTTTTTTGCAAATATTGGTTAATTTCTTGACTCTCTTGAGCTGTTAATTGACGATTGAAAATAATTAACTCAGCAATTTGTCCGTGAAGAAAATTTGCATAATCAACATTGTTGATATTTTGGTTTGATTGATAGGTCTGATAAGCTCCAAGGATGATTTTATTGATGTTATCGCTTGTAAAATTATGAGTAAACTGATTAACAAATTGATTGTTAATTTTGAAATTAATAACTGTTTCGCTGACAGAAGCTTCGATGATTATGGGAGTTTTGATTGACAGATCTTTAGTTAAATTAAATTGCTCAACAGTTTTGGAATTGTTATCGATTGTGAATTGTAAATTATAAAAATTTTCTTTTTTGATATTATTGAGGCTGAATTTATTGTCATTGGTTTTGAAAGAAATTATTGTTGATTGATCGTTAACAAAATTTTTTGAGGAATTTACCAAGAAAATTGAAATATTTTTAAAAATTAATTGGTCTGTTAAATTCAATTCAAGAAAACTATTAACCCCATTAAATTCAATAGCCGGAAGGTTGTTAATGGCTGATTTAATGAAGTTAGGGCGATTATTGGTAATCTTTTGTTCAAAGCTTATTGGTTGTTGAGCAAATTGTGATGAGCCAAGCCAGCTACTAACTGCTGATAAATCTTCTTGTTCAATTTCACTGAAGCTTGATTTATCGCTAGTTTCAAACCATAAAATCAAATCACTGGTTGATTTAACAACTGAATCTTGAGTGTATTTATTGGCATTATCAATTTTATTTTGGGCAAAATAATTTTCGGTTAAACGAATCAGCGATAGAATTATTGTTATCACTAAAATTACTACGCCAAGCTCAATAATTGAAAACGCTTTCTTAAAATTTTTTTTCATAAATTTATTATCTTTTAAAAAATAGCTTTTATAATTTGCTTTAAGAATATAAAGATATTTTAATATCTTAAATTATATTTTAAAACTCTTAATAAAAAAAATAATTTATGAGCAAAGATACTAAAAATTCTAATCAATATCAATTGCCTTCAAGAAATGTTTTGAAATCGCATGGCTGTGAAGCAAGAAAAACCATGCTTTATAATATTCAAACCGATCTTTATCCTAATGGCTTAAGTGAAGAAGATTTGCAAAAACCTTTTGTTGGAGTGGTTACTGCGTGGAATGAAGCTGCACCTTGCAATATCGCTTTGGCCAGACAAGCGCAACCTGCTAAAAAAGGGGTAAAAGAAAGTGGTGGAACTCCGCGTGAGTTTACCACTATCACCGTTACTGATGGCATTGCTAATGGTCATCAAGGTATGAAGTCTTCATTGGTTTCACGCGAGGTAATTGCTGATTCAATTGAATTAACGGTTCGTGGTCATGGTTATGATGCATTAGTTGGCATTGCAGGTTGCGATAAATCACTACCTGGAATGATGATGGCGATGTGTCGATTAAATGTCCCAAGCGTTTTTATGTATGGTGGATCAATTTTACCAGGAAAATTTCAAGATCGTGATGTTACAATTGTTGATGTTTTTGAAGGGGTAGGGCAAAGAGATGCGGGAAAAATGACTGATAGCGAGTTACTGCAATTGGCTAAAGTTGCTTGTCCTTCAGCTGGAGCATGTGGCGGACAATTCACCGCTAATACCATGGCATGTGTTAGTGAAGCAATTGGTTTAGCGTTACCTGGTTCATCAGGTGCTCCTGCACCATACGAATCAAGGGATGAATATGCTTATTTTTCTGGACAAGCGGTAATGAATTTAATCAATAATAATATCAAAGCTCGAGATATTGTTACGCTAAAAGCTTTAGAGAATGCTACAACAATTGTTGCGGCAACAGGTGGTTCAACCAATGCAGTGTTGCATCTTCCAGCAATTGCCAATGAATGTGGAATTGATTTTGATGTTTTTGCCATAGAAAAAATTTTCAAAAAAACTCCTTACATTGCTGATATGAAACCGGGTGGAAAATATGTTGCAAAGGATTTATATGAAGCAGGTGGAGTGCAAATGGTTTTAAAAGTTTTGCTCGATGCTGGATTTATTCATGGTGATTGTTTAACTGTTACCGGTAAGACTATGGCTGAAAATTTGCGAGATGTTAAATTTAATGCAAACCAAAAAGTTGTTTATCATCCTGATAAGCCATTGTCTAGTAGTGGTGGAGTGGTGGTGTTGAAAGGGAATTTAGCGCAAGATGGAGCAGTTGTAAAAATTGCTGGTATGAGCAAAGAATCTCTGGTTTTTAAAGGGGTGGCACGATGCTTTGATAGTGAAGAGGATTGCTTCAAGGCAGTTGAACAAAAAAAATATCGAGCAGGTGATGTTTTGGTTATCCGCTATGAAGGTCCAAAGGGTGGTCCAGGAATGCGTGAAATGCTTGCTACAACTGCAGCAATTTATGGACAAGGTATGGGCAATAAGGTTGCTTTAATTACCGATGGTAGGTTTTCAGGAGGAACGCGAGGTTTTTGCGTAGGTCATATTAGTCCTGAAGCAAGTGTTGGCGGTAATATTGCTTTGCTTAAAGATGGCGATGAAATTGTTATCGATGCTATTTTAGGAACAATCGATGTTTTGTTAAGTGATCAAGAATTACAAAATCGTCGAGCAAAATTTGTTTCGAAAAATAATGACTATACTAGTGGAGCATTGTGGAAATTTACTCAAACTGTTGGTTCAGCTCGATATGGAGCGGTCACGCATGGTGGAGCAAAAGTTGAAAAAATTTCTTACGATAAATTATAATCAAAAGTTTTTAATACTAATTAACTAAAATCACCAATAATGAACAATAGTAATTTAAAACTATCAATACTAGATAAAAAATATTTAGCCAAAGAATTTGACGAACGTTTGGCAAAAGCAATTGCTCAGCGTTTTGAAATTTCGCCAATAATTGCTGATTTATTGGCAATGCGAGGAGTTGCCATTGATGAGGTTGAAGAATTTTTAGATCCTAAAATTAAAAATTTTTTACCCGATCCTTTTACTTTAGGTGGAGTTAAAGATGGTATTGAAAGAGTTCTTAAGGCAATTAATAATCAGCAAAAAATTACGGTTTTTGCTGATTATGATGTTGACGGTGCAACAAGTTGTGCGTTGTTGATTCGTTTTTTTCGTGAAATTGGTGTTGAAGCAGAAATTTATGTTCCTGATCGGATTTTAGAAGGATATGGACCAAATTCACAAGCCTTGTTAAATATCAAAAAAAATGGTAGCGATTTAGTGATTACTGTTGATTGCGGAACCCTAGCTTTTAAGCCTTTGGAAGATGCTAAGAAAGCAGGATTAGAAGTAATTGTCATCGATCACCACTTAGGAGTGGTTGAAAAACCTGAAGCCATTGCTATTATCAATCCCAATTTACTTGACGAAAAATTTGCTATAAAAAATATTTGTGGTGTGGCAGTGAGTTTTTTATTCATTGTTGGATTAAACAAAACTCTTCGAGAATCTGGTTTTTATAAGGATAAAAAAGAACCAAATCTTTTTGATCTTTTGGATCTGGTAGCTCTTGGTACAGTTTGCGATGTTATGCCATTGACTGGCTTGAATCGGGCATTTGTAAGCGCTGGTTTAAAGATTTTAAAACAACGCAAAAATTTGGGACTTCGCAAAATTAGCGATTTAGCGGGATTAAATACTTTGCCAGATGCCTATAGTTTGGGCTTTGTTTTAGGTCCAAGAATTAACGCTTCAGGCAGGGTAGGTAAGGCCAATCTTGGTGCAACAATTTTGTCAAGCGAATGCGAAATACAAACTCAAGAAATTGCTTTGCAATTGGAAGAATTTAATAAACAGCGTAAAGATATTGAAGCTAAAGTTTTAGATCAGGCAGTTGAAAGATTAGAAAAAGGGGTTGATGGTTTTACTAAAAATGATCCGATAATTTTTGCTCAAGCAGATGATTGGCATCAAGGGGTTATTGGCATTGTAGCTTCACGATTGAAAGATTTGTTTAACAAACCTGTGGCAGTTTTAAGCGTTGATAAAAAAAATGGCAAAGCCAAGGCATCATGTCGTTCAATTACGGGTATTGATTTTGGAGCAAATATTTTGCAAGCAAGGTTAGCAGGATTGTTGTTGGAAGGCGGAGGTCATGCGATGGCAGGAGGTTTTAGTGTTAAGAGTGAGAAAATCAGCGAGCTTCATCAATTTTTTTGTCAAAGGTTGCAAACTCAAGTTGCAGAATTATCCGCTCAAAATTTAGCACTTTATGATCTAGAAATTGATATCGCTCAGCTTAATTTACAACTGATGAAAGAGCTTTTGAAGCTTGAGCCATACGGAGTTGGCAATATGAAACCAAGATTTTTAATTAAAGATGCCAAAAAAATCCGTAGCACTTTGATTGGCTCTAAGCAAGAGCATATCAGTTGTATTTTCAGTGCTAAAACACTTCTTGGCTTTGATAATCAAATCAATGCTGTGGCATTTCGAAGTAACAACACTAAGCTTGGAGAATTGTTACTTACCGCAAAAACTTCGCAGAGCTTGAATTTGATAGCTACTTTAAATATTAACAACTGGATGGGAGTTGAAAAAATGCAAATGATGATTGAAGATGCGATATTATAAATTTATTATTTGGAATTTATTTTTTAATAATTAAATTTGATGGATTAATTTTAATTTTTCTTGTTATGGCTAATATTCAAAAAAATAATTATCAAAAAAACGATTCTCAAAAAAAAGATTCTGATTGGCAAAATAACTCAAATAAACAAATTAATTATCAAGATAATTTAAAAAATCTTAGAGTTTTTGGTTTTATTTGGGCAGGAATTTTTTTGGTTATTGCTTACAAATCAAGTTGGAGTTTTCTACCAACGCTTCTGGCGATTTTATTTGTAACAATTGGCTTACTTAAACCCAATTTTTTTGAGCAAAGTAAGATTATGCCAATCTGGTTAAAATTTGGCGAAATTGTTGGTAAAATAAATTCTAAAATTATTATTTTTATAATGTTTTACTGTTTATTTACCCCTATTGGTTTGGTTTTAAAAATATTTGGTAAAGATTTGTTATCTAAAAAATTGCAACCTCAGGCAAGTAGTTATTTTAAACCTCGTACTCAAACTTTAAGCGATATGCGAAACCAATTTTAATTATGCTTAAAAAAATTATTAAACAATATCCTAAATTAACTAATTACCTGCTTTTAACTTTGGTGGTATTGGTAAGTGGGATGTTGTTTTACAAAATAATTTCTTTAGAAATTATTGCCAGTGACACTGGTCAAGAAAAATATAGTATTTTAGATAAGGTGATTCACAAAGTTAGATGCAATGATGAACGCAATATTCGTTTGCGTGAATTAAAGCCAGATGCCAAATATTATCGTCAACCTCCACGCCAATACCCAACTTTAGAAAATAAGAAATATTTATTGCAAACCAATAGCAATGGTTTTATTGCTCCAGCCTTTATCAATAAAAATCCTGATTTGCAGATTTTTTTCTTAGGAGGGTCAACCACTGAATGTGAAATGGTTGATGAAAAATATCGCTTCCCATATTTGGTAGGAAGGATTCTTGAGGATAGACTGAAAATAAAAGTTAACAGTGATAATGGGGCAAAAAGTGGTAATAACTCTTTGCATTCAATTAATATTTTGTTAAACAAGCTTATCCCTTTTAATCCTGATATTGTAGTGATGATGCACAATATCAATGATTTATCAACATTATTTTATGAAGGAACTTACTGGAATAAAAACAAAGTAATTGCTCCTATTGCTTGTGATTTAAAAAATAAAAGTAAATATATTAAGCAAGATCAATGGTCTATCAATAAGGACTGGCAAAAACGTGTTTTAAATGATCCACAGCAAAGTGAAAAAATGATTGAAGATTTTAAACAAAATTTAAAAATCTTTGTCAATATCGCGAAAGCAAAAAAAATCACACCAGTTTTAATGACTCAGGCAAATCGTATTGAAAGTGATCCGGATTTTACAAATGAGCGAGGTAAAGAAGCTAGTAAACTTTACCAACAGCAATATATAAAATTTAATCAGGCAATTCGTGATGTCGCTAAACAAGAAAATATTTTGCTGATTGATTTAGCAAAATTAATCCCTGCGGATGAAAAATACATTTATGATGTAGTGCATTTTAATCAAGCAGGAAGCGAATTAGTGGCAAATGAAATTGCTAAAAGTTTAATTGATTTTATTAATAAACAAAAAACAACAAAAAAAAATAAAAGCAAATAAATTTAAATTAAAATAATCAAATTATAATTAAATTATGTCTTTCTTAAAAGAATTATGGAAATTTTTAAAAGCTCGTAAAAAATTTTGGTTATTACCAATCATTATTATCATGCTTTTGTTGGGAGTGTTGGTGATTTTTGCACAAGGCTCAGCAGTTGCGCCATTTATTTACACATTGTTTTAAATTATGACTTATATTGTTGGAATTTCTGCTTATTATCATGATTCAGCGGTAGCAATCTTGAAAAATGATAAAATAATTGGAGCATGTCAAGAAGAACGATTTACTCGCAAAAAACATGATAGTGGATTTCCTGCTAATGCTCTAAAATACTGTTTACAAGAAGCGGGAATTACTTTAGAGCAAGTTGATTATATTGGTTTTTTTGATAAGCCTTTTTTAAAATTTGAAAGACTTCTTGAAACCTATCTTGCTGAAGCACCTCGTGGATATAAATCTTTTGCGATGGCAATTCCAACTTGGCTAAAAGAAAAATTATTTTTAAAAGATACCTTGCTTAATGAGCTCACAAAAATTCAGCTGCCTGACAATGCTAGTAAAAATCAAATTAAACAATTAAAAAAAATTTTAAGTGAGAAATTGTTGTTTGGCGAACATCATGGTTCGCATGCTGGAAGTTGTTTTTATCCTTCACCATTTTCAGAATCAGCGATTTTAACAATGGATGGAGTAGGGGAATGGACTACAACTGCTATTGCTCATGGCAAAGAAAACAAAATTAATTTTTTACAAGAAATTCATTTTCCGCATTCGCTTGGTTTGCTTTATAGCGCTATTACTTACTTCACTGGATTTAAGGTTAATTCTGGGGAATATAAGGTGATGGGTCTTGCACCATATGGTCAGCCAAAATATGTTGAGTTAATCAAAAATAATTTAATCGATATCAAAGAAGATGGTTCATTTCGCTTAAACATGAAATATTTCAATTATACCACTGGTTTAACAATGACCAGTAAGTATTTTGATCAATTATTTCAAAGATCTCCACGCAAATCTGAAGCGCAGTTAACTCAGTTTGAAATGGATTTAGCTAGATCAATCCAAGATGTTACTGAAGAAATTGTCATAAAACTTGCTAGAACTGCACAGAAATTAACAGGTTCTAAAAATTTAGTGATGGCTGGTGGAGTTGCTTTAAATTGCGTTGCAAATGGTAAGTTATTGCAAGAAAAAATATTCGATAATATCTGGGTTCAACCTGCGTCAGGTGATGCTGGAGGAGCTTTAGGGGTAGCGCAAAATATTTATTTTGATCACTTAAATAATTCACGAGTAGTTGATAAAAATCATGATTCAATGCAGGGTTCTTACCTTGGTATTAAATATTCCAATGACCAAGTTAAGGAATATTTGGATAGCATAAATGCCAAATATTTTTACTTTGAAAATTTTGATGAATATTGCCAAAAGTTAGTAGAGTATTTAACGCAAGATAAGGTAATTGGTTGGCATCAAGGACGGATGGAGTTTGGACCTAGAGCTTTAGGAGCAAGAAGTATTATCGGCGATGCTCGTAGCAAAAATATGCAATCAATTATGAATTTAAAAATTAAGTATCGTGAATCTTTTCGACCCTTTGCGCCAGCAATTTTACGCGAAAGAGTTACTGATTATTTTGAGATTGATGATGTTGATAGTCCTTACATGCTGATGGTTGCTCAAGTAAAAAAATCATTGCAAAAAGAAATGAC
The DNA here is from genome assembly GCA_014190355.1 of Alphaproteobacteria bacterium. GTDB lineage: Bacteria > Pseudomonadota > Alphaproteobacteria > Rickettsiales > UBA1997 > CAILUF01. The sequence continues at coordinate 18,341 of BJGH01000009.1, forward strand.
CAAAGAACAACAACAGTTGTTTGGAATTGATAAATTAAATATTGAGCGTTCACAAATTCCCGCAGTTACTCATGTTGACTATTCGGCTAGAATTCAAACGGTCAGTGCTAATACCAATCCAAGATTTCATCAATTGCTAAAAGCTTTTGAAGCTAAAACTAATTGCCCAGTTTTAATCAACACTTCTTTTAATGTCCGTGGTGAGCCAATAGTTTGTTCACCGCAAGATTCATATTTTTGTTTTATGCGAACACAAATGGATGTTTTAGCAATTGAAAATTTCATTTTATTAAAAAGTGATCAACCAAAATTTCAAGATGATCAAGATTGGCAAAAAACTTTTGAACTTGACTAGCCATTAACTATTGAGTTATTAAGTCAATAACTTATGTCATTTCAATTGGTAAATAAGCCTTATTTTCTTTTCGTAAACAGGTCTTTGATTTGTCGAATTATTAGCTTTGTATATCTTTAACTTTTCATATCACTCACTTGGCATTTCATCAAGATTCGCTGAAAAAAAATCTTTAAAATAAGGGTCAATAAAGTTTGGTGGAATAATATTTTAAAAAGATTAACCATAAAAGAATTCTTATTAAAAAGAATTCATTTTAGTTTTTGAAATATATTTTTTAGTTTTTGTAATAATTAGTTAGAAAAACAGATAAGATAAGGGTTTTAAGGCATTTAAATCTCATTTAAAAAATAAGTTTAAGATAAGTTTATTAAAATCATTTTTAATCAAATTAATGTAAGTAGGGGTCTGAAAGAGTTGAATGGATGGCTATTACTTAAAAACTAAATATTATCTCAAAGATCGTAAAGATTATTTTACCGTTATTGAAGATGTTTGTAAATTTTTTGAACTTTAGTTGAAGAATGAAAAAAATGTGAAATTAAACACTAGTTTGTCAATACTTAGCGATGTTATAATTACTCCTAAATAGTAATTAGTGATATTTTATCATGATGATTTTATCTGACTAAAATACTCTACAAAAAAAAATTTTAGTAATTTAAAGCGATAAATTTTTATGATTTTAGGGTTGCTAATTTTAAAGAAAATTTAATAAAAAATTTTATGGATAATAATTAATTTTTAGTAGTTTTTAATTTTTTAACCTTAGTTTCAAGATTTTTAAGGAAGGTCTCAACCCCTTCTTTATCGATAGATGCATTAAATTCAGAGCGTTGAGTTTCGATAAGGCTAATTCCTTCGGCAATAAAATCTAAAACATAAAGCTTACCATCTTTTTTCTTAACTCGAAAATCGGTCAAGATTGGCTCATCAGAATCTTTAGGAAGGAATTCAGCGCGAGCAATATAAAAACTGCTTTGTTTTTCAACTTCATTTACGGTGAATTTTTTACCATTATAATTTTTGAATTTTGGACCATAAGTATTGATCATAAATTCACGATAAAGGCGAATGAAGTCTTGTTTTTGTTTATCGCTAAGGTTTTTATAATTTTTACCAAGGACAAATTTGGCAATCCATTCTGAATCAATAACTTTATCAATTTCACTAATAATTTTTTCACGCTTTTTGGCTTCGCTCAAAGTTTTTTCATTGGCAATATTGATAATTTGATTACCAACATTTTCAACAAAGATTTTAACTTCGCTTTCTTCGTTTAATTGAGCAAAGGCATGCGTTGAAGAGTAAAAAAAGAAAATAAAGATAAGTTTAGTAAAAGTTTTTCTAATCATAATATTTTTAATTGTTATAAACGAATAATTTATTTTTGGATCTCTCGAGCTCTTTTCTGTAAATAGGCAAAACGAATTGTGGCGTAAGGATCAAATGAATCTTGGCGTATATCATCGATAATGTCAATTAAACTTTCACGGGTATCAATTGAATATAGTGAGCTAGTTGTAACAATAAACTGATCGTCTATTAGATTGTGGTTTCCACCAATCTCCAAAGCGTTGAAACTCAGGGGATTAACTGCTTTATCAATAACCCAGCCTGAAAAATCACGAGTTGTGCTTGGACCAAGAACTGGTAACATTAAAAATGAACCTTGATCAAGGTTGTAATAACCAAGAGTTTGACCAAGATCTTCAAAGTGATATGAAATACCCTTAGATTGAGCAATGTTAAATAATCCACCTATGCCAATAGTTGAGTTAATAATAAAGGTTGAAAAAGTTGCTAAACCATTATCAATCTTGCCTTGGGCTATAGAGTTTGCAGCTGAGATTGGTAAAGACAAGTTTGATAAAAAATTACGAACTAATTTCCGTGCAGGATTGGGAACGGTTTTGCGATAAGTTTTGGCAACATGCTCAAAGAAATAACTATCAAAAGTTTCGTTTATCGCAAAAATTTTACGATTTATTTTTTCAAAAGGATCGTTGATTTTAACAGTAGTAATTGGTTTATACGATTCAAATTCTTGTTCTTCATTATTTTGATTTGATTGATATCGTGAAGAGTAACTTTGAGGTTTGGCATAGCAAGGTGAACTACAAAAGAATAAGACTGTTAAAGTTACAAGCAATTTTTTAAGCATTATTTGTCGTTATTGTTAATAATAGCTTGTTTATGCTCAATTTGAGCAATTAGTTGCAAAGCCTTATCTTTAGAGTTTTGATCAATGGTTATTAAGTCTTCAAGGATTTTTTTGCTTCGGTAAAAACGATTTTGTAAAAAATAACAATAGGCTAGCTGGTAATGGGATTCATAGTGATGAGGCCAGAATTTTTTAATAAATTTGAAGCGAAATATTGCATCTCCTAGGTTACCTTTTTCAAGATGTTTAAGACCGAGATTGTAATTGGTCTCTAAAAGATTCTTTGATTTTTTTTTAATTATCTCAATCTCTTTTCTAACTATTTCAATATGATTACTAATAAAAAATAAAAATGATGAAGATTTTTTATGGAAAAAATTAGCAATCGATTCGGTTATGGTAATTTTAGTTTTGATTTTTTTTGGGGATTTATCGCTGTCTATGTTTTCAGTTGGGTTATGGTTATTATTTTCCATATAAATTTATTATTAGTGCTCAAAATTAAAAAGGTAAAGCAATTGTTAATTAACAAATATTTATTTTGATATGAAAATTTTTTAAATAAATCAGTTAAATTTTTGTTAAAAAAAGATAATCAATTTGCCAATCAATTGTAAATTTTTTTGTTGGATTTTGCAAGTTTTTTTTATAAAAATCTTTATAATCAGTAAATTTTTTTCTACTATTGTTTTGAGGATCATCAAAGTGATTATAATGTGAATAATTTGCTCCAATTTTTTTTATGTATTTAAGAGCACTAATTTGATTTGGAAAGTTTTGTTGAAAGTAATTATTAGTAGTTTTTAATACTTCTAGTTTGGTTTGGTTTAATGTTAACGATATAACATTATTCTCAATTAAATTATTAAGATGAAAGGGATTATTTTTTTTAAAATTAATAAAACTATTTTGATTTGGAATAGCAACGGCAATAATTCCTGAAGGTTTAACTTTTTTAGCAATATTTTGTATGGTATTATTAAAATCATTAAGCCAGTGAAGAGCAAATGATGATAATATCAAATCAAATTGATTATTTTTAATAGGTAAGTTTTCGATATCAGCATTTATTTTTAATGATTTATTTTGAGATGTTCTTAACATTGTTAAACTCAGATCAATCTCGAAAAAAAAATTATTTTTATAATCATCATTAATAATTTTTAGGCGATTTAGTTCGTGTCCAACTAGCCCAGTTCCTGATCCAAGATCAAGGATAGTTTTATTGGTGAAATCACTAATTTTTATAAAGTTTGTTAGTTGATTTATTAGATTTGTTGAAGCAAATTTCTGTACCAAAGCATGATCTTCATAATATTCACTTGCTTTACTAAAATTATTTTGAATTATTTTTTTATTAAATGAACTCACTATTTATTATTTTTTTTAATAGTATTTTTTTCAATCAGATCAACAATATGTTCAACTAAATTATCACCTGATGCTTTATGATCTGGAAGACCATTGAGATAGACATTATGTCGATTATTTCCTCCACCGGTAATACCAATTTTGGTATGTTGTGCTTCGCCTAAGCCATTGACAACGCAACCTAAAATTGAAACGGTGATTGGTTCCTTAATATGATTAACTCTTTTTTCTACCTCTTCAACAGTTTTGATAACATCAAAACCTTGACGAGCACAAGATGGACAAGAAATAATTGTAACACCATATTCTCGAAGACCTAAGGATTTAAGAATTTGATAGGCAACCTTGATTTCTTCTTTAGGATCTGCAGACAGTGAAATACGCATGGTATCACCAATGCCATTGAGCAGAAGATTTCCCATACCAATTGCTGATTTTATAGTTCCTGCAAATTGACTTCCTGCTTCGGTAATTCCAATATGTAATGGGTAATCGCAAATTTTTGCTAATTGCTGATAACTTGCAACTGCAAGAAAGATATCAGATGCTTTAACGCTGATTTTAAAATTAAAAAAATCATGATCTTCAAGAATTTTAATATGTCTTTGAGCTGATTCAACAAGAGCTTCAGGAGTTGGAGTGCGGTATTTTTGTAAAAGATCATTTTCTAATGACCCAGCATTAACACCAATTCTAATTGCGCAACCATGATCCTTAGCACAAGTTATTACTTCACGAATTTTTTCTTTTGAACCAATATTACCTGGATTAATTCTTAAGCATTTTGCCCCAGCTTTTGCTGATTCAATAGCTCTTCGATAATGAAAATGAATGTCAGCTATGATTGGAATAGGGCAATTAGGAATAATTTGTGCTAAGGCTTGGGCTGATTCTTGATCTGGAACTGAGATACGCATTAATTGTGCACCAAGCTCATAACATTCGTTAACTTGTCTGATTGTTCCTTGGATATCAGTGGTTTTAGTATTGGTCATTGATTGAACTGAAATATCAGCATCTCCACCGATTTTTACATCGCCAACTTGAATTTGGCGAGATTTACGGCGATTGATTATGCGGTATGGACGATTAGCGTTAATATCGGTCATAATAAATTGACTTAAATTTATTCAAAGAATTTGTCTAAAAATTTGTTTATTTCAGGTAAATTTTTTTTAATTAAAGAATCGAGATCTAGATGGTTAAGTTGACTTATAAAAGCAATACTTGTGAAGTCTGCAAAACCTGAACCTGTGTATTCAAGATAGTCATTAATTTTATCGATTTTAAGGTAACTTAAAACAACAAGCAAGCGAAAAAAAATCTGCGAAAAATCTGGTTCAAGATCAGTTATTTTTAGAGCTTTTGATTCTTTAATAAAAATATTGTTAGTTGTTAAAAACTGTTTACTAGTACTAAAACTTTTTAATTGTTTAGCAATATTAGTGAAGTTTGTGAAGAATTGTTGATAAAATTTTTCAAGATTTTTTTCGTTTAGTTTAAATATATCAGACCAAATTTCTGGACTTGATTTATCGAGTCGAAATGCTTTTTTAATAAATTCATTTTTATTTTTTTTTGGCGAAAACTCTGCACATAAAAAAGATAAAAATTGTGGAAGATGAGATGTTAAGGCAAAAATTTCATCATGTTTGCTTGCCGATAATTCTATAAAACTTGAACCAATTTCAATAATAATTTCTTTAACTATTTTAACTGAATCTATGTTATTATAGTTACAAATTACGAATTTTTTACCAAAAAATAAATTACAATCAGAATTTAAATACCCTGATTGATCAGAACCTGCAATGGGATGACAACCAATAAAATTTGGAATTAATTTTAACAATTTATTATCAAAATTTTTGATTGAACCTAAGTCAATCACAAGATTTTTATTATCAAGATGATTTGCAAGTTGGGTAAATATTTGTGGATAATTTTTTAAAGGACAAGCAATAACAATTAAATCATAGTCTTTAATTTGACTATCAATCAAGCAAAAGTCATCGACAATTTTTTGATTTCGAGCATTGTTAATTGCTTCTAAATCTTGGTCTAACGCAAATATTTGCTGGGCAATGTTTTTTTCTCGAATAGCTTTAGCAAAAGATCCTCCGATTAATCCAAGACCAATAATAAGAATTTTCTTAATTTTAAAATTTTTCATTATTTTTAAAAAAGTTTTTGACAATAAAAAAAATGTTTTTATTAATTAAAGTAATTAAATTTTAATTATAAAATTTTTTTAATTTATTTAATCTACTCAATGAAAAAAATAATATTATTTTTAACTATTTTTTTTACTCTTACAGCTTGTCAGAATAAAGTTGTAGATATTAAAAGTCCATGTGTTTCTTTGGAGGGAGGACCATGTGGTCCAAAAAAACCAATAAATGACTGGTGGTTAAAAAATCAAAATACTAATTCTAACCCTAACTCTTAAATCTATGTCTGACTACTCTTCTTCTTTTGCAAGTAAAGCCAAATCTAGCAACAGCTTTCATTCTATACTTGATAAAAAAAATGAAATGACATCCACTCCTATTCAATCAGTAATTGATGCTGGAAATGCAAAAAAAAATATGAAAAAAGTGGATCCAACTAAAAAAGCACTTTCTGATTTAATATACTTAGTTAAAGGAGTTGATGCCGGAAGAAATGCTTGGTATTATGTTTTGGTTGATCGTGTTAAACTTCAATTATTTTTAAAGGCATTGAATGATGATATAATTCACCTTGAAGAATATGGAGTAATTCTGTTTTCTGCTTATGGTGATGAACCACCTCAAGATGTTACCGATAAACTTAAAGATGAGTATGGTATTGATGAATAATAAAAAAACACCACTCTCAAACCAATATGATTATGTCTAAAATTTTTATAAAAATTGGTTAATAATTTAAAATTTTTTTACCTTAGCTGAAGTTTTCATAGTTGTTTAATTAATATCAAAAACTTATCTTTTCTAATTTTTTTAATTTTAAATCATGTCAATAATTAAACTTGACAAGGATCTCCTTAAAAAAATAAAATATAACAAATATAAAAAAAATAATCAAATATACAATCAAAATGAAAAACTTAAAATTTTTTGCTATCATATTTTCAGCAGTTTTCATTGGCTTTATCTCTGCATTATCTTTCTCGCAAATACAGGTTAAAACAATAAAATTTGATGAATCAAAAATTACTAAAAAAAACTCAGATTTTTTAGAGCAAGTTATTAAAAGAGTTAAAAAAGATTATGTTGAAGAAAAGAGTGATGATCAATTAGCTGAATATGCGGCAAGTGGAATTCTTTCAGCACTTGATCCGCATTCATCATATTTAAATGACGAAGCATTGCGTGAAATTAATGTTCAAACTAAAGGCGAGTTTGGAGGTCTTGGGATTGAAATTACTCAAGAAGCTACTGTAACTAAGGTTATTTCAGCAATAGAAGATACCCCTGCTTTCAAAGCTGGGATTAAGACTGGAGATTATATAGTTAAAATTAATGACAAAAATGCAATAGGTTTGTCAATTGAAGAAGTTGTAAAAAAATTACGAGGTAAACCTGGAACTTCTGTTAAAATTACAGTTTTACGAAAAGGAGAAAAAGAGCCGTTAAATAAAAGCTTAACTCGCCAAATCATTAAAGTTAAAGCAGTAAAATCAGCGCAATTTAAAGATATAGTTTATATCAAAATTAACACTTTTTCTGAACAAGCATCTCTTGGTCTAGAAAATGAGTTGAATAAGTTAAAACAAAAAATTGGTATTAAAAATATTAAAGGTTTGGTATTGGATTTGAGAAATAATCCAGGTGGACTTTTAGATCAAGCGATAAAAATTAGTGATGCATTTCTTCCAAAAGATTCTGTAATTGTTTCAATCAAGGGAAGAAGTATTGAGGAACGCGAATATCGTGATGCTCAAGATGAGGTTTTGCTTCCTAATTTACCAATTGTGGTGTTGATAAATGAAGGTTCTGCATCGGCATCTGAAATTGTTGCGGGAGCATTGCAGGATAACAAGAGGGCAGTGGTGATGGGTGTTAAATCTTTTGGAAAGGGTTCGGTGCAATCAGTTATTCCTCTTGGCGAAAAGCAAGGAGCATTACGACTTACTACCTCTCTTTATTATACCCCAAGTGGAAAATCAATTCAAGCTCATGGCATAGAGCCAAATATTGTTTTAAGTAATGCTAAAATCGAAAAACAAGTCGACAAGTTTGATCGTGATTCTGAAGCAGATTTAAAGGGTCACATTGAGGTTCAATTGCAACAGGCAATAAATGATGCTAAGAAAGAACAGCTTAGTGATGATAATATTGAGCTTTATTCTCAAGATTATCAATTGGCCAGAGCAATTGATTTAATTCGAGGTGTTGCAGTTTTTAATTCAAAAGTTCAAAAGTAATTAAAATTTAATAGCTGGTCATTATTAATAGTTATTTTTATCAAGTTTAATTGTAAATTATGTTTTTTAAAAAAAATAAAAAACTAATAAATTTTTTTTTAGTTTTACTTTCTTTAACCATTTCAAAAGGGTCTATTGCCCAAAATAATGAAGATTTTGTTATTGCAAAAGTTAACAATAAAATAATTACTAATTCTCAAGTTAAATCACGCTTAAGATATGTTCAGCACTCTGCAAATTTTAAAATTAATAATTCCAAAGAACAAAAAATCTTGCTAGAACAAATTATTGATAAGATGATTGACGAGGAGCTTTTCTTGCAAGAGGCTGAGAAGTTAAAAATTGAAATTAGTGAAAAGGAAATTAATAATGCATTAGGCTCAATTGCTATGAAGCGAAAACAAAATATTGTTCAGTTTAAATTATTTTTAAGCAATAATGGAATAAATATAAAGCAATTTGTTAGATTTATTGAGGCTCAAATTGCTTGGGAAAAAATCATCGAAAGTATTTTTGCTAATAAAATAAAAGTTAGCGATATTGAGATTGAAGAATTTCTTGAACAACGAGGATTTAGGGCTGATCAACGAAAGTTTTTGCTTGCCGAAATGGTCATTTTTAAAAACTCAAAGAACACCAAGAGTGAAGAGTTTGTTAATAAAATTTATCAAGAATTGCTTGCTGGAGCAAATTTTAAAGAAATGGTTCGGCAATTTTCGGTTAGTATTACCTCACAAAATGATGGCGAAATTGGCTGGGTTGGACAAGGTGATGTTGATCCAAAAATATATCAGGCAATTAATACCTTGGCTAAAAATTCTTATTCAAAGCCAGTTTTACTTAACGATGGTTATCATATTTTTAAATTACTTGATATTAAAGTTGAAAAAAATATTGATGAAAAACAAGGCAGTATTGCAAAAAATATTATTTCTAGAAACAAGCTAAACAACATGGCAAAGGGCTATTTAATGGATATAAGAAAAAAGGCTTATGTTGAGATTTTATAATTTAATTTTGGTAACTTTGCATTTATCTTAAGTTTGAGTTTTTTTTAAAAAAATCAATATTTTAAATTTTTTAAAATTTTTAGTTAATAGCTTTTGTTAACTTTACAAAGTCATCAATTGATAATTGCTCAGCTCGCATTTGAGGATTTATTTGGCAATCTTCAAGAATTTTTACAGTATTATTTCCAAGAAAGTTTTTCAAAGAGGATTTAAGCATTTTTCTTCGCTGCGAAAAAGCACTGGCAACAACCTTTTCTAATTTTTCAAACTTAATTTGCTGGTCAATTTTGTCTTTAGGAATTAATTCAACAATAGCTGAGACAATTTTAGGGGGAGGAGTAAAAACATTTTGATGAGCATTAAAAAGCATTTTACTTTGACAATAAAAATTAGCCATAACTGCAAGTCTTCCAAAATGATTATCGCTGGTTTTAGCAATTATTCTTTCTACAACTTCCTTTTGAAACATTAAATGCATTGAAGCGATATGTTGTGAAATTTTTAGCCATTTTATTAAAAGAACAGTTCCAATGTTATAAGGTAAATTAGCAATGATTTTAAATTTTTGCTGTTGAGAAATTTCCTGTTTAAAAATTTCTAATTCATTAATCTTAAGGGCATCGCCGTGAATGATTTCAAAGTCAATATTTTGATAATAACATTTAAGTTCCATCAATAATTCGATACAGCGCTGATCCTTTTCGATAACAACCAATCTTTTTGGATTGGCTTGAAGAATTGAACGAGTAAGTGTTCCAGCTCCTGCACCAATTTCTAAAATAGAATGTTGTGATATATCATTAACATGGCGAACAATTTTATCAGTAAAATTTAAATCCAAGATAAAATTTTGTCCAAGGGATTTTTTGGCATTAAGTTGATATTTATCAATTAATTGGGCAGGGCTAGGAATTAAGGAGTTTTTACTCATTTTTTATTGACTCTAATTGCTTAAAGTAATTCTTCAATCGGATCAAAATAATGATGATTTAATGAATTAGCAACTTGTTCATGCGTAACTTTTCCTGCATAAATATTTAAACCTGCTAATAAATTTTTATCTTCACCTAAAGCTTTTTTATATCCCTTATTGGCAATTGCTAACGCAAATGGAAGAGTAGAATTTTCTAAAGCTTGAGTTGAAGTTCTAGCAACAGCGCCCGGCATATTGGTAACGCAGTAGTGAATAATTCCATCAACTTCATAAGTTGGATTACTGTGAGAAGTTGGTCGACTTGTTTCAAAACATCCACCTTGATCAATTGAAATATCAACCATTACTGCCCCTTTTTTCATTTTCTTAACGGTTTTACTTGAAACTAATTTTGGAGCAGTTGCTCCAGGGATAAGGACTGAACCAATTACAAGATCAGCATCAAGAACATTCTTTTCAATATTTTCAATTGATGCGTAAAGAATAGTAGCGCTATTGTTAAAGATATCGCATAAGTATCTGATTCGTGCTAAAGATTTTTCAAGAACTATAACATCTGCTCCAATTCCAATAGCAACTTTTGCAGCATTTGTTCCTGCTACTCCTCCTCCGATAATTACCACCTTAGCTTTATCAACACCGGGAACTCCTCCAAGTAAAACTCCTCTTCCTCCTTGCGATTTTTCTAATGATCTTGCTCCTGCTTGAATTGATAATTTTCCTGCAACCTCTGACATGGGAGCAAGTAAAGGTAATGATTTATCGTTGGCAGTAACAGTTTCAAAGGCTATGGCAATACATCCAGAATTCATTAACATTTTGGTAAGATCTGGCTCAGCCGCAAGGTGAAGGTATGAAAAAATAATTTGATTTTTTCTAATCATTGCACATTCAGACTTTTGTGGTTCTTTAACTTTAAAAATCATTTCAGATTTTTCATAAATTTCTTTAGCTGATGATACGATTTTTGCTCCAGCATTTTCATATTGTTCGTCTGAATAATCAATCCCAAGTCCAAGGGATTTTTCAACTAAAACTTGATGACCCGCACTCACTAACTCTCTAGCACCAGATGGGGTAATAGCACAACGATATTCGTGATCTTTAATTTCTTTAGGTATACCAATAATCATAAAACTCCTATGTTAATTTTTTAAATCTAATTATTTTTTAATAATTTTTTTTAGACGTATTATATTGCCTTCTTGTGAGGTAATACTTTTGAATAGGTCAAAATCAAATTCAAAGATTTTTTGACTTTCTTCAATTTCAAATTGTAAATTCTTTCCTTTTAAAAATAAACAAAAACCATCATTATTTAAAAATTTAATACTGTATTCAAGTAACTTTGGTAGAGGAGCAAGAGCTCTTGAAACAAGATAATCATATTTTTGATTATTGAGCTCTTCTAGTTTTGAATTATTTATCAATAAGCGATTATTAGAGAACAATTTTGCTTTGCGTAAAAATTCACATTTGCGAAATGATTTTTCAATTAAGTGAATTTCTTTGAGACCAAGAATCGACAGAACTATTCCAGGAAGGCCAGCTCCTGAACCAATATCAGCAAATTTAAGATCAAAATTGTCTATAAATTTAATTAATTGAGCACAGTCAAGAATGTGTCTTTCCCAAATATTTTCTGTTGTTGAATTACCAATTAAATTGAAACTTTGATTATGACTTAGAAGTAAATTTACATAATCTTCTAATTTCTTTTCTTGCATACTCGACAAGTTACAAAATTTTTTAATTTGAATAAAACAATTATGTTTTTTTTGTTCAATTGTGGTCATTAAATAAAAATTAGATTTAAATTTATGAGAATCTTATACAAGTTTTAATCAATTAATTTCTAGTTTCAACGGTTTTTTTTAATTTAATAAAAATCTTTTACTTGACGCTTAATTGATAAGATTTAAAAATTACCTTATAAAAAATATTAAAATTAATTTAATTAAATTATGAAAATTTCTCCTAAAGTAAAAAAAATTTTATCATACTATGAAAGCGATAATGCCGGAACTAAAACCAATCTTGCTAGAATTCTAATGACTGGAAAGTTAGCTGGAACTGGTAAAATGGTAATATTGCCAGTTGATCAAGGATTTGAACACGGTCCAGATCGAAGTTTTGCAGTTAATCCAGATGCTTATGATCCTCATTACCACTATGAATTGGCAGTTGAAGCTGGTCTCAATGCTTATGCTGCTCCACTAGGCATGCTAGAGGCAGGAGCCGATAGTTTTGCTGGAGAAATTCCAACAATTCTAAAGGTAAATTCTTCAAATTCTCTTCACAATGGTGGAACTGCTCCTCATCAAGCAACAACAGCTTCTGTAAAAGATGCCTTGCGTTTGGGATGCAGTGCAATTGGTTTTACAATTTATCCAGGTTCTGATGCAGCATTTGATATGTTTGAAGAGATACGCGAACTATCTGAAGAAGCTAAATCATATGGCTTAGCAGTTGTTATTTGGTCTTATCCACGAGGTGGAGACTTATCAAAAATTGGTGAAACAGCAGTTGATATTTGTTCCTATGCCACACATATTGCAGCTTTACTTGGAGCTCATATTATTAAAGTCAAACCACCAACTCAGGCCCTTGAAAATCTTGAAGCTATCAAAGTTTTTGAAAAATTAAAAATCCCTGTTACTACTCTTGAAGAAAGAATCAAACATGTCATGAAATCTGCCTTTGCGGGAAGAAGAATAGTGGTGTTTTCTGGGGGTAATGCCAAGGGTGAAGATGATATTTATAATGAAATCAGAGAAATTTATAAAGGTGGGGCAAATGGCTCTATAATTGGTCGTAATACATTTCAGCGTCCAAGAATAGAATCGATAAAGATGCTAGATAATATAATAAAAATTTATCAAGGTAAGTTTTAAATTATAATTTATCTAATTTTTATTAATTATTATATAAAAATGGCAACATTTTTTTTGGTTATAAGTTAAAAAATATTTTATTTAAAATAAATAAAATTAACCAACCAATTTTGCTAGTTCGTTTAAATTGTTCTATGGACTTCAAGGAATTAAATTTTTTAAATAATCTTTCGTTGTCAAAATTATCTAATAAAATTTTTTTTAAAATTTATTATTAGATAATAACTTTATTAAAGATATTTTTCTTTTTTGAAACAGTTAAAAAAAAAGTTTGTATTTACAAGATATAACCCTTGAAGTTGTATTTAGTTAAATGGTATCTTTTTTTTATATGAAAATTACAAGGAATCTTCTTTGATTTTTAGAAAAATTTTTCTTATAAATTTTATTTTAAACATTTTAAAAAAACTAATTAGGTAGTCAAAATTGATTAGTAGTTTTTAATAAGCATTATTTATAATTTTTTCTTTCTAGCATAAATATCAAATTTAGTTTTAAAAATCTATTTTAATATTTAAGGGTATTAATAAGGGGTTATAAATTTTTTAAATAATCAATTCTAAACAAAATTTAGTAATGATTTTGCAACTCAATTAACATTTATTTTTTTACAATATGAAAAAAAACAAAGCATTTTCGATTATTGAAATTTCAATTGTTATTCTAATAATTGGAATTTTGGTTGCGGGAGTTACTCAGTCAACGCGATTAATTAAGCAAATAAAAATTGCTTCAGCCAGAAGTATCACTAAAAGCTCGCCAGTTCCAAGTATTAAAGACTTGTCTTTATGGTTAGAAACTTCAACTGATGAGAGTTTTATTGAAATTCAAACAGATGATGATTATCGTTTAACTCAATGGAACGATATTAATCCCCAAAATCCATCTAAATATTTTGCAATTAAGACTGGATCGCAGTTTGTTACATACACATCTGAGGGAATAAATAGTATCCCATCTGTAAAATTTACAGGTGATACTGGTGTTAACGGTTATTTTGTTCTTTCAACCTCAAATAATGTTGCTCAGGCTAGTAAAATAAATACTTTTGGTAACAGATTTTCTTTCTTCTTGGTTGCTCGTCCAGAAATTGAAGTAGTTGGAAAATTTCGAGTAGCTTTTTTCAATTCAACCGATCCAGAAAATGATGGATGGGGTGGAATCAAAACTGCTGATAACAAAAGAGGAATTCTATTTAATAGCACTATGCTCTGTTCAACAAATACCACCAATACCAACAGTGTAGCTGAAATTGTTAGTGGAATATATGAGGGTGTAACATCAAGCAATATTACAATTTATGTTAATGGTAATGTTGAAACTACTTCTGTAGCTACTCAATCGGGAGGTTCATCTTATACTAATACTGAATCAGGGGATCCAGGATATTTGCCATTAACCTCAAGTCCTGCAATGTACATCGGAAGCTCAGGAGGAGCTGGGAATGAAACATGGAAAGGTTTAATTTCAGAAATAATTGTTTATGATCGGGTTTTAAAAAATGATGAAAGAAAAAGCATTGAAAAATATCTTGGAAAAAAATATGGTATTAAAATTAATGAATAGTTAGTCTTAATATTGTTATGATTATTATCAAATCGGGTTTTGTCTCAATAAAATGAGGCAAAGCCCTTTTTTGTATGAATCTTTTAGTCAAAATTTATTAGTTATTTAAATTAGATTGTTAAAAGATTTTAGAGCTAGAGATCATTAACCGTGACAACTTAAGAACTTCTTGCTTTTAATTTTAAGAAGTTAACTCAAATTTTGGAAAAAAATTTTTCTAAAAAATTGAAATGAAAAAAAGTGGTAAAACCAAACAAAAATGGTTATTAAAAATTACAAAAAAGTTTTTTAATTTTGTATAATTGTTTTTAAATGGCTTAAAATTTAAATAAGTAATAATTCTTATTGCGCTTAGAGATGTTGGTTAAATTTTTTCTTACTGATGTCAAATTTTTTTTATTTAAAACATCTTAAAAAATTTTAGTAAATTATATCGTTAACTAGCTTTATTTTTTTATTCTTTAATTTTTTTAAATAAAATTTTAAAATTTTATTTTTCGTAATTTTAAATTTTTTTTGAAATATCTAAATATTTGCAGTAGTGTGGTCAAGATATTATATTATTAATATTTAACGATGAATATCTTGTTTAATTTTAAATTTTTTTCTAGAAAACGCATTACCAAGATGAATATTATGAAAATATTTTTATAATATAGTAATTAACATAAATCTTTAAATAATATCTTTTAAATAAATTATAACTTCATCATTGTTAACTTTTTTGGTTAAGCAACAACTAAAACTACGAGTTTTTAGTTGTTTATCGTTAATTAAATATTTAACAAAATTTTCTAACTTAATTCTTCTTGGCATATAGTTTTTGTTACTTAAATCAATGATAACTTTGCCAATAATTTTTTGAGCTATTTCTTGGTTTATAGTAGCTAATTTTTTTCGATTTACTAAATAGCTTGAATCATCAATCTTTTTAACGATATTAGTCATTTCATACTTAACTTTTTCTTCAAAAAATTCTCGCATTTCTAAAAAATAATCTGCGGTGTTTTTAATTCTTTTTTGAAGTAAATCACCATTTTCAAAACTTGTTAAAAAATTACGAATCTTATTGCGTAAAAATTTTTCATCTGAATTGGTTTTATCTTCAAACCAATTAATATTCTTTGATATTAAATAATCTTGAAGATCTTTTTTAGTAAAGTTAAGTAATGGTCGAATTAATTTTAAATCATTAAGATTATTAATTTTATTTACAGAAGATAATCCATCAATTGAACTTCCTCGAAATAAGCGAATTAAAAAATTTTCAGCAATATCATTCAATTGATGTCCTAGAAATAAGAATTTAATATTATTTTTCTGACAATATTTACTAAGTAATTCATAACGCAATTCACGAAGTTTTGCCTCAATATTTTTTTGTGGAATTTTGTTTTTTGGCAATGTTAAAATATTATGACAGAAATTGTTTTTTGACTGATATTTTTTTAATAACTTTGCTAGTTTTTTCATTTCAATGCTTGAGTTAGTCCGCATTCTGTGATCAACGCTCAAGGCATGAATTGTAGTATTGTGATTTTTACAAAAATCTAGCAATAAAAAAAATAAGGCCATGGAATCGCTTCCACCAGAAATTGCAACTGCAATGTTTAAAGG
The DNA here is from genome assembly GCA_014190355.1 of Alphaproteobacteria bacterium. Classification (GTDB taxonomy): domain Bacteria; phylum Pseudomonadota; class Alphaproteobacteria; order Rickettsiales; family UBA1997; genus CAILUF01. The sequence goes on from BJGH01000009.1 coordinate 34,660, forward strand.
ATTGTTGTTAATATCTGGTGAATTTGTAAATTCTTTTTGCGAGGTAATAACAATTTCTTCAAAAATATTTTTTAAAATTTCGTCAATTTTACTAAAAATTGTTTTATTTATTTGTGTTTTATTTTTTTTAATCATTAAATATTTTTATTTATAAACTATAATTTTCATGACCAATAACAATTATTTTATTAGTAATTTTATTATAAAAACTAATATTTTTTTAACAAGTATATTTTTATTACTAATCCTTGTTACTCAACATGCTAAAGCCTTAACTTTTGAGGAATATCTTGCTCAAGTTCGTCAAGATAATTTGGCATATCAAAGTGCAAATGAAAGCAAGGACAGCTTTGAGTTGTTAAAAAAGAAAGCGAAGTTGGTAACAGCTCTTAAGTTATATGCTACTACTGAACGAGGATTTGTTGAGCAAAATCAAGCTTTGGCAATATTTCGCTTTAACCGATATTATACCCAAACCAATAAAGTTGGTGTTTTATACGATTCTGAAATTGGTTTAAAAACCAATGTCTATTACTCGATGATTAGTAATGATTACAAAGGCTTGAATACTGCTAATCTGTCAAACCCTGCTTTAGCAATGTCTAATACTCAAGCAATTCCTACTTTGGAAGTTTCCTTACCAATCTGGCAAAATTCTTTTGGAAGATCAACAAGAGCTCAACGTGATTCATTATTATATTCCAATCAAGCTGAGCAATATCTTGCTAAAACCCAAGCAGTTGCTCAATTGGTTGAAGCAGAAAAAACCTACTGGTTTTTAGTTTATGCTCGAAAAGTTTTAGAGATTAATAAAAGAGCTTTGGAAAATGCTAAAAAAATCTATGATTATGTTTATAAAAAAAATCAGATGAATTTAGGTGATAAAAGTGATGTGCTTCAAGCAAAAGCTTTGCTGGAATCTAAGGAATTAATGTATAAGCAATCACAAAATAATGAAAAAATTGCTAGTCGAAATTTTAATCAAAAAAGATTAATTCAATCAGATGTTGTTGATGATAAACTAGAATTATTTGATGTTAATAGTTTAGAAAAATATTCATTTACTCCCGTTAGAGCAAATGATCGAGTCGATCTTAAAGCCAAGCAGGCATTGATGAAATCAGCTATTGCTAACGCTAAAATTGAAGAAGAAAATCATAAGCCTAATTTAAATATTTATGGTTCGTATTCAATGACGCAAATTGAGCGGAATCGCGATTTAGCATTTAAAAATAGTTTTGATGAAAAAGGTCGGGCTGGAAAAATTGGTTTGGAATTTTCTATTCCAATTAACATTGGGCTGGGATTGGATGTTCAAAAAGGAGCGAGAAAAGCTATGAATGCCCAAAAAATTAATTATCGCAACGAGCAAGCTTTGCAAGAATTAGACTGGCAAAATTTAATTCAGAACCTTAAAAATTATCAGGAAAATTTACGCTTAGCTTTGGCAATTGAAAAATCTCAAAAAAATAAATTAGAACATGAACGAAATCGTTTAAAACAAGGACGAACCTCAACTTATCAGATTCTGGTTTTTGAACAAGACTTTTCTAATGCTGAATTAAACACTCAAGAAATTGCTTATAAATTTCATGAGCTTATTGCTCAAAAAAGATTTTACGACGAATCAAATTAATTTTTATGAATATCACTGAACTTTCAATTAAAAGACCTGCTTTCATTACTAGCATTATGATTGCTATCATTGTTGTTGGTTATATCTCATTTAAAAAAATGAATGTTGAATTATTCCCTGATATTGATGTTCCAGTAATTTTTATTGCAACTGGCTACACTGGAGCAGCTCCATCAGAAATTGAAAGTTTGGTTACTAAACCCTTAGAAGAAGAAATTAGTACAGTTTCAGGAATTAAAAAGTTATTATCGCGTAGCTTAAAAGATACCAGTCAGATTATCGTTCAGCTTTATCAAAATATTGATATTAAATATGCTGAACAGCAAATTCGTGATAAAATTAATCAAGCTCGACCCAAGCTTCCCGAAGATATTAAAGAACCCATTATTCGTAGAGTCGATCCAGCTGATCAGCCAATTTTAACAATCATTGTTAATGCCGATTTAAATGAAGCAGAAATGTTTGATTTTGTTGATAATTATTTAAGGCCTAGAATCGAGCAGATCGATGGGGTTGGAATGGTTGAAGTGCTTGGTGCAAGAAAGCGTGAAATTCAAATTTTGCTCGATCAAAAAAAATTAAAAGATCGCGAAATTTCTTTATCACAAATTAATCGTCAATTGTTAATTTCAGGACAAAATGTTTCGATTGGAAAAAAACAAGTTGGCGATAAAGAACGAGTCTTTCGAAGCGCAAGTGAATTCAATGAGTTGGAGCAAATAAATAATTCTGTTGTGAATTTTTATTCTAATGAAGTTCCAACCAAAATTAGTGACTTAGGTCAAGTTGTTGATACTCTTGAAGATGAAAATTCTCGAGCATTCGTTGATCAAAAAAAATCATTATTTCTTACCGTTTTTCGTCAATCAGATGCTAATATCATTAAAACAGTTGATGGTGTAAAAGGGCAATTAGAAAAAATTAAAAAAGATATGGCGATGATGAAGGGAAATCCAACAACAATTGCTATTAAAGATGCTAGCACATACATCAGAAGTAATATTTCAGATATTCAAGAAGCTATTTTTATTGCGGTTATTTTAACGGTAATTACTGTTTTCTTCTTTCTTGCGGATAGTCGAGCAACACTGATTACGGCAATTTCATTGCCAATAACCTTGGTTGGTTCAGCGATTGTTATGTATTGTGCAGATTTTTCAATTAATGTTATCACCATGTTAGCGTTGAGCTTAGCAGTAGGATTGTTAGTTGATGATGCGATTGTAGTTGTTGAAAATATTTATCGCAAAATTGAATCGGGATTTCCTCCAAAACAAGCCGCTATTGAGTCTTCACGAGAAATTTTAATGGCAGTAGTTGCCATTAGTGCAGTGGTTATTTCGGTCTTTACGCCAATCTCTTTTTTAAAGGGAATTGTTGGGCAATATTTAAAACAATTTGGTTTAACAATTGCCTTTGCCATGATGATCAGCTTGATTGTTGCAATATCAATTATTCCAGTGTTATGTGCTTATCTGGCAGGAAAAAATCATCGCAAGATTAGCGAAAGTAAGAGTAATTTCTTCATGGTTATTCTCGTTAAAAAATTTGATAATTTACAAAGTTGGATGGAGCAAAAATATGAAAAAATATTAATTTTTTCAATAAAGCATCCTAAAAAAATTCTTTTAATTACGCTAGCAGTCTTTATTGGCAGTATTTTTGTCTTTAAATTAGTTCCTAAAACATTTATGGCCGAAAGTGATAATGGTGAAGTTACCGTTAGTCTTGAGCTAACAGCTGATTCAAGTTTAGATGCCACTTCGCAAGCAGGTTTAAAAATTGACGAAATTGTCAGAACTTTTCCGCAAGTACAAATTTCAGCAGTTTCAGCAGGAACAATGTCTCGTCAAGCCAATCGCGGAGAGATTTATATTAAATTACTACCAAAAAAACAACGCGACATTTCTACTACGGTCTTTAAAGAGCAGTTAAGGCAAAAGTTAAAAGATTTTCAATATGCTAATCCGATAGTTAAAGATTTTGATCCATCTGGTGGTGCTACAAGAGGTCAACCTTTTAATCTGTTTTTGAATTCTTCAAACAAAGAATCTTTAGAAAAATACGCCATGAAAGTTTTTGAAAAATTAAAACAAGATCCGCGTTTAAAAGATCTTGATAATAGCAATAAAGCAACCCGTCCGGAGTTTAGAGTTAAAATTGATGATAACTCTGCTAAGGCATATGGTGTTAATGCTCAAGCTGTTGGTGATGAGTTAAGGGGATATGTTGAGGGTTATACTCCAACTAAGCTTCGTCAAAGTGGTTTGGAATATAATGTTCGTGTTAGATTACAAGATGGCCAAAGAGATTTAAAAGAAAATTTTGATAAAATTTTTGTTCCTAATCTTAACGGCAAATTAATTCGTCTAAAAGATATTGCTACTACCCAGGAAGGAATTGAGCCTGCCACAATCAATCGTCAAGACCGTGGTCGATATATTCAAATCACCGCAAGTTTGGCAAGTGGTGTTGGGCTTGGCGATTTAATGGCTGAAATTGAAAAATCATTTCAAGAAGGTGAATTAAAAATACCTAGTGATGTTCGTTATAATTTTTCCGGTGATTCAGAAAATATGCAAGATATGATGAGTTCCATGGGATTAGCTTTGATTTTATCGATAGTATTTATTTACTTAATTTTAACTAGTCTTTATGAATCTTTTGTTATTCCTTTTACTGTGCTTTTAGCTTTACCTTTAGCTTTTTGTGGGGCTAGTTATGCTTTGGTATTAATGAATGAATCGCTAAATATTTTTACGATGCTTGGAGTATTTATGTTAGTCAGTGTTTCTGGAAAAAATTCAATTTTATTGATTGATTATGCCAATCGATTAATTGCTGAGGGAAAGAGCAGGGAAGAAGCATTGATAACTGCAGGCAAAATTCGTCTTCGTCCAATTCTTATGACCACTATAGCTTTGATTGTTGGAACTCTGCCAGTTGCTATTGGTTTTAGCGAAACAGCTTCAATGCGAACTGCAATGGGTGTGGCAATTATTGGAGGTTTAATTTCTTCAACAATTTTAACCCTGATAGTTTTGCCTGCGGTGTTTGGCTATATTGATCGCTTCAGATTATGGATTAAGAAGATTTTATGTAGGGTAGTTGAGTAATGTTTTTATTTAATTAATATTTTTTATTACTCTATTGAGAGATAAAATGTTCAATGAGGAAATTAATATATCAAGTTTTTTTATAAGTTAAATAAAATAATTTTTAATAGTAAAAAAATATTACAATAAAATCAATTTAAAAATAATTACTTACAACATAACAAAAAACTAAGTAATATCAAGAAACAAAAAATGCCATGGAGTTTAAGGGGTTTAATCATGACTATTTTATTTAAAAAATAGCTGACCTCAAGGCAGAAAAAAATAAATTACAAAGAGTTTATCTTTTAAAGCAATATAACAAATTTTCTCTTTAAATTTATAATGTTGGCTTTAATGGTAATATTTTTCTCAAACTAGAACTTCATTAAAAAATATTTAATTTTAAAAAAATAAATTGAAGAAATTGTTAATATATCCAACATAATTTGTTGGAGAAGACTTATAGTTATTAAGCTCTTTTTGCATTAACATATTTAGACGAATTTTAGAAAAGTTAATCAAAATAAAAACCCTCTTTTAAAATTTTTTTAAAAGAGGGTAGTGTTTATTTTAATTAATTCTTAAAAGAATTAAAAATTACTTGAATAGCTTAAATATCCAACATAATTTGTTGGAGAAGACTTATAGTTATTAAGCTCTTTTTGCATTAACATATTTAGACGAATTTTAGAAAAGTTAATCAAAATAAAAACCCTCTTTTAAAATTTTTTTAAAAGAGGGTAGTGTTTATTTTAATTAATTCTTAAAAGAATTAAAAATTACTTGAATAGCTTAAATATCCAACATAATTTGTTGGAGAAGACTTATAGTTATTAAGCTCTTTTTGCATTAACATATTTAGACGAATTTGTGAGTCATGATCTAAATCATGTTGGTAATAGAACTCGTAGTCTTTTTGTTTACCATTTGGTATCAATGAAGCAGATCCTTGTTTTCTGATAACATTAGCTTGCTCATCAACTCCTACCGCAATATCATAGTTAACCTTACCTTTATAAACTCTCATTGGCTCACTGTATGCTACACCGAATTTGTTTTTTTCAATACCATCATATTGAAGGGCAAAGCTCATACTTCGTGAATGAACATTTTCATAATTACGAAATACCCCTCTATTATTACCCTGAATTTGGGATACACCTTCAGCAACTGTTGATAACAAGTTGAGGTTATCAGCAATATTTTGTGAAGTTGCAACTTTCACGAATGATGTTTTGCTATTACCAATGTTTTCAAAGGCACCATTTGCTTTTGAATTAAGCATGTTATTATCAAATTCTTTTAATTGTCCAACTGTAACAGATACTTTGCTACCTTCATGTGGTTTGAGATCTAGGCCAAAATTTAGAGTTTGGTTTTGTTTTTTTCCACCTAAACTTAAGTTTTGTGAGTTATTATCAAACGAATTGGTATAAGAAAAATTCATAGCCAATTTATTTTTAATTATGTCATTTTGGACAAAAGCTTGACTGAATCTTCTAACTTCAGGGTTTAACAAGGAATTGTTATTTTTTGAAGTTGAATTTAAGAAATTTTGATATGGATTGGCGTTAAAACTATTACCTTGTGAGATAAAGTTTGAAGATGAGAAATCCTGAGCTTGAGAGTTAGCTATTTCATCAGTATTAAAAGCAAAACCTAATTTAACTTTTTGTTTCAAAGAAGTTGGATTAAAACTAAATGCAAAACTTGAGTTGTTGGCAATATTAGCTTGATTATTAGTTGCACGATCAACCACTGCAAACTTTAAACCATTGGCATTTTTAGCATCATTGTTCTTGTATTGAGGGATGCTAACTCTAAAATTAGCTTGGGATTTTTCACCAAGATTAATTTGTGATGACTTTGTAGAGATGTTGTTAAAGGCAAAATTATCTAAATTAAAAGAGTTTGTTTGGATATTATTAGAAAATTTATCTCCTAATGAAGCCTTATAATCGCGACCATATTGATCTAAGTAAACTGCATCATTAAGTTGGTTAGCAACGTTACTTTGGAAAGCGTCACCAAAGATTGGCGAAGAGCGAAGCGAAGTGTTGTCTAATGAGTAATCTAATGCCTGAGCTTGAATTGATTGAGTTGATGGCATCGATTTTTTGCCTTGAGCGTTAACTGCATTATAAAGATTTAAAATTCCTCGTCCATAAATTGAGTTAACGGTTATTTTGTTACCGTTGATATTTACTTCTGAATCTGATCCAATTCCAGAAGGGCGATCAGCGGTATTAAAAAGAATATCGCGGATTGTTTCAGGTTTTAAATGAGGCCATGCCCCAGCTAAAATTGCAGCAGCTCCAGTAACTTGGGCTTGAGCCATGTTAATATTAACAGGGGGGCTGTTGGGGTCGACTGTATTTCCACTTAAAGGATTTCCATTGTAACTTTGATCACTATTTTTTAGATATTTATAACTACTATCATTGTAAGATGCCATACAATATTGAATAGCACTTTGAGAACAATCTCGGTAATATTCGTTAGTTTGGTTTTTGTATTTAGAAACGCTAAGTCTGCCTCCTTCATTAGATTCTAAAGGCGTAACAAAAATTAAATTTTTTGTATAGAAGCTATTATTATCATATGACGATTTAGCAAGTTGAGATAAATTATCTGATTTATTTTGAGCAGAGCTATCATTTATTGTTGTTCCGGTTGATGTAACAAATAAGGTTTTATCTTGTGAATCATTAAAAGCTTCAATATATTTATTTTTTTCATTAATGAAACTCTGATCTGCTTCATAATATGATTTGTTTATATTAAAATTAAATTGATGATTATATATTTTGTAATCATTTTCTTTCGCAAATAACACTGCCTCAAAATCATATGATTGAGATGTATTAGTTTCTTGGTTATAAATATCAAAAATATAGTTGTTTTTACTGTAATCATCTGGAACATCGCGTTCAGCAAGCATTAGAAATTGTGAAATTTTGCTACCATAGGCAACACCATGAGAATTTGTTTCTTTGTTTGAATTTTCTTCACCTTTGCTCCCAGAAATAATGTTTACAAAATTTAATGCCTCATTAATTTCGTATTCATTTTTAGTTTTAAAAAATTCATCTGAAGGATTTCTAAAAGGATTATAAATGTAATTATTTCCATATTTTGCATTGTAAAGATTTTCTAAGGTTTTTAAACCGGTATCAAAGTGATTTTGATTATATCCTCTGGCAAAAGAATAATTTTGGTCAAGTAAATTGGTTTTTACTGTTTGATGATATGGATTTACCCCCAAAACAGACGCCACATTATCTGAACTGGAAAATGTTGTTACAATTCCCATTGCAATTTTAACATCTTTACCATTGATATTCTTTTGGTTTTTATCAAGTTCAGCGTATGCTTTGGCTGCATTAATTTTTTCAAGAATTTTATTATTATTGTATTCTTCGGTTTGATATTTACTAATTAAGCTTTTGTCTTTTTCATCATCGATTGTTTGCCAGTTTTGTCCTTGGGCATTGTTTAGATTAGACGAATTTGCAGGAGATGATCCACTTCCACCCCCCCCAGATCCAGCTATTAATAAAAGGCTTAAAAATGCAATTGTAGCAATCATAAATTTAGTTGGTTGTTGAAGAAAATTTATTAAAAAAATTATCAACCGCAGATGATATTAATTTGAAAACCTCATCGAAAGAATCTAAAGTTTTATAATAAGGGTCAATTATTTCATCATTCCACGAATTTTTTTCTTTAAAGAATTCAAGAAAAAGTTTAACTTTATTTTTTTGCATTTGATTTTGAGCAATTTTAAGTAAATGTGATTGGTGAGATTTGTCCATTGCAATTATAAGGTCAAACTTTTCAAAGTCTTTTTCGTTAATTTGACGAGCTTTTATGCCATCAAATGAAACTCCATATTTACTTGCAGTTTCGATTGATCTTGGGTCAGGTCTGTCATTAAGGTGATAATCCTCAGTTCCAGCTGAATCAAAAACAAATTTATCACTTAAACCAAGAAGTTTAGCTTTATTACGGGCTACGGCCTCTGCGGTTGGTGACCTACAAATGTTTCCTGTACAAACGAATAAAATTTTCATTTAAGTAAAAATAATAGTTTTAAGATTTAATAAGACTAATTGATTATAATTAATTGTCAATGGTTAATTTTATTAAATATATTACTAAAAGAGAGGTAATAGTAATGTTACCCATATTTTTTTATAAAAAGTTAATAAGTATCTAAAAAATTATAAATCATGAAGAATTATTTAAAAAACTTACAAAATCTGCTAAAACGAGTGATTTATAGTGCAAAAAGGCTCAAAAAATGCTAAAAAAACTTAAAATAACAAGAAAAACAAAAATTATTAGAAGATTTAAATTAACTATCTTTATGTTTATATTGCCAAAAAATGTAAAAATTAAGTAATAAGTTAGTTATTTTTTATTAATTTTCTGAGTATAGGTATGATAATTCTTACCTAATCAGGGATTTGTTAGTTTTTGTTTTGAGGAACTTAAGAGCGGTTAAAAGATGATTTTATAAATTTGCACAAGAGTTAAATAATTTTAAACAAAAAAGGTAATGTTTATGATATAATAACTTTACTTTATAAAAATTTAATTACAGCAATTTATGATAAAAATTATTTACCAATAAACATAGCAAAGATTTTTTTTATTTTTAAATAAAAATAATACACATGCTAAACATTAATTTGAAAAAAAATATTTATTGCTGAAAATATTAGTAAGGTTTTATTTGTATTTTGCGATTTTTTAAAAATTAAATCTAAAATTTTAATCTGTCTTTTAATAAAAAAAAATTACATTTTTTTATTAATTATAAAAATTTTCAAAATTCACTAATTTGCGTAATGGTGCAAAATATTCTTTAAAAAATCTTTTAAAACTTTATAACAAAATTTTCTTTACTTTATTTAATTTTTAAAGTAATGATGGTTTAAATTAAATTTCAGATATTTTAATATTAATATTATTTATGAATAAAAATAAAAAAATCAATAAAGCAAAACCCTTATCTAAAAAAAATATTAGTCAAGTTAAAGTTAGTAAAAACAAAGAAAAAACTTTGAAAAATAATAAATCTAAAAAAGTTCTAAAAAATTCATATAAAACCTCCCCAACTCCTGATCTTTCAATCGAAAATAAAAAAAACAAATCCTTAAATGCTGAAATCTTAAAAAATATTTTTGATGTTAATAAAAAATTTAATAAGAAAATTATTAAAATAGTCAGCAAGAAAATAAATACCAGTCAAAATAACTTTTCAAGCGATAATTCTCCCCAAAAAAAAATACCTAAATCAAAATCACCTCAAAACAATCCAAAGAAAAAACTTACCAACAATAAAATAATAAATTTTATTGATTGGAGTAAAGTTAATGTTTCCTCAGATGGTGATTTATTAAATTTAAAAAATTCTATTGAGCTTGATTTGAGTAAAATTAATGCCAATAATTTTAGAAGCCTTTTTAAGAAATTAAAAAACAATAATTTAAAAAGTGATGAATGTCCATTAACATACGCAAAAAAAAGAATTGAAAGATACATATTAAATCGAAGGAATAACAACACCTTTAATCGTCATATTCTCAGCAATGTTGATATGAATAACAAAAAAAATATTTCTTTAGGCAGGAATCAAGATAATAAAACTAGGCATTAATTTCTAACCTTATTCATCGGCATCAGGAATTATTCTATTGATAATAGCTCTTCGACATATTATGTGGCAGATTAGACTGGCAATAATTAAATTTAAAAAAATAATTAAAGTAATTTTTGCAAAAGTTAGCCAAGAAAATTTTTGTAACTCAATTGCCAACAAAACAAGGGGAGTAACAAAGCAATGGGTAAGAAAGGTAATTTGTGTCATGGTATAAATATCTTTGGCTTTCAAAAATGAAATTGCACAACCTAGATACAATAAGAATACTCCAACTACAATGATGTTTAAGAAAAAATCGATCATATTTTTTTACGATTGAAAAGTAAAAACAAAATTGCCATTAATTTTAAAATTAACAACATGATTATAATGTCTAATATAGCGTCATAACTTGAAATTGATTGGGTTATGATTAGAAAAATAAAATTACCAAAAATTAAATAAAAACTCAAAATTTTTTCATAAGAATTCTGAGCATTAATCATTTTTAGAATAAAAATAAAAATGTTCATAATCAAAATGATGGTGAATAAATTAAACATAATAATTTAAATTAATTTGTAACTAAACCTAATAAATCCCCTTGGGATCATTTTCTTGAATTTTGCGATCAATAACATTGAGATTATCATCTCTATCTTTATTGCTATCATCGGGTTGAGATGAATTTTCATTATTGGTTTTATCTTCAAAATTTTCTTCCTCATCTGCCTCTAAGATTTCATCGTCATTCTTAAATGCTTCAAAAAATATTCTTTCCTTGGAAGTTGCTGGGGTAGGGTATCTTCCGGTAATGCGATCAATTTTGACAAATTTAACAGAGCTTGGAATACGAAATGGAGTTGAAGGCTTATCTTTAAGGGCATCTTTCATAAAATTAATAAATACTGGCATTGCTACTGATGCACCTGTTTCTTCTGAACCAAGAGTGCGGGGATTATCAAAGCCAATATAAACAGCTACAACTAAATCTGCTGAAAAACCAACAAACCAAGAATCAAAAGAATTATTGGTTGTTCCAGTTTTTCCGCCAAGAATTTTGCCAATTGAACGAGCTCTCATTGCAGTTCCTCGATCAACTACCCCTTGAAGCATTGAGGTGATTTGATATGCGGTAGCTGGATCAGTAACTTGCTCTTTATCATCATTAAGATAAGGCATTGGTAAATCTTGGGCAATTTCTTTGTCGACAAATTCTTCAAGATTTTCAAATGAACATTTTTTGCATTCTCTAGTGTCTCTGCGAAAGATGGTATGACCATCGCGATCTTGGATTTTTTCGATTAGGGCAGGGGTGATTTTTTTTCCACCATTGACCATCATAGCATAAGCGGTAGCAAGTCTCATTACTGTAGTTTCAGTTGAACCTAAAACTAAAGAGTAAATTTTTTTAGGATCATCATTAACTCCAAATCTTTTAACAACTTCTACTACTTTATCAAGGCCAACTTGATCAGCCATTCTAACCGTTGTTACATTTCGCGATTGCTCTAGACCTGATCTTAAAGTTGTTGGACCATAAAATTCTGAAGAATAATTTGAAGGTTGATAAGGAGGAAGACCTGAGCCTTGATTAAGTGAAATTTCTTCATCCATAATTATTGTAGCAGGAGTCATGCCATTTTCTAATGCTGCAATATAACCAAAGGTTTTCATGGTTGATCCTGGTTGACGCATTGCCTGAGTTGCGCGATTGAATTGATTTGGCATATCAACATAACCTCCTGTCATTGCTACGACTCTGCCAGTGTATGGTTCAATTGCTACAAATCCACCATTAACTTCGGGAATTTGTTTTAAGTTAAAAATACCTTCTTTGTTTGATTTTTCTGTTAGAACAACATCTCCAACATTTAAAACTTCAGAAATTTTTTTTGGTGCTAAACCAACTCGATCAACATTAATAAATTTTTTTGCCCATTTTAAGCTTGCAAACTCGATAACTCCAATTTCACCATTTTCTAGTCCTACTGTTGCACTGTCTTTAGAAAGTGATAGAACAACTGACTTTTGCCAAGTCTCTTTGTAAATTTTTTTGGTGTCAAATTTTTGTAATACTTCTTGCCAATTTCCTGAGCTATCAATTTTACCAAGTGCTCCACGATAGCCATGTTTAATATCATATTCTTCAATTCCTTTTTCAAATGCAGTGATTGCGATGTCTTGTAATTTTGGGTCAAGAGTGGTGCGAACTACGATACCATTCTCAAAAACGCTATCTGAACCATATAATTCGCTTAGTTCCTTTTTAACGCTATCAGAAAAGAAACTTGCCCGAGTTATTTCGTCTGCTTTTTTAGGCCTGAGACTGATCGGCTTATCCATGGCTTGAAGACCCTCTTCTTCAGAAATAAAATTTTCATCAACCATGCGTTGGATTACCCAGTTTCTGCGTTCTTTGGCTTTGGTAATATTTTTTCGTGGATCAAGTTTTGAGGGAGCTTTAGGAAGGGTTGCCAGCAATGCCATTTCTTCAAGATTTAACTCATCAACTGATTTATCAAAATAAACTTGCGATGCTGCAACAACTCCATACGCACCAGATCCCAAATAAATCTGATTTAGATATAGCTCAAGAATTTGATCTTTAGGAAAAACTTGTGAAATTCTAAAAGCTAGAATTGCCTCTTTTATTTTTCGTTGCAAAGTTCGTTCACGGGTTAAAAGAAAATTTTTTACAACTTGTTGAGTAATTGTTGATGCTCCACCCATACCAGAATCACCACGCATCATTGAAAATAAATTGTTAACCGAGGTGCGAAATATTGCCAATACGTCAATTCCTGAATGATTATAAAAATTTGAATCTTCTGCAGCTAGAAAAGCGTTGATTAAATTTTGGGGAATATTTTTAATGGGGACAAAGATTCTTTTTTCTTTGGAAAATTCATTGAGCAATGAACCATCTGCAGAATAAATTCTAGTGGTAATCATTGGGCTATAGTTTTTTAACTGTTCGTAATCGGGCAGGTTTTCGCTATATTTTTTAAAAATGAAATAACCAAAAACTGTAATAATTACCAGAAAAAAAATTGTTAATGCCACAAAAACACCAATCATTTTGTGTACAGCAGTTTTCAGTCTTGGTTCAACGTTTTTTTTATCGCTCATAATTTTTCTCCCTAAAGTTTTGGAATTCTTTATACAGTTTATAATTATAAAATTTTAAATTAACAAGTTTCAAAGAAATTATTTTTAATTAAAAATTTTTTATTTTTTTTAACAATAGTTATTTTTTAGGTTTGCTAAAATATTCTTCAATGGCTTTTACCATGGTTTGACAAATTTTTCTTTTGTAACTTATGTTATTGAGTAATTTTTCTTCTTGTGGATTTGATAAATAACCAAGCTCAACCAAAACTGAAGCCATGTCTGGGGCGGTTAAAACTGCAAATCCAGCAAAACGATGAGTGTTTTGTAAAATTTCAATATCTGCTTGTTTAACATTTTTGATAACCTTATTAGCAAAAATTGCTGATTCATTTTTAACAGAACGCTGAGACATATCTATTAATGTTTTCATAATATCAACACTTGCTCCAGAAAAATCTACGCCATGGATAATATCAGCTTGGTTTTCTTTTTTTGCTAATAATTCTGCCTGTTTATCCGATGATTGTTCGGAAAGGGTATAGATTGAAAAACCAGTAACATCTTCATCGCCGATAGCGTTAACATGAAGTGAAATAAAAAGATCAGCTTTTTTTTGACGAGCAAGTTCTACGCGTTTTTTTAAATTGATAAAAATATCTTTATGACGAGTTAAATAAACCTTGTATTCTTTGCTTGCTTTTAATTGTTTGTATAATTCTTTAGCATAAGATAATGTGATGTTTTTTTCTTTAGAGCGAAGATAATTGCCAATTGTTCCGGGATCTTTTCCGCCATGTCCAGAATCGATGACAATAACTGGTATTTTATTGCTAATAGTTAATGATGGTTGATCGATTGACTTTTTATGCGATGTTTCTGAATTGGAACTTGGATTGGAATCGATTGGGTTTGAATTACTAATGGTTAAGGTTGTTGATTTTTCGAGGTTCTGATTAGGTGAAGTCAAATTATTATTTGAAGAATTTGCTGGATTATTTTGTTGATTATTGAACTGAGTTGGTTGGTCATTAATAATCTCATTTTGTTCGATAAACATTGATAAATCAGCTTTCTCATTAACAATAATCGCGGTGATCATAGAGTTTTTGCTGTCAAAAAAACTTTTTTCAAGATTAATTTCTTTTTGTAAGGCAAATTCAAAACGCAAATAAATCTCGTTATTTGTAATCTGAAAATTTTTGATGAAATTAGGAAGTTGAGGTTGATAATTTTGATTATCAAGACGAGCATTTTCAATGTCAATTACTAATCGCCAAGGGTTTTTTAAAGTATAAATTTTGAAATTAGTTTTCTTACTGGCTTTAATTTGTAATTTACTGCTGTTTAAATCTTGATCGTTAAATTTTATTTCACTGATAATTACATGCTCTTCGCTACTTAATGCTGAAGCACTGTTATTAAAGTTAAAATAAAAGGTTAATACCCATAAAAATGTTAAAAATATATTTATTTGGTTATTATTAAACATTATTTGGTTTTAACTGTTTATTTTTTATTTTAATAACTAAGAAGAAATTATTTAATTTTTTATTAATCAAGGCAGACTTACTAAGAAAATTGCTAAGAAATTTGGTATTTGAAAAAATAAGTAATTTATTTCAAAAAAACTTGCCAATATTTTTGAATAATAAATTTTGACCCAAAAAACGCAAGCTTCAAATTACAAAAGATTACAATTTACATTGATTGATTAATATCTTAACTTGTCTAAAAGTAATTTAATTTATGGACAATTAATTTCAATCTAAAATTTAATAAAAATGTGTGGAATAGTTGGAGTTATTGGCGCTAAAAGCCCAGTTAACATTATTATTGATGGTCTAAAAAAACTTGAATATCGCGGATACGACTCTGCCGGAGTTGCTTTAGTCGATAACAAAGGCTTCAAGATTGTCAAAGAAGAAGGTAAAATTATTAAGCTAGAAAATAAGCTTAAGCCTCTCTTAAAAAAATTAAATAATTGTGAAATAGCTATTGGTCATACGCGATGGGCTACTCATGGTAAGCCAAGTAAAGAAAATGCTCATCCCCATGCTTCAAAAAAAGTTTGCGTAGTTCATAACGGTATCATTGAAAATTATCAAAAATTAAAAAATACTTTCCAAAACTCTGCGATTAAATTTATTAGTGAAACTGATACCGAAGCACTTCCACATTTATTTGAAAAGCAGTTAGAAAAAACCAAAGATTTAAAAAAAGCTTTAATTACAGGATGTTCACAAATTCACGGAACTTTTGCTTTAGCTGTAATTTTTAATGATTATCCAGATGTTATTGCCGTTGCTAAGAGGGGATCACCATTGGTTATAGGGATTGGACAAAATCAAAATTTTGTTGCATCTGATTTTTATGCCTTAGCAAATTACACTCATGAAATAATTATCCTTGATGATGAAGAATTTGCCCTAGTTTATAAAGATAAAGTTGAGATTTTTAATAAAGAAGGTCAAAAAATTGTTAAACAATCTAAAACGATGGAATCACAAAACTCAAAGGTTGGCAAGGATGGTTTTGCTCATTTTATGTTAAAAGAGATTTACGAACAACCGCGAGTTTTAGAAGAAACTATCCAAGGTTATCTCAATATGACTGATTCATCAATTCATTTGCCAAATTTTAATTTTGATTTGAAAAAAATTAACAAAATCACTATTGTTGCATGCGGAACATCATATTATGCAGGTTTAGCTGGAAAATATATTATTGAAGATATCGCAGGAATTGAAGTTGAGGTTGATATTGCTTCAGAATTTCGTTATCGAAGTCATCCGTTTCGAGATGATAATTTAATGATTTTTGTTTCGCAATCTGGAGAAACTGCTGACACTCTTGCATCACTAAAATATGCCAAACAGCATAATCAAAAAATTCTCTCGATTGTCAATGTTGCTCATAGCTCAATGGCTCAACTTTCAGATGCGGTTATTAGAACTTTAGCGGGTCCAGAAATTGGCGTTGCATCTACCAAGGCTTATACTGCTCAAATAGCTGTCTTATCAATTTTAGCAATTCATATCGCTAATATTAAACAAAAAATTAGCGCTAAGGAACAAGTAAATTTAATTAAAGATCTTTCTCAAGTTGCAATTAATATGGCTAATTTGTTAGATGATTGTGAAGTTAAAAATATTAAAAAAATTGCTTATTATTTAGCAAAGCAAAAGCAAGTTTTGTATATTGGTAGATCAATTTGTCATGTTAGTGCTTTAGAGGCATCACTAAAATTTCGTGAATTAACTTATCTCAATGCTCAAGGTATTTCAGCTGGGGAGTTAAAACACGGAACAATTGCTGTGATTGATAAGAAAATGCCCGTTATTGTTATTGCTGTTCACGATTCCCGTAGTGATTTGTTAGAAAAAACTTTATCAAATGCTCAAGAGGTTAATGCTCGTGGAGGTAAAATAATTTTTGTTAGTTCAAACAAAGGAATTAATCAATTTAATAAAAATGCCAAATATAAAATTGAAGTTCCTCAAGTTAATGGCATAATTCAAGAAGCATTAATGCCAATAATTCCTATGCAACTATTGGCTTATTATGTTGCATTATTTAAAAATCATGATGTCGATCAACCAAGAAATTTAGCTAAATCTGTTACTGTTGAATAAATAATGTTATCTAAAAATTTGCTAAATTGATTAATTAAAATTATTTAGCAAATATATCCAAATCTTGGAAAACAATAGTTTAGTTTTATTTTAAAATAATTTAATCTAAAAAATTTTTACATAAATTATTAAAATCAATGTAAGTTTTATTTATATTTATCCAAGAAAAAAGTCGAACTTAAAAAAATTAGAATTATTTGGTGCATTTTTCAAATGACAGAAATATCATTTTTTAAAAACTTTATTATTATTTAAAAACCAACTAAAAATAACAATTATGTATAAACTTTATTATTCACCAGGTTCATGTTCACTAGCTGTTCATACTGCTTTAATTGACATTAAAGCACAATTTCAACTTATAAATGTTGCAACTACAAATAATCAGCCAAAACCTGCTGATTTTCTTAAAGCTAATCCGCGTGGATCAGTTCCTGTCTTAGAGATTGATGGTTTTGTGCTTCGAGAAGGTATGGCAATTCTTATCTATCTTTTAGATACTAATGACAATAATCTTTTGCCAAAATCTGGATTAACAAGAGCAACAACTCTTGAGTGGCTTGCATTTGCAAACTCAACTCTCCATCCGTTATATGGCAGATTATTTGTCATGAAAAAAAATTTTGGTGACAAAGCCGTTGATAATCCAATGATGTCATTAACCATAAAGCAGATTGAAAAATTTTGGCACGAAATTGACGAGCGTTTAAAAAATCAGCAATTTATAGTTGGCAATCAAATTTCAATAGCTGATATTTTAATTACCGTTATTGCCAATTGGTCTCAATATTTCGGCCCAGCAATTAATTTCAGTGAAAATTTAAAAAAATATTTTATCAGAGTTACTGCTTACTCAGCATTTTCGCAAGCTCTTAATGCTGAAAATGTCAATCATTATTTGGTCAATTAACTGCAAATACAAAATTGAGCATTTAACAATAAACCTAATTCTTAACTTAAATTATAAATATTTATGAAAAAATCACAACTCTTGTTAGCCATTACAGTTCTTTTATTAACTTTTCAGAAAAATTCTTTAGCACAAGTTGTTAAATATCAAATCGAACCAAACCACACCAGCGTTATGTGGATTGCAGATCATCTTGGTTTTTCAAAATCATCTGGAAAATTTAATAAAATTGAAGGAAATATTTTGTTTGATGAAAAAAAACCACAAAACTCTTCAACAGAAATCACCATTAAAACTAATGGTATCGTTACTGGTATTGAAAAATTTGATGATCATTTAAAAAGTAAAGATTTTTTCGATGTTAAAAATTTTGCAGTTGCCAAATTTGTTAGCAAAAAAATTACCGTTACTGGAAAAAATAAAGGGAAAATTTTCGGTGATGTTACAATACTGGGAATCACTAAACCAATCACCCTTGATGCAACATTCAATAAATCTGCAGTCAACCCAATCAACAATAAACCAACTATTGGTTTTAGTGCTACTGCTTCAATTAATCGTTCAGATTTTGGTATTAAATATGCTTTACCAAATGTTGCCGATAAAGTTAATTTAATTATCGAAGTTGAAGCAAATCGCGAAGCCGAATAAAAACCAAATTATCAAGAACTGTTAAGATTTCCCAAGAAAATCTTATCATCATAGTTAATTTAATTTAATATAAAATATTGAGTTGATCACA
The DNA here is from genome assembly GCA_014190355.1 of Alphaproteobacteria bacterium. GTDB lineage: Bacteria > Pseudomonadota > Alphaproteobacteria > Rickettsiales > UBA1997 > CAILUF01. Next base: position 53,439 of record BJGH01000009.1, read on the forward strand.
AAAAAATGTTTATAAAATTTTTTTTAATAAAAGTGATCAACTCAAAATTAATCAATCTATAAACTTTTTTAATGAAAAAAAATTACAATTTTATGAAATTATCAAAATTAATTTTGTTAAAGGCAATCTTGTTATCTGGATTGATTTTTTCAGGCTGTGCTAAGCATGAGCATCATCATAAATTTGCCAAAAACTCTCCAGTTCCTAACGAATTTTGGTGGCCTAAAAAAATCAATCTTAATCCTTTACGATTTAATAGCGAAAAATCAAATCCATTGCCTAAGAATTTTGATTACGCCAAAGAATTTGCAAAACTTGATTTGAACAAAGTTAAAAAAGATATTAACAAAGTTTTGACAACTTCGCAGGACTGGTGGCCTGCTGATTATGGTAATTATGGACCATTTTTTATTCGCATGGCATGGCATAGTGCTGGAACCTATCGCACGGTTGATGGAAGGGGTGGAGCAAGTGGTGGACAACTACGTTTTGAACCTCTTAATAGCTGGCCAGACAATGCCAATCTTGACAAAGCTAGAAGACTTCTTTGGCCAATCAAGAAAAAATATGGCAATAAAATTTCATGGTCAGATTTAATGATTTTAACAGGTAATGTTGCTTTAGAAAATATGGGTTTCAAAACTATAGGCTTTGCAGGTGGCAGGGTTGATGATTGGGAAGCTGATTTAGTTTATTGGGGTCCAGAAAATAAATTCTTAGCTAGCAAAAGACATGATAAAAAAGGCAATTTACGCAATCCGCTAGGGGCAACTAATATGGGTTTAATTTATGTTAATCCTGAAGGTCCAAATGGCAATCCTGATCCTTTGCTTGCTGCTAAAGACATCCGCGAAACTTTTGGCAGAATGGCGATGGATGACGAAGAAACTGTGGCATTAATTGCCGGTGGTCATACTTTTGGAAAAGTCCATGGTGCTCATCGCGCAGACAAATGTTTAGGTAAAGAACCTGCTGGTGCTAAAATTGAAGAGCAGGGCTTTGGTTGGAAAAATAAATGTGGCAATGGTAATGCTCAAGATACCGTTACCAGTGGTTTAGAAGGAGCTTGGACATCGAACCCAATTGCTTTTACTACGCAATATCTTGATAACCTCTTTATTTTTGATTGGGTTAAAACCAAGAGTCCAGGTGGAGCAATTCAATGGGTTCCTAAAGACAAAAATGCTCAGAATCTTGTTCCAGATGCTCATTTGGCAGGAAAAAAACATCCACCAATTATGCTTACCACTGATTTATCTTTGAAATTTGATCCGCAATATCGCGTTATCGCTAAAAGATTTCAAGAAAATCCTGAGCAGTTCGCTAAAGCATTTGCTAGAGCTTGGTTTAAACTAACTCACCGCGATATGGGAGCAAGCTCTCGTTACATTGGTAAAGATATTCCTAAAGAAAGTTTTGTCTGGCAAGATCCACTTCCTAAGGCTAACTATAAACCAATTAATTCTAACGATATTATTAAACTTAAACAAGTTATCGCAAAATCTAATTTAACTAATCAACAGTTAATAAAAACTGCTTGGGCTTCTTCAGCTAGTTTTAGAAATACCGATAATCGTGGTGGTTCAAATGGTGCTAGAATTAAACTTGAGCCTCAAGCCAGCTGGCAAGTTAACGAGCCAGTTGAGTTAGCAAAAGTTTTAAGTGTTTTAGAAAAAATTCAAAATGATTTTAATAAAACTTTAAGTGATAACAAAAAGGTTTCTTTAGCTGATGTTATTGTTTTATCAGGTAACCTTGCTGTTGAAAGATCTGCTCAAAAAGCTGGTTTTAAAATATCAATTCCTTTTAAAGTTGGCAGAACTGATGCCTTGCAATCGCAAACTGATGTCAATTCTTTTACGGTTCTTGAGCCTAAAGCTGATGGTTTTAGAAATTACTTTACCAAAGAATCATTGCATAACCCAGTTAACGCTATGATTGACAAGGCTTCAATGCTTAACTTAACAATTCCAGAAATGACTGTTTTGGTTGGAGGTCTTCGTGTGCTTGATGTTAATTACGCTAACTCAAAACAAGGAATTTTAACAAATAATATTGGCAAACTTGACAATAGTTTTTTTGTTAACTTGCTTGATATGTCAACTGTTTGGAAAAAATCAGCAAATGATGAATCAGTCTATGAGGGTTTTGATCGCTCGACTAATCAATTGAAATGGCAAGCTAGTGCAGTTGATTTAATGTTTGGTTCAAGCTCAGAACTTCGAGCAGTTGCTGAATATTATGCAAGCGATGATAACAAAAAAATATTTATTGATGATTTTGTCAAAGCTTGGAATAAAGTTATGAATAATTAGTCAATTTATTTTAAGTTTTTCATGCAAACCAAGGCAATTAATCAAAAACTTAATTGCCTTGGTTGAGAGCAAATTATTTTCTTAATTTAATCATCTCTGCCTTGCTCAATAATTTAAGCCAATCCTCAGAAAAAATTTAATAAAATAAATCACCAATCTAAAATAAAAATTCTTAAAAAAAAATTTAGAATTTTTTTAATTGATAATAAAATCCAAAAAAACTCTCTTTAAATTCTTGATTTACTAACTAAATTATTATCGTAAATTTATTGCATAGTTTTTTTATTTATTTGATTTTGATTTATCTAAACTAACTTAATTGAGTCAGATTTATCAAGGCAATACATAAAAATAAATTGATTATTTTACTATAAAATTTTTTTAAATTCACAACTTACAAAATTATGAAAATTGGAGTTACCGCAATCACTGGCAAAATGGGGCGAGTTATCGCCAATCTGGTTATGCAAGATAATATCGCTGAGCTTAGTGCTGGGCTAGTTCGCGTAAATTCAGGTTATGATAATATTGATTTAGGCGAATTGCTTGGTTTTGAAGCGCTTAATAAATTTTCCACCAGCGATATTGCTAGTTTTTTAAACAATTGCCAAGCGGTTATAGATTTTTCAACTCCAGCTTTAAGTCTTGAAATTGCTAAATTCTGCGCTCATCACAAAAAAATTTTAGTCTGTGGCACTACTGGTTTTAGTGAAGAAGAGAAAAAAATTTTCAGCGAATATGGTAAGCAAACAGTTATCATCTGGTCAGCGAATATGTCTTTAGGTGTCAATTTATTAATGAATTTAATTGAAAAAACTGCCAATATTTTACGCGATGAATTTGATGTTGAGATTGTTGAAATGCACCACAACCGCAAAGTTGATGCTCCATCAGGTACCGCTTTAAGCCTTGGTAATGCTGTTGCCAAAGGCAGAGGTGTTGATTTACAAAAATCTGCGGTAATGGCTAGAGTTGGCAAAGATGCCAAACGCCAAAAAGGCGAAATTGGTTTTGCAACACTTCGCGGAGGCGATGTGGTGGGTGATCACACTGTGATTTTTGCAGGCGATGGCGAAAGAATCGAATTCTCTCACAAAGCCTCAAGCCGTGATATTTTCGCCAAAGGGGCAATTCGAGCCTGCATCTGGGGCAGTGCTCAAAACCCAGGTTTTTATTCAATGCGCGAGGTACTTGAAGTAAAGTAAGAAATAAAATAGGCAAAATGGCAAATAAGAAAAAAACTGAACCTATTGTTGATCCGTTAAAATATTTTATTATAGAAAGCAAAGATCAAAAAAAACAAATTGCTCACAATATAAAAATTTTAAATTTAATTAGCGTTGCAGACTGTTTTGTAATGAAAAAATTTTTTAATAGTTGTTTTGAACTCAATGAATTTAATAAACCAAATTACCAAGATCAAGAAAAAGTTAAAAAAATTATTGATCGAGCTAACAGAATGAGGAATATCAAAAAATTTTATATTAATTACAAAACTGCAAATTTAATTTATCCTTTTGATATATTTGGAACAGCAGATTTTAAGACTTTCTTTTTTTCTCAAGAGCAATCTACTAGAGATAAATTTTACCAAGAAATTAAAAAAATTAATTCTTTTGGATATAACGATTTTAGTTTTAAAAAAGATATAAACAATATTATATCTTACCGAAGCAATATATATCACAATAAAAAAAATAATGATAAAAATTGTGAAAATTTTTTTACTGCTATTAAAAAATTTATTCCAAGTACAAAATTTATTAATGAGTTAGAACAACTAGTTTTTAACAAAAAAAATAACAAAAAGAATTTAATAAAAATTCCAAATTTTAAAAAATTTTTTCCAGATGATCACTTGAATAAAAATAAATTTTTGACCAATCCAAAGCTTCATACAATGCATGAAAGACTTAGTTTTGTTGGTTTTGATAATATTTCAAAAATTAAAGACTGGCTTAGATCTCTTGAAAATTTTTCAGAAGATCGGTATTTTGTTAACAGTAAAAATGTTGAGTGTAAAATTGACACCAACAAATTCGTAAAACATATTAAATTTGAAGAAATTGAAGCAATTTTTTTCTGGGTTATTGAACTAAATTATATTTTAAAAAAATATTTTGTAAGAATTTTTGAAATTTTTGAAAAAATTATTGACTCAAAAGATATTGATAAATTTAGTGAAATAAAGGATTTACGAAATAAAATTGCTCATTCGCATTTAATTATTGGTGAAATAATTTCAGCTACACAACCTGAAGAATTAAAATTTGAAACTAGATATTACCAAGATATATTTACCAAAATACTTAATTATTTTGATCAAATTTTCTTAAATATTGAAAATGATAAAAGTAATGAACTTAATAAAATTCTCATTGAGCTACAAGAATTAAATAAAAAGGAAACAAAGAATTTATATAAAAAACCAATCAGAGAGTTATTGCTTGAGAAAATTTTAATAGAAAAAATCGGATTTCTTCAAGCATTGAAGGGTTTAACTAATAAGTTTGACAATTATCGTAAGTTAAATAAAGAAAAAACTAATTTAGCCCAGCTTAACAAGGAAAAAACAAACTCACTTAAGGAAAAATCAAAACTATTTAATAATAAAAAAATTTTTTATAATGATGTTATTAAATTTCATTTTTATGGATTACTAAAAAGTGAATTTTATAAAATAATATGCGATGTAAAAAAAATAAATTATCAAAGTAATAGTTGCATAAAATTAAAAAAAAACTATAATAAAATATGATTCTAAAGCGGTTCGGTGTGTTATTTTTTAGAATCAATGATGTGTCCAGTTCTACATATTCAAGAACTTTCAAAGTTCCTGCTCCCGTATGGGAGAAAATTTAGGCACACTGGACCTTTTCATAATATTGTATCATTTCGGATTTAGCTCCCGTATGGGAGAAAATTTAGGCACACTGGACCAGTTTTTTTGTAAAAAGGGGTCAGACCCCTTTTGCGAAAAAAATGGGGTTTTAAACTAGAGGCTGTTGGTGAAATAGATTTTCAAAATAATTTAAGAAAAAAAATATCCATTTTAACCTACAAAAATCTGGTTAAATGATGGTTTTTTTGTAAAAAGGGGTCTGACCCCTTTTGCGAAAAAAATGGGGTTTGGAACTAGAGGCTGTTGGTCAAATAGATTTTCAAAATAATTTAAGAAAAAAAATATCCATTTTAACCTGCAAAAATCTGGTTAAATGATGGTTTTTTTGTAAAAAGGGGTCTGACCCCTTTTTAATTATTAATTTTGAGGGCTTAGCAATTGGCTTAATAATGAGTGCGATTGCAGAACTATTCTTGTTGTCTAAAACTAATTAACAGATACTAATTTGCTATTTAGCTATAATGGGTGAGAGGGCAGAAATATTCTTGTCATCTAAAGCTAATTATAGAGATTAATGGATACTAATACCATTTTCATAATTAAATGAAACATTTGCCAATAACAAATTAAGTTTCATCTTTTTGGCTAAAAATCTCTAAAAAGCCTCAGCCGTATAAATATACGACTTCGTTTTTTAATGATTTTTATCGCAAAAATATTTCTCTTAATTTGCCATTTAATTATGGAAATGGTATAATTTATCATCTAGCTTGATAATGAGTGTGATTGAAGAACGGTAGATAGATTCGTTCGATTTACAGAGTATCTGATAAGTTTTATTATCCTCAGGCTATTTTATTTTGTAAATCTATTTTGTAAACGAGGCAATCCACTTGAATATTAATAATTAATTTAGTTTTAAAGTTATTTAGTTAAGAATTCCAAGAACTTTTAAAATTCCATCTTTGTCAATTTTTTCTTCAAGGGATTTGTAGCTAGCGCTAAGTGATTCTTTTTCGCTGATTGTCGAGCTTCCAGTAACTTCAATAGTATTGCTAGCGAGAATTTTTCCTTCACTTAAATTATCAAACTCAATTTTAGTTTTGGTCATATGAGCTTCGTAAATATGATTGGTTTTGCTAAAGCTTTCAATTTTGATAATGATTTGGTTAGGATCTTTGCTGTCTAGCTTGGTAGCAATTTTAAGTTTATCTTTGTTCAAGGCATTTTTGATAACTTGGGCGATTTCTTTAGGAGATGAGTTATCGATAAAAAACTCAATATTATTTGAAGATTTTTCTAACTCATTGTGATAATTGGCAATCATTTCAAGTTTTTGTTTGAGGTCGATTGATTCACCAGCTCCACGAATGATCATGGCTTTAAGTTCAAGTTCTTTGGCATAATCATTGATTTTGATAAGTGAGGTTCTGCGTTGAATAGGATTTTTGCCTAGGGAATTTTTATCTAAATCAG
>BJGH01000010.1 GCA_014190355.1 Alphaproteobacteria bacterium
TAATCTCTTATTCCATATTTTTTAAAATAAGTATAATCAGCATGAGATGGGCGAAATTTATCTTTAATATCATCATAGTCATGTGATTTGTGATCTTGATTGTAAATTATCAATGATATTGGAGTTCCAGTGGTTTTGCCTTCAAAAACTCCTGACATGATTTTAACTTGGTCTGGCTCTTGACGTTGAGTTGTGTATTTTGATTGACCTGGTCGACGTTTATCTAAATATTTTTGAATATCTGTTTCATTGAGATCAATCAAAGAAGGACAGCCATCAACTACACAGCCAATTGCTTCGCCATGACTCTCTCCCCATGAAGTAAAGCTAAAAATTTCTCCAAATTTATTCATATTCTAAAATAAGTTTATTAAAAAATTTTAATTCAAAATTAGTACCGGATTTTTGGTGAAAATCATTTGATTACCATCTTCACTAATTTTTAATTCACCAGCACTAATTTTCCCAATATCACCTTCGGCAAAAACTTCGTTCAATATTATTTCATTAGCACTTTTATGAAAAGCTTTTGTAGCTTTTATATTGTATATTTCGCTTTGATTATATTGCAATATAATTCTGGGGTTGATCATAATTTTTTCAGCCTGCACGTTATTTTTTTTATTCTCTATATCGCTGACAATTTTAAGATTATTTTTTTGTTCCAAGCTATGAAAGATATAAATCATAACCCCTACAATAATTACCAAATAAGATATTGCTGTAAGGTAATTTTTGATTTTACCGTAGAGTTTAATTTTGTTTAAAACTTCGAGAGTTTTTTTATCCATATATGACTTTTTTTAATTCAAATTAAAGCAATTTATCTTAATTTCTTTTAGACTCAAGGCTTACTGCGCATGATCTAACCTCTTCAAAAATGTTCATCTTATCGATTTCTATTTTACATTTATTTATTCTGCTATCAAGCATTATTAAATCAACAATTTCTTGAGCCATTCTCTCAATTAAATTAAATTTTTTTGAAAAAATTAGCTGTTTAATTTGATTATAAATTAACTCATAATCAACAGTATCTTCAATTTTATCACTTTGTAATGCTTGAGAATCCTTAATTTCTAATTCTAAATTAATAATAATTTCTCTTTCAAAATTTTTTTCCCAACCATAAATTCCCAGATTGGTTTTTAATTTGAAATCTTTGATCTTTATTTTCATAGTATTTATTATTGATTTTGATTTGAGATATTAAACAAAAACTTTTTAAACTAATTCTATCTTGCAATTATTTATTGGTTGATGTAGTTTGAAGTTTTAAAGATATATCAATTATCTTAATTTTGTTAATATTAATGACTAACAATTTACCACCAAAGTTATTATTTTTAAAAAAGTTTAAATTAAAATAAATATTTTGTTTTTTATTAACAAAATATAGTTACAATTCATAAAAAAATGTTAAATAAAAATAAAATGTTATTTCTTACAATCTTATTCGCTTTTATTGCTGGAACATTGCTATGGAAAATTGCAATTGAAAACTATAGCGATGATGACATCGCAATTCCTGCTTCATCAAATATTGATTATAGTAACCAAATTCCAGTTCCCTCATCAGTTGAGCAAATTATCAATGAATTTGAAAAAACTGATAATCAGCCAATATTATTATACTTGTATACAACTTGGTGTCAAGTCTGTAGTAAAAACTTTAAAGTCATCAATGAATTAGCTCAAGAATTCCAAAACACTGAGTTAAAGATCATAGCTTTAGCAATTGATCGTAATCTCGAGGTTGATAATTTTAATAGCTATATAAAAAATTTTTCACCAGTTTATTTTCTTCCCAAAATGTTAGAAAATCGTAATGGTTTTGTTGAATTTTTAAAACAAAAAAATGTTAATTACGGCAATAGAATACCATACACCGTTGTTTTTAAAAAAAATGGAACAGTGGCAGTAAAATATTCAGGTTTAAAATCCAAAAAATATTTACGCCAAAAAATAATCGCTGAGCTTTATCCAAAAAAATAATTTATGAATTACCAAATTACTCTTTTTAATACTATAAATAATCAAAAAGAACAAATTATCACTTGCCAAAAAGATATTATTAAAATGTATGTTTGTGGTCCAACAGTATATGATCGAGCTCATATTGGTAATGCTCGAAGTGTTGTTGTTTATGATTTGCTTTATCGACTACTACTCCAACTTTATCCGCAAGTTATCTATGTTAGAAATATCACTGATGTTGATGATAAAATTAACACCCGCGCTAAGGAACAAAAAATTTCTATCAAAGAACTTACCACTAAAGTTACTGAATTATTCCACAATGATGTCAAAGAATTAAATACCTTAATGCCAACTTTTGAGCCAAAGGTTACTGAACATATTGCTGAAATTATTGAGCTAATTAAAAAACTTTTAGAAAATAAAAATGCTTATGTTAGCGAAAAACATGTATTATTTGATGTTAGTTCATATCCCAATTATGGTAAACTTTCTAAACGAAATATTGATAACATGATTGCAGGAGCTAGAGTTGAGGTTGCCGATTACAAAAAAAATCCTTTAGATTTTGTGTTATGGAAACCAGCTGATTTTGATGATGATCCTTCAAGTGTTTTTGAAAGTCCTTGGGGTATGGGTCGACCCGGATGGCATATTGAATGCTCGGCAATGAGTTCGAAATATCTCGGTTGTGATTTTGACATTCATGGCGGTGGAGCAGATTTACAATTTCCCCATCATGAAAATGAAATTGCCCAAAGCTGTTGCGCATATCCTGAATCTAATTATGCTAAATATTGGGTTCACAATGGATTTGTAACCGTTAATGGTGAAAAAATGAGCAAAACTTTAAAAAATTTTATTACTATTCATGATCTTTTAGAACTTGGTAAATCTGGTATTGCTATTCGATTAATGTTATTGACAACACATTACCGCAAACCTTTTGATTATAATGATAAGGCCTTAAGTGATGCCGAAAAAACTATTCAAAAATTCAATAAAATTGTTAATGAAACTTTAACTATTTTTAATAACTTAAATCTGCAATCTTTTATTGAGAAAAGCTCGATTGCTCCTGAGGTTATTTTTGCTTTAGCTGATGATTTAAATTTTTCAAAAACTCTTGCATGTCTTCATGAGATAGTCAAAGAAATTAAAATTGATCAGAATTCCCTAGATTTGCGTAAAAAATTTATTTCTACCTTAGATTTCCTTGGTTTAATTTAAAATAATTTATTTTTCTTCAAAATATTTGAAATTTTAATTATGTAATTTTTTTTACTAAACCCAAGAAGTAATTAACAATTGATACTTAATCGTTAATATAGATTTTAAAACAACAACAGGATTTTATAAATAGCTTATTTAATGCTTAAATAAATTTTTAGGATAATAGCTATTACAATATTTTATTACCGATAATATTTTAAAATCGATAAAAACATGGGAGATGAAAAGATAATTTAAATTTACAATACAATTAAAAATAGTTTAAGCAACTGAATTTAATAATAAACTTAAATTCCATGATCGATGAAATATTTTACTGAAGCTAGCTCTTGTTTTATATTCTCAATTATCCTGATTTTAGATTCCTCGTTTGCGTCGAGAGATTTTTGGGCGATCTCTAAAATTTTTGCTAATTCAAATGCTCCAATTGATGCTGAAGCTCCTTTAAAAGCATGGGCTGCCATATACCAAGAGTTTTTATCTTGACTGATAATTGCCTCATTAAGCTTTTCAATATTCTTTTGAGCATTTTCAAAAAAAATTAAAAATAACTCTTTTTCAAATTCCTTATCATCATCGATAATACTCTTAAGATATTTAATATCAATAACTTGATCAATAGTTTTATTCATTTTTTAAATATTTTAGTTAATTACAAGATTACTTATTATAGGACTAAATCTGATATTATTGGCTTTTAAGTTTTTTCTATTTACCAATAATTCAAAATTTCTTCTTCCTAACTGAATTTCAATCATTGAGTTTTCGTCTAAAGAAAAACCATTATAATTTGCAATAGTTACAATTTTATTTTCGATAAATTTTTTACCAATAAATTTAAATGTCTTTTGTTTATTTGAAGCAACATAAACAATATTGCATAGCTCAATATTTTTTAAATCTTCACTAACTTCAATGACATGATTATATGATAAGAGAATAGATTTAGAAATTTGATCATTGCCAAAAACACAGAATTTTCCATTTTTCATTCCATTTAAATTTTGCGATAATGAAAAGATGAACTCAGAGTATAGGCCGTATTCATCATAATCATAATTAAAAGCAAAACCAATAGTTGGATTAATTAAATAAGTAAAGGCAATTGAAAAAATCAAAAATTTTTTGGTTAATTTAAAAAATTTGAATTTCATTATTTATAATTATTTTAACTTTTAAAGTTTTAACATCATTGATGTAATTTTTTATCATTATTTTTATTATTTGATGTCTAGCAAACTAACATTTGCTGTTTATTTTAAATTAATATTTACTATTTATTTTCAAGGCTTGCCTCAATAATCTTCGACAGTAAAAATCTAAGAAAATAAGGATTAACCAAATTTAAATTATTTCAAATTAACTTTATTTTTCAACTTAATAAATCAATTCAGTCTTTTTTATGGATAATAAAAAAAACTAATACTGTAAAACTAGCTTAAAAAAGAAGGTTCTGCCAGTTTGAGTTTGTCTATTATAAAGTGCTGGCTTGAATTCACGATACCTATTGTCAAGAAGATCTTGTATTCCGATACTTAAATCTAATTCTTTAGATGGTTGATAGCCAATTCTAGTATCAAAACGAATATGTGATGGCAAACCCTTTTGATTGAAATTATTTCCTGCTCCTGTAGGAAGTGCATCAACATAATAAAACATATTATCAAATTCTAAATTTGAGGTTATGTTATAAAAAGAACGCAAACGAAATTGATTTCTAGGGGATTGACCTTCAGCCAAAGCAAGTGAGTCACTTGAACTTACGATTGAATTATTATCGGTTGAAGCACTATTTAAACTAGTTCTAATTTCCAAGTAATCATAGCTAGCTTCGAGCAATAATTTATTATTTACCTGCCATTTACCATTAATTTCAAAACCATTAGTATCTCCTCTGCCCATGTTATCAGCAGCTGCTGAAGAATTATGAGAACCTTCCCAAGTTCTTAAACGAGAATATTTGTTATAAAACGCTGCAATATCAATCAGAGCTGTATGGCTCGGTTTAATTCGATACCCTGCTTCGTATGCAATCATGTCCTCAGCTTTGAAATTATCGCTTCCAACATTAGTGACAAAAGTTGAGTCTGGAGCTCGAGCTTTTATATCATCTTCACCACGCGTTGGGGTTCTAACTGACCTTGATACCGATGACCATAGCGTTTGATTTCGTGCCGGATAATAAACAATTTTTGTACTTGGTTGATATTCAAAACCAGTAAAATCATTTTTTTCAAATTTCGAACCAATTGTTAAAAATAATTTTTCATTAATAGTTATTTTGTCCTGCAAAAAAACTGTAAATAATTGATCATTTCGCCAACTAGGAGAGTAACTTATGGGTGGAACTCCAATAATTGAATTTTTTTCTTCTATATCATCTTGCATTTGACGAAATCCTAATCCCCATGTAAATTGTTGATAATTAGAAAAATTATAAAAATGTTGGAAATCAATATCAAATGTTTTGGCAGTCCTTCTTAATAAAGGTAAATAAAAACGGTGATAATCAATATAAGAGTTTAAGGTAGTTTTGGATTTTTTAGAAATTTTACTATCCCAACCAAGAATTACATTTCCTCCCGTTGAAGATTTGTCATTAATTTGTGAACTAAAAATTCCAAAATTTCTAGCAATTCCCTTGTAAATATCACCTTTAAGTGAAATGGTATTGTTTTTTATTGACGAAATATCGTAGCGAAATCCAGAACGATAATGTATATTTTCATCACGATTTCTAGCTTTAGACGGATATTGATCTAAACCATCACGAAATGCTGTTTTAGCATATAAGCGGTAATTATTTTTTTCTTTAGTTTCTCCGCCGTAACGAACTTCAGTAATTGATTGATCCTTATTACCAAGAATTTGTGAAACATAGGTTCCCTTGGTCTGCGAGGCATTTTTAGTTATAATATTAATTACTCCGTTTACAGCATTTGCTCCCCATATTGCACCTCCAGGACCTCTGATAACCTCGATTCTATCAATGTCCTCAAGAACATAATCTTGCTCATCCCAAAAAACTCCTGAGAATAAATTGTTGTATATTGTTCTGCCATCAATCATGACAAGGAGTTTATTTGAAAATTGCCTTTGAAATCCTCTTACAGTAATAGCGTAGCTATGACCATTTAAGCGAGAAACTTGAACACCTGGAATTAATCTTAAAGCTTCTGGAATTGAAGTTATTCCTGACCTTCTAATGTCTTCTGATGAGAGAACATATGTGGCAGAAGCAGAATCAAAAGCGTTTTCTTTTTTCTTTGAAAGTGAAAAAATTTGAGGATTGAATGTATAATTTTTTGCATCATCGTAATCTTTGTTATCAGCTTTATTTATCTCATCTGTATTGATTTGAGCATGAGCTTGTGAAATAAAAAAAAAGAGATAAAAGCTTATTAAAATGTTGAATATTTTTTTCATATAATAGTGTAATTTTTTATTCAATTACGAAGCTTCATATAAATTAAATAAGATTCAATAGGATATGAATGATTTTCATTAACCCATTGATTTTCCATATCAATGTAAGCTTTATAACCGAAATTTTTTGCAATAATTTTATATAATCTGCAACTTGCAAGTGGAGCTATGCAAACAACATAATGGGCTTTATTATTTTTAGTAATAAAATCTAGCGAATAATTAACCATGTTTTTAAAGGTCGTTCCGTTTCGATATTCTCGAAGAATAACCATTGAAGATATTTCAACAATTGAATTCTTAGGAACTGTTTCATTTTTATATTCTTCTAAATATCTACGATATAAATATCGAGAGTTTGGAGTTTCGTTTGAAAAATTTATTTCTTTATTTTCAAACATTATTCTAGCACCTCCTATAACCGTTGAGTCCTCCTTACTCTTGGCTATAATGATATGACCGGCTTGATCATAATGATTCTCATCGCCATTAAAACTTGACCAATTTTTTTCATTTTTATAGCAACAATTCCTGAGAGAATAGAATTGATGTAAAAGATCTTTATTTTTTGTTATTGATATACTAAATTTTTGATTAGATTTTAAGATACTTGGTGAGTTTTGCATATTTTAAGTTCAATTTGTGAATTTGATAAAGGTGTAAAATGCTTATGTATTATTAAAAATATAATATAATTCAATTAATTTATAATAATTAATAAATAATTTTTTAAATAATATAAAGAGTAACTATGAGTTTTTTTAAAAGCAACTATTTGTTTTTATATTTAATAATATAAAATTATAATAAATTAATCAGTATGAGATGAAATTCTTAAAATATTATTATAATTTTTTAAAAACAAACCCTGAAAATTTTAAAATAAACTCTTGTTTATTTTTCAATTTAATTACTTTAGCTGCCCTTGTTTTGTGTAGATGCTGTAGATTTGTTCGCTTTAAATTTATTAAACTTTTTTTCTTTAAATATAAAATTTTTAATCTACCAAAAAAATTTATACAAAGTCATTCTCTCTCTTTTAAATTATTTAAAAAAACTAATTTAATTAGAAAAAACAATAAAAAGAAATATCAGGAGCAAGTTACTGTTAAAAAACTGTATGATATAAATTCAAGCAAAAAATATATCAATAGACATTATATTATATTTACTATTTTTTTAGTATTCCTAGTTAGCCTATGGAATACAATTATTTACTTTAAATTAAAAGATGATTTAAGGAAAAATATCGAAGAAAAAGCCAGAATACAAAAAACGATTATTGCAAAACAAATTTCGATTTTTTTTAATTCTATTGAATTTTATTTAGTTGGTTCAACCGATAAAATAATTGATTTAAAATATAATAATGAATACCAAAATATTAGAAAAATTATAAAGAGGGTTTCAACTTTTGATACAACTTTAAGAAATATTACTAACTGGATGAATTTATTTTTAATTATAGATGATAAAATTGTACTTTCTGATATTGAAGTATTTAAAGAACCTATTGAACTTGAAAGCTATTTTCTTAAAGAATACAACGATAGCTCTATTTCAAATTCAGATCTTTTTAAAGAAAAATCTAATCAATCAATACGAAAATTAAAAATTGGTGAAATTGTTAATAAGAATAATTCAAAATTTGAAGAATATACTTACCCTATTATTCCTATAACACTTGATTTAAAAGATAATAACAATAAAAAAATCGGAACTTTTTTTTCAGAAGTTCCATTAGAATCTATCATTCTATTTATTAAAGATGTATATGAAGATGAAAATTTATGCTACATAGCCTTTGATAATAATAACGATTTGATAGCTAGTTATCCAACTTTTGAACATAAAGAAAGAGATCTTGTCAAAATGCGGTTAGTTAATTTAAATTTAATTAATATGTTTCTTTACAAAAAAGATGAAGAAAATTTAGTTAAAAATGATAAATCAAAAGATGGAGAAAAAACAAAAGATGAAGAAAAAAATAATCAAAAACATGTAATAAAACCAAAATTAGAAGTTAGTATCGATAAATGCGTTTATACAGATTATAAAAGAGTTAGTGGAAGTAATATTTTAATTATATCGGGCTACAACATTGATAAATTTAATCAAAACTTAGCATTAAATACAAAGTGGTCATTCTATTCATCTATTGCAATATTATCTTTAGTTTTAGTAATGATTATGGTTTTACGAGAAAGCGTAATTATTCCATTATTTGAATTTTTAATTGCATCAAAAAATCAATCTGACGATGCAAATCGTGCTAAAAGCATATTTTTATCAAATATGAGTCATGAAATTAGAACTCCAATGAATGGGATAATTGGTATGACTCAAGCTCTTCGTGAATCAGATAAAATATTTGGGGAAGAACGCGATCAACTTAACACCATATACCGCTCCGCTGATTCACTTCTTATTATCCTAAATGACATTCTTAATTTTTCAAAAATTGAGGCTGAAAAAATTGAATTAGAAAAAATTCCTTTTGATATTCGTGATTTAATAGATGACATTGCTTATCTGATGTCTGCAAGTGCAAATGATAAAGGAATAGAAATTATTAGCGATGTTGATCCAAAAATACCTGACTCCTTAATTTCTGATCAAGGAAGAATTAGACAAATAGTTTGCAATCTTGTAAATAATTCAATTAAATTTACTGAATATGGTGAAATCTTAATAAAAGTTGATTTAGATAGTATCAAGAAAAATTTTTATAATATTAAATTTTCGATCTTTGATAGTGGTATTGGAATTCCAGGAGATAAAATTGATCTGATATTCAAATCCTTTACTCAGCTAGACATGTCAACTACCAGAAAATATGGAGGAACTGGTTTAGGTTTAGCAATATCTAGTCAATTGGTTACTTTGATGAATGGTATGATAGGATTCTCAAGCAAGAAGGGAACAGGAACTGATTTTTTTGTAATAATTCCAATGGAAATATATAATGAAAATAAATCTAAGGATGAAGAAATTGAGCAAATGATTAATGAAATTGCCAATAATGATATCGCTGTTATTGAAAATAATAAAACTTCAGCCTTATGCCTACAAAAATATTTAAAAAATATCAATCTCAAGAGTTATATTGTCAATTACAATTATAACAATTCAAATTCTGAAGATGAAATCGAAAAAAATATTTGCACAAACCTAAAAAAAATTGTTAATATTGATTGCATAATTATAAGTCATAATACCTTTCTAAATATTAATGCCAGAAGGTTAATCAAAGAAATTAGGAATGATTATATTCTTAGAGATATTCCAACAATCCTCTTAACTTCAATTTATGATCGCAATAAATTTCCAATCGATGAAATAAAATTATTTGATTTAGTTGTTACCAAACCAATTAAAAAATCACAATTCTTAAACGCATTATTTAATATTTTCAATGCAGGTTACGACCAAGAAATTACAATAAAAAATAAACCTAATGAAATTAAAAAAGATCATATTCGTTCCAAAGGTTTAAAAGTTTTAATTTGTGAAGATAATTTAGTGAATATGAAAGTTGCTGTAACAATTATGACAAGTTTTGGTTTTGAAATTGATAAAGCTGAAAATGGTCAAGAAGCTGTTAACAAATTTAATTACTTACGCTATGATTTAATTTTAATGGATTGCATGATGCCAAATATGGACGGTTACGAAGCAACTAAGGCAATTCGTCAAATTGAAAAAGGAGAGAATCGTAAAGAAGAAAAACCAGTAATAATTTTTGCTCTAACTGCTAATGCTGGGGAAGATGATCGCGAAAAATGCATAAACTTGGGAATGAATGATCATATTTCAAAACCAGTTAAGAAAGAAACTATGGAAAAACTTATTAACAAATGGTTTGATCTCGAATTTTAAAAGAATAAAATATTTTTATTTAGTTAAAAACCTTATTAAGATTTGCCTTTTGAATCAGATCTAAAAATAATTACTCAATTATTTCTTCAATTATGTAATTTGGTCTTGCTCTTGATGTATCAAGAGTTCTCCATAAATATTCGCCAATTATTCCAATTGACATCATTTGTACTCCAAAAGAAAAAACTATTAAACTAGCAAGTGATGGCCAACCTTGAATGGAAGATTTATTGATAAAATAATTTATAAAAATAATTACCAAATAAATAGCACTTAAAAAAGCTAAAACAATACCTATTAAGGTTACAAACCTTATTGGAGTATATGAAAATGCTGTAATTGAATCAACAAAGTAATTAAATTTTTTAGCAAATGTCCATCGCGATTTTCCCTTTGATCTTTTTTTTCGATCATAAAGAATTTCAGCATATTTATAACCACTCCACAAAACTAAACTTGGCAAAAAAGTATTTCTTTCGGAATGACTTTTTAAAAAATCTATGACTTTTTTATCTATTAAATAATAATCAAAGCCATTTTTTGGAATATTTTTTTGAGCAATAAAACGGAAAATTTTGTAAAAAAATAACGAACAAATTTTTGAAAAAAATGGATCATCTCTATTCTGCCTTGCTGCAATCGTAATTTTATAGCCTTCTTGCCATTTTTCGAGCATATCTAAAATCAATTCAGGTGGATCTTGTAAATCAGCACTAATTTGTACCAAACAATCCCCTTTAGCAATTGAAATCCCAGCAAAGCAAGCATTGATTGATCCAAAATTACGAGATAATTTTATTATTTTAATTTTTGAATCTTGTTGTTTTAATTCCAACAATATCTTGTATGAGTCATCGAGTGATCCGTCATCAACAAAAATTAACTCATAATCAAAATTTTTTTTGGCTAACTTATTAAAAACCTTTTGTTTCAGGGCTTGATAAGTCTCATAAAGATTTTGCTCATTAAAATAAACAGGGATAACAATTGAAAGTTTTAACATTTTTTGTTTTAATAAAAAAAATTTAAAATGGTTTAGATATTCTAATTTTATAATTTATTATTATTGATAGCAAAATTTTTTTAAATTAAATTTTCAAACAAAACAGATCGATCAAATCAATATAAAATGATTTTAAAATTTAATTTGCATTGTTTTTCATAAAACATTTAATACAATATTTTATCTTTCAATACCGTAAATTAAAATTTATGAAAATCAATTTTTTAAATTTAATTGAATTACCTAAAGATATTCAAATGCAATGTCGAAACTGGAGAAACTCCCCTAATGTTACCCAGTATTTTATAATTAAATATATTGATGAACAAGTTCATATTAATTGGCTTAAATCCCTTAAAGAAAATGCTCCTAAAAATATTGCTTTTACAATTAAGGCTGATGAAGATTTTATAGGAATGACTTATCTTAAAAACATAGATTATGATCTTAAAACGGCAGAAATTGGAATTTACATTCACAAAATTGACATGATTAATAAAGGGATTGGAAGCAAAGCGTTAAATTTTATTATAAATTTTAGTAAAAATAAATTTAATGATTTAACAATTCAATGTTTTGACGAAAATATAAAAGCTGTGTATTTATACCAAAAAATTGGCTTTCAATTTATAGAAAAAGTAAATGACAAAATCAGCAAATATCGATTGCAATTAAACTAAATTTATTTTATTGCGGACAAAATAACCATGATCACCAATCAAATAATTTTCATAAAATACTCTTACCCAGTAATATCCTCGAATTGCCATTTGCTTAGAACCAAAAAGAGTATTTCTGGCATATTGCGAATCGAATTCACTGGCAATTATCAAAGGATTTTTAAAATTTTTTATTAAACTTTACCATAACATTAACATATAATTTCAATGCTTCAAATCTGGTTTTTGGCATTGCAATTGACGATGATAAACACGATTGGCATTCATTATTCCCAAACCCTTGATAAAGCTAGGCTAAACATAGAGATTATATTTTTTATCAAAATTATACTGCATATTATCCCTAAATTTAAATGATTTTTATGTCTTTTAAGGCAAAACATTTAGTTTCTTTGCCATCAAATTTTACTTGAGAATTATCAGTTTCATCGCCTTTTTTTAGCTGATAATTTTTTTTTAAATTTTCTTGATCTTTGGTAATTTTTTCTTGATCAATTTTATTTTGTTGTTGACGAGTTAACCAATCTTGATCACGAACAATCTGATTTTCAGGAATTTCATTACTTTGATTAGCTTGAGCAAGAGAACAAAACATCAAAAAAAAGGTTAAAATATTTAAGTTTAACAATAATAATATTTTTTTTAATATTTTATAGATCATAATTGATAGTTATATTTTTAAAGAAAAAATATTGTAATGAAGTTTTTTAAATAGCAATTTACAGCATTTCACCAATTTTTTTATTTTTAAGAATTTCTCGTGCTTTAAGATATTTATCATCATGCCAAAAAATTAAACAACCATTGCAACCCTTACCACAACAACCTTCTTTACCTAACCTTGGTGTTTTGGTTTTGTAATCTGAATTATCTTCAAATTCCAGAGCTTCGAAATATTTATCACGTTTTTGGTGATATTTCTGCGAATTAATTGCTCCAGCTTCAAGTTGATGAGACAATTGACGAGCTTGAACACTTAATTCTTGCGAAACATTGTTTAATTTTTCTTTTCGCACAAGACTAAATTCTGGCAATAATCTTTTAAGTTCTAATTTATCAATGCAATGAAAAAGATCAGCTGAAATTTTAATTCTTGGTTTTTGTCCACCATGCAATTTATCAGTAACTTTATTGTCCTTAAGATGGACAAATTCATATATTCTCAACAGAATCGGTTGACGCTGAAATGGCGATAAAAATTCTAAAACATCACCTGCTTCAAGATAATTTTTTGCTTCAAAGATCATATCATCACCATGCCATTCAATAACTCTTCCTGCATATTCGTATGGACTTATCGATCCCGTACTCTCATAGTCATGAGCCAAATCAGTTAACCTTCCCTCGTGAAATGCTAAAGTATATCCGCGATTAGCAATGGCATTAATTTCTGACATATAATCTTGCCAATTCCAATTTTGAGGATCTTGCAAATAATCATCAATACAAGCCCGATAAACCCTAGCTACACTTCCAACATAAAATTCGGTTTTATTTCTGCCTTCAATTTTAAATGAATCGATACCAAGATCGATATACTCATTAAGCTTTGGCAACAAACATAAATCTTTGGAATTTAAAATATATGAACCATGCATATCTTCTTCAAAAGGCATAAAGCTTCCGGGGCGAATTTCTTCTTCTAAAAAGAAATCGAAAAGTTCTTTATTATTTTCGTTAATTTCAATTTCATGTTCGGTATTATCTTTAAGTTTAATTTTTAATTTATATCCCCAACGACATGAATGAGCACAAGAACCTTGATTAGCTCCTCTTTCGGCCATAAAATTTGAGAGTAGACATCTTCCCGAATAAGTCATACACATTGAACCATGAACAAAAGTTTCTAACTTAATATTAGGGCATTTTTCACGAATTTCTTTTAATTCTTCAAAACCAACTTCTCTTGCCATCACCACCAAACTTGCGCCTTGTTTTTGCCAAAAATCAACCGTTAAAAACGAGCAAACATTAGCCTGCGTTGAGATATGAAGCTCTAGTTCTGGAGCATGTTGCTTTACAAATTGAAAAACTCCCGGATCAGAAATAATCAAACCATCTGGTTTAACTTTTCTGATGGTTTCAATAAATTGCGGTAATTTTTCAATGTCTTTATTATGGGAAAATAAATTTAAAGTAAGATAAATTTTTTTACTACGCTGATGAGCATATTCAACGCCTTCAATAACATCTTCTAGGGTAAATGCAGACTTAACTCGTAATGACATGTCAGGAGTGCCAATGTAAACCGCATCTGCACCGTATAAAATCGCCGTTTTTAAGCGTTCTAAATTGCCTGCTGGCAATAATAATTCAGGTTTTTTAATTTTTTTTTCAGTCATTTTTATTTAAATAGAACAAATATTTTTCAATCATAATTTTCTAAAACAAAATCAAAATAAATGTACTTAAAAATTGGAATAGCATACTTTTAAGGCTTTTTGTAATGAAAAAATAAAACTTTTTTGATATTAATATTGTAGTTTTTTTAAATATTTTGTCAATTAGTAAATTTTAAGGTAAATATTTTACCAAAAGAACACTTAACTACAAAATATTTTAAATAATTGTATTAAGTTATGTTAGATTAATTTAATTATTATTTTATTTAATCTATAACTATATTTTTAGTGTATTAATAACAAAGACTGGGTATTTTAAAAGGATATTTAGGGATATTTAGTGGTAAAAATCCACAGCAAATTTTAATAAACAATTTAAAGAAACCAATTACAACTGCTTCTAGTCAATAATAAAAATTGGTTCTAATCCTCATTTTGGGAATTGAGATATAAAATTTAAAACCATCTTAACCATTCTGATATTTTTTTAAAATCATATCAGCTGAGCCAAAATCACTAATTTTTCCATTGGAGATTACAGCTACATTGTCAGCGAGACATCCCACCACCTCTAAATCGTGAGAAATAATTAAATAATTAATTTGATGACTAGTTTGAAGATCGATGAGCAATTTTAAAATTTCATTTTGCGTAGCATAATCAAGAGCGGAAGTTGGTTCGTCAAGGATAAGGATTTTGGGCTTGAGGATTAAAGCTCGAGCAATGGCAATTCTTTGCCGTTGTCCACCTGAAAGTTGATGAGGATAGCGATTGAGAAGGCTGGAAGATAATTTTAATTGCTCGATAATTATCTGAACTTCCTGATCAATTATGTTTTTAGCAAATTTATGAATTATTAAACCTTCACAAACAATGTCTTTGACGGTCATTCTGGGGTTCAAACTGGCATAAGGATCTTGAAAAATAACCTGCACATCGCGTCGTAACTGTTGTGAATTTTTTTGCCAAGAATATTTATCAAAGAAATTAACTGAACCATTAATTTTAAATTCTGCTCGATTTAAATTTAAAATAACTTTTGCCAAAGTTGTTTTTCCTGAACCACTTTCCCCAACAATGCCAAGATTTTGCCCCAAGGCTTGTTGTAAGTTAATTTGTTCTAACAATTTAATTTTTTTTAGTGAAACATTAACATTTTCTAAAGAAATTAAGTTTGTTAATTGAATGCTTGATTTTTCAGAAATATCATCAGCAATATTATTAGAAATGTCATTATCAATTTTATTAACAATATTTTTGGTTTTAAATTTAGTGAGTCTTAATTTTTTTAATTCATCTATTTCATTTAAGCCATCAACAGATTTTTGACCAATTTCAATAATTTCATCAGATAAATTGGCAACAACCTTACGATTATGAGTAATTAAAAGCATAGCAATTTTTTGCTGATCAACTAATTGTCGTAGTAATTTTAAAATTTCTATTTGTATCTTAAAATCTAGAGCGGTTGTTGGCTCGTCTGCGATTAAAATTTGCGGATTATTGGCCAAAGCCATAGCAATTAATACTCGCTGTTTTTGTCCACCTGAAAGTTGATGAGGATAGCAATTTTTGCGATTCAACAAATTATCTAACTCAACCATATTTAACAATTCATTAACTCGCAATTGTAAAGTTTTTTTGGAAATTTTTGGATTGTGAATGGTAATTGCCTCCTCAATTTGTTGATGAATTTTATGAAGCGGATTCAATGCACTGTTAGCATCTTGAAAAATTAGAGCAATTTCTTTGCCACGAATTGTTGTTAATTGATTTTCACTTAAATTTAGCAGGTTTTGTTGATTATAAACAATTTCTCCTGAAACTTCAGCATTTTTAACTAATTTTAATATTGCCAAAGCAATTGATGATTTTCCTGATCCGCTTTGACCAATTAATGCCGTGATTTTACCAGCTTCTAACTGGCAATTAAAGTTATCAACAACAGTGTGATGAGTGTTAAGTGAAGGATCTTGTTTTGAAAAATTATTAGCAAAAGCAATTGATAAATTTTTAATTTGCAAAACCATTGCCAAATATTTTAAAATTATGAATTATGTTTTAACCCAGCAATTCTAAGTCTTAAAGCATTTAATTTAATAAAACCCTGAGCATCTTTTTGATCATAAACACTATCTTCTTCAAAAGTTACATGAGCCATTGAGTAAAGACTTTTATTTGATTCTCGACCCATAACATAAACTCCACCTTTGTATAATTCTAATTTAACTTTGCCTTCAACATGCTCTTGACTCTTGTCAATCAAGGCTTGAAGCATTAATCTTTCTGGAGCAAACCAAAAACCATAATAAATTAAACTAGCGTAACGAGGCATTAATTCGTCTTTAAGATGCATAGCTTCACGATCCAAAGTGATTGATTCGATAGCGCGATGAGCACAAAGTAAAATTGTTCCTCCCGGAGTTTCATAAACTCCACGAGATTTCATTCCTACAAAACGATTTTCAACTAAATCTAAACGGCCAATTCCGTTCTTTCCCCCGAGCTCATTAAGCTTGGTGAGAATTTGCGCTGGAGTCATTTTAACTCCATCAATAGCCACGGCATCGCCTTTGGCAAATTCAATTTCAATAATAGTTGCTTGGTCAGGTGCTTGTTTAGGGCTGATGGTTCTTTGATAAACATAATCTGGAGCACTTTGTGCTGGATCTTCCAAAACCTTTCCTTCGCTTGATGTGTGTAATAAGTTAGCATCAACTGAGTATGGTGCTTCACCCATTTTATCTTTTGCCACAGGAATTTGATGCATTTGGGCATATTCAATTAGCTTGGTTCGTGAATTCAAATCCCATTCACGCCACGGGGCAATAATTTTAATATCGGGTTTATTAGCGTAATAACTTAATTCGAAACGCACTTGATCATTCCCCTTGCCTGTAGCTCCGTGAGCTACCGCATCGGCATTTACTAATTTAGCAATTTCAATTTGTCTTTTGGCAATTAATGGCCGAGCAATTGAGGTACCAAGCAAATAAACCCCTTCATACAAAGCGTTAGCTCGAAACATTGGGAAAACATAATTGCCAACAAACTCCTCGCGTAAATCCTCAATAAAAATTTCTTTAACACCCAGCATCTGAGCTTTTTTTCGAGCAGGCTCTAACTCTTCACCCTGCCCTAAATCAGCAGTAAAAGTAACGACTTCGCATTGATATTTTTCTTGCAACCATTTTAAGATCACTGAAGTATCTAGCCCTCCTGAGTAGGCCAAAACAACTTTTTTAATTTTTTTTTCCGACATAAAATTTAAGTTAATTTCTAAAGTTTTTTAAATTAATACCAATTATAAAAATATATTTTTATAAATCCAAGAATTTGATTATTTGGCAATTTTTATTTTAATATTCAAAAATCAAAATTGCTATTTTTAGGTTAGCTTTTTTTAAAAATATCTTTTGCTTCAAAAAAATTTTAAATTTGAGCTAGTAAGCATAGCACATCTAGTTACTCAGATAAAAGACTTTAAATAATTTTAAAGCATGTTATGTTATTATTAACTCTAGTATTAACTTGAGGTCCTTGTGGATTTGTACTTGGTTTATTTTGACCTAAAACTTGAGCAACTAACATTGATGATTGATTACCTTGCTGTTTGAATTTCAATAAACCCTGTGAAAAACTACTTAATAAATTTAAAATTTTTTCTTTATTTTCTAACCTTTGTGGATAAATTTCATTCAAAATATTTTTATCATTAGTGGCATTAAGATCTTTTATTAAATCATCAATCATATTTTTATCAACATTGCTAGGATTTTGTGACATTTTTTTTATCAAGAATTCTGCTACCTCAAAGCAAAAATTTGAACATGCAAAATGAAGCGGGGTTTTTCCTAAATGGTTTTGTTTATTAAAATCAGCACCATTTTCTATTAATAACTCAACTATTTTAGTATGACCATATTGACAAGCGTTTTGAAGGGGAATATTTGTCATATTTGCGTCTTCGCAATTAACATTCACTTTTTTGTCTATCAATAATTTTACTATCTCGGGATAACCATTTTTACAGGCGATGATAAGGGCATCAGATTTAATGTTATTTTGCGAATTAGGATTAGAGTATTTTTCGAGAAAAAAATTTAGCAATATACTATCGCCATTCTCACAGGCAACTTCAATAACAGTTTTTTGAAACTTATCTTTTATCGACATATCTGCCCCATGAGAAGCCAACAAAATAGGTATTTCATGACTATTTTTTTTACTTCGACAAGTAATATGAAGTGGAGTTTCTTGTTGATTATTTTGTAAGTTAACATCGGCTTTATTTGTCAACAATAATTCAGCTATTTTAATATGCCCATAGCGACTTGCAAGATGAAGCGGGGTTTCTTGTTGATTATTTTGTAAGTTAACATCGGCTTTATTTGTCAACAATAATTCAGCTATTTTAATATGCCCATAGCGACTTGCAAGATGAAGCGGAGTTTGTTGTTGATTATTTTGTAAGTTAACATCGGCTTTATTTGTCAATAGTAATTCAGCTATTTGTGCATTGCCGTTAATAGATAAAAGATGAAGCGGGGCTTCTTTAGAGTCATTTTGTTGGTTAAAATCAGCACCTATTTTTAATAATAGTTCAACTAATTCGAAATGACCTTTTTGACAAGCAAAATGAAAAGGAGTATTCTGGAATTTATCTTTAATATTAACCTTAGCACCTTTTTGTAATAGTAACTCAACTAATTCAGTATTGCCATCTAAAGAAGCATAGTGAAGAGGGGTGTAATCATAATAATCTTTTTTTGAAGGATTAACGCCCTCTATGTCAAGAAGAAAGTTCAAAGATTCAATTTTATTGCTTTTACAATATTTAAACATCAGTGAATTTAAAATATCATTTAAATTTTCCTTGAAGTTATAAGGAATATTAATTCTCAAAATATCTAAAAGTTTTTTAAAACCATCGTAATCATTAACATCTAAAAATCTTGATAAGTTATCTTCAATTTCTAAAGATTTTAACAAAAATTCTATATCATTTGATGATTGAGATTTTTGAATTAAAATTGACAATATCCGAGCTGTTAAATCATGATTTTTTGAAGTAATAGTTAATCTAAAAATTTTCATTGGAAATTCACTGACAAGATTGAAATCATCTTTCTGGATTAAATATTCAACTACATAATCAAGAACCGATAAAAAGTTAGCAGAATCTTTAATTGAATGACTTAAATTATCTTGACTTTTATTGGCAGATATATCTGGGGTTAGAGTATTTTTATATGTAGAATTTTTCATAAGGCTACCATTAATACACCGCGATACCTTATTTTAAAAAATGGTTTATAATTTTTTAATGTATTTTAGTGTAATATATTTAATATTTTGTATGATCAAATAAATAATTAGAAATTTGTAAAATATATTTTATAGTTTATATTAAAAATTATTATTAATAATTTTTTTTAAAAAACTACTTTAAACAACTTTATCCCTATAATACTTAACTATTAATGTTTTAAGTTACAACATTTGTAGAGTTAAATTTTATAAATTTTTAAAAATTTGATTGATAAAATTTTAATTCAAACATAAAATTATTTTAACTAAACAAGAGATAAGTAGTCACTTTTTTAAAAAAAACAAAATATTTAATAATAATTAAAATAATGGTTGTTAAAGCTAAAAAAACCAGAGCTAAAAGATCAACTAATCGTCGCAAAGGTAATTATTATTTTCACAAATATTGTATTATCCCTCTAAAGATTTTAAAAATCTCAATAATTGATACTATTCGTCATGATGGCATTGAACATGCTGGGTATTTAGCATTCTTAAGCATTTTATCACTTTTTCCATCTTTAATTTTTTTAATTTCAATAATTGGTCTGGTTGGAGCAAGCGACATTGGTATTGATTTTATTGGTAAAATTTTGGACTCAATTCCTCGCGAGATGTCGCAAGCCTTATCGCCAAGAATTAATGAAATTATTTCTGGTCCAGAAAATAGCTTTTTAACAATTGCCATTATTGGCGTAATATGGACCGCTTCATCATCAGTTGAAGGGTGCAGAACAATTCTTAATCGCGCTTATCGCGTTGCTTTTCCTCCTCCATATTTATGGCGTAGGCTTTTTAGCATTATGGAATTTTTTGTGATTATCTTTTCAATTATCACGGCAATTATTGCTTTCGTTATTATCCCATCAGCATTAAAAGATTTGGAATTGAAATTTAATTTTCACCTAAATATTGATTATGATTTCTTTTATATTCGCTACATTGTTTTTTTAATTTTATTAATCACTGCTACCTCAACCCTTTACTATGCCCTTCCCAATGTTAAACAAAAAATCACCAAAACTGTTCCAGGGTCAATTTTAGCGGTAATGCTCTGGGTAATTTTAGAATGGTTGTTTTCATTTTATCTCGATAAATTTCATCAAGTAAATTTTGTTTACGGATCAATTGCAGGAATTATAATTACTTTAATGTTTTTTTATTTAATTAGTCTGGTGTTTATTTTAGGTGCAGAATTTAACTATCATTTTCATCGAACCTATCAAGTATTTTTAAAGATTCGTAAAAAATAATTTTTCAAATATTTATTATGCTCTTTACTTCATGGCCAAATCCTAATAAACAATTCATTAATCTTGGACTTGAAAGAATTAGCGAACTTTTAGCAAGACTCAACAATCCTCAAAATAATTTACCACCAGTTGTTCATATTGCAGGAACAAATGGCAAAGGATCAACTTTAGCTTTTATCAAAAGTATTTTACAAACTGCTGGTTACAGAGTTCATAGCTACACCTCTCCTCATTTGGTTGAGTTTAATGAACGAATTGAATTGGCTAACAAAATGATTAGCGATGATTTTTTAAATGAAGTTTCAGAGCAATGTCGCATTGCAAGTTTAAAAGATCAGCCAATTGACTTAAGTTTTTTTGAAGGAACAACAGCAATGGCATTTTTGGCTTTTTCCAAGATCAAGGGTGATATTTTGCTGCTAGAAACTGGTCTTGGTGGAGAATTTGATGCTACCAATGTTGTTGAACAAGTTTTGGCATCAATCATCACCACTATTGACTTTGATCATCAAGAATATTTGGGCAAAACTTTAAAAGAAATCGCCAAAGCTAAGGCAGGAATAATTAAAAAAGATTGTTTAACAATTTCCACTAATCAACATCAAGAAGTAATTGAAGTTATAGAAAATAAGGCAAAAAAGTTAAACTCTAACTTAATTTATGCAAATCACATAGAATTTAATTTTGACAATCTTGAACTCGGTTTGCATGGTCAACACCAACTACAAAATGCTCAACTTGCAGTTAGTTTCATCAAAAATCAAAAGCTTTTTAAAATTAGCGATCAGCAAATTAAAATTGGTTTGCAAAATGCCCAATGGCGAGGTCGATTAGAAAGAATTAATGATCCTAAAATCTTAAAATTATTACCAAATAATTGTCAGTTTTATATTGATGGCAGTCATAATTTACAAGGTGCTAACACTGTTAATAATTTTTTAAAAAAATTTAAAGATAAAAAAATTACCCTAATTTTTTCTATGCTCAAAGATAAACCTTGCGAAGAATTCTTAACAACAATTATCAACTCAAAAGATTACCAAATCAGTGAAATTATTTTAACGACAATTCCTAATCAACATCGCTCAATGAGCTTGGAAGAATTGGAAAAAATTATTAAAAAATTCAATGTTAAATATTTTTGTTTAGCAAATTATCAACAGATTTTTGAAAAAATTAATCATCTGCAAAGCCAAGTAGCTGTTCTTACCGGATCACTTTATTTAGTTGGTGATTTTTTAGCAAAATCTTTAAATAAAGATTTTGGATAATTAATTTCTTAACGCAAATAAATAATTATTTTAGCTATTCTAAAATAGATTTCATAGGATCGAACAACTACTAGAATCATCAGTAGTTCTTGGTGAACCGCAAGATTTACTTGGAGTTTGCTCTTTGAATTCTTGCAACTCTTTTTTCATAATTGATCTACTTAATTTAATGTAAAAGCTATTGCATAATCTTGTAAAATCTTCTGAAGTTCGATATTTTTTTGGAAAATATTTTTTATTACTACGATATAAAATTCTAAGTTTTTTTACATAATAGTTAAGTCTTGGCAAATATTGCTTCAGAGCATTAATTTCCTGCAAATCAATCATTGCTTCAAAAGCTTCAATATTACACTTAGTTACCGATAGATCTATAGGGGTTCTATTTTGGCAATCTAACATATTTAATGACTTATTATTGAAACCAGGATGCTGCGTAATTAATCTAAAAACATCTTTGTCAAATTTTCTTGCCAAATAATGCATAGCATTTTCCGAAGAACTATCTAATGATTTATTTAAATCCGGATTTTTACTTAAAATAAATTCTAAAGTTTTTAAATGACGAGGATCAATATCCTGTTTTTCATTAATAAAAAAATCATAATAGCAATAAATTAAGGATTGCTTTGGCAAGATTTCTCTAATTGCAGTTCTTTTCATTTGTCTTGGATAGTAAAATTCTAAATCCAAAATATCTTGCAGATCATCTATCTTGCCTTGGCTAATAAAATTTTTTAAAACTTTAAGGGTATTTTTTTTGCTAGAAAAAATAATCTCTAATAAATTTTTTTGATTAAAAGTATGATCTGTAACTTCGATCATATTAATCCTTGCTTTCACAATTGCAGTAACTGCTTCAAGGTTATTTTGTTGATTAGCAAACTCTAAAATATCAAACTCTTTTTCATTAATTGTAATTTTTTTTTCAAGATCGATAATATTTTTTTTTAGAAAATACCAAACTAGATCAGATTTTTTTTTTATTATCGAAAGATGGAAAGGAGTAATACCAAATTTATTTGAGTGATTCATTAGCTCAATAATTTCAAATGAGAATTTGTTAATTAATTTTTCTATAATTTCTAGATCACAATTTTCTTCAATTAAAATATGAAAAATATTTCCTTTATCACTAGCTTCAAAACATAATTTTCTTAGGTCATCATATTTTTTTTCATTAAAAAGACTTTCGATACGATCTTTTAATTTTAAACTATTAGCTTCTCTCTTTAAAGACATAAAAAAATATTTTACATTAATTGTTATAAAAAACTTTTAAAAAAAAGTTATTACAATATTTAAATTTTAATAATTAAATTTATCGCAAATTTTTTCTAAAAAATATAAGTTTCAGTTGCGTTAAATATGTATAATAATTTTTTAGTAGCACTAAATATTATCTTATCTTGCCAATATGAGAAAATTATTTTTTATACTTACGACCCATAACAATGTTATTTTTGATCGTACTAATGTAACAGTGGTTAATAACTCACAACCAATTAAACTTAACAATAATAAAAAACTTGTCTTTTGATTTTTGTACATTATTCTAGAAACTGTTTTGATTATAGTTCATTATTCTAAAATGCCTATCAATTCTATAACTAAATCTCTTAAAGCAAAATTTATAGAGATTATTTTTAACATCAATTACAAAAAAACTATGAAAAAACGTGGAGGATATCGTATTGGCGCAGGTCGACCAAAGGGTCAAGGCAAATACCAAGAACCAACCAAACCGCTTAGAGTTCCCTTAAGCCTGATTGGCAAAATAACCGATTTTATTAGCAATAAGGGTTATTGTTTACCGCTTTACAATTGCGCTGTACAAGCTGGTTTTCCCTCTCCTGCTGATGATTACATCGCTCAAGATATTGATCTTAACAAATATTTAATTAGACACCCTACCGCTACTTTCTTAGTAAGAGTGGTCG
The DNA here is from genome assembly GCA_014190355.1 of Alphaproteobacteria bacterium. Lineage (GTDB taxonomy): Bacteria > Pseudomonadota > Alphaproteobacteria > Rickettsiales > UBA1997 > CAILUF01. Next base: position 24,315 of record BJGH01000010.1, read on the forward strand.
GTGATTCAATGATTAAAGCAGGAATTAATCAAGATGATGTCTTGATTGTTGATCGCAGTCTGGAAGTTAGAAATGGCAATATTGTTATTGTTGCAATTAACGGTGAGCTAACCGTTAAAAGATTCATTAGAAACTCTGAGGGATTATTTTTAATGCCAGAAAATGATCAATATCAACCAATTGCCATTAGAGAATTTAACGAAAACACTATTTGGGGAGTGGTTACAAATGTTATTCACAAAGTATAAATTAATTTTTTTAAAATATTTTAAAGTACTTTAAACAATAACTAACAATTTATTTTTTTATTAACAATAAATATTTTTCTTAACAAACTATAAATTTATGAGTAATTCACCAATTTTTGCCTTGATCGATTGCAACAATTTTTATGCGTCATGCGAGCGGGTTTTTCAACCAAAATTAACTAATAAACCTGTTGTGGTATTGTCAAATAATGATGGTTGTATTATTGCTCGCTCCAACGAAGCCAAAGCTTTGGGCATTGAAATGGGTGCACCTTTTTTCAAATTTCGTCAGCTAATTGAAAAAAATCAAGTAGCAGTTTTTTCTTCCAATTATACTTTTTACGGTGATATGTCAAATCGTGTTATGAAGTCATTGCAAATGATGGTTAGCGATATGGAAATTTACTCAATTGATGAAGCTTTTTTTCGTCTCGACACTATGGCAATAAATTGCTATCAAGAATTTTGTAGCGATATTCGTTTTAAAATAAATAAATGGCTTGGTATCCCTACCTCAATAGGCATTGCTCCAACTAAAACTCTAGCAAAAATTGCCAATCATCTTGCTAAAAAAAATCTCCACAATTTGGCAAAAAATTCAGTGGTAGATTTTTGTGATAAAAAATTACAAGAACAAATTTTACCACAAATTGCTTTAAAAGATATCTGGGGAATTGGTAAAGGCATGTCACAAAGCCTTCACAAAATTGGCATTACCAACGCTTTACAATTAAGAGATGCTTGCGAAATGCAAATTGACAAACTACTTGGGGTTGTTGGTAAAAGAATTGTTTATGAACTGCGAGGTTTTTCTTGTTTAGAGCTTGAAGACATAGCTCCACGCAAAAATATTTTATCTTCGAAATCTTTTGGCAAAAATGTTTTTGAAAAAACAGAATTACAGGAAGCTTTGGCAAACTATGTGGTAAGGGCTTGCGAAAAAATGCGTCGTCAAAAAACCAAAGCACAAGCTTTGATGATTTATATTCGTACCAGCCCTTTTGCCTCAACTGTTCAATATCAAGCAGGATTAACCCATAATTTTACAATTGCTACTAACAATGTTCAAGAAATTATCGCTTGCGCTTTACAACTTTTAGACAAAATTTATAAAAAAGGTTATGCTTACAAAAAAGCTGGGGTAATGCTTTTAGACTTAATTGATGAACAAAAAATGCAATATGATTTATTCAACAATAATTATAATCCACAACAAGAAAGAAATGAAGTTATTCAGCAAACCCTTGAAAAAATTAATCATAAAAATGGGCAAAATACTATATTTTATGCTATCCAAGGCATAAAAAGAAACTGGGCAATGCAATGCAATCAACGCTCTTGTCAATACACTACCAATCTCAAAGAATTGGCAAATGTTTCATAATTAAAACACTTTGTTTTAAGAACTAAAAATTGTCTAAAAAAAATTTGCTGATAATCGTAAGATTAAAAATATCTGGAACATCAAGAAAATATAAATAGAACAATCTTTGATAATACTTTTAATTAATCAAAAATATATTTTATTAAGTTATCATAACCAAATTAAATCTCGAGATTTTTTTACTAAGAAATAAAGTTAGAAAGATTAAAAATATAAAATTTAAATTTTTAGATTGGGATGATATGAGTTATATTTACAGAATTTATAGTTTGATAAATAATAATTTAATAAAAGAAGAAGTTGCTAAAATGAGCAATAAAAAGAAGGTCAAAAGCAGTAAAAACTGTGACCTGATTCCACTTAAAAAGCGGTTCACGAAGTAAAAATTTTCTCATAACTCTTTTAGCTCGATCTTTCTTTTCAGATATTTCGAGTTGTTTTTTTTCATCTGGAGTTAATTTGGGGTTTTTGGGCTTGCAACGGTGCAAAACATAAATATGCCAAGCAAAATAAAGCGAAACGATAAAAGCAATAAAGTTGTCTATAAAACGAAGATCAATCCAGCGAACCAAATTATTAAAAACAAGATAGCTAAGCAAATAGGCTGGGATTCCCCACCAAAAAACTATAACTTTTATTTTTTCTTGCCCTGATAAAGCTTTATAAAAAGACTCTTCAATAAATGTTAAAATTTGCTTAATATTCATAAATAATAAATTAATTATCAAATATTTTTTAAAATAATGAATTTTAGAATAGTAATAAAATAAATTAAGTTTTTTAAAAAAAAAATAAAAACTTGTTTTAATCCCATTAAAAATTATAACTATGAAACTTCAACTAGTTTTTCTAGTAAAAAATTATAAGTTTATTGTTAAAAAATAGAAAAAAATTTTTGGATTAAGTTTTTATAACCACCAAACTTTAGAAATTTTTAAAATTATTTTTTGTCCTGAATATTAATCTTATACTGCGTTCCTTCCCAAGGCATTTCAAAATCAAAATTACGAAATTCTTGGGTCAAATTAACTGGTTCATAAACGATTTCTTTTTTATCATCATCGTAACGAAGCTCGTTATAACCAGTGAGAGGGAAGTCTTTACGAAGTGGATAACCCTCAAAATTATAATCAGTAAGAATTCTTCTAAGATCATCATGACCTGAAAAAACTATGCCATACATGTCAAAAGCTTCTCTTTCATACCAATTAGCATTAACAAAAACTTTGCAAACACTTGGGATTGTTTCATTATCATCGAGCGCAACTTTAATGGTAAGACGATTATTTAATTTGTAACTCAGTAAATTATAAATCACCTCAAACCTTGGTTGACGGACTCCTAAAAGATCAGCTCCAAACAAATCGAGCAAAGTTTTAAAAGATAATTCACTGTCATCGCGTAAGAATGTTAATAAATCGTTAATTTTATTTTTATCAACATAAATTATTAGGTTTTCACCAACTATTGTTTTAATTTCAAGTTCAGGGAATTTTTCTTTAATGTAATTAGCTTGTAATTCTAGATTTTGAAACATAATTTTAAAAATTATTTTTTAATTTTAGTATTGAGAGGAGCTTTGAATTTATTTTGAAAATTCTGCTGTCTTTTAATTTTACGCTGCAAAACTAAAACTCCGTAAAGCAAAGCCTCCGCAGTAGGTGGACATCCTGGAACATAAACATCAACTGGAATAATGCGATCACAACCACGAACCACTGAATAAGAATAATGGTAGTAACCTCCGCCATTGGCACAGCTACCCATTGAAATAACATAACGCGGTTCAGCCATTTGATCATAAACTTTACGCAAAGCTGGAGCCATTTTATTAGTCAATGTTCCTGCAACTATCATAACATCTGATTGTCGAGGTGATGGACGAAAAACCATACCAAAACGATCTAAATCATAACGACTTGCTGCAGTCTGCATCATTTCAACAGCACAACAAGCTAAACCAAAAGTCATCGGCCAGAGCGATCCAGTTCTAGCCCAATTGACCAAATCATCTAGTTTGGCAGTGATAAATCCTCGATTATTAACCTCATCAAGAGCTTGATTAAGAATTAAATCTTGATTCAAAGGTGATAAGTTTGACATAAGTTAAAATTAATTTTATAAAAAAATGATAATAAAAATTTAATTTTTATTTCCATTCCAATGCTCCTCGTTTCCATTCATAAATGAAACCGATAGTAAGTAAACCAAGAAAAATCATCATCGAAACAAAACCTAAAACTCCAATTTGCTTTAAGGCAACAGCCCACGGAAATAAAAAGGCAATTTCTAAATCAAAAATAATAAATAAAATTGCCACCAAATAAAACTGAACACTGAATTTATTACGAACTACTCCCTGCCCTTCAAAACCGCATTCATAAGGCGAATTTTTTGCTTGGCTGGGACGCATTTTATTGATAACAAATGGGATCAATATTATTACAATTGACAAACCAATAGCAACTACTAAAAAAATTAAAATTGGCAAATATTGGGTAGAAACACATTCAGCACTAGCAATATTTTTAACTAAAACCTTAGCATTATTAATTAGCGAAGCATTAAGATCGGGGTTAGAAGCAAATGGATCGGCACAATTCATGGTCATAAATACAAAGATAGCATTGTAAATTAAAAAAAATTTAATTGATAATTGAATTTAATAAATTCTCAAATTATCTTTCATGAGTTAAGATTATTTTTATTAAAAAAATAAATCAATTCAAAAAATAATTTTTTACTCTTTCTGCTTAATTAATTTTAAATTTCATGACCAATACTGCAACTTATACGGCAATTATTACTCCTTTTAAAAATGATAAAATCGATGAATTAGCCTTGGCAAATATTATTGAGATGCAAATCAAAAATGGTATTGATGGTATTGTACCATGTGGAACAACTGGCGAATCACCAACATTAAGTCACGAAGAACATAATCGCTTGATTGAATTAAGTGTTGAAATAGCTAATAAAAGAATCAAAGTAATGGCTGGAACTGGCTCTAACTCAACTCAAGAAGCGGTTACTATGACCAATTATGCAAAAAAAATTAAAGCTGATTCCTGTTTAATTGTTGCACCATACTACAATAAACCTAATCCTCAAGGAATATTACAACATTTTCAAGAGCTCAACAAAATCGATATTCCATTAATAATTTACAATATTCCTGGAAGATCAGTTATTAACATTAGTGATGAGAATTTAGCAAAAATTGCCGAGCTAGAAAATGTTGTAGGTATCAAAGATGCTACTGGTGATTTAGCTCGTGTTGCTAATTTAAGATTATTAGTAAAAAAACCATTTTTATATCTCTCTGGAGAAGATGCGACGGTTGTTGGTTTCAATGCTATGGGAGGAAATGGGGTTATTTCAGTTACTGCTAATATTGCTCCAAAAATGGTTAGCGATCTCCAAAAATTTTGTCTAAATGGCGATTACAAATCAGCTCTTGCTTTACAAGACAAACTTACCGATCTTCACAATTCAATGTTTTGTGAAACCAATCCAATTCCTATTAAATATGCTATGAACCTTATGGGATTGTGTAGCCCCGAGATTCGTCTTCCCCTTTGTCAACCCTGCGATTTAAATAAAGAGAGAATCAAAAAATCCTTACAAAAATTAAACTTAATATAAACTCTCTAATGATTAGGTCACATAGAGCTTTTTCGCTAATTGAAATTTCGATTGTAATAATAATTATTGGCGTTTTAATTTCAGGGATAACTCAAGGTGCAATTCTAGCTCGCAAAATGCGTTTACAAACTGCTCAAAATATTACTGCAAGCGCTCCGGTTTTATTAGTCAATGATTTAGTTTTATGGTTAGAAACTTCCTTAGAATCTAGTTTTGAAAATAACCAACGACAAAATAATGCCGAAATAAGTATCTGGTATGATAACAGTGCTCAAACTATTGTAAAAAATAATGCAACCTCTCCTGTTGGTAATCGTCCAATTTTTATTGAGAATGCTTTTAACGGCTCAATTCCTGGAGTTCGCTTTGATGGCGTAAACGATTATTTTAATTACAACGGCTCAATTTTAATCAGCAGATCTTTTACTTTTTTTGTTGTTGAACAACGACGAACTGCTAATGCTCAATATTTTGTAGGTGGAGCACAAGATTACGGCAATGATGTAAATTTTCATATGGGATATGCCTCCACAACTGTATTAAGAGTTGGCAATTATGGTTTTAATGCAGGATTACAATATATTGATTTAACTGTTCCAGCATATACCTCACCAACCCCAACTCTTCACACCTTTATTCATAATAATAACTATGGAAAAAAATATTGGTACAATGGCGGAGTTAATCCTGATGCCTCAAACTCTCATACCGCTCCATTGGTTCAGTTTAGTCAACCTACCATCGGACTTACCACTGGTCTTTATTATAATGGCGATATTGCTGAAATTATAATTTTTTCTCGAGCTTTAGATGATTCTGAAAGGATTGCCATTGAAGGATATTTATCGCGAAAATACGGCTTTAAAATTTCTTGATAAACAGCTTTACCTTAATTTTTTAATTTTACTTAAATAATTTTTCGATAATTCCTAAGCCTTGCTAAAACAAGGCGAAGGAATTATAATATTGAAAAAAATTTTTAAATTATCTTGAGTAAAACTCGGTAATTAAATGTGGATGCATTTCAACTGCATAAGGAACCTCTGCAAAAGTTGGTTTTTGAGAGAATTTGACACTGTGGGTTTCTTTTTCAAGTTGCAAATAAGATGGAACATCTCTTTCCATTTTCTGTAAAGAGTCAATCACAATTGCTAAAGATCTGGATTTTTCACGAACCTGAACAACATCACCGACTTTTAAACGATACGAAGGAATATTAACAATTTTACCATTAACAGTAACATGTTTATGATTTACAAATTGACGAGCTGAAAAAACTGTTGAAACAAAATTTGCTCGATAAATAACTGAATCTAAACGAGACTCAAGAAGTGATACAAAGTTTTCACTGACATCGCCTTTTAAAGTTGAGGCTAATTTAAAAGTATTATAAAATTGTTTTTCTGAAATGTTACCATAAACAAATTTCATTCTTTGTTTAGCTCTTAACTGCATTCCATAATCGCTTGATCGACCTTTTGTTGAAGCACCATGTTGGCCGGGACGATAATTACGCTTAGTGAAGGGATCTTTTGCCTGTCCCCATAGACTAGCACCAAGTTTACGGCTAATTTTTTTCTTAGCACCTATTCTTTTTGTCATAAATATTGAAGTTTATTTTTCAATTATCCAAAGTAATTTTAAGATTATTTCAAATTAGTATCATTTTACAATTCAAGTTAAGAAAGATCTTAAATCAAAGAGATAAAATGTTAGAAATATTTACTTAAAAATTTTTAAAAACATAACGTTTTTAAAGGATTAATTGGTTTAAGATTGAGTAATTATAAAAAATAATTTATAAATCTTTGTTAGTAATTTTAACTCAACATTATTTTATGTCAAACAATAATTTTTTTAGCTTCTAAGGTGTTAATAGAGCACAATTATTAAGTAAAGTAAATGTTCCATCTGAAGAGCATGTATAGCCGACATTTCCAGCATAACCAGTTCCAGTACAAGGTAAGTTTCCAGAACCTACAACAACCGATGCCACATTAGTTCCTCCATCAATGCCAAAGACTGAACATGATTTTTTGCAATAATTGCCATCAACTGTATATCCGCTAGCACAATTACATGATGATGAAGGAGTTCCGATTCCGTTTTGACAAGAATATGAAACAGATCCATAATAACCATTTTGATCACAATCTGCCGATCCAGTTCCTGGGGGAACAAAATTATTTGATGAACCAATTAAATTTAAAGGACAAAAATTAGCATACTGACAATTCGCTCCGCAATTACTTGGATCAAACATTTTAATTTTCCACTTCTTGGTGAGATATTTCTCAACTTCTTTACGCTCTTCAATTTTTAATGCTCGATTAAAAATAATTAACTCAGAAATTGAACCATTAAGTAATTCTTGAGTATATGATCCATCATCCCAAGCTCCAACTGTAAATAATCCAAGATTCTTAGTACCAGTTACTGCTGATGTTGAAGTGCTAAATTGATCATTTAAAAAATGATGAACAATGAAACCATCATCAATAAAATAAGTCAGATACTCTCTTTGAGGTGTAATTTTATCAGATGAAAAAGAATTAACTTGATCTCCACCAGATGTAGAATAATAAATTTTATCAATTGGCGAAGAATTTATGCCATAAACAAAACTGATATTTTCTGGTTCTCTTGGCCCTCTTGAGGCAATTATACTCTGAGTTGATGGTAATAATGCATTTGAACGAAACACTGCAAAAATTGAAACTTGATTAGCACTTGAAAAGTTTATGGTGTTATTTAAGAATCTTGCACCATTAAATTCAACACAAGGCAAAAGGTTTATACAGTTAGATCGAAAAACTGGAGCAGTGTCAAGATCAGCAGCGACTAAATTATTTTTCAGAACTTCTTGCGGATTAATATCTTTCCACATCATAACACGGTATCCTTCATCTGGGTCATCAGTATTAAAACTTTTATCTGAAACTGAATCAAACCAACCGATTAAACCTCTTATTGAGGATACTGGTGAGCTTTGAGTTAGTTGTTTGGCAACAGTTAAACGCGATAAACCAACAAGGCGAGAGCTTTGGGTAACACCAACAACAAGAATTGCAATAATCATTAACACAATTGAGATCTCAACTAGGCTAAATGCTTTTTTTAATTTTGGTGATTTAAGGTTTTTTATTAAACCATATTTTTTTATTTTTTGTTTTCTCACTTTTAAGTGTATTTAACTTAGTTAAGAATAATTGGAGTAGGAAAATGCCCCATTACCTTAATGAATGGCTTGATATTTGATTGCGATAATTTTTTTAAATTTATATCCCCTTCTAAATAAAAACCATCAAGCTCAATAAGATAAAAAACTATTCCTGAAAGTTGTTGAATCTTAACTGATTTCAATATTTTAGCATTAAAATTATTTTTTTTGAATAAATTAATAATTTGTGCTTTATCAACTTGCGAATTATCTTCAAGACAAATAATAGTTTGATCTTGCATGGACTGCTCAGGATTTTTAATTGCTGCAGCAACCAGCTGAATATTAGACTGTTTATTATCTTTTGAAAATTCTACAAAAGGAATTTTACAATATATTTTCAACCCTATTTGATTATTTGCCATATTTATCCACCAGTTTTCCTGAAATGAATCTTTTTTGTTAAAATTATCATGGTCAGTTGGCAATAGAAACACACCAATATTAATTGAACCTTTTTGCATTTCGGCAATCAAATTTATATCACTATCAAAATTGATTATATCTAAATTAGGTAAAAAATATTCTTTAACCAAATATTCATAATCCCCAATAGAACAAGGATTATGTATGCCAATTCTTAAAATTTGCTCTTTCATATTTGCTACGCAAATTATTTTTCGCCAAATACCTGCTATGGCTTGTTTCAAATAATTTCCTTCAACCGTATTAACTAAATTTTTTATCATATCAGATTCTCGAGCTGATTTAATATAAAATTTTTCATCATAATTCTTTTTTAAATCGATAACTCTTGGAATTATTGACATCCTCTGTTTTATTAAGTCAACTATTTGGTTATCAATTTTGTCTATTTCAAATCGAATTTCTTGTAAATTTTTATTATGTTGATTATTAGTCATTTTATTTTAAAAAAGATAAATTTATAATTTTGCTTTAATTTAATTAACCAAAAAAAACTATGAAAGTCAAGTCATGTTTTGGACCAGACTATAAAGAATACGAAATTGGCGATATTGTTAAATTAGCTTGTGATAAACCTTTAAATTTAATTTGCAAAGAACAATTAGATAATATTGAGATTGCCTATCAAACATACGGCAAATTAAATTCAGATCATTCTAATGCAATTTTAATTTGTCATGCTTTGACAGGTGATCAATACGTCGCATCATATAATCCAATTACTCAAAAAAAGGGTTGGTGGGATTTTATGATTGGAGAAAATAAACCAATTGATACTAAAAAATTTTTTGTAATTTGTAGCAATGTCATAGGTGGGTGCATGGGTTCCCTTGGTCCAAAATCTCTCAATCCAAAAACCAATCAACCGTATGGTATCAATTTTCCCGTAATTACTATTCAAGATATGGTTAACGTCCAAAATCTATTGATTGATCATTTGGGTATTAAAAAACTTCATGCGGTAATTGGTGGATCAACAGGAGGAATGCAAGCTTTGGCCTGGTCAGTTCTTTATCCTCATAAAATAAAACTGGTTATTCCAATTGCTACTTCATATCGTCATTCTCCTCAAAATATTGCATTTCATGAGGTTGGAAGACAAGGAATAATGGCAGATAAAAATTGGTGTAATGGCAATTATTTGCAAGAAAAAAAATTTCCTACTAACGGACTTGCTCTTGCCAGAATGACCGCTCATATTACTTACCTTTCAGAAAGTGCCTTACAACGCAAATTTGGTAGAGACCTAAACAATAAAAACTCCTTCTCTTTTAATTTTGATCGCGAATTCCAAATTGAAAACTATCTTCATCATCAAGGTAATAAATTTGTTGAAAGATTTGATCCTAATTCTTATCTTTATATCACGCGAGCAGTTGATTATTTTGATCTAGAAAGTGATTTTTCAGGAAATTTAAGTAGTGCTTTTAGAGGATTTGCTGATAACAAAGAAGGTAAGTTTTGTTTAATTTCTTGCTCTGATGACTGGCTTTTTCCTGCCCAAGAAATTAAAAAAATTACCAAAGCGTTGTCAGTTCACTCTATTAACACCAGCTCTGTTGTGATTTCAAGCGATGGCGGACATGATTCATTTTTAATTGAAAATGATATGTTAAAAAATACCATCAGTGGTTTTTTAAATCAAAATTGAATTTATGAGTGCAATCGGAGAAAATATAATTACCAATAAAATTCGTTATGATTTTGAAATAATTGCTAACCTTATTAAACCAGAAAGCAAGGTTATAGATATTGGCTGTGGTAATGGTGATTTATTATATTTTTTAAAAAAAAATAAAAAAGCTGATTGTCGAGGCTTAGAAATATCTCAAGAAATGATCAGTAATTGTTTAAGCAAAGGTCTTTCAGTTATTCATGGCGATGCTAATTTTGATCTTAATATTTATCCTAACGACAGCTTTGATTATGCGGTTCTTGGACAAACAATACAAGCGATGAACAATCCTCAAAAAATTCTTCAAGAGTTGTTAAGAATTGCTAAATATGCAATTGTTTCTTTGCCTAATTTTGCCAATTATAAAAATCGCTTTCATCTAATGCTTAAAGGAACTATGCCCGTTAACAAAACCATTCCTTTCCAATGGTATGAAACTCCAAACATACATTTTTGCTCAATCCGTGATTTTGAAAATTTATGTAAAGACAGCAACTTAATTATTAAAAATAAAATTTTTCTAACAGCTAAACATCAGCTTATCAGTATTTTTGGCAATGAAATTATTGCCAATTTTTTTGCTGACTATGGAATTTTTTTAATTACTAAAAAAGAAATATGCCCCACCGCAGAAGAATTATTTACTAACACCCAAATGGTCTTCAAGAAGTTAAATCAGTTAGGTTTAGCTTCAAGACCAATAAGTGAAAAACAAACTTAGAATAATCTTATTGTATATTCTAAATCCATAATATATATTTTATATTGGTTTTAATAGTTAAAAACCAAAACAAATACAAAGTAAGAAACTAAATTATAACTAATAAAATTATTAAATTATAGTAGTAATGAATATACTAAAATTAAAAATAATTAAAACATTAACTATTACCTTAAGTATTATTTTTTTTTTAATTAGAAATGGATATTGTAATAATTTAACTCAAGAAAAAATATTTGAAATAGCCTATCGCGTTCTTCCTTCAGAATCAATGGCTACCGGAACCAACCGCCATTTACCTTCCTCAGACTCTCAAGATTTCGAATCTCAAGAAAGATCTTATCAAGAATATAAAGTAAATCAAGCAAAAACTAAATCTAAAAAACAAGAATTTTATGAAGATAGTTATTACGATTCAATCCCTGAAAATGAAGAAATTAATCCTGAAGATGTATTGCAAATAAATACTCATATCAACCCCCCTCAACGCTATGAAGGACACTTTAAAATTGGCAATCCTTATAAAATTTTTGGAATATCTTATATTCCTCAAGATTATCAATTTTTTGAAGAAGAAGGTATGGCATCATGGTATGGCAGTGATTTTCATGGCAAAAAAACTGCCAATGGCGAAATATACAATATGGGAGATATAACTGCAGCTCATCCTACCCTGCCCTTACCATCATTAATTCGTGTTACCAATTTAATGAATGGTAAAACAACCGTAGTTCGGGTTAATGACCGTGGACCGTTTGCCAAAAATCGCATTATTGATGTTTCAGAAAAAACTGCTGAAATTCTTGGATTTAAAGGACGAGGAACAACCAAAGTTAAAATTGAATTTTTACGCAAGGAAACTGACGAAATGCTTTCTAAACTTGGCATTGGTAATAAAAAATTTGAGATTGATCTTGAGCAATACAAAAATCAAAATAAAGATCTTGATGTTTTAGTTGAATAAAATTTAATAATTTTTAAAAATTATTAAATTTATCTCTTAAAGTAATTTTAAAAAACTTTTAAAAAATGAATTATCAAAATAAAAAAAACGATTTTAAAAATACCAAACTTGAAACCAAAATGGTCAGAGGTGGAGTGCTACGCAGTAATTTTGGCGAAACCTCAGAGGCAATTTTTATGAACTCAGGTTTTTGCTATAATTCAGCTGAAATTGCCGAAAGTAGATTTGATGGAAGCGATCCAGGTTTTGTTTATTCACGATATGTTAATCCAACTCTCAAAATGCTTGAAGAGCGTTTGTGTTTATTAGAAAATGCTGAAGCATGTTGCGTAATGGCTTCTGGAATGTCTGCAGTTTTTGCCTCGATAATGTCGCAAATTAAAGCTGGAGATCACTTTATTGCTTCTCGGGTATTGTTTGGTTCATGTCATTACATTGCTACAAAAATCTTACCAAATTATGGTATTGATGTTACCCTTGTTGATGGAACTGATCCCCAGCAATGGCAAAAAGCTTTTAAAAAAAATACTAAAGTTGTTTTTATTGAAACTCCTGCCAATCCGACAACAGAAATTATTGATATCAGTTTAGTTGCCGATCTTTGTAAAAAAAATAATGCCTGCTTGATTGTTGATAATATTTTTGCCTCACCATATAGCCAACAACCCTTTGATTTTGGTGCAGATATTATTGTTTACTCAACAACCAAACATCTCGATGGTCATGGCAGAACCCTTGGGGGAGCTGTTTTAGGAAAGGAAAATTTTATCAAAGAAATTCTTCTTCCTTTTCATCGCCATACCGGTCCTGCTTTGAGTCCTTTTAATGCTTGGGTAATTTTAAAATCCTTAGAGTCATTTTTGCTACGCATCGAAAGACACACTGATAATGCTCACAAAACTGCTGAATTTCTAGCTAATCATAAGAAGGTTAAAAAAATTCTTTATCCATTTCTTAACAATCATCCACAATATCATCTTGCCAAAAAACAAATGAAAAATGGTGGAGCAATGATTGCTTTTGAAGTTGAAGGTTCAAAAGCTGATTGCTTTAAATTTATGAACAAACTTAAATTAATTGATATCTCTAATAATTTAGGTGATTCCAAAACTCTTCTTACTCATCCAAGTAGCACAACCCATTCCAACATTAACCCTGAAGAAAGAGTAAGTTTAGGAATTACCGAAAATCTTTGTCGATTATCAGTTGGAATTGAAAATGTTGAAGACTTAATAGCAGATTTAGAACAAGCTTTAAAATAATTAATAATAATTAAAATTTAACAATTATGCCTAGTTTTGATGTAGTTTCCAAAATTAATATTCAAGAAATTGACAATGCGGTGAACACCGTGTTAAGAGAGCTTACTAATCGCTATGATTTTAAAGGATCAATTTTTAGTGTTGAATTAAAAACCAAAGATAATCTTATTATCTTAACTGCCGATAGTGATTATAAACTTTCGGCAATTCAAGAATCACTTAAAGCTTCGGTAAGTAAGAGAGGTATTGATGCTCGAGCTCTTGATTTTCAAAAAGAACAACCGGCCAGCGGTCAATCTCTTCGCCAAGAAGTTAAGTTACGTAACGGAATTGAACAAGAAATTGCTAAAGAAATTGTTAAAGACATTAAGCAATCGAAGCTTAAGGTTCAGACTTCCATCAAAGGTGATGAATTAAGAGTCGATGGTAAAAAAAGAGATGATTTACAAGAAGTTATATTGTTCTTAAAAAAAACTGATTACAAAATACCGCTTCAATTTATAAATTTTCGCGAATAGTTTTCCCAGATCAGCCTCCCCCAATAAAATGAACAATCTCAATTTGGCAGTTATTAGTTAGCTTAACTTTATTGAATTGACTAGGATTAACAATCTCTAGATCTTTTTCAATGGCAATCTTATTAACATCAAGTTGATATTTATTAACTAAGTCAGCGAGGGTAAAATCATTACTGACTTTAGTTTTTTCACCATTTAAAATTATCTCGATCATATTGTAGTTGATTTTAAATTGAGTTAGAAAATTTTGTAAATAACATAGCATAGTTATTTACAAATTGCAAAAAGATTTTTACAATTTTATTACTAAAACTGACTTTAATAATTATGCTTTATCAACGCTATTTATTTATTTCCAACCTTTTGCTCTCCAGTGCAATTTGCCTAGTATTAATTTTATTAATCTGGTTTACCAGAGCAAGTAGTTTTGTTAATTTTATTACTGAGAACGGAGTTGAACTAAGCAAATTTTTTCAACTTTTTATTTTAATTTTGCCATGGTTATTGATGATTATTATTCCTATTTCAGTATTTAGTGGAACACTAATTAATATTAATCGCATGATCAACAACAATGAGATTTCTATTTTAAAAATATCAGGACTTACCAAATTGCAAATATGTAAACCGATAATTTTATTGGCAATAATTAGTTCATTGCTATGCTATTTTTTATCATTTTTTTTAATGCCTTACTCAAACAGATCTCTTCGTGAATCAAAATCAGCAATAAACGAAAACTATACTAACTTAGCATTCAAATCGCAAACCTTTGAAAGTTTTAAAGACCTAACTATTTATAGCAAAAAACGCGATGAAAATGATAATCTTGTTGAAATATTTCTTCATGATAAAAGGTCTAGTGAATATAATTTAACAATTACCGCCAAACAAGGTAAGATAATTATACAAGATAATTCAGCTCTTTTGGAAATGAATCGCGGAACTATCCAAAAATACAACTATCTAACCCAAAAAACTGAAATAATGGAATTTGATCACTATTTATTTAATCTAAACGACAATAATTCAGTTAAGGCTAGTAACCGCTTAAAACCAAATGAATATTTTTTCTATGAATTATTTAACCTTGAACAAAATCTTAGCGAAAGTGATTATCAAAAACTCATTACTGAGAGACATGAAAGAATTGTTGATCCATTGCTATCAATAGTTTTAGCTTCCATTGCCATGGCATTTGTTATGCAGGGTGAATTTAGAAGAGAACAAAATTCTAGAAATATTTTAAAAGCCATAACTATTGCTTCTCTATATCTCATTCTTAACATAATAAGTTATAGTTTCATTAAACATGGCTCAATATATGTAACTTTACCGTATCTAAATTTTCTTGTTTTTATGATAATTTCTTATAAGGCTTTAAACAATAATTACCGCTTAAAACATGTCATTTAAATCAATTTACATTTACATCGCTAAAAAATTTATTAAACAGTTTATACAAATAGTCTTAGCATTTGCCTTGTTAATTTTTCTTATCAATTTTATTGAAATTTTCAACCGAAGCTCATCAAGTTATTCTAGTTTTTATACTCAAGTTGAGTTATCAGTCTTAAGCATTCCTCAACTTATCAATGAAATTTCAACTTCAATAATTTTAATTTCTGCCATAATTTGTTATTTTAATCTAGCTATAAAAAATGAAATAACGATCATCAGAATAAGCGGATTATCTATCTGGCATATTTCTCAGCCAATTGCTTTATCAGCTTTTGGTCTGGGAATTTTTTGGATTTCAATATTTCAACCAATCAGTACAATTAGCACCAATAAAATTCAAAAAATTGAATCAGAAATTATTAAAAAAAATCCTGAAATTTATAATTCACAAAACCAAAAAGGTATTTGGCTTCGCCAAGAGAACCTCGATCACAAAGGACAAGAAATCATTATTAACAGCCATTCTGCAAATAAAAATGACTTAACATTCCTTAACAATACAATTTGGTTTTTTGATGAATACGGAGTTTTTTACAAAAAAATTAATAGCAAGACCATGACTCTCAAAGAGAATCGATTTATTCTTGAAGGTGCCACAATAAATTCAATAATACCTCAGCTTAATTATGAAAAAAATCAAAAAAATTTTAAACAACTCAGTAAAGAAAGCCTTAATTTCATTAATCAGAAAAACCAGCAAATCATTATTCCATCTAACATTGATGAAGATTTTATTCGTAAAAAAATTATAAATAATTTAGAAAATGCTAGCTCTTTCACGATATTTCAATTACCAAATCTCATCAAAGAAATGGAAAATTCTGGACTAAATTCTCAAAAATTTAAAGTTAGATTTAATTACTTGATCACCCTTCCCCTTATGTTTTTAGCAATGAGTTTAATTGCTTGTTTTTTTGGGATTAATCACGTAAGAAACCATCGAGCAGTAATAATTATTTTTCTTGGAATCCTTGCGGGTGTTGCTCTTTACATAATCAGCGCAATCATAACTTCTTTTGGCTCATCAGGTTTAATATCAGTTTTTGCTTCAACATGGATGCCAAGTTTTATCTGTATTGCCACAGCAATTCTATTGATTTACAGCAAAGAAAAAAATTAATACTTGATAAATAATTTTATAACATAAAAATTTGTGCTGTTACTTTTAAATTGTTTTAAAAAAATTGTAACATCAATTAAAATAATTAATACCAACCAATTTTTTAAATTATGAAAAATTTCCAAAAAATTATTGCTAGTGCTTCGATCCTAGCGATTACTTTAGCCTTCTCATGTGCTAAAAAAGATCCAAATGTTAAAACTGCCAAAGGTGAGCTGAGCGATCTGCCATCATGGGTTCTTGATCCAACAGTTAAAGACGGAGTTGGTGGTGTTGGTATTGCTACTCCTTCAAAAGGTGGAATTAAGTTCCAATTGCCAAAAGCTGAATTAGATGCTAAAGGTAACATTGCTGCAACAATCCAATCAGAAATTTCTCGTGTTACTAAAAACGCTCTTCGTTCAGCAAAGGTTAATGAAAATGACGATGTTGAAGAATTTTTTGCTCAAGCCTCAAAAGAAGTTGTTAAAAATCTTCCTTTATCTGGAGTTAAGAGACTTAACATCTATAAAGCTGAAGATGGAACTCTTTATGTTCACATGGTTCTTACCAAAGAAGATTACAGTAAGTTCCTTGAAAATAGCCAAAAAAATCTAGAAGCTAGCCTTGCTAAATCAAAACTTAGCAGAGACAACATCAACAGATCACAAGCTGCAACTAAAGAATTATTTGACGAGTTAGAAAAAGAAAGAGGTAATGAGCCGGTTAAAGCTGTTGCCAACCCAAATATCCCAACTCAAAACTAATTAATTTACACCAATTTAACACCACGCTAAACCCTCATTTCTAACAATTTTATCATAAATCATAAATTAATTACCATGTTGAAAAAAATATTATCCCTAAGTTTGTTAATCACCATTCTTGCCTCATGTTCTGCTAAAAGTAATGAATATGGCAAAAGCGAAAAATCTAATCAAGCATCTGGCAGAATTAATTCCAGCGAGTCAAATACCAAGGATGTTTTTAAAGATTTAGAATAAATTAAAATTTATTTAAAAAAAACTAAAATTGTTGATAAATCATAGCTTTATTTGACTTTAGTTGAAAGCTAACAAATCTCAAAGAATATTAACTTTAGTTATTTACAATTAATCATTTATGAAAAAAATATTTGCCCTACTCTCAATCATATTGCTAACCTGTTGTGCAACAAATAATGGCAATGCCAAAAAAGACAACTCGCCATCTTGGTATATTAAGCCAAAACAAAATAACGCCAATAATTTATACGGTGTTGCCGAAGGTTTTAGCCTTGAGGAAGCAACTAAATATGCTTTAGCAGATTGTGCATCAAGATTAATTGTTAGCATTTCCTCAGAATCAACTTTAACTCGCCAAGAAGACAATAATGATGCTCATGAGGAAATGCGTCAGAAAGTTAAACAAAGTGTTGCCAAAATAAGCTTTAGCAATTTCAAAACAACTAAAAGCGAAAAGATTGATGAAAAATTTTACGTAGAAGTGGAAGTGGAAAAAGACCCTTTTGTTAACGAGCAAAAAGAAAGAGTAAATTTTCTTGAAAAGAAAATTGCTGATTTAGATAAAAATTCCCTAGGCAAAAATCCTATTCAACGCAGAACCTCACTTATCAAAATCAATGATTATGCCAAAGAACTTGAACTTAAAGCCATGATCATTCGTGGAGCTGGTGAATCAAT
>BJGH01000011.1 GCA_014190355.1 Alphaproteobacteria bacterium
TACCAGCTAGCGTTGAAATGGTTATGCCAGGAGATAATACTAAACTTACTGTTGAATTAATTGCCCCAATCGCCATGGAAGAAGGTCTTCGCTTCGCTATCCGTGAAGGTGGAAGAACAGTTGGTGCAGGTGTGGTTAGTAAGGTAATAAAATAGTTATCAAAAATTAACAATTTATAAGGTAACTTTAATCTATAAATACAACTTTTATGAAAAAAAATATAATACTATTAGCAATCCTTAATCTAA
Source organism: Alphaproteobacteria bacterium (assembly GCA_014190355.1). Lineage (GTDB taxonomy): Bacteria > Pseudomonadota > Alphaproteobacteria > Rickettsiales > UBA1997 > CAILUF01. The sequence goes on from BJGH01000011.1 coordinate 249, forward strand.
CTGTAGGTTGCTCAACTATTTTTAACGGCGGATCACAATCTATGATTGCTTCTAATCCAGATGGCATTGAAGGAGTTGTTGTAAATATTACAACTCCCTCAGGATCATACCGAAGCAAAATTCCTTCAACAATTGTAACATCTCCTTCTAGTTTTAGAAACACAGTAATCAGAGTTAACGATAAATGTTATGAATCAACAGAAGTTGTTGCGGGTAAAAGCTTGACACCATCTTTTTTTGCAAATATTTTATGGTTTTATGCATCTCCGGTTGCTGGAATAATTGACTATCTTTCTGGTTCAATGTGGAAAATGGATACGAATGTAGCGGTTCCATTAAACAAAAAAAATGTTAAGGGTTGCTAATTAAAACAAAAGCCGGTTAATTCAAATAATTGCGTCATTAATTTTAATAAACCTCAAACCAGTCATTACAGATTATTATTGTATTTTAAAGTTAGAAAAAAGACACCAAATTCTTTAATTTTAATCAATATTCTTTAAATAAGAACAAACAATAAAAGATTAAAAGTCTTTTCAATTTAAATTTAAGGGTAGCATCTTCCTGAACGCAGGGCTTAATCCCTGAAATTAATTTCAGATTTTACCAAACACTCGGTTTATAATTTACCTTATTTGAGGGTAAGTTGATTACAGAAATTTAGCAGCACAAGTTTCTTTAATATTGGGGGTCAAAAGCTATTAAAACATTTGATGTAAATGTATTTTTAAAAAACTTGAAACAAAATAATCCCAAAAATATATTTATTAATTTTTGTTAATAGTTAACAGTTATTATTGCAATCTTAAGAAACAATCAGGCTATAAGCTATGCAATTAAGAGGGGGGTTAAGAGATTAAAGGATTTTAAGAATATTGAAAAAGAATTTTAAGATCGCAAGTCAACACACTTAAGATAGTATTCTTTGCAAAATAGGCATAGTCAATATTTAAAAAATTAAATTGCCATAAGCAATCCTCAGAATAATGAAATTAATTTATTGACAGTATTTTTATTTAAAAAATTAAAATCAAAATAATATTAATTTTAAAAAAAATAATTAACAAAAAATAGTATTAGCAATTTTCCTAGCTAGTCTGAACTCATAATCATCATTAAATGGCTATTTAGTTTTCAAAAAAAGAAGGCTTGTTTACTGGAATTAGAGTGAGCGATAATGTTAAATTAAGTCGATTTTTATTTCTAAATCAATTTGCACACAGAAGCACCATCTATTGCAAAATTGCAAAGTTAATGATAAAAATGGTTCAAGACTTGCTAATCCAGTTTACTATCCGGTTGAAATATTGTTCTTATTTGCAATAAAAGTCAAATTATCCTGAAAAAAATAATAATTACGGTTTATTATTTAAATGATTGTTAACTTTTGAATCTGTAGTTCAAAACACTATAGAAAAAAAAGAGGTAAATGTTAATTTAATAAAAAATAACGATAGTAAAAAAAATAAAGTAAAAAGATAATTGCTATTAATTTTTTAAATTCCTAAAATATAGATAGTTTTGTAAACTTAGTTTTTATAGCTAATTTGAAAGAGCTATATAGTAAGCGATATTTGTTTAAATAATTTTTACAGAATTAATAATCATTTAATGATTTTTTATAAATTAAATATTTAAATAAAATTCATTTATTTTACTTTAGTTTTTAATTTAGGAGCGTAGCTCAACTGGTAGAGTAGCGGTCTCCAAAACCGTTGGTTGGGGGTTCGATTCCTCTCGCTCCTGCCATTAATTTTATTTATAATATGGTTGTGAAATTTTTTAATGAGGTAGTTGAAGAAGCGAAAAAGTTGGTGTTTCCTTCAAAAAAGGAAACTTATACTACTACAGTTACCATCTTAATCACAATTGTGATTTTTTCTTTGACTATCGTTTTTGCTGATTTTCTTATTGCGAAAATCATTGGTTTAATTTTTGGTTTGTAAATTTTTTAGATTATGGAAAATATTGAAAATAAATGGTACATCTTAAATGTTATGGCTGGCCAAGAAAACAAAGTAGCTAGCGATATTAAAACACTGATGCTTAAATCACCTGCGGGTAAATATATTGCTGAGGTTCTTGTGCCAACCAAGCCAGTTTTTAAAATTAAAAAAGGGCAAAAAGTGCAAGAAATGCAAAAGCTATTTCCAGGTTATGTTTTTGTTAATGCCAATCTTAACAGTGATGCTTACAGTTTAATAAACTCAGTTCAAAAAGTAATGGGTTTTTTAGGTGGTAAAAATAACCCTCAGCCAGTTACCAAAGAAAAAATGGACGACATTCTTAAGTCTAGCGAACAACAAATTGTTGATAACAAAAATCTTAGCTTTGAAATAGGGGAAACTTTAAAAATTAATGAAGGCCCCTTTGAATCTTTTACAGGAGTTGTTGAAGATTTCGATGCTGAAAAGCAAAAAATTAAAATCTCGGTTTTGATTTTTGGTCGAGCAACTTCTGTTGAGCTTGATGTAAACCAAGTTGAAAAAGTTTCATAAAAAAACTATTGCAATTGTTTTTTTTTAGGTTATAATTTTACCCCTTATTTTATTTATAATAATTTTTAAGTTAAAATTGTATAACTTAATCAATAGTTGTTATTCAATTTTTAGTAAGTATTTTTTACTTTTTTGAAAAAGTTTTTAGGGATTTAATTTGGTAATTAACAAATTAACTGAACTTAAAACAATTTCTTTTATTAATTGGTGGAAGATTGTTGCTGGAATCTAGCTAGTTATATATTTATAAATATTATCTGTTGCTAAATATCTTAATTATTTTTAAGTAATAATTTTTTAGTTATGTTTTTATATTATAAGTAATTAGCTTACAGCAATTTATCGTGATTTATAACGTAAAGCATTTTTTATAACTACATTTTATTTATTTTAAAGTAAAATTTAAATAAAAAATAATTTTAGTTCATAAAATTTTTGTTTTTGAATCGAGCCACTAAAAATTTTTATTTATGTCAAAAAAATCAACCAAAGAAGTTCTTGGTTTAATCAAACTTCAAGTTCCATCTGGAAAAGCTAATCCAGCTCCTCCAATAGGTCCTGCCTTGGGTCAAAAAGGCTTGAACATCATGGAATTCTGTAAACAATTCAATGCTCTAAAATTTGACTATGAAATTGGTACTCCAATTCCTGTTACAATTGTTGCTTATAAAGACAAAAGCTTTGTTTTTACTACCAAAAATCCTCCTGTTACCTATTTGATCAAAAGAGAGATTAAATTAACCAAGGGTTCGTCAAATCCAGGTAAAGACACAGTTGGTAAAATCACTCGTGCACAAATTACAAATGTTGCCAAAAAGAAAATGGTCGACATGAATTCCAGCAATCTAGAAGCTTGTATTTCAATGGTTACTGGTTCAGCACTGTCAATGGGTTTAGAAGTTGTAGACTAAAATTTAAAAAAAAATGAAAGAAAAAAAATCAAATAAACAAAATACCAAAAAAATCACTAAGAAAAAACAAGATTTAGTTGAAAAGCATTCTGCTAATTCATTGGAAGAGGGTATTAAAAAAGTTAAAGAGCTTGCAAAAAAAGACCGAAAATTTATCGAGTCGGTCGATATTGCAGTTAATCTTGGTATTGATGCTAAGCAATCAGACCAAGCGGTAAAGGGTTCGGTCCTTTTGCCAAATGGATCTGGAAAAAAAATCAGAGCAATAGTTTTTACAGCTAATGATGATCAAATTAAAGTTGCTAAAGAAACCGGTGCTGTTATGGCTGGCCTTGAAGACCTGATATCTAAAATTGAAGGAGGATTTCTTGATTTTGATTGCTGTATTGCCACTCCTGATGTAATGCAAAAAATTAGCAAGGTTGCAAAAAAGCTTGGACCTCGTGGATTAATGCCAACTCCAAAAAATGGAACTGTAACCAACGATATCAAAAAAGCTGTTAGTGATGCTCTAAAAGGAAAGGTTGACTTTAAAAACGATAAAGCCGGAACAGTTCACTGTCTAATTGGTAAAATTAATTTTGAGGAAAATAGTTTATTAGAAAATCTTAAAGTAGTTCTCAAGTCAATAAAGGATGCAAAGCCTGAAAATGTAAAGGGAAAATATATCAAAAGATTTTTCTTGAATTCTACTATGGGTCCATCAGTTGAAGTAGCGGTCGAGTCGCTTTAATATTTAATTGAATTTTAAAAAAAATGAATAGAAACGAAAAAAGTATTTTAATTGCAAATGTTAAGGACAAGCTCTCAGGGAGTGCTTTTGTTGCAATTGTCCATTATCGTGGAATGAATGATAAACAACTTTATGATTTCAGAGTTGCTTTAAAAGCTAAAGGATGTGGTATAAAAATTGCCAAAAACACTTTGGTTAAAGTTGCTATTGGTGGAACTGATTTAGAGATTTTAAAATCTTATCTAATTGGTCCATGTGCAATATTATATTCACAAGATCCTGTTGCGTTAGCTAAAACTATAGCTGATACGGCTAAAGAAGTTGAGGCTTTAAAAATAGTCACAGGTTTCTTTAATAAATCTTTATTGAACGCAAACGCTATAAATGATATGGCAAAACTTGGTTCATTGGAAGAGGTAAGGGGTTCTTTTGTTGGATTACTCAAAAGTGCTCAAACAAATTTTGTTCGAATTCTTTCTGCTCCGCAAAAAGGTTTGGCAACATTAAAAACACAATAATCTTAATCATTAATCATTAACTTAAATATAGGAAAAAAATGTCAGTAAATCTTGAACAATTAACCGAATCGTTATCTTCATTAACAGTTCTCGAGCTTGCAGAGCTTAGTAAAAAATTAGAAGAAAAATGGGGAGTATCGGCTGCCTCATTTGCAGTTGCAGCTCCATCTTCAGGTGCCGCAGCAGCTCCTGCTGAAGCTAAAGATAAATTTGAAATTGTTTTATCTGCTTCTGGAGACAATAAAATTAATGTTATTAAGGAAGTTAGAGCTATAACCAATCTCGGCCTAAAAGAAGCAAAAGATTTGGTTGAGTCGGCTCCAAAAACCCTTAAAACCGATGTAGCAAAAGCAGAAGCTGAGGAAATCAAAAAGAAGCTTGAAGCAGTTGGTGCAAAAGTTGAGTTAAAGTAATTTTAAGTTGATGCTTAATGATTAATTTGCAAAGTGTTAATAGCACTTTGCAAATAAAATCAACAAATTCTGATACCAGAATTTTTAAATATTAATATTTAAAATATAAAATTTAACCAATTTAGTAAATAAAAATATATTTATTAGTAAATATTTACCAATAAATCCTTATTTAATTCAATTTAAATTATTAAAAAGTGTTATAATTAACTAGAACTGGTTATAACTTAATTATAATAATTTTAAAATATAAACTAAGTTCTAAGATTATAATTAACTTATATAATCATTTCCAAATTAATACCATACTAATACAATTAATTTTCAATCGGCATTAATGCAAAGCATATCTAAGACCATAGGTTGACAATTAACAAAATATTAGTAAGATTTATAAAATAAATCGATTGTTTAATTGCAGAGCTAAATTACATTTTAAAGACTTAAATATGTTAATTTAGTAACTTAATAGAAAAATTTAATAGCTAAATAATATGGCGCAAATTCGTAATTTTGATAACTCTCTTAACAGAAAAAGTTTTAGCAACAATTTTGATAAAGAGGCAATACCTCATTTAATTAGTGTTCAAAGGGAGTCTTACGAAAAATTTTTACAAGCAGATGTCAAGCCAGAAGATCGTGAAAATGTTGGTATTCAATCAGTTTTTAATAGCTTTTTCCCAATCAGCGATTCTAGTAATAGGCTTTTGGTTGAATTTGTAAGCTATGATCTCAAGCAACCAAAATATGAAGCAAGCGAATGCTTGTCCGCAGGAAGAACCTTCTCATCTTCGTTAAGTGCTCAGCTTCGACTAATATTATGGCATCAAGAAGATTCGAACTCAATTAGAGAAATTAAATCAATAAAAGAGCAAGAGGTTTATTTGTGTGAAGTACCGCTTATGACTGAAAGTGGAAGCTTTGTTGTTAATGGTGCTGAAAGAGTTATAGTTTCTCAAATGAGAAGAGCTCCCGGTGTTTTCTTTGATAGCGAAAATGCCAAAGTTTCTGGGTCTAAATCATACACCGCAAAAATTATTCCTTACATCGGTTCATGGATTGATTTTGAATTTGATAGTAAAGATATTTTGCATTTTCGTGTAGATAAAAAAAGAAAAATTCCTGTAACCACACTCCTCAGAGCAATTGGTTTTAGCTCAGAATCAATAATATCTAAATTTTATGGCTCAGTAGATGCTGTTCTTACCAATGGTGGATGGGCATTGCCTTTTGATGAAAATAATTTTTTAGGAAAAAAAATTACCTTCAATTTAATATCCGCAGAAACCTCTGAAATTGTTATTAAAGAGGGTGTGAAGATTAATCGCAAAACTATTGAAAAAATCGAGGGTGAATTTAAAAACTATTTACTAACTGATGATGTTCTTCTAGGTTATGTTGTTGCTAAAGATTTAATTGAGCCAGAAACAGGCGAGTTATTGCTTGAAGCTGGTTCAATTCTTACTCCAGAAAGTTTAGAGATTTTGAAAAAACTTAATTTCAAATCTATTCCAATCATTAATCCAAGTAAATCTGATATTGGTCCATACATCTATAACACAATGCTTGTTGACAAGAATGCCAACCAAAAAGATGCCTTGTTTGATATTTACAAAGCCGTTAGATTGGGTGAAACACCATCATCTCTAGAAATTGCTAAATCATACTTTGAAAATTTATTTTTCAATGACATGCGTTACAATCTCTCTGATGTTGGAAGAATGAAAATGAATCATCGTCTTGATATTGAAAATACTCACAACACACAATTTTTAACTAATGAAGATATTGAAAAAACAATTAAAATTTTAAGCTTGATTAAGCATAATGACTTAAAAACAGATGATATTGATAATCTTGCTAATAGAAGAGTTAGAGCAGTTGGGGAGTTAATAGAAAATCAATTACGAATCGGTATGGCTCGAATTGAAAAATCAATTATTGAAAAAATGAACTCTGTTGAAGTTGACACAATAATGCCTCAAAGTTTAATAAACTCTAAACCTCTAATCAGCGCTGTTAAAGATTTTTTTGCAACTTCGCAATTATCACAGTTTATGGATCAAACCAATCCATTATCTGAAATTACTCATAAAAGAAGATTGTCAGCTCTCGGTCCCGGTGGCTTAACTCGTGAAAGAGCTACATTTGAAGTTCGTGATGTTCACCATACTCATTATGGAAGAATTTGTCCGATTGAAACTCCGGAAGGTCCAAATATTGGTTTAATCAATAGCTTGGCTACTTTTGCTAGAGTTAACAATTATGGTTTTATTGAAACTCCATACTATAAAGTTATTAAAGGAAAAATAACTAACGAAATTAAATATTTTTCAGCAATGGAAGAAATTGACTTTGCAATTGCTCCTTCAACCGTTGAGATAGACGAGAAGGGCGTTATTAAGTCAGAATTAGTAAGCTGTAGAAAAAACGGTGAATTTGTTATGATTTCCCCTGACAAAATTGATTATATCGATGTTTCAACAAAACAAATAGTTTCAATTGCTACCACATTAATTCCATTTCTTGAAAATGATGATGCAAACCGTGCATTGATGGGGGCAAACATGCAGCGTCAAGCCGTTCCTTTGCTTCGTCCAGATGCTCCACTTATTGGAACAGGAATGGAAACAATAATTGCTACGGATTCTGGAGCGGTAATGCGTTCAAAAAGAGATGGTTTAGTAAAATTTGTTGATGCATCAAAAATTATTATTGAATCAAAAGATAAAGATAATGTTCCTCAAATCGACATTTTTAATTTAAATAAATATACTAGAACCAACCAAGACACATGTATTAATCAGCGTCCGGTTGTTCAGTTGGGGCAGCAGGTTAAAGCTGGTCAGGTAATTTCAGACGGCCATAGTGTTGCAAATGGTGAAATTGCTTTAGGTAAAAATGTTCGCGTTGCTTTTGTGCCTTGGAATGGATATAATTTTGAAGATTCAATTATAATTTCAGAGCGTCTTCTTGCTAACGATACCTTCACTTCAATTCATATTGAGGAACTCGAGGTGGTTGCTCGTGATACGCGTCTTGGACCAGAAGAAATTACCCGAGATATTCCAAATGTTAGTGAAGAAGTTTTAACAAAACTAGATGAGGAAGGAATTATTCATGTTGGAGCAGAAGTTAAGGCCGGTGATATTTTGGTTGGCAAAACAACTCCTAAAAGTGAATCACCAATGACTCCTGAGGAAAAATTACTAAAAGTAATATTTGGAGAGAAGGCCTCAGATGTTAAAGATTCATCGCTTTACGCTCCTACTGGTATTTCTGGAACTGTTGTTGATGTCAAGGTTTTCTTACGCAAAGGAATAGAGAAAGACGAAAGATCAATTTATATCGAAATGCAGCAAATTGAGGATTTGGCAAAGAAAAAAACTGTCAGAATTCAATTTTTGGAGAACTCCTTGAAAGAATCTTTGATTGAAATTTTTGCTGGAAAAAAATACCTAAGTGGCGTTGATAAAGCTAAACTTTCTGGTAAACTTGATAGTGGAGATCTTGAGCAACTTTCAAAAAACCAAATTATTAAAATTGTTGTTGATGATAACAAGGCAATGGATCAGGCTGAAAAAATAATTAAAGGAATTAATAAACAAATTTCTGAAACTGAAAAAGACTTTAATGATAAGGTTGCAAGAATTAAGGCTGGAGACGAATTAGGGCAAGGTGTTCTTAAAATTGTAAAAGTTTATGTAGCTTCTAAATATCATCTTCAGCCCGGTGACAAAATGGCTGGAAGACATGGTAACAAAGGTGTGGTATCAAAAATCGCTCCAATTGAAGATATGCCTTACAGTTCAGATGGTGAACCAGTTGATATTGTTTTAAACCCTCTAGGTCTTCCATCGAGAATGAATGTTGGACAAATTCTAGAAACTCATCTTGGTTTCGCATCTAAGGAGCTTGGTAAACAAATTTCTAATCTTCTTGATCAAGTCAAGGAGCAAAAGTTAGAATTTGTTTCTAAACTTAGAAAAAAAATCTTGGAAATTTATAATTCTGAAAGCGAATTAAAACTAATCCAGAATATGGATGATGACAATATTATTGAATTTGCTTCAAAACTTCGTAACGGTGTGCCATTTGCAACTGGAATTTTTGAAGGTGCAAAAGAAGAGTATATTACCAAATTACTTAGTGTTGCAGGTTTAGATAATTCTGGACAAGTTGATTTATATGATGGAAAAACTGGTGAAAAATTTGACCGTAAAATTACCGTTGGATATATTTATATGCTCAAATTGCATCACCTAGTCGACGATAAAATCCATGCTCGTTCAATTGGTCCATACAGCCTTATTACTCAACAACCACTTGGTGGAAAATCACATTTTGGTGGACAAAGATTCGGAGAAATGGAGTGTTGGGCATTGCAAGCTTATGGTGCAGCCTATACACTTCAAGAAATGCTTACTGTTAAATCTGATGATGTCGTTGGAAGAATTAAAATTTATGAATCAATCATCCAAGGAAACCAAAACTTCAATTGTGGCATTCCTGAATCGTTTAATGTTATGATTAAGGAAGTAAGGTCATTAGGTTTAAATATTGAGCTTATCGAGAATTAAAAAGTAAAACAACTGGCATAAAATTGATATTAAAAACTTATTAGTTTAATAGTTAAAAAAATGCTAAACACCGCCACAAAATCCTAAATAATTTTAAAAAAATTTTGAAACATTAGTAATTAAAAAATAACAAACATGACTCTTGCAGGAACTTCATCTCACGGTCTTTTAAGTATCAACTCAAATAATGCGGTTGATCTTCTCGATTTTAATGCTATTAAAATTTCCATTGCTGATCCAGATAAAATCAGATCATGGTCTTATGGCGAGGTCACAAAGCCAGAAACAATTAACTATCGAACCTTTAAACCTGAGAGAGATGGTTTATTCTGTGCTAGAATATTTGGTCCAATTAAGGACTATGAGTGTCTTTGCGGTAAATATAAGCGAATAAAATATAAGGGAATTGTTTGTGAAAAATGCGGTGTTGAAGTAACTTCTTCAAAAGTTCGAAGAGAAAGAATGGGTCATATCGAACTCGCTGCTCCTGTTACTCATATTTGGTTTTTAAAATCATTGCCATCAAGAATAAGTACAATGCTTGGTGTAACTTTAAAGTCAATTGAAAAGGTCATTTATTTTGAATCTTACATTGTTACTGATGGCTTAATGTCACCAATGAAGGAAGGAGAAATTCTTAATGAAGAAGAGTATGAAAAATATCAAAAAGAGCATGGTTATGGAAGTTTTGTTGCTGAAATGGGAGCTCAAGCAGTTCAAAAACTAATTCAAAAATTAGATCTAAAAAAATTACAAAAAGACCTGCGCGAAGAGTTAGCAGGATCACTTTCTGAGATGAAAAAAGAAAAAACTATTAAGCGTCTTAAGCTAGTAGAGCAATTTCTAGAATCTGGTAATAAACCAGAAAATATGGTCATGACAGTATTGCCAGTTATTCCACCAGATATTCGCCCTTTGGTGATGCTTGATGGTGGTCGTTTTGCAACTTCTGACCTTAATGAATTATATCGAAGAGTCATTAATAGAAATAATCGTTTAAAAAGATTGATGGAACTTGGAGCCCCTGAAATCATTATTAAAAATGAAAAAAGAATGCTTCAAGAATCAGTTGATGCATTGCTAGACAATGGTCGCTCTGGTGCAATTGTCAAAAATTCAAATAAAAAAGCTTTTAAATCCTTAAGTGATATGTTGAAAGGAAAGCAAGGAAGATTCCGTCAGAACTTGCTTGGTAAGCGTGTCGATTATTCAGGAAGAAGTGTAATCGTGGTTGGTCCAGAATTAAAATTGCATCAATGCGGATTACCAAAAAAAATGGCTTTAGAATTATTCAAACCATTTATTTATTCCAAGCTTGAATTATATGGCAAATCGCCATCAATTAAAGTTTCAAAAAAGATGGTTGAAACTGAAAGACCAGAGGTCTGGGATATATTGGATGAGGTGATTAAAGAGCATCCAGTTCTTCTAAACCGCGCACCAACTCTTCACCGTCTTGGTATTCAAGCTTTTGAACCAATTTTAACTGAAGGAAAGGCAATTCAATTGCACCCATTAGTATGTTCTGCTTTCAACGCTGACTTTGACGGAGATCAAATGGCAGTACATGTTCCATTGTCAATTGAAGCTCAAGTGGAAGCTCGTGCTTTAATGATGTCTACAAATAATATTCTAAGTCCAGCAAATGGAAAACCAATAATCGTTCCATCGCAAGATATTATTCTTGGTCTATATTATATCACCATGGAAAATAAAAATTATGCAACAGCGAAAGCTTTTCCAATTGCTGATGAATATGAATTGGAACATGCATTAAATGAAAAAGTTATTGGCTTGCATGATAAAATTCTTTATCGTTATACCATAAAGAATACTGATGGTGAGAGAAGTAATACTCGCGTTGAAACAACACCTGGAAGAGTTGCTGTTTTTAATACCTTGCCAAAATCAATGAAAGATGGTTTCAGCGTTGTTAATAAAGTAATGACCAAAAAAGCGGTGACAAATCTTATTGACACGGTATATCGTAATTGTGGACAAAAAGAAACTGTGATTTTTTGTGATCGAATAATGGCTTTAGGCTTTAGAAATGCATGTGTTGCCGGTATTTCAATTGGTAAAGATGATATGATTATTCCGGAAAATAAACATCTTCATATCAGCAATTCTTTTGATAATGTAAAAAAACTAGAGAAACAATACCGTGAAGGCTTAATTACTGGCGGTGAGAGATACAATAAAGTAGTTGATGAATGGACTAATTGTACTAGCAAAATTTCTAAAGAAATGATGACAGCAATTTCAAGTTTCGAAAATCCTGTTAAAGCCAACTCCATTTTTATGATGGTTGATTCTGGGGCAAGAGGTTCTGAAACACAAATTAAGCAGTTTGCTGGGATGAGGGGATTGATGGCAAAACCATCAGGTGAAATTATTGAAACACCAATTACCTCAAATTTTAAAGAAGGTCTTAGCGTTATGGAGTACTTCATATCAGCTCACGGGGCAAGAAAGGGTTTGGCTGATACCGCTCTTAAAACTGCCAACTCAGGTTATTTAACACGAAGACTTGTCGATGTTTCTCAAGATTGTATTGTTGTTGAAGAGGACTGCGGAACCGATCAAGGAATTGTAGTTGAGTCAGTTATCGATGATGGAAGAGTAATAGTTTCTTTGGCAGAAAATGTTCTAGGTCGTGTGGCTTTAGAAGATGTAAAATCTGAAGATGGTAAGAAGATTATCGTTTCAGCGGGAACAATGATCGATGAGGCAATTGCTGATGAAATCGCAAAATCATCTCTTAAGTCAATAAAAACCAGATCTGTGTTAACTTGCAAAACTAACGGTGGAGTTTGTGCTAAATGTTACGGACGAGATTTAGCTACTGGAAATATGGTTAGTATTGGTGAGGCGGTTGGGGTTATCGCCGCTCAGTCAATTGGTGAACCGGGAACTCAGCTTACAATGAGAACATTCCACGTTGGTGGTGCGGCACAAAGAGATGCTGAGCAATCTGCAATCTCAGCTATTGAGGACGGAAAAATTAAGTTTAATGAAAAATCAACAATTATTGATCGTGAAGGAAAAATTATTGTAATTAGTAGAAACTCAGAAATTGTTCTATTTGACAATAAGGATCGCGAACTTAACAGATATAAACTTCCATACGGTGCATTGATTGTTCATAAAAATAATTCGAATGTCAAAAAAGGTGAACATTTAGTTGAATGGGATCCGTACAATATCCCAGTTATTGCTGAGGTTGATGGGATTGCTCGATACAATGACTTATCTGAAAATGTTTCATTACGTGAGAAAATTGACGAAACAACTGGTGTTTCAACCAAGATCGTCATGGATTGGAAGCAATACAGTAAAAAAGATCTTAAGCCAAGAATCTCAATTGAATCGCCAAAAGATAAAGCTGAAAAGGAATATACCTTATCAATTAATACTTTAATTAGCATTTCAAATGGAAGTGAAGTTAGAGCCGGAGATGTAATTGCTAGAATTCCTAAAGAATCTTCAAAAACTCGTGATATTACTGGCGGTCTTCCGCGGGTAGCAGAGTTGTTTGAGGCGCGTAAGCCGAAAAACGCTGCAGTGATGAGTGAAGTTGATGGAAAAATAGAATTTGGTAAAGATTATAAAACTAAAAGAAGAATTATCATTCGTCCAGAAGATGCCTCTAAATTGCCAATTGAATACAGTATTTCTAAAACTAAGCACTTATTTTATGGAGAAGGTGATAGCATTAAAAAAGGGGATGTTCTTATTGATGGCAACCTTGTTCCGCATGATATTTTAAGAATTCAAGGTATGCAAGCTTTTACTAATTACATGGTTAATGAAGTTCAAAAGGTTTACCGTATGCAAGGTATGAAAATTGATGATAAACATATCGAAGTTATTATCAGCATGATGTTGAAGAGAGTTGAAGTTACTGACTCTGGTCAAACAACAATGTTAGTTGGTGAATATGTTGATCGCGATGTCTTTGAAGAGCTAAATAACAAAGCAATTGCTAATAAACTAAAACCAGCTCAATGCTCTCCTGTTCTTCTTGGAATAACTAAAGCATCATTGCAAACCAAATCTTTTATCTCTGCTGCATCTTTCCAAGAAACTACCAGAGTTCTTACTGACTCAGCGGTTCAGGGTAAAATCGATAATCTAAGAGGTTTAAAAGAAAATATTATTGTTGGTCGATTAATACCAGCTGGAACTGGTCTAATTACTGGAAAATATCGTGCAATTGCTAATCAAGAGAAATTAGCTGAAAATGCTAATTCAATAGACAATTTTGTTGTCAAAGATAAAAGCGATGTAAATCAAGATAATATTAATTTTAACATGAATGAATAAAATTTACAAAAATATTACGAAATTTTAAAAATGTTTCGTAATATTTTTTGTTTTGATGCCTATATTCCAATCTATTATTTCTTAGCTTCTTGTACAAAAATATTTTTTTAGTAAGGTTTGTCTTTGGTGTTGTAACTTATTCAAAAAAAATTAAACTAAACATCATTTAATAATTTATTTTCTGGATAAAATATTTTACTAAGATGAAAATATAATTATTTTAAATTTTACATTAAATTAAATTTCTAAATAATTTTTAATTTCTTTTTATTAAATTTATCGGGACTGATATTTATCAGTTTTTAAAACAGATATTATTTTTTGTATTTATTTACATTTTAAAAATAAAAATTATTAACAATAATGATTAATAAAGAAGAATTTTTAACAAGATTTAAGAAAAATAAAAGAGGTTTATGGTCTTTTATTATTTTGATTAGTATTTTTGTTATTTCGCTTTTTGCTGAGTTCATAGCCAATGATAAGCCTTTAATTGTAAGTTATAATAAAAAATTTTACTTTCCAATTTTTACTCAAATTAGCGAAGAAGAATTCTCCGGGCAACTTAAGACTTCGGCAGATTTTCGTGATCCTTATGTTCAGGAATTGATCAAAGCAAAAGGATGGTACCTAATGCCTCCAATAAATTTTAGCTATGAAACAATTAATTTGGGGTTAAATTCTCCTGCCCCTAGCCATCCTTCTTCACAAAATTTTTTTGGAACTGATGATCAGGGTAGAGATGTTTTGGCAAGATTGATATACGCAATTAGGCTTTCTATGTTATTTGCTTTAAGTCTTGGTTTTTTAACCATTATTATTGCAATAGTTATTGGGGCATGTCAGGGATATTTTGCTGGAATTTTTGATTTATTAACACAGAGATTTACTGAGATTTGGTCAAGTTTGCCAATGATGTTTTTATTAATTATTTTTTCTGCAATTATTGCTCCAAGTTTTTTTAGTTTGTTATTGATAATGTTAATGTTTAGTTGGATTTCTTTATCAGGTATAGTTCGAGCTGAATTTTTAAGACTTAGAAATTTTGAATTTGTGATGGCAAGTAAAGCACTTGGAGCAAGTCCATTGCGAATTATATTTCGTCATATTTTACCAAATGCCTCACCAATAATTTTTGCTAATTTACCATTTTTAATTGCTTCAGCTTTAACAACTTTATCTGCTTTAGATTTTTTAGGTCTTGGAATGCCAGTTGGCTCACCATCCCTTGGTGAAATTTTGGCTCAAGGAAAGAATAATATTCAGGCGTATTGGCTAGGTTTAGTTGGTTTTTTTAGTTTAACAATATTGCTTACCTGCTTAGTTTTTGTTGGCGAAGCATTGCGTGATGCTTTTGATGTAAAGAAATTTTAAATTATTTTATAAAAAAAACTTAAAATAAAATCTTTGCATCTAAAAAACATTTTGATTAAATTGTGTTATCTTTTTAAATAAATATTTTTTTTATGGCTATAGAAATTTTAATGCCTGCACTTTCACCAACCATGAAAGAGGGCAATCTTGCAAAATGGGTAAAAAAAGAAGGTGACAAAATTAAGGCAGGAGAAGTTATTGCCGAGATTGAAACCGATAAAGCTACTATGGAAGTTGAAGCGGTAGATGAGGGAATTTTAGGAAAAATTTTAGTACCTCAAGGAACTGAAAATGTTGCGGTTAACACTTGTATTGCGTTAATTCTTGAAAGTGGTGAAGATGCTAAAGCCCTTGATTCTTATCAGGCTAAATCAAATCAAGCTGGAAAAGTTGAAGAAAAAAAACCAATCGAAAATTCAACGCAAATTTCTAAAGATCAGGAAGTTATAAAAAATGAAGTAAAAAATACTAATTCATCTTTCAATCCCATTAAATCTAATCAATCCCCAGTTGTTGTAGAACAAGTTGAAAAAAAATCTGCAAATAAAACTCATAACGACATTGGTCAGTATGCTGGAATCACCAGTGCTAATGATATTATTAAGGCAAGTCCACTTGCCAAAAAAATTGCAAGGGAAGCGGGAATTTCTCTGGTTGGTATTGAAGGTTCTGGTCCTCATCATAGAATTATTAAAGATGATGTTATTGATTTTATAAAGCATGGCAATTCTTCAAATGGTTCTAAATCAATTGTTAGAGATTCACAAGAATACTATACTATAAAAAATAATAATATTCGTAAAGTTATCGCCAAGAGATTGCTTGAATCAAAACAATTTGTTCCACATTTTTATTTAAGTTGTGAGTTAAAAATTGATAAATTGCTTGAGCTTCGAAGTGCTTTAAATGAGGTTGCTAAGCTTGATGAGAAAGGTAATCCTGAGTATAAAATTTCAGTTAATGATTTAATCATTAAAGCTACTGCTATGGCATTAAAAAAAGTTCCTGAAGCCAATAGCTCTTGGAGTGATGACTATACAATTATTTATAACAATGTTGATATTTCAATGGCAGTTGCAATTGAAGGAGGATTAATTACTCCAATTATTAAAAATGCCGATCAAAAATCCATTCAACAAATTTCCCAAGAAACAAAAATTCTAGCAAAAAAAGCTCGTGAAGGTAAGTTGCAACCTGATGAATTTCAAGGTGGAACTTTTAGCATTTCAAATCTCGGTATGTATGGCATTGATAATTTTTCAGCAATTATTAATCCACCACAAAGCTGTATTTTAGCTGTATCTCGTGCAGTAGAAAAGCCAATTGTTGAGCATGGGCAAATCAAGATAGCTAATTTAATGAATGTTACCTTATCTGCAGATCATCGAGTTGTTGACGGAGCAGTTGGAGCAGAATTTTTAAAGGCTTTGCGGCGATATATTGAGCATCCGATTTTAAATGTAATTTAGTTTCTAATTTTTTTCAATTTTTTTTAAAAAAACTATTTGCATTAACAAAACTAGGTTTATATTATTTAAAAAAAAATTCTTTAAAAAAATTCAATAAATTTTCTTAACAAACTTTAATAATTTTATTTTATGATCAAAATTGTAGAACTTATAATCGTAGTTACTTTGCTAATTTTTTCATTCCTTGCGGGTGTTAAATATTCAGATTCGGTTAAAAATCATGTTAGCTGGTTATTTGAAAATAAAGAAGAGGAAATTGAGCTTCCAGATTTATCAAATGAAAATGCTGTTGAAATTGCTCCTTCTGAAGGAACAATCGATGGCAGCAAAACCCCAGATCAAGCAAATCCTGCTGAAAATACTCCCAACGATAATACTGCTAATGATTCACCTAATAAAACATTAGATAATCCAAATACTGCTGTGCCAGCAAATCCTGGAGCATCTTCAAATCAACCAAAAATTGATCTAGAGCAAAAAAAACAGTAATTAATTATTAATAAGTTCGCCACAAAATAAACCTTAAAAAAAATCCCTTAAACACCATAATTTCTTAAAACCAAAATCTCTAAATAATAAATTCATAAGTTTTTGTTAGAAAGCGATATAACATCTAACCTTATCTCAGTTAAAAAAATATTTTCTTAAAATAAAATATTTTAACTCTATTTTATGGCAAAATAAGGTAAGTAATGAAAGTAAAATTTTAACTTAAAATTATTATAATATTTCTTGTCAAAAAATAAAGCCGTAATCGCTTTAAAGTGAAAATCTTTAAAAATATAAGCTTAATATAAATAAAGCTAAATTTCATTTTATTGCGCTTAGAGTTATTAAAATAATTTGAAGATTTTTTTTGTAAAAAATAAAGCTAAAATTATTAACAATAAAATTTTAATTCTTGGCTTGAAATGAGATAAGAAATTATTATAAAGTAATTGATTCTAAATATCTTCTGAAGCCTAATTGATAACTAAAAACCAAAATCTTTAATAATTTTTATTTATAATTGTTTTAATCTACAATATATAAATTTTAACACCACATTATAAAATCATGATTGAAAATTTTATTGGGAAGAATTCAATTCAAAAAATTAACATTAAAAAAATTTTTCAATTTTATTGTTATGAATTAATAATTATTAATTTTTTTTTGGTATTTTTTTTATCAAATTATTTTTCAACTAAAGCTCTTGCCCAGCAAGAGTCAAAAAGTCCCCGTGAAGCCGTTCTATCTTCATTTAATAAAAGATTTTATCAATCAAATCGGGTTCGCCAATATTTGGCTTTTGCAGGATCTTACAATTCAGATTATAATTCAAAAAGTTATCAATTTAATTCGCGTTATTTTTTTCAAAATCCTAATTACACTCACGAAATTAGTGTTTTTCATGAAGTTGACTATGCAGATACGGGATCTGGAAAAACCAAAAAATATGATGTTAAGAAAGTTGAATCATATGATCTAACTGCGTCAAGCAAGGCAAGACTTGGAGAATCATTTAATTACGGAGTTTTTTATCATCGTTCACTTTATGATAAATTCTCAAGTTTTTTATATGATCATCGAACTGCTGTTGGGATTGGTAGGGCATTTAACAATGAAAAAATTGAATTTGATTTTTCCTTGGCTTATCGCGATATCAAGTCTGATACATTCGAAATCGATTATTTAAGCTCATTACGCCTAACACATAAATTTAATAATAAAATTTCAGTGATGCAACGAAGTTACATTTTTTTTGGGAAAAATCTCTATGATGAAGAATATCGAACCAGTTTGTTATATAGGTTAAATAACAAGGTTTCGCTTGAGTTAAGGCATAATATTGAAAAAAGACGCTATAGTGATTATCCAAAAAGAGTTAATGTTAATCAAATCTCAAGGGGGATAACATTTGGTATGGTTTTTGATTTATTTTAATATTAATATATTTTTTACAATATTATTTTTTGTGATTTTTTTGACATTTTTTTGAGCAGTATTTTACTAAATCCCAATTCTTGCTCCATTTTTTTCGCCAATTGAATTTTCTTAGGCAAATAGTGCATATTTTGCTTGGTAAATTTAACTTTTTATGAACCATAATTTAAAGTTTTTTTTTAATATTCAAAAGTTAATAATTAATTCTTTAAAAAAAAGTTATAATTTATGCTATGAAAAATTTTTTGATTATTATTTTATTGATCATGGCTTTTTATTTAGCTATTATACAATATCGCCAAAATATAATTAAGATGCCTTACCTTCGAACTGATTATCATCATTGGATCGACGAAGATCATGATTGCCAGAATACCCGCCAAGAGGTTTTGATTAGTGAAAGCCTTGAGCCAGTTGATTTAGATCAAAAAGGTTGTAAAGTTATTGGTGGTAAGTGGTACGATCCTTATACTGACCGATATTTTTCTGATCCCTTTGAGCTTGACATTGACCATTTTATACCTTTAAAACATGCCCATTTGAGTGGAGCAGATAAATGGTCTAAGGCCAAAAAAATTAGCTTTGCGAATGATTTAAAAAATCCCCATACCCTGATTGCAGTTTCTAAATCTGCTAACCGATCAAAATCAGACAAGTCTATAACTGAGTGGCTTCCACAAAATCAAGAATATCATTGCCAATACATCAAAAATTGGCTTGAAGTTAAACAAAATTGGCAACTCTCAGTTAGCGATTCTGAAGCTAATTTTGTGAAAAAAGAATTAGAAAAATGCAATGATTAATTTTTGTTTTTTTTGTTATAAAAATATTATAATTATAACTTAAAATTGTTTTACTGATTGTTTTTTTGGCAGTAATTAAATGCCCAAATTTAGA
The DNA here is from genome assembly GCA_014190355.1 of Alphaproteobacteria bacterium. Taxonomy (GTDB): domain Bacteria; phylum Pseudomonadota; class Alphaproteobacteria; order Rickettsiales; family UBA1997; genus CAILUF01. Next base: position 19,894 of record BJGH01000011.1, read on the forward strand.
TTTTATAAAATTAAAATTATCACTTTTCAACCTCCTGATCACTAACAAAATTAATATTTAATAATTTTGCTACTTTAACAAATTTTTTTTAATGAAAATGCTGATAAAAATGATCACCAATTAAAATTTTGCCAAATGCTAAGATTAAATCCCCTATGGTCATAAAAGGGATTGTTGCCCGTTAGTCTTTGAAAGACATTAAAATTAAATGCCAAATTATTATTAATTTTAACTATCAACCCAAGATTAGCGATGCTATTGGCATGTTTAGAAAACTGAAAATTATTGGCATTTTTAAAACTGTTATCATGATTATTAGCATTAGAGCGAACATTAAAAATCAAATCATATTGCCCTAAAATCGCTAATTTTTCATTGATTTTGAGACCCAGCCAAAGCTTATTTTTAAACTCATCAAAGGGATTGCTAAATTTCCTACGATAAGCTATTTCATAGCGTAAAAAATAATTATTTTTATTTTGTAAAACATTGTTTACGAGGCGATCTGTCATGTTATGTGCAATTATTAATCTAGCTTCATAATCCTGTTGTTTAGGCATCTGACTTAAATAGCGATTTTCATTGTAAAGCATTACTGGTTTAAAGGAATTATGAATTGTTAAGCTCATCAAATTACTTCGATAAAAACGATAACGATGAAAAAATTCAACTCCTGTTAACGCATATTGGGTCTCTAAATTACGATATTTGGAATTGATAGCAAAAGCTGAAATATTTAATCCGGCAGAGTTATTGGATGTTAGTGGTAACTCACTAAAACTGTTAAAGTTTAATTTATTGTTTTTATAGCCGAAAGCTTTACCTTCACTCAAACCAAACTGATTGATTGTTTGTAAATCAAGCTTTGATTCTTTGGCAAGTTTTGATTCTGCATATACAGATTTGTATTGCATAGTCAGAATTATTGCAAAAAAACAAAATAAAATTTTTTTATTTTTTATTGCTGTTAGCATTTGGTGATATTTTTTGATTACAGGTCCAAATAATTATTCCAGCTAAAATTTCTAAAAGTAAATCGATTTTTAAAGTGAAAAAAATCACTAAAATAATTGCCAAAACATCTCAATAAAAAATCTTTAGCAGATATTTCAATTAATTGGTCATTAAGCCATATTTGATGCTGAGTTAAATCAATTTTAAAATTGCCAATGGTAATAAGATTTGTTGAAAGTTTTTTTGAGCGTCGATTTATGCTATGAATTCTGGCAACTAATTCTTCAAGATCAAAAGGCTTGGTCAAATAATCATCAGCACCTGAATTCAAAGCATTAATTTTATCACTTAAATTATTAATTGCCGTTAAAACTAAAACCGGCGTTAAGTTTTTTTGTGAGCGAATAGTCTTTATAATATCATTGCCAAGTCCATCTGGCAGATTTATATCTAAAATAATAATTTGATATTCACTAAGTGATAAAGCTTGATAACATTCAGCTTTATCAGTTACCCAATCGGTAATAAATTTTTGATCCTCTAGGGCAATTTTAATTAATTTGCCAAGCATTAAATCATCTTCGACAATTAAAATTTTCATGTTAAGATTTAAGTATATTTACTTTAAAATAAATTGAATTAACAATAAATGAAAATAACAAGTAGTCAAATCGAAAATTATCTTAATCGTATTGATAATGAAAAAATTGCAGGTTGTTTGGTATATGGTCCTGAAGCGGTTGTAGTTAGAGTTCGCGTGGAGATTATTGCCAAAAAAATTGTCAAAGATTTAAGTGACGGTTTTTTGGTTAGTAATTTAAGTGAAGATAAGCTTGAAGCAGATAATGCCTTACTGGCTGATGAATTTTTTTCATTACCAATGTTTGGTGGTAGAAAATTAATTATTATCAAAGATGCCTCAACTTACAGTGCTCAAGCTTTAAAGGCATTAGTAGCAAATAAGGATTTTGCCAAAAAAAGTGACAATTTTATTTTAATTCAGGCCGATGATTTAGCAAAAACTTCACTTTTAAGAAAAATTGCTGAAGACAATCCAAGCCTTGCCAGCATTGCTTGTTACGAGGATAGTGAGCAAGTAATTCGTCAATTTATCGTTGATAATTTAAAACAAAAAAAACTAAAATTTAACCTAAAAATAGTTGATTTATTTTTAGAAAAATTTGGTAAAAATCGCCAATTGATTGCTTTAGAGATTGAAAAAATTTCTCAATATTTTGCCACGCAAAGTAATATAGAGCCTGACGCTCTAGCTCAAATTCTTGTTGATCAAAGTGAAATTTCTGTGAATCAATTTATTAGCAGTTTTGCTGATCAAAATTTTTCACTAGCATTAAAGCAAGCTAATAAGCTACTAAATGGTGATTTCGAAGCCATTGGACTGATTAGAATTTTAAGCATTTATTTTCAAAAACTATATCATGCAAAAATTGCTTTAGAGCAGGGTGGTGTTGATTTTGAAACGATTGTTAGACAACAAAATTTATTTTTTAAAGCGCAAGATGATTTTCGTCGTCATTTAAAAAAATTATCATTGAAATTTTTAATAAAAATTTTGCATGATTTAGAAGAAAATGAAATAAAAGTTAAAACTTCAAGAATGTCACCAAGGCTTATCATTCCTAATTACATCACTAGTCTGGTCGCACTAAAAAACAATTAAAAAAAAATTTGTAAAATAATTTAAAAGATTGCTTGACAAGCAATTTTCATGACTTAAAATTTACCAAATGCCAAGGTTTGCAAAATTAATTATTTTTATAAGAAATTATAAATTTATAAATAATTTAAAAATATGGTTGACAATAATTTTTCGAAAAAATAAAATTATCTGTCTAATTTACTTAGTTGCTTGATAGTTATTAGGTCATTAAAGTTTGGTTGAGATGCTCACTTAAGAGTTGCTCAGGATTTTATCAAAGTGTTATTATTTAAAATGCTTGTTCAATTAGAATTTAAGCTATAGATAATCCACCGGTAAAATTACTTTAATCGATAAATAATAACCAAGTTTAGTTTTTTGAAAACTAGCCAACTCTTAAAGTAAATTACAACATCGTGAATAATTAGAGTAAATACGCTGTTAATTTTTTAATTAACAAGTGAGAGAAAAATAAAGGCGGTAGTCCATTTTGGACTATCCCTTTAGGTCTTACAAATAAACAATGTCAGATTCTAAAGAGTGTAGTTTATCAAATTCTCAACATGAGAGTTTGATCCTGGCTCAGAACGAACGCTGGCGGTATGCTTAACACATGCAAGTCGAACGGATTTTGGGGCAACTCAAAATTAGTGGCAAACGGGTGAGTAATGTAGAGGAATCTTCCTAGCAGTAAGGAATAACTTTGGGAAACCAAAGCTAATACCATATATCACCGACCTAGTCGGGAAAGATTTATCGCTGTTAGATGAGCCTCTATCGGATTAGCTAGTTGGCGGGGTAAATGCCCACCAAGGCGATGATCCGTAGCTGGTCTGAGAGGATGATCAGCCACACTGGAACTGAGACACGGTCCAGACTCCTACGGGAGGCAGCAGTGGGGAATATTGGACAATGGGCGCAAGCCTGATCCAGCAATACCGCGTGAGTGATGAAGGTCTTCGGATTGTAAAGCTCTTTTAGTGGAGAAGATAATGACGGTATCCACAGAAAAAGCACCGGCAAACTTCGTGCCAGCAGCCGCGGTAATACGAAGGGTGCTAGCGTTGTTCGGAATCATTGGGCGTAAAGCGTGCGTAGGCGGCTTAGTAAGTCGTTTGTGAAATCCCGAAGCTTAACTTCGGAATTGCAATCGAAACTGCTTTGCTAGAGTATGGTGGGGGATAGTGGAATTCCTAGTGTAGGGGTGAAATCCGTAGAGATTAGGAGGAACATCAGTGGCGAAAGCGACTATCTACGCCAATACTGACGCTAAGGTACGAAAGCGTGGGGAGCAAACAGGATTAGATACCCTGGTAGTCCACGCAGTAAACGATGAGTGCTAGTTATCGGGGCTTTAAGCTTCGGTGGCGTAGCTAACGCGTTAAGCACTCCGCCTGGGGACTACGGTCGCAAGACTAAAACTCAAAGGAATTGACGGGGACCCGCACAAGCAGTGGATCATGTGGTTTAATTCGATGCTACACGAAAAACCTTACCAACTCTTGAATCTAGATGACCGATGCAGAAATGTATCCTTGGAGCAATCCACATTTAAGACAGGTGTTGCATGGCTGTCGTCAGCTCGTGTCGTGAGATGTTAGGTTAAGTCCTTCAACGAGCGCAACCCTCATCCTTATTTGCCATCGGGTTATGCCGGGAACTATAAGGAAACTGCCTACGACAAGTAGGAGGAAGGTGGGGACGATGTCAAGTCAGCATGGCCCTTATGGGTTGGGCTACACACATGATACAATGGTGGTTACAGCAGGAAGCCAAGGAGCAATCCGGAGCAAATCCTTAAAAGCCATCTCAGTTCAGATTGAGGGCTGCAACTCGCCCTCATGAAGTTGGAATTGCTAGTAATCGTGGATCAGCATGCCACGGTGAATACGTTCTCGGGTCTTGTACACACTGCCCGTCAAGCCATGGAAGCTGTTTCTACCTGAATAGGGTGAGCTAACCGCAAGGAGGTAGCCCTACACGGTAGGAGGAGTGACTGGGGTTAAGTCGTAACAAGGTAGCAGTAGGGGAACCTGCGGCTGGATTACCTCCTTAAATAAATAAAAAAATAATCTTCGGATTATTTTTCAAAACATAGTCACTAACAGACTATAAAAACTTTTACAAAATGGCTACCGTCTTTGTTTTTTTCTCAATTTACTCTAATTATTTAACTACACCACTTTACTTACACAAAGTCCAAAATCTCCATTAAGTTCAAATTTTCCTTAGTCCAAAATTTTCTTTTAGCCCACATTTTTTTACCTCAAAATCTCCTTCTAGCAAAATTTTAGCAAAATAAAATTTCTTATCAAGTCATCACGGCATTTTTAAATACTTAAAAACTCATCGCCTTGTTATCATAAAATATTTTTATTCCATCAAACAAAATCATCTCATCACGGCATTTTTAAATACTTAAAAACTCATCGCCTTGTTATCATAAAATATTTTTATTCCATCAAACAAATATTTTTATCATTTTATCGCAATACACAAAATTGCTATCGTCTTTCTTTCATCTTTGCTTTTTTCTTAATTTACTCTAGTTATTTAACTACACCACTTTACTCCCACAAAGTTCAAAATCTCTTTAAGTTCAAAATTTCCCTTGGTCAAAAATTCCTTTTATCCAAAAATTTTCTTTAGTTAGAAATATTTTTTTGCAAAATTTTAGTAAAATTTTTAGCAAAATAAAATCTTATATCAATTCTTCACCGCCATTTCTAAACCCCCAAAAAAATCACCACTTTTTTTAATAAAATTTTTCCAATCCTTTAATCAAGTAATATCAACCCCAATCAAACAATATCAACTCTTCACCGCTATTTCTAAACCTTAAAAAATCACCACTTTTACAATAAAATATTTTTAATCTAATCAATCAAATACCTTTAATATTTGATGATAAATTATTTTTCTATAAAATTCTTTTTTAATATTATAATTTTTTGTTTTTAATTTTATAAATTGGTAGGCAATGATCAAAATTTTACAGTCAATAAATCTTAATGATTTTATCAATTTAAGGTTAGAATCTCTTGAGCAAAACCCTGACAGTTTTTTATCAACATTTGTCGAAGAAGTTAACTATACAAAGCAAGATTGGCAAAATAAATTCCAAAGTGGTTATTGGTTTGGATATTTTGAAAATGACCAACTATGTGCGATGATTAATTTGCAATTGTCTAACAAAATAAAAACTGCTCACATCGCTGAAATTAGCGGTCTTTATATAAAAAAAAGTTTAGAAAAAGTGGAATTGCTAAAAAACTAATCTTATTTGCTGAGGAATTTTGTATTCAAAAAAATATTTTGCAGATCTATCTTGGTTGTAAAGCTGTGAATGAAGTAGCGATAAATTTATACAAAAAATTATCTTACAAAATTATTGCTACTCGCCCTGATTATACATATTCAAAATTACAAAATAAATATTTTGATGATGTAATAATGCTTAAAATTTTATAGGTTTTTTAATGCTGATAATTTATAATTAAATCTTAATGAAATCTTTGGCTTAAAGCCCTTATACTTGCCATATAAATTATTAAAGCCTTTTTAAAGTATTTGCTCAATAATATCACTCAAGAGCTTGTATTTCTATTTTAATTTAAAACTTCCTCAAGAATTGGAGCTGTTTGGTGTTGCCCTTTTTAGGTAGAGCGGGCAATAAAGATTTAACAACTGATCAAGAAATATTCATTATATGAATTTTTGTCATTTCTAAAATTTTTTCTTTACCAATTTTAAAGAAATTATCGGCATCAACGCCTATTCATCATTAATAAGTTAACTTTAAATTTTTTCATTATAAAGAATGATGAATTTATTGGCATCAATTCTAAAGCAATCATTAATTAATAAAATTTAAAATTTCTTTTTTATTTTATTTTTTCTAATTTTTATTTATTTCTTAATTTATGCATTTTTTAAAATTTTTTTGTGGCAAAAACTTAATGATATTTTGTAGAAAGTAGGTTAAATTATTTTAACTATCTTGCCAGCCCTTGCGTTTTAGAAAGAATTCATAAGAATCTTCAAAGGTAAAGGTTTGGTTATTGTCAAAAACTATCAGTTTATTGGAAATTTCTTTAAGCATTCCTTCGTCGTGAGATACTAAAATAACGGCACCTTCAAAGCTTTTGATTGCTTCTCTTAGTGAATCGCATGATTCCATGTCAAGGTGATTAGTGGGTTCGTCGAGTAATAATAAATTTGCCCCTTTTAGCAAAATTTTGCCAAGCATAACGCGACTTTTTTCACCACCCGATAAAACGGCAATTTTTTTATTTGCTAAATCACTTGAAAACATCATGTTACTGCAAACCTGACGCACTCTGCTTTGTGAAAGTTGATCATCAACTCTTTGCAATTCTTCATAAATTGTTAAATTTTTATCAAGACGATCAATATTCATTTGTCCAAAAAATCCAATTTCAACTTTGTTGTGAATTTTTATTGAGCCATGGCTGGGCTGAAGCTGTTGATTTATTAGTTTTAATAAGGTTGATTTACCTTTACCATTTTTTCCAACTACGCAAACTTTTTCACCATTAGTAATTTTAAAAGAAAGATTATTGATTAAGCGATTTTGGGGATCATAGCCAAAGGCAATATTTTCAACCTCGAGCATATTTTCTTTACTTGAAAATGGTTTGTGATTGAAAATAAAATCTAAATTTTGAATGGTATCTAACTTGTCTTTAACCTCAATTTTTTCAAGCATTTTAACTCGCGATTGAACACGGCTAGCTTGACTAGCTTTAGCACCAAAGCGATCAATCCATTCTTGAGTTTTTTGACGTTGTTTTTCTTGATTAACTCGTGTTTTTTCAAAGATTTCTTCTTCATAGGCAATCTTTTCACGAACTCCTTGAGTATTGCCAGAAAATTTTTTAAAAGTATTGCGATGAATTATTAAAGTATGGCTGATAATTTGATCCATAAAATCACGATCATGTGTAATCAAAATTAATTCCCCTTGCCAATCTTGTAAAAATTCTTTTAACCAGCGAATTGAATGAATATCCAGATAATTCGTTGGTTCATCAAGCAAAAGCATTTGCGGTTCAACAAGTAATAATTTTGCTAGATTTAATTTAACTTGATAACCACCAGAAAAATTTTTTGGATCTTTTTGCAAATCATCACTACTAAAGCCTAAGCCATATAAAATATTTTCACCTTTCCAGCCTTCATGCTCGCGATCTTCGGGAAGAACTGAGCAAATTTCTTCTAATACAGTATTGTGAGTGAAATTGATATGTTGCTCTAAATGCCCAATTTTGTAACCTCTGGGGATTTCAATTGAACCACTATCTGGTTCTAGTTTTTTTAAAATTAGTTTTAGAAAGGTTGATTTTCCGCTACCATTTCTGCCAATTAGACCAATTTTTTCTCGGTAATTAATAATAAAATTTCCGTCAACAAATATGTCGTGACCAGAAAAGGAAATAGCTAAATCTTTGGCTTTAATCATTGTAGAATTATAGGTTAAATTTTTTAGTCAACAACATTGTCAAACTTAGGAATTTTGTTGTCTTGGGGAGGAGATACATCCGTTTTTTTTCCACAAGATTGACAAGTAAGCAAAAGAAAAATTATTGCTATTGTTAAAGTTTTTATTGAGAATTTTTTTTTTGAATTATTGATCATGTTTTAAATATTTTTCTGCTTCAATTATTTGTTTTGCAACCATTTGCGGTGAAGTTCCTCCATAGCTATTTCGAGAGTTTGTAGAATTTTTAACATTTAGAAAATTAAAAATATCTGCAGTAATTTTTTTATTAATTTTTTGTAAATCTTTTAAATTTAATTGTTCAAGATTTAGCTTTTTTTGTTCTGCAAGTTGAACTATTTCGCCAGTTAAATGATGGGCTTGGCGAAAAGGAATTTTTAGATTTTTTACCAACCAATCAGCCAAATCTGTTGCACAAGCAAAATCAGCGTTAGCCATTTTTAACATGGCTGATGAATTTACAGAAATATCGCCGATAATTCCTGCCATTGCCTTAAGTGATAAAATGATATTTTCACTGGCATCAAAAACCGGTTCCTTGTCTTCTTGCATGTCTTTAAAATAAGTAAGGGGTAGGGCTTTCATGGTGGTAAGCAAGGACATTAACGAACCATAAATTCGTCCTGTTTTACCACGAATTAATTCGCATGCATCGGGATTGCGTTTTTGAGGCATGATTGAACTTCCGGAGCTAAAGCGATCAGAAATTTTAATAAAATTAAATCCAGCACTGCTCCAAATAATTAACTCTTCGCTTAAGCGTGAAAGATGATTGGCAATCAATGATAAAGAGCTTAGAAACTCAATTGCAAAATCACGATCGGAAACGCTGTCCATTGAATTAGCGCTTGGTCGATCAAAGCCTAATTCTTTAGCAACAAAATTGCGATCAATATTAAAAGATGTTCCAGCCAATGCACATGCACCAAGAGGACATTCATTCATTCTAACTCGTAAATCTTTTAAGCGAGAACAATCGCGTTTAAACATTTCAAAATAAGCTAAAAGATGATGAGCTAAAACCACAGGCTGAGCAACTTGCAAATGAGTAAATCCCGGAAGAATAGTGTTTTGATTACTTTTAGCTTTTGTTATTATTGTTTGTTGTAAACTATTAAGAAGCAATAATATTTCATCAATCTTATCGCGAACAAATAACCGAAAATCTAAAGCAACTTGATCATTTCTTGAACGAGCCGTGTGAAGGTAATCTGCACTTTCACCAATTATTTCTTTGAGACGCGATTCAATATTCATATGAATATCTTCAAGCTCAATTTTAAAAACAAATTTATTATTCGAGATTTCCTTTTCAATTTCTATCAAACCATTAACGATTTTTTTTGCATCTAAATCAGGAATAATTTTATTTTTAGCGAGCATTTTGGCATGGGCAATAGAACCTGAAATATCTTGTTTGTATAGTTTTTTATCAAAACTAATTGATTGATTAATTTGCTGCATAAGATCGCTATTCTTTTCGCTAAAACGACCTCCCCACATTTTATTTGATGTTTTACTTTTTTGAGTTTTGGCCATGGAATTATAAAAAAATATTTATTTGATTAAGAAATTTTTACAAAGTTTATTAATAAAAATTTCAATTTAAAGCTTTTTGTGCTTGCTTTTTTCAATTTTTTTTAAATATTTATCTAAAGCAGTTTTTTAATTAATTTTTTATTTATGGAAAGTTGGCATTCCGAATCCAATACCCCTTTTGACAGAACAAAACTAAACTTTATAAAAAGATGGTGGATTGATATTGATAAAACAAATTTTTTTATAATTTTTGGAATTATTATATTTGGTCTGATGATGACTGCTTCGTCAAGCCCAGTAATTGCAAGAAAAATTAATGTAGACAAGTTTTTCTTTTTAAAAAAACAGTTAATTTTTGCTTTTATTGCAATATTTCTTATGATTGCCATTTCTTTTTTAAATTATGAAAAAATAAAAATTGTTGGTTTGTTTGGCCTAGGATTGACGATTATTTTGCTTGTGGCAGTTCTTTTGTTTGGTTCACATACCAAAGGAGCGGTTCGTTGGATTTCAGTTGCTGGTTTTACATTGCAACCATCAGAGTTTGCTAAAACTTTTTTTGTAATTTTGAATGCCTATGTTTTGCAAAAATATTATTTCAGTAAAATTTTTTATAGATACGGAATTTCAGCAATTCTTTTTTTAGTTATCATTTCTTTATTGATTCTTCAGCCAGATTTTGGAATGACAATTACTTTTGCAATTTTATGGTCATCGCAACTTTTTTTACATGGTTTGCCTTTTCCCTTAATTGCAATTTTAATGATGATTGCATGTGCTGGGGGGGTTGGAGCATATCTATTTCTTCCTCATGTTGAAGATCGTATCAATCGTTTCTTAAATACCGGAGAAAAAAACTATCAAGTCGAAAGATCTTTGGATGCATTTGTTAACGGATCTTTTTTTGGAGTTGGTCCAGGTAATGGCATGGTTAAGAAATACATCCCTGATGTTCACACTGATTTTATTTTTGCTGCAGTTGGCGAAGAATATGGAATTTTAACCTGCACTTTAATAATAATAATTTTTGCCTATTTCATTACCCGACTTGTTAAAAGAGCTATTGAAGAAGAGGATATGTTTGTTTATTTAGCATTATGCGGATTAATGATTCAATTCACCATGCAAGTTATTGTTAACATTGGTGTTAGTTTAAAAATGTTTCCAACCAAAGGTATGACCTTACCATTTATTAGTTACGGTGGTTCGTCGATGATCTCAATGGCAATTTGTTTCGGGTTAATTTTAGCGTTTACCAAGCGAAGATATCATCGCGATGTTGATTATGGCAATGTCAAAATGCTGTGAAAAAATTACAATTTAAAACTCAAGGTTAGTGTTAATAATTTTTTCTAATTTGATATTGCGGTTGGTAAAAAAAGTTAAGTTATTTATGAAGATATTTTTCTGTTCTGATTTTAGGTTAGATATGTAATTTATGCTAACCCTTTTTAATTCCTTAGGCCTTGCCCTTAACCTCCTCGGATTGCCTTTAAAAAATCATAGTAACCAAATAGTTTCATAAGGAATCGATATTTTTTATTACTTTCTTGTAAAAGAAGTTGATCATTGTTAATTACTATTAAAGCTTGTTTGTTAGCAATTTTAAGCAAATCATTGTCAAAATTTAAATCAGCAATTCGAAATTCTGGAAAGCCACTTTGCTTTGTGCCAATTATTTCTCCGCTTCCCCGCAGTCTTAAATCTTCTTCAGCAATAAAGAAACCATCATTGGATTGACGCATAATTGCTAATCGCTGTTTTTGGATTGGACCGTATTTTTTTCCATAAAGTAAAACGCAATAAGATTTAAGTTGAGATCTTCCAACTCTGCCACGCAATTGATGAAGTTGTGCCAAACCAAAATTTTCTGAATTCTCAATGACAATTACTGTAGCGGTTGCAACATCAACTCCAACTTCAATTACCGTAGTTGCAACCAATATCTGCATTTGGCTATTTTGATCAGCAAATTCAAGCATTACTTGGTCTTTTTCTTTTTCTTTCATTTTGCCATGTATTAAACCAACTTTATCGTTACCATAAATTTGACGCAATTCACTAAATTTTTTTTCAACGCTTACTAATCCTAAATCTTCAGATGTTAAATCTTCTTGTTCTTCAATAGCAGGACAAATCCAGTAAACTTTTTGATTATTGTGCAAAACATTTTTTATGGAATTATGCAAATCTTGGCTTTTTTGTTGAGACATAATTGAGGTAGTAATCTCTTGACGATTTTTAGGTTTTTCATTTAGAATTGATATGTCCATATCGCCATATAATCCAAGCATTAATGTTCTTGGAATTGGTGTAGCGCTCATTAACAATAGGTCAACATCATGTCCTTTTTCAACTAATTTTAATCGTTGTAATACTCCAAAGCGATGTTGTTCATCAATGATTGCCAATCCTAAATTTTTAAATTTAACATCTGGCTCTAAAACCGCATGAGTGCTAATCAAAATATCAATCTCTTGATTATTAAGTTTAGCAAGAATTTGTTCTTTTTGTTTTTTGGTATTAGCAGAAGTGAGAAGGGCAATTTTAATGGGAAAATTTTCAAGAAGTTTTTGAAAATAATTAAAATGCTGTTTGGCAAGAACAGTGGTTGGGGCAACAACACAAGCTTGTTTTAGGGTATAGATTGTTTGCAAACAAGCACAAATTGCTACGATAGTTTTACCACTTCCAACATCGCCTTGAAGCAAGCGTAACATTTTTTTATGAGAAATAATTTCTTCGTTAATTTGTTCAAAAGCTTTAATTTGAGACTTAGTTAAGCTAAAAGGAAGGGATTTTATAAAATCATCAAGAAAATTTTTATCAGACGCAAATTTTATGGGTACTTTTTTTTGTTGATGATTTTGTTTTTTGGCTATTAAGATTGCCAATTGCCAAGCCAAAAGCTCATCATAGGCCAGTCTTCTTCGAGATTGATTCATTGGCAAAAGATCTTCAGCTCTTTGTGGATGATGAAGTTTTTTTAAAGTTTCGTAAAAAGAATTAAATTGAAAATTTTCAACAATATTTTTATCAATCCATTCTTCAAAATTATCAGTTAATTTGTTTAATGCAAAATTAATTTTGTAAAGCAAAAATTTATTTGAAATTGTTGAGCTTAAGGGATAAGTGGTATTAACTTTGGGCATTTTTTCGATTTGCAAAATAGGCAAAATTTCTTGGGGATGAATAATTTGATTCTCCCCGCTTAGTCTGCTGAATTTACCCAATACCGCAATTTCATTGCCGATTTTTAGCTTTTCCAATTGACTTGGATAAATCTTAAAAAAAACTAAATTAAAATATCCGCTTTGATTATAACAATTTATTTTGAATGGTTGACGTGACTTAGCTGGAGGAAAATGCCCTTCAATTTTGCCTTTAAGAATTACCAAATCATCATTAATTATTTGATGAATATTAGGCAAAATCGCAATATTTTCAAAGCGAACTGGACGGTGAAGCAAGAGATCAATAACTCGACCTCCACCAATTAGTTTGCTTAAATATTCGCTTAGCTTGTCACCAACTCTGCTAAGGGTTGTTAAAGGTTGCAATAAAAATTCATTCATATTTTTTATTTATTCGTTGTGGCGCTGAAGGTGTCTTTGAATATCTCGTTGTTTAATGGTATTACGCTTATCATGAAGCTTCTTGCCCTTTCCAAGTCCTAACAAAATTTTAATGAAATTTTTTTGATTGGTATAGATTTTTAAAGGAATTAAAGAAAAACCTTGGGTGTTTATTTTCGCAATAATTTTATTAATTTCCTTACGCTTGAGAAGAAGTTTTCGGGGTCTTTTTGGTTGATGATTAAACTGATTAGCACCTTTATATTCACTTATGTGACAGTTGATCATAAATATTTCACCTTTATTTTCAACGCAATAGCAATCATTGAGATTGGCTTTACCCTCTTTAATTGCCTTAACCTCACTTCCTTGCAAAACAACGCCCGCTTCTATTTCTTCAGTGAATGAGTAATTATAATGAGCTTTGCGATTTAAAACTTGCATGGGAGAAAATTTTTATAGTAATAATAAATAAAATATTTTTTTTTACTCAATAGTTTTTTTTAATAAAAATAATAAAGTTTTGCTTATAAGTTTAGTAAATTTTTGAAATTTAGGTTAATTTTAAGAAAGTTGTGTATTATTATAATTTTTTTGGAAATTTTATTAAAATCAAATTTATATTGACCATCAAAATATTTAAGGAGATTTCTCGATTTTAAATTATGAAAGTCTTAAAAGACCTTGATATGCTCTTGAATCTTGAGATGTTATTGAATTTAAAAAAAAATTTTTTACCACCTTTAGTAAATTTTTGCAAATGTCAATTACAAAGTATCATAAAACAAAATTTTCTGCTGTCAAAAGCAATTTTAAAAAAAATCAAATTATAATAAATCTTTTTTAAAATTAGTGTTGCAAATAAAAAAGCAATACTTAAAATTAGTACTCTTTTTGATGCTTAACTTTGATTATAACTGAAATTTTTCTCAGATAATTTAATAAAATTTGCTGAATAAATTTATTGTAATTGCTTAGATAATGTTAGGTTTGCAAAGATTGTATATGCGAAGATATTTAACTTTTAATAATAAAAATTTATGGCTCTTTACGAGACTGTGTTTATTGCACGACAAGATCTAACCAATGAGGATGTAGATGCTTTAACCAACAAATTCTGCAAAATTATTACTGACGGTAAAGGTAAAATTGTTAGTAAAGAATATTGGGGTTTAAGAACTCTATCTGTTAAGATTAATAAAAATAATCGTGGTCATTATGTGATGATCAATATTGATGCTAACTATCCTGCTGTTGCAGAACTTAAAAGAGTTATTGGTTACACGGAAGATGTTATTAGAAGCTCAGTTTTTCTTGTTGAGAATCATCAAGAAGAAACAAGTTTATTTGTTAGTTCTTCAGCTAAAGAGTTTAAGCCTAACTATTCTGCAAAAAAAAATCAAGGTAAGTATGATCTTATTCTTGAACAATTTCAATTCGATTCTTAAAGAGGTACTATGAGTATAGAAAATAATATTAATCCAACAGAAAATAACGAAGAGTCATATCTTAAGGTTTCATTGGTCAATCAAAGCGTATTTATTCGTAAGAAAAAAGCTTGTCCGTTGCGCGATATTCCATTTAACGAAATTAACTACACAAACCTCAAACTTCTCAGCAAATTTTTAACTGAAAGAGGTAAAATTATCCCAAGTCGCATTACTAATGTTGAGCTAAAAAAACAACGAGCAATTGCTAAAGCTATTAAAAGAGCTCGTCAATTAGGCTTAATTTCTCCAATTAAAAAAGAATTAAATTAATCCAATGAAAGTTATCCTTACTGAATCAGTTAATAAACTAGGCAAAATTGGCGATATCATCGCGGTAAAAGATGGTTATGCCAAGAATTTTTTAATCCCCAAGAAAAAAGCTATTTGTTACTCTCAAAACAACTTCCGAGTTTTTGAAAGTAAAAAAACAGAATATGAAAAACAGAGCTTAAGTAACTTAGAAAGTGCAACCAAGGTCAAAGAGAAAATCAATGGCAAAAATATTATTATCATTCAAAACGCTTCTGATGATGGCAGGCTTTATGGTTCTGTTAATTCTAGCGTTATTGCCAATAAAATTAATGAAGTAATTTCAGAGAAAATAGTTTCAAGAAGTGAAGTTTTTCTTAAAAAGCCAATCAAAGAAATTGGTGTTTTTGAAGTTAAGTTAGCTCTTCATAGTGATATTGAAATTGCTCTAAAGCTTGCAGTTTCTCGAACTGAATCCGAAGCAGAAATTCTTCTGAATCCTGAACTCAAGAAAGTTAAGGAGCAAAAGGTTAAACAGCAAGATGATCAAGACAATCAAGATGGTAAGAAAAAACAATTTAAAAAAAATAACATGCGCAAGAAAAAAGATGATAATATTAGTGAGGAAAATGCCAATGTTAATTTTGCGTCCCAAGATTCCAAATCAGAATAACATTAACAATATTATTTTATTTTCTTAAAAAAAATAAACATAAGTAAAAATTTTAACCGCTTTGAGAAGAATCAAAGCGGTTTTTTTTATCACAAAATTAATAATTATTTTGAAAAGTTAAAATAATTAAAACATCAAACTAAAAGAACTAGATCACCAAAACTTTAAATGAGTAGGTGATGTTTGATTGTAAGTAGTAAAAAATTAGTTAATAATTAGTTATAAAAAATCAAGAACTGTCTTGAAAAGGGCAAAGATATAGATATCGAATATATTTTTAAAGAAACAACAATCATTAACAGAAAAAAAATATTTAGTTAAAAACTAACAAGTATTAATAAGAAAAATTTTAAATATCTTTTTAATTATTTATTTTTTAAAAATTAATTATTAAAAAAAATGTAAATTTTTTTTAAAAAAAATTAAATTTTAAGATTTAAAATATAGTTAGACCCTTGAATTTGCTGATCCTAAAACTAATACAACTTTTTTTTATTTACCCTATTGACATATTAAAAAAAAGGTTGATAATTGTAACTCCTAATTTTTGAAAAACGAAGTTAAATAAATAAATAATTTATAAATTGTTTATAGAAAAACTTAATAAAACGTTGATGAAAAAGTAGACCATCACCTTAAGTTTTAGATTGGTTTGATTGTTTAATCATATAATTTAACCGCAAAATTATCGACTAAGTTATAAATTACGATAATATCGTAAATTTTACTTCGTCTTTAATTTTTTTTCTAAAACTCTAGTTTGATGATAAAATCGTAAATAATTGATAATTAGAGAATACCGCAATTTTAAATTTTTGGTCTTAAAAACAAAATTTAAAATATGCAAAATTCAAAATTCAAAATCTCAAGAGAGAACCTTAATCTTTGACTAATTCAACTAGCAGAAAAAACTACTAATTATAGTTTTAATTCTGCACATAGATTTGGAAAAGTAAGCAAAGTAAGGGCATTTGATGGATGCCTTGGCATAGAGAGGCGAAGAAGGACGCGACAGGCTGCGATAAGCCTCGGGTAGTTGCCAATAAACTTTAATCCGAGGATCTCCGAATGGGGAAACCCACTTTCTTTTAGAAAGTATTTCTGACTGAATTCATAGGTTAGAAAAGCAAAACCTGGGGAATTGAAATATCTCAGTACCCAGAGGAAAGGACATCAACAGAGACTCCGTTAGTAGTGACGAGCGAACGCGGATTAGGCCAGTCTTAAAAATTTATTAATCAGAATAACCTGGAAATGTTAACTATAGTGGGTGATAGTCCCGTATGAGTAGCAATAAGTTTTTAAGCAAGAGTAGGGCGGGACACGTGAAATCCTGTCTGAAGTGGATTTAATTCCGAGGGTGGACCAGTTCATCCAAGCCTAAGTACTACTCTATGACCGATAGTGCACAAGTACCGTGAGGGAAAGGTGAAAAGAACCCCGATAAGGGGAGTGAAATAGATACTGAAATCGAATGCCTACAAGCAGTCAGAGCCGGTTTGCCGGTGATGGCGTACCTTTTGTATAATGGGTCGGCGAGTTAATTTTGTCGTGCAAGCTTAAGCCGTTAGGTGGAGGCGTAGCGAAAGCGAGTCCTAACAGGGCGATTAGTACGGCGAATTAGACCCGAAACTAGATGAGCTAGTCATGGCCAGGTTGAAGGCAGGGTAACACCTGCTGGAGGACCGAACACATTACTGTTGCAAAAGTTCGTGATGAGCTGTGATTAGGGGTGAAAGGCTAAACAAATCTAGATATAGCTGGTTCTCCGCGAAATCTATTTAGGTAGGGCGTCATGTATTACTATTGGGGGTAGAGCACTGTCAAGGCTAGGGGGTCCAAAAGACTTACCAAACCTTAACAAACTCCAAATACCAATAAGTACAGCATGGCAGGCAGACAGCGGGTGCTAAGGTCCGTTGTCGAGAGGGAAACAGCCCAGACCACCGTCTAAGGTCCCTAAATTATTACTAAGTGGTAAAGGAAGTGAAAAAGCCACAACAACCAGGAGGTTGGCTTAGAAGCAGCAATCCTTTAAAGAAAGCGTAATAGCTCACTGGTCTAAATAAGCTTTTTTGCGCCGAAAATGTAACGGGGCTAAAGTAATATACCGAAGACGTGGACTCCTCGCATTGTGCGAGTGAGTGGTAGCGGAGCGTTGTGTAAGTCTGTGAAGGTGAACCGTTAGGTTTGCTGGAGATATCACAAGTGAGAATGCCGACATGAGTAACGATAAAACAAGTGAAAAACTTGTTCGCCGAAAATCCAAGGTTTCCTGTTTAAAGTTAATCTGAGCAGGGTTAGTCGAAACCTAAGACGAGGCTGAAAGGCGTAGTCGATGGCAATCAGGTTAATATTCCTGAACCAGAGGGTGAGTGACGGAGCGTACTTTCTTGTATCTTCTTAATGGATTGAAGATGCAATGAAGTTGCTTCCAGGAAATAGCCCCCTCGTAAGTTCGTACCAAAACCGACACAGGTGGATGGGTTGAAGATACCAAGGCGCTTGAGAGAACTACACTGAAGGAACTAGGCAAAATGCATCCGTAACTTCGGGAAAAGGATGACCTTCTTTGGGTAACCATAGAAAGGTGGCACAGAAATGGGGGTAGCGACTGTTTAACAAAAACACAGGGCTCTGCTAAATCATTAAGATGATGTATAGGGTCTGACGCCTGCCCGGTGCTGGAAGGTCAAGTGATGGGGTGCAAGCTCCTGATCGAAGCCCCAGTAAACGGCGGCCGTAACTATGACGGTCCTAAGGTAGCGAAATTCCTTGTCGGGTAAGTTCCGACCCGCACGAATGGCGTAACGACTTCCCCTCTGTCTCCAGTGTAGACTCAGTGAAATTGAATTTGCCGTTAAGATGCGGTATTCCTGCGGTTAGACGGAAAGACCCCGTGCACCTTTACTATAACTTTACACTGAATTCAAAAATCAGATGTGTAGGATAGGTGGGAGACTTTGAAGCCTAGGCGCTAGCTTAGGTGGAGTCAACCTTGAAATACCACCCTTCTTATTTTTGACTTCTAACTAGAGCATCTGAAGCGATGCTTAGGACACTGTATGGTGGGTAGTTTGACTGGGGCGGTCGCCTCCCAAAGAGTAACGGAGGCGCGCAATGGTAAGCTCAGACTGGTCGGAAATCAGTTTTAGAGTGTAATGGCAAAAGCTTGCCTGACTGCGAGACCTACAAGTCAAGCAGAGACGAAAGTCGGTCATAGTGATCCGGTGGTTCTGTATGGAAGGGCCATCGCTCAACGGATAAAAGGTACGCCGGGGATAACAGGCTGATGATTCCCAAGAGTTCATATCGACGGAATCGTTTGGCACCTCGATGTCGGCTCATCACATCCTGGGGCTGAAGAAGGTCCCAAGGGTTCGGCTGTTCGCCGATTAAAGTGGTACGTGAGCTGGGTTCAGAACGTCGTGAGACAGTTCGGTCCCTATCTGCCGCAGGTGTTTGGAAAATTGAGAGGAGCTGACTTTAGTACGAGAGGACCGAGTTGGACGTACCAATGGTGTTCCAGTTGTTCCGCCAGGGGCATTGCTGGGTAGCTAAGTACGGACGGGATAACCGCTGAAAGCATCTAAGTGGGAAGCCTCCCTCAAAACAAGTTTTCCCTATTAGGGTCGTGGTAGACTACCACGTTGATAGGCTGAGTGTGTAAGTGCAGTAATGCATTAAGCTAATCAGTACTAATAACCCGATTGGTTTACTTTTCAAACTATGTGTGGAATTAAAACTACATATTTTTGAGTTAGTAAAAAGATACGCAGGTTTAAATTGAGATTAAATAATTTAAATATTTATTGTAAAATATTTTTAAAACTAAAATTTTAAATATTAACAATAGTTTTTAAATAAAGTTAAATTGAATTTATTATTCTCTAATTATCAGCAATGCCACTTGTTGGTCTGGTGACGATAGCGGTGTGGAACCACTCGATTACATTCCGAACTCGCAAGTGAAACGCATGTCGCGCCGATGGTATTTAGTCGTTATGGCTAGTGAGAGTAGGTTATCGCCAGCCTTACAGGTGGCATTGCAAAATTATAAAAAATTTTGAATCCTTGAAAACTTATGTTATTTAACATATTGTTTTCAAGGATTTTTTTTGTTTAAAAATTAGGATTTATTGTAAAATATTTTAAAACTAAAATTTTAAATATTAACAATAGGTTTTTATCGCAAAAGGGGTCAGACCCTTTAAAAAAAATCTTTTGCAAACCGATTTAACCTACAGCCTCTTGTTCTAATCCCTGTTTTTTTGACAAAAGGGGTCAGACCCCTTTTTACAAAAAAAATGTCTTTTAACCTTATCTACGTAGGGCGAAATGCTTATAACTCGCTTTAAAATCTTTTTTAAATCGATTTAACCTACAGCCTCTTATTCCAAACCCTGTTTTTTTGA
>BJGH01000012.1 GCA_014190355.1 Alphaproteobacteria bacterium
TGTATCTAGTCACAATGTAGTAATCCACAATCGTTTGTTCGGTCGGAAACTTTTTTTGAAATCTTAAGAAATTCATAAAATCTTTTTGAGTTGGTTAAAAATTATGATTATTGTAAAAAGATTGTTTCACGATGTCAAGGGATAATTGCCCAAACACCAAATTATGTTAGAAAAATCTTATATAAAATTTCTCGATGATTTAAAAATACAAATCAAGCAATCGAGGATTAAAGCCCATTTATCTGTAAATCGTGAGTTAATTTTATTATATTATAAAATAGGATTAGCAATATTAGAAAAGCAAAAAGAAGAAGGTTGGGGAACTAAAATTATTGAAAGAGTTGCCAAAGATTTAAAGCAAGAATTTCCTGAAATGACGGGGCTTTCATACACCAATATTCAATATATGCAAAGATTTGCTAAATCTTGCTTCTGAAATTTACCCACAGCTTGTGGGTAAATTAGAAGATCTTCCATTTTTTAATATACCTTGGGGTCATAATAGAGAGGTCATAGACTCTTTAAGCGAAGTGATGCAAAAATTATGGTATGCCAACCAGACCATAAAAAACGGCTGGTCTCGTAATGTTTTAATGCATCAAATTAAAAGCAATGTTTATAAGCGCCAAACATCGATTGAAAAGACTCATAATTTTGATTTAACTCTTCCAAATCCGCAATCTGAATTAGTCGCTGATTTACTAAAAGATGAATATAATTTTGAATTTTTAAGAGGTTCTAATTTTAAAGAAAGAGAGCTCGAAGATCATTTGATAAACAACATAACAAAATTCTTACTTGAGCTTGGTAAGGGCTTTGCTTTTATTGGCAAACAATATCACATCGAGGTTGGTGAGCAAGATTTTTATATAGATTTATTGTTTTATAATATTGAACTTTCTTGTTTCGTCGTTATCGAATTAAAAACCGGAGAATTTAGACCCGAATATGCGGGCAAATTAGGATTTTATCTTTCGGTTATTGATGAAAAAATCAAAAAAAAACATTACCAAAATACCATTGGCATAATCATTTGCACCAAGAATAACAAGGAGATTAGTAAGCATTCCGTGAGATTTATGACCAAACCAATTGGAGTATCGGAATATAAAATTGCCGAAAAAATCACTGATAAAAAAATTAAGGAAATCGTGCCAAGTGCCGATGAAATTGAGGGGATAAAAATTTGAATTAACCTACTCTAATCATTTTTTTAATTTATACAAAAAAAATTAAATCAAATAAATCGCACAAGTGTCAGAAAATTTAACAAAAAATACAAATATTGATACCATTTCTAAAAAAATCCTTTCATGGTTTTTTGGATCTTTTATGTTATTATTTTCTTTATTACTTCTTTACGAAAGCATATTAGCATCGACTCTTGGTTTTTTTGGTGCTTTAATTTCTATTCCACCAACTGGAAAGTTAATTAACAAATTTTTACAATCAAAATATAATTTTATTATCGAGGGAAAATTAAAAGTAGCAGTTTGTTTTGTGCTTTTTGTTTTTCTAATGTCGGCAATACCTAAGACATCGAGACATAATTTACCAAATACTAAACAACAACAATCTCCAGCAAGTTCTGCAGGAACACAAAACATTACTATAACAAAAAATGAACAATCCAAACCCCACAAATTTAATATTATTGTAAAAAGTCTTATTGTAAAAAAAATTGATGGTAAATTTAGATATTTTTTTGATATTAGAAATAATGGCACTGAAGATTTCAATGGCGAAGTTTCTATATATCTCTATAACAATAAACAATCTTTGGAATTAGGAAGAAATACTTTTATAACCAAATATCCAATCAATCCCGAGCTTGGAAATCATGTATGGATTGAGATAAATACTGGCACACCTCTTGAACACGGTGAGTATGGAATAACAAAGTTTAAATATGAGGTAAAATTTAATAATATAATAATTAAATCAGAGGAAGGTGTTATAACAAAAAAATATGAAGATTTATCTTACTAGCTAATCAATATTTTTAAACAAAGTTTTTATTAATTTTAAAAATATTATTGAAGTTATTGAAGGGTTTTAAAGAAGCTTTGATAAATAATTTATCAATCATGACATCTCAAATTCATGATGTTTAGCAATCATTTGAGTTGAATTGTGGATTTGGTTTTTAACTATTTCAAGTCCTGCTATTTGGTGAAGATCATTGAAATCAGTTGGCTTTAAATGATGATTTATATCAGAATTTAAGGAAACTAAATTATGAAAATTCGGAATTATGACTTTAGCGCCATATTTTTGTCCCGCTAAATTAGCTTTTTGTAAACCAATATTTTTTTCACTATACAAATCATTATCTGCGGTTATTACAAAATTTTTATCAGCAAATTTTTCTTTTAAATTTTTTAAAACAGCTTCAATATTTCCAGCATCAAATGCAACTACAACTGGACTATTTGTAGCCATATTTATTGAAACTGCAGTGGCAAAACCTTCAGCCAAATATATAGTTGAAGATTGAGTAATTTTATTTTTAGAAACAATAAAATAATTTCCTTGTTTTTTTCCTCCTTTTAAAAAAGATTTTTTGCCATTTTGATCAATGAATTGAAGGGTTTGTATCTCACCTTTATTGTTTTGAAGAGGTAATACAATTTTATTATCTTTGGTAAATTTTATTCCTTCGATTATTTGCTGATTAATTAATTTTTTTTGTAAATATTTGTTTTGAGATATGTTAAAAAAATCAGCTTTTTCAAATTTCTTGAAATATTTTTGAGCCTTTGAAGCAATTTCTAATTCTTGGTTTTGCGGAAGTTTTGAAGCCTTGATTAATTCTTTATTTTCAATAACATTTCCTAAACTTTTAATGCTATTAATTCCCCATTTAAAAAATTCATCAGTTTTATAATTTTTAATATATCCAGCTTCTCCATACCAACATAATTCAAATTCACTTTTTTTACCAAATCTAATTTTTTTTCCAATATTATTTATTGATTTATCAAGCGAATTATTAATATCAATATTTTGTAATTTAATATTATTTTTTATTGATTTTTTTACTTCTTGATTTCTTTGATCAATCCATGATTCTTTAGCAATCTTTGAAACCGGTCTTTTAAGGGTATAATCTAACTGCGGATTTTTCCATAAAACTCTTCGCCATTGATCGGCGAAAAAACTCGATTTATCCATTACCATTTGTTGATAAGACATGTAATTTTTGATATTTTCTTCTGAGGGATAAATTACCGCTTTGGCTTTTTTTTCTTCTAATTGTTGCTTAATTTGTGCTAATTTTTGAGCGTAATCATCTTGATTTGGGTTAAGATCTTGAGGATTAATTTTTTGCTCTTTTTCAAGATTTTTATTACAATAAAAATGCCAACCTAAATTATATTCATTACAGACATCAAGCTCTTTGGCTCTTAATTCAAAACTGCAAATAAAAATAAATAATATACTAATGAGGCTTAATTTCATAACCCTCCATCTTTTTTTTAATTTTACTTTCGATCGCAGTTTTATCGGGAATTGTTACTTTAGATTCAATGTCGCTTGCAATTTCACCAAGATCCATTTTGTTGAATTGTAATTTTGCCAATTCATCGGCACTAAAACCCACACAATCAGGAGCTTGCGGACTTCCCCAATCTTTACCTAATTGATTTTTTCCTTGTTGCATAATCACCCTAGAAATTTTTGAGTTAAAGCAACAATAGGTCTTCTTATTTTCCATACATTTACCAATAACTGGCATCTTTTTAGAACAATATGAACCCACATAATGGCATAATTTTTTTTCCTGCATAGCCATTAACTCAGTTTCATCGGATGAGCACGAAGCATTGGCAATACTTTGTCCCCAGCCATCATCTTTACAGCAATTATTGTAATTTAAAGTTTCTTTACTGCAATTTTTGCCCTGCCCTGAAAATATTTTTACACAAACGCTCTTTAACCACGTCCCTTATATTATGCAAAGACGCCTACATGTTAAAGGTCACAACATGGTAATATTGCCGATGAAAATTTAGTATATTACGCCAAATTAGCTTAAAAAATTACTAGTCATTTCATTAGTTTAATTTTATAAGAGGTATTGGTTGGGGTTAATAATAAATTAAAGCTCATTTTAATCCTAACTCTTAAATTAACTTGAAGCTGCAGGAGCTGAAACGCCTCTCCTCCTCAAATCATTTACTCCAACTCCAACAGTTGTTGGTGGCGTTCCTAACTCTTTTTTCTTTTCTACTTTGATAAGACCGTAAACTCGCTCACAAGTGATATCTTTTAATTCTTCTAATAATTTTTCAACTTCTTTAGCAATTTTTCCTGATGGTTCTGGTTCATTTTCGATATAAAATTTTTCCTTATTCTCATCTTCCATATCTTCTTCTTTAGCCATTATTCCTAATAGTTCTGGTTTAGTATGTATGCCCCTTCCGCATTCGATATAAAATTTTTCCTTACTCTCCTTTTTCATATCTTCTAAAAAAAGTTTAGTGACAATTTTAGCTTCATTTATACCCAAACGGTGAAGATCTAAAAGAAAATCTTGATTTTCAATATCCTGTTTATTGTATTTACACGCTAATTCTTTACCAGTTTTAACATAATTGTTCTTAGTGCTGTTATAGAAATCCCTTATTAATAACACTCCATTGCCTTCAACACTATTTAAAGCTTCTATGATTTTTGTAACATTTGCGAAATCCAATTTTCTATCTGATCTATCAAATGTTTTAGACTTCCAACTGTTATGTTTACATAGATCTCCCAAAAATTTGCCAGCTTCTGGGCTCTTAGAGAGAGAAACTAGGATACCTCTTATGTTATCAAGATTTGTATCTTCAATCATTTTCTTTAATAACTTTGGTGGAATTTTTTCATAGATTTCTTTTAGTTTATGTTTACCTTGTGTAGTTTTGGCCAAAACATCGATGTTAACTACCAAATCTCTGACATTAGCACCTTTAATCAATAAATCAGCTCCTATTTTATTATAGAATTCACATGCCAGCTTACCGTCATCCTTAACTTTTGATAGGGCGCATAAAATATTGCAAATATTATTGGGTTTGACATCATTCGCTTTAAGTTTTTTTTCCCATGAATTTGTTTCGTTAATTTTTTTATACAATTCTTCTACCTTTTTACCATCATCTTTAATCTTAGACAAAGCGTTGAAGATATTAGAGATTTCTTGGAATTTAGCATTATCAATGATATTTGGCCATTTATCTGTAGAAATTTTATCATAGAATTTTTCTACCTTTTTACCATTATCTTCAATCTTAGACAAAGCGTTTAAGATAAGGGCGATACCCTGGGCACTTGCATTCTCAAGTATATTTGGCCATTTGTTTGGATTAATTATTTCAAAGAATTCTTTTACCTTTTTACCATTATCTTCAATCTTAGACTTATCTTCAATCTTAGACAAAGCGTTGAAGATATTAGAGATTTCTTGGAATTTAGCATTATCAATGATGTTTGGCCATTTATCTGGAGCAATTTTATCATAGAATTCTCCTACCTTTTTACCATTATCTTTAATCTTAGACAAAGCGTTGAAGATAAGGGCGATAGCCTGGGCATTTGCATTATCAAGTATATTTTGCCATTTGTTTGAATCATTAATTATTTCAAAGAATTCTTTTACCTTTTTACCATTATCTTCAATCTTAGACTTATCTTCAATCTTAGACAAAGCGTTGAAGATAAGAGAAATTGATAAGGATTTATCATTATATTCTTTATCTATAACATTTTGAAGTATACGATTTATGTTATCACCCCACCCATTTATAATTTTCATTAGAACTGTTGTATCCTTACTTGCCCTATTAAGATTTGTAGCTATGAAGCCTGGGCTCTTAATTTTTTTATTTTTAAGTTTGATAATTCTCTGAATTTCACCTTTTGTTAAATTATCATGCGATAAACTAAAATTTGATTCTAGAAGTCTTGGCATAAAAACAGCATTAGAAGATGCAGAAGCGGTAGTTCCTTCGTCTTCAATAACTCTACCTCCACCTCCTTCTCCTCTACCCCTACCTCTACCACCAAGTCGTCGTAGTAAACTTGAATTATTTAATTGAGGTCTTGACACAGAAACAGCATTAGAAGATGCAGAAGCGGGAGTTCCTTCGTCTTCAATAACTCCACCTCCACCTCCTTCTCCTCTACCCCTACCCCTACCTCTACCTCTACCACCAAGTCGTCGTAGTAAACTTGAATTATTTAATTCTTGAGGTCTTGACACAAAAACAGCATTAGAAGATGCAGAAGCGGGAGTTCCTTCGTCTTCAATAACTCCACCTCCACCTCCTTCTCCTCTACCCCCTCCCCCTACCTCTACCACCAAGTCGTCGTGGTAAACTTGAATTATTTAATCCTTGAGGTCTTGACATAAAAATGGAATTTGTAATTTGTAATAAGTTTTAACTATAAATAATAAAAAATATTCTTGGATGATATTTTTTACTTTAGATAAATTAGTATGTCTATAAAAAAATATAATTTTTTAATTAAAAATTTAATCATAGAATTTTAATCAAAAATACTTTGATTAAATTAATTTTTTGAAAATGGTGCAATATTTTAAATCAAAATAAATTCAAATATTTTAGTTTTTTTATTAAAATATTATTGAAGAGTTCTTTATCGCTAAAATGTGGAGCATGGCCACAATTATCAAAATTATGCAACTCAAAATCTTTAATTCTTTCGGCAAAATATTTTGATTGCGAACTATGCACCACCATATCTCCCGCACCAGTGAAGAATAGCGTTTGCGGAATATTTGTAAAATCAAGATTGAAACATGAAAAATCTTTTAATTCTTTAAGCCAAATTAATAATTTTTGATGATTTTCATCGCTAATTTCAAGATTTTTAATAATTTGCGCTTTGTTTTTGTCGTTCATTATCGATAAAACTGAAAATTTTTTTAGAGTGGCGTCGAGGTCCTTAGATAGGCTTTGAAAAAAATCGTTATATGTTTTAATAGACATTCCTGCTTGAATTTTCTCATCCTTAACCATTTGAAAAGGTGGCGCTATTAAAATAAGCAGTTTGGGACTGAAAATTTTATCTTCAATAAGCCTCAAAGATATTTGACCACCCAGACTCCAACCTAAAATAATATCCGGATTGTATGGGAAATTTTTAAAAGATTTTTTTAAATCTTCGAAGCCTTCAAATATTGAATAATTGATAGATAAAATTTTAAATCTTTCGAGGATTTCTTCAAACAAGCACGACTCGAGAGATTTAAAATTTTGACCCCAACCAGAGAAACAAAGAATTGACTTCACTGACTTTACTTTTTGAATTTTTGTTATAAATTTGTGAGTATGAATGTGGAAAATTATTTCTAATATTTTCTCTAGAGCATCTTCAAAACTTATTGGTTTATCACTATTTCTAGTTTTGTGACATTAAAATTTTTGGTGCGAGCGTTATCAATCAATTTGTCAGAATTTTTAGGCAAAGTGATAGAGAAAAATGTTAAAAATGGATATTCCATTCGTCTTAAATCTTGAAAATAATCTCCAATCAAATCACGATTTTGATATTGAGCCCATTTGACAGGAAAATTCTTAACTGAAAAAGCTCTAACTGAAATTTTTTTTTCTTCACAATCTTGATATAAAATAATATTATCTTTGAAATGTCCTAAACTATTTTCTCTATCAACAATCTGCTGATTAATATTTTGAAGAGGGTCATAAATATTCTGGCTTTGCCATGCATTTAGATTGAAATTGATAATTTCATCTAACAAATTTATCAATTCTTGAGGTTTATATATAAAGCAATCAATACCAGCGGTAGTTAATGCGGTTTTTAATTTATCTCTAAAACCAGATAATTCTCTGGTGATTATTATTAAATCATCGGTACTTTTTTTGGTTTTCAGTAAATTTAATATTGAATTACATTTATCATTATCAACACTTATAGATACTGCTATGATTAATCTAAAATTCTTTAAAGTATAAAAACTTGAATCAAAAATTGATTGATGATTAGCTTTAGAAAAATATTTTATTCGCTCTTCAGCAAGTTTTTTATAAACTCCACCCTGCTCTTTACGATATTTTTGCCATGAGTCAAAAAAAGATCCAATTTTTGGCGAACTCCAATTTATAAATTGAATTGAACATCCTTCTAAAATTCCATCAGTAAAAATACTTGATAAAGATTCAATTACCCCATCGTTAGCTCCAACAATTGGATTGCCCTCCAAAATAAAACCAATTGAATTATTATTAATAAAAACCTGCGACTCTTCATCATACCATTGATATGGCAAAAATGATGATATCTGATCAAAATTAAATTGTGGTTTTTTATTATTTTGTGAAAAATTTTTTCCACCCAAATGGTCATTGATTAAATTGTAAATTATACTTAAATCAATCATTTTGCCCCATCCATTTTGCTTGCTCGTCAACTACATAAATTATTTTTTGTGAATGTTGATTCCCATCACTATCAATAAAGGGGGCAAACCATACTCTACCTATTTTCTCTTCGGTTCTAAGCAAAGGTTTTGAATCAGAAATTTGATCCTCTTTGTTAGTTTTGTTTTTATTTACATTTTCAGTTTTTAATGTGGTTAGTTTAATGTTGATTTTGCTTGGAATTTCTGAAAATTGATTGTTATTATTTTCTGAAAGTTTATGAATTAAATCGGCTCTTTTTATTGATCGACAATTGCCATCTTTAGCTCCTAATATTGGACAATCCCATGAACTCTTGGTGTTGCTACAATAAGAAATATTCAAAAGTAAAAATATTAAAATAAATTTTTTCATTAGTTTTTATCCTCAAATCTTGAAATAAATTTATCGCTCCATAAAAACTAGGATGAATCATCTTTAAAAGTGCTTTTGAATTATACTCTAAATTTGCAGGACTTACATTTAACATCAAATTTGCAACATCTCTCGTCAAGGCTTCCAGATATCCAACAGACATTTTATGATTCTTGATCGATATTTCTTCACTTATGGCATTGGGAACTAAAACAATTTCTTTTTTATGTAAAAAAATTGCAAATGATAAAAATAAATTACTTATTATCATTATTAAAAACAAAATTCCTAAGATATTTCTTTGATAAAGTAATACATTAGTGTTGTAGATTAATGTTTCTTTATTCATTTATCCTATAAAAATTTTAATTGATGAATCAGGCAATTTAAAATCCAAAACCTTACTTGGATAATGCCAATAAATAAAAGCCCTCAATGATGATTGTTGAGAATTTAAACTTTTAAATTTCTTCCAACCTTTGAATGTCAAAATTGTTAAGACAAATGTTAAAGTTTTTAAACCCATTATTAATCCAATTGCTATAGGTAAAATTCCTGCCATCGCTTCATCAATTGACCAAAACAAAAATTTTGCTGGATCGTCTAAATGTTGAGGTATATAAAATTTTTCATTCATAGCTATATTATTGCCGATATTCCCCCAGTCACTATACTAGGACCAACCCCCAAAACCATTCCAAGCACAACTGGAACAACTAAATTTTTGATACTTCCTGTTGTTGCAGACCAAATAACTCCTCCGATTACCGATGCCAACGCAACAAGTTTTCCACCATTTCCTGTAATTAATCCCTCAGTTTTTGAAACAACTTCCTGCAATTCTTCTCCTCCCGTCCCTGCAAACAAAAGATCTGGACAAAAAACTACCATTATTGTTATGACGACTATGAACGATTCCCTAGTAAATGTTTTCATAAATTTGTTTATTTTGTTTATTATTTGTTTATTTAGTTTATTATAAATAAACTTTTATATTATTTTCAAGATTTATTTTAATTTTGTTTCAAATTTGTAAATCAAAACAACTAACATTCGGAAAGCCTATCGTTAATATTAATAGATTCTATACGGGTTTATTTATAATAAACTTTTCTTTTGAAATTGATTTTGAAAAATATACTCATATCCATAAATATCGGCTTTTAGTGGGGAAACATTCATAGAAATTGATTGTATTGACTATCAAAGCCTATTTATCAGTGAATTTTCTGGTATTTTAAAGCAAATTTTTATACAAAACCTCTAGATAAGGGATTAATAACCTCCTCTTTTTTAACAAATATCGTCGAAAATTGGATTATATTAATAAAATATTGTCATATTATAGGGAATCATTCATAGCAATAGTGGGGAATCATTCATAGCTTAGTTATCTTCCCCCCTACCCTTTGGATGTCCAAAGCCTTGATTTA
This sequence comes from Alphaproteobacteria bacterium, assembly GCA_014190355.1. Classification (GTDB taxonomy): domain Bacteria; phylum Pseudomonadota; class Alphaproteobacteria; order Rickettsiales; family UBA1997; genus CAILUF01. The sequence goes on from BJGH01000012.1 coordinate 10,241, forward strand.
GTTGGATTGGGACTAAATTTAAAAAATTTATTTAGCAGTTGGGAATCATTCATAGCTATATTAAGGAATCATTCATAAATATCCTACGGAATCATTCATAATTTTAGTAGGGAATTGTTCATAGATTTACTAAGGAATCATTCATAACTATGAATGAATTGAAGCCTGAAAATATTAGCTTCGAGGGAGAATAATATTTCATTAACCCTTTATATTCCTTTAATATCCCTAATTAATCTTATTTATTCAATACATATATGTTTGAATTTTTTTATAAGATATTTATGTAATTACCTTTTTAAATTTTATATTAGATATTTGATATATTAAGTTAGAAACCTTTATGTAATTTAAAACATTAAAAAAACAGAATACTTATTTATGTGATAAATATTTAATTTATTATAGTAATGTTTAAACACAATTATAATTTATTAATGTTATAAAATTAAAAACATAATATAACTTTAGATCATATACAAAACATAAAACCTAATTTAAGTATATAAAGGTTAAGAAAATAGTTAATGTTATAAAATTAATCTGTGATACTACATTTTTAAATTATTTAAAAAAAATATTGATTATTAATTTTAAAATACATATAAATTACAAAAATCATAAAACATATTATTCTTTTATATATGTTTTAAATGTTAAAACCATTTTATATTTAATTTATGGCAAAAAAAGATAGTGGAAAAAAAATTACAGTATATACTTTAAAAGGAGGGGAGGGTAAAACAACCATAGCCTGTGCTATAGCTTTAGAAGGGGATTGGGCTATCATAACAAATGATGTTCACTCGGATTTAACTTCAGCATTAAAGGAGGAAAGCTATTTAGTTTTGGATCCACATCACCCTTTACCGACCAAAGAAGATTTATTTGGAGCAAATATAATTTTTGATCCAGGTGGATTTTTGGATGAGCGAATGATAGATGCTATTAAAATGAGTGATTATGTAATTATTCCGGTCACTGAATTTGGTAAAAAATTAAATACAGAAAGATTTATGGCTTCAGTTTTTGAAATTGAACAATACAACAAAAATATAGTTATTGTTTTAAACAAAATTACTGACGAGACCGCCAAAATTGCTAAAGAGGAGCTTAAAAAACAGAAATATAATTATCCTGTTTTTGAAATGAAAAAAAATGAAGCTTTTGAAATTATGTTAAATGAAGGAATTCCAATTTCGCAGATTGTTAAAAGGGGAGGGTTGTTTAAAAGATGGTTTTCTCAAGTTGACAATCAATTACAAAATTTAATTAATTATATTAACAAATAAAGGAGTCATTATGGCAAAAAAAATAGATTTAACAAAATTTAAAAAACCAACTAATTCATATTTGCAAAAAAGTTCCGAAAATATTGCTCAAAACGAAGTAAATTCGTCAACAGTATCTGAAAAAAAAGCAAATAACAAAATTAGTAAAAAAGAAAAAACTGAAAAAAAAGGGCGACCTTTGACTGGATCTGAGCCCTTAAATTGTGTTGTTTCTTTAAACTTTAGTGAAAGTGAAGTTCAAAAAATTAAAAATAAAGCAGGAATGGTTCCGATGACAAAATATCTAAGAGCTATTTTAAGTGACGCAAAAGTTATTTAATTAATATCTATAATAATATTTTTAAATTATAGATATGATATAAAAGATATAACATATAAAAATGAGTCAAAATAATAAATTAGAAAAATACACTGATAAATCAGTTCAACTAAATATGTTTGAATTGCTTGATCCATCTTTAAAAGACTATTCAAATAGTATTGAATTATATGATACTATGCCGAAATATCATATTGGTGGAGTTGAAAGAGAAAAAGGTAAAAAAGTAGAATCTTTGCCAATTCTAACCAGAGAATTTATTCATCGCTCTAAGCATTACAAGATTGATATTGCTCCAGCAGCAATTTTTGATAAAAAATCAGGCAAAACAATATATTATTATGCCTCGCAGCGAGAAGAATTGGTTGAAGATGCACTAAGAAAAATTGCTACTAAAGGAAGAGTTCGGGAATTTCTTGATAAAAATGAAGTAAAGGTTGGGGTTATTTTTAGTTACTATGAAGTGCAACAAGAACTAGAAAAAATGGGACACGGCTATTCGATTGCGGAAATTAAAATAGCAATTGAAATTTTATCGAAAGCTGTAATTGAAGTGACATCAAAGGATGACGAAATATCTATAACAAATAATTTTTTTACATCGGTAGGTAAGGAAACCCATGAAATGAATGGCAAGGAGAGAGTTGTAGTAATTTTCCATTCGCTTGTGAGTAAATCAATTAATTCTGGAAATTATCGTCTTTTTAACTACGACAAACATATGCGACTTAAAATGCAATTGTCGAGATGGCTTCACAAAAGAATCTCTCATATGTTTTTACAAGCAACAATAACTAATCCTTATGAAATAAAACTATCAACAATAGTTAGAGATTCTGGAATGAAAGAATATAAAACTATATCGGAAAGAGCTCGTCAGGTTGAAAAATCACTGAATGAATTAATGAAACCTGAAATCAATGTTATTTCTAAATGGCAAAAAAATATTGAAAGTGAAAAAAATAAAATTCTCGATGTAAAATATTCATTGTTTATGAGTGAAAGCTTTGTTTTTGATACTAAGAAAGCCAATCGCCTAACAAACCAGCGTCTTGAGAATGAAATTGAGGGATCAAGTTTTAATATAGATGAACTAAGAAGTGAAATTGAAAAGCCAATTTATGGACTTACCAAAACGATAGTTAATAGTACTTTAAATAAAATAAAAAATAAAAACGATTATGATAATGTAGTTGATGCCTTAGAGGCCGTTAGGGAATATATTGAAAGTAAAAGTCAGCAAAAAGAAGAAATTATTAATATTGCAATTTCTAAAACAGCATTGAGGGAGAATTGGAAGCCAAAAAATAGATTTAAACAGAAAGATTTGTTTGAACAACAAGAAAAAAATAGCATTATAAAAGAAGATATAGAAAAAAATAAAAAAGAAAAAAATGAAAACTACCAAAAATTAAAAAATAACCCCGATGTTATAAAATTATTTGAACATATAAAAAACAAATTTGCTGGGGATGATTGGAATAAATGGCTAAATAATCTTGATATAGAATCTTTCTCTGATGATATAATAGTATTTAATGTTGCTGAAAAATTTTATCGTGATTGGATTATAAAGTATTTTATAGATAATAATAAATTACTAAATGAGATAATTGAAGTTATTCCGACATTAAGATCAGTAAAAATTATATATAGAGAAAAGGAATAGGGGGAGTCAAATTTAATTATAACAATTAAATAATCGGGAATCACCACCACACAAACCCAAGTGTGTGTGCCATATTCACAGCCATAGTTTGGCTATGGGGTTTTTTTATTCTGACACATTCTCGACAGATATATTTTATTTATTTATAAAATAATTTCAATAAATTTATTTAAATATTTATTTTTTGTTTGGAAACATATGAATAATTTTGTTATTTTTTTTCTTAGATTTAACTGGTTTAGATGGCAAAAGAATGCAATATTTAACTCCATATTCTTCGTCAATAATTTTGATAATTCCTTGATTTTCTTCAATCAAAGAAGTTGTTTGATTGATTGTGCATGAGTTTTTTAGAATTGATTGACGAAATTCTTCATTTCCCATTCCAGAATCTTTGATTATAATGCTTATATATTGATAGCCTTTTTATTTCGCAGAAATTGTTTGATAATTCAACTTTATCACTTCTTTTACAAAAAATAAAACTTCGCGACAAAATATTTTCAATAATCTTAATAAAATCAGCTTGACTTATATCAATATTATTAAGTTCTGAAATTCTGTTTATGATAGTAATCTCGCGAGAATATATTTCAGGATAAAGCATATCAAGACATTTTTGTATTGTATCGCTATGATTAAAATCTGTCGTATGTATATGTTGTTTTTGAAACTGGTCTCTTATCTCAAAAGCTAAATGAAGTTTAGAGTTTTGATCTTGAAGTTGTTGCTTACTTTTTTGAAGTTATAAGTTGCTATTGGCTAAATCACAACGATATTCATTAACTTTTAACAAGGCTTGATTTAGTTTATTAATTTCGTTGAAAGGGTGTTTTATATCTTTTGTATAATCATCAATATTTTCATTTTTTAAAATGGCGTTAGTTAAATTAAAAAGGTTGTTAATTGGAACAATTAAAATTTTATAAAAGAACGATAAGATTATCGAAATAGAAACAATTGAAAAAAATAATTCAAATATATATCTCCTAAAATTATATTTGAAAGGCTCGAAAATAATTGAATTATTTTCTGAGATGATAATGGTAAAGGGGTAGGTTGATAATTTAGCAAATGCCACAAAAATTCTATCATTAGCTTCATATTCTTTACTAATCTTACCAAAATTACCATTAAAATCAATGTCTCTAAAAAACTTTAAAGGAATATCTAATTTATCATTTGATTGGGCTATAATATTTTGATTATTATCTAGAATAACTATACCAATATTTTTTTCTTGAAAATTTTTTAGAAGATATTTTATTACAGAATCTATATCTATCCTTGCATATAAACTTCCAATGAATTTTTGATTATTATTGGTTATTCCAAAATTAACTGGCAAATATGATTTATGATCAAGAATTTCAAGAGAATCAAAGTTTAATGTCCAAGGATTGTCTTTGGATAAAACTGCAAGATGATTGTCATAAAAATTTGGATTTTTAGCACTAATAAAATTGAATTTAATCCAATTAATTAAGCGTAATGTGTCTAGATTTGTATCAAAACTAAAATTATTTTTTAATAATTTATTAATGGAACTTTCATTAAAATTATCGTTAATCCTTTTGCCATAAAATTCAGCCTGATGAAAAATATTATCTAGCAATATTTCCATACTATTGGCGGTTAATGAAGCATAAGAAAGATATTTTTGTTCTAAGGTATTTTGATGGCTTTTATATGAAATAAAAACTAAGATATTATGAACAATACAAATGGCTATCATAATAGCAAAGACGAATAACAAATATTTCTTTGAAAAAATATTAAATATTTTAAAAAATTCTTTAATTTTATTCATTTTATTTTGGCTTTGTTAAGTTGATAATTTCACAAATTTTATTTTAATTTTTATGGCAAATATTGCGATAGTTTTTTTATTACTAAATTTTGTAAGTTTTTATGTGAGTGATAATAAAAAATTTCCACTTATAATCTTTATTTTAATGCTGTTAAGTAGCATTTATTCTGGAGTTATAGGCTTTTATGCTCTAATAGTAATTGCTTTTTTTGGCTTAAATATTTATTGGTTTTATCAAAAAAAATTTTCGCCAAAAATACATTTTTTAAACTTCATTTTGATAATAATTTTAACCTTACTTAGTTTTGCCCATTTAATTCCAAACATTGAAAATATTGAGTTAATTAGCAATTATAATTTAAGTGAAAATAACAAAAACTTTTCCATTTGGTATAATTTTGACAAGCCATTAATTGCTATTTTTATGCTATATTTTGCCTATAAAATTCCAAGAAATTTTAGCGAATATAAAAAAATTCTTATAGATTCCTTAATGATATTTGTTTGCCTTGCAGTCTTAATATTATTGGTTGGAAAGTTATCAGGTTTTTTGATTTACGAAACTAAAAATCTGAATTTTAGCATTTTTATTTTATGGTTTTTTAAAAATCTTTTCTTAACAATATTTGCCGAAGAATTTTTCTTTCGCTTTTTTTTACAAAAAAATTTAGGGAAAATTTTACAAAAAACTTGGCTAAAATCTTCTCAAAAAAAATATCTAAATCCCTCAATTATTTCTATCCTAATTATCTCGATAATCTTTGGAGTTTTGCATTTAAAAATGGGAATTATTTTTGCAATAATTGCTATTCTAGCCAGCCTTGGCTATGGCTATGCCTATTATCGTACTAACTATATTGAATCGGCAATTTTAGTGCATTTTCTAATAAATCTTTGTCATTTCTTGTTTTTTAAATATGGGTTTTAGTTAAAAGATTTTGTTATATAAATAATTTATTGTTCATTATTTTGATTTATAAAATTCAAATTTAATTTTTTTGAGCTAAAAAATTTGAAATTGATATATTATCAAATATCATAGATAAAATATCAGAATATATTAATTGATATAATCAAATTGTTCAAAAATTGATAATTTTAAAATATAACAAAATGATTTTGAATCTTTTTGTTAGTTAAATTAACAAAATTAAATATCCCAGAGATCGCTGATATTGCTGATTTTGAAATAGTATCAGCTTCCAAAGAAAAAGAACCAATCTTTGAAACTGCTTCATCTGTTTATGTTTTAAATAGTAATGATATAAGAAGGTCTGGTGCAACCAGTATACCAGAAGCATTAAGATTGATTCCAGGAATAGAAGTTTATAGGTCAGGTTCAAGTAAATGGTCTGTTACATCACGAGGATTTGGAAAACTATACGATAATAAAATATTGGTGATGATAGATGGTAGAGAAGTTCATAGCTCAGTCTTTAGTGGAGCTAATTGGGATATAACCGATTTAATAATTGATGATATTGACAGAATAGAAGTTGTAAGAGGAGGTTCAACAACAACTTGGGGAGCTAATAGCCTTAACGGCGTTATAAATGTTATTACAAAAAAATCTCAATATACACAAGGAAATCTTTTTTCGGCTCTATATGGAAATAAGGAAAGAAGCTTAGAATACAGATATGGAGGCAATAAAAATGATTTATTTTATCGTGTATATGGCAAAAAAATTTATCGCGATTCATTAAGGAATAGTGATGATAATAGAGGAATAAAGGGTTCATCAGCCAATGATGATTGGCAAATGAATAAAGCTGGATTTCGAGCTGATTGGAAAAAATCATTACGAGATGAAATTACTCTGCAAGGTGATATTCACCAAGGAGAGGAAAACCAAGATTTATATATTCCAACTATTGAAAAGACTCCAATCAAGGATAGTGAAAAGGTGAGGGGGGTAAATATTGATCTAAGATGGAAACATGATTTCAATAAAAATAGCCTTATCAACCTTCATAGCTATGTTGATAATACTAATAGAAAGTCTAAAATTTATGAAATTAACAGAAATATCATATCGTTTGATGGCGAGTATCACTTGAAATCTAGCAAAAAAAATAAAATTAAAATTGGTATAGGATTTAGAAGCACTAACGATCAGATTGAGAACGGAATTGTAAATAATATTGTTTTAACAAAATTTTCTCCAAACAATATAAGATCAAATTTGTATAATGCTTTTGTTCAAGATAACTATTCAATTATTCCTGATAAGCTTGATTTTACAATTGGTTCAAAATTTGAACATCATTATTTAACTGGAAGTCATTTCCTTCCAAGTTCCCAGCTACGGTGGATGCCTAATAAACAAAATATTTTATGGACTTCTTATTCAAAAGGCATTAGACAACCAACCAGACTTGATACTAATTTAAGGATATTAACAGCAAACAATGGACCAATTAAAATATATTGGCAGGGTAATGAGGATTTCAAAGCAGAACAAATAAAATCTTACGAAATAGGATATCGCAATAGATCATTTAAAAAGTTAGAATTAGATTTATCTCTTTTTTATAATGAGTATGATAATGTAAGAAGTTTTGAACCAGAATTAAGTAAATTCCAATATAAATTATATAATAAATCCAGTGCTAAAACACATGGTCTTAATTCTAGCCTAAATGTAAATGTATTAAACAATTGGAAATTGTTGTTTGGATATAGCTATGTTGATGTTAATTTAAAATATAAACCTGACAGTAAAGATAATTTATCAATATATGATGAAGGATCTTCCCCAAAGCATCAATTCCAGTTTCAATCGCGCTATAATTTGACTAATAAAGTCGATTTTGATATTACAATTTTTAAATATTCAGATCTTAGTAATATTTCATTAAGAAATAATTCATCATTTTCAATTAAAGGATATACCAGAACCGATTTAAGAATTGCTTATCGACCACTCGAAAATATTGAAATTAGTTTAGTTGGACAAAAATTGTTCAGCGGATCAAACAAAGAAACCACTAGGCCATTATATGGCACACAAAATGCTACATATGGTAATCAAATTTATGGCAACATTAAGTGGAAATTTTGATGGGAACTAAATTTATAAAATACATTATAAATAAGTTATCTTTGAAACATCAAATGGTTTGTTTATTTGTTATTTTTAATTATTTTATTTTAACTAACAATATTTGGGCAAGTGGACAAAAATCTTATCATCAATTGCAGGCAGAAATATTAGTAAATTTTATAAAATATGTTGAATGGAATGATCGAAATATATCTAAGAGAAGAATATGTATAATTGAAGATGATCCAATTTTCACATATTTGGTTAATATTATTAAAAATGAAAAAAATTTAGAGTATATAGTTAAATATGAAAATGATTATCTCGATGAATGTCATATTGTATATGTTGGAGACAATTATGAAGGTTATTTAAATCGTTTATTATCTAGACTAAAACATAAGCCAATTTTATCAATTAGCGGTCAAAAAAATTTTGTTGAATTTGGTGGAATTGTACAATTTTTATTGAGAAATAATCGAGTTGAATTTATCATAAATGATAGACAAATGAAATTATCCACTTTAAAAATCCATAGTTCAATTTTAGAGCATTCTGATATACATAAATAAAGGGAAAATGACCGTAGCTAGCAATGTCCAAAATATTATGAAAAAAAAGGGTTGGACGATAGTTCAAACCTCACAAAAATCATCAGTTCCTCAAATTACCATCAAAAGTATCATTTATGGAAAGTCAATTAATCCAAAACTTGAAACTTTGGAAAAGCTTGCGAAAGCTTTTGATTGTAGTATTAACGAATTAACACAAAAACATATATCAATTAAAACTTCTAACAATAATGATGATTTTGATTTGAAACTATTCAACATCGCTAGCGGAGAAGTTGAGAAATATTTAACAGACAAAAAAATTAATTTCGATAAAAATAAAACTATAAAATTAATTAATTCAGTATATTCACTAATGCAAACCAAAAACAACAAAAAAATTGATGATGAAATGATAAACTGGATTATAAATACTATATTCTAAGCAATTTCTGATTCAAAAAATTACAGTTAATAAAATCCTAAAAATAAGAAAAAATAAAAATAGAATAATTAAATATACTAATGGTATATTGCAATAACCATCAAATGCAAACCCAGTATATATTTTTTATTATGTTTTATGGTTAAAAATAAAGATCAAAGCGATAATGATTTTATACTGAAAATTGCTGAGGTAATTTATGAAATTAATGAAATCAAAAAGAACGAAGTTAAAATACTAAATATTGATTCTATAGATAAATCAATGTCTTGTAGCAAAGAAATTAGCGAGAAAAATAAAATTATTGATTAGAATTTTTAAAGAAAATTTCACTGTTTTTTAAAATAGATTTAGATGCTAATCCTTCAAACATTTTGTCTTGAGTTTTTTTTATAAAAATTTGTTGTGATTCGCCATTTTCAGGGTTTTGTCGATATTGTAAAATTATTGAAAACATTGTTGTGGCAATTCTCAAAATATCCTTTTTTTCTAATTCATTTCCAAAATCATTAGAAGCAATTTCAACACATTGCTCGAGAAGAAGGCGATGATTTTCATCAAAATTTTGGATAGGTTGACCAGAAATTATTTCCTCAACAGTTACCTCTAAAATTTCCGCAATTTTAGATAAAACTTTGAAAGAAACAGAAAAATCACCTTTTTCGAATTTAGAAATATGACCTTTTGTGACCCCAACACTATTAGCCAAATCAACTTGGGAAACATTTTTTCTTTCTCTGATTTGTTTTAAAAAGTTTTTGGGCATTTTTAAATAAAAAATTAAATAAAGTCCGATTAAATATATTAACGTTATACTGATTTAATATAATATAATCCATTGATTTATTTTTAAAGTAAATATACAAAACTAGAAGATTGATTTCTTTGTTAGTTCTAAAAAGTGTGGTGTCTAATCAGAGCCAACTTAATCTTATTTTTTATTTTAATCGAAAGTTGGCATAGCCAAATTGAGTTTTTCTTTTAAGAAAAACTAATCTTTTCTTATCTATTTTTTTTATTGCGTCAGCCATTTCTTTGAAGTCAAGGTAGTAAAATTTTGCAGCCGCACCACTTCTCTTCATTATAAGCAAATCTAAGTAACAAATTTTTAAAGTTTTTAAATTTTAAATTATTGAAGAAAAATTTCTTACCAAGATTTGCTAATAATTCGAGAACCGAGCTTCAAATTTTCTCCACCTTGCCCTTAACAATTCGTTTCACTCATTGTTTACGGTGACTTCAAAAAATGTCCATTCGCTCGCTTCGTTTCACTTGCTCGCTCCTCCTGACGCTCGCCGCTTGGCAGAGGTTGAAATCAAAGCACTTTTCAAGTGCTTGTTTTCAACCTTATTAACAAAAAATTACAGGAGAGATTATGTTACTTCTTACAAAAGAAATTTTAAAAAAATTACCGCCAATTTATACAAATTGCGAAAAAGAAAATAATCAAATTAAAGTGATTGTTAAATTTTTCTTACCAGGCTCGAGTGCTTCTTGGTATGCCACCGAATATGATCCAGTTGAAAAATTGTTTTTCGGGTTTGCCAATCTAGGTGATGATGAAATGGCAGAGTTGGGTTATTTTAGTTTAGAAGAATTAAAAAGCATAAGGCACCCATCAATTTCTAGTTTAAAAGTTGAGAGAGATAAATTTTGGAATTCAAATACTTCTCTCGATGATGTTATTAATTTTAGAAAAAGATAAGGAGGTTTTTTATGGGAAGATATTATTGTGGAGATATTGAGGGAAAATTTTTATTTTCAATTCAATCTAGTGATTCCGCCGATAGGTTTGGTGTCATTGGGCAACCTCCATCAACTCTTATTTATAGCTTTGGAACCGAAGATTTAGAAAATGTTGAAAATGAATTGAGAAAAATTATTAAAAAATTTGGTGCTAAATTTTTTAAAATAAGAAAATTCTATTTAAAAAATTTTAATTGTGAGCAATTAAATAAAGAAATTAAACATGAAGATTTGAGTGAATTTGCAGATTTAAAACTTGGTTTCCAGATTCGTAGATGCTTGATATTAAACAATTATTGCGAATTTGAAGCGGAACTTTAAATAATGTAAATTAATTTAAAAAACACCACAAAAAAAACCGATATTTCATATTATAACTTAAAATAATACTTGCAAAATAAAGTTATAATATGAAAATAACTCTTTATTATTAAAGTTATAAACTAATTTATGAACAAAAGATTAAAACAAATACAACTACAAAATTTAGATAATCATTTTAAAAAAATGTGCTTTGAAACCAAGCCTAAGAGTGGCTGGATTAAAACTATAAGGCAAGCATTAGCAATGCCTTTAGGTTATATTGCTGATAAATTAAATATTTCCGAGCAAAGCGTTAATCAATTAGAAAATAACGAAGCTTTTGAGACAATTTCTTTAAAATCTTTAAGAAAATTAGCCGAGGCAATTGATTGTGAGTTGCATTATGCGATTATTCCTCGTGAGCGTTCATTGCAGAAAATTATTCAAAAAAGAGCAGAATTTAAGGCTAGATTAATAATTAAGGAGGTTAATAAAACTATGGAACTTGAAGACCAAAAAATTGAAAATCCTGAAAATTCTGTGAAATTATTAACTAAAGATTTTACTGAAAATTTAAATAAAAATTTATGGAGAAATGATGAAAATTAATTTTTCTCAATTTGGGCAAACATTGATTGATGAAGATGATAAATTAGGATTAATTCCTTTAATCAGCAATCTAAGCGAATTGAACATCTGGGAGCATGAAAATATTATCGACGGCAGAAGATGGGCTTTAAATAAAAGAGTGCTTAATCATTATGAAATATTTGATATTGATTTTTTGCTTTTACTTCATAAAAAAATGTTTGGTAAAGTCTGGAAATGGGCTGGGGAGTTGAGAAAAAGCGATAAAAATATTGGTTGTGATTATACGCAAATTAGAGTGGAATTAAAAAAATTATGCGATGATTCGCAATATTGGCTCAAAAATAATATTTATTCGATTCAACAAATCGCTTTGATTTTTCATCATAAATTAGTTAAAATTCATTTATTCTCAAATGGCAATGGAAGGCACGCCAGACTGGTTTGCGATTGTATTATCAAAAAATATTCGGATTCCAAAAATAATATTAAAAAAATCAATTGGCGAGCTAATGAAATTGATTCAACCACAGAGTTAAGAAAAAAATATGTAGAAGCCCTCCGCCAAGCTGATAAAGGCGATTATAATGAACTTTTTAAAATGTTTTTGAATTAATTAAAAAAGTGTGGTGTCTAATCAGAGCCAACTTAATCTTATTTTTTATTTTAATCGAAAGTTGGCATAGCCAAATTGAGTTTTTCTTTTAAGAAAAACTAATCTTTTCTTATCTATTTTTTTTATTGCGTCAGCCATTTCTTTGAAGTCAAGGTAGTAAAATTTTGCAGCCGCACCACTTCTCTTCATTATAAGCAAATCTAAGTAACAAATTTTTAAAGTTTTTAAATTTTAAATTATTGAAGAAAAATTTCTTACCAAGATTTGCTAATAATTCGAGAACCGAGCTTCAAATTTTCTCCACCTTGCCCTTAACAATTCGTTTCACTCATTGTTTACGGTGACTTCAAAAAATGTCCATTCGCTCGCTTCGTTTCACTTGCTCGCTCCTCCTGACGCTCGCCGCTTGGCAGAGGTTGAAAGCAAAGCACTTTTCAAGTGCTTGTTTTCAACCTTATTAACAAAAAATTACAGGAGAGATTATGCAAAAAATCACGATTAATTTTAAAGATTATTTAGCAGAAATTTATGATAAACCCCAAAAAATTCATGAATCTTTTAAGATATTTCATAACTACAGTTTGTTTAATTCAATTCTTGCAGAAATTCAATTAGGTAAAGCGGAGCCAATAAATACTTATCAGGGTTGGATAAAATTAGGCAGACAAGTTAAAAAAGGAAGCCGTGCCATTGAGCTATTTTTGCCCGTTAAATATAAAATTGAAAATGAAGAAAATGAAAAATTTGAACAGGATTTTTTTAAAACTGTTTTTATCAAGAAAAAATATTGGTTTGGCTTGTCACAAACTGATGGCGAAGAATTTAAAATTAATAATTTGCCAAATTATAATATAAATCAAGCCTTAGAAAATCTTCAAATTAAACAAATAGAATTTGAAAATATTGATGGAAATTGCCAAGGTTATGCGATTCCAAATCAAAAGAAAATTGCAATCAATCCCTTATCTTATTCGCCGTTTGAAACTTTAATTCATGAAGCCGCCCATTGTTTATTACATGATAAAGAAAGTAAAATTGTAGATAATCAATTGCTTGATATTTCAACAAAAGAATTTGAGGCAGAAACCACAGCTTATTTAGTTTGTTGCTCGCTTGGAATGTTTGATAATCTTGAATATTCAAGGGGTTACATTTCTCAATGGATTAAAAGAAGTGATATTGAAGAAATAAACTTTAAAAGAGCTTTTGATTGTGCTAATAAAATTTTGCAAGCGGGTTTAATTAAAAATGATATTAAATCAAACTAAAAGTTTACTTTATGAATTTAAAATTTGATAAAAATATTTTAAAATAATCATCTCTTTACTGGTTTCTTTTTAAAAGAAGCCAGTAAAGAAATTTCAATAAAATATAATCTTTTTATAATTTAAAAATTTTTAATTCATGAGTATTTTTTACGGCGAAGCCGAAAAAAATAAGCACACCCAACGCACCTTACAGGCGCATAGAAGTATTTTATGTAAGAGCTAGTATTTACATGGGCTTAAGGCTGTATTACTTATGTAATACATTAATTTTCATTTTAATTTAAAACACAATTTTTCGTATTACAAATTTAATTAATTTTTTATAAAGCCTTAAAATAACCGATGTTAAACAATTATAATTTGTATTACATTGGTATTACAATTTTTAGGTTAAAAGAAAATTAGCAGTTTTAGATGAGAAATTGATTGAAGCTTTTCAATAAAATGTAGATTTAAAAATTGTTACTAATTTTGGTAAAGCTTATACAAAATCTATCTTTAAAGTTTTAAAAAATATTAAAATTATAAATTCATATTTTGGGCTAAAAATTTCTAAAAGTTTAAGATTTGTAGGAATAAAGATTCATTTTTTAAAATTTTATATCAAAAATCAAATTTTTGCCTTGGGCACGAATGTCAAAAATATTTCTATATTAATTTTATTTAAAGATTGATTTAGTATTATTTTCTGAACCACTTAAGTTGATTGCTTTATAGTAGCAATATTGTATAAATCGCAATTTTTCTACTATGACACCCATTGACTTTTGCATTTTTTATAATATTATAGTCGCATAATTAATATTTTAGCAATTTTTCTACTAGGAAAAAGTTTTTATGGCAAAGTTTTCAGAATATTTAAAAGACTTAAGAAAATCAGGGCGGCTTTCTTTCACAGTGGATGAGGCTGCAAGCGATTTAAAGATCTCGAAATACAATGTTTTATCTTCGATATGTCGTATAAAAAAACGCGGAGAAATTATCAGCCCTGCAAAAGGTTTTTATGTGATAATTCCACCTGAACATCAATTGCAGGGTTGTTTGCCTGCGGTGCAGTTAGTTCCAATTTTAATGCAACATTTGCAAGTAAATTATTATGCGAGCTTGCTTAGCGCTGCAATGTATCACGGAGCAACTCATCAAAAACCAAATTCATTTCAAGTAATTTCTGATAAGCAAATCCGCAAAAGTTTAAAATTTGGGCAAGTAAACATTGATGTAATTTACAAAAAATCTCTAGCCAATCTTCCCCTAAAAGAAATTGCTGTTGATAGCGGATATTTAAAAATCTCCTCACCGGAACTAACCGCTATGGATTTGCTACTTTACCCTGAAAGAAGCGGCGGGCTAAATCATATCGCAACTGTTCTATCGGAAGTTGTGCAATCAATTGATCTAAAAAAATTGATCGAACTGGCAAAAATTTCCAACCAAAAATTCTGGCTACAAAAATTGGGCTATATCTTGGAAAAAATTGATGTTGAAAATTTTGATCAGAAGCAGGAAATTATTAATGGTCTACAAGATTATTTATTTTCAGATAATAAACTTGTTGCTAAAAACTTTGTTACTTTGGCGCCGGAAATTCCAATTAATGGTTATCCAAGATGTAAGAAGTGGATGATTATCGAAAACACTTCAATTGAGAGCGACTTATGACAAATGACGCAGGAGCGAAGCGACGAGTAATTTGTATAACTCAAAATAAAAATAAAAACTTGTTATGATCCCAAAGATTTTTATTGAACAATGGCAACAAAATGCACCGTGGCAAAGCCTTGATATGGTTGAGCAGGATTTAATCATTAACAGGGCTTTGGTAAGCCTTTACCAAAATCAGAAAATTAAAGAAAGCCTGATTTTTCGTGGTGGAACTGCACTCAACAAAATTTACCTCAAACCCTCAGCGCGTTATAGTGAAGATTTAGACTTTGTTCAAACCAAAGCACAGCCAATTGGCGAAACTATAGATGCTATCAGAGTTGCGCTTAATTGGCTTGGTGAGCCAAATCGCCTTTTAACGTCAGCGTCAGCAAAATTAGTTTACAAATACACCTCGGTTAATGGTTTACCAATGAAGCTGAAAATTGAAATTAACACCACCGAGCATTTTCAGGTGATGGATATCAACAATGTAGCTTTTGGTTTTGAGTCGCAGTGGTTTAGCGGCGAAAGCATTGTTGCGGTTAACCAGTTAGAAGAGTTAATGGCAACCAAGATAAGAGCCTTATACCAAAGGCGTAAAGGCAGGGATTTGTTTGATCTGTGGATGGTCTTCAGCAAAAATTTAGCAAACATTGATGAGAGCTTAAAAATTTTCAAAAAATATTGTGATCATGGTGGGCTAAAAATTTCCAAAGATTTGTTTCTAAAAAACCTCGAATTGAAGCGCTTAAACAAAGACTTCCAACTCGATATGAATATTTTGCTGCCTCATCAGCTCCCTCCGTATAATGTTCCATTTATTCCTAATCAAACTAACTGGAATTTTGACGAGGCTTTTGAGTATGTAACAAGTAAAATTGTTAACCGAATTTAACTAAATTAAAATAAATATGGGCGCACCAGTTAAAAAACTTCTTAATTTTTTTGAAAGATTTCATGAGGCATGCAAAGGAAAAAAGCACCATCATAAGTTGATAGATATAATGCAGGAAGTCCTTGTTTGTGATAATGAAGATGAAGTGTTTGCTGTATATCCAATGATATTAAACCAAGTTAAATTTGCCTTTGACTTTTTAGAGAACAACACAAGGCAAAACGCTGAATCTCTTGAAAAAGTAAGATCTCATATGGAGAACTGTGTAAATCAGAGTAGAGCCTCATTATACAAAACATTGTCTGAAAATAATCAAGATCCTAAAAAATATCCAATTTATTTAGATCATAATATTTTTGAGTTATTTAAATCTTTTGCAAATGGTCTTCCAGATGAGGAAGAGGATATCGCTAAAGAAGATGTAAATAATTTAATTAAAGAAATTGAAGACTTAAAAAACAGTTTGACGTATAAAAAAATTATTTTCGGAGATAAGTTATATCTACAAAATCTTTTAAAAAGAATTATTCTTACATTAAGAAATTATGATAAATTCAGTTTATCAGATGAATTGATCGGAGATTCGTTATCTTTATTTTACAATGTTTCAACCAATGATGAGCTAAACAAAGATAGCAATTTTTTTGACAAAGCAAAAAATATATGTGGTAAAATTTTTAATAAAGTGAAACCCGATAAAGTGCGGTTGGAGCTTAATTTTAATTCCATGGGTGTTATTGGCTCCAAGATTTCGTTAGATTGGAAGAATAAAGATGATAATTAATAAAAGATTCGTCATTTAATATAAACTATTATTAATAATTGCATAAAAATGATCCTAGAAGAACTAAATCAAAGCCAAAAAAAAGCCGCAACTTTTGAAGGAAGACATCTACTTGTTTTAGCTGGGGCAGGAACAGGAAAAACTAAAACGATTATTGCAAGGGCATCGTATCTTATTTCAAAAGGAGTTTCTGCTAGTAAGATCCAAATTCTTACATTTACCAAAAGATCAGCATGTGAAATTGTTTCAAGGGTAAAAAACTCTTTAGAAAACAATCAAGCTCAATCTTTAAATGGATCAACTTTTCATTCGTGGTGCAATAAATTAATAACAAATTATCCAAATCTTTTTGGCGTTAATGGTTTTACAATAATTGATGAAGATGATCAAGTGTCCATTATGAAAATTGTTTGTGGCAAAAAGAGCATTATTTTTGAAGATATAAAAATTAAACCACAGTCACTTTTAGATTTATATTCCTTTGCAAGAAATACAAAAAGGAACTTAACTGAAACAATAAGGTTTAAAATATTTGAAGATAAAAATAGTGAAGAAATAGATAAAAAAATATCATTACTAAAGGGGAAAATAGAGGAAATTATCAGAAGCTACGAGCAAAAGAAAAAAGAAAGAAAATATTTGGATTATGATGATATAATTCAAGTTGTAGCAAATAGAATAAAGCTGGATAATCAGGCGAGAAAAATAATTTCTTCTCAATATGAGCATATTCTTGTTGATGAAATGCAAGATACAAATCCTTTGCAATGGGATCTACTACATCCTTTTCAAGAAATCTGCAGTTTATTTTGTGTTGGCGATGATGCTCAATCGATTTATTCATTTAGAGGTGCAGATTTTAAGAATGTACATCTATTTAATCAAAGGGTGAAAGATTCGGAGGTTTATAAATTACAAGATAATTATCGCTCAACGCAAGAAATTTTAGATCTTTCAAACTGGCTTCTTGAACAATCAACAATTGACTATGATAAGAAATTAATTTCGGTAAAAGGAGCTGGTAAAACTCCTGTGATTTTCAATATTGAGAATGAGTGGGAAGAAGCGAATTTTATCGCAGATAGGATTTTAGATAATTACATCAATAATAACAAACTATATTCTGATCATCTAATACTTTCTAGATCACAATTTTATACTACCAAAATACAGGCAATTTTTTTAGAAAAGAAAATCCCATACATAACATATGGCGGAAGAAAGTTTATGGAATCAGCTCATATTAAAGATTTAATCTCAGTATTTAGAGTTGTTAATAATTTTAATGATGAAATTGCTTGGATTAGGTTTTTAACATTGTGGGAAGGGATAGGTGAAATTAGAGCTTTAAAATATATAGAAAATCTTTTGAAACTAGAAAGTATAGGTGACTGCATCATGCACTTATCATTAATTCATAAAAATGACTCAAATTCTATAATTCCAAAGATATTATCAAAGGCATCAGAAAATAAAGGCGATCTTCAGAAGCTAGTAGATACTACATATGAATTAATGGAAAAAAGACTTTCAGAAAAATATAAAGAAGATTGGGTTAGAAAAAGAAAATCAGATTTTCCAGTGTTGTCAGTTTTGGCAGGAAAATATTCAAGCTTAGGTGAGTTTATATCTGAATGTATTTTAGATAATTCTACTAATGTTAATAACTCCCCAACCCTTATGAGTAGTGATTTATTAGAAAAAGAAAAAATAAAAGATGTTGTTGTAATATCAACAATTCATTCAGCAAAAGGGCTAGAATCTGATATTTGTTTCATAGTTAATGTTTCTCCAAAAAACTTTCCATCTTTGCTATCAATTAATGATATTGATCAAATTGAAGAAGAAAGAAGAGTTCTTTATGTTGCATTAACAAGAGCAAAAAATGAGCTAATAATAACAAGGAATATAAGTTCTATAAACTCTGAAAGAAAAGTTTTAGAGCCTTTAAAAGAGAATTATCAAATTGAAAATAGCGATCAAGGGCAAAGGGATAAAAAAATCTTAGAAACTTATTTTCTTAATTCTCTGCCTGAAAAATTAGCAAAACAAGAGGTTGTTAAATTTGGTAAAGAAGGTGTTTTTGATATAGAAAAACCAAACGAATTAATAATTGAGTACGGTATAGATTTTAGTTAAAATTAAACTTGATGAGTCACCCCAAATCTTCTTAAATCAAAGGCTTTATTGATTTCTTAATATCGTAAAGACTCAAAGATGCTTGTTGATTAATAAACACAAAATTTTTTTGATATTAGATTGATATTAAAGTTTGTATAAAAATTTTAGGTTAAAAAAATTAGCAGTTTTAGATGAGAAATTGATTGAAGCTTTTCAATAAAATGTAGATTTAAAAATTGTTGCTAATTTTGAAATTTTTGGTAAATTTGATTAGTTAAAATTTTGGCTTAATAACATCGGATTATTTTTAACAATCTCAAGGTTTTTTAGCTAGAATTTTAAAAAATAGCTTTATGTTTTTTGTTTAAAAAATTAATGAATTAATATAAATAAATGCCAATTTTGCACTGGTTAGACAGAGATAAGACGATAAAACAAACAAGCCGAGCCCCATATCGCTTACTTGAGATTGATCCAAAATTTTCTTGCGGAGATCGAAATTCACAAAATCTCTTAATTCAGGGTGACAATTTGGAAGCTCTAAAAGCTCTCCTTCCTTACTACGCTGGCAAAGTAAAATGCATCTTTATTGATCCGCCATATAACACAAAAAGTGCTTTTGAGCATTACGATGACAACTTAGAACATACCAAATGGCTTGAGATGATGTACCCAAGGCTTGAGTTGCTTGCGGAGCTTTTAAGTGACGATGGTGTAATTTTTATCTCAATAAACGATGATCAGGTTCATTATTTAAAGGTTATATTAGATGAAATTTTTGGGCGCAAAAACTTTTGCGGAAGCTTTGTTTGGGAAAAGAAAAAGAAACCATCTTTTCTCAATAGTAATATGGGATCAGTCACTGAGTACATACTTTCTTATGCAAAGAATCGTATAAACTCTCCTGCTTTTATAGGTGGGGTAACAACGGCGGGAAAAAAATATCCACTGAACAATGCTGGTAATTCCATTCAGATACTAACTTTTCCTGCAAATAGCGTAGAATTTCTTTGCGAAGACCAGATATTTGAACCGCAGGATATGTCTTCGGGTAATATCAAAACAAAACTTTTAGATAGGTTAGAAGTTAAAGATGGAAGGAATAAAGATTTGTTCAGACTTGAGGGAGAGTGGAGATACTCTCAAAAAAAATTGTCTGAAATTCTAAGCAATAAAGAGAGAATTGTTATAAGCAAAGCTCCATTTAGACCAAATCATATTAAAGAAGGTGGAGAGCCAAAAAAAATTAAAAATCTTCTTAGTATCGCGCACTACAACATGTCCACATATGAAGACGCAGCAGAAGAAGGCTCATTACTTTTTGGACATGATAATTCTTTTGATTATCCAAAGCCGGAAAAGTTGATTGGCACTCTTATCGGATCATCAACAAAAGAAGGCGATCTTGTTCTCGACTCATTTCTTGGCTCTGGAACGACTGCCGCTGTTGCTCACAAAATGAATAGACATTGGATTGGAATTGAGATGGGTGAGCATGCTAAAACACATTGTGCTGTTCGTTTGCAACAAGTAATCGATGGTGAGCAAGGTGGAATTTCAAGAGATGTTAATTGGCAAGGTGGTGGAGGTTTACGTTTTTACAATCTTGGTGAAGCAATTTTTGATGAAGATGGTCAGATCAACAAAAACATCAGGTTCGAGCATTTAGCAGCACATATTTGGTTTTCAGAAACCAAAACTCCTTTTGGTCAAAAAGAAAAATCTCCGCTTTTAGGAATTCATGAAGGCGTTGCTTACTATCTGCTATTTAACGGTATTTTAGGCGATAAAAGCATTTCCGGCGGAAATGTTCTAACCTCAAAAATTCTCTCAGCTCTACCAAATTTTAATGGTCCGAAAGTAATTTATGGCGAAACAAGTCGATTAGGCCTATCCAAACTCGAAGATAATCAAATTACCTTCAAGCAAACCCCATACGATATCAAAGCGAGGTAATTATGATTAAACTAAAAAAGTATCAGGATAAATCTCTCGAAATTTTGCGTAACTTCCTTGAATCAGCTCGCTTCGAAGGTGTTAAAGCTGCTTATGATAAATTGCAGTCTCAGCGCTATGGCAATCAAAATTTTAAACCATTTCAGCCTTTAAGTGGCTTGGAAAATACCCCATATGTTTGTTTGCGCTTGCCAACTGGCGGCGGAAAAACTTTGCTTTCTGCTCACACAATTGCACTTGCAGGTAAAGCCTACATTGAAAACGAATATCCGCTCACTCTTTGGTTAGTTCCAACCAACACGATCAAAACACAAACCCTGGAAACTCTTAAGAATCCTGACCACGCAAATTATCAGGTTTTGGAAAAAGCCTTTGATGGAAAATTTAGAGTTTTTGACATTACTGATTTTCGCAACATTCGCCCACAAGATATTGCGGACAGAGCTTGTATTGTAATTTCAACCTTTGCCTCACTTCGAGTTGATAATACTGAAGGACGCAAAGCCTATGATCACGATGAAAATTTAGAACCACATTTCAGCAAAATTCCAAGCAATGCTGAAGGAATGGAAAAAAGTGAAGATGGTAAAATCAAATTCTCGTTTGCAAATCTTCTAAATTGGCATCGACCTTTAGTGATCGTTGATGAAGCGCATAATGCTAAAACTGATTTAAGTGCTGAGGTTTTACGTCGTGTTAATGCTTCTTGCGTAGTTGAATATACCGCAACTCCGGCGCCAAATAGTAATGTGATTCATTCGGTTACTGCTGCCGAATTGAAAGCGGAACAAATGATCAAATTACCAATCATTCTTTCTGAACATATTTCGTGGGAACAGGCAATTACTAATTCGATTCAAACCCGCCAAAGACTAGAAGAACTGGCGGTAAAAGATACTGATTACATTCGCCCAATCATCCTCTTTCAAGCAGAAAACAAAGATCGAGAAATCACAGTCGAAGTTTTAGAAAAATACCTAACTGACAACGAAGGAATTGATCGCAAGCAAATCGCGATTGTTACTGGTGATCAAAAGGAGTTGGATTCAATCGATCTCTTCAATCCAAATTGCGAGATTCGCTATGTCATCACTGTTCAAGCTCTAAAAGAAGGATGGGATTGTTCTTTTGCTTATGTTTTATGTTCGGTTGCCAACACAAAATCAGCAACAGCAGTTGAACAGTTGCTTGGTCGTGTTCTTCGTATGCCTTACGCTAAAGAAAGAACTCAGGCCAATTTAAACAAAGCCTACGCTCATGTTTCGTCAAAAAGCTGGCCACATGCAGTCACTGAACTTCACGATCGTTTGGTTAGTATGGGATTTGAGAAGCAAGAAGCTGAGGAAGTTATTTACGCTCAACCATCATTTTTGCCGCAAGAAAAAGCGCCGCCATTTGAAATGATTTTGGCTAGTGAGCCAGATTTATCGAATCTTGATTTAGCAGAAAAATCTTTGGTTTCGGTAAATAAAATTTCTGAAGGAGTTTTTGAGTTAAAAGTGGAGCAAGGTTTTAATGCGGCTTTAGCAGAAAAACTTACCACCTCTATCAAAGATAAAAAAGATCGCGCAGAAATTGCACTTCGGGCAAAAATTCACATCAAACACTTGCCGGAAAATTTATCTCCTTCACAGCGGGGCGAAATTTTTGTCGTTCCTCAACTTTGCCTAAATTTTGACGGCGATATTGAACTTGCTGAAGCTGAAATTTGTCTTGATGCAAATGGCTGGAGTTTACTCGATTATCCGACAGTTTTAACAAAAGAAGAATTTACTGTTTATGAAGAAGCAAAACAGTATATTGCTGACATTGTTGGTCAAAAAATCAAAATCGATTTCTTAAATAAATCAGAACAGTTAAGCCTTGAAGGAATCAAAACTGAACTTGATGAAGTTGGTCTTTGTCGCTGGTTAGATAAAAAGCTAAGAGCTGCGGATATTAAGCAGGAAATTCTTTTAGAATTTTTGCGCCGCACAGTTAAGAATCTTTTGGCACGTGACGATATTGATATGCCAAAGTTGGTGCGCGGAAGATTTGTTCTTGAAAAAATTCTACAAAACAAAATCGCTCTTCACAGAAAAACTGCTTACAGCAAAGGCTATCAATCCTGCATGTTTGGTGATAAAGCAATTTCCACAATAAGCCCTGAAAATTTTAGCTTTTCCTTCGATCCAAATAACTATCCATCAAGCATCAATTACGAAGGCAAATTTGGCTTTAGTAAGCATTACTATTCTCGTATCGGCATGATGAATGATGAGGAAGCTGAGTGCGCTTTTGCAATTGATCAAAATCCAAATGTTAAATTCTGGGTAAGAAACCTTGAGCGCCAGCCAAAATATTCATTCTGGTTGCCAACCTCAACTGATAAATTTTATCCGGATTTTTTAGTGCAACTTAATGATGGAAGGATTTTGGTTGTTGAGTATAAGGGCTCTCAATTTGCTGGTAGTGATGATGCGGAAGAAAAAGAACTTATAGGTAAAGTTTGGGCAGAGAAATCGGGGAATTTGTTTTTGATGGCGTGGAAAAAGGACGATAAAGGTTCCGATATTATCCAGCAAATAAAGGAATTACTAAAATATGGAAATACTTAGTTATGAAGAAATAGATTCATCGTCACATGGTACCTTGTGCAGAGTTTATTGCGTTCATGCAAAGGTAACAAAAATTAATGAATGTGCACAGGAAATGATATCGATAATTTCCGATACTAGCTGGATCAATAAATTGGGGCCTATTCCAAAAAAAACATTTGAGGCAACATCTGCCAGAACTATATCAAAATTAGTAAATGATATTTTGTTAAAAGTTGTAAATGAGGTTACTGCAGATTTTGGAGAATATTTGATATCTCATTCAGCTCAACTCGCTTTAGAAAGAAATTCTCATACAAAATTTCCTCTAGCAGAATTGTTGAAAGACAGAGTTTCAGGTAATGGTGGTTTTGATTTTCATACAGAAAGTCAAACGCAGCATATTATGTTTGGAGAAGCTAAATATAGCGCAACCTATACCCCAAAAAAAGAAGCAATTGAACAAATAGAAAGATTTGTGAGGGAGAAAAAAGATGATGCAGAGTTGCTAATTCTTAACAACTTTGCTAGCGAGACAGCGATGGGCAAAGCGGTAGATGGTAAAAAAGGATATGTTGCGGCTTTTTCTTTAAATGGCTCCGATGCTAAAAAGATCTTCCAAGATGCTCTAAATTCAGAAGTTCTAAAAAAACTTTTGGTCCATCAAGAGCTATATTTGATAGGTATCGAGTGTCATGAAAATTAAATCGATAATTGAACCAAAATACGATTTATTTCTACCGATAAATAATGCGGAAGAAGAACAATTTTTAATTCAAACG
Organism: Alphaproteobacteria bacterium; assembly: GCA_014190355.1. GTDB lineage: Bacteria > Pseudomonadota > Alphaproteobacteria > Rickettsiales > UBA1997 > CAILUF01. The sequence continues at coordinate 34,652 of BJGH01000012.1, forward strand.
CTGAATCAAATACACACCTTGGGACCAGTAGACGCTGCAGTGTTTGAAAAGCTGGCATTGTTGAAAAAGTTTCGTTCTGATCTGTTTACTAAATACGAGCCAAAATTAATCAGCCTTATGGGTCTGTTCTATAAAACTGAACAGCCAAAAAGCTTGGTGGAAGAGGTATATTCAATTTACGCATCCTCTATCAGAGAATTATTCGGTGATTACACGCCAGTTCAGGCCGATGTTTACAAAAATATTCAAAACAAAAGATACTTCTCTTTTTCTGCTCCAACCAGTATTGGAAAATCTTACCTTTTTAGAGATTTGATAAAAAATTCTAAAAAGGATGTTGTCATTGTTGTTCCGTCACGATCTTTAATTTCAGAATACATTAACGCCATAATTCAAATTGTTGATAGATCTACGCTGGTAATGGAGTTTATTGAAATTGTTAACACTAAGCACGCAAAAAAAAGAATATATGTAATCACTCCTGAGAGAGGAATGGAGCTGTTTAAAAAATTGCATCAGCTAGATATTGAATTTTTTTTATTTGATGAAGCTCAAATTTCAGAAGAAGAAATCAGAGGAATGAGATTCGATTCTTTTGTAAGGCGAGTCGATAAACTAATTCCAAATGCAAAAAAAGTTTTTACCCATCCATTCGTAGAAAATCCGGAAGCGCAACTCAGAAAGCATAATTTTGAAATAGATTCGGGATACAGAAAATATGATCAAAATTCTGTGGGGAAAATATATCTTTCAGTGACTAGAACAAAAAAATTTAGCTTTAGTTATTTTTCTCCGTTTACTAAGGAGCAAGAGATTAAAACTAACGAAAATGTGGTAAGAGAATGTCTGCTAAATGATGGAACAATTCTGATATATGTTTCCAAGAAAAGTATTTATGACGATAAGTTTAATGAACATTTTGCTGAGTACATCAGTTTATGTTCGAAGATAACTAATCCTGAAGCACTAGGATATATTGAAAAACTTAAAGAATTTATAGGCGCTTCTTCTGGGTCAGAAGAAAAAAGTTCGACGATGATTGAGATGATGGGTAGAGGAATTGTTTTTCATCACGGATCAATTCCATTAAAAGGAAGGCTTTTAATAGAGGAATTCGTTAACAAGGGTTTTGCAAAAATTTGTTTTTCTACCTCAACGCTAGCACAAGGAATAAATATGCCATTTAGCATTGTGTGGATTCATCATTACCAATTTACGGGTTCAGATGAGCAAAAAATGTTAGCGCTAAAAAATCTAATCGGAAGATCTGGAAGAGTTTCAAAACATAAAAACTCGTTTGATTACGGGTACGTAATAGTTGAAAAAGAAAACGTAAAATTGTTTTGCTCAAGAATATTTAATCCAGTTAGGCTCTCGGAAGTATCTAGGTTAGATGGCGATAATTCTGAAATTGATGAAGATATGAAGGATGTTGTGGAAGCTATACAAAATAACTCTTTTGATGATGAGTTGCAATTAACTAAAAAGCAGGTGGAGAGACTTCAAAAAGCTGATATTAACAATGACATCAAATTTATTCTTGATGAGTTAATAATTGATGGCAGAGCAATCAAAGCTAGAGAGTATTATCAAATATCAGATTCGGATCGTAAGAGAATAAAAACTGCTTTCATGAGAATTTTTATCTCTCATCTGAGGAGGAATAAATTAAGTCCACATGAACAGACAATTTTGAGTGCTTCAATACCAATTTTGTTGTGGCAAATTGAAGGAAAATCATTTTCCGAGATTATATCTTTGAGACATGCTTATGTTTCTAGAAAAGACGAGAGAAGAGAAATAAAGCAGCGATTAAAAAGAGAGGAAATTACTTTTGAACAAGCTCAAAAAGAAGTAGAAAAACTGACGGCTGTTTATTCTCCTCCAGCTTCTTCCATTCCAGATTCTTCAAAAAAACAGAATCCTCCCAGCCTCTTCAAAAATATCTCAGTTGATAAAATTAAGTATGATATGCTGGTTTATGATACTTACGACTACATAGATAAGGTAATTTCGTTATCATTGCGTGATCCTATATCTGCAGCTCTTATTTTGTATTTCCAAAGTACTGGTGATGAAAGGGCACTTATTTTAAATAATTACATCAAGTATGGAACTAATGATGCTAAAGAGATTTGGCTAATAAAATATGGTTTTTCGTTTGATGAAATTGAGTGGTTGAAGGATTATGTAGATAGCGTTGATGAAAATGAGATAGTTTTTAGTAACAAAATTAATACTATGGAAAGCGAAAAATTTAAGATAGTTGAAAGGTTTTTAAATTAAGCTAATTATGATTCATTTTACTGAAGAGATTTTTTTAATTTATGAGATAAAAATATGTTAGGAAAGCTAGAAAAAGTAGATCTACGCCAAATCTGGCAAACCGAAGGACAAGATTTTACACCTTGGCTTGCTCAAAAAGAAAATTTGGAATTGCTTGGAGAAGTGATTGGAATTGAGTTATAAAACTTTAAGTTAAAAAAAATGTTAGTCCATTTAGAGCTGATATTTTGTGCAAAAATGCAAGTGATGAAAATTTGATTATAATCAAGAAATTATCATAAAATTTTTATAAAACCAATAATAAAAAATGTTATTTTAATAATTAGCATAAACAACTTTATTAACCTTATAAATCTTATTAAATATATCAAACTAAATATAATAATTTATAAAACCTCCAAACTTTTCTATTTTAAAAGTAGGTAAGATAACTCGCTTTATCTTACCTACTAAAATTAATATAATCATAAGCTAATTAGCAAAACTAACATCGCTAATTAAACTTAATTAAGTAAGGGATTTATAAAAACTAACTATTATATTTTCTTTAATTAGTTAATTTAACTTATTGACATAATACAAATTAAAATACTAATATTATTTAGTGAAATTAGTTTTAAAAAATAAATTATAAAAAAGTTGGATATAATTGTTTTAATGGTAATTATCTATTATAAGCAACTTTTAATATAAAATATTTTAATTCACTTTCTTAAACAAATATTATTATAAAATGGCAAAATTATTAATTGAAATTCCCGATAATCTTCATCGCTTAGTAAAAACATTGGCAACTGCCAAAGGCGAAACAATGAAAAATTTTGTTATAAGATCGATGGAAAATCTCGCAAAGCACGAAGCCAACAATGAAAATATTAATGATGTAAATTTTTTAAAACCGCATTTAACAAATTTAGTCGATAAAATTTCTAACAATAATAGTTAACAACAAACAATGAAAAATGAATTAGAAAAATATCAAGAAAATGCTAATTCTCAAAGCCTTGAAGCTGGTTTTAATATTTTAAATCAAATTCCCGAAGAGCTTATTTGGTTGGAAAATTTTACTTCAAAAGCTACGCAAAAAACTTACAAATCGACCGTTAAGAAATTTTGTGCAATGTTTGAAATTCAAAATCTTGATAATTTAAGATCGATTAATTCAATGCATATTATTAAATTTCGCGATGCCATGAAAGCCAACGGCGAGAAGAATTCCAGCATTAACAACAGAATGGCGGGCTTGTCTTCATTATTCAAACACTTAATCGAAAAACAAATCATCAAAGTAAATCCCGTTTACGGGGTTAAAGCTATGCAAAAAAATTACCGCAAAGTTTCGAGTAGAGCCTTGAATAATCAAGAGGTGCAGGCGATTTTAAATCAACCAGATATTACAAAATTATTAGGATTGCGAGATAAGGCGATACTTTCAATCTTGTTTAATGTTGGCTCAAGGGTTGGCACAATTTCTAATCTTAAAGTGAGCGATGTTTATGAAGAAGATGGTTATATGATTTTAGATATGCACTTAAAGGGCGATAAAAGAAATAAAGTTGCTGTAAATTCTCATATTCAAGCCAATATAAGAAATTATTTTACTAGATTAGGTTATTATGATGAAAATAATAAATTAAGATCTGATATAAACCTCAATTTACCAGTATTCCCAAGGATGAGCAACAATCCCAAATTAAATGATTTAACTAAGCCAATATCCACAAAGTCAATTTGGCAATTATGGAATAAATATGTGTTAAAAGCTGGAATTGAGAGAACCCGCCCGCATTGCGCTCGTTCAACTTTTATCACCGAGGCATTTAAAGCTGGAGGCGATTTACAACACATTCAAAAAACTGCGGGACATTCTGACCCTAGAACAACAGAAAGCTATAATCATAATGCCGCGGAACATAAAAACTCGGCAAGTTTTAAAGTGAGTTTTGGGTAGAAATTGAAAAGAAATTTGAAAT
>BJGH01000013.1 GCA_014190355.1 Alphaproteobacteria bacterium
AAAGCTTTAATTTGATTATCCATAATATGAAAGATAAAAAAAGCTGTATGATCAGAAAATGCCGCAGAAAAAATATATAAATCTTCTCCATTAATTTTACATGGAATATATTTGTCTAATGAAAGATCGATACTAATACTAAGATCTCTAAAAACTTGAGTTTTTTCATTATTTGAGAATTTCTCTAACTCAAGTTTAGAAGCATAAAGATTCCCAATAATAATTCCAAAACTTTTATTAGTATGTCCAATCATCAAATAGCTGTAACTTTTATAAAACTCATTTAATTTTTCAAATTCTTTGTTAAATTTTTCTTCTGTATCAATATAGGGAAATAATTTTTTTAATAATTCTTGTAAATTTTTTTTAGCTTCTTCTTTATGCATTTCATCATTAGAAAAAACAAAATAATCATGATAACGTGTTAATGCATAAATAATTATATTTAATTGATCCTCATTAACTAATTTTATTAATTCCTCAGAGTTATATTCTTTCAAAAGCAACTTGAAAATATCAGAACTGGCTTTTTCTAAAGCATAAAAAATTGTTGCAGGATCTTTAATATATTCCCATTTCTTCCTTATTTTTAAGAATTCAATTATTTCTTCAAACGATTTTACTTCATTGTATTTAATACAAAAATGCAATGGAGAAAGACCATAACATGGAGATACTTGCTTCATAAAAGTATCTATTGGGTAGACTGCCATCATAATTCTTAAGGCTTTAATATTTTTATTAGATATGGAAGCAAAAATTACGTCATATTCTTTTTCAGTAACAACTTTTATAAATTTTTCATGACCATATTTCAGAATTAAGTCAATAAGTTCATATTGCTCTTCTATTTCTTTAGATTCAATACATCTGATAACATCTTCACAATATTTTTCATCATCATCGGAACTTTCTTCAGTATCATATTGAATATTTGGATCTTCTAATTTCTCAAAGCTTAATAATAGTAATGCTCTTAAATTAAAATCTTCTTCATCAAAATTTGGTTTATCTATCATAATTTTAAATTATAGTTAGTAATTAACTTAATAATTAAAACTAAAAAATTATGTTTTAACAAAATAGTTTAATTTATTTATAACTGTTTTTTTTTGTTTTATTTTAAATAAACATAATAATAAAAAGTACCGAGTTATTTTTTTTATGTTTTTGAATTGAAACTTTAATTGAGCTTACTTTATTATTTAAAACTACAAAATATTTAGAGTACGATAAAAGCCATCTATTTTGTTACTTAATTAACTAATTTTATTAATTTTTTGCATTTTTTAAATTATTGAATCGATAATTGAATTGACATCATAAGGTTAAGTTGCTGTTAAAAACTCTTGAGGATAACCTGATAATTAACAAGAAATTTCCTGCGGCATAAGAAGAAATTTACATTAGCAATTGCTCTAAATTATTTGGTGGACTGTGAATTGATATAAAAAAACTTTTTATTTTTAAATCTCAGTATATCAATGTTTAACCAAAAAAATAATTACAGTTAGCTAATTTTATGTTTAAAATTTCACTGCTATAACATATCGAAAACATAGCGAATATAAAAAATAAGAATTTTTTTATAATGAAATTTTTACCCAAATATTCTAATCAAAATATTTTTTATAATACCCATATCCAGCTGATTCTAAATCACTTTTAGCAATAAATTTTAATGATGCAGAATTTATGCAATAACGCAATCCTCCTTTTTTTATTGGTCCGTCATCAAATACATGTCCTAAATGTGAATCGGCAATTTTTGATCTTACTTCAGTTCTTTGCATGCCGTGAGAATTATCAATAATTTTAACAATAAAATTTTCATCAATTGGTTTTGTAAAGCTTGGCCAACCTGATTGAGAATCATATTTATCACTTGATAAAAATAATGGCTCACCCGAGCTTGCATCAACATAAATCCCCTCTTCCTTGTGATCCCAATATTTGTTATTGAAAGCTCGCTCAGTGCCATTTTGCTCAATAACATATTTTTGAAAATCATCAATGGGAAATTTGTTTTTAAAATAGAGATTATTTTTAGTCATTTTTTTATTTTATTTTAGTAAGTTGAAAAACATATTTGATGATTTTTTTTATTTTTTAAAAACCAAGAAAGTTGCAATAACAATTAAAACAAAAGCAATTAAATGATTCCAGCGTAATTTTTCGTGCAAATACAAAATTGAAAACCCACAAAAGACAATCAATGAAATAACTTCTTGCATTGTTTTTAACTGAATTGCTGAAAATTTTTGATAACCAATACGATTCGCAGGAACCTGCAAAGCATACTCCGGCAAGGCTATCAACCAACTAATTAGAATAACCTGCCACAATGCTACTTCCCGAAACTTCAAATGACCATACCACGCAAAGGTCATAAAAATATTCGATAAAATCAAAAGAATAATAGTTTGCATAAAAAATTTATTTTAAAATGTTTTTAGTTGTTTTAATTTACTTTAAATGGTTTTTGATTGTTATTGTTGTTTAATTTTAGAAAATTTAAGAGATTTATTTGTTATAAAGTAAAAAATTAAATTACTTTAAGACCACTATTTCAGGGTATTTTAAAACCCCTATTTCAGGGTATTTTCAAACAAAATAAACTTGTAAAAAATTAATTTTTTAAAGAGATTTATTTGTTATAAAGTAAAAAATTAAATTACTTTAAGACCACTATTTCACGGTATTTTAAGACCCCTATTTCAGGGTATTTTCAAACAAAATAAACTTGTAAAAAATTAATTTTTTAAAGAGATTTATTTGTTATAAAGTAAAAAATTAAATTACTTTAAGACCAATATTTCACGGTATTTTAAGACCCCTATTTCAGGGTATTTTCAAACAAAATAAACTTGTAAAAAATCAATTTTTTAAGGAGATTTATTTGTTATAAAGTAAAAAATTAAATTACTTTAAGACCAATATTTCACGGTATTTTAAGACCCCTATTTCAGGGTATTTTCAAACAAAATAAACTTCTAAAAAATTAATTTTTAAATTTCCAACATGTCCCCAACCCTTCAAAATAAAAGAGATAAAGCGCAAGAAATTAACACCACAACTCACTCTTAAAACAATAATATAACTAAAAACTTAAATGCAAAATTTAAGATTAGCTCTGATATAAAAATATCTCTTCGCTAGAGGATGTTATTTGAAGATGTTATTTTTAGTATGTGACAAATTGTCACGACCCAACCCTCCTAATCTTATAGCGTTTGTTTTAGTTTTCACCAATAAGCCTTTCAATAATGCAAAATTTAAGATTAGCTCTGATATTAAAATATCTCTTCGCTAGAGGATGTTATTTATAGTATGTGACAAATTGTCACGACCCAACCCTCCTAATCTTATAGCATTTGTTTTAGTTTCCACCAATAAGCCTTTCAATTAAAAGTAACTACCAAGGTTTTTTAATTCCATCATCTTTAATCATCACCATCAGCTGGGCGATATTTTCGCATTATTTTTTGAATTGAATAAATATCGGTAATTTTTTGATAATATATACGCTTCTAACTTGTAATATCGTGCATCCATGCCAGTTGTTCATCAAATTAATCATTCAAATTAATCATCAGGCATCCAAGCCAGTTGTTCATCAAAATAATCTTTCACAAAATTTTTTTGCAGATCTTTTTCAAGCGTTCATAATTCATCGTAAAACCTTTGATTAGATATTGCTTTAGCCTTTCAATCTATCAAATTCAAAAAGCCCGGCTTAGCATTGAATAAACTCGATTGCCAACCAAGCTAAAGAAATCGGGGTTACAAGATCTCAATTTCTCGATTAACACTACGCCCACCTTCATCGCGAACTTGTGCAAATTTTGCACAAGTTGATTCTTTATCCAATTCACCGCTTTAAAAAATATCGCCTAAATGCCTGGAAATAAACCAACGATCAACTCCAAATAATTAAGCTATTTTTTCTTGATAATTAAGATATTTTTTCTTGATAATTGAGCGATTTTTTTTGAAGAAGCCAAATATTTTCTTGAGGAAGTCAAATATTTTCATTGGTAAAATTAGCGGTGCAATTACTCTCCAATTACTCAGAGGGTAAAATTTATTGCAAAAAAATTTTGGGAGGGGGAATTTTGGAATACGGAAATTTATATTTTTTTGTAAATTATTTTTTCACTTAAAAAATTATTCTTTTTTACAAATTTCTTCTTTATCTCTGCAATATTTATAATTAATTATTTCTCCTTTTAACAACAACTTAATTGCTTGTTCAATAATATTAATGGGAGCTATAAACCACTCTCTTGGGCTATGGCGATTACCCTCATTATCAAAAATATCTAGATCTAAACACGACTCACTAAAAAATTTATGCAATAGCAATTCAATTTTTTGAGGATTGACATTATAGCATTTAAAAATAGCTAAAATTTTTACCTTAGCCAATAAAAATGATGTTTCAAATTCTGCATTTTTTATTCTCTCTTCAACAGGAATTTTAGAAAAACCTATTTTGTAAAGATTATTAATTGATTTAATTTCTTGCTTGTCACTTAAAGATTTTACAACATAAATGTAGCCCGTTTCTTGATCATCTTTTGTAATGTTATAAAAATTATCTAATGACTTTTCAGACAATTCACTTACTCTTCGCCCATCTTTAAAAAGCTCTTTTCCCAAAGATCTTAATAACAAATCTGATTCAGTACCATTTTCAAATATTGCTCTTAAACGGGCATCCCATTTGCCATGTTCGTCTTTTATTTTTTCTCCAACATCAGCAAGATAAACTAGCATTCCCTTCAACACAAAAAACATTCCTTTTTCCATATCATAGTCTCTGTGAAATGAAAGTAATTTTCTTTTTCCATCTTTAATTTCTCGATGACATTGAATAAATTTTTCTTCAAATTCATAAAAATTTTTACAGATCTTTCTTCTCGCGATATAATCAATTTGAGCTCTTTCTTTAGAAACAAATTTTAAATTGAAGATTTTGTCTTTATCATTTTCAAAAATCCCTAGGTCATCATCTTCAAAAATATCTTTTAATGAATTGATCTCTTTTGCTTCTTTTGGTAATAAATTAAATTCATCGAAATTAGAAAGTGCTTGGACTTTTTGATTATCTTCGCAAATTGAATTTAAACGATAATTAAGTTGATTTTCATAAAGATCAGCACCAGCCATTGGCTTTCGACCATTTATTTTTATAAAATTATTAATCTCTTGGAATGAAGATAAAAGACGCTCATCAGTTGTAGCTCCAGCTTGCTTAGGTTTAATATTTAAAATACCTAAATTGTCATCTTCAATTAATTTGAGTAAATCTTTTTTATCCATACTTAAACACCTTGTTTTCTGCGTTGATTCTTGATATAAATTATAGCTTCAGCTAATCTCCTTTCCAAAGGATCAATCGAATTAATATTTGGTTGATTGCCATTATTATTTTGAACAAAACTTTTAATTTTTGGCCAAAGAATAAGTGCTTCTTCATCCGTCATTTGAATTCTACTTGCCTCAATTGCTTGTTGAATAAGCTTTAAAACACTGGTTGTAACCGATTTTGAAAGAATTTCGAAAGCTTGTTGAAAGGGATTAATTCTGTCGATTAAATCAATATGTAAATCATCGATATTAATAAATCTAGAGGATCCAATTATAAATTTTTTATTACCTTCAACCCTAATTTCTGAGTTTTTTATAACTGAATCAACCACCACATATTGACGAACTTCTTCAACCTCTTCAATGCTTAAATCTGGATATTTAATTTGGATAATTTTTGGAATCATAACTTTGTTAATCACTTCAGCATCAACATTTCCAGGCAAAGCTTTTAACATTTGATTGTCTTGCAAAATTGTTGCCTTTAAATCATTTAAATCAGATTCAATAATATCCTTAACCCTCTTTGAACTTGGCTCTTTGAAACCTCTAATTTTAATTTCTCCCGCTAAACTTTTATCATCATCACTTAATTTTGTTTTAAATTTAAAACTTGGTGCCAAAACTTGCTCCATAAGCAATGAGCAAGTTATGGCTTTTAGCATATTATTAACTGAAAAAGTTACTTCTTCATCTTTGGCATCGGGCTGAGCAATAAGATTTGTGAACTGTGCATGAGTTTTATTTTTACTATCTCGAGTGCAACGACCAATAATTTGAATTACCTCTGTTAAAGAACCACGATAACCAACCGTTAAAGCATGTTCGCAATATGGCCAATCAAAGCCTTCTTTTGCCATGCCAAGAGCAATTATTAAATCTATATCTTCTTCTTTTTTAATATTACGAAGATATTCAATAACCACCTGTCGATTTTCCTCTTCAACCAAATTGGCAATTTTTAAAATTTTACCATCCGAAAATCTTTTTACAAAAAGAATCCCAGTTTTGTCATCTTGCCTCTCAACCTCGCCAATTAAATCGATAATAGTATCAACTTCTTGATATTTATCTTTTGTCGATTCGCCGGCATTAACATTGGGAATATGAAGAATTGTTTTTTTATCGGTATCCAGAATTTCGGCAATTGCACTAGTATATTTTCCTTGATAAAAATGATAGCCAATTCCAAGTGATTTAAGGTAATCATAACCATTTAATTGCTCGTAATAATTATAAGTTATTTTGGTAAATTTTTCCTCATCTTCAGGCATCAAAACCGCAACCCCATCTCCTCTAAAATAAGAACCCGTCATTGCAATAATATGAGCATTTGATTTTGTCATAATTGAATGTAAAAGGCTTCCAAGACGGCTATTTTCCTTATCCGCTGAAACATGATGAAATTCATCAATTGCCAAAAGACAATCATTAAACTTGCTTTCATCAATTTGTTCAAAGGCAAAACGAAGTGTGGCGTGAGTACAAATTAAAATTTTTGCTTCGCTTTCCATAAAGCGTAGAAATGCTTCAACTTTTTTATTATCACTTCCCGCAACACATAGATTATACTCATCTTGAGGTTCCCAATTGGCAAAAAAGCCATGGGACATCAAATCAGTTTTACCAAAAGATCCGCCAATTGATTTTTCTGGAACGGCAACAATAACTTTTTTGATACCCTGCTTATAAAGCTTATCCAAGGCAATAAACATTAATGCCCTTGATTTACCCGAAGCGGGAGGAGCCTTTAAAAGCAAATATTGAGCATCTCTTGCGAGGTATGCTCGCTCTTGCATTTGACGCATTCCCATTTTGTTAATTTTAGTGCTTTCACCAGTTTGTGCATAATTTACTTCGACGATATTTGGCATTATTTTTTATTTTTGTTTTTGTTTTTAACTAAATTTTCCAATTCTTTTAAATCCTCATCATCAGCCATTTTTGATTCATAAGCCTTTCTTCTAGCATCAAACTCATCATAAATTTCTCTAACTTTTTGCTCCATCTTTTCATTACTAATTTTTCCTTTGTGATTCAATACTTTAAAATCGTTTGAAGTTAAAATTCGGTCAACATTTTCTTGCCAAAATTTCATTGTAATATCTTGGCAGTTTTTGGCTCTGAGTTCAGCGGTTTCTAAAAAGATCACCACCAAGCGGTTTAGAGTGTCAATTTCATCTTCGGATAAATAGTTTTTAGCGATAATAATATCTTGTTTTCTAACAACCTTTCCTTGCCATGCAGTGAGTGCCATATTGGGCTTGCTGGCATTTGCTCGAGATAAAATTATTTCTGCGGCAGTTTGCTTGGTTGCGGCAAATAAAAGTTTGTTCTGGGTTTCAGCAAAAAACATTTGAGTAGCTTTATCACTTGGATCGTAATCGCTTGAAAGCTTAAATAAATCACGAACTTTTTGATAAAATCTTTTCTCAGAAGAGCGAACATCGCGAATTCTCTCCAATAATTCATCAAAATAATCAGGTCTCCCATCAGGATTTTTAAGTCGATAATCATCCATCAAAAAACCTTTAATCATGTATTCAGCAAGATTTTGATTCGCCCAAATTCTAAAATGCGTTCCTCTTTTGCCTCGAACCCGAAAACCAATCGCCAAAATCATTTCTAAAGAATAATGAGCAACATTATAATTTTTGCCGTCATTGGCAGTTGTAAAGTAATTCTTTACAACTGAATTTTCTTGCAACTCCCCTTCCTTCAATATTGCGGCAATATGTTGCCCAATATTTTGCTTGGAGGTGTCAAAAAGTTCAGCAATCTGATTTTGTGTTAGCCAAATATTGCCATCTTTAGCATATAAAGCCACTTGGTTTTTCCCGTCTTGAGCTTGGTAAATAATGATTTGATCTTCTGGTTTTTTGGTCATATTCTTTAAATTATTTTGGTTAGTTTTTAATTTTTAAAAGTATCGAATTCGACATCTTTAAAATCTTCATTATTAATAAATTCCCACAAACCCAAAAACTCAACCCTATTACGGTTTCTCATCCAGTTTTTAATGTGGTCAACTCCCTCTTCGGCCTTCACCATATCGGTTAAACAAATATAATCTTCATTTGAAATTTGACTAATATTTATAAGCTTATCTTGAACCTTGATTTGATTGTTCTTTTTAAAAAACATTTTTTACTCCTTTGATGATGGTTTTACTTTATGAATTATTTCAGCCAACTCCTTTAACATATTAAGCTGGCTTCCTTTTTTCTCTTTAATCTCTAACTCATTTTTACTTAAATTGACCAAGTATTCTGCGATAAGATTATAGAATAAATTTTTCTCTTCTTTCTTTGTTTTGGCTTCTTCTAGCTCCGTTTCATCTTTTCCACTCTTTCTATTTATAAGATCAATGGCTCCTTGATCAATTTGTGAAGCTATAACACTAATCTGAGAAATATTTCTGAGTTGATTATTAATTCTCTCAATTATTACCAAAAGTTTGCTTATAAAAATAAAACCACCAGAAATAAAAGTAATTATCATAAGAGAGAAGGGAATTTTCATTAAAAACATACCAAAATAATCTCTAGAATCTTTATTGGTTATTTTAGTTATATCATCAATGATTCCTTTGCCGTAGAGATACGCAAAATACGACGATATAATAATTAAAACAACCATTCCACCAACGCACCAATAATAAAATATTATATTGCTTCTAGCCTCCTTTTTTAATTCAGATAAATTCTCAACAATTGAATTTTTTTTGGTTAAATCTTTAATTTGAGTATTCAAGCTATTGCGCTTATTTTCTAATCCATCTTTACTGTGTATTTGATTATACAATGTATCTCTATATGCGAGTAAACCATCTTTTACCAACTTATCTTCGGAAGTTTCATCTCCATCTATCTCCTTTTTTAAAGCATCTCTTTTATTTTTCAACCGTTCAACTTCAAAACTCAGACCAAAATTTTTATCATCTCCATCTATTTGTTTTTTTAAAACATCTCTTTGTTTAGTTAATTCTGCGACAACATCTTCAAGACCTTCTTTATTATCACCATCACTTTGATCATAATAGCCATTTATTTGATTTTCCAAATCCAACTTCTGCTTTTCAAGCTCTGCTATTAAAGCCTTTAAACCCTTAACACCTTCCTTACCATTTATTTCTAGATTCAGTTTTTCAAAATCGCTTTTAAGGGTTTTTATTTCCCCATTTAGAGTTTTTTCTTCGGCTTTAAGTTCAGGTATTTTATCAAATAAGTATACATTTTCTGCATATTGAGAATTTGGATTACTGACGATTTCAATAAGATTCTTTTCAAAATTATCACTATTGAGGTCTAAGCCATTTTTAGTACCTTTTTTTCTAAGATATCTCAATGTATATTTGTCTACGACTTTTTTAATATTGTTATTTTCTTGATCTGTCATCTGTTAGAATTTAGTTGATTATTATTAAAAGAATTTTCTGTATTTGTCATCTCCTCATAAAGCTTAAATAAATGCTCCAACCTTTCTTCATCGGAAGTAAAAGGTTTTGAGCGATAGCATAATTCAATGGCAATATCTAAGTCATGATGGGCTTGATGAAGCCCAGCTGGCATTTTATTTGGGTCATAGAGTTCAGCCATAGTTTTTTCACAGTGTTTTTCGCGTTCTTCGATAATATTATAAACATGGGTTGTTAAAATTTGTTTTTGCTTCTCGCTAATCTCGGGGAATGGAAAAGTGTTATAGCAAATTTCGGCCGAGTATCTGATTCGTGTTTCCAATTTTCCACCCACGGCATTAACCCAAACCATATGCATTTTCGAGGTAATTACTGCAAATATCCACGGCTGAGCATTGTATATTACTTGAGCTGAATTTGGAACTATTGTTGAAGAATCGATAAAACCTATTGGAATATATTTTCTTTTTTCCGATGAAACAATTGGAATTAAAATTGAATTTGTTAAAGTTTCGTTTAAATCTCTAAATTGATGGGGTCTTGAGGCAAGAGCGTTTAGACTTTCATCTTTACTTGCTAAACGAACATTTTTTATAATATTTATTTTTTTAGCAATTTCTGAAATTTGTAAAATTTCATCATCAATTTTTACATTTTTAAACCACAAGCAATATTTAAAAACCCCTCTTATAAATTCTTGAGAACCAATAAATTTTTTAATATATTTTTCTAATTGCGGATATTTTTCAATTAAAGATTTTTTTTCCATCGAATTTAAAAATAATTCAGTACAGCCTCCGGGATAATTACCATAAGATAATTTAGGAAAATTTGAAATTGGCTTTGATCGTCTTTCAACCATTACGCTTTTCGTAATCGTTAAATATGGATTAATTTCATCAACATTTAAAACATTTCCATCTTGAAAAAGAGTTTTTATTTCTCGATTATTAACAGTTCTAACACCAATAATAACGCAGGTCACACCGGCATTTTTTTTGGCACTATTTTGCCATTTAAAAGAAGTATGAGCAAAAAATATTTCTAGATTTAATTTTAAAATATTTGGCCAAAAAATACTTAATAATTCACCCTGACAAATTGAATTGGTAGAAACAAAAGCATATCGATGCGAAGTGTTTTTTATAAAAGACGAGGCTTTGAAAAACCAACAACAAATATAATCCAAACTAGCAGATTTATTGATTTCACTCAGAACAAATTTAATATCTTGCTTTTGTTCTGTGTTTTGATTTCTTTTTCCCAAATATGGCGGATTGCCCAAAATATAAATTTCCTTGCCTTCATCTTTTGGGCAAATCTCTTGCCAATTTAATCTGGTAGCATTGCCACAAATAATTTTGCCACTATCATTGAGTGGCAGAGTTGGATTAGCTTTACCAAAAATTTCAATATATTTAACATTCATTTGATGCTCAGCAAGCCACAAAGAAAGCTTGGCAGTTTGGCAAGCAAAATCGTCAATTTCAATGCCATAAAATTGCGAAAGCCTAATCCTTGAAAATGGGAATGCAAAGGCTTTGGTTATTTCACGAATACGGCACAAAATTTCAATTTCTAATTTTTTTAATTCCTTGAAAGCAATAATTAAAAAATTTCCTGATCCGCAAGCGGGGTCAAAAATACGAATATTTTCAAGCCTAAAAAGCAATTGATTGAGTTTTTTGTAATCATCAAAATTTTTATCAAATTCATTTTTTAATTCTTGTAAAAAAAGTGGCTCAAGCACCTTCATAATATTTGGTACCGAAGTATAATGCATACCCATTACGCTTCGCTGTTCATTATTTACCACCGCCTGCATCATTGATCCAAAAATATCAGGATTGATATCTTTCCAATCTAAATCACCACATTCAATTATTATCCTTCGTGACTTCGCAGAAAATTTTGGGATAGAAATTTGTTGCGAAAAAAGCCCGCCATTAACATAAGGAAATTTTTGTAAAAAATTAGGAAAGTTTTCACGATTTCTAGTGTTTAAAACTGCAAATAATTTTTCAAAAAATTGATCTAAATCACTACCATCACTAGCACTATGCGAATCAAGGGAATTAACAAAGGAAGAAGCTTCAAAAATATTTGTATCTTCAGCAAAATAACAAAATAAAAGACGCGATAAAAAAATATTTAAACTTTTTAAATCCTCATCATTTTTAAATTTATTATCCTTTTGAATTTCATCATAAATTTTTGCCATTTTTTCTGACGCTCTAACATCTGCGGGATTTTCATTTTGATGACTTGCCTTTTCAATGCCAGCCCAAGGCAAAAAGAAATCAAAATACTTATTTAAATCATTGATTTCAATATCGAGAGTATCTTGCGTTTTAACATCAATTGCCAAGATGTGGCGGTAATTGGTTGTAATTATAAATCTGGGATGATGACGATAATTTGATGAGTCATTTTTAATTGATTCAATGAGGCTGTATAAATCTTGTTGCGTAGTTTCTTGAAAAAAAAGTTTTTTCTTCAAAATAATTTGTCCTTCAGCTTTAGCCAAATTATGTTTACCTTTTTTTAAAAGAGTGATAGTTGTTTTTGGCATGCCATAAGCAAGAAGAAGCTCGTAGATAAAATTTTCTCTAGAGAAATTTTTTATCAGATTACTTAAATTTTCTTCAATTTGACTGATATTCATATTTAAAAAAATTAATCTAAAAACTTACTTTCCCAACCATCTCCTCTAACACTTCAACGATTGAATTTATGCCAATGCCGGATTCTTCTTGCATGGCTTCGATTTTGTTTTGCTCGATAAATTTATCACTGCAATTCATTAACTTAAGTTGGCAGTTGTGTGTGGCAAGGAGGTTGTGGTTGATGAGGAATTGGGCAACAATTGAGCCAAATCCGCCAACAGCGCCCTCTTCGATGATGATAAGATGGGAGTGGGTTTTTGTCAGTTGAATAACTAAATCTTCGTCAAAAGGTTTGGCGAAGCGGGCATCGGCGATGGTAATTTTTAAATCAAATTTTTTCTGTAAAATTTCACTGGCCTTGATGGCATTTTGCAAAATTGTTCCGTAAGCAAGAATGGCAATTTTAATTTTGCTGGCTTGATTTGCTTCTTGAATGATGCGTCCTTTGCCAATTTCTAAAATTTCACTATCAGCAAAATCAAGGTTTTGATCATAGTCTTGGCGAGGAAATCTAATTGCAGATGGTTGGTTGTTAATGTTATTAATAGTGTTTAACATTTTTATTAATTCTTGAGCATCACTAGGAGCCATTAAGATAAAATGTGGTAAGTTAATTAAAAATGCGATGTCGAATGAGCCTGCGTGAGTTGGTCCGTCTGCTCCAACAAAACCAGCGCGATCAATGATAAAACGCACCGGTAATTTTTGAATGGCAACATCATGCACCACCTGATCATAAGCACGCTGAAGAAAAGTTGAATAAATTGCACAATATGGCTTTAGGCCTTCGCAAGCAAGACCAGCACTGAAAGTTACGGCGTGTTGTTCGGCAATTCCCACATCAAAAGTTTTATTGGGATGAATTTGCATGAATTGATCAAGTCCTGTGCCAGTGGGCATTGCTGCGGTGATCGCTAAAATTTTATCATCAGCGTTGGCGAGCATTGCCAGTTTTTTTCCAAAAATTTTTGAGAGAGATATTTTGTTGGTAGTAGAAGTTTGTTGAATTTTAGTATCAAGATCAAATTTGCTAACAGCGTGAAGCTTATCTGCGCTGGGCATTTCTTCGTTTAAACCTTTGCCTTTTTGGGTAATGCAATGAATTAAAATTGGATCACTAGCTTTGTCATCACGAATATTTTCAAGGATTGGAATTAACACATCAAGATTATGGCCATCGATGGGTCCGATATAATAAAAACCAAGTTCTTCAAAAATATTGCCACCCATCCACCATTCCTTGGTAGCCTTTTCAAATTTGCGGGGAAATCTGCCAATTGAGTTGGGCAATTTATCGACAATTTTTTTGGAAAAATCACGAATTTTCAAATAAGATTTGGAAGCAACTAATCGAGAAAAATAATGCGACATCGCTCCAGTTGGAGGAGCAATTGACATATCGTTATCGTTTAAAATTACGATCAAACGATTATCGTGAAAAAATTGATCTTCCAGCGCTCCAGCATTATTCAGGGCTTCGTAGGCCATGCCTGCTGACATCGCGCCATCACCAATGACGGCAATAACATGCGATTTTTCATTTTTAAATTTTTTGCCAACTGCAATTCCAAGCGCTGAGGAAATTGATGTTGAGCTATGCCCTGCCCCAAACGGATCATATTCGCTTTCTGACCTTTTGGTAAAACCCGATAAGCCGTTGGGTTGACGAATTGAAAGCATTTTATCTCTACGACCAGTGAGAATTTTATGAGGATAGGCTTGATGACCAACATCCCAAATTAATTTATCAACAGGGGTATTAAAAACATAATGCAAAGCAGTGGTTAATTCAACAACGCCTAGCCCTGCTCCGAGGTGTCCGCCTGTTTTAGAAACTTTATCAATTACCTCAAAACGCAGTTCTTGCGCTAACTGCTTGATTTCTTGCAAGGAGAATTTTTTTAAATCTTGGGGAATTTTAACTTGATTGAGCAGTGGAGTTTTAGAATTATCATTAGCCTTGGAGTTATTGGCATTGTTGCTTGGATCGCTCATATTTTGAAAGATTTTTAAAAATAAAATTATTAGAAATTTATTATCTTCATACTTTAAATTACTGGTTTAAAAATAAAAGATCTAAGTTAAAAAATTAAAAAATACTAACCTATTGCCCTAGCTTTTTCCAAAGCTTTTATCTTGGCGTTTTCTTTGTTAAATGAGTTTTTAATTTAAAAAACCGCTTATGTTAAGATTTGAAAATAAGATGATTGTTAATTAGCTTAAATCATCATCAAGAAAAGATATATATTTTAAAACAGCGAAAGACCAAAATCGATGATTAGCAGGTGACATTTCAAATAATTCTCATAACAATATTTTACTATATAAATGAGAGAAAATATTCAAATATTTTTTAAGAAAATTTTCTAAAAAAAAATTAAGATTTTTATCTAAAGTATCTTTTAGATAATTCTTTTTTAGCTTTAGTAAGATCTTCTTGAAATTCTTTGTTTTGAATTAATCCACCAACTACCACCAATGCCAGTTTTTTTCCACCCTCAACATCGTGAGGAAAATGCATTCCAACTAAAACTCTATGATCAGCTATTTCTTGGGCTATGTCTTGTAATTTTGAATATTTGCTTGGATAAAGCATTCCTAAAACATGAGCAAATATAAAACTTCCTGAAGTATGTCCACTTGGATATGCATAGCCCTTACTTGGAGCAATTAAATTTTTAATTCTTTTGTCAGACAAATAAGGTCTTTTAGTTTGCCAATGATTTTTAAAATCATCAGTAACACTCATTGATGTATCGGTAACCCTCTCAAGTAAAGCGAATAATTGACGATGAGTCTTTGGATTGGCATTAATTTTAGCTCTTTTCATCAATGTCATGGCATTAAAATTTTTTTCCTGAAATGCTAACTCTAAGTCATGAAGATCTGGGTTTGATTGCAAAGCAATAATTTGCGAAATTTCGTTTTTGAACTCTTGAGATTTGCGATCAATTGGTTTGCCAATAATTTCAAAACTGATATTTTTACTAGTAAAATAAGGTTTGGCATGGGCATTTAAAGTAATAAATAATAAACAACAAATTTTAAAAAAAGTTTTTGAATTCAAGTAATTTTTCATAATTTTATTATTTATTTTTTAAATTTAATTAAATTTTATTTTCTCTGACTTAAATTAGCGAGAAAAATTTAATTTTGAAAATATTTCATAAAAAAATAAGGGTTACAACTCTTAAAATTACTTTTAATGTTGTAACCCTTAAATTAGGATTTTTGGATTTTTAATTAGTTAGTTGGTGCTGGAGCTGAGGCTTGAGCTGGTCTAGCTTGATTAGCTGGAGCTTGAGCTGGTCTAGCTTGATTAGCTGGAGGTGTATTTGTCGTACCAGCTGGTCTAGCTTGAGAACCTTCAGTAGGCTTATTGCCTCCTTGCATTTGAGCTCTATTTTCTTGACGTTGTTGATTCAAGTTTTTTTGCTCTTCTTTTAAAGCTTGTTTTTGCTCTCTAAGTTGACTTTGCTGTTGCTTTAACTCCTCACGTTTTTTATTTAACTCTTCTTGTTTTTGTTTAGCTTCTAATACTTTTTGATTAGTTAAATTTGGTTTAGATTCCATAGGTTTTGGAGCGGGAGCTTGGTTTGCAGGTTTTTCGCCATATTGAGCAGAAGGTTTACCTTGAACTTGACCTTGGTTTTGTTCTCTTTTTTCCATTCTGTTTTCACGACGCTCTTCACGACGCTCTTCACGACGCTCTTCACGGCGCTCTTCACGGCGCTCTTCACGGCGTTCTTGACGATTTTCTCTACGCTCCATTTTATCTTCACGGCGTTCTTCATGACGCTCATGACGATTATCTCTGTGTTCCTCTCTTCTTTCCTCACGACGTTCTTGACGATTATCTCTTCGTTCTTCACGTTTTTCATATCCTTGTCCTGGCATTTGTCCTTGTGGTCTAGGAGGTTGACCTTGTCCCTGAGGCTGACCTTGTGGTTGACCTTGTGGTCTAGGAGGTTGACCTTGTCCACCACCTTGATTTTGTCCTTGCATTTGTCCTTGTGGTCTAGGAGGTTGACCTTGTCCACCACCTTGATTTTGTGCTTGTGGTTGACCTTGTGGTTGACCTTGTGGAGCTTGAGCAAAAGCTGAAGAGGCAATTAATGTTAAAATTGCCGATATTTTTATAAAATTTTTCATAAAATATTTTTTTGAATTTAGAAAATCAAGAGGTTATTATGCTATAAATTAAAGAAAAAATTATTGAAATATAAGTAAAAAACTTAACACAAAATTTAAAACTTCCTTCATAAACTTATCTTGAGACTGTTTAAAAGTATTTTTTAAAAAAAAAATTTCAAACTTTTATAATTGCTTTGTTTCAATTTAAAATTTTCTTAGAAATTTTTGGAATTATTTAACAACACAAAATCAGCTAGAACGCAGGCCATCATGGCTTCACCAATTGCTACTGCTCTGATTCCAACGCATGGATCATGTCGACCCTTGGTTATTATTTGGCAATTATTACCTGCAACATCAATGGTTCGTCTTGGTATTAAAATAGAGCTAGTTGGTTTTACAGCGAATCTAACTACCAAATCTTGTCCAGTTGAAATTCCTCCCAGAACTCCACCTGAATGATTACTGGCAAATTTGACTTGGTTATTTTCTTGCCACATTTCATCGCTAAGCTGAGATCCAAGCTTTTCAGCGCATTCAAAACCTGAGCCAATTTCTACTGCTTTAACAGCATTAATTGACATCATAGCATTAGCAAGTCGTGCATCAAGTTTATTATAAATTGGCTCTCCTAATCCTGCTGGTAAACCATTAGCTACGACCTCGATCACTGCTCCAACTGAGTCTCCTTTTTTACGAATATCCGATAAATACTGCGCAAATATCTCAACACTATTTTTATCTGGAGTAAAAAAATCATTGCGATCAATTTCGTTAAAATCAATATTTTGTCGATCTATTTTTTTCTCACCAATTTGGGTAATATATGCTCTTATCGTGATATTTTTTTGAGCAATAATTTTCCGTGCAATTGCTCCTGCTCCAACACGCATTGCGGTTTCACGGGCTGAGGATCGCCCTCCTCCGCGGTAATCTCTTATTCCATATTTTTTAAAATAAGTATAATCAGCATGAGATGGGCGAAATTTATCTTTAATATCATCATAGTCATGTGATTTGTGATCTTGATTGTAAATTATCAATGATATTGGAGTTC
>BJGH01000014.1 GCA_014190355.1 Alphaproteobacteria bacterium
AAAAGGGGTCTGACCCCTTTTTACAAAAAAACCATCATTTAGCCAGATTTGCGTAGGTTAAAAACAATATTATTTTTTTTAAATTATTTTGGAAATTGATTTAATCTACAATCTCTAGTGCAAAACCCTATTTTTTTTGAAAAAGGGGTCTGACCCCTTTTTTAATTTTGCAACCAAATAAATTATTGTTAAAAGGAGTCTGACCCCTTTTTTATTTCACCCTTTTTTTAGCAATTTTTAACAATTTTGCTTTGAAAACCAATCTAATTAACAACCTCTAGATCAAAACCCTATTTTTTTTGAAAAAGGGGTCTGACCCCTTTTTAATTCAGATTGCCCGAAAGCACGACCTAAAAAATTTATAATCCCTTAAATAATTTTGATGTTAAATTTTTTTGCTAAATAACGAACAATATCTCTAACCTCTTCATCACTAATAACGCGATCATAAATTATGGCTTCTTGAATTAAGCCATTCATAAATTCGGTGGCATTATTTGTTCCTTTTACACCTACAAAAAATCCTTGATCAGAGATATTGAGAGCAGTCGAGCTAATTGATGAGCTACATTGAGCGGTAACACTATTGGTATATATTTTTACATCACCATTATTGGCAACGGTTATAACTGAAATATATGGCGTTTTGGCTTGATATTGCTGACAATTAAGATAATCAACTGCTTCACCACAAAAACCATAAGTTCCACCAATTGTTAATAACATTCCAGCACGATTACCTGCGGGCTGAGAAGTGGAGGTGGAATTTTGATCAAGGATTGCTTGGTTTACTGAGCTATTAACATTACTTTGCCAAACTGCAATCATGGTAAAGCTATCATCACCTTGGTTTAGTGGAACATTACCGGTTGTTGATTTTAAGGATTGCAAAAATTGTCCACCGTTAAATTTGACGGCAGGAAGGTCATTGATTGTTCCAAGGGTTGTATAGATTGGACGCAAACTATCGGTATTCTGGGAAACGATAATTCGACTTTGACTTTGGGGATTGATATCATTCCATGAAACAATTTTTTCATTATCATCGGGGCTTAAGGGGTTAACTGCTCCGGTGATTGAACCATCCATGGTAGTTTCAAGCCATAATGCTAAACCTTTGATTGCTGGAACTGGGGATGCTGCGGTGATGTGTTTCACGGCTGATAATTTCATTTGTTTAACAAGCCGAGAATAAGTGGTTATTCCTGAAATTAAAATTCCAACAATTAATAAAACAATCGAAATCTCAACCAATGAAAAGCCTTTTTTTATAAAACGATTTTTAAATTTTTTTGTTAATTTTTTTTTGGTCATTTTTTGGTTGTTATTAAATTTTTTATTTGTTTAGTGGCAAATAGGGTTTTTAAATAATTTTTTTTAAAAGTAAATTATTTCAAGATAATTATTTTGTTTAGTTTTTCTAGTTGTTTCAAACTTAAGTTGTTTTGATGTATTTTATGATTATACTTTACGAGCTTTAGTCTTGAAGTAGATAGGAAGGTTGTTAAGTTTTGGCTAGCCACCACGAGTTTTATCAGAGGTTTTTGTGTTATTGCAATTTAGTTTTAATAAACTTGGATTACTAATTTTTGAACTGATTTCTAAACTATTTTTAATTGCCATATCTATTGCAATTTGTTCTAATTCTTGTAATTTATCTGAAGAATATTGATTTGGGGAAGGAAGAAAGTCTTTGGATAAATTTTTAGTTTTATAATTATTGAAAGCATTTTTCTGAGCTTCAATAGCAGCATCTCTTAATTGTTCTTCTCTAGATAATTCTATAGCTTTATGAAGATCTTCATCTGGTGTTGTAGTGCCATTATGGCTATTAGTGGTGGCATCAGAGTTGGCGTTATTAAATTGTCTGATTAAAACTTCCCTCAAACTTCGAGTAAGTGTTTGAGGGCCAAGATTTGACCCTTGAGCACTCATTTTATCAATTACCGATCCTTTTTTTAAATCATCAACAGACATCTGATCCATTGCTTTAGCATTATATACGCTGTAGTAACCACATTCATTAATCCCTTGTTTGTGACAATTCATTTTATGAATATTGGCTGTTTCGATTTTTAAATCATTTAATTTTTTTATAATTTCTTGAGGAACTGATGTTGGGTTGGGATTTAATGAGTCAGCATAAAAGGCATTAATTTTGTTAGAATTTTCTTTGCGAAAATGGAGAGTTGTCCAATGACTTCCCCCTGTTACCTCCCTATAAGGTTGATTGGTTTGAGGATTCACTTGGTTTTGAAGAATGCCATTGCATAACACCAATGAGAATTGTGTTCTTGTTGATTTTTCAAATAATTCTAATCCATTACCAATAGAGTCAATATTGGGAGCGATTTGGCATTTTAAATCATTAATATTACTATCTTGACCAGGAAATAATTCATTTATAGAATATAAAAGATGTTGGTGAGTTAGTTGTGAACTTGTGCTAACCCGGTTAAAATCGTCTAAATTTGTTGGCATAATAAATTTTAAAAAAATAATTTTTATTCTAAATCAAATATTTAAATAAATTTTTTAAAAAGTAAATTGATTTTATTTTGAGTGTTTTTATAATTTAAAAAAAATATATTTTTAAGAAATTTATGCCTAAAAGAACAGATCTTAAATCAATTTTAATTATTGGAGCAGGGCCAATTGTTATTGGTCAAGCCTGTGAGTTTGATTATTCGGGAACCCAAGCCTGTAAAGCCTTGAGAAGTGAGGGTTATCGAGTAATTTTAATTAATTCAAACCCAGCAACAATTATGACCGATCCCAACATTGCTGATCGAACCTACATTGAGCCAATTACCGTTGAGATTGTCGAAGAAATTATTCGTAAAGAACGACCCTGTGCAGTTTTGCCAACGGTTGGTGGGCAAACTGCTTTGAACTGTGCTTTAGCTTTGGCAAAAAATGGTGTTTTAAAAAAATATAATGTTGAGCTGATTGGGGCATCAATTGAGGCAATTAAAAAAGCTGAAGATCGCATGTTATTTCAAAAAGCCATGGAAAAAATTGGTTTAGATACGCCTCGCAACGCAATTGTTCGCAATATGGATGAGGCAAAAATTGCTCTTGAAAAAATCGGTTTGCCAGCGATTATTCGTCCATCTTTTACCATGGGAGGAGCTGGAGGAGGGGTTGCTTACAGCGTTGAAGAATTTAATCAAATTGTTGCTTATGGGTTATCAATTTCTCCAACTTGTGAAGTTTTAATTGATGAGTCAATTATTGGTTGGAAAGAATATGAAATGGAAGTGGTAAGAGATAAAAATGATAATGCGATAATTGTTTGTGCCATTGAAAATGTTGATCCGATGGGTGTCCATACTGGAGACTCAATCACTGTTGCTCCAACCTTAACACTTACTGACAAAGAATATCAAAATATGCGTAATGCTTCAATTGCTGTGCTTCGTGAAATTGGTGTTGAAACAGGAGGGTCAAATGTTCAGTTCGCGGTAAACCCTGCTGATGGCAGAATGACTGTTATTGAAATGAATCCACGAGTTTCACGCTCTTCAGCTTTGGCATCAAAAGCTACAGGTTTTCCAATTGCTAAAGTTGCTGCTAAATTAGCAGTTGGTTTTACTTTAGATGAAATTAAAAACGATATTACCGATGGCAAAACTCCTGCATCTTTTGAACCTACTATCGACTATGTTATTACCAAAATTCCTAAATTTACTTTTGAAAAATTCAAAGGTAGTGAAAATATTTTATCAAGTTCGATGAAATCAGTTGGTGAGGTTATGGCGATTAGTAGAAATTTTGCACAAAGTTTACAAAAAGCTCTGCGTTCGCTTGAAAGCAATTTGAGTGGACTTGATGAGGTTATTATTTCTAATGAAGATGCTGAACAAAGAAAAAAAATTATTTCCCAAAAATTAAAAATTCCATCATCGAACCGATTATTGGTAATTGCTCAAGCCTTAAGAGAAGGCTTAAGTGTTGATGAAATCATCGAAATTTGCAGTTATGATCGCTGGTTTGTTGAACAATTAGCAAATATTGTTTTTGTCGAAAATAAAATTAAAAAAGAGGGATTACCAAAAAATAAAGCTGATTTTTTTGCTCTTAAAAAAATGGGTTTTTCTGACAAAAGACTTGCCAAATTATGTTCTTTAACAGAAAAAGAAGTTAGAAAATTGCGTTGGCAATTAGAAATACACCCTGTTTACAAAAGAGTTGACTCTTGCTCTGCAGAGTTCGATTCTTCAACTTCATACATGTATTCTAGCTACTAATGAAATATTTAACTTACCGCATAACACAAAATAATTGTAATGAATTATTCATTGAAGATTTGCCAATACGGCAAATTGCCAAAGAAGTTGGAACGCCATTTTATTGTTATTCTCAACAAAATTTAATAGAAAATTATAAAACTTTTGAAGAGCAGTTAAAAAATAACAATTTTAATGATTTTAAAATATGTTATGCGATAAAAGCTAATTTTAATTTACATTTAGTTTCACTTTTATCTGACCTTGGCTCAGGGATTGATGCAGTTTCAGCTGGTGAAATTTTTGTAGCATTAAAAGCAGGGATTAGTCCGCATAAAATTGTTTTTGCAGGGGTTGGTAAAACTCAAGAAGAAATGATTTTTGCTTTAGAAAATGGTGTTGAAGAATTTTCAGTTGAATCATTGCCGGAGATGTATCTGCTCAATGAGGTTGCAACCAAGTTAAATAAAAAAGCTAAATTTTCTTTACGCGTTAATCCTAATGTTGATGCCAAAACTCATCAAAAAATTTCTACAGGTAAAAAAGGTGATAAATTTGGCGTTGATATTGAGCAAGCAATTTCAATTTATGAAACTGCTAGCAAATTATCAGGACTTGAGGTCTATGGTATCGCCATGCATATTGGTTCGCAAATTACTAGTCTTGAGCCATTTAAAAAAGCTTTTGCAAAAATGCGGCAATTATTTGAGCAATTACAGCAAAAAAATATTGTAATTCATAGTTTGGATTTTGGAGGAGGAATTGGCATTACTTATCGCGATGAGTCATCAATTGAAATTGCAAGTTATTGTAAATTGTTAAAAGATGTTACTAAAGATTTGAATGTTAAAATTGTGATTGCTCCAGGAAGGGCAATTGTTGGTAATGCTGGAGTTTTAGTTACTAAAACTTTGTTCATAAAACCAACTGCAGTTAAAAATTATTTAATTGTTGATAGTGCAATTAACGATTTAATGCGTCCAGGGCTTTACGGCTCATATCACGAAGTCATGCCAGTTATTAAAAGTAATCAAATCATGGATCGATTTGATGTTGCAGGACCGGTGTGCGAAAGTACGGATGTTCTTGCTCATGATCGTCTTTTAAATACTCCAAAAATTAATGATCTCCTAGTTTTTTGCAGTGCTGGAGCATATGGCTCATCAATGGCTAGTGAATATAATTTTAGAAAATTAGTTCCCGAAGTTTTAGTCAACAAAGGACAATTTAAAATAATCCGTCGTCGTCCAAGCTATGACGAGATGTTGAGATTGTACTAATAAAAAAACAAATCACTATGGAAATTACTCATAATTTAAAGTTTATTGATTTATTTGCAGGGATTGGAGGAATTCGTCTTGGTTTTGAAATGGCATTTAAGGAAAGTTCACCAATTGAATTAAAAGGTTTTTTTAAGATTATTTTAAATTGTTGTAAGTGATATCAGACATGTAAACATTTTAGAAATTATGTTTGGATGTTTTTGTTATCTAAGCTTTTTTAAGTAGAATTACTTTAGCTCTAAAATTTCAATTTTAAAACTAAAATGATATTAAAACCTAACAAAAGATAAATAAAATTATCTATTGAAAAGAGAGGATATTTAGTAAAAGATTTAACTTTAAAAACTCTAAAAAATCTAAAATTTAGTTAAGTTATGTCAAAAAAAATTTTAATCGCTAAAATCAATTCAGCCCATGGTATTAAAGGGCAGGTTAACATGACAATTTTTTCAGCCAATCCGAAAAACTTAAATAAATATCAGCTTTTTAATCAACAGGGTGATGAAATAAAGCTTAAAATTGTTAGTTTTAAAAACAGCCTAAATGAAAATGGCAGTCATGATAGTCAGGTTATCGCCAAAATCGATGGAGTAAATGATCGCAATCAAGCTGAGTTATTTCGCAATGTTGAGTTATTTACTGAAAGAAAAAATTTTGCCAAAACCAATAATAATGAATTTTATATTGTTGATTTGATTGGTTTAAATGTTGTTGATACTAATCATCATTTAATAGGGCAGGTTAGCAATGTTTTTAATTTTAATGCCCAAGCAATTATTGAGGTTAAATTCAATGATAACAATATTCCAAAGGGTTATTTACAGCAAGAATCATTTGTTTTTAAAAATGATTTTTTTCCAATAGTTGATATTGAAAATAATTTTATTCAATTAGATTTGCCTGAAATAGTTTAAAAATACTTGATTAATATTATAAAATTAATAACTTAAAATAAAAAAAATTAATTTAACTAAATTATTTTATGATCGACTTGTCTTTTTATTTTTCTGATTTTGAAAAAAAATATCAACAAATTGATTCTTCGAGATTCCACCAACAAAGTCTAGATCAAGAAGTAAATAGAATCAGTGATCAAGAAACCGAATCATTAAAACGTGAAATCAGCACTTTTTATCAAGATGCTAATTATTCCTACTATCAAAATCTTGATGTTTCTATTGATGTTTACCAAACATTTGGTTGTGAAGATCTAAAAAAAATAATTGCTTTTAAAACCAAGCAAATCTCTGAAGATAGCAGTTTAAATATTAAAGAAAAAAATCAAAAATTAACAAACTTAGCTGATGATCTTAGAAAACTATCAACTCAAGATACTGAAATTAATAGCGACTCATTAGCTATAAGTAGTGCAGACCTTAAGGAAATGCTCAATCAAGCTATTAGAGAATATGCCAGAATTATCGCAGGTTCAATTGATAAAAAAATTGCCATAGTTGATAGAGATAGCGAAAATTCAACTGGTATGAATGAAATTATGGTAGCAAAAAAAGATCAAAAAATTATTGGTTTTTTGCTTTATCGTTTGTGCGATGTTTTTGACCATGCAATTCTGGATGATCCAAGACGATCAGATTCCCCTAAGAGAGCTTCATTGCTGGAAAGAGTCAAGCAACAAACAAGTGCAATTTCGCAATCTCAAGATGTTGATAAATCGCTTCAAGAATTTCAAAAGCAATTTATTGGCAGTGATAAATTTATATATATTGCTCAGGCAGGAGTTGATGAAAAACATCATCGCCAAGGAGTTTTAGAGTTGATGGTTCAAGGGTTAACAACTTATTTACAAAATCATCCTCAGCTTCAAGACCAAATTCAAGGTTCTAGACCAGTAGGTATTACTTTTATTTCAAGATCATTCAACCCATCCCCAGATAATATTCTTAAGAAAATTGAAAAAGTATTATCATCAATCAATGAGAGTTTACGATCAGAGTTAGATCCTCGAATTGCCAATGAAATATCCGATCCTTGCGATTATGGATATGATCCAAAAAAATATCGCGGATGCCAAAAATTTGATTTATCAAAACTAAATAAGTTTTTAAGTTATTACCTAACAAACATCAAGCAAGCTTCAAATATTAAGCAAGCTTCAAGGCAAGATTCGCCAACTTCTTTAGCTTCTCTGGCTTCTTCTAATTCTTTGACTCCATCAATCCTTTCGGTTCCTTTAGATCCTTCGCCTTATTTAGATGCTTTACCTTCTTCAGCTCGATCAATTCCTTTGCCTTCTTCAGATGCTTTACCTTCTTCAGCTCCATCAATTACTCCAGCTTCTTTAGATCCTTTATCTTTATTAGGTCATTCAGATTCTTCGACTCCATCAATTACTCCAGCTTCTTCAAGACCCAATAGATCAGAAATGTTGTCATCATCTTTACATTCTTCGTTATCTAAGGGTTCAACAGGGCATGGATTATAGAAGATAATTAACGATAGAAGGTAATTAACGATAAAAGGTAATTAAGGCGATATTTTAAAAAATATTTGGTAATTTTTTTTAGTTTTTAATTGCCAAAATCAATTTAAATTATGAAACTAAAGGGCAGGTTAACATAAAAATTTTTTTAAACCAATTCCAAATTTATTGATCAATTCCCCTTAAAAACTTTATTTTTTTTAAAGATTTTTAATAAGAAATTTTTTAAAATTTTGTATTTTTTAAATGATTTTTGTCTAAAAAAATTTAGGTTTAATTAAAAAAATAGTAAGGTATTTTTAGCAATAATATACCTACTAGGAGAGGAATCCCTACAATAAAAATAAAGACAATACACATTTGAATAATTACTAGAATTAAATTTATTAAATAATTAACTATGTGGCTAAAAGATTTATTAACAAATTCAAATTCGTTAAAATTAATTGATTTCAATGACAATAAGAGATCTGTTATTTTTTTTGGTAGATGATTGAATATCCATACAGATATACTTAAGAAAAATAAAAAATAAGGCAGTGTCAACAAAGGAAATATTGCTTCTTCAAGAATTTGTATCTTTGTTTTCGTATTAGTTGTTATTATCGCGGTGATATATATGGTTAACAGGGTTACTATATGTTTTAATGACTTGATCTTGAGTTTGAGGCAATCTTCGTATATTTTAAAATAATTGTATAAATTTTTTTTAATCTTATCCCACATAATTTAATAAAATGAATTTATTAATTAGGAATTCTGAAATGGCTCCTTGGGAGGGGATCGAACCCCCGACCAATTGGTTAACAGCCAACTGCTCTACCGCTGAGCTACCAAGGAAAATATAAAGGTTTAAAATATTAAGGTTTTTTAAAATTATAATTTTGGTTTTTTTTATTGCAAGCGATGTTTGGGTTAAAAATAAAATTTTTAAAAAATTTTTGTTGGGGAAAAAATTTATTATAAAATTGGGCTGAAAAAATTATTGTGAAAATTTTTGTAAATTTTAAGCATTTTTAAGTGGGTTTTTTGGCTAAAAAAAATGATGTTAATTGGTTAAAAAATGATGTTAATTTTTATTAAAATTATTCACTTAAATTAAGATTAATAACTGCTGAATTTGTTACAAAATAAGGCTTTGATGGTTGATGACGCTTCAATAAAAAAAATTAAAGTTTGAGGATTTTGTCTTAAAAATTTTCATTTAATTGACTAGTTTTTAAAGTTAAAATAATTTTTTAAATTAAGGCAATTTTTTGTGAGGAAAATTTAATCAATAAAAAAAACCTAGCCAAATAAATGACTAGGTTTTTTTTCGATAATAGCTTTATAAAAAATTAGCCTCTTCTTTCGCCGAAGAATCTGAGAAGATGAATGAAAAGATTGATGAAATCCATATAAAGGCTTAGAGCACCAACCACTGCCATTTTATTGACTAACTCACGATTACCAGCAAAGTGATAGTAAGTTTGCTTAATTCTTTGTGTATCATAAGCAGTTAAGCCAATGAAAATCAAGGTTCCAAGGATTGATAAGGCAAATTCCATTGCTGAGCTTTTTAAGAAGATGTTAACCAATGAAGCGATAAGAACGCCAATTAAACCCATGATTAAGAATGATCCAAAGCCAGTTAGGTCTTTTTTAGTAGTATAACCATAAATGCTCATTGCTCCAAAAACTGAAGCAGTGATAAAGAACACTCTAGCAACACTTGCCCCGGTATACATAATCAGTAAGCTTGATAATGATAAACCCATCAAAGCTGAATACACCCAGAGATAATTCTTGGCAGTTTGTGCTGATAATGAATTAAGTTTAACGCTGAAGAAAATTACAAAACCAAGTGGAGCCAATGCTACAACCCACATCAATGGCGTGCCAAACAACACACTCATTAACGCTGGAGTGTTAGCGGTAACGAAAGCTACAGCACCTGAAATTCCAAGAGCCATTGCCATAAAGTTATAAACTTTGACCATGTAATCGCGTAGCGCTGAGTCATAGGTATATGATCTTGTAGCGGAAGACGCAAAAGAAGTTTTGTTATTGTATTCTGACATAGATACCTCAAAAATTGTTATTAAATTAATTTGAAAATTTATTTCAAAATTACTATTTATAAAATTACACTATATAAAATCTAGTTTCAATTATTTTTTTTTCAATTGTTTATTTTAAAAAAACTGTGTTATTTTGCTATCTAAATAAGCGGTTTTTGTATATAGTTAACACTACTTTATAAATTCAAATATTGCTTTTAGCAAGTGTTAATTTAGTATATTATTTAAAAACTGGTATTATCGACTGGGATTTGGGCTAGAATTTGAATTAATTGATATTTTTAAATTATTTATGAGCCTAATTATTAACAAAAAAATTATTGCTTTGATTGGCATGATGGGAGTTGGCAAAACCACCATTGGCAACAAGCTTGCCAATAAATTAGGTTATTATTTTATCGATTGCGATCAAGAAATAGAAGATTTTGAACATTGTTCAATCAATGATATTTTTGCTAATAAAGGTGAAAAATATTTTCGTGAAATTGAAGAAAAAATCATTGACGAGATTGTTCATCGCGATGAGCATATGGTGTTGTCACTTGGAGGAGGAGCTTATGTTAGTGAGCAAACCAGAAAATTATTGCAACATAAAGCTATTGTTATTTGGCTTCACGCCAATATCGATGAATTGGTGATTCGCACTGCAAATAAAAATAATCGACCCTTGCTTAACAAGCAAATTGCTAATCAAGATCTTAAGACAAATTATCGCAACCATAATAATTTCAAGAATAAAAGGCAGGTATTGCAAGAGCTAACTACGCAAAGGCTAAAATTTTATCAACAATGCGATTTTGATTTTGATACTACCAACAATAACCAAGAAGTTATTGTTAATAAAATTATTCAACAACTTAAAAAAAATGACTAACAACACAATTAAAGTAAATCTTGAGCAACGAAGCTACGACATCATTGTTGGTAATAATCTTGGTGAAAATTTGCAGAATTTTTTAAGAAATCAAAAATATAGTAAAATTATTATTCTAACTGATAGCAATCTTGACAAGCTTTACAACCCTTATCTTAAAGATTTATTTAAAATTGATTTTGAATATGTTGTGGTTGAAGCTGGGGAAAAAACCAAATCTTTTGGAGTTTTAGAAAAAGTTTGTGAAGAAATTTTACAAAAAAATATTGATCGCAGCACTCTGCTTGTTGCTTTTGGAGGAGGTGTTATTGGTGATTTAACTGGTTTTGTTGCTTCAATTTTGCTACGCGGTATTGATTTTATCCAAATTCCTACTTCGCTGTTGGCTATGGTCGATAGTTCAGTGGGAGGCAAAACTGCTATCAATGCTCAAGTTGGAAAAAATTTAATTGGTAGTTTTTATCAGCCAAAATTAGTTTTGTGTGATTTAGAATTTTTAAAAACTTTGCCTGTTCGTGAATTCCAAAATGGCTATGCTGAAGTTGTTAAATATGGTTTAATTTTTGATAAAAGTTTTTTTAATTATTTACAAAAAAATTATTTAAGTTTTTTTGATTATAATCAAGAAGTTTTAACAAGTGTTGTTAAAAGATGTTGTGAAATAAAAGCCCACATCGTTGCAGTTGACGAGAGGGAATCAAGTAGTTCAGGTTTAAGGGCAATTCTAAATTTTGGCCATACATTTGGACATGTTCTTGAAGCTTATTTTAACTATTCAAATACCTTATTACACGGCGAAGCTGTAGCAATTGGCATGGTGATGGCATCAAAAATGTCATGTAATTTCAACATGTTAAGTAGTGAGCATTATCAAGAAATTGTTGAACATTTTCATAAAACTGGATTTACAATCGATTTAAAAAAATTTGCCAAAGATTGGTCAATTAATCAATTAATCATTCATCTTTACAAAGATAAAAAAGTTGAGAATAAAAATTTAGTTTTTATTTTGCTTAGTGAAATTGGCAAGGCAATTGTCAAAAAAGATGTTGATGTCAGCGAGTTTGAAAAAGTTGTAAAAGAATTTTTATAAAATAAATAAAATTTTACTTGCAATAGTTGATTAAATGGCTTTAAAATATAAAAAAAAACCTACCCAGCTGAATTAATTGTTTGAAAAATAAGCCTGCGTGATGGAATGGTAGACATAACGGACTTAAAATCCGTGGGGTGTTTAACCCTTGCCGGTTCAAGTCCGGCCGCAGGTACCATCTCCTTGTTGACTTTACCTTTTTTGTTTAGTGATCTTTTTTATGTCGTGCTTTCGGGCAAGCTGAGCTTGACCTTACGCAAGCGAAGAGTTATAAATTTTTTTTTGGTCGTGCTTTCGGGCAAGCTGTGCTTGCCCTTACGCAAGCGAAGAGTTATAAATTTTTTTTGGTCGTGCTTTCGGGCAAGCTGTGCTTGCCCTTACGCAAGCGAAGAGTTATAAATTTTTTTGGTCGTGCTTTCGGGCAAGCTGTGCTTGCCCTTACGCAACGACTGTTGGCTAGAATGAGGTTTGGAGATTGGGGTGAGGATTATAAATTTTAAG
The DNA here is from genome assembly GCA_014190355.1 of Alphaproteobacteria bacterium. Lineage (GTDB taxonomy): Bacteria > Pseudomonadota > Alphaproteobacteria > Rickettsiales > UBA1997 > CAILUF01. The sequence continues at coordinate 12,481 of BJGH01000014.1, forward strand.
TCGTGCTTTCGGGCAAGCTGTGCTTGCCCTTACGCAAGCGAAGAGTTATAAATTTTTTTGGTCGTGCTTTCGGGCAAGCTGTGCTTGCCCTTACGCAACGACTGTTGGCTAGAATGAGGTTTGGAGATTGGGGTGAGAAAATAAATTTTTTTTTGGTCGAAATTAAAAAAGGGGTCAGACCCCTTTTTCAAAAAAAATAGGGTTTTGATCTAGAGGTTGTTAATTAGACTGGTTTTCAAAGCAAAATTGTTAAAAATTGCTAAAAAAAAGGGGGGTAAGACTCTTTTAACAAATAAATTTTTTTTGGTCGAAATTAAAAAAGGGGTCAGACCCCTTTTTCAAAAAAAACAAGGTTTTGCACTAGAGATTGTAGATTAAATCAATTTCCAAAATAATTTAAAAAAAATAATATTGTTTTTAACCTACGCAAATCTGGCTAAATGATGGTTTTTTTGTAAAAAGGGGTCAGACCCCTTTTTCAAAAAAAACAAGGTTTTGCACTAGAGATTGTAGATTAAATCAATTTCCAAAATAATTTAAAAAAAATAATATTGTTTTTAACCTACGCAAATCTGGCTAAATGATGGTTTTTTTGTAAAAAGGGGTCAGACCCCTTTTTCAAAAAAAATAGGGTTTTGATCTAGAGGTTGTTAATTAGATTGGTTTTCAAAGCAAAATTGTTAAAAATTGCTAAAAAAAAGGAGGGGGTAAGACTCCTTTTAACAATAATTTATTTGGTTGCAAAATTAAAAAAGGGGTCAGACCCCTTTTTCAAAAAAAACAAGGTTTTGCACTAGAGATTGTAGATTAAATCAATTTCCAAAATAATTTAAAAAAAATAATATTGTTTTTAACCTACGCAAATCTGGC
>BJGH01000015.1 GCA_014190355.1 Alphaproteobacteria bacterium
GATTAATTTTTGATAGATCCATTTTTTCAAAAATCCAATAATCATTGCCATCAAGATCGATATGCAATAATGCTATATCTTCTAAGCCAGATTTGGCGATCAGACTGTCTATATTATCTCTGGTAATAAATGAATGTTCGCATTGAAGATCATATCGCCAAAACCAATCGAAATTCTTAAGTCGATTAATATTTTCTTTACTACCATCGATTACAAATCCTTTGAAGTTATTATTCATCATTAAAAATCGACAATTTGATTCTAAAAAATCTTCTACACCAAATTCGATAAATGATTGGTTTTTATATTTAATATTTTGGATGAGGAATTGAATAATTCCATCATCTCCATATTCTGAAAAAATTTTAAATTCATATGAATGCAATGACGCACTATCGCAAGCATGTGACTTTAAATGATTGCTAAGAATTTTTCCATTGCTTAGTAATTTTATCGATTCAATTTTATTATAACTTGAAAGCAAAGGAAAGTCATTAATGATTCTTGCACTTACTTTTTTGGCAAGTTTGTTAGATAATTTTTTAAACATTTTATATATTTTTTCTTATAAATATAAATATTTTACTAATTTTTATATTATAAATTAAAATTTTTCATCATTGACGATAAAATAAAAAAACTTAGAAATTAACTATTGGCTAAATAAATTTATTTTAACAAAAAAACGTGATTATTTTAAAGACCCCTAATTAGGTTTTATCAACTAAATTCTATTGTCTTAATTTTTTAAAGTCATTAATTTTTTTATTTATTTACGATTAAAAAGTAGTTTTATTTTATTACATCATATTATGTTTTAATATGATTATATAATGATTAAAATTTCATTTAAAAAACAAATATAACAGGCTAGGTTATTTTAATAATAAAAAATTAGGTTTTTATTTAATTTGATATTTTTCAACAAATTCTTCGATATTAAAGAAATTTTTTTCAACTTCTTTAAGTTTTTCATTATCCCAATCCCACCATTTAATTTTTAAAAGTTGATCAATTATTTTTTTTTCAAAACGGTATTTAATTAATTTTGCTGGAACCCCGCCAATAATGGAGTATGGATCTACATTTTTTGTTACTACTGCACCAGCTCCAATAATGGCTCCATCGCCAATTGAAACTCCATCAAGAATTGAAACATTCATTCCGATAAAAACATCATTACCAATAACAATTTTTTTCCTTTCCTCAATTTTGCAATCTTTACTTAAAGAAAAATTATTTTGCATTTTATTAGAATAAAAAGAAGGAGAGGTAGAAATTCCATTTGTTGGATGAATGCCATATCCGCATACTAAATTAGGACCAATAGAGCAAAACTTACCTATTTGTGTATATGAAATAAGACAATTTGAGGCTATATATGTATAACTTTCGACTGAAGAAAAATTTATGTTATAGGGTTCATATAATTTTGAGTTTTGTGAAATATTTGATTCAAATTTACTATTTTGAATATAATAATAGTTTTTTGAGGAAAAATATTTTTCTATGGAGCTACTCAATAAATTATTTATTTTTTTTTTAAAATATTTCATAAATTTAGATTTTAATTTTTTCAAAAGCATCTATGTATGATTTTTCACTAGCGTTGAAGATTTTTGTCCCAAGAACTTTGGAATATTCTTCTAATTCCATATAGCTAGAAAATTTTTTTGACAATGCAAGAAAAAAACTAGAAATTGAAAATGTTTTAGACAAATCTGCTTCACTATATGCCTTGGTGTAATTTACTTGTTTTTTATCGTAAAAGTGAACATCTCGTATATTTAAAATATTTTCATTATCTATCATCAGGTTTTCATGCCATGAGTGGTCTGCTCCAAATAAATATATTTTTTTGAATCCAATATTTAATCCTAGATATAAACATGCAACCAAAACATTTTGAACCTGTGGCATGGCTTCATTTTTTTTAAATTGTATTATTCTTTTATCAAAATCTTCTTCGCCAGATATGTTGGTATTAATATAAATAAGATTTATATTTTTATTACTTATATCTTTAAAAAAATTCCATTCCTCAGCATATTTTGGCATAAATAAATTTATTTTCCAATTTGCTTTTGTAATATTTTTTTTTATTTCAAGTATTTCGGGCTTGAATTGTTCCGAAAGGTTTTTTGCCCAAAGGAATGGATCCATATAAACAAGATATTCGGGTTTAAGAAGAAAAAAATAATCAGTGTTGGGGAAGGAATTGACACAAAATATAGGGTAATTTTTTATAAAATTTAATTTTTTAGATGATTCTAAAGTTGTTTTAAGTGAGGGACCATTTCCCAATACAACGCAGGTATCATTATCTTTCGGTGAAATATTAAAATTTTCTATAAAGTTTAATTTTTTTTCTTTGTTGAGATCATCGTTATATTTTGAAAGATTTAATGAGTTATTTTTTTTATTATTTAATCTTGAAAAAAATTTATATATACCGTGAGGCGTTAAAAATTTAATTATTTTAAAAAATAGTTTTAAAATTTTTTTAAGTATTTTGTTCATTTTTAAATTTCCTAAATGATATAATGGTTAAATTTTAAATAAAAAATTTAATTTAATCGAGTATTTATAAATTATAGATTATGAAAATTATATTCCTTTGTGAAGCGTCATTGCAAGTTGGAACTGGTCATGTGGTGCGATGTTTAACACTTGCTAAAGCTTTAAATTTTCATGAAAATCAAATAATATTTTTAACATCTAAAAACTCAATAGATTTAATTGAAAAAATTAAAGAATTTAAAATTATTGATCCTGTGGAATTCTTAGCAATACCATTTAAAGCTGATTTTGCAATTATTGACAATTATCAAATTGATTATGTCTTTGAAAACAAAATTCGTAAATATGCTAAAAAAATTATGGTAATTGACGATCTTTTTAATCGCCAACATGATTGCGATATTTTATTGGATCAAAACTTGGGAGCTAAAAAAAGTTATTATAAAAATTTAGTTAACAAAGATTGTAAAATTTTTACCGGAACGAAGTACGCTCTTCTTAGACCAGAGTATTCTGAATTAAGAAAGGCTATGTTTAAAAAAAGAAAACATACCCAAAAAATTAAAAAAATTCTTGTTAATTTTGGAGGGAGTGATCTAAATAATTATTCTCTTAAAGCTTTGAAAATGATTGAAGAATCAAGTTTTATTGGTGAAATTAATGTGGTTTTGGGCTTTAAAGCACTTCACTTAGTACAGATTAAAGAATTCGCTAAAACTTCTAAAAATATTATCAATATTTTTCAAGAGGTTGATATGGCTCAAATGATTTTTGATGCTGATATTGGGGTTGGCGCAGGTGGAACAAGCACCTGGGAAAGATGTTGCTTAGGGTTGCCAACTTATTTATTTAAAATTGCTGATAATCAAGAATTAATTTTTAAAAAATTAGGTCAAGATATTAGTTTTGAAGAGTTTCTAACTGATGTTAATAGCAATTATTGCAAAATAGTTAAAACAATAAGTAAATATGTTGACGGTAAAGGAATTTATAGGATCAAAAAAATAATTAAATCCTTACATTAACTCCATTATTTTTTAAAAATTCTTTAGCTTCGAAAGGTGTTTGTTCGGTAAAGTTAAATATACTTGAGGCTGCAATTGCATCTGCTCCAGCATTAATTGCATCTAGCATGTCTTTATAAGATTTGCAACCACCATTGCAAATTATTGGAATAGAAATATTGGATGAAATTAACTTTATTAGATCTAAGTCATATCCAGTCATCATTCCATCTCTATCTATTGAGGTAATTAGTATTTCTCCAGCTCCTATTTTTTCAAGATTTTTAACAACATCAACAACATTTTGTTTTGTGTCAACTGTTCCAGAATTTGTAAAACATATATATTTTTCATTAATTTTTTTAACATCAACACTTGCAACTAAAATTTGGCTTCCATATTTTTTAATAATTTTGACGATTAAATCTATGTTATTTATACAAGAAGTATTAATTGATATTTTGTCTGCACCTGATTTTAATAAGCTTGACACATGCTCAATTTTAGTTATTCCACCGCCAACAGTTAGGGGAATAAAACAATGATTTGAAATTTGATTAATTAAATCATAGTTTGGTTCTTGATTTATATTAGTTGCCTGGGTGTCAAGAACAATTATTTCATCAACTTTACGAGAATTGAATACTTTAATTGAAGATATAATTGATCCAATGATTCTATCTTTTTTAAACTGCTTATCTTTGACTAGAAGAGAATCTTTTATTAATAAACTAGGTATGATTCTTACTTTTAACATAAAATTTATAAATTTAAAAAATTATAAATAAGTTTTAATCCAGAATCTCCACTTTTTTCAGGATGGAATTGAACTCCAATTACATTATTAATAGCAACAATTGAATTAAAAACTTCTGCATGCGAAGTTGTTGCTAAAATACTACTATAATCATTGACCTCAAACTTGTAGCTATGAGTGAAATAAAAATCACTTTTATTTTTAATATTATCAATAATTTTATGATGTTTTTTTATTTCAATATCATTCCATCCTACATGAGGAACTTTTTGGGTATTTGAGGATTGAAGTTTAGAGATATTTCCCTTTATTAAGTTTAAACCTTTACAATGACCACCTTCATCACCATATGAAGACAGCAACTGCATACCTAAACAAATTCCCAATATCTTTGTATTATTATCTGTGTTATATTTATTTAAAATTGAATCATAAAAACCTGATGATATGAGATTTTTCATACCGTCGTTAAATGATCCCACTCCCGGTATAACAATATGACTAGAGTCAGATATATCATTTGGATTATTGCTAAGATATACATTTTTAGAATGTATCAAGAAAGATCTTAAAACTGATTTAAGATTACCTATATTGTAGTCAACAATAGTTATTTTCATCAAGTTATTTTAAATTTTTTTATTAAATTTCCATTTATTTGTTTTATTAAATTTCCTTTATCATCGGTTTCAAATAATTTTTTGTTAGTGTAATTATCGCATATTGATATGAATTCATTAAGCTCCATATCAATATTTTTAAGGATTAGATCTAATTTTTTATCTAAATAAGTCCATGGAAAATTCCCATCTACCTTATCAACAATTTTAATTGCAGTTTCGCGATCAATTATTTCTCTTCTGATATAAAGACAAGCAATATCAGTTGCTCTTCCAAATCCAAATTTAATGTATTTAAAATAATCATGTATGCCAGTTTGGTAATTGTCTAGATTTTCATAATTAACAAAAGCAGTTTCAATATTTTTGTTAAAACTTGAAAAACCGTATACTTGTGATAATATTGAATTAGATATTCCACTCCATGGGAAGTAATGACCAAGAAAGATTCCTGTTGTTTTATTTTTTTGAAGATCCTCTTTATCCGGATATTTGTATAGTAGTATTTTGTTTTTATTAATTAAATTTTGATCGGTTAAATCTGAAATTCTTAATCCAAGCAAACCTCCAAATTCTTCAAGCCATTTTCTATCAAGAATGTTGTTTTCAACGCTTGAAAGTGGTCCGCCATATTCATTTTGAGAATTTTCTCCCCAAATAATTAAGGGAATTTTAAATTTTACTGAAATTATAATTGGAATAGTAAAAATTGCTATGTGTTCTGGCCAAGAAATGTCACCAACCTCTTTAATACCTATTTGATTTAATTTTTTTCTGGTTTGAGGATCTGGAGAAACTTCAATGCAATCAACGCCAAGTTTTTTGATATTGTCAATATTTTTTCTTCCAATATCACTTAAATCGCATGTTGATGAGGTTACGCAAAGGGGATTAAGACCGTATTCTAATATTTTTATTACTTGATAAGTGCTATCTTTGCCTCCACTAACTGGAATTATACAATCCCAGTTATCGTTATTTTTATATTTATTAATAATTTCTTCAAAGTCTTTTTTTCTCTGATCCCAATTAATTTTTTTTCTATTTTCAAAATTTGTGCAAGCATTACAAACGCCTTCCTCATTAAAAATAAGGTCAGGCTTTGTATTTGGCATTATACATTTTTTACAAAATTTAATCATATCTAGTATTTTATTTTTTTAATAATTATTATTGGATTAATATTGAGTCTTAATGTAAGATTTATATTTTATTTCAGCAATTTTCCAGTCTTCTTCATTGTCGATATCCTGAGTGTGTGTTGAATTAAGTTCAATAAAGGTTGAATTATCGCAATATATTTTTTTATTTTCAAGAAATTTATAAGTTTTTAAAAAATAAAATTGACCACAATCATGGTAAGAGAATTCTAAATCTTGAGATCTGGTGTTAATAAATTCAGGATAGATAAAATTAATTAGATTATTATTAATCCTAAGGGCTCTTTGAATTGGGTGGCTATATTTAACAACAGGAATTAGTGAATCGTAATTACCGTTTATAAATTTATTAAATGCATTTTTTATTGTATTTTCATTCAAGAATACTGCAGTCGGATAAATACAACAAATGGTTTCGAATTCTATATTAATTTTTTTGTATTCTAATATAACTTCTTCAATTACATCAGATGTTGTTGAAAAATCATCGGAATTTTTTATTGATCTAAGAAAAGGAATTTTTGCCCCAAAACTTTTTGCTATATCGGCGATTTTATTGCAATCAGTTGATACCATGACTTCATCAAAGAGTTTACAATTTAAAGCTACTGATATTGGATAAGAAATTATCGGTTTTCCGAAGAAATCTTTGATGTTTTTATTTGGTATTCTTTTGCTTTTGGATCTAGCTGGTATTATAACAATTTTTTTATTTGTCATTTATTAATTTTTTTTTATTAAAAACCACGTTATATCATCTTGAGCGAAAATTTCTTTATGATATACAAAGCCATAGTTAACTAGTTTTAAATCGGGGAACTTGTTTAATATTTCTCCAGCAAAATCTCTTTTAAATAATTTGTCATCATTTCCTCGGTATGGAATTGAACAAGGACTTGGATTGTAGTATTCACATAAAAGAATATAATTTTTAGATAATCTATAAATTTTTTCATAAGTATTATTTAAATCTTGAGGATTTAAATGAATTAATACTCCTTTGGTAAGAACTAAATCAAAATTTTCTTTGACTTGAAGATCATTTATCGAACAGCATTTTAGGTTAAATTTTGTATTGGTATTTTTTAAGATATCTATAGCATTCTTATTAATATCTATCCCATTTATATTTAGATTGGGAAATATTTTATTAAGAGCGATAAGATTCATTCCAATATTGCATCCAAGTTCAAAAACAGATTCAATTTTGACTTGTTGCTGAGAAAAGATTTTAGAAAAAAAAACAATATTAGATGCCAAAAGTTCATTACTTGAATTTCTTTCGATGTAGTTGTTGCCAAATTCGTTAGCCCAAAATTCTTCTTGAGAATTTTTAAATTCATAATTTTTATCGCTCATAATATATTATTTTAATTTTTTTTAAATTTTTAACAAATCAACTCCCAACTTATCGCTGTTCCTTTCTTGCAATCTTTATTAACTATTTTACCAAGCAATATATCAAAATACTTACAAGGTAAGCCAAGTCCTGGACGTATTGCACGGATATTGTCGGTAGTTAAAATATCGCCCGCTTTGAGATCTTTAACAATATAAATTGATCTTCTAAACATCAAGGAATTTTTTTCCTTATTTGTAATTCCATAGTGTATTTTTCCAATTGCCTGGGAAGTAATTTTAGATTGCTCAACTAGCATTTTCATCTCGCTTGGCTCCATTGAAAAAGCCGAATCAACGCCTCCTTCAGATCTAGAAATTGTAAAATGTTTTTCAATAACTTTGGCACCTAATGCAATTGCACCAAGGGAAACGCCAATTCCCATAGTGTGATCTGATAAGCCAATTCTACAATCAGGAAATAGCTGTTGAAGATGAGGTATGGTTTTAAGATTTATGTCGTTTGGATCAGCTGGATATTCACTGGTGCATTTTAATAGAGTAATATCATTGCAGCCATTATTTTTAAGGGTGTCAACCATTTCATAAATTTCAGAAATATTTGCCATTCCAGTTGAAACAATTACTGGTTTTTTTGTTCTAGCTACTTTTTTTAAGAGATTTATGTCAGTATTTTCAAAGCTAGCAATTTTGTATAGTGGAACATTCAACTCTTCTAAGAAATCAACAGCAGTTGCATCAAAAGGCGAGCTAAAACCAATAATTCCAAGCTCTTTACATTTATCAAAAATTGGCTTATGCCAATGCCAAGGGGTATGAGCTTTTTGATATAATTCATAAAGTGAACTTCCTTGCCATAGACTATTTTTATCTTTAATAAAAAATTCATTTTCTTTGAGATCTAGGGTCATAGTGTCGGCAGTGTAGGTTTGAATTTTCAAAGCATTAACACCGCATTTAGCAGCTTCTTCAACAATTGATAAAGCTTTTTTAAGAGATTGATTATGATTGCCCGACATTTCGGCAATTATGAATGGACTTTTAGAAAAAATATTCATTGTTAGGTATTATGGAAGTTATTATATTTTAATGAAATATAATTTTCTTTAAAATTTTGGTTAAAAATTATAAAATTATTTTTTATAAAAATTTTTTTTGATGCTAGATTGTCATTTTTTATTTTTGCAATAATATCATAATTTTTAAAAATATTATAAAATTCTTTGATTGCCATTTTTAAGAGTGGTTCAGAGATTTTTTTTCCTCGAAAATTTTTAGCAATTTGAATTGAAATTACATAGCTTGAATGCTGATTTAATTCTCTTTCAAACCTAATTGTACCAATAAAGTTGTTATCAATTTTTGCTACTAAAATTAAAGATTTTTGGTCAGAGATTTTGTTATAAAACCATACTTTGTGATCCTCTAAAGTTATATTTTTTTGGTTGAAGGAGTTTTTTCTGACTTCTGGATCGTTGGCAAGAATAAAAACATCCATCATATCTTCTTGCTTTGCCTTGCAAAGTATAATTTTGTTCGTATCAATTAAATGAGGTGATGAATTTGTTATCATACCGCAAGTTTTTTTATAATATTTGCAACTATACCCGTATCTTTATCTCTCAACCCATAGTAAAGTGGCAGTGATAGTGTTTTTTTATAATATTCCTCTGCATTTGGAAAATCTCCTTCTTTAAAACCAAGTTTTTGATAAAATGGCTGTAAATGGACTGGAATATAATGAACCTGAAGGCTTAGGCCATTTTCTTGTAATTTAAGAAATAATTCTTTTTTGGAAATTTTAATTTTATCAAAATTAATTAAAAGAGGAAATAAATGAAAACAAGAATTGGCATAATCTTTTTCTTCTAAAAAAGAAAATCTTTCATCTTTTTCAAAAGATTTTTTATAAAATTCAACGATTTCTCTTCTTCTTTTTTTGAATTTTTCGATTTTTTTTAATTGCGAAATTCCAAGAGAAGCTTGGATATCAGTGAGGCGATAATTAAAGCCAAATTCATGCATTTCATAGTACCATGGACCATCATTTTTTGTTAAAAAATTTGGATCTCTAGTCATTCCATGACTTCTAAGAAGTAGTAATTTTTTATATAATTTTTCGTTATTGGTTGTTATAACTCCCCCTTCGCCAGTGGTCATATTTTTAACTGGATGAAATGAAAAAACTGACATATCGCTAAATTCACAACATCCAACTTTTTTTCCAAGATAATCAGAACCAATGGCGTGGGCTGAATCTTCAACAATAAAAAGATTATATTTATCTGCGATCTCCTTAATTTTTTTCATATCGCATGATTGTCCAGCAAAATGAACGGGAATAATCACTTTGGTTTTTTGAGTTATTGCTTGTTCTAATTTGTTTACATCAATACAAGCAGTAGTTGAATCAATATCAACAAACTTTGGTGATGCTCCAACATAAAGAGCACAATTTGCTGAAGCTAGAAAAGTAATAGGTGAGGTTATTACTTCATCGTCAGCTTTTATTTCAAGAGCCATCATTGCAATATGTAATCCAGCTGTGGCATTAGCAATTGCAACTGCATATTTTGCTTTTGTATATTGACAAATTGCATTTTCAAATTCTGCAACTTTTGGACCTTGAGTTAGAAAATTCGAACGCAGAGTTTTTAAAACCGCAAATAAATCACTAAAATCAAGATATTGCTTGCCGTAGTTAAATTTCTTCATTAATTTCATTAATCAAATTTTGCATTTGTTGAATAGTCAACCACTGCGTGTTGTTGCCACTATGATATTCAAAATCTTGAGCAACGCTTTTGCCGATAATTTTTATCCGTTCTTTTAGTTCATCTGATTCTGGTTTGATGATATAATATTTATCAAGTTCAATCGTGTTTCTTGCATCTTCGCTTGAAATCATCATTTCATGGATTTTTTCTCCAGGGCGAATTCCAATTTCCTTTAATTTTAAATTAGGAGCTATGGCTAAAGCAAGGTCAGTGATTTTCATGGAAGGAATTTTTCGAACATATAATTCGCCTCCAACCATATTTTCGATAGCCTGAATCACCATTTCAACTGCTTCTTCAAGTTTAAGCCAAAATCTAGTCATTCTTAAATCAGTAATTGGTAATTCCTTAGCATTTTCTGAAATTAATTTTTTAAAAAAAGGAATAACTGAACCACGACTTCCCGCCACATTGCCATATCTAACAACTGATATTTTAGTATCGCGATGACCAACATAAACATTGCTTGCAATGAATAATTTATCGGAGCAAAGTTTGGTAGCTCCATAAAGATTTATCGGTGAACAAGCTTTGTCGGTGCTAAGTGCTACAACTTTTTTAACGCCTCGATCAATGGCACAATCAATAACATTTTGTGCTCCTAAAATATTTGTTTTAATTGCTTCGAATGGATTGTATTCGCAGGCTGGAACTTGTTTTAATGCTGCAGCATGAATTACAATATCAATACCATCAAAAGCCCTAAATAATCTTTCTTTATCACGAACATCGCCAATAAAAAATCTCAATTTATTTTGATTGGTAAATTGTGACAAATTAGCCATTTCAAATTGTTTAAATTCATCGCGAGAAAAAATTATTAATTTTTTAATTTCTGGATAATTTTTTAAAATAATCTCAGCGAATTTTTTTCCAAATGAGCCTGTTCCACCGGTTATTAAAATAGATTTATCTTTAAACATAATAATGATTTATTTAATTATTTATTTTATTCTTTACATACCACTCATAAACCCTGCTAATTCCTGTTTCAAGATCAGTTTCGGCTTTC
>BJGH01000016.1 GCA_014190355.1 Alphaproteobacteria bacterium
ATTGCTTGCACAAAAAACATGATTGAAATATGTAAAATATTAATCGAATCTAAAGCTGATATAAATGCAACCAATGCAAATGGTGATTCACCATTAGATATTGCAATTTATTGGAAAAATTATCAAATAGAATTTCTTCTTATTCAAAATGGCGGCGTAAGTTATAAAAATATAAAAGGAGAAAAACAGGAATATAAAAATGATAATACAAAAAGCGATATTGATTTTGGTTTCTTATTTTGGTTTGTTATATTTCCAATAATAGCTTTGGGATTGTTAGTTTATATTTTATATTCAGGTGGTTGGCTCGCAATTATTGCAATTTTACTTATAATTTTAATTTTGAAATAACATTCAAAGGACTTAAGCCACTTCATTTTATAAAAATACTCGCAACGCTTTCGGTGTCATCACTCTCCCGCTTTTCGGGAGAGTCGCAGAGCCAACTTGTTGGCGATGCGGAGAGGGGTCAGAAAAGCGTTGATAATAAAGGATTTTAAGTTAACCTAAACCCCGTTCTTGCTGTTAGTATTTGACCCCTCACGGCTCCCAAATCGCAACTACCGTTGCGATTTTATCGCCCGCTCTCCCTCAAGGGGAGAGCTATAGCCCGTGTGTGTTGAAACTATTTTACCAAGAATCAATAAAAATTAATTGAAAGAAAATAAAACCTCTCGAATAAAAAAAAGGTACCAGGTTACTTTTTAAAACTAAATTTACGAAGCAAATTTAATTAAAAAAAAGCAACAAAGCGTTTATCAAAAAACAAAATCAAAAAAAACCAAAACCTCATTGCGGATACGGCGATTCACTCGCCGTGAAGCAATTCAAAATTAAAACTAAATTTGCGTTAGCAAATTTAATAAGATTGGCGATTCACTCGCCGAAAAGCAATTCAAAATTAAAGCTAAATTTGCGTTAGCAAATTTAACAATAATTAATTGAAATAAAATAAAAAACATTTAAAATCAAGATATTAAAAATTTTTTAAGTTTATAAAATTAATTTTATGCCAGAAATTAGTCGTTTTTTAGGGATTGTTATTTACATGCATTTTAACGATCATAATCCTCCACATTTTCATGCAAAATATGGAAATTTTAAAGTAATAATTGCAATAGATAATCTTGCAATTATTGAAGGCAACATGCCACCAAAAGCTCTTTCCATTGTAATTGAATGGGCAAGTATCCATCAAAAAGAATTATTAATTAATTGGAATAAAATTATTAAAACTGGAAAATTTACAAAAATAAAACCTCTCGAATAATGATTGAAATAATCAGTGCTAAACAAATTAGTGAATACAAAATTGAGATTATTTTTAACGACAAAACTAAAGGAATTGTTGATTTAAAAAATACCATTTTTACTGACTCTCGCAATATTTTTAAAGAATTAAAGGATCCAAATAAATTTAAAAAATTCAAAATCGAATTTGATACTTTATCTTGGGAAAACGGTCTCGATCTCGCACCAGAATTTCTTTATGACTTACTTGTAAATTCTGATAAATCAATTAAAATAAAATAAAAACTACTCAATTGCAAATACGGCGATTCACTCGCCGTGAAGCAATTCAACTTAAAACTAAATTTGCGTTAGCAAATTTAACAATAGTTAATTGAAATAAAATAAAAAAACATTTAAAATCAAGATATTAAAAATTTTTAAAGTTTATAAAATTAATTTTATGCCAGAAATTAGTCGTTTTTTAGGGATTGTTATTTATATGTATTTTAAAGATCACAATCCGCCTCATCTTGATGTTGTTTACGAAAAATATGAAGCCAGTATCGAAATTAAAGATTTAAAAATTATCAAAGGTAACTTGCCCCCAAGAATACTGGGTTTCGTGGTTGAGTGGGCAATGATTCACAAAGAAGAATTATTGGAAAATTGGCAAGCACTTAAAGATTTAGAATCTCCTAAAAAAATTCAACCATTAATTTCATAGATATGCACAAACACAATATAAGACAAGCAAAATATCACGATGGATATAAAATTTTTTTAGGATTTGATGACGGATTAAAAGGTATTGTTGATTTAAAAAACTTTATTTTTAACAATAGTTTTTCTGCTTTTAAAAGATTACAAGATAAAAATCAATTTAAGAATTTTATCCTAGAGAATCATACATTAGCGTGGGGTAATGATTTAGATCTCGCACCAGAATTTCTTTATGACTTACTTAAAAAAACGATAAAAAACTAATTGCAAGAAAACTTCAACAAATTAAAATCAATCAATAAATGAATGAGTTTTAGTTTTTGTTTTTAAAATTACAAAAAACTTAACATAACTCAAAACAGTTAAAAGCTAATATGTTTAATCAAAATATATTAAAGCCTAATAAATTATTACAATAATTATGACTAACTTTATTCCTGCACAAACTGGTTTACAACATGAAACAGAACTCTTAATCAAGCAATCGCGAGTTGGGGCTTGCGGAGTTGATTTACCTGATGTAAAAAATTTCAAAAGCAAAACTGGTCAAAACAAAAATCGTGAAACGATTGGTTTAGCGCAAGTTAACGAACCACAAGTTATTCGTCATTTTGTGCGTTTATCGAATCAAAATTATTCAATTGATGCTGGGTTTTATCCGCTTGGCTCATGCACAATGAAGCACAATCCTCGACTTAACGAAAAAATGGCTCGCCTTCCAGGCTTTGCCGATATTCACCCTTATCAAGATCAATCATCGATCCAAGGGGTTTTAGAGATGATGTATAATTTACAAAATTGGTTAGGAACTCTCACTGGTTTAACTGGTGTCTCGCTTGCTCCAGCAGCTGGTGCTCAAGGCGAATTAGCGGGAATGTTAGTAATCAAAAAAGCTCATGAAGTTAAAGGTCAATTGCAACGCAAAATTGTTTTGATACCTGACTCAGCCCATGGAACTAACCCTGCTACTGCAGCGATCTGTGGTTTTGAAATCAAAGTTATTGCTACCGATAGCGAAGGTTTAGTTGACATGGAAGCTTTTAAAAAGTTAATTAATGAACATGGTGATAAAATTGCCGGAACAATGATCACTAACCCAAATACTTGTGGTAAATTTGAAAAAAATATTTTAGAAATCTCAAAATTAATTCACGACGCTGGTGGTTATTTTTACTGCGATGGCGCAAATTATAACGCAATTGTTGGTAAGGTTCGCCCTGCTGATGTTGGGGTTGATGTTATGCATTTTAATTTACATAAAACTTTCTCTACCCCTCATGGTGGTGGTGGTCCAGGTTCTGGTCCAATTGCTGTTAGAGCAGAATTGGCGCAATTTCTGCCATCTCCTCATGTTGAAAAAGTTGGCGATAGCTATCGCTTTCACACTCCGCAAAATAGTTGTGGAAAAGTCAAAGGCTTTAATGGTCAATCAGGGATGCATGTTCGCGCCCTCACCTATATGCTTTCGCACGGTAGCGATGGTTTACAAAAAGTTGCCGAAGATGCAGTGATTTCAGCAAATTATGTTTTGCATAAACTCAAAGATAAATTTCATGTTCCTTTCCCTGGAAACTGCATGCACGAATGTTTGCTAACTGATAAAATTCAAAAAGCCAAAGGCATTTCAACTCTTGATATTGCCAAGGCCTTGGTTGAATTTGGAATTCATCCTATGACTGTCTTCTTCCCATTGGTTGTGCAAGGAGCAATGCTAATTGAACCTACTGAAACAGAAACCAAAGAAACTATTGATAATTTCATTAATACCATGCTTTATATTGCAGATCAGTGTGAATCAGGAAATGGTAATAAATTTCATGAATATCCTTTATCAACGCCTAGACGCAGACTAGACGATGTTAAAGCTGCTAAAAATCCTGTCCTCACTTGGGTTGAGCTTGAAGATAAAAAAATAAATTAATTAACAATTAATATTTGTTTTTAGTTTTTTTACTTTGTTTTTAACAATAAATACTAAAACTTGCTCTTTTTAATAGCTCTCAAAAGTTTTAAAAAAACATAAACTTTACCAATTATGGCTAAAAACAAACTTAACATTATAACCTCTTTACCTCAAAATAAGCATAAAGCCTTTACCCTAATTGAGTTAGGAGTTGTCTTACTTTTGATTGGCTTAATCATTTCAGGAATTACCAAAGGTGGACAAGTTGTTACCGCTTCAAGATTAGCAAGTGCAAGATCTTTAACTGCTCGCTCAAGTGTTAACAACATCGCTGGGCTTTCTGCTTGGTATGAATCGTCAAGCAAAGCTTCTTTTAAAAAATCTGAGATAATTAATCTTAACAATATTTCGCAGTGGAATGATATTTCAGCAAACTCAGTGATAAACTCCCGTAACATTCTTAGTAAAACTGCTAATGCCAATATTACTTATCGCTCAGATGCCATTAATCGCATCCCTGCCCTTTATTTTCAAAATAATGAACGAATCACTTTAGCAAGTTTTTATCAAGGGCGAATTGGCCGAGCAACAATTTTTGTAGTTTTTCGTCCAAATTTTAACGTTTCAGGCTCAGCAAGTATTCTTCTCGACAGTGCTCCTTCGCAAAGTTCATTTTACCTAGCAATTAAAAATAACCAAATTAATCTCAACGCTGGAGTTGATGGCAATTCATCAACCGCAAGCAATGTACCAAGTATTGTCAATAGTCGTGATTATATTGTATGTGCTTATCTTAATTCAACCTCTTCGCAAGCCTATGTTAACAATGCTTTAACTTCTTCAGGAAGCGGAGTTTTTAACTCCGGAACCAATAGCTTGAATGGTCTAACCCTTGGTGCAAGTAATGTTGGAACCTCTGGTTTTACTGGCTTTATTTCTGAAATTATTATTTTTAATCGACCCTTAAAACTCCAAGAACGCAAAGATGTTATGCTCTATCTTTCTATAAAATACCGCATTGCCATTGTTTCTTAAATTGTTTCTTAAATTTGCAATTAGCTCTTAAAACTTTAAAAAACCTTTTTGAAAATTAAGCGGTAAAGTCTTTAATAATGCCATTTTCATAAAAAAATGATAAATTAAGAGAAATATTTTTGAGATAAAAATCTTTTAAAAAAAAAGTCATATATCCATAAGGCTGAAGGTTCTTTGAGATTTTTAAGCAAAAAATGAAACTTAATTTGTTATTGGTAAATGAGGCATTTTATATGGCATTTTTGGATTCTTGAACAATTTCACACCTGCTTTTACCTTATAAGTTTTAAACTAATTAATTTTAAAATAATTTGAAAAAAATTTAGGATAAAACCTTGCAATTACTTGCTAGATTACCCCTTGAAAAAAAATTTTTAAATATTATAATTGTAAAAAATATTCAACCTGATTTTGAATTAATAATTAATTTTTAAAAATTATGAGCTATAATACTTTATCAGTCATTAACAATTTTTCACCGTTTAAAACCAATAATTTTGTTGCTAGTAGTGGTCAGATTGGTTTAAGAATTAATGGTGATGAAGGTTTTTTAAGATATCTTCGAGCAATTCAAAAATTTGCTATCCTAAGTAAAGAGGAAGAAGAATATCACACTAAAAATTATTTTGAAAATAAAGATAATTTATCGGCAAAAATCTTGGTGGAAAGTCATCTGCGCTTAGTGGTTAAAATTGCCCATCGTTTTAAAAATTATGGCTTGCCCTTAATTGATTTGGTAAGCGAAGGAAATCTTGGTCTAATTCAAGCTCTTAAAAAATTTCAACCACAAAAAGGTTTTCGCTTTTCAACATATGCCATGTGGTGGATTCGAGCATTTATTCAAGATTTTGTTTTACGAAGTTGGTCTTTAGTTAAAATCGGTACAACCACTGCTCAAAAAAAATTATTTTTTAATCTTCACAAAATAAAAAGAAAGCTTGGTTTGATCAATAATAACTTTGCTGATAGTCAAGCCCTTAATGATGATAATATTGAAAAAATCGCTCAAACCTTGAATGTTAAAAGCGAAGAAGTAAAAGATATGGACTCTCGTCTTAATCAATCAGATTATTCCATCAATCATCAAATAAATAATGGCGAAAATGATAGCATTGAAATTGGCGATTTAATTGAGAGTGATCAAAAAAATCAAGAACAAATTGCCATTGAAAATCAAGACTATAATTTCAAAAAACAAATCTTTGCTCAAGCTTTTGCAAAGCTTAATGATCGCGAACAAGACATTATCCAAAAACGTCAATTAAACGAGGAAGGATCAACCCTTGAGGATCTTAGCAAATTTTACAAAATATCACGCGAAAGAATTCGCCAAATCGAAGAAAATGCCATTAAAAAAATTAAAAAAGAAATTGCTGAGATTCTTCAAAAAAAATTAGCTAATTCTTAAGAAATTATTTATCAAATTTATAAATTTGCCATTATTTAACCTGTTTTTTTAATTGGTATTAAGTAACTCTAATTTAAAAACTAAAAAAATTAAAATGATCAATATCAAAATTCAATTTTAGGTTGAAATAGTATTAGCATTTGCATAAAAATATCAGCAATTTAATTATCAAAAAATGTTTACAGGAATTATTACTCATCTTGGCAAAATCACTTCAATTAATCACGTTTCCAGCAAAGATAGCAAAATTACCATCGCATTACCAAAAAATACTGTCAAAAAAAAATTAAAGATTGGCTGTTCAATTGCCTGTGAAGGGGTATGTCTAACCCTAGTTGAGCAAACTTTTGTCAAAGAAAATATTAATTTAAGTTTCTATGCTTCTAAAGAAACTTGCGATTTAACTACCTTAAAAAATATTAAAAAAAATCAACAGGTCAATATTGAATTTTCCTTAAAATTAGGTGATGAATTAGGAGGTCATTTAGTGTTAGGACATATTGATCAAACCACTAAAATCACCGATATTCAAACCATAAAAGATTCATGGATTTTTACCTTTGCTATAACCCAAAATATCGAGAAATTTATTGCCAAAAAAGGTTCGATCACTATCAATGGTGTTTCTTTAACGGTAAATGAAGTTGCTAATAAAAGCTTTAAGGTTAACATTATTAAACACACTTTCGATAACACAACCTTTAAAAATCTTGAAATTAATGATTTAGTTAACATAGAAATTGATGTAATTGCAAGATATGTTTTAAATGCAACAATAAACAATAAAAAGTAATTTTTTTAATGTAAGTTGTTAAAAAGTAATAAAAAATAATATTTTTTTCTAATGTCTAAACAAAACTCTCAACTTGCAACAACACAAGAAATAATAAACGAAGCCAAAGCTGGAAGAATGTTTATTTTAGTTGATGATGAAAACCGAGAAAATGAAGGAGATTTAGTTATTCCAGCCCAATTTTGCGATGATCAAAAAATTAATTTCATGGCAAAATTTGGCCGAGGATTAATTTGCCTTGCTCTTGATGAAGAACGAGTCAAAAAACTTGAACTTCCCCTAATGTCTTTAAATAACGAATCAAGACATCGTACTGCTTTCACGGTCTCAATCGAAGCTCGCATGGGAATTGCCACAGGCATATCAGCACAGGATCGCTCCAAAACAATTCTTGATGCAATTAATCCAGATCTTGGTAAAGAAGCTATTGTTAGTCCTGGACATATCTTTCCTCTAAAAGCTCAAAATGGTGGGGTATTGGTTCGAGCAGGACATACCGAAGCTTCCATCGACATTTCTCGTCTTGCCAATTTAAATCCTTCTGCAGTAATTTGTGAAATTATGAATGATGATGGCTCAATGGCAAGAATGAAAGATTTAAGAAAATTTGCTAAAAAACATCAATTAAAAATTGGCTCAATTGCTGATCTTATCGAATATCGTAGAAACAACGAACAACTCGTTGAGTTAGTTACTCAAAAAAAATTCTTCAGCAAAACTGCCGGACAATTTCAAGCAAAAATTTATCGAAGCATTATTGATAATGTTGAACATATCGCCTTAATCAAAGGACAAATTAGTCAAGATCATCCTACCTTGGTAAGAATGCATCATCTAAACATCACTTCAGATTGTTTAGATAATTCACTTGACCCAAAAACTGGTATCTTAAATAAAGCTTTGAAAAAAATTAATAAAAACAATAATGGAGTTTTAGTGTTAATTCGTCAACCATCTGATAAAATTTCTGATAATTTCTTCGATGAGCTTAACTTTCCCAAACCTCTTAAAACCATTAGAAATTATGGGGTTGGCGCTCAAATTCTAGTTGATCTTGGGATAAAAAATCTAACCTTATTAACCAATACCAAAAAATCGGTAATCGGTCTGGATGCTTATGGCATCAAAATTGTCGGTTATAAAAAAATTTAAAATGTTTGTTAAAAAAATCAATTATCAAGAACCGTTAGAATTTGCTTCACAAATTATCGATGATTATTGCTTTAAAAACCCTGAAGATAGCTTTGTTTTTCTAAATTCCAGAGCTGATGATCAAGAAAATTATTTATCTTATTTGGCAATTTTTTTACGGCAAAAAGTTACTGGCAATAATTTTAAAAATTTAAAAAAAACCATAGAAAATTCTAAGGATCAGTGGTTTGGATATCTCTCTTACGAAAATCTTCATCACTTTGAAAACATTAAAAAAACTAAAAAATCTTTTATCGATTTAAACGAAATTCATTTTGAACAATATCACATTGTTTTAGAATTTGATCAAAAAAATAAAAAACTTACCATACTCTACAGCGATAAGACCTATCTTGATTTGTTAACTAATTTTAAAATCAAAAAAACTACCAAAGAAAATTTTAGAATAACTAAATTTTCTTCTAATTTTAGTGATGAAAATTATTTAAAAACCATAAAAAAAATTCAAAAAAAAATTAGTGATGGTGATATATTCCAAATGAATTTAACACGAAAATTTTTTGGTAATTTTTCCAAAAAAATATCACCAAATCAAGCTTGGCAATGGTTTAAACAAACTCAAAACGATAATCCAACTAACTACAGTGCATTTTGTAAATTCAAAAAAAAATATATTCTTTGCAACAGTCCAGAATTATTTTTTAAAATTTCTGACAATCATATCAGCTCTTGTCCAATCAAAGGAACAATCAATAGATTAAACAACAAATCACTTGATCAAAAAAATCAAAAAATTCTTAAAAATTCTGCAAAAGAACTTTCAGAAAATTTAATGATAACTGACCTAGTTCGTAGTGACATCTCTAAAGTCTGTATTCCCGGTTCAGTTGAAGTAAAAAACTTATTTAAACTTTCAAGCCTACAAAACATTCATCATCTTTCATCATTGGTTACTGGCAAATTAGCTGAAAATATTAATAATTTTCAAGCAATCCCTGCTCTATTTCCAGCTGGATCAATGACAGGTGCCCCAAAGGTTCATGCTATGAAATTAATTGCCAATTATGAAAAAATTAATCGCGGAATTTATAGTGGAGCAATTGGAATTATTGAGGGAAAAAATCATTTAAATTTAGCAGTAGTAATTCGCACTCTTATTATTTGCGATAATAAATTTGAAATGCAATTTGGTGGAGGAATAACCTACAATTCCATACCGCAAGACGAATTATCTGAAGTGTATATCAAAGCCAAAACTTGGTTTAAAATATTGAAATTACCAACCAAGAAAAAATTTAATCTTTAGGAAATTAAAATTGCATATTTTTTTCCTAAATAATCTTCAATTGCTGTTCTTTCTTCATTGCTAAGGGCTCTATTAAAAATTATCATTTCAGCAATATCGCCATTGTAAAACCATGTTCCTTCGGTATTTCCAATTACTCCATTGTAAAATGTTAAAACTGAAGTATTGGTACTTGACCCTTCAGGAGTAACTCCACCATTGATCCAATATCTTTTACCAATTGTTGAACTGTGCAAAAAGCTATGAATTCGAGGGATTGGCGAAGTATAAGCTGGAATTGTGTAATCAAAAAAATCAGAATTTAATCCACCATATTTTCCAGCTCTAATAAAAATTGATGATCCATAACCAATATGAAAATTGCCTGAGGTTGACCCTCCTAAAAAAAATTGATTTACCCCTGCAGTTCTTCTTTGCTCAACCATAAAAACAGTAAAGTTAGAGTTTAACATAGCTGAACTATTAAAACTAAAAAAATCATTTACCCCATCAAATCTCAGAGCTGGTATCACAGTATTGAAAGCATTATCAACATAAATTGGATAATTCGCGGCAGAACTTGCTATAGCATTATTTTTTTCAATTGAAGTTGGATTAATGTCATACCAAATTGAAACTGGATTGTTATTCTGAGCTTCTGTTTCAATAAAACTTTTTTCTAAACTTGTTTCAACCCATATCATTAAATCTTTAATGGTTGAGATTGGTGAATTAACTGTTAAGTTACGAATTGATTGAATTTTAATTTGCCTAACTAATCTTGAACTTTGCGTAACCCCTGCAACAATGATACCTACGATCAATATAACAATGGAGAGTTCGATTAGTGAAAAAGCTCTTTTTAATTTCATGTGATAGTAACTTTAAGTATGAAGTAACGATTATAATTTTTAGATTAATTTAGATTTAAATTAAAATTACTTATTTCTGTTGTGCCAGTATTTGAAACTAAAAAATACTGATATTTTAATTTATAAAATTTCTTTAGCATGGAGATTTTTATAAATATCTAAAGTTCTATCACACATTTTTTTATTAGAAAAATTATTCTCAACATTTATTCGTCCATTATAGCCAATTTGATCAACAGTTTTTTTATCAATTTCTAAAACATAATCAATTACCGAAGCAAAACCTGAACTATCACCAATATCAACTAAATAACCCGTTTGCCCTTCTATGATTGTTTCTAAAGATCCACCAATTCTAGTAGCAATAATAATCTTGCCGGAAGCTTGAGCCTCAATAGCAATCCTACCAAATGCTTCAGGGCGAATACTTGCTGAAACCACACAGTGGGCTATTGCATAGCCAGCAGGCATATCTCGACAATTTTCAACTACCCTTACCTTTCCAGCTAAATTTTTCTCAATAATTTTTTGTTCAATTTTTTTACGGTAAGATTTATGACCATGATCTGAACCTACCATTACGCAAAAAAAATCATTTTTAACCATTGTTAAAGATTCAATTAAAAATTCATGACCTTTCCAAGAAGTAAATCGAGCAGGCATTAAAATAATTTTTTTATCTTCAGGTAAATTCCATTTTTTACATAAATCAA
>BJGH01000017.1 GCA_014190355.1 Alphaproteobacteria bacterium
ATTTTGATTTACAAAATCTGGTTTTTGTTGACCAAAATTTAGTAAGTCTGCCAAACCTAATTCAATATTAGATGGTGACAATAAGGGTGGTGAAATTTGCGAAGGTTTTGACTCAGTAATTGGTTTAAATAATTTATTGGAAGAAGAGATCATCGATTGCTTTGCTAAATCTGATGAATAAATTCCAGAAGTTGATTTTGTTTCATCGGTTTTTTGCGTCAAAATTACTGAAGTTAAATCAAGAGGTGATTCACTTCCCCCTTGAGCTTTGCCACCTGATCCAGCAATTTCAAATGGCAGCATATTGTTTTTAGGTTTTGAATCGATATTAGTTTTTTTCTCGCTAGTGTTAGACTGATCTAAAACCTTAGATGTTAAACCACCGGCCTTAGATTGACCAACTTGAGAGTCATTAGGTAAAGCATTAATTGCCGACCCTGCTGAATAAGGTAGAGTGTTTCTAGATTTGGTTTTTTCAGGTTGGGTTGCACCAGATGTTCTATCGTCACCTTTGATTCCAAACATATAATCAGTAGCATTATTTATAGATTTTAAAGTTGGCTCAATAATAGCGCCAAGGTTTTTGCCCAATAATCCTAGCCATGGCAATTGATCAGATGATTTAGGATCCAAAGAACCGCTTAAAATTCCTTTATTCGTTGGACCGCTCAATGCTCCCTTAGAAACCTCATTTAACAAACCTTCGTTTTTTAATAACGAATCTATTCCTGAACTTTCTGGCATTATTCCTTTAGAAAAATCCTGAGAATTAGAGGGAGGTGGCAATGATCCATCTTTTGCAGGCTTTTTATTTGCGCCTTTACTTAATGAAGGAGAGTTACTTCGCGATCTTCTTGGTGGAGTTTTTGAACGAGAAATTATTCTATTTTGCCCTCTATTTTTATCATCACCTAATAAATTAGCTTCTGCTTTCGAATTAATATCTTCATCATCTGCATCGTAATCTTCAGATGATTCATAACCTTGCTCATTTTCACCACCTTCATTATCTCTTTCGTTTTGCTGCTCCACATTATCATCTTGTAAATCATCTTCTTGAAGATTTTGACCCTTATTATCTTCAGATTCTTTATCTTTGTCATTGCCTTTATCACCACTTGGTGCATCATTTTTTTCTGGCAGTTTTATATCTGAATCTTTTTCACTTTTTGGTAAAATAGGATTATCTTTATCAACAGAGGCAGGTTTTTGTTGATCATCTAAATTTGTTTTTGCTGAACCATCTTCTTCCAACGATCCATCTTTTGCTCCTTTGGAAGAATCATTACCTCCTGTTGTTGGGTCATTTTTGTTTTCCTTTGCTAAATCAGATCCTGCAGCTGATTTATTTGGATCTCCATCTTTTCCAGTTCTATCTCCAGCATCTGATATAGAATTGTTATTATCTGTTTGAGGTAAATCGCTTTTAGCTAAACCTGATGAATTTTCTTGACCGCCTTCTTTCTTATCAGAATCACCAGATTTTTCTTTCGATCCTTTATCAGACTTATCCTGCCCATTCTCTCTTTTTGATTCAGAACTTGTTCCAAGTTGAGAGCCGCTATCTACTCCACCTCCAGATAATTTTCCCTTTAGATCTTGTGATGATCCACCTGAAGATGGTTGATCGCCAGGGTTCTCTTTTGTAGAAAAGTTATTATTACCTGCACCATCAGAACTATTTTTAGAACTATCTTCTGTTCTAGAAAGGCTATTATTACCTGCACCATCAGAATTATTTTCTGTTCTAGAAAGGCTATTATTACCTGCACCATCAGAATTATTTTCTGTTCTAGAAAGGCTATTATTACCTGCACCATCAGAATTATCTTCTTTTCTAGAAAGGCTATTATTACCTGCACCATCAGAATTATCTTCTTTTCTAGAAAGGCTATTATTACCTGCACCATCAGAATTATTTTCTTTTCTAGAAAGGCTATTATTACCTGCACCATCAGAATTATTTTCTGTTCTAGAAAGGTTATTATTACCTGCACTATTGCCATTTGAAGAATCTGGCGAGTCCGAATCTTTTTTAGCATTTATAGCATCTCTTTTAGCATTTTTTGAATTTTTATTGTCACCATCTGCCGAAAGTAAATCAGAAATCTTAGATGAAGTATACCTTCCTGCTTTAAGCAATCCCCTTGTTCCTCTTTTTTGAATACCACGCATTGCCCAATTAAAATTTCGCACAAGATCACTCGGCTTAATAGACCAATTAGAAGCAATAATTGCTCCACCAACTAACTTAGAAGAAAAAGTTGTCATTTGATCCATAAAATTTAAAAAGATAAACATCAATAATGCAGCCTTGGCAATTGTTTCAATTTTTTGCTGATTTAAATTTTTTAAAATTGGAATACCAAAACCAATTGCGTTAAAACCAGACAATGTTCCAAACTTTGGAGCGTAATAAATGCAGTAAATACTGTTGTCAGCAGCATCTCCTGAACAATCAATATTCTTTTGTTGAATAAAGCCATAATCATCATAAAACTTTTGTTCATCTATTTTAGTAGCACCATTGTAATAACTACTTGTCCCACTAATTTCAACAATCTGAGAATTGTATTTAGCACTTCCAACCAAAATTATATCAAAAACAGTCAAAAAAATTGATATATATACAAACAAAATCATTGGTTGAAGTGAAAAACCAATAAGTTGTTTCAACCAATTAGTAAATATTCCTTTAGTTCTCTCAAACATAACCATGGTTATTGTAACCGGCGAAATAAACAACAAAATCACCACACCACTCATTGAAATTAAAAAAATATGCATTGCACGAAGAGCAATTGATAACAAAATAAAACCAAAAATAAATGATGCCACAAACATTATAACCCCTAAGGCTCCTGTAAAAAATCCCGCTATCATCATCAAAATTATATTTGGAATCGATATATTACCTGCATAGCCAAGAGCTCTTACAATTTTGCAATCTAAAGTATCCCAAACTCTCAAATAGTCCTTACCAGGCGGATATTTTCGATTATCATAATCTCTTGTTCCAGAATTAGCAGTTTCATAATTTAAACGTGGAAATACACATCCATCAATTTTTTCTTTACTTCCATCAAATAAATTTGGAAAGAAAGTAATATTGGCCATCGCCGTTGATATCCCTATAACAGAATTAGCAAATCCAATATGCCAGCCATTTCCAAGGGCAAAAAACACTACCAAGAGCATTTTTATCATATATTGCATTAAAACTTTCTTTTCAAGATGTTGCTTAGGAACAGCTATAAGAATCGAAATACCAAACATAATGATAGAAAAAGTAAGAGCAAGCTTGAGAATCATCTGATAGTTATTCTGAATTTTAATAAAGAAAGATTGATCATCTGGTAATAAATCCCCAGCTCGATATTGAATATTTTCATCTCCACCACAACCAATCATATCATCAAAAGACTGATCAGAGCAAATATCCCTTCCAGCTCGATTGGTAAAAATATTTTGCATTGTTTCTGTAAAACATTGAATAAAAGGTGCGGTAAAATTTCTTGTCGAAATTATAGATAATCCAGAATTGTATTGATAAGAATTTTGACTATCTCCCTTCATATCATAGCATGCTGAAGAGATATAAAGACCGGTTAAAGAAGAGCTTTTAACGCTTGGCAACAATGGTCTTCTAACGCAATGGTTCAAATGCTGACAAAAATTTAATTTAACATCGGCATATTCAGGATCAGAATCATAAATATCGTTTTCAGTTCCTCCAGCTAAAGGAACATTATAAGGACACAAAGAAAATGATTTTGCACACATATAATCTCCACCCTTTTTCGCATTATAAACTTCAACATTTACAACACCCAAGTAGCATTTCGAAGCGTTTTCGCAAAATATGTATTTATCCTTATTTTCAATGCACATAGCAGATTGACTTCGATTTACACAACAATCATAAGCTTCTCGACCTTGATTTGAAGTTGGATCTGATTTAGTTTTTTTTAAAAAACGACTACAAGCAAAATTCGGAGCACTTTTTTCTCCCGATCCAACATAATAGTAACGCTGATTATCCGATGAATATCCAAGTATTTTAACACGCTCTTCTTCAGTCCAAGGGTTTTTGCATGCCCCTGATCCATTGTCTTCATATTCCATCCCCCCAAAAATATATTCGCGATAAAGAATATTATCAATACTTCTTTTGTTATTATCTTTTGTAATATTTAATGAATTCTTCCTTTGAGCAGAACCTGAATCAACGCTATATTCTGCAGGAACTTGACCATTAGTTTTGGCCGAAGATTCTCCGCCAAGCTCAACAAGTGTTTTATGAAGTCCAGGAGAAAAAATATTTTCGATATATCTACGATAAGGTCCTTTTGTTCTTATCCACTTAGGATCTCTTTTATTTTCTTCAGTCTCAGAAATTTCTTCTTCTTTTTGCCATGCTGTCCACCCCGCTCCACAAATTTTACTATTCTCAAAAAACTCTTTAGCAATTCCCCAAATAATTGCTAAAGCAGCGACCGCAGAAGAAATTGCTGCAAGATAGGCAGCCATTGATGCACAACAAGGAGCAATTGAACCACAAGCTGCAACTTGAGTTCCAGAACTCAAAGCACACTGAGTAACTGCAGCAGCACACAAATTTCCCAATAAAATTGAAGTTACCAAATTTTGTGGACCTAAACCTGGTATCGCTGTTCCAGATAACAAAGCGGAACCCAGTCCAGTTGCGGCACAAGCTGCCCTTCCTGCATAATGGATTGAAACAAGAATAGCTGTATATAATGCAATAAATGAAATACAATGAGGATTTCCAGGTAATGGAAAAAGCTCCCAGTCAAGATCTCTATTTACAGGAACAAATGCAGAAAATTTTAAATCACCTACTTCGCAATAATTTTTAGAAGTATCAAAATTTACTGTGTAACAAGGATTACTTTCACGAATTTGATCTGCCTGATCCGGAATATTACATTTCGAAGGATCATCTCGAACTCCATCATATGCCTGAGCTTCGCTAGGATTATATAAATCACAAAAAACTATTACAAAACATAGAAAAAAAGCGATAATTTTGGTAAAAATTTTTTTTCTAAACATCAAAAATATTTATCACTTGGTTAATAATGGTGTTATTAGTTTTAATTGAGTTGCGATTAACCACAAGATAAGAACTTACCTCAAAGATTGTTTTTACCTCAGTCATGTTATTTTCTTGTAAAGTTTTTCCACTACTAACTAAATCTAAAATGTAATCACACAAATTAAGTTTAACAGCAATTTCAATTGAACCATTTAATTTGATAATTTCGGTTTGAACACCTAATTCATAAAAATATTTACTGGCAATTTTTGGATATTTGGTAGCAATTCTAAGGTGAGACTTTTCTTGCCATTTTTTAACAATATCAAAATCTTCACTATCTTTTCCTGCTATACTTAATCTACATTTACCAATTCCTAAATCTAAAATATTTAAAATTTGTGGTGAAGCAAATTCTTTAATAACATCTAAACCACATACACCAAGGTCAGCACCTCCAGATTTAACAAATGTTGCAACATCAAAACTTCTAACCTTAACAACATCCAGAAAATCAAGACTGGTTGAAAAAATAAGTTTACGCGAATTTTCATTAAAGAATTCAGACTCGATTTCTAAATTAATTTTTTTAAAAAAAGGTTTCAGATCCTCTAGAATTCTTCCCTTGGGCAATGCCAAAATAATTTTTCTCATAAATTAAAATATTTTTTTAAAACTATCAGCAAAAAATTTCTATGCTCACTAATCTTACTTCTTTTTAAACAAGGGCTATTTATCATATTTTTAGTTATAATTATTAAAATTAGAAACTCTTAAACATTAATATTTATTAATTCAAAATAACAATTATTTTTAAAAATCTTTAAAATATCTTAAAATTAGACCATAAGAACTTTGCTTTTCGATCCTTTGATTTAAATAACTAATTCGATTATAACGATAACCAACTTGAATAGTTAGTTTATCAAAATAATTATTTTTTTGGAATTGATACCCATTAGAAATTTCACTAAAATTTTGATTAAAACCCAGAAAGTTGTAGTTGCGATCTTTCAAGCGAGTATTTCCCAAAAGTATATTCCATGATTTGCCATATTTAATCAATAGATTAGAGCTAAGATAACTGCGAAGACGATCCGAGTCACCTAAATAATTATTAGTTTTTGTGTACTCAAGTAATCCATCTAGAACAATATTTTCATCAAGCGGATATTGATAATTCATGCTATACACAACACCTTCTTGATTTGCAATTTTACTGGGATTAACTCTGCTATTTCTGCGATTAACATCAAGATTTAGATAAGAAAAATGATAAGATAATTTTTCATTTTTTTTAAAATCAAAATTAATGTCAGTTGAAAAATTATAAGATTTTAAAGCCCTTGAATCGCCGGGAATTGCCATTTCTTTAGCATCGCTATGTTTATTGGCAAACAAAGCATTATCAAGGATTTTTTGATCATTATTAAAAAAACTAAAACCAATGTTATATTGACCAGTTTTTCTAGAGTTACCTAGTTGCAAAACATTAGCAACTCCAATTTTCTCAGTTTGTTTATAGGTTTCAGCAAGACTATGAATTGATATGCCACGATCCCATCGCCAAGCAGTGCCAAAACCCAAATTAAATTTTCCGATTATCAAATTATTATTAATTTTTTTTATTTTATTTTCATAAAGATAACGAATATTTAACTCTTCAGCAAATAAACCAACATCTTTTAAAAAACGATCTCTACCATTGTGATTAGTTGCCTGCCATGGCCTATTTAAATTTTTAACATCTTGAATTTTAAAATAAGAATTAAGAGAAATTTTATTATTAAGATGGATATTATTGAAAAATTTGGCTTTTATTGAAGTTTCTTTAAATTCTTGATTTCTGTTAGTTGTTTTAAAATAGTTATCAAGATCTAGCTCACCAATTAACCTATTGCGCATAAACGGCTTAGGTTGAGAAAAAAAATCAGCATTTTCTTCATTTACAATATCTTTGTAAATTCCAAGATTACTTCCAAAACTAATATCATTAGATGCTTTTGCAAAATTAAAAACAATTGAAGAACAAAGCAAAATAGCAACTCCCAGCACTATTCGCTGATTATTTTTAGTTAATTTGTTTGCTTGATATAATATTGAAATAAGATTCATTAAATTAGGAATTAAATTAATCTTAATTTTTTAAAAAAAATAACTTAACAAATTAATTTTTAAATCTTAACTAAGCAAATTAATTTTTAAAAATTTTTTAAAATTCATTACTTGAACATGGAAAAAATTTCTTTAATATTCATCTAAATAAATAAAAAATATTTTGCAAGCTTATCATCAAAACATCAATTTTATTTGCAAATAATTAATTCTAGCAATAGCTAATAAGCAATTTAAAAGCATTGAAATCAGTATTATAATCATGTAAATCTAATTTTATTTTAAAATTTATTGTTCTTAAACTTTTATTATCTTAAATAAATTTCAAATTAAAAAATAATTACCAAAAATATTTAATCTATGAGTGAGATCATTTTTATTGCCAGTAGTTTTGCCATTGGCTTCTTTTTTGAGAGCATCTTTGGTTTTGGGGGAGGAATAATTGCCTATTCAATTTTAAGTTTTTTCGTCGAAATAAAAACAGCAATTATCGCTGGATTCTATGTTGGAACATTATCATCACTTTATATAGTTGCTGGCTCTCATCAACATTTTGAAAAAAAAATCTTTTTAAAATTAATTTTAATTTCAACAATTGGCAGTATTTTTGGAGTAATTTGCTTTATCTATTTACCAGTAAAAATTCTGTCTTTGATTTTTGGTCTACTGTTAATTTTTATTGCCCTAAAAAACCTTTTTTTAGAAAAAAATCTTGATCCTAATACCGAGCTGGAACTTAAGAAAAAGAAATTTAGTTTTCTAAAACTAAAATTAATTTTAATTGGAGGAATTGCTCAGGGAGCTTTTGGAACAGGTGGTCCATTTGTAGTAAATGCTTTAAAATATGATTTTGCAAACAAATCATCATTAAGAACAACCATGGCCAGTTATTTCTTATTTTGCAATATTTTACGTATGCCTTTTTTATTATATAAAAATGAATTTAGTCTGACTTTTTTTAAAGAAATTTGGTGGATAATAATTCCCGTTTTTGTAGCAATTTTCTTAGGGCATAAAGTTCACCTAAAAATCAAACCACAGCAATTTAAAATTGGCATTGGCTTAATAACACTTATCGCAGGAGTAAAATTTTTATTTTATTAATTTAGTAAAAAAATTATTAACTTGTCTTTAAAAAAACTAATCGATAAAATGCTTTCATGCGTTTTTTTAATTTACTGATCAATACATTTTTATTATTTAGCCTTTTAGCAATACAAAGCTTTGTGCTTTCAAGTGCTGGTGTTAACGATGGCTCTTTATCATATAATCACCAAAATACTTCTACTAAAATCATCTTTGATCTCAACGAAAACATTAAATCAACCAGCGAAGAAAAAGCTGACAATGAAAATAATGAAGATAATTTTGAAGAGCTAAAGCTTGCCTTAATTCAACAATCTTTAAAAAAAATCCTAAATTTTAAAGAAATCACCTCCTATAATTTAGCAATTAAATTAGAGCTATTATTTTCATCAGTTCCTACCAGCCCTCCCAATTTTTGCTAAATTTCTAAAATTTATCACCTTCACCAAAGAGTTAATATTTAAACCTGAAATTATCAAAAGCTATGAACAAAATTACCAAAAATTTAAAATATGATTTCTCGGCCAGTGTTGTGGTCTTTTTGGTTGCCTTACCATTATGTCTTGGCATAGCCATGGCTTCAGGTGCGCCATTGTTTTCAGGAATAATTGCTGGTGTTGTTGGAGGAATTGTTGTTGGTATAGCCAGTGGTTCAAGTTTAGGAGTAAGTGGACCAGCTGCTGGATTAGCAGTAATTGTTCTAAATGGTATTGAACAACTTGGATCATTTAACAATTTTCTTGTTGCAACCTCTTTAGCTGGAGTTTTACAAATTATCATGGGTTTAATTGGCTTAGGATCAATTGCCTATTATTTCCCATCTTCAGTAATTAAAGGGATGTTAAGCGGAATTGGTGTTATAATATGTTTAAAACAAATTCCTCATGCTTTAGGATATGACGTTAATCTTGCTAATGATTTTAATGAATTATTTCATCAAAACCCAATTATTACAATGCAAGAAACCCTTAACAGCCTTACCCCAAATGCAATCATAATTTCCTTAATTTCTCTTGCGATAATAATCATTTGGGATAAAGTTATTATCAATAAATTTCGTCAACTCAAAGCCATTCCCTCACCTCTTTTAGTAATTATAATTGGGATTATTCTTAGCAATTTCTTAGAAATTAAAGATCATCAGATTGTTCAAATCCCAATCTCGCAAAATGCTCAAGAGTTTATGGAGCAATTGACTTTACCAAATTTTGAAATTTTACGCAACCTTGAAGTTTATAGTCTAGCCTTGGTTATTGCAATCATTGCCAGTATTGAAACCTTGTTATGCGTTGAAGCTACCGATAAACTTGATCCCCAAAAAAATATTACCCCAACCAATCGCGAATTAAAAGCTCAAGGTCTAGGAAATCTGGTTTGCGGATTAATTGGTGGACTACCAGTCACTCAAGTAATTGTTCGCTCCAGTGCTAATATTTCGTTCAACGCTAAAACCAAAATTTCAGCAATTTTACACGGTTTCTTTTTGCTAATTTGTGTTATTGCAATACCTGATATTTTGAATATGATTCCTCTGGCTAGTTTGGCATGCGTCTTACTAGTTGTTGGTTACAAGCTTATCAACCCGAAATTAATTTTAAAAACCTATAACTTAGGCTATGAACAATTTATCCCCTTTATTCTTACCATAGCTTGTATTGTTATCTTCGATCTTCTCAAAGGGGTTATGATTGGCATGGTTATTGCTTTAGGTTTTATCTTAATGCATAATTTTCGTAATGCCTTCGATAAAGTTAGCGATCATGAAAATAAAAAACATGATCATGTTATTAAACTAGCCCAAGAAGTCTCCTTTCTTAACAAAGGAGCAATTTTAAAAATCTTAAATGATATGCCAGATAACTGCACGGTAATCATTGATGGAAGCAATTCCAAGGTTATTGATTATGATGTTTATGAAATTATTAATGACTTTAAAGCCAACGCCAAATCTCGTAATATTAATTTACAATTAAAAGGAATAAACTTTAACAAAATATAAAACTATGACTACCCTTACTAAAGAAATGCGTGATTTATTAACTCCCAAACAAGCTGTTGAAATGCTGAAAAACGGCAATCAACGCTTTGTTAATAATCTTAAAATCAATCGCAATTTATTAAACCAAATCAACGAAACTTCTGATGGTCAATATCCATTTGCTTTTATCTTGAGTTGTATTGATTCAAGAACCTCAGCAGAACTAATATTTGATCAAGGTCTAGGCGATATCTTTTCTTGTCGCATTGCTGGCAATATTTTAAATGAAGATATTTTAGGAAGTATGGAATTTGCTTGCGCTGTATCAGGAGCAAAATTGGTAATGGTTCTGGGTCACAGCGAATGCGGAGCAATTAAAGGAGCATGCGATCATGTTGAAATGGGTCATCTCACTAAACTCTTAAAAAAAATTCAACCTGCCGTAAAAATTATCAAAAAAAATAAAAAAAATCATAACCATAATCAGAAATTCCAGAACATTACTGACCAAGTTTCAGAACAAAATGTTTTAGAAGTAATGAAAAAAATTCCTAAAAAAAGTAAAATTATTCGTAAACTTCTCAAGGAAAAAAAGATTGCTTTGGTTGGGGGAATGTACAACATCAGCAGTGGCGTAGTGGAATTTTACTAAATTATATTTTTAAGTAAATTTGCTTTTTAACTAAGTTAATCTTAGTA
>BJGH01000018.1 GCA_014190355.1 Alphaproteobacteria bacterium
GATTAATTTTTGATAGATCCATTTTTTCAAAAATCCAATAATCATTGCCATCAAGATCGATATGCAATAATGCTATATCTTCTAAGCCAGATTTGGCGATCAGACTGTCTATATTATCTCTGGTAATGAATGAATTTTCGCATTGAAGATCATATCGCCAAAACCAATCAAAATTTTTAAGTCGATTAATATTTTCTGTACTACCATCGATTACAAATCCCTTAAAGTTATTATTCATCATTAAAAATCGACAATTTGATTCTAAAAAATCTTCTACACCAAATTCGATAAATGATTGGTTTTTATATTTAATATTTTGGATAAGGAATTGAATAATTCCATCATCTCCATATTCTGAAAAAATTTTAAATTCATATGAATGAATAGAAAAATTTTCCTTATCGATTAGCTTAACTTGATTGCTTAAAGTTTTACCATTATTTAAAAGAATTTGTTCATTTTTTATATCTTCCAATAAAAAAATAAAATCATTAGTTATCCTTGAACTTATTTTTTTTGCTAGCTTGTTAGAAATTTTTTTAAACATTTTTTTATTATTAGGATATTGCTATGGATGAATATATTGATCTTCACTGCTCCACATTTGTCTGATTAAGGCAAACTCGTCAATAATTTTAATAATAGAATCAAGGTAATTATTGGTATTAACCTTTTTTGCTAATTCAACGCCTTTAATAACAAGTTCATCAGCTAATTTAGGATTGTTATATAGCTCAAGAATTCTGTTTACAAGATCTTTTGAGTCAAGAGGATTAAAAAATAATGCACAATTTTGAAGTTGTTCTTCCATTCCTCTAGCATTTGAGGAGATAACTGGACATTTTAATGCCATAGCCTCAAGTGGCGGTATATTGTCTGGACCAAACATTGAAGGATAAATTAAAGCGAAAGCATTTTGATAAAGAGCTATAATTTGCTCTTTACTAACAAAGCCAAGGAAGTTGACATAATTTTCTAAACCAATTTCTTTAGTTTTTTCTTTAATATATTTTTGATTGCCTTTGTCAGATCCGGTAAAAACTATTTTAAAATTTTTAAAATCTTCATTTTTTTCTATAAGAATTTTAAAAGCATTAAGTATTGCTATATGATTTTTATGAGGCCAAAATTGTGCTGGGTAAAAAAAGTATTTATTTTTAATAAGATTATTATTGCTTATGAAATTTTCTTCTCCTTTTAGCTCGTATACATAACTTGGGGTTGGCATAGCAATTGCCTTAACTCGCTCGATTGGATAGTTGTAGAATTGATTAACTTGTCTTGCCCCTTCATTATTTCCAATTATCACGTAAGAGGATTTTCCAATCATTTTGTTAAAATATTTTTCACGATCATCGAATTTCCATCCACTAAAATTCACTTCTGGAAAAAATGTTAAGAGTCGATGATCAAGATCCCAAACGGTTAAAGCATATGGACACTCCAAATCTCCATCATATGGACAAACTATCCAACAAAACTCAATTTTATTTGCTTTTAGTTGATCATCTAATGATAGTGTTTTACCTGGGTTTCTATTATTTAAAATGTGAAATTTAGTCTTTTTATTGGAATCACTTAAGGATTCTTTTAAATTAAATATTTTTACAGAACTACAAATTTTTTCAAATATTTCTTGTTCGTTTGGGTTAAACTTAGCAAAAAAATAAAATTGATGATTACTTTTTGTTTGAGAAATTTCTTTTAAAATATTGGATTGAAAAGTTGATGCTCCACCCAATTGTTCGTTAATAATCTCACCTAACCAAATTCCTACACGCATAATCAAATTTTTTTAAGAATAAAACAAACACCCCAACTTTCTTTACTTGCATGCTGTTGTGTTAAAAATTGATGGTAATCAATAAGATCAAAATGATGTTTTTTAGCTAACATTTTAACTTCATTTAAAAATAAATAACGCATATTATGAGTTTCTGTTAATTTGTGATGTAAGTTATTAATTTTGTCAAATATATCAATTTCATAATTTACTTTGACAATATTTTCATTAAAGTCAACTTCGCTGAAAGCGTTTCTAGTAATTTTTAATTGATTATTTTCAAGAGTTTTTGAGCGCGATTCGGGAAGTTGGGTTAATACTGCTGGTCCATACCATGCATCAAAAATAAAAATTCCATTACTTTTTAAATGCTCATTTGCTGTAGAAAAAAAATTATCCAGATCTTCGTTTGTGTTTTGATAGCTTGCTACATGAAACAGTGAAATAACACAGTCAAATTTTTTATTAATACGATAACTTCTAACATCACCAAAGGCAAATGAGGTATTAGGATTGGATTTTTGATTGGCAATTTCGAGCATTTGTCGACTTAAATCTATGCCGTGAATTTTAAAATTGTTTTGTGCTAGAATTGAAGCGTGTTTGCCAGTGCCACAACCAAGCTCTAAAATATCTCTAGTATTTTTGTGATATTTATTTATTAAATCAATGATATAGCTGGTTTCGGCCTCATAATCTTTATCTTGGTAAAGTAAATCGTAATAGCGAGAATAATCATTAAAAACATTCATATTAAAAGTTATTTTATTTAAATAATTCTTCAATTTTTTTAGCAACAATTAACTGTTGTTCTTGAGTTATACCAAGTCCTGTTGGAATATAAAAACCGCGTTGATAAATTTTTTCAGAAGTTTTGCGGTTAACATCATCATTAAGAGCAAGTTTTTTTATAATAGGCTGAATATGCATTGGATAAAAGAAGGGTCTTGTTCCAATGCCATTATCGTGAAGAATTTTCATCGCATATTTAGCATCAAATTTAACTTCATCATTTAATACAATACTGAAAACCCAATAATGATTATCAGCGTAAGGGGTTGATTCAATTGGTAAAAGTGCAGGGATGTTTTTTAATAATTCTTGATATAGTTTTCCTATTGCCTTTTTTTTGGTGATAAATTTTTCAAGTTGTTCAAACTGCGCAAGCCCAACAGCTCCTTGCAAATTTGACATGCGAAAATTCCAACCTAAATCTTCGTGAACAAAACGATTTTCTCCAAAACATAAATTACGCAAATATTGGCATTTTTTGGCAAGCTTGGGATCGGAAGTTAAAATCATTCCTCCTTCACCGCAAGTAATATGCTTATTAGCGTAAAATGAAAAAGTTGAAACTTCGCCAAAACTTCCACATTTTTTCTTGATAGCAGTTTTGGGAAATTGATATTCTTGACCGTGCACTTCTGCGCTATCTTCAATTATTTTTAGATTATGTTTTTTTGCCAAATTGAGGATTGGTTCCATATCACTTGGCAAGCCATAAATATGAACAACCATTATTGCTTTAGTTTTTTTGGTAATTGCTTGCTCAATTAAATTCACATCAATATTAAAGGTGAGGGGATCGCAATCTACAAAGATAGGTTTGAGTTTGTTATAAATTATTGATTGAGCACAAGAAATAATGGTGAATGTTGGCATAATTACTTCATCATTATCATGCCAATTGTAATGTTCTTTCATAGCTCTTATCGCTAAATCTATTGCAACTGAGCCATTTGAAACTGCAATGCCATATTGTTGTTGAGAATATTTGGCAAAGTCTTCTTCGAATTTTTTAACAAAATTTCCTTCGGACGATATCCAGCCAGTGTCTATGCACTCATTGAGATATTTTTTTTCATTACCTTCAAATAAAGGGGTGTTTACAGGGATGAAATTCATTTAATGAAATTTGGAATTTGTTAAATCTTATGTTTTCAAAACTAATTTTATAACTAAAAAAATAAAAATTAACTAATAATTTTAACTTGCGAATTATTTATTCCAGTAAAGCGAATTTTGTCTTGATCGCCAACAAACGGACCTTGCTTAACTTCAATCATTTCTATGTCTTCTAATGCTTCAAAACCATGTCCACCATAGGCTAAGAGGATTACATCACCTTCTTGTAAAATTACACTTTTATCTAAATAAACTTGGTTATCATCGTAAAAATCAACTCTTAATTTACCTTTTTTAATAAACAAAACTTCTTTGGTTAAATGCACCTCTCTTTTAACTGGATTATGAACATGGGAATCAATGATTTTGCCTTTTTTATGGCTCATATAGCCTAGCTGTTGCGAAAAATCATTAGGAGTAAAAAACTCCACTCCGTCTTTTTTAAAATTATTTTTAACAATTATCGCTAAGATTTGATTATTATGAGTTATTTGTTGCATGAAATTTTTATATAATTGATAATATCTAATGCTTCTGCACTGTGAGAATCTATGCTATTGTTTTTGATAATTTTTTGCTTGAGGCCTTTTGAAATTTTATTTGCAAACTGTTTATCTTTGATAATATTAATTATTGCATTTGCAAAATCAACTGACTCGTCAGCAATAACTATATCATTATTATGAGATACTTCTAATCCTTCTGCTCCTAAAGTTGTTGATACAATTGGAATTTCGCAGACACCTGCTTCTAAAATTTTAAATCTTGTTCCTGATTCAAATTTAAGGGGAACTAAAGCGACATCACTATTTTGTAGATATGGTAAAACAGAATCGACAGTTCCAACAACTGTGACATCAGGGTTATTAATATCTTCTAAAGTTGGTTTAGAATCTCTACCAATTATATAAAAATGAATATCAGGAATTGTTTTTTTTACAATTGGTAATATCTCGTTAATAACCCACCTTGCAGCAATGTCAGTTGGACTATTGGGTCCAAAATAACCTGCAAAATAAATGCAAGGGTTTTTAAAATTGATTGGTTTATTTTGTTTATATTGATAGTTAGATATGTTAATTACGTTTGAAAAAATTTTAACTTTTTCTTTATTTTTAGTTAAACTTTGATAATAATCTGCATCTACTTGAGAAACAGCTGTAGTTACATCTGCAAACTCAACCCATTCTTTTTCTTCTATTTCTTTATTTTTACCTTCAATTTCAATTTTTTTAATTTCATCTATATCTTTAATGAAAGGTACTTTTCTTAAAACAAATCTAGACCAGACGCTATCGGTATCGCAAACTATTGGAATTTCTGGCAATCTTTTTTTAAATTCCTTCATCAATTCAAATGAAATATTGCCATATCCAAACCAAACAATGTCAATTTTATTTTTTTTACAATATTCTACCAAATAGTCACAGTTGGATTTTTTAAAGTAATTTTTTTTTAAAAAAATTTTTCTTAAAAATTTTGGATATTTTTTTAATTTTTCGATATAGTTAATATCCTCGTTAGATACAAATTTATAGCAATTTTGTTTAAAAAATTCTACGGCTTTACTCCCTCCAATCTCTTTAATTTCTTTAAAGATAACTAAATGAAGTTCGCAAATTTTATTTAGGGCAATAACTGAATTTTCAACTCGAAGAAATGGACCGCCAATTGGGGGATGTTCAAAAATTGGCGAAGTGTATATTATTTTCATATATAAAATATTACTTAAATTTTAATAAATTTATGTCATTTAAAACCATTTCTTTGATTGTATCTTCTAATTTTGTTTCAGCTTTCCAATCTAAATCTTTTTTTATTTTTTCAGGATTACCAACAAGCGGAATTCCCTCTGATGGTCTAAATAAATCCTTGTTGCTTTCAATGTATTTGTCGTCATATTTTAAATCAATTGCTTTAAAAGCCATTTTTATTAAATCTTTAACAGTGTTCTTAATTCCAGTTGCTAAAACATAATCATTTGGACCATTTTTGTTATTAAGCATTTTCCACATTGCTTCAACGTATTCTGGAGCATATCCCCAATCTCTTATCGCTTCAATATTTCCGATTTCAATTTTATTATCAAGTCCAAGATATATTTTAGCAACTGCAATTGAAACTTTTCTTGAAATGAAAGTTGGATTTCTGCGAGGTGATTCATGATTATAAGATATTCCGGTGCAAGCATAAATTTTATGATAATCTCGATAGTTTTTGGTTACAAAGTAGCTTGCAAGTTTTGAAATTCCATAAATTGAACGAGGATTAAATTTAGTATTTTCATTTTGAGGAGACTCATCTGCCTGACCAAACATTTCACTAGAACCCGCTAAATAAAAACGACAATTCGGCGAACTTTCTTTTATACTTGAAAGCAAATAATGAGTCGAATTTAAATTGTTAGCAATTATTGAAGTTTCATTATTGAAAGAATAATCAACAAAACTTGATGCAGCTAAATGATAGCATTCATCTGGTTTAATTTTTTCTATACATTTAAAAATTGATAGGTGGTCATCAAGAGGGAAGGTGTGAATTTCAATCTTGTTTAAAATATTTGCAATATTTAAAATTTTTTGATTATTTTCCAATGATGATCTTTTGATTGTTCCGTGAACTTTATAACCTTTATTAATCAAAAATTCAGCTAGATAAGAGCCATCCTGACCATTTATTCCAGTAATAAAAGCAGTTTTCATAAATTATTTATTAAAAATTATCAATTTACGCGAATTGGGATGAGAATCTTTAATAACATAATTTGAAAAATAATTCATTCCCTCTTTAATAACAAGGTCAATATTGTAGTTTTGAGAATTAAATTTTGCAATGTTTTTAAAAAAATTTGGATCGTTCTTTATTAATTCATCATTTAACTCGATATGTTCTAAAACCAATGTTTTATTGGTTAAATCAGCTAACTGGTTAATGATTTTTTTAATTTCTATACCTTCACCCAAGATTAAATGATGAGATAATGCTAAACATAAAACTAAATCAGATTTAAATCTATCAATCATCGAAGTAAAGATTGGAATATTTTTAAAGTCCTGATTTTTATATATTGGATCTTCTAAAAAATCACCAAATTTTTTACTCTCAATATCTAAAAAAGACCCCTGAATCGGAAGGATATTAAGTTTTTTTTGTTGTGATATTTTGTAAATTTTATCTATGGAAGATTCATCAATTTCAATTGCTATAATTTTTTTATTCAGTGATTCACTGAGCCTTGAAAACCAACCGGTGTTTGCGCCTAAATCAAGTACTGATGAAATTTGATCATTATTGTAGATGGTGTCAAATACAACATTTTGTTTGTTTTTCCAATTCGATTTATCGGTAAAATCAAAATTTTCTTTTTTACTTTCATAGTAAGTGTCATAATTGCTTGAGGGCGGTGTAATATCAATATTTTTAATAATTTCTGTTAATTCTAAACAAAATTTAACAAAGTTAGTTTCTTTAATGTTAATTATTTTATTTATTAAATTATCATAAGAACCATTAACCTGCGTTTTATTTTTTTTAAAGAATTTTTTTATTTTTGATGAAAAGCAGTTTGATGATAATTTGCTTGTATCAATCATTAAATCTTGAAAGCTAGGTGTCATTCCACCTGCATTGCACGCTTTATTCTTCAAAAGATCTCTAGCAATTTCTGGTTTATTTTGAGCAAAAGCAATAAACGGAATTATCATAAATGGAACCATCATTTGCTCAAATATTGCATATCTTATATCGCTATATTTTTTTGGATTATTTAGCCAATTTTCTTTTTTTAAATCTTGTTTTTTTACAATTGATAAAAAATCAACAAAGACAGGTTTACTGTAATCAAAAACAATATTGTTTGGAAGTGAATCTTTAAGGCAAAGATCAAATTTGTCTAGCTCAATATATAGCTTTAGATGGAGCAATATAGCGTCTTTGAGCATATTAGCGCTCCATTCAAATGGGTAAGAAATCGGATATTTTTCATGGATAAATCCATTATTTTCTTGATTAAGTTTAGTTTTGACAATTCCAATATTTTCTAAATTATTATTTTTAAAAATTTCAAATATTTGTAATGCTTTTGAATAATAATCAGGATTGATTTCTCTGATTATGGAGTTATCAGTGAGAAAAAGGGTACCATTATGATCGTATCCAGTTATAATTTTTTTCATAGTTAGAAAAATTTAAGTTTAGTTAGTTAAGAAATCTTCATTATTTATGATTGATTTACAAAGTATATCAATCTGCTTATTATTATTTGGCAAGAGTTGTGATATTTTAGAAATATCTAAGTCACCCCAATGACCTTGATCTTTTCTGATCATTGTTAAAGTAGTTTGTCTCTTAATAAAATACAGATAAGCAAATTTCCTCGCTAATTCCTTTTGATTAAAATTAAGTTTTTCTATTTTTTTTATATTCTTTAAATAATTCAAATATTCAAGTTTATTTTCTGGATCTACTGTAAAACCTTTTTGCGAGTAATGTGCCTTTCCAGCTAGTAAAATTGGTTTGCCAAGGTATGGGAGTTCGATTCCAGCTGTGCCACATATAGTTATTCCACAATCAATTAAATCATATAAACCTAAAGTATTTATAGTAGATTTGTCATCAATAATTTTAATATTGGCTGGAAAATTATCTATATTAAAATTTTCCTTAATTACATCGAGTGTTCCTTTGATGCATTCATTGAATTTCTCACTTGGATGAATTTTAACTAACCAATCTACATCTTTAATCTTAAGCATTTCCTTAATAGATTCAATAACCCACTGATTAGTGTTTTCAAATAAAATTAAAGAATTATCAATACCCGCATCCCAGTTGACATGACAAAATAAACAAACAACAAATTTGTTATTTAAATTTAATAATTTTTTTAAATCATTTATTTTTTTAATTTTATCAAATTTGTTATTTAAAAATTCTACACTTTGATTTTTTTTATATTTTGTATTAAAAAAATCCGTTAATTTTTTATTATGTTCTTTAGTTAATTTTAAATTAATTATTTCCCTCCACAATTTATCTTTTATGCCAGTTAGTTGAATTGATTGTTGATTAAGTTGTGAATTAAAGTAATGATTGAATTTATTGTAGCCACTAACCCAAGTCGTAGTTGCTACTTTATTGATCATAAAGAATTCTGATGCTGGTTGATAATCTGTATATATTCCATGAGATGATAAAAAAGCTTTAGGATTATAAATTTCATAGGTTTTTTTTGCTAATTCAACATTAACAAGAGATGAAAAAAAGTATAATCTATAAATTTCTAGATGTTCATCTTTAATATCTTTAAAATTTGTTATCGCTCCTTTCATATATCTATAAAAAGAGTTTAACGAAATTTTACCTACATTAACTCCTTCATAAATAAAATTTTTAATTTCATCAATCTTAATGTTTTTTGATAAGTTATTTATTTTTTCTAATTTAGTTTGATTGATTAATTCATTTGATGAAATAAATTCTACATCGTATTTTAAAGCTGTATTCACCATTGATTTATGGCAGTCCTTGCATCTTTTTGACCAATTTTCAACTTTTTCATTTTGATCAAAACCTCTTTGAATACAAGCAATTGGTGTCCCGCTACAAATTACAAATACTGGTTTATATTTTCTTAATTTGAAAGCTGTTGCAATTATGGCATTTTTTGCTAAAATTCTTTCAAATCCACCCATTTCCCATATTAAAATATTAGAATCGAAAGGAGGTTGAAATTTTTCTAAAAATATTTTTATTTTTTGTGTAAAATTTTTATCATTCCGATTTCTTTTATTCCATTGCTTTTTTAAAGTATTTAAAAGTTTGTTTATCATTTTGTAAAATTTATTTTAGCACTTTGATTAAAATATTTATTAATTATAGAAATTACTCAGAATTTATGAAAGTTATATTTTTCTGTGAAGCTTCATTACAGATTGGGACTGGTCATGTAGTTCGATGCTTAACACTTGCTAAAGCACTAAATACTCATAACCATAAAATTATATTTTGTACATCTAAAACTTCAATAGATTTAATTAAAAAAATCACCGAGTTTGAAGTTATTGATCCAATTGATTTTGAAAACGAGTTTTTGAAAAAACTACAATTGGAACCTAAGTATTTTGATTTGGCAATTATAGACAACTATCAAATTGATTATTTGTTTGAAAATAAAATTCGAAAATATGCTCACAAAATATTGGTTATCGATGATTTGTTTAATCGAAAGCATGATTGCGATATATTGCTTGATCAAAACTTGGGAGCTAAAAAAAGTTA
>BJGH01000019.1 GCA_014190355.1 Alphaproteobacteria bacterium
TAAACCTTTTTTAGAAAGGTAAGTTGTAATGGCAGCGGTTAAGGTAGTTTTACCATGGTCAACGTGACCAATGGTTCCGATATTAACATGCGGTTTGTTACGTTGAAATGTTTGTTTGGTCATAAATTATAAATTAAAAATTAAATGAAGCTTTATATTAAGCTTACCAAATATTAACGATAAAAATTCGTTTATTAAAAAATTTGCTTCAATAGCAGTTTTAAAAAATTAGCTAGATTATCAAATCACGCTTTATTACGAATTACAAAAATTAAAAAAATGATTTATTATTTTAAACCAATTTATGTTTTTAATATTTTAGAAATAATTATTATGATTTTATAATTATTTCTAAAATACTAAATTTAAAGCTTAGAAACATAGTAACATTTTTGAATTACCAAATATGCTCTGATGATTATCTAAGATCTAATTTTAAATTCTAAGCTAAATATTACTTTAACTAGATTGAAAAATAACTTAAAAAATTAATTTTAATTTTTAATTTTTTATTTCTTAGTTTTTTAATGATACAAAAGCTAACTATAAAAATTGCAAGATGTTGTAAAACCACATCATCGAGTAATAAACAATGATGATTGTTTATTTATAATTTTTTACTAATTTCTAATCAAAAATTTCACTTTCTTAAAACTAGGGACAAAAATTATTCTATATTTAAAATATTTTGCAAGTATTTTTTTTTATTAAATTTTGACACTTTGCAACCCTTAGTTTAAAAGAGTTTGTCGAAT
Organism: Alphaproteobacteria bacterium; assembly: GCA_014190355.1. GTDB lineage: Bacteria > Pseudomonadota > Alphaproteobacteria > Rickettsiales > UBA1997 > CAILUF01. Next base: position 756 of record BJGH01000019.1, read on the forward strand.
ATTTTACTTTAAGAATATTGCGTTTAGTGTTTGTTTATTTTATAAAAAATAGTTGAAAAATAAATAAATATTTTATTTTATAATTACTTTATTTGCTTCAATTTATAAACTGATAATCTTTAAAAATTATCTTTTTTTCTTAAGCAAATTTATATTTTGTATTTATTAACAATAACTTAAATCTTGTTAATTTAGCTTCCTTACCACTTATAATGAGCAAAAGCTTTATTAGCTTCAGCCATTTTAAAAACTTCTTCTTTTTTCTTTGCTGCCCAACCCTTGTTATCAAGAGACTCAAGTATAACAACAACAATTTTAGAAGATAAGTCTTTACTTTTAATGTTTTCAATTGAGGTTTTTAACCATTTTAAAGCAAGAGCCATTCCTCTTCGAGTTGAAACATCAACTGGAACTTGGTATGTTGCGCCACCAATTCTACGTGAGCGAACCTCAACTTTAGGAGTAATGTTTTCTAATGCTTCTTTAAAAACCTCGATTGGATTTTTCTTTAACTTTTTTTCAATGTCGTTAAAAGCTGAGTATAAAGCTTTTTCAACTACTGATTTTTTGCCATCATTCATTAAGCGATTGATGAAACGAGAAACGATAATTTCGTTATATTTAGCATCTGGGAAAATTTTTCTAACTTTTGCTTGTCTTCTTCTCATATTTTAAAAGATAAATTGATTATTTATAAATTATAATGTTTATTTAGGTTTTTGTGCACCGTATTTTGAACGAGCTTGTTTACGATTTTTAACACCTTGGGTATCAAGCGAACCTCTAACAATGTGATATCTTACCCCTGGCAAGTCTTTAACACGACCACCACGAATAGCAACAACTGAGTGCTCTTGAAGATTGTGACCTTCACCTGGAATGTAAGCGATAACCTCGAAACCGTTAGTTAGACGAACCCTAGCAACCTTACGTAACGCTGAGTTTGGTTTTTTAGGAGTAGTTGTGTAAACACGCGTACAAACCCCTCTTTTTTGAGGGCAATGCTTCATAGCTGGAACTTTATTTTTCTTAACTTGTTTAACTCGACCTTTTCTAACGAGTTGATTAATTGTTGGCATAATATAATAATAATTATTAGATATAATTTAAACTAACTATTTGTTAATTTTTTTAATAAAGATGGATTGTTTTAGTTGTTTGCAACTAAAAATATATTTCACAAAAAAACTTAAGAAAGATTTTTAAGAAGATTGCAAATCAATAAGAGAATGCTTAAAGCTAGACTATCTTAGTAACAATTACCATAATTAAATTGATAATTTTGCACCAATTCTCTTTACTTTTAAATATCTAAAAAACCTCAAGCTATCAAGCATTGGTAATTGATAATTTGCTGATTTTAAAAAAAACTATCTATCAAAAATCTTTGTCAATAAATCTTTTTTGTTATTTTAACATAACATCTTTAAAAAAATATTTGCTAATTATCGATCATTAAAAAAAATAGTCAACAAATAATTTAATATCTAAAAGATTGCTGATTTCTTATCATTGATTTTTTCCAAATTGTTAAATTAAAATATCTTTTTTTTACCAAGTTATTTTAATTTGATCATAAAAAATTATCATTTTAGCCCTGTTCCTGCTAATTTTATTTATTAACTTTTCTTAAAATATTTTTTAATCTTATCTTTTTAGCTCTGATTCACTTGATTAGGTATCCCATCCGATAATCTTTTTGATCCTGCAACTTTTACTGCTTTTGGTTGACTGGATTTAGATTTTTTTTCCTCATAAATTTGCTTAATGGTCATATCGTGACAAAGCATTGCTGGGCAATTTTGAAATAAATTTTTAATATTTTCTAGCGTAGCCATGCGATGAAGCCTTGCCCCAACTTCTCTTCCATCTAATCTTGGGGTTAGCATTTGTTTTTTTGTCATTATTTTCTGAAATTTTGCTGAAAATCTTTTTGCTTGTTCAATTAATTCAGAATTATCGGTATTTGGATTTTCTTTATTTAAATATTTTTCTAACTCTTTAGCTTTGTTACCTATGCCTTGATGAATATTTGCAAAAATTAAAATATTAAGTAAATCATTAGCTTGATCTTGTTTTTTTTCATATCCCTCCAATCTACTTAATCCCTTTACTGCTTCAGATACCGCTGATGAAAATATATCCGCTACATCGATTTTTTCTTCATTAAAGGCATTACATTTAAAAGCGAATTGCACGATATTATTTTTAATTGAGTCGTGATGGGTATCTCCTTTTAAAAGTTGTGTATGCGTATCAGCAACAAAAATATTATTTCCTTCAACTTGATGTTTTTTATAATTAACCTGATTAAATGTTTTAAAAACTGGGTCTTTTTCTACATCTTTAACTTCTTTTTGATTTTCTTTTAAAACTCCACCATCAAACACTGCTCGATGCAATCCTCCTGTTGCCCTTGCAAGCATCTCATCAAAAGCTGATAAACTAAAACCAACATCAACATACTGACAACCAATTGAATCTGATGGATTAGCCATCATTGGTAAAGGACATATAATATCTTTTTTATGAAGAGCTGATGCTATTGAAATCATATCAGCATTAACAACATGGGTTGATGCATATTCATAATTTTCATCTTTAAAAATTTCTACTACACTTTTATTGTTTCCTTTATCACTATCCCAAGCACTTCCTCCTACCACAATAAATTCTGAAATATGTTCATCAACTTGTTGATAATATTGCCTTTTTAAAATATTTAATTCCTCAGCAATTATTATTTTTAATTGATGTTTGGTTTTAGCGGGAAGACCAGCTAAAAATGCATTAGGAATATTTAAAATAAAAGGAATTGGTTTTTTTTGTTTTTTTGCTTCTTCTACAACTGCAAGTATATTAATGCGCAAAACCTCATTAATATCCTTTTTGATTTTCTCTAAATCTAAATAATAATCTTTTCGTGAGCCATCTTGATTTTGAATATATATACTTAAATAATCTCCACTTTGTTGCTTATCTCTCCAAAAAACTCCGCCTTCCTTACTGCATCGAAAATCAGGATAGCAAAATCCTAGAACCTTTATAGGCATTGGTTCATCTAAAATATTATTTTTAGAATCAATATAAATTTGACTCTCAGCCATAAATGTTGATAGATGACCAATACCGTGAATATTGTCTTGGGATAATTTGGTTTTGCGCTTTAAAATATTTGTTTTTTTAGTATCTGTTAAATCTGGGGAGAAATAGACCCGTAAATCATCATGCCATCTTTTAATTTTTTGATCATCTACATCGACTCTAGTTTTTTTATTACTTTGAGAAATAAATTTTTCATTTCCACTTTCAAGGGCTATTAAATGAGCAATTTCAATTTCTTTATCAGCTAAATCCTGAAGACTTGTTTTTGTTTTAACGCAATGATAAACAGAGTCCGTACTTGAAGAAATTTGTTGATGAACTTGATCTTTTTTATCAGCTTTGTTCCTTAGATCAGCTGGAACATTCGCTATTTCATAGGCTATGTCTCGAGTTAAGAGAAATTTATTGGGAGTGAATTCTCCTATTGTCGCTATATCAGACTGTGAATCATCTCTTTTTTTAAAGGACAAGTGATATGATGATGAAGTAAATAATTGTTTTTTTTTTGGTTTAACGGACTTCATTAAAAATATAAATTAATTTTTTCTTACTTTTATATTTTTTAAAAGTTTTTTTGTCAATAAAAAACCTCTCCTTTATCAAAAAAAGGAGAGGTTTTAAAAAATAATTTTTTTAATTTAGAGAGCTTCAGAGTGATTCTCAAGATACTCAGCAACCCCTTTGGCGTTTGCTTTCATACCTTTTTTACCTTTACTCCAGCCAGCAGGACAAACCTCGCCATTTTCTTGGAAAAATTTTAAAGCATCAATCATTCTTAAAGCTTCATCTACATTTCTTCCCAACGGCAAATCGTTGATTAATTGATGACGGACAATTCCTTGTTGATCAATTAAAAATGTTCCTCGTAAAGCAACTGCTTCATCAAAAAGTACATCATAATCACGAGCAATTTTTTTTGTTAAATCAGCAACTAACGGATATTGAATATCGCCAATTCCACCTTTTTTAACCTCAGTTCCTTTCCATGCAAGGTGAGTATATTTAGAGTCAACCGATACAGCAACAACTTCTGCACCTCTTTCTTTAAAATCTTTTAAACGATTGCCAAAAGAGATGATTTCCGATGGGCAAACAAATGTGAAATCCAAAGGATAGAAAAATAAAACACCAATTTTACCTTTAATATGAGTATGAAAATTAAAAGAATCATTGATTTCGTTATTTGGCATAACTGCAGATGCAGTGAAATCAGGAGCCATTTTGGTCACAAGTACTGACATAAGATAGAAGTAAATAAATTGATTTAAATTTTCTGGACGAAAATTTTTACATTCTTAATATAAGATTTTTGAAAAATAAATCAATTGCTAAATTTAATTATTTTTGTAAAAAATTTATTGGACCATCGGATCGACCATGAATGAACTGATCAAGGTAAGAATTTCCTGAAGAATACATGTCCTTAACATTGCCACACCAAATTATCCTTCCTTCATAAAGCATGGCAATTTTATCAGCAATTTTACGAGCTGAAACCATATCGTGAGTAATGGTGATAGTAGTTGCACCCAGCTGTTTGGAATTGGCAATTATCAAATCATTGATAACATCGGCCATTATTGGATCTAAGCCCGTAGTTGGCTCATCAAAAAAAATAATTTCAGGATTACTGGCAATTGCTCGAGCTAATGAAGCTCTTTTTTGCATTCCTCCCGATAATTCAGATGGGTATAAATCTGCTGTTTTTTCACTCAAACCAACCATTCTTAACTTTTCAATGGCAATTTCTCTTGCTTGTTTTTTTGAGATTTTTTGCTGATTAAGCAAACGAAAAGCAACATTTTCCCAGATTGGAAGCGAGTCAAACAATGCTCCACCTTGAAAAAGAAAACCAAATTTTGCCATCAAATTATCGCGCTTAGATTGAGTTAACGATGTAGTTTCTTGCTGGTCAATCAAAACACTTCCTGAAGTTGGCTCTATTAATCCAGATATTAATTTAATTAATACTGATTTTCCGCTCCCTGATCCACCAAGAATAACCAAAGACTCTCCGTGATTTATTTCAAGGCTAACATCTTGCAAAACTTGCTTATCGCCGAAATTTTTTTTTAAATTATTAATAATTATTTTTGCTGACACTTAAGAAATATTATATTTTTTACAGGATTACTTATGAAAATAATTATTTTAAATTTTTTTCAATTAATTTCTGTAAAGTTACATAATCAACATAACCTTCACTTATTTCTCCATTGATAAAGAAAGTTGGAGTTGATCTAATTTGTAAAGTATTAGATGCATCCATTCTTTTAGCAAGAATTTTATCTTGAATTTGCTTATTGTTAATGCACGAGTTAAAACGATCAGAACCCATTCCATCAAGCTTCATAATTGCTTCTAGCTTTTCATTATATTTCGTATCAAAAGCCCAGCTATCTTGAGTTTTAAATAAAATTTTAATAGTGTCTAAATATTTGTTAGTTGCATTGTCCTTATCCTGCGATGCAACGCATTCAGCTATTGCCCCAGCAATTAACGCTTGTTGGTTTAATGGAAAATCACGAAAGATAAAGCGAGCTTTGCCAGTTTTAATATATTCTTCGTTAAGTCTTTCAAAAGCTTCTCGATAAAAAACTGCACAATGTGGACAAGATAATGAAGCATACTCAATTATTAAAACTTTTGCTGAAGACTCGCCAAGGACATAATCATAGGGTTGCACTTTCATTAAATCGCTATTTTTTCTAGTTTCAGCAAGTTTTTGCTTAACGATCTCTTCGCTGATTGCATCACCTTCGATAATTTCTTCAACCTTAGTTTCCTCAGGTTTTTCTTTTAAAAATTTAAAAGAGGTTTTAGTTTTATAATTATGAACTACTAAAGCGATAAAGCCTATGAGAATTATCGTGGCGAAGCTAATAAATATTGTTTTCTTTGAAAGTTTTTTCATAATTTAAATATTGATTTAGATTAAAAAAGATTTAAGTTAGTTTAAATTCTATCAAAAAAAAATTAAAATCAATCAAATTTATGACCCCAATTTCAGTTTTTATTATCGCTAAAAATGAAGCTGATCGAATTACTCCAATAATTAATTCGGTAAAAGATTTGGCTCAAGAAATTATCGTTATCGATTCTAACAGTAGCGATGATACCGTTAAGATTTGTCAAAATCTCGGAGCAAAAGTTATCAATAATGATTGGCAAGGCTATGGTCAGCAAAAAATTTTTGGTGAAAATCTATGTCAAAATAATTGGATTTTAAATATTGATGCTGATGAAGAGGTTAGTACAGAATTAGCTCAAGAAATAAAAAATATTTTTTCCCAAAAAATTTCCGATGAAGTAGCTGGATTTAGAATTAAAATTGTTAATAAATTTCGTTTTGAAGATAAGCCCAAAAAATTAGCATATTTTTATAATCAATTGCGGTTATATCGCAAAGATTATGCAGGTTTTAAAAACAGCTTGGTTCATGATTCTGTAGAATTAAAAAGCAATAGTAATTACCAAATTTCACAATTAAAAAACATTATTTATCACCAATCATTTCGTTCTTTTTCGCATTGGTTTGATAAGATTAACTCTTATTCTTCAATGCAAGCTCAAGATGCTTTTTTAAAAAACAAAAAACCTTGTTATTTTAAAATTTTTTTAAGCCCAATTTTAGCTTTTTTTAAAGCTTATTTTATTCGTAGATATTTTATCTATGGCTTAGATGGCATAATCTATAGCATAATCTTTGCTTTCTCAAGATTTGCTAAAGCTATTAAAACCAAAGAATTATTCACGGAAAAAAACAAAAGTTAATATGAAGCATTATTTATTAATTTTTTTAATTATTTCTTCTTGTAGTTTAACAAAAAAAATTGAAAGCCCAGTTATATACATTAGCAATAGCAGTGCTCGACCAATCAATAATATTAAATGTCAATTACCAAATCACATTGTCTCAATTAAAACAATTAATCCAGGGCAAAATCGCAGTCAATCTTTTTACATGAAAAAACATCAAGATTTTTTTGGTGATGTAAAATGTTTTTGGGATAATAATTTAGGCGAAAGAAAAATTGCCAGTTTCGCCGTTGAACCTCATCATCTTCCTTCTATCAAAGATAAATACGAATATCCTTTTTTACAAATTTTTCTTGAACAAGATTCTTACGAAATTTATACCAATGACAGCATTGATTATTTGAATAAAAGTCGCGTAATGGATGAGAAAATGAAAAAAAGCTATCGGCAAGCAATCCTTGATAAATATGGCAATAAATCCGATCAATCATTAATTGATATTCAAAATAAGGATATGCCTAGATCTTACTGATTTTAATAATTTTACAATTACTGAGTATCTTGTTAAGATCAGTAATCGTTATAAATTATAACTGATTTTAGTTGTATTTATTATCAAATAAATTCTATTTAACTCACAACACAACTTCCTAAGCATTTTGCCGACATCCTTTTTAAAGTAGGGCATATTGGTCTTGGTGATGGGGAATCATTTACTTCAGTCCCTTTTACCAGCAATAAATTTATAACTTCGTGGTTATCTATATGTTTGGCAATCATAAGAGGAGTATCCCCTTGAGCATTTTCTTTATTAACATCAGCCCCTTTTTCCAGCAATAAATTTATAACTTCGTAGTTACCTTTTTGTATGGCAATAATAAGAGGAGTAGTATCCCATTTAGTACTTTCTTTATTAACATCAGCCCCTTTTTCCAGCAATAAATTTATAACTTCGTGGTTATTTTTTTGTATGGCAATAATAAGAGGAGTAGTATCCCCTTGAGCATTTTCTTTATTAACATCAGCCCCTTTTTCCAGCAATAAATTTATAACTTCGTAGTTATTTTTTTGTATGGCAATAATAAGAGGGGTATCCCCTTGAGCATTTTCTTTATTAACATCAGCCCCTTTTTCCAGCAATAAATTTATAACTTCGTAGTTACCTTTTTGTATGGCAATAATAAGAGGAGTAGTATCCCATTTAGTACTTTCTTTAT
>BJGH01000020.1 GCA_014190355.1 Alphaproteobacteria bacterium
TCAACGAAATTGGCAATATCATTTTCCAATTCATCAGCATCGCTCGATCGAGCATTTTGAGTATTAGCATTGGTATTAAATGCTCCTGCTTTATTTGCTCCTAAACTTATTAACACTAAAATTGCATTAGTGGTTGCATTTTGAGATACTCCCGCTGGTTTTTCAGTGATGGTAATAATTCCCGTTGATGGTGATGTTGAAAATGTTGAGGTAGCATTAAGCGCTGAGTATGTGTAACGAATTGCCAAAGCTTTGCCAATTCCAGGACATGGATCTCCAAAAACCGAGTTACTAGAGAAAACTGTGCAACTATTTCTTCCCAAGCAATTGGCCTGAACTATTGATAGCGATCCAGAGGCATGACAAGAGGGATTAATTGTCCATGTTGAAGTATTGGGTAAACCATAACTGGCAAATAATATTGAATCTATTTGATTGCCTGAAGGTAAGGAAATTGTAAAATTTTGTTGTTCACCAACTGACCCACCCTGCACTACCATATTTGTTGAACTTGAATCACTTGCTTCGGCAAATCTTTTATCAATTAAATAAACTAATTTACTTTCAAAAGCATCTTCTGCCATGTCATTTGCTAAACCTAAAGCTTTAACTGGAACTGCTCCATAAACTAAGTTTGAGGAGGTTGTTGATTGATAGACTCCAATACCTGAGCAGTTAGCAACTTCAGCACCATAATCACTATCGCTATTTTTTAATTTTTTTAAAGATGCAGGACAAGGGAGTCTGCGATTAGTAAGTAAAAAATTACCAAGAGCTTTGTATATTTCTGCATATTTATCCTGTGTTGATTTATTTTTTGCAGTGTTCAAGGTTCCTACTGACATGGTCATTGCTCCACTGATTAAAATCGAAATAATTAATATCACAATCGATAATTCTAATAAGCTATAAGCAGATTTATTTGTTTTTAATTTTTTTAAACAAATCTTCATATTTAATTTATTTTTTTACTTTAAAATTTATTTACTATTAATTGCAATTTCCAGAAGTAGTAAAACTTCCATCAATAAAGCATTGATATCCAACTGATCCAGTTCTTCCCGGCTGGTTACAAGTTAGTGTTCCCGAACCAATATTGACATTAATGGCATTAACCCCTGAAACTGTTGCAATGGTGCAAAAAGTGCAAGGTGAATATTGAATCCATGAACCATCCCTTAAACATTTGGTTGTTAATCTCTTGCGTTGTTCTGGAGACCAACATCCTCTGGTAGCATACAATACTTCGTCGAAATAACCGTGACGATTTGCAAAAAAGTTACCAGCATTAAAACAAGCGATTAAGTGTTCAGCTTTAAAATCATCAATTAAATTTTGTTTGGTTTTGTAAAATAAATCATCATCAAAAATTAAACTATATTTTGCCGAATTCATAAAAACATTATCATAAGTTGCTGTTGAAGGTGAACCATTGATAAAATTTGTGATATCATTATCTAATTCTGCAACATCATTCGAACGAGTGTTTTGTTGCGAATTATCAGGATCAAAAGCTGAAAGCTTGTTAGCTCCATAACTAATTAGAACTAAGATAGCATCGCTTGTTAAGGTTAAATCTGAAGTTAATAATTTATCACGAATTATAATGGTATTTGAGCTTGGCGAGGTTGAGAATGTAACATTAGAAAAATTTGCTGAAGCTTCACTAGCTACAGCAAATCTTTTATCAATAACATAAGCAATTTTACTTCTATAACCATCAAGAGCTACTTGCTCACTTAAACCCAGCGCTTTAAAGGGAACCATCCCGTAAACAACATTTGAAGAGCTGTTTGATTGAAATACCCCATTTCCATTACAATTGACAACCTCTTGACCATAACTGGCATCACTCAAACGATTTAAAGTTATCGATGCTGGGCAAGGCAATCTTTTGTTATTCAACAAAAAAGTTCCAAGAGCTTGATAAATTTGTTGAAAATTATCATTAGTTGTTTTGATACTTCGATTAACAATTGAAGAAGTTGCAACACTTAAAATCCCTGAAATCACCACCCCAAAAAACATCAAGAGAATTGACAACTCAATTAAACTAAAAGCGGTTTTTGCAGATGAATCATTTTTAAATTGTTGGTTTTTATTCTTATAAAATATAAAATTCATAGAATTAATTATTCAGCTTAAGCTAATGAGATTTTTAAATTAAGTAGCAAACTTGTCAAAAAAATAATCACTAATTTGTTAAGGTTATTTTTTTCTTGCAAAAGCGGGAAAAATATTTCGCTAAATTAAAAACTTAAGATAATAATTTTAGGGAAATTTTTTTTGGTTTTTAATAAATGACCCAAGAATTTATTTAAAAATTTACTTATTAATTTTTTTAAAATTTCGACAAATATTATTTTTAAAATTAATCTTGCATTAAAAACTTCTGCGATTTAAAATGCATTTGAAATTACTCAATTTTAAAGGGGATATAGCTCAGTTGGTAGAGCACCTGCTTTGCAAGCAGGGGGTCAGGAGTTCGAGCCTCCTTATCTCCACCATTGAAATACTACTAAATCGCCTCCAATTGCTCTTATGAAACATAGCGATAACATCTTCGTTGCAGGTCACCGCGGTATGGTTGGCAGTGCTATTGTTCGTCAATTACAAAATCAAGGTTATAAAAATATCATTGCCAAAACCCGTCAAGAGCTTGATTTACTTGATCAAAAAGAGGTTGAAAAATTTTTTAAAAATCAGCAAATTGATTATCTTTTTATCGCTTCAGCCAAAGTTGGCGGTATTGAAGCCAATAGATCTAAACCTGCAGAATTTATTTATGAAAATCTTCAAATTCAAAATAATTTAATTCACCAAGCATATTTAAATAAGGTAAAAAGGTTATTATTTCTTGGAAGCTCATGCATTTATCCGAAATTTTCTCCTCAACCAATTAAAGAGGAATATCTCCTGACAGGTGAACTAGAGCCTACCAACTACGCTTACGCTATTGCCAAAATTGCTGGTTTAAAAATGTGTCAAGCCTATCGCGAGCAATATGGTTGCGATTTTGTAGCGGTTATGCCTACCAACCTCTACGGCATCAATGATAACTTTGATTTAACCACCTCACATGTCTTACCTGCCCTTATCCGCAAATTTCATGAAGCCAAGATCAACAACGCTCAAAGCGTTGAGGTTTGGGGCAGTGGCAAACCCCGCAGAGAATTTTTATATGTCGATGATCTAGCCAATGCTTGCCTTTTTGTTATGAATAATCATAATATCAAAGAATTAGTAAATATCGGCTCAGGCGTTGATACTACAATATTTGATCTTGCTCATTTACTTAAAAAAATTATTGGCTTTAATGGCGAAATTAAATTTAACCAATCCATGCCAGATGGCACTATGCAAAAACTTCTCGACGTTTCAAAACTTGGCAATTTCGGCTGGCAAAGCGAAACTGACCTTGAAACAGGAATTAGCAGGGTTTATGAGTGGTATGTGAAGAATAAAATAAATAATTAAATTATAATTATGTTTAAAGATAAATCTATTTTAATAACCGGTGGAACGGGCTCATTTGGAAAAAAATTCGCTGAGATTATTTTAAAAAATTATCCAGAAATTAAACGCCTTGTAATCTTCTCGCGCGATGAATTCAAGCAATTTGAAATGAGTAATCTCGCTCAATTTACCAATCAAGATAAATTAAGATTTTTTATTGGCGATGTTCGTGATAAAGAAAGATTATTTAGAGCTTTTGATGGTATTGATATTGTAATTCATGCTGCAGCATTAAAACAAGTTCCAGCCTGCGAATATAATCCATTCGAAGCAATTAAAACTAATATCTTAGGAGCGCAAAATGTTATCGATTGCGCCATTGATCGCGGCGTTAAAAAAGTTGTAGCACTCAGCACTGACAAAGCTTGTTCACCGATAAATCTTTACGGAGCTACCAAACTTTGTTCCGATAAATTATTCATTGCAAGCAATGTTTATGTTGGTCATCGCGATACTAAAATATCAGTTGTTAGATATGGCAATGTGGCAGGAAGTCGTGGTTCAGTTATTCCTTTTTTTAAAAAATTAATTTCAGAAAATGCTAAGGAATTGCCAATTACTGATTTAAGAATGACCAGATTTTGGCTTAAACTTGAAGAGGCAGTTGAAATGGTGATTAAGGCTATCGAAAATATGGTTGGAGGCGAATTATATGTTCGAAAAATTCCTTCTATGAAAATCACTGACCTTGCTTTAGCCATAGCTCCTAATTTAAAATTAAAGGAAATTGGAATTCGCCCTGGAGAAAAAATCCATGAAATGATGATTTCAAGCGAAGATGCAAGAAACACGATTGAACTTGATAAATATTATATCATCAAACCAGAATCAGATGAACTAAAAGAACGGATAAAAATTATCGGCAAAAGCGTTGCTCAAGATTTTGAATATCATAGTGGTAACAACACGCAGTGGTTGACTATTCAACAAATGCAAAATTTGATTAATGAAATTAATGAAGAAATTTAACTACGGCAAACAATATCTTGATTTTAGTGATTTATTTGCGGTTTTAAAAACTCTGCGTTCTAATTTTCTAACTCAAGGTCCAAAAGTTGCAGAATTTGAAAATGCAATTTGTCAATATACAAAAGCAAAATATGCAGTTGCAGTTGCTAATGCCACAGCTGGATTACATATTGCAATGATGGCTCTTGAAATAAAAGCTGACGATGAAGTAATAACCTCACCTATTACTTTTCTGGCTTCAGCAAATTGTGCTCTTTATGTTGGAGCATCACCAAAATTTGTTGATATTGATTCAACTACCGCTTGTATTGATGTAAACAAATTAGAACAAGCAATAACTCAAAAAACCAAAGTGATTATTCCTGTTCATTTTGCTGGACAATCATGCAATATGAAAAAAATTAAGGAGATCGCAGATAAATATAATCTTTTTATTGTTGAAGATTCAGCCCATGCTATTGGCTCTGATTATCTTGGAAAAAAAGTTGGATGTTGTGAATTTAGCGATATGTCAGTTTTTTCATTTCATCCAGTTAAAAATATGACCACTGGCGAAGGAGGAGTTATAACAACCAATAACGAAAAATTATATAAAAAGTTACTACTTCTTAGAAGTCATGGAATGACTAGAGATCCAAATTTTTTAACAAAAAATGATGGTCCATGGTACTATCAAATGCATGAATTTGGCTTTAATTATCGCCTCACCGATATCCAAGCTTCTCTTGGAATTTCGCAATTAAAAAAAATCGAAAAATTTAAAAAAAGAAGAAAAGAAATAGTTGAATTTTATAAAAAATCTTTTGAAAAAGATGAAAGATTTTCTTTTTTAGAAGAAAAAGATTATGCCAATTCTTGTTTTCATTTATTTCCTCTTTTAATTAATTTTGATAAAATTAAAATTTCCAAAAAAGAATTATTTCTTAAATTACAAGAAAATGGGCTAACCCTTCAGGTTCATTATATTCCAGTCCATTTACAGCCATTTTATCAAAAACTTGGTTTTAAAGAAGGAGATTTTCCAAATGCAGAGCAATATTATAAAAAAACACTATCACTGCCACTTTACTTCGATTTGAGCGATAAAGATGTGGGTATAGTTGCAAATATTATAAAAAAACTTGCAGTATGAAAACAAATTCATTACCTCATTTAATTGATACGAACAAAATTATACTTTGCAAGGCAAAGCAAGAAGATATGATGGATGTTTTTATTCTTGCCAACGATCCAGAAGTCAGAAAAAACTCCTTTAACCAAAAAAATATAACTTTAGAGGATCACAAAGTATGGTTTTATAACAAAATCTCTGACCAAAAATCTTTAATTTTAGTAGCAAAAATTGACAACAATTTTATTGGTACAATTAGGTTTGAAAGAGAATTAAATCAGCATTCAAGCTATGTAATTTCAATTCAAATCGCTAAAAATTTTCGAGGAAAAAAAATCTCTGAACCACTCTTAAAAATGGCAATCAAGGAATTTTATAATATTTTTAAAAATTATGATATTATTGCAAAAATAAAAAATGACAATCTAGCATCAAAAAAAATTTTTATAAAAAATAATTTTATAATTTTTAACCAAAATTTTAAAGAAAATTATA
>BJGH01000021.1 GCA_014190355.1 Alphaproteobacteria bacterium
CTGGCTAAATGATGGTTTTTTTGTAAAAAGGGGTCAGACCCCTTTTTCAAAAAAAATAGGGTTTTGATCTAGAGGTTGTTAATTAGATTGGTTTTCAAAGCAAAATTGTTAAAAATTGCTAAAAAAAAGGGGGTAAGACTCTTTTAACAAATAAATTTTTTTTGGTTGTGTTTTCGCTCAAGTAAAACTTGCCTTGACGCAAGCGTAGTGTTATAATTTTATTTGGTTGTGCTTTCGTTCTAACTTTGCCTGATCTTACGCAAGCGAAGAGTTATAAATTTTTTTGGTCGTGCTTTCGGGCAAGCTATGCTTGCCCTTACGCAACGACGGGAGTATAGAAGTTGGTTTGGAGATTGGATGTTTTAAAAAGGGTATGACTCCTTGCAAAAACTCAAAACCAAAAACATCAAGAACAAACTAAATGATCGCCAAAAATTCTTGCACTTCTTTTAAATTTCTATTGAATAATCCAAAAGTGATTAATAAAATTGCTTAATCTTTTTTGAATAATTTTTTTAAATCTTATGCTTTTTAAAATTTCTGTTTATCTTGCGGTTTTCTTGCCTTTAGCTGGTTTTTTAGTGAGTGGAATAATCTTACGATTAGCTCCAAAAAAACTTCAATATTTTGAAGATGATCACAATCCTCATCACAATTTCGCTGATAAATTTGCCCAAATTTTTACAACAATCTGTCTCTTTGGTTCATTGCTTTTTAGTGCAATAATTTTTTATGAAGTTTGGCAAAATAAAATCTCAACTAACCAAGTTTTAGTAAGCTGGATTAGTTCTGGTGATTTTGTTGTTAATTGGTCATTAAAAATTGATTCTTTAGTTGCCGTTATGTTAATAGTCGTTAGTGGCGTATCTTTTTTAGTTCATCTTTATTCAATTGGTTACATGCATGAAGATCCTGCAATTGCTCGCTTCATGTCTTATCTTTCACTATTTACTTTTTTTATGTTAATGTTGGTGAGTGCCGATAATTTTCTTCAACTATTTTTTGGTTGGGAAGGGGTTGGAGTTGCATCTTACTTATTAATAGGTTTTTGGTTTAAAAAACAATCAGCCAATGTTGCGGCAATGAAGGCCTTTATCGCTAACCGCGTTGGTGATTGTGGTTTAATTTTAGCAATTGCTTTAATTTTTTTAACCTTTGGTTCAGTTGATTATGCAACCGTTTTTGCTAATCTTAACAACCATCTTGACAGTAAATTTACAGTCCTAAACATTGAATTTGCAACCCTTGAAACCATAGCTATTTTATTATTCATCGGAGCAATGGGCAAATCAGCGCAAATTGGTCTTCATGTTTGGTTAGCTGATGCCATGGAAGGTCCAACCCCAGTCTCAGCATTAATTCATGCTGCAACCATGGTTACCGCGGGAGTTTTTTTAGTAATCCGCTGTTCTGCGATTTTTGAATTAACCCCATTTGCCTTAAGTTTTGTAACAATAATTGGGGCATTGACTGCGTTCTTTTCAGCTACAATTGCTTTAACTCAAAATGACATCAAAAAAATTATTGCTTACTCAACTTGTTCACAACTTGGCTACATGTTCTTTGCTTGCGGAGTTTCCGCTTACCAACCAGCAATTTTCCACCTTGCAACTCATGCTTTTTTCAAAGCCTTACTTTTCTTATCGGCTGGAAGCGTTATTCATGCTATGCATCACGAGCAAGACATTCGTAAAATGGGTGGAATTTATAAAAAAATTCCAATCACTTATGCGATGATGTGGATTGGCTCTCTTGCTCTAGCAGGCTTTCCGCCTTTTGCAGGATTTTTCTCAAAAGATGCAATTTTAGAATCTGCATTCATGTCGCATTCTGAATTTGGTAAATTTGCTTTTGCTCTTGGAATTGCATCAGCATTTTTAACGGCATTTTATTCATGGCGTTTATTATTTTTAACTTTTCACGGACATACTCGAGCAGATCATCACACTTTTGAGCATGCCCATGAATCACCAAAAACTATGCTTATTCCTTTATTTATCTTAAGTATTGGTTCAATATTTGCTGGCTTTATTGGCGTTAAATATTTAGCAATGCTTAGTGCACAAAATAATTTTTTTAGCGATGCCATTTTCGTTAGCGAAGCTAGAGCCGATCTATTAAATGAAATTCATCACAGCCCTTTAATCGTTAAGCTTGCACCAATGTTGGTTAGTATAATCGCCATCGCCCTTGCCTACTGGTTTTATATCAAACAAACTTCTTTGCCAAATCAACTGGCCAAAAACCTTAAACTGGCTTACAATATTTCATTTAACAAATGGTATTTTGATGAAATTTATGATAAAATTTTTGTCAAGCCAGCCCGTAAAATCGGTGATTTAGCGTGGCGAATTATTGATGTTAAAATTATCGATGGTGTTCCTAATGGTCTTGCGCATCTTTGTAAACTTGGCTCAACTGTAGTTTCAAAAGTTCAAACCGGTTTTATTTTCAACTATGCTTTGTGGATGGTTTTGGGATTAGTGGGAATTATTTTTTATCTTGTAATGTCATTAAAATCCTTAGGAGTTATTGTTAAATAAATTTTGCTTTTGTTAATAATCTAATTCTCTTAAAAAAATAAAATTATTAACAATTTTATTTATTTATCTTCCACCACTTTGACCTGAATCCTTTGATCTGCCAAAAAGTCTCCCAAACCCTCTTTCAAAAAGATCGCTGCTTTTAACTCCTTGATGTGTTGTTTGTGACTTTCCTCCGAAAATTGATTTCAAAAATTGATTAAAATTAAAACAAGAAACTGGCCTTGGAGATGGGGAAGGAGTTTGTTTATCTCGTCCTTGCAAAATATCTACAACACTTTTGACTTCTTCTGGAAAATCTCTAGCTTTACTTATAGAAACACCAAGTCCTCCAACTTTATCAGATCCATATGGATTGAAACCAAAACTACTACCAGAAAATTGAATTTCTGAACTCCATACTTCTTGATTTCTATGATCACGATTACCTACCCCTCCCCCTGATCTAATTTGACCCTCTTTACCACCATGAACCTGTTGATGATATACATCAATAAATTGTGGATCATTTGCTTTTTTAGGATCTAAAATTAGTTCGCCAATAAAATCCAATTTTTTTCGAATATCTTGACCTGAAAAAACATGATCAACAAAACTTTTTCCTTCATCAGTTAATCTAGATATTTGATCACTATAAAGAGAAAAAAATCCCCACCAAAGTTCTTGAAATTTTTGCTGTATATCAGGCGAAGAAGGATTCTCTCTTTGATTTTCTATTCTATTAGAAATTTCTCTTCTTAGTCCTTTTAAATGTTCTTTTACATCGCTAGAACTTATTGCAGGGTTTGGAATTGATTGGTGATCAAAAAGATGATTATATTCTTGCTTGAATTTAGGATCATAAACTGATTGAGGTTGTTTAACTAATTTTAAAATAAATGGCAATTTATCATTGGTCTTACTTGGCTCATGCGTAAAAACTTTATCAATAAATTCATTTGTTTGTTTATCCAAAGAAGGATTACCGCCTGAATTTAATTGCTTATCAATCTGAAGGTAATTTATTAATTGATCTTTGATTCTACTCAGCCTTATTTCTGGAAATGCTTTTCCTTTTAGAACTTGATCTAAAGTAAAATTTTGGTAAAGATTAAAATTTTGTTGAAGTTTTTCATGAGATTCAAACAAATCAATTGTTTGCTTCATTTTAGATTGAGTTATTTGGTCATTGATCTTTCTAGGATCTCTAACTACATCTTCAATCAATGGCAAAAATTTTTCTAAATTATTTGCAACCGTTGGGCTTTTTAGATTATTAAGAAATTGATTGGTATATTTCTTTTCTTCAAGTCCTGAACTTTGATTAATAAGACTTTTTAATGTTTCTGATAAATTACTAAGCAATTTTTGTCTTTTTTGGTTAAATATTTCTAATTCTGTTGTTGTTTGACCTGCAACATCTTTTAAACTATTTTTTAATGCAAGGTTAGTTTGCAACTGCTCTAAGTAACCTAGTAATGGATAATCTTTTCTTATCGCAGTACTTTCTCTTCTTAAGGAGTCTAAAAGACTAGGTATTTTAAATCTTAAACCCCCCCCAAGCAAACCATCACCTCTAACCTCCATTGGGGGAGAACTTTTTGCGACATCAGAAGATGGAGAAAATCCTGATGTTAACGATGTACTCCCAGGAATATCATTAGCTATCTCTTGCTCAAGTATAGCTTTAGCTTCATTATTAAATGCAGATTTTAATTCTTTACGAATTTGAGCTGGAGCAATTTCAACAGGTAAAATTGGTATATCAACTTGTGTTGATAATGAAGATTGACTCAGATCATATTGATGTTTTTGTAAATCTTGATAAGAAGCATTTTGCATAGCTAAAACATTTGCTACAGCATTTTCTCCGCATTGCTCAGTTCCTTGAGTAGCAACTTTTACTCTTTGAAAATCAACATTAAAACTCATTAAATATCCTTGCAATAATTCTCTATTTCTATCAAACGAGGTTTCTTCTGCGTTAGCAGGTGTTTCTGGTAATGAATCCGCTAAAAAAGCTGTAATTTTTGGATTACCTTTATCATCATTTATTACCTGACCACTTGCATTAATTTGTTTTTTAAATGTTAATGCCATCCAATGTCCACCCATTTCAATAACATGACTGGCTGATTTTATATTGGGATTTTTCATTTTATCTGTTATTGTTTTATCAATTTCACGGCAAAGTGTTCCACTACCAGAAATATTAAATTCAGTAACTGCAATATCTTGATCATGAGCATAAGTTCTAATAGCTTTTTTAATGTGTTCTTGGCCAAGCTCATTATTATCGGCAACAACTCCTTTGGCAGTTACACTTTCAAAAAACCCGAGTAGTTGTTGACTTGGAATATGGCTAGCAAGATTTTTATCAATACGAAGTATTTTTAATACCGTAAAGTATTTGTCTAGTTTTTCTGAACTTTGCTGATCAGAACTTTGATGAATAGATTTACTTTCCATAATATTTTAATTTAAATTAAAAAATAATTTGCAATTAAAATTACACAAACATTTTATATTACCATAAATTAATTTATAACTTAATACAATTTTTTTATTTGTTAGATTATGGTTAGGGAGTATAATTTTTTCTTGGTGATATAGATTTTTTTTGGTCGTGCTTTCGGGCAAGTAAAACTTGCCATTACGCAAGCGAAGAGTTATAAATTTTTTTGGTCGTGCTTTCGATCAGGCTTTGCCTGATCTTACGCAACGACTGGAGGCTAGAATGAGATTTGAAATTAAAAAAGGGGTCTGACCCCTTTTTCAAAAAAAATAGGGTTTTGCACTAGAGATTGTAGATTAAATCAATTTCCAAAATAATTTAAAAAAAATAATATTGTTTTTAACCTACGAAAATCTGGCTAAATGATGGTTTTTTTGTAAAAAGGGGTCTGACCCCTTTTTCAAAAAAAATAGGGTTTTGGTATAGAGGTTGTAGGTTATATTGGTTTTTAAAGCAAAATTGTTAAAAATTGCAAAAAAAAATTAAAAAGGGGTCTGACCCCTTTTTCAAAAAAAACAAGGTTTTGCACTAGAGATTGTAGATTAAATCAATTTCCAAAATAATTTAAAAAAAATAATATTGTTTTTAACCTACGAAAATCTGGCTAAATGATGGTTTTTTTGTAAAAAGGGGTCTGACCCCTTTT
>BJGH01000022.1 GCA_014190355.1 Alphaproteobacteria bacterium
GTAAACTTCTCAAGGAAAAAAAGATTGCTTTGGTTGGGGGAATGTACAACATCAGCAGTGGCGTAGTGGAATTTTACTAAATTATATTTTTAAGTAAATTTGCTTTTTAACTAAGTTAATCTTAGTAAATAAGCTATTTTTTTATTAAAAGGGGTCAGACCCCTTGGATATTTTTTTTATTAAAAGGGGTCAGACCCCTTTTTGTCAAAAAAGTGGTTTTTAGCTAAGATTCTCTAGATCAAACCGCTTTCCTAAATTTTTTTTGCAAAATTAGTAGCGTTTTTAACCTACATACTCATCATCAAATAAGCTATTTTTTTATTAAAAGGGGTCAGACCCCTTGGATATTTTTTTTATTAAAAGGGGTCAGACCCCTTAGATAATTAAATTGCAAAAAATTCCCTCTTGCAAATACTCAAATTTTTTTTAAAATTGTAAAAAAATCAAAAAAAGATTGTTTAGTTAAAAATAAAATAATTCTTAACAAAAGTTATTACTTAACATTTTTAAACAAATTATCTTGATATTTGTGATAAGTTAATAAATTAAAAATTAACAAATTATTAATTCAAATTTGATAAATCCAAAATTAAAATAAATTCGATTATGCGTTATTTAGCCCTTACCAAACAAGATCGTGAAGACATGTTAAAAGCCATTGGCGTTAAAAAAGTTGATGATCTTTACGACGCTGTTCCTGATCAATTTTTATTGAAAAACCCAATTGCTGAATTGCCAAATCATCAAGGTGAAATTGAGGTTGAAAATATTATGAAAAATTTCGCTAAGAAAAATCGTTCAGCTAGTGAAGGTTCTTTTTTTCTTGGAGCTGGATGCTACAAACATCATATTCCAGCTACAGTTGATCACTTAATTCAAAGATCAGAATTTTTAACTTCATACACTCCTTACCAGCCTGAAATCTCGCAAGGAACTTTAGCAGTTATTTTTCAATTTCAATCGATCATTTCGCTACTAACTGGCATGCAAGTTGCCAATGCCTCAATGTATGATGGTGCAACTTCACTTGCTGAAGCTTGCTTAATGAGTTTAAGATTAAAAAATACCAAGAAAAAAATCGCTATTCATGGCAATATTCATCCTGATTATCTTGAAGTTTGTAAAACTTTTTTAGATTTAAACCAAGCCAAATTAGTTGATAAGATTGATGACAGCTGTAGTGCGGTTGTTGTCCAATATCCTGATTTTTACGGCAATATTATTGATCTCAACGAGGTTAGAAAAAAATGCGATGAAGCAGGTGCATTAATGATTGTGGTGGTTAATGAAATTTTGGCGCTTGGTTTACTTGAAGCTCCTTCACAGGCTGACATTGTAGTTGGCGAAGCATCATCGCTGGGAGTTGGTTTAAATTTTGGTGGACCATTGTTAGGTTTTTTTGCTTGCAAAAAAGAGTTTGTTCGCCAAATGCCTGGAAGAATCTGCGGAGCAACAATTGACGCCGACGGCAAGCATGGCTATGTTTTAACCTTAAATGCCCGCGAA
Source organism: Alphaproteobacteria bacterium (assembly GCA_014190355.1). GTDB lineage: Bacteria > Pseudomonadota > Alphaproteobacteria > Rickettsiales > UBA1997 > CAILUF01. The sequence goes on from BJGH01000022.1 coordinate 1,507, forward strand.
CAGCATATTCGCCGAGACAAAGCTACTTCAAACATCTGCTCCAACCAAGGTTTATGCGCTACAGCATTCACCATTCACACTTCACTTTTAGGTGAAATTGGTTTCAAAAAACTTGCCCAAATTAATCATCATCGTGCTGGCTTTGCCTTTGATGAACTCAGCAAAGTCAAGGGTTTAAAAGTTTTAAATGAAAATTTCTTCAATGAATTTACCATCGAATTTACAAAAAATGCTCAAGAAATTAATCATAAACTTTTGGCGAAAAACATCATTGGCGGATATTGCGTTGATAACAAAATGATCCTTGCCTTTAGTGAATTAACTAGCGAAGAAGAAATCAAAAATTTAGCAAAAAATTTGGGTGAGATTTTGTAGGTAGATTATGGGGAAAATAATTACATTTTTTAATCATAAAGGTGGAGTTGGAAAAACAACCTTGGTCCATAATCTAGGGTTCATTCTTGCTGATAAAGGACACAAGGTTTTGCTAATTGATGCCGATCCCCAAATGAATCTTACTTCTGCAATTTACGGACTTTCAACTTCAGTTGAATATTCCACTGCCCAAGAATCAAAATGGAGTCAAAATATTGAAAAATATATTTCATTTGCCGAATATATTGATGGCGAAATTAAAGGCTCAAAATCTGATAAAAAAATTTATCAAACAAAATCAAAAATTAATCCAAAAGGTTTTGTTGAATTAATTTCTGGATCAATAAATTTATCAAATATTGAAGCCGATTTATTTGGCATCATTAAAAATAAAAATGAATTCACCAATGACATTCCCAACCGTTTTGAAAAATCTATCACCAAACAAAAAAATAATTATGATTTTATTTTAATTGATACTTCGCCTAGTGCTTCTAGCATTATCAATGGCATGATCATGATGCTTAGTGATTACTTTATCGCTCCTGTTTCACCAACTTTTTTTTCATTACAAGCTATTGATAATTTAAGTTCAATTTTTCAAAATTGGATTAAGCTTCTAGGTGATTATCAGACTACGCAAAGCTTTCGTGGCTTAACTTTTCAACCAAAATTTCTAGGTTTGGTAGTACAAATGGCAAAAAGATTTAATGGGGGAAGTATTAATGAAGGAACTTCATTTTCCAAGTCAGCAGAAAAATGGATTGAAGATGTAAACAATAGTGTTAAAAAATTTCAACAATTTGCAATGGCAAGAAACATGTCAGTTTCTCAAGAAGAATTTTTAAAAATATTTAGCAATTCTTCACCTTTCATTATTCAAAAATGTTGTGATTTTACTTCGCAACTCCGCTCAATCGCAGAGAAAGCTGGGGTTCCCGTAGTTCATTTAACGCAAGATTTATGTAACAAATATAAGGATTCAAATACTTCAGTTGATGTCACTAAAGAAAACGGACAATATACAATTTCTCTTAACAGCATCAAAGATTCTTACAATAAAATTGGTGATGATTTAAGTAAATTAGTGCAAATAAATAGAAGTGAGCTTTAAAAATAATTATGCTAAAATTGGTAGTTTTTTTTAGAAATTTTAAAGAAACAAAAAAGAATTTTTTGTTTAAGCTTATTTATTTCACTTATAGTCAATTTAGTTGCTTTTTTTGATGAAAATGTTCAAAATATTTCTAATAACTATTCTATTTATATTAACTCTTTAATATCTTTTCTAATTGCTTTTTTTGTTTTAAATTTGAATTAATAAATAAAATTTTTTTAAAATTAAAATCAAATAAAATCCTAAATAATGGTAAAATATTTATAAATAATTTTTTTAATAATATGGAGATATTTATCAGTAATTTTTTTTGGTTTGCCTTATTTCCATTAATAGTTATAGGATTAATAGTTTTGGCTATATATTCAGGCGGCTGGCTTGCAATTATTGCAATTTTACTTATTATTTTAATTTTGAAATAATATTAAAAGGACTTAAACTACTACATTTTATTAAAGCACTCGTCAAGCTTTCGGTGTCATTACTCTTCCCTTGAGGGAGCTTACAAACCTACAAATTTATACAAGCTAATAAAGCCTTCGAGCTTTAGCTCCCCCGCTTTACGGGGGAGCGGGTTTAAAGAATTTAACGATAGTTAAAACTTTTAGCCGTGAGGGTCAAAAAAATATACAAGGACAGTGATTTTAAGATTGTGTAAAAAGTTGAAATAAAAAAAAGACGATTTCTTGATTTTGTTTTTAAAATAAAATATTCCATTTTTAAAGAAAAATAACCCCTCACCCTATCCCTCTCCCCGCAAGTGGGGAGAGGGAATTCGATGGATTAATATTTTGTAATAAATAAAAAATCTAAAGAAGAAGTTGGATCGATTTTTTTATTTCAAAACGAAATATTGAAGATGATTTTTAATTTAGTTTTTAAAAAAATCCTCGCTGTATCCCCTCTCCCCACTTGTGGGCAGAGGGATGGGGTAAGGGTTTTTTATTTTAAAAACAAAATCAAGAAATAGTTTTTTGTAAAAAATGTTTATTCTGAAAATTTCTGCTTTGGCTCGAAACCGTTGATTATCTTAGCTTTTTTGACCCATCACAATTCTAGAAACTTAACTACCGTTAAGTTTCTTGAATCAGCTCTCCCGAAAAGCGGGAGAGCTATGGCATTGAATGGGTTGAAACTCTTTACGAAGAATCGATAAAAATTAATTGAAACAGAATTGAAACTATTTAAATTGTAAATAAAATTTGTAAACTCATCACGGATGAATGATTCACTCACCAAAAAGCAATTCAACTTAAAACTAAATTTGCGTTAGCAAATTTAATTCAACTTTAAAACTAATAAAAAATAATCATTGCAAATACGGCGATTCACTCACCAAAAAGCAATTCAACTTAAAAACTAAATTTGCGTTAGCAAATTTAATACAACTTAAAACTAAATTTGCGTTAGCAAATTTAATTCAACTTAAAAACTAATAAAAAATAATCATTGCAAATACGGCGATTCACTCACCAAAAAGCAATTCAACTTAAAACTAAATTTGCGTTAGCAAATTTAATACAACTTAAAAACTAATAAAAAATAATCATTGCAAATACGGCGATTCACTCACCAAAAAGCAATTCAACTTAAAAACTAAATTTGCGTTAGCAAATTTAATACAACTTAAAACTAAATTTGCGTTAGCAAATTTAATTCAACTTTAAAACTAATAAAAAATAATCATTGCAAATACGGCGATTCACTCACCAAAAAGCAATTCAACTTAAAACCAAATTTGCGTTAGCAAATTTAATAACAATTAATCGATAAAAAACTAATTGCATGAAAACTTTAACAGTTTAAAATCAATTGAAAAGAAATGAGTTTTAAGTTTTTGTTTTTAAAATTACAAAAAATTTAACATAACTCAAAACAGTTAAAAGCTAATATGTTTAATCAAAATATATTAAAGCACAATAAATTATAAAAATAATTATGACTAACTTTATTCCTGCACAAACTGGTTTACAACATGAAACAGAGCTCTTAATCAAGCAATCGCGAGTTGGGGCTTGTGGAGTTGATTTACCTGATGTAAAAAATTTCAAAAGCAAAACTGGTCAAAACAAAAATCGTGAAACGATTGGTTTAGCGCAAGTTAACGAACCACAAGTTATTCGTCATTTTGTGCGTTTATCGAATC
>BJGH01000023.1 GCA_014190355.1 Alphaproteobacteria bacterium
GTTCCACCGGTTATTAAAATAGATTTATCTTTAAACATAATAATGATTTATTTAATTATTTATTTTATTCTTTACATACCACTCATAAACCCTGCTAATTCCTGTTTCAAGATCAGTTTCGGCTTTCCAGCCGAAATTGCGAAGTTTTGAAACGTCGAGAAGTTTTTGCATAGTGCCATCAGGCATGGATTGGTTAAATTTAATTTCGCCATTAAAGCCAATAATTTTCTTAAGTAAATGAGCAAGATCGAATATTGCAATATCAACGCCTGATCCGATATTTACTAATTCTTTGATATTATGATTATTCATAACAAAAAGGCAAGCATTTGCTAGATCATCGACATATAAAAACTCTCTGCGGGGTTTGCCACTGCCCCAAACCTCAACGCTTTGGGCGTTGTTGATCTTGGCTTCATGAAATTTGCGCATCAGGGCAGGTAAGACATGTGAGGTGGTTAAATCAAAGTTATCATTGATGCCGTAGAGGTTGGTAGGCATGACCGCTACAAAATCGCAACCATATTGCTCGCGATAGGCTTGACACATTTTTAAACCAGCAATTTTGGCAATAGCATAAGCGTAGTTGGTGGGCTCTAGTTCACCTGTCAGGAGATATTCCTCTTTAATTGGTTGAGGAGAAAATTTCGGATAAATACATGAGCTTCCAAGAAATAATAACCTTTTAACCTTATTTAAATAAGCTTGATGAATTAAATTATTTTGAATTTGGAGATTTTCGTAAATAAATTCTGCAGGTTTGGATCTATTGGCTTCAATACCTCCAACTTTGGCTGAGGCAATAAAAAGATAATCAATTTGGTGATTTTTAAAAAATTTTTCAACTTCTTTTTGATCAAGTAAATCAAGCTCTTGACGGGTTCTGGTAATGATATTTTTATAACCTTGATTTTGTAATTGACGAACAATAGCACTGCCAACCATTCCGCGGTGACCTGCAACGAAGATGTTATCGCTATGTTTCATAAAAGCAATTAGAGGCGATTTAGTAGTATTTGAATGGTGGAGATAAGGAGGCTCGAACTCCTGACCCCCTGCTTGCAAAGCAGGTGCTCTACCAACTGAGCTATATCCCCTTTAAAATTGAGTAATTCAAAATGTATTTTAAATCGCAGAAGTTTTTAATGCAAGATTAATTTTAAAAATAATATTTGTCGAAATTTTAAAAAATAGCAAAAAATTTTTTAATAAATTTGAAGGTTATTATAATTAAAAAACAAAAAAACTTCACTTAAATTATTATCTTAAAATTTTTAATTTAGCAAAATATTTTCCCGCTTTTGCAAGAAAAAAATAACCTTAACAAATTAATGATTATTTTTTTGACAAGTTTGCTACTTAATTTAAAAATCTCGATAGCTTAAGCTGAATAATTAATCCTATGAATTTTATATTTTACAATAATAAAAACCAACAATTTAAAAAAGATTCATCTGCAAAAACCGCTTTTAGTTTAATTGAATTATCAATTCTCTTGATGTTTTTTGGGGTAGTTATTTCAGGGATTTTAAGCGTTGCAACTTCTTCAATTGTTAATCGAAGCATCAAAACAACTAATGATAATTTTCAACAAATTTATCAAGCTCTTGGAACTTTTTTGTTGAATAACAAAAGATTACCTTGCCCAGCATCGATAACTTTAAATCGTTTGAGCGATGCCAGTTATGGTCAAGAGGTTGTAAATTGCAATGGAAATGGAGTATTTCAATCAAACAGTTCTTCAAATGTTGTTTACGGGATGGTTCCCTTTAAAGCGTTAGGTTTAAGTGAGCAAGTTGCTCTTGATGGTTATAGAAGCAAAATTGCTTATGTTATTGACAAAAGATTTGCTGTAGCTAGTGAAGCTTCAGCAAATTTTTCTAATGTTACATTCTCAACCTCGCCAAGCTCAAATACCATTATAATTCGTGATAAATTATTAACTTCAGATTTAACTTTAACAAGCGATGCTATCTTAGTTCTAATTAGTTATGGAGCTAACAAGCTTTCCGCTTTTGATCCTGATAATTCGCAACAAAACACTCGTTCAAATGATGTTGCTGAATTAGATAATGATATCACAAATTTTATCAACGGTTCACCTTCAACAGCAACTTATGATAATGTTTTTATGAATTCGGCAAAATATAGTTTAATTTTTGATGATGATTTATTTTACAAAACCAAACAAAATTTAATTGATGATTTTAAAGCTGAACACTTAATTGCATGTTTTGATGCTGGTAATTTTTTTGCAAATCGTCATGGTTATTTCGACGAAGTATTGTATGCTACCAGAGGATGTTGGTCTCCAGAGGAGCGCAAGAGATTAACAACCAAATGTTTAAGAGATGGTTCATGGATTCAATATTCACCTTGCACTTTTTGCACCATTGCAACAGTTTCAGGGGTTAATGCCATTAATGTCAATATTGGTTCAGGAACACTAACTTGTAACCAGCCAGGAAGAACTGGATCAGTTGGATATCAATGCTTTATCGATGGAAGTTTTACTACTTCTGGAAATTGCAATTAATAGTAAATAAATTTTAAAGTTAAAAAATAAATTAAATATGAAGATTTGTTTAAAAAAACTAAAAACAAATAAATCTGCTTATAGCTTATTAGAATTATCGATTGTGATATTAATTATTTCGATTTTAATTAGTGGAGCTATGACCATGTCAGTTGGAACCTTAAACACTGCCAAAAATAAATCAACGCAGGATAAATATGCTGAAATATACAAAGCTCTTGGCAATTTTTTACTTACTAATCGTAGACTCCCTTGTCCTGCATCTTTAAAAAAATTAAAAAATAGCGATAGTGATTATGGTGCTGAAGTTGCTAACTGCTCAGGTACTGGAGTCTATCAATCAACAACTTCTACAAACTTAGTTTATGGAGCAGTTCCAGTTAAAGCTTTAGGTTTGGCAAATGATATGGCGGAAGATGCTTTTGAAAGTAAATTAGTTTATTTAATTGATAAAAGATTTGCCGTAGCAAGTGATTCAAGTTCAACAAATATGGTAGTGCAGGGTGGGTCAGTTGGTGAACA
>BJGH01000024.1 GCA_014190355.1 Alphaproteobacteria bacterium
GGATCATTTTGTTATCAACGCAATATCCGCCAATGATGTTTTTCGCCAAAAGTTTATGATTAATTTCTTGAGCATTTTTTGTAAATTCGATGGTAAATTCATTGAAGAAATTTTCATTTAAAACTTTCAAACCCTTGGTTTTGCTGAGTTCGTCAAAGGCAAAGCACGCGCGATGATGATTAATTTGAGCTAGTTTTTTGAAACCAATTTCACCTAAAAGTGAAGTGTGAATGGTGAAGGCAGTGGCACATAAACCTTGGTTAGAGCAGATGTTTGAAGTAGCTTTATCGCGACGGATATGTTGTTCACGAGCATTAAGTGTTAAAACATAACCGGGTTTGCCATCCATATCAACAGTAGCTCCGCAGATTCTTCCCGGCATTTGGCGAACAAACTCTTTTTTGCAAGCAAAAAAACCTAACAATGGTCCACCAAAATTTAAACCAACTCCAAGTGATGAGGCTTCGCCAACTACAATATCAGCCTGTGAAGGTGCTTCAAGTAAACCAAGTGCCAAAATTTCATTAACCACCACAATCATTAATGCACCTGCTTCATCGCATTTTTTTCTGACCTCGTTGAGATCAATAATATTGCCGTAAAAATCAGGATATTGGACAACAACCGCACTACAGCTGTCATCAATCTTATCAACTAATTTGGCTTGGTTTAAATCTAAAAATGTTTTGCAGACATCGAGATAATCAGGATGAATATTGCCATGAATAGCGATATTTTTCTTGGTATTTTTTAATCTTAAACTCATTAAGCAAGCTTCAGCAAGTGAAGTAGCGCCATCATACATCGAGGCATTGGCAACTTGCATGCCAGTAAGTAGCGAAATGATCGATTGAAATTGAAAAATAACCGCTAAAGTTCCTTGCGAGATTTCGGGCTGGTAAGGAGTGTATGAAGTTAAAAATTCTGATCTTTGAATTAAGTGATCAACTGTAGCTGGAATATGATGTTTGTAGCATCCAGCACCAAGAAAAAAAGAACCTTCACTAGCTGAGCGATTTTTCTTAGCGAAATTTTTCATAATATTTTCAACCTCAATTTCACCTTGATGATTTGGCAATTCAGCAATTGGGTTTTTCAATAAAAATTGATCAGGAACAGCATCGTAAAGATTATCAACTTTTTTAACACCAATGGCTTTTAACATGTCTTCACGATCTTGTTTGGTAAGGGCTAAATAACGCATAGTCGAATTTATTTTAATTTTGGATTTATCAAATTTGAATTATTAATTTGTTAATTTTAAATTTATTAACTTATCACAATTAACAAGATAATTTGTTTAAAAATGTTAAGTAATAACTTTTGTTAAGAATTATTTTATTTTTAACTAAACAATCTTTTTTTGATTTTTTTACAATTTTAAAAAAAATTTGAGTATTTGCAAGAGGGATTTTTTGCAATATAAATATCCAAGGGGTCTGACCCCTTTTAATAAAAAAATAGCTTATTTGATGATGAGAATGTAGGTTAAAAACGCTACTAATTTTGCAAAAAAAATTTAGGAAAGTGGTTTGATCCAGAGAATCTTAGTTAAAAACCACTTTTTTGACAAAAAGGGGTCTGACCCCTTTTAATAAAAAAATAGCTTATTTACTACTAAGATTAACTTAGTTAAAAAGCAAATTTACTTAAAAATATAATTTAGTAAAATTCCACTACGCCACTGCTGATGTTGTACATTCCCCCAACCAAAGCAATCTTTTTTTCCTTGAGAAGTTTAC